>NZ_AP019654.1:0-1200000 GCF_009938205.1 Vibrio panuliri | reverse complement strand
ATTGTCACAGAAAAAGTCACTAAAGCGGTGCTGAGTGAGAAAGTCGCCAAGTGTACTGTCTATGCCCGACGCGTTCTGCTGCTGCGCTAACTCTTTGACTAACTTATTGAAGCGAAGTATCTCTGCGATAAATTTGTAAAAACGAGGCTTAAACCAATTGCGTTTCTGGGCGAATAATGTGGCAATCGTGTGGCCGTTATATTCCAACCCACTGGCTCTATTTGCCACTGAGAAGCTCATTTGTGTCGGCACGCCTTCAACGCCCACCTCGTTCATCATCTTAATAAAATTGGGGTAGGTGCGATCGTTGTAAACAATAAATCCGGTATCTACCGCATAGGTGCGTCCGTCCA
Organism: Vibrio panuliri; assembly: GCF_009938205.1. Taxonomy (NCBI): domain Bacteria; kingdom Pseudomonadati; phylum Pseudomonadota; class Gammaproteobacteria; order Vibrionales; family Vibrionaceae; genus Vibrio; species Vibrio panuliri. The sequence goes on along the minus strand of NZ_AP019654.1, from coordinate 1,199,647 downwards.
ACTCTAAATCAATCGTCGCAGTATGCCCGCCAATATAGTCATTGGCTTCAAACAAAGTGATGTCGTGGCGCTGATGTAGATAATAACCACACGTTAAGCCTGATATTCCTGTGCCAATTATCGCTATCTTCATTGTGATGATCCTTAGTCCGTTAATTATAGTTTTTAATCATTCAACCTTTGCGAGGCTATCCCTTGAGTAACTTTTGCGTGAGTAGGTTTTGCCAACGATAGGGCAAAACGCCGATCAACCTAAGGATTGAGGTAAAACGCGCAGGAAAGTAAATATAAGCGCTTTGCTTTTCGATGCCGCGCCGGATAGCTCGGGAGGCTTGCTCTGCTGACACTATCATCGGCATTTCGAATGTATTTCTATCCGTTAGGGGCGTTTTGACAAACCCTGGATAAACAACCGACACTTTGATGTTTTTTGGTGCGAGAGTCATTTGTAATGTTCGCGCAAGATAGCTTACCGCGGCCTTGGACGCGCCATAGGCTTCAGCTCGTGGCAAGGCGACCTCGCTTGAAATCGAACCAACAACCACGACTTGATCGCCGGATTTGAACAAGGGTTGCGCAGCTTGCAACGAATTAACCAGTCCGATGAAATTAGTATCAAAAACTCGTCGAATTAGTTCTGCATCTAGTAGGCCTTGTTCGACATACTCACAGTTGCCCGCATTAAAAATCCAGATATTGGGTTGTGAGCGCATCTCAGCTAACGCGTTGACAGTGGCTGCGGTATTGGTGACATCAAACTGCAGAGTCTCAGCTTTGTCACCCACGTTATCAAACTCGCTCAACGCGATGGGATTACGACCACATACAACAACCCTATCGCCCTGCGCCAGATAGTCCTGAGCCAACTGCAAGCCGATACCAGAAGTCGCCCCTGTAATCAGCACCGTATTCATTCGCCTAACCTCGCCTTGATCGATTTTACGATTGAACCGAGCAGAGGTAAGTTTTCATACAGCATTTCGCCAAGGTCGAAATAGTCACGATGATAAATGACCCTACCTTCAGAAAACTTCAGATGGCTAACACCATTGACGTAAATAGTTTGCCCTCGCTGCAATTTAGGGTGCCTTAGCTCCATGGTCCAAGTGATAAAACCACTGTCTCCCTGCTGCTGCTGAGCTTGGATGTTAAACTGGCAACTGTCCACGTTGCGATATAGCGCATCAAAATAGCGTTTTAGTTGCCCCCACCCTTCGAGGCGGTGCGCCGCATCTTCAAACACGACATCTTGATGGTATACATCGTTAAGCAAATGGAGATTTGCTTTACTTAATTGTTGATAAACTGACCCAACTGTCGCTACATCCATGATTGACCCCAATTAATTGTACACAAATATTTTTTGTATAACACTTTCACTCTAGAACAGATCAGTAAGTTGTACAAATTTTTATAACTAACCAAGACTTACGCATTTCGGTATGAAGGGATCAAAAAAGGCTTGGATTTTCATCCAAGCCTTTTAGATTCATTAATCAGATTTTATAAACGCGATTATCGCCCATTACGCAACGCGGCAATACGCTTGTCCAATGGTGGGTGGCTCATCAGCAGCTCTGTCATTGAACGCTTGCCATTAATACCAAACGCCATCATTGAGCCTTCTAGTTGAGACTCGTGACTCATCTTCAAACGCTCAAGCGCCGCAATCATTTTTTCTTTACCTACGAGACTCGCAGCGCCTGCATCTGCATAAAACTCACGATGGCGGCTGTACCACATGGTAATAAAGCTCGCCAAAAAGCCAAATACCAACTCAAGTACCATTGATACGCCAAAGTAGACCATCATGTTGCTGCCGCCCTCACCCTCTTCGTCACTGCTGTTTGAAGAGACAATGTTAGCGATAAAGCGCGATAGGAAGATGACAAAGGTATTCACCACACCTTGCATCAAGGTCATAGTCACCATGTCACCATTGGCAATATGACTCACTTCATGAGCCAATACTGCTTCGGCTTCATCACGTGTCATATTGTGAAGTAGCCCGGTAGAGACAGCAACCAATGAGTCATCACGCTTAGCACCCGTTGCAAAGGCGTTAATATCAGCCGAATCATAGATTGCGACCGTTGGCATGCCGATACCTACTTGCTCAGATTGGCGGCGAACCGTTTCTAGCAACCAGTGCTCCGTTTCGTTGCGTGGACTTTCAATCGCCACACCACCCACTGAACGCAGTGCCATACTCTTTGACATCAGCAAAGAGATAAATGAACCACCAAAACCAAACACAGCCGCCATTAATAGCAAGCCAGATAGGCTACCAGGCTGCATACCCGTGACAGCATAAACAATATTCAGAACAACACTTAGCACTAGGACAACAGCTAAGTTTGTTGCTAGGAATAACATAACTCGTTTCATTACTTATCTCCGAAACTGGAAGCTTTATTTTTCGTGGCATTTTTAAAAACGCCTTTATACCCACTAGCCGTTAGTCGACTCAGTGAGACTCACGTCTAGGCTAGCACATAGATATAGTCGAATCACATTAAACTCAAGTGATAGAAGCAAATTGATACATTTGTTTTCAATCCGACTCAATGTTAGCCAATCAATCCCGCTGGTTTGGCTCGATACACCTCAAGAAGAATTAGACTTTGGTCGAATTGTTAGGTGTAAAAAAACTGCTAGATTTACTGGTAGGTAAAGAAAACAACGTCAGGACAGGAAGCTCATGGTTGAAGCAAACAACTACCAAATGGCAATCGATTTGTTGTGTTGTCACCTAGGTATTTCAGAAGAGGAAGCAATGCAGCAGCTCGGCATTTCATCTGAGCAAGCGATGCAACAGCGCGTAGTAGAAACTCAATCAGCTTTGATGGGTTTAAACAACGAGAAATAGTCTGAATTGATATTAAGAAGGGCTGCAGTTTGCAGCCCTTTTTTTCGTTCCCGCTTATCCGCGATAACGCTTTTTAAATGTCACCAACTAGAGGGGTAACATCGATGTATTTAGCAAGCTCTTTGCGTTTTACACTCGGAACATAAGGGATTTCACCGATTTTAGGCGCATCAATCTTCTGTTCTAGCATATCAATGATCTCGGCGTAGTGTTCGGTACCTGGGTTGATTCGGTTAGCCACCCAACCGACAACATCAAGACCATCAGCTTTAATTGCATCAAGCGTCAGCAATGCGTGACTTAAACAACCCAACTTGATCCCAACAACCAAAACCACAGGTAACTTCTCACGTTGAACCCAAGTTGATAAACAGTCACTGTCAGATACTGGTACGCGCCAACCGCCAGCACCTTCAACTAATACAATATCTGCGTTAGCTTTATGTTGAGTCAACTTATTACTCAATACGTCATAGTCAATTTCGACGTTTTCTCGCTTCGCTGCAATATGCGGTGATGCAGGTAACTCAAGCGCATATGGGTTTACGTCTTCATAAGCAACCTCAACTGTTGCCGCGCCCTGTAGATACAGAGCGTCTGAGTTACGCATACCCTGTTCTGTTTTTTCACTACCGGCCGCGACGGGCTTATAGCCAATGGTATTCAAACCTTTTTCTTTTAAAGCGTTTAAAATCGCTTTAGAAGCCACTGTTTTACCTACATCGGTGTCCGTACCAGCAATAAAAAATGCATCGATCATAGATTAATTTTCCCCAAACAAACCTGATATGTTGCGGGTACTAGCCCCTGATGGTTGTGCTGAAAATTTTGATACTCTTGTTCTAAGTGCTTAAGTGATTGACGACGAGTCATTCCCGATGAACGACCCTGCACATGATTAGCGCCAATCCCTTTTAAGTCTCGCATTAATGCGAACGCAGAAGAGTACCAAACCGTTATGGTCGGCAAGTCTAAGTGATGGTTTTTGCAATCGGCTTGCGCTAACGCAATTTTTACCTGATTGGCGGTTATAAAATCGTTGACGTGTTGATATGAGTCAACTTTTGCCCAAGCCTGCTTCAATTCGCTTAATGAGCCCTCAAGTAATGTCGAGAAGATAGCCTGTCCCCCTTTGCGCGTCACTCGACGCATTTCCGCCAAAGGGACAGCGAGGTTGGCACACCATTGAAGGGCAAGACTGGAGAACACATAATCAAACTGGTGATCGTAAAATGGTAAACACTCCGCATCACCTTGTTGATAGGTAATATTTTCTGTACCACAGCGGCTTTCAGCCTGCTGCAGCATTGCCGTTGAGAGATCGCAACACACCACTTGTGCGCCTCGAGCGAGTAATTGCTGACTGAAATACCCCGTACCGCAACCTAAATCCAAGATTTTACAACCAGAAAGATCCCAAGGGAGCCATTCGAGTAAGCGATGACCCACATCGCGCTGAAAGGCGGCATGTTGATCATAGGTTTGAGCAGCTCGACCAAAAGCCTCAGATATCGCTTGCTTATCCGTTGACTCCGCGACAAAATTTTCTGCCAATGCGTGATTCATCCTCTATCCCTCCACCCTGCTTTGTAGTGCCGTCGCTAATTTGGCGATCTGTTGAGGCGTATGATTTGCTGTTAAGGTAATTCTGAGGCGAGCTTGCCCTTGCGGTACGGTTGGCGGACGAATGGCGGTTAACCAGAGTCCAGCATCTTTGAGACTGTTAGCCAAACTGACGGTTTGATCTGATTGACCAACAATAAATGGCTTAATTGGGGTCTGAGTATGAACATACCCTTGTAGGCCACCCAATGCTTTGTCATAACAATAATAGAGCTCATCGAGCTTGTCTCGGCGCCACTGCTGTGAAGCGATCATCTCAATAGCAGCGGCTACTGCATGCGCTTGTGAAGGAGGCATAGCGGTTGAGTAAACATGGTGACGAGCAAACTGACTTAGGTAATCCCCAGTCTCTTGGTCACACATTATTGCCGCCCCAGATAAACCAAAGGCTTTACCAAAAGTCACCACCAGCAGTTGGGGCTTTACACCAGCGGCATCACAACTGCCTCGCCCCTGTCTGCCCAGCACCCCAATACCGTGCGCATCGTCGACCGCAAGCCACCCCTTGCCTTCAATAGCTTGTGCGATATCTATTAGAGGAGCCGTGTCACCATCCATGCTAAACACCCCTTCAGTAACGACTAAAGTATTATCACTGAGCAGGTGAGCCAAATGCTGAGCGTCATTGTGTCTAAAACGTTTCATTGTTGCTGGCGAGAGCATCCCTGCCTCTATTAGCGAGGCGTGATTTAAACGGTCTTGCAGCAGCAAATCATTTTTTTCCAGCAAACCAAATAGCATCGCTTGGTTAGCGGCAAAGCCGGAGCTATATAAAACGGCTCTGGAGTAACCCAACCACTGGCAAAGCTTGTCTTCTAGATCACGGTGGGCATAGGAAAATCCCGTCACCATCGGTGATGCACCGCTGCCATTACCATAGCGATCAATCCCTGTTTGCCATGCTTTAGATAAGTTTTTATCGCTCGCAAGCCCCAAATAATCGTTGCTTGAGAAGTTGACGTAGTCGCTTCCTTGATGATGCAAGTCCGTTGTGTTGCCCTGCACAATCGGGGTAAGTTGGCGTGCTAACCCTTGCTGGCGCCTGTGGATTAAGCTTGCGGCGATTCGCTGACTAAACGCTGGCATCATAAAACAGATCATCGGCACTTGGACGAGCGGCAACTCGTTCGACAACGCGGTCCAGTAACTCGTTTTCTTCGATTTCATCTGGGCGTTGAGATACTTGCTGGCTGTTAATCCCTAGCGTTTTGAACAACTGCATATCTTTGTCTTCGGCTGGATTTGGCGTCGTTAACAACTTGCATCCGTAGAACACTGAGTTGGCACCAGCCATAAAGCAAAGTGTTTGCATTTGCTCATTCATATTCTCACGACCTGCGGACAGACGAACAGCCGACATCGGCATCATAATACGCGCAATGGCGATTAAGCGGATAAAGTCGAAGGGTTCGACGTCATCAACATTTTCAAGTGGTGTCCCTTTGACTTTAACCAACATATTGATTGGCACACTTTCTGGATGAGTCGGCAGATTGGCAAGCTCACACAGTAAACCAGCACGGTCATTGGCGCTCTCGCCCATGCCTATGATACCGCCTGAACAAATTTTCATACCCGCATCACGAACATGAGCAAGTGTGTCTAAACGGTCTTGATAGGTGCGGGTGGTAATAATGCTGCCGTAAAATTCAGGCGAAGTATCAAGATTGTGGTTATAGTAATCTAATCCCGCCTCTGCCAACTGATTGGCTTGATCTGGGGTTAACATTCCCAGTGTCATGCAGGTTTCTAGACCGAGCTCTTTCACCCCTTTAATCATTTGAGTTAGGTGTGGCATGTCACGCTGCTTAGGGTTTTTCCATGCAGCCCCCATGCAAAAACGTGTCGAGCCAGCATTTTTTGCTTTGACTGCAGCATCGAGCACCCGCTCAACCTCCATCAAACGCTCTTTCTCAACATCAGTGGTATAACGGGCACTCTGAGGGCAGTATTTGCAATCTTCAGGGCAAGCACCGGTTTTGATTGAAAGCAATGTGCTGACTTGAACATGGTTATGTTGTTGATATTGACGATGAACAAGTTGCGCTTCAAACAACAGATCCATAAACGGTTTTTGCATCAGTTGATTGACTTCGTCCAGAGTCCAATTATGACGTACTTCCACGTGTCTTCCTTATATGTGATCCATGCTCAGGCTTGTCACCAAAGCTAATTTGTTATTCGTTTTGTTGTTGACAGTCTAAAGCCAAGCGATATGCTGTCAACAATAAAACAAATTAAAAGTTTACGATTGGTTATTTTTTAACCCATAGCGAGCAGTCATGGATCTTGAATTTGATCGCCAACACATTTGGCACCCTTATACCTCTACTCTCAATCCTCTCAGTTGTTATCCCGTCACACGCGCGCATGGGGTGAATATTGAGCTCGACACTGGTGAGCAATTAATTGATGGCATGTCATCATGGTGGTCAGCGATTCATGGCTACAACCATCCTCATCTTAACCAAGCTGCTCATCAGCAAATTGATCAAGTCGCCCATGTGATGTTTGGTGGCATCACTCATCAACCAGCGATTGCACTGTGTAAAAAACTGATCGACATGACCTGTGATAACTTGCAGCATGTTTTTTTGGCAGATTCTGGCTCTGTCGCGGTGGAAGTAAGCCTAAAAATGGCGCTACAGTATTGGCATGCTAAAGGGGAAAGTCGCGCTAAATTTCTCACGCTTCGAGACGGTTATCATGGCGATACATTCGCGGCGATGTCAGTCACTGACCCTGATAACTCGATGCACTCTCTCTATAAAGGATTTCTGCCTGAACATATTTTTGCCAGTTCGCCAAAAACAGGATTTTGGCAACCGTGGGATCCAAGTGATCTTGATGATTTTGCGGATAAAATTACCAAGCATCACCACGAAATTGCCGCAGTAATATTAGAACCGATTGTCCAAGGCGCTGGCGGTATGAGGATCTATCATCCTGAATTTTTACGTGGTGTGCGTCAGCTATGTGATCAATATGGGCTACTACTGATCCTAGATGAAATTGCAACAGGGTTTGGTAGAACAGGGAAACTCTTTGCTTACCAACATGCGCAAATAGAGCCTGATATTTTATGTTTAGGTAAAGCGCTCACGGGCGGTTATATGACCTTATCTGCCACACTTGCCAGCAGTCAGGTAGCGAATACCGTTTGCTGTGGAGAGGCGGGATGTTTTATGCACGGTCCAACTTTTATGGGCAACCCATTAGCTTGCGCCGTCGCCACTGCCAGTATGGAAGTACTTGAGACCAACCAATGGCAACAACAGACAAATATGATTGAGCAACAATTTGCCACCTTGCTACCGCAGCTCAGAGAGCATCCATTGGTGGAAGGCGTACGTTGGTTGGGCGCGATTGGCGTGGTTGAAGCCAAGCGAGCTGTCAATATGGAGGCCATTCAGGCCCATTTTGTCGAGCAAGGGGTATGGGTTAGACCTTTTGGAAAGCTTATCTATATGATGCCTCCCTTTATCAGCCAGCCGGCACATATTAAGCAGTTGGTAAATGCAATCGAAAGTGCGCTTAACCGCCCTGATTGCTTTAACTACTCTTAATTAAGCAAAAGGGTTGGCAATGCCAACCCTTCTTAAATCGTTCGATGATTACTCTTGGTCAATCATCCAGCGACGGAATTCTTTACGTTCTTCTTTACTCGCTTGCAGGTACCAAGCTTTCAACTGTTCAACGTTTTTGGTTGCCACTTTAGGCGCTTCAGCCACTGCTGCGCTTGAGGTAACGGACGATGTGCTGCTTACCGCCGCGACTTCTACCGCCACTGGCGCATCAATAAGTTGACCTTCTTTAAAATAAATACCGCGTTGCTTATTGTGCTCAGCAACTAAGTCTTCCATACCAATATATGGCATAAAACCTTTTTTACCTGGCAGTAAGTCATATTCAACATCAACGCTCTTACCATCAACCAGCACTTTCCAACCCGGTTTCTGGCTATCAAACGCCTGTTTAGCTTGCGCTGCGCTGTTAAACTTAGGCAGTTTCACTTCAATATCGCTACCATTAGCATCGAAGTTCAATACATATGGCTTTGACTCGTAGATTTCTGCGCTGGCGCCATGGCCAATCTTACCATCCATTTTTACCACAGCTTGTGTAAAACCGTCGGTAACTTGATTAGTACCTACTTTCTCTTGTGCCGTTTGCCCATTGACTAACAAAATGGAAATACCTTTCTGTGCACTAAGCTCAGCTGCATGTAAAGGTAATACAAAGGCTGCAGTTGCTAGCGCAACGATATGTTTTAGTTTCAAAGGACGCTCCTAGAGAATTTATGTTACTACTAATAGAATTTAAAAAGCCACCGATAGGTGGCTTTTTGTATCTTAGCAAAAGTTCAATTAGAACTCAGCTTTAACACCGATAGCTAGAGCTACGTCGCTGTCGTAGTTAGGCTCGTTGTCTTTATCTTCGCCACCAATCTCAGCGTAAACTGTAGTATTTGGCGCAACACCGTAACCAGCGTTTAGGAACCAGTTGTCTTGGTCTTTTACATTGTCGTCGTGGTCACCGATTGAGTAGCCAGCAGAGAATGTCCACTTGTCCATGAAGTAGTCAGCAGCGAATGCTACAACGTTGTTGTCATCTTGGTCGAAATCAGACTTAGATGCGTAGTAAGCGATTGCTAGGTTTACGTTTTCGATACCAGCGAAGCGAACTTCAGCACCGTAACCAGAGTGATCTTTTTGACGCTTGTCTGCTGGTTGAGATGCTTGGTAATCAGCATCAACGTCAGTATTTGAGTAGAAAGCAGATAGATCGAAGTCAGCTACACGGTAACCTACACGCGCATCCATGTAGTCTGTTTCTGTGCCGTCTTGCTTGTTGCCATTTGCATCTAGTTCAGTGCTTAGTTTGTCTTGAACAAAACCAAGAGTAGTGTAGAAAGTACCGTTGTCGTAGTCGTAACGAACGCCTTCATCAGCACACTCGTTAGTTACGTTGTCTAGGTAAGTTTTGATACCGTATTGGTAGTCTGAACCGATACCTAGGTCATCAACTGCAGTACATAGACGACCAAACTTGATAGAACCGTAAGTTTTTGAGTAAACCGCTACGTAAGTATCGCCGTTTTTAGTTTCTTCAGCGTTAGTGTGCTTAGAACCGTCGAACTCCCAGTATGCACCGAAAGTGAACTCATCGTTGATTGCGTAACGTACGTCGAAGCCGAAATCCGCATCTTGGATTTCTTGCTTCATTGAGCTTTCTTGGAAGTCGTTCATGTAAACAACTTCGATATCACCGTGTAGGCCAACAGTTACGCCGTCTTGGTTGTAAATTTCGATAGCTTGCGCAGAAGTTGCTGCTGCAAGTACTGAAAGAGCTACTAGAGTCTTTTTCATAATTAATCCACTGCCTTTTCTTAGATTAGGGAATTCCTTATCCGGTTCCCTTTATATTTTTTGGAGGTGTTTCAAACTGAGTCGCTTGACACCGCCGTTTTCAAATTTCGGTGCTAGATTGCAGAAGATTATTCTAGCTGTCAAATCTTATAAAAAATCATCATGAAAAAATATAAAAACAATTAAAAACAATAACTTACACAACAATAAAAACAAAATGCGAGCAATATCTAAACACTCTGACACTTTCATCACTAAGCAATAGCGGCTGAACGACCAGTATAATCATCCTTAAAAATTACATTTAGACCCATTTGGTAGAATATAATCCCGTCATAAATTATAAATCATGGTCATATATTTTTCGACTTTAGAAAAAATTCTAACTCCTTGAGGGTTCAACTTTTTTTTGTGAACTAGATCGAAATTTATTTTAAAAGCGTTCTATTTCGTGAACTACATAACAGTTAGTTAAGTGTGCTACTATCGCATTCAGTTAGTAAGGCGCCCATATGACCAACAGTAAAATTCAGCAATCAATCCGTAACAGCTACCAAAACCTACAAGCCCAACTGGAGAATTTTGTGCCTCGTAGAGCACAAAACTATTTGGTCGCCGAGATCGCCAAAACGCTTTGTGGTGAGTACCACGGCAAAAATCGCATGATCGTCGCGGAAGCGGGAACCGGCATCGGTAAATCGCTTTCTTATCTTATGGCTGCGATTCCGGTCGCATTTCTAAGCCAACGCAAAGTGGTTATTTCAACCGCAACCGTTGCTCTGCAAGAGCAGTTGATTAACAAAGATTTACCTCTATTTAGACGCATCACCGACCTAAACTTCTCTTTTTTGTTGGCGAAAGGGCGACAAAGGTACTGCTGTGCTGAAAAACTCGCTAGCGCGTGTGGCGCTGAAGGGCAACAGGCAGCATTGTTTGAAAGCAAGCCAAAACGCAAAGACATTGAACTGCTTGAGACGATGTATCGTTCTTTAATGCAAGGAAAGTGGGACGGAGACCGAGATTCTTGGCCTAAACCTATCCGTGATGAGATTTGGCAAATGGTGGTCAGTGACAAGCATAGTTGTAATAACAGCTTACCAACCCACCGAGGCTGCCCTTTCCAAAAAGCCCGTAGTGAACTCGACAAAGCCGATGTCATTATCGCTAACCACAGCTTGGTGATGGCAGATGCAGACCTCGGTGGCGGTGTGATTCTCCCTGAGCCCGAAAACACTATCTACGTATTTGATGAGGCACACCATCTACCTCATGTCGCACGAGACCACTCTTCTGCCGCAGCAAGCTTAAAAGGAGCGGCGGCATGGTTGGAGCGACTCAATCAATCGGTCAGCAAATTTGCCAGCCTTGCTGACGAAAAGCGCGTTGCACGATTTCGCAACGAGCTACAAGATTCCGTGCAGCAACTAATCCCTTCATTAACCCAGTTAGCGTCTCGTTTCGACCCAGCCCATTTTAGTGAGGGAATCTATCGATTTGAGCATGGAGACTTACCCGAGTGGTTAGCGGAAGAATCAAAGCAACTTAAGCAAATGTCGCACAAAGGAGCACAAGCAACCGCCAAGATCGCAGATTTGATTGCCGAACGAGTAAAAGACGGTGAAATTGCCACGCGACTTGCAGAACCCGCATTGGCCGAGCTCGGTTTTTACATTCAACGAATGGATAACCTAGCCCAAGTATGGCAACTCATGGCCGAACCGCCCCGAGAAAAAGGCGCGCCACTTGCCAGGTGGTTAGAAGTGAGCGCGGAGCGTGAAGGTGATTTCACAGTCAATGTGTCTCCATTAGAAGTTGGCTGGCAGCTCGATCAACAGATCTGGAGCCGTTGTCTTGGCGCAGTGCTGGTATCCGCGACAATGCGCGCGCTCAACTCATTTAGTTTTTTCTGCCGGCAAGCGGGGATCAGTGAAAAAACCGAAGATGGAGTGCGATTCTTAGCGCTTGCCTCTCCGTTTGATTACCAAAACCAAGCTGAGTTGCGGGTACCTAAAATGAAATTTGAACCGCAAGCAAGCGAGTTTACGGAATATCTTATTGATATTCTGCCTAATCAAATTAAAGACAAGCAGGCCAACTTAGTTTTATTCTCTTCCTATTGGCAAATGAACCAAGTCGCCGATGCACTGGAAGGAAAATTTATCAAAAAAGGTTGGGCACTGCAGGTTCAAGGTAAAGAATCGCGCAATGAAATTCTAAATAAACATAAAACCTTGGTGCAATGTGGTAAAACCAGCATTCTTTTTGGCACAGGTAGCTTTTCTGAAGGGCTCGACCTACCGGGCGAGTTACTGGAAAACTTGGTGATCACAAAGATACCTTTTGGTGTACCAACGTCTCCAGTAGAGCAAGCCCATGCCGAGTATATTGAGCACAAAGGGGGCAACCCGTTTATGCAAATCACGGTACCCGAGGCGAGCAAAAAACTGATCCAGTCTGTCGGTAGACTACTGCGCAAAGAGAGAGATTCTGGTACAGTCACCATTCTTGATAGACGCATAGTCACCAAGCGATATGGACAATCCCTACTGGACTCATTACCGCCTTTTAAGCGCATTATTGAATAACAAGCTCACTGTTTGAGTGCAGCCAGAACAAGAAGAATAATCAATGGAAATGTTAGAACCAACCATGTTGTTGGTACTTGCGCTGGTCGCATTCATCGCGGGGTTTATTGATGCAGTTGCTGGCGGTGGCGGAATGTTAACCGTGCCCGCCCTACTTTCTCTCGGCTTGCCCCCGCATATTGCTCTTGGCACCAACAAACTGGCAGCAACATTCGCGTCATCGACTGCTGCATTTACCTATTATCGAAAACGCCTGTTCAAACCGCAGTTTTGGCGTCGCGCTTTTATCTCAACGTTAATCGGCGCAACTCTTGGAACGCTGTTTGTCGACCAAATAAGCACAGAATGGTTAGAAAAGGCGCTACCTTTGGTGATTTTAGCGGCGGCAATCTACTCTGTTTGGCACAAAACCCCACAAAATAGCAGCAACGATCTCCCCGTTTCGTGCCCTGTATTTAGTAAAAAACAGTATCTACAAGGTGGAATACTGGGGTTCTATGATGGCGTGGCAGGCCCAGGAACTGGCGCTTTTTGGACTGTCAGTACCATGGCACTTTATCGGCTCAATATTCTTATGGCCTCTGGCGTTGCCAAAGCGATGAACTTCACCAGTAATTTCACCTCATTGATTACCTTTGCTATCTTAGGCCATATCGATTGGGTACTGGGATTAACCATGGGAGTATGCTTAATGGCTGGCGCTTTCGTTGGCGCACACTCTGCAATTCGCTTTGGTGCCGGTTTTATCCGTCCGATTTTTGTTTCCGTTGTCAGTATTTTGGCAATAAAACTCGCTTATGACGCATGGTTTGTCGCAATATGACCCAATTTAAACCGCTAATCGCTACGCTCGAACAGTTAGCAGTCCAAGCCGCTGAACTTGACCGTTCGCGAGGCGAACATCACCAAGCACTGTTTGATGAACGTCTTTTTCACGGGAGTTCTCGTTTACTCGTGCCCTGCGTTAAAGAAGCACAAGCCACTTTAACGACCTTAATGCGTGAGCAAGAGAGTGGTAAGTTAACTGCGCTCCGAGCCGAATATCTGTCAGAGCGTCTTTTTTCGCAATTGAGTGCGATTCAACGTGAGTTGGCCACCCAATCCATTCGCAAACAAGAACCTAAGCATCACAGCCACTTTCAAAAGCCAATCAACAAGCTTTATCAAGAACTGGCGCAACATCAGGAGTGGGAACGGCGTTTAATGGATATGGTACTTGATAAACAGCAAGCGCTTAACTCCGCGCCTCCGTTTGCCCAGCAACAAGCACAACAAGCCTTGCTTGCCACCGAGCAGCGACTTCAGCGATGCCGTGATGCCAAAAACAAGCTCGAAAACCAGATCACCTACCGAGAGAGAAATCAATAACATGAACTCAGTGGCGCAAGGCCTAGAAACGGCACCAGATGAGATCAAACTTGCCGTCGATCTTATCTATCTACTAGAAAGCAACGAGGTCGATCCAAAAACTGCACTCGAAGCGATCAAAATAGTGCAGAGTGATCTCGAAGCAAAGCTCGCAGCTCAGTAAAGCAGTCAGCCAATAATAAGGAGAACGAATGAAAGTCGTATCATTTAATATCAACGGTCTACGTGCGCGTCTTCACCAACTTCAAGCGCTTATCAACAAACATCAACCTGATGTAATTGGCTTGCAAGAAATCAAAGTCCATGACGAAGCCTTCCCGATTGCCGACGTTGAAGCCATGGGTTACAAAGTCTATTTCCATGGGCAAAAAGCGCACTATGGCGTTGCTCTACTTTGCAAACAAGAGCCGGTCTCGATTCAAAAAGGTTTTCCGAGCGACAACGAAGAACACCAAAAGCGAATGATCATGGCAACCTTTGAGAACAGCCAAGGTGAAAAAACCACGGTTCTCAATGGCTACTTCCCGCAGGGCGACAATATTAACCATGAAACCAAATACCCTTATAAGCGCGAGTTTTACCAAGATTTGATGAAATATCTTGATGAATACCACAATAATCAAGACAACTTAATTGTTATGGGCGACATTAATATCAGCCCGATTGATCTTGATATTGGTATTGGTGAAGCAAACCGTAAACGTTGGCTAAAAACGGGCAAATGCTCATTCCAACCAGAAGAACGCGAATGGTTACAAACTCTATTGGATTGGGGCTTCGTTGACACCTTCCGTAAATTACATCCAAATGCTGATGATAAATTCTCATGGTTTGATTATCGCTCACGCGGTTTTGATGACAACCGAGGGCTCAGAATTGACGTGGTTCTCGCGACGGAGAGTCTAGCGAATAAGTGTATTGAAGCGGATATTGATTACGAGTTGCGTGGTATTGAGAAACCATCTGATCACGCGCCAATTTGGTCTTCTTTCACACAATAATTTTCTTTTGGGTTTCTTATAAATAAGAAACCCATTTTATTTCAAAGTCTTAATCATCATTTCAACACATTAAATCAGCATTTCCCTGAATACGGGCTAAAACCCTGTCGCTTTTATAAATATTTGAATGTTAGGATTGCGTCAATTTTTGGACAGCAATTACTCGGCATTTATGGATATCACTCAGTCGCAATGGAGCGAAATATCACCGTTTAATCGTAGAGTTGTACTGACTCTAATTTTTGCCGGTTTTTTTCTTAACCTTCTAATATTAGTCGTTCCAATTTATAGCTTACAGGTTTTCGACCGAGTCTTAACAAGCCGCAGTATGGATACACTCCTGTTGATCAGCGCTATCGTATTTTTCTTGCTGGTTATCCAAGCGGCGATGGATATTTTACGCAACCGCTATCTTTACAAAAAATCGGTCCATTTAGATGCTTTACTCTCAAGCCATCTATTTGCCCTCAATACCATTCAACCGCAACAGCCAACACTGCATGATGTAAAAGAGCTTAAAGCATTTATGGTTTCCCCTGCATTTTTGCTGCCATTTGATCTTATTTGGACGCCGCTATTTATTTTAGTCCTGTTCAGCTTACATCCATTGATTGGAGCACTTGCCTTAATATCAATCTGTTTGGTTGGTGGGCTTGCGTATTTCATCCACAAACGTAAAGAGAAACAGTTCGCTCATGCGCAAATGATGGAAAGCGCCTGTCGCGCCGCAAATGAGCAAGTGGTTCACCAAGCAGAGTCGGTTCAGTCCCAGTATTTAAGCCATGGTTTACGCCAGCAATATCAGCATCTTACTGCTGAACGAATCTGGCATGAACTCGAACTCGGTCACACCACCAGCACCCTCACTTCGATGGCAAAATGTCTAAGGTTCACCTTACAGATGGCCATCATGGGATTGGGCGCTTGGTTAGTTGTCAACAACAGTATGACGGCAGGTGGTATCATCGCGGGTTCAATACTGATGTCTCGAACACTGCAACCTTTAGAGCAACTGCCAAACTCACTGCAAGTTTGGCGCAATGTGCTTGATGCTCACCAACGAATATCCGCTCACTTTGCCGTTCAACCGAATAACACCCAAACCACCGAGTTTAGCCAAGTCAAAGGGGCACTGCATATTGATGGTTTAACTTGGTATCCAGAACAGGCAAAACTTCCGCTGCTGAAAAACATCCGCCTCAAACTCGAGTGCGGTAACAGTGTGATGGTGATGGGCGATAGTGGCTCAGGCAAAAGTGTACTTTGTAAACTGCTTGCCAATATATACCAGCCCCACTCCGGTGATATAAAAATCGACGGGGCTCGCCTCCCTCAATGGGATTCTGCACAACTGAAGTCCGTGATTGGTTATGCGCCACAGCACACTTCTTTTGTCGCTGGCACCATAAAACAAAACATTGCCCACTTTGATCCGCAGCTAGACGATGACAAAGTCATCAGTGCAGCGAAGAAAATAGCAATCCACCAAGATATCATTTCACTTCCGAACGGCTACAACACCATAATTGGTAGCCATAACGACACCATTCCAATGGGCTTGCTTAAAGGGATTTCGGTTGCCCGCGCACTCTATTATCAACCCAAATTATTGATCCTGGATGAGCCCGATGCTCACCTAGATAGCGCCAAACGCAACGCTTTTTACCACTTACTGCCCCAGTTAAAGCAGAGCCACACCGCCGTGGTGATCGTCTCTCACAACACACAACTGATCCAGCATGTTGATTGGGTGGTGCAGTTAAAGAACGGTGAAATCACCTCAGCACATAGCTCTGAGCAAGCAGCCAAAGTTTACAACATCAACCAGGCGGTAGCGTATGGCTAATGGACAGTTTCATCATATTGACCAATCTGGGATCCACTTTGTCGATCACCGCAAGCTCACCTTTGGTAGTGGTGCTGTTATCAAAATGGGTGTGTTGATCGTCTTACTTCTATTGAGTGTGTTTCTATGGTGGTCGTCACAAGCTAAACTCGCCAGTGCCGCAATTGCCCCCGGAGTGATTATTGTTGAATCCAAGCGTAAACCCGTCCAGCATCTAGAAGGCGGCATCGTCGAAGCGATTCATATCAGCGATGGACAGCATGTCACGCAGGGTCAACTGCTCGTGACGCTCAATGCATCCAGAGCCAAAGCGCAACTGTATGGTTTGCGTGCAAAATGGCAAAGTGAAACCGCGCGCCTCAACCGGCTTCAGGCTGAACTGCTCGGCAGCGACTCTGTTGCCTACGATACTCGGCTACTTAAATACCAATCAGACCCCCATGTGCAAAATGTGATTGCCACACAAAATCAGTTGTTTGCCAAACGGCGCTCACTGCGTTTGGGTGAGGACAAAGTGCTCGAAGAAAAAACGGCTCAAGCGCACATCGACTTACAAGGTCTTGAACAACGTTACCAGTCAGACCAACAAGCCCTGCTCTACCTATCTGAGCAAGTCAAAATGCATGAAGAGCTACTTGAAACCGGCAACACCTCCAAGTCTCGTTTACTGGATCTTAAACGTGAGTTCACCAATTTAAGCGGTAACCTTGCTGAACTAAACGCCAAAATTCATCGCGCTCAGCGCGCCGTGTCCGAAGCGAAGTTACAAGATAACAATGCCGATTTTATTTATGCCAAGCAACTTGGTGAAGAGATCCAGCAGTTAGAAAAATCCATTCGCGAAACATCAGAAGAGATGCTCAATGCCGAGCAGGTCCTAAGTAGAATCGAGATCCGCGCGCCTCAATCAGGGGTCGTGGTAGGACTGAGCGTCTTTTCTCCTCAATCGGTGATCAGTGCGGGGCAGAAAATTATGGAAATCGTCCCCCAGCAAGATCAATTAATTGTCGAGGCATTAGTGCAACCAGAAGACATCGATGTCGTCCATATTGGTCTGGCAACCGAAGTACGTTTGACCGCCTACAATTTTCGTCGCACACCGCCCGTTAAAGGGAAATTGGTGCATCTGTCAGCCGACAGAATCACGGACAAAGCCTCAGGAAACTCTGCGTATCTCGCCCAAGTTGAGTTAGACCAAAGTGACCTAGCTCAGCTCGACTCCGTCACTCTGCAACCCGGCATGCCTGCAGAAGTGATGATCTTATTGGGAGAACAAACACCCTTAGACTATTTACTGTCACCTCTTTTTGTTACCGCCTATAAGGCTATGCGAGAAAACTAATCCATAGCAGACAGGACCCCTGCTATAAAACAACCTGATGGTCCGCATTAACCTCTCAAACTGCTCAAATGACGGTTTGGGGACGATAACAACGAGTAAAGCCAAACTTATCGTGAGATAAGGACGGAAAGCTCCAGATCTCATCACTATGAGATGGCTGAGCCGCCTCTTATTAATCATACGATTGATCGAGGAATCCTTAATGACCACCAACCAAGCCAAATTAGCTCAAGCTCAAAATCGAGTTGAGCTTGTTGAACCAAGTATTGATAGTCTCTATCCAAAGCTGGATATCAATGGCGAGTTGTACAATATAGTTCCCCCTTTTAGTGCCATTGGAAATGTCATCGATGGCAATGATGACAACGATGTGATTGTCGCGCCATCCGGTGAATATATCGTAAAAGCGGCGAAAGGAAATGACATCGTCAATGCAGGTGAAGGCAACGATGTTGTCTTTGGCGAAGGCGGTAATGACGTACTTCTTGGTGATGACTTTACCCGCCATCTTGCGGCCGACAGTTCTGGTCATCTTTATGTCGACTTTACTCTAGCAAGCAAAGCCGATTTTTCTCTCGCAAAGGCCTATAACCCTGATGGCAGTGAAGCTAAGGTCTATGTTAAGAATGACGCATATGGCGTATTAGGTACCGGTGAGAGTGGCAATACAGGTCAAATCGGCTTTAGTTATCAGGATGATGGCGAGCCAGGCGATCGCGCAGGGGCATCTGAAGTTCTGTCGGTCTCATTGGGCGAGCACTCATATGCAGCTAAAGTCTCTATCGAAAGGTTATTCCAAAACGAAGGCTCCGCTGATGGCACTGGCAAAGAAAACATAAATGAAGTCGGTATCTGGACAGTACTTCGTGAAGGCGTTGTGGTCGAGTCTGGATACTTTACTGTTGGCGAGTTTAACCAAGCCACATTGGAGTTTTACAACCTCGACCCAGCTCAAGACAACCTCAAAGTACTGCAGCAAGGCGATGGCGACTCAAGTGGTTTATTTGTGATAGAGCCACAAGACGTCGGCTTTACCACATTTGATGAAATTCAGTTTTCTGCCGCCAGTGGTCAATATATCAATAACAAAGATATTGCCGATTCCAGTGATTTCTTTGTCAAAGATGTTGAGTATGTTGAACTGGAGAGTAACTCACTCAACAACTCAGATAGCTTGTTCGGTGGTAACGATGATGACGTATTGCTGGGTGGTGTCGGCAACGACCTACTGATTGGTGATGACCGATACGATTTTGAAGGCATTGATGGAATAAACCTCCTTGACGCCAAAGCCTATAACCCTAACGCAGCCGATGCGAAAGTTTGGGGGGCCAAACATAAAGTAGGGGTCGATGGAAACCCTGAAACAGGCAACGCTAAACAGCTCGGCTTTAGCTACGATGAAAATACCCGTCAAGGTGAGTCTGAATCATTAACCTATGATTTAGGCAGTGACCACAGCGCTGCGCGAATCTCAATTGATCGTCTCTACGCGAATGAAGCAGACAATGGCGCGAACGAAGTGGGTAAATGGACGGCTTTGAGCAACGGTGTTGTCATTGCGACAGGATACTTCACCGACTATGATCTCGACGATGCAACGCTTCAAACCCACGGACTGTCTCTGAGTGACAACATCAAATTGCTTAGCAACGATAACGGTTCAAGCTCAAGCGGCTTTTTTGATATTACCCTCGATGATACCAATGGGATCGCCTTTGACCAAATTGAGTTCTCAGCAGCGCAAGGCGTGTATGAGATCAGTAACGGAGCTAAGCTCGATTCAAGCGACTACTTTATTCGCGAGATCAAAGTGATAGAAAGTGACTCAACCGCGGGTAAGCAAGAGGGCTCAGATTGGCTTGATGGCGGCGAGAACGACGACAAAATTCAAGGTGGATATGGAAACGATGTGCTAATTGGTGGCTCAGGCAACGATATCTTGCTCGGTGATTACGCGCCAGCAAACGATATCACAGAAGCCACCGTGGAACGTATCACAGATGGAACCGCCTACAATCCTGACGGCTCACAAGCGGATATCACCATAACCAGCCGTGGATTTGGTGTCGCAGGCAACCCTGAAAGTGGCCAAGCAAACCAAATTGGTTTTAGCTTTAAAGATAGCGGGCAAGCTGGCGATGCCGCTGGTCAATCGGAAGTTCTCTCAGTTAGTGTCGATAACGACACCATGGCGGCAGATGTCGCAATCAGCCGCTTGTTTGCAAACGAGGGCTTTGATGGTACTCATGAAGTGGGGGTATGGACGGTATTTGACCAAGGCAAAGAAATCGCTAGCGGTTACTTCACTGCGGGTGAAATCTCTTCACAAGCATTGGCTGCTCATGGGATTGATCCTGCAACAGACAATATCAAAGTGCTGGAAAATGGCAATGGGAACCACAATGGTGACTTTACCATCACACCAAGCGACACTGGCAACGCCAAGTTCGATGAAATTCAGTTCTCAGCGGCGTCTGGCACATTCGACAAAAATGCCTTTGGTGCGCAAGACTCTAGCGACTACTACCTAAACACAGTGAAAACTTACCAAGCCGACGACTTGCTTATTGGCGGTACAGGGAATGACGTGCTAGCTGGCGGCCATGGTCTCGACGTCGTAGCGGCAGGCGACGGGCATGATATTATCTTCGATAATGGCAATGACTTTGTTGATGGCGGCAACGGCTTTGACGTTGTGATTGCTCACAACGCGAGTTTTGACAGCACTTACGAGCTTTCAACCGAAAGTGTTGAACACGATGTAGATTTCGCCGTTACCAGCAACTCTAAGCTACAAAATGTGGAAATGGTCGTGGGTAGTGACAACAAGGATACGCTACTGCTCGACTTAGATACGGTCAAAGACTCCGCGCAGAGTATTGACGGCACCCCAAGTAACGCTTTCTTCGCTGTCGATATTGAGAAGCTACAGTTGACCCAATCCAACTTTACATTTGATAAAATGGAGACCCTCTCCGTTGCAGATATTACCGACCCAGCCGTTCAAGCGCAGCTAAATAGCGTCGGTGTGAGTGGCAATATCTACAGCTACACCTTTGTCGATGGTAATGATACGGTCTCAGTGATCAGCGATGTGCAGTGGGACGATGTGGTGTAACCACATTTTCTAAGCAGCCAAAATAGAAAACGGAGCTTATTAGCTCCGTTTTATTATTCACTCAGTATCGCTATCTGTGATACTAGGCGGGATTAGATGTTGATAAATCCAGCGTCAACTGCAGTATTTACATCCGCTTCGTAGTCCACACCGTCAACACCAAAGCCAAACAGCTTCAAGAACTCTTCTTTGTACTCTACGTAATCAGTGAGCTCTTTTAGATTTTCGCTGGTAATTTGCGGCCATAGTTCGCGACAGTGTTGCTGAATGTCCTCACGCAGTTCCCAGTCATCGAGGCGTAGACGGTTATGGTCGTCCACTTCTGCCGCCGTGCCATCTTCTTTGTAAAGACGCTGACTAAACATACGGAAGATCTGTTCCATACAGCCTTCATGTACGCCTTCTTCGCGCATTTTCTTAAATACCATCGCAATGTAAAGCGGCATAACAGGGATCGCTGAACTTGCTTGTGTCACAACAGATTTCAGTACTGCAACGTTTGCGCTGCCGCCCTTCTCCGCTAGCTTAGTATTCAATGCTGTCGCAGCGCGATCTAAATCCATCTTCGCTTTGCCCAACGCACCATCCCAGTAGATTGGCCAAGTTAGCTCAGTACCGATGTAGCTGTACGCGACTGTTTTACAGCCATCCGCAAGTACGCCAGCTTCAGCTAAAGCGTTAACCCAAAGTTCCCAATCTTCACCGCCCATCACAGTAACAGTATCTTTGATCTCTTGCTCTGTTGCTGGCTCAACACTGGCTTCGATAATCACGTCTTTGTTTGTGTCTACCGCTGTTGATGTGTAGGTTTGACCAATTGGTTTTAGCGCCGAGCGAATTAGCTCGCCACTCTCTGGCAATTTACGTACTGGCGATGCCAATGAGTAAACCACCATATCAATCTGACCAAGATCTTGCTTGATCAGATCGATTGTTTTCTGTTTTGCTTCATTAGAGAAAGCATCGCCATTTAGGCTTTTTGCATACAGACCCGCTTCGCTCGCTAGCTTGTCAAATGCTGCGGCGTTGTAGAAACCTGCAGTACCTGGCTTCTTCTCAGTGCCTTCTTTTTCAAAGAAAACACCAATGGTTGATGCACCGCCGCCAAACGCAGCTGCGATACGAGAAGATAAACCGTAGCCACTTGAAGAACCAATAACTAGTACGCGTTTCGGTGCGTTTTTAATTGGACCTTGCGCTTTGGTGTAAGCAATTTGTTCTTTTACGTTAGCTTCACAACCCACTGGATGTGTTGTGGTACAGATAAATCCACGAATTCTAGGTTTGATGATCATATTCAACTTCCTTTAAAAAACTTGGCTAGGATAAAAGTTTCATCGCCAAATCTCACCAAATTTCTTGCAAATTAGCCGCTAAATGTAAGTGGTTGGAGCTGTTTCAAGCAAAAACGAGGCACTAATAAGAGTTTAGCAAACACAAAAAGGCACCCTACTGGGTGCCTTGAGGTACTTGAATAGTTATTAAGCCACGCTATTAAGCTTAGGTTTCTGCTGCTGAGAATGCGTTCTCACTTCAGAAAAGTCATGACTAAAGTGGTCAACTTGAATCGCCTGATAACGCAACTTGTCTGCAGCAAGGACTTGCTCTATCTCTTGCTCGGTAAGTACGCCTGCGGCTTTGGCCTGAGCTAATCGTTCAGTCAGCACTCCTTTACGCGCCACTTTGCCCTCTTTCGCGGCGCGATAAAGCTTGCGCTCAATACCTTGCACGCTGTACATCGCTAGGAATGCATTCTCCATTAAACCAACGCTATCATCCGCTTTGTCGCCAATATAACAAAGGTGCGTTAAGCGGTCGCGATGCGCCCCCGGTGTCATTAGGCTCTCTGCCAATTTCACGGATAACTCATCACTCGGTTTCTTAAAGTGATTGCCCAGCGGGAAGACCAACCCTTTGAGTAGTCGACCTACCCCTTTCTGTGGATAGTTGTTAAAGGCTTCTTGTAGTGACTGAGCAGCATGGTACAAACAGTGCTGAACTGCATAATGGACATAATTAAGATCTTCTTGTTGGCGACCATCATCTTCATATTTCTTCAATGCCGCTGAAGCCATATATAGGTAGGCTAAGCCATCACCTAAACGAGCAGAGATCATCTCTTTACGTTTTAACTCGCCACCTAAAGTCAGCATGGCGAAATCGGCACTCACCGCAAGCGCTCGACTGATGCGAGTCAAATCTCGGTAATAACCTTGTGTTGCACCACTCATATTCGCCTTAATAAAGCGTGAGCCCGTCAAGGCAGCTCCAAATGCACCCAGCGTGTTCTTAGTTGCGTGACCGATATGCTTAAACAGCAACTTATCGAACTCTGCCGCCGCCTCATCATGATTTGGATTAGCAGCCGCCTCCATCTCTTGCAACACATAAGGATGACAACGCGTGGCACCTTGACCAAAAATCATCAAATTGCGGGTAAGAATATTGGCCCCTTCCACCGTAATTGCCACTGGAATACCGAGGTAATGTTTCGCCAAGTAGTTCATTGGGCCATCTTGGATCGCACGACCTGCGTGGATGTCCATCGAATCGTTAAGAATGGTGCGCGCCATTTCGGTCATATGATACTTAGCAATGGCTGTCACGATCCCAGGCTTCTCTTTCATATCCAAAGAAGTGGTCGTTAAGGTACGGGTTGCCTCTAACAAGTAGGTCAAGCCACCAATACGCCCCATGGCTTCCGCTACCCCTTCAAATTTACCAATCGACATCCCAAACTGCTTACGCACATAGGCATATGCCCCTGTGGTACGTGATGTTAAGTGACCAATCGCAGTGCCAAGAGCAGGTAACGAAATCCCCCGCCCTGCAGACAAGCACTCCACCAACATGGGCCAGCCTTTGCCTGCATACTCTTGCCCACCAATTAGCCAGTCCATCGGAATAAAAACATCTTGACCACGAGTCGGACCATTCATAAACGCCAGACCAAGAGGGTCATGCCGTTCACCAATCTCAACGCCTTGGTGGTCTGCGGGAATCAGCGCACAACTAATACCAATATCCACTTTATCCCCGAGCAAGCCATCCGGATCTTTCATCTTAAATGCTAAGCCGAGTACGGTAGCAACCGGTGCCAAGGTGATATAGCGTTTGTTCCAAGAAACTCGAATACCTAACACCTGCTCGCCTTGATGCTCACCCATGCAGACAATTCCTTCGTCAGGTATGCCTCCCGCATCAGAGCCCGCTTCTGGCCCTGTGAGAGCAAAGCAAGGAATATCAGTGCCGTTAGCCAGACGTGGCAACCAATAATCTTTCTGCTCTTGGGTGCCGTAATGAGACAACAACTCACCTGGACCTAACGAGTTGGGTACCATCACCGAAACCGCTGCACTGATACTGCGTGTCGCAATACGTGAGACGATGGTTGAGTTCGCTAATGCAGAAAACTCTAAGCCTCCGTAGTGCTTTGAAATGATCAAGGAAAAGAAACGCTCTTTACGTAGGTACTGCCAAACTTCTTGCGGTAGATCGCGATCTTCTTTATTGATCTTTTGATCATCCAACATCCCCAGTAACGTTTCGAGCTGATTATCCATAAAGGACTGCTCTTCAGCGGTCAATGTTGGTTTGGGGTATTGATGCAGCGTCGTAAAGTTTGGATGACCAGAAAATAACTCACCATCCCACCAGACACTCCCCGCTTCCATCGCTTCTCTTTCCGTATCAGAGAGCGGTGGTAGTACCTTTTTAAACAGCTTAAATGCAGGATCGCTGATCCATTTTCTTCGTAGAGAGCTCATAACCAGTTCCTTTTGTTCACGGTTCTATCTTGGTTTCAATTTATAGTTTTTATCTGTGGCTATTCTGCTGAAACCCCAGCAGCAAGGTAGGGAATCAATTGATCAAGTACACATTTGGCATCAACTTTTTTGCCATAATCGTTATGGGCGATTTCTGACAACGCCTGACTGGAAGCCATAGTGAAAACGCAAGTGCCTAACGTAAAGTGCAGTCGCCAAAACACCTCTTCTCGCGAGAGGTTGGGGTTGGCTTTCAACACCGATTCGACAAACAGGCTAAGCGAGTCTTGGTAACGCGTGGTGATAAACCAACGTAAGTGGCCTTGTACATCGGTATAGCCTCGTCCAATCAGCAACATAAATCGGCTGGTACCATTCGGATGGACATCATTTAATGACATTAGAGGCTCTCGCAACGCTTCAAACACCTGTTTCATCGTAAAATCAGTGTTTAAGTTCAGGGTAATCAGAGCATCAGAGACTGCCGGCATAAACGCTTCGAGATAGCGATTTAACACCGCTCTGACCAAGGTTTTCTTATCGCCGAAATGATAGTTGACGGACGCTAGGTTCACGCCTGCTTTACTGGTAATGGTTCTTAGCGAAGTATCATTAAAACCATGCTCGGCAAACAGAGCCTCAGCAACATCCAAAATTTTCTCTTTCGTCTTATGCTTCGCAGCCATTTCAATCACTCGTATTAAACACTTGTTTGAAAATATACAGGCAGCAAACATCATTAACAACCAATTAACATCACATTTTCACGCTCTCATTGCTTAACAAGCGAAGAAATACAGCTAACCAAATGAAAAGAAAGAAAATAAAAAAAATAAAATATTTTTGGGAACTGAATATGAAAAGCTGGGTCTTACTAAGTGTAGATAACAGAACATTGATATTGATAGTTTTACAGGCCGTCAAACTGTTTCCTTACTGACTGTTTTATTTACGCTGCTTTTTCCTAATTAACTCCTAATTTTTGTTTGTATCAGCCCAGCACACAATTGTACTGGGCTTTTTTTATTGGTGAATTTGTTGCGCCTAGGTGCTCTTGTCTTGGCTGGGTTGAAACACCCAGCGGCTACTTAAGAGAAAGTTACTGAACATACCGACTAAGATACCGGCGACTAACGCGGCAAATGGAACAAAACCCTCACTACCAAACAGTATGATGATGGCTTTAAACAGCAACAAATTCGGTATCGCCGAGAGACTCGCACTCAACATAAACTTACCCCATTGCTTTAACGTGCCCCAAAACGACCAGAGTTCAATCTGGCTACTGGTGCAAAAGGTAAATAGACGGTTGCCAAGCCAAGTCACAGTGGCGGCGCAGACAAATGCCACGAGACGAGCTGATAAAATCGGCATGAGTAGTAGCTTAAAGCTGATCGCAAAAACCAAGGTGTCGGCAACAAAACCGACACCACCAACCAGAGCAAACTTAACCAACTTATTGTCTAACCACGACTTCATCATTGCACCAAAGAAGAAGGGCTACAGCGATATAAAGTACGTTCGCTACTCGCGGTAAATTCCACCACACAGTTTAGTGCTTGGTTTTGCACCACTTCACCAACTTGATCTTTTTTACCAATCAGTTGAAAACGTGGCATTGTTAGCGGAGCGGCGTTGACTTCTAACTTGCTCGCTTTACCTTGACTGTAAAACTGTCCAGAAAACGGCCTTTGACCAACATAAAACGTCGGTACACTCAGATCCACTTTGGCAAAAATCACCTTGTCACTTTTTTTATTGCCAACCCACAAGTTAATCACAATCACAGCAACCACCAACAACACTGGAATGACACCAGCGCATAGCTTGAACCATTTCGGATCATCTTTGACATCAGAAACCAAAATCGCAATCAGCAAACCAATTGCGGGCGCGCCTGGCAACACGTAAGCAGGTAAAATGTTGCCTGAAAGAGTAAACAGCAGTAGCGGCGATACCATCCAGCAAAGAAGAAAACTGACGATTCCCTTTTGCTGCGACGCAACGATGGATAACAAGTGACGTTTTTTCCACAGCAAAATCGGCAGCACTAGCGACCAAGGCGCCGCTGAGTAGAGCCAGAACAGCCAAATTGTGCCGCGCGGTTCATCATGGGCGGTGCCGTAAAGATCGCCTTGCCAACCACTAACCAAAAAACGCTTAAAATGTTCGCCAACAATAAAATAGTCGAGAAATCCTGGCGTCGCACGTTCTGCCATCACGTACCAAGGCAGGGCGATAGCAAGCATTAAACTGCCACCAAGTAAAATAGGAAAACGTTGCCACAGCACTTTAAAGCCGCCGATTAAGCCATGCTGGAGAATAAGCCACGGCACGATAGCAATCCCCATCAAAACCACCACCAAGGGGCCTTTTGCCAACAACCCTATCGCTAGACCGACAAAACCGAGATAACCCCACACTCGGCTTCCTAGCCAGCAGCGATAAAAACCAACCATCGCAAGCGACATCCCCAATGTGAGCGCCATATCGGTCATCACCGCTCCTGCTGAAATGGCAAAGATCGCGCATGTTGCCAACACCACAGCAGTCAGCAAGCCGCTAAAGCCCAGTTTACGAGCGAAGGTCACCATCAGCACCAGTACCAGTACGCCGGCAAGCCAATGTGGGAATCGAACCGCGAACTCATTGGTTCCAAACAATTCAATGCCACTAGCACTCATCCAAGTAAAGAGCGGCGGTTTGCCCCAAAAAGGCACGCCATAATCAAACTGAGGAGTCAACCAGTTGCCCGTTTCGGTCATGATTCTTGCCATCTCACCGTAACGAGCCTCTGTTGTGTCCATCAGTGGATAGGCGCCAAGAGAGATTAAGCGAATAAGCAGCACCGAGCCGAGAATCGCCCACAAATGTACACGGTTAAAACTCACGCGCGTTTCTCCATGGTGTTAAAGATCATAACGGCTGGCTTTTCTTTGACAGAATCGACTAAGAACAGAGGTCGCTGTTTCGACTCAATAAAAATCCGCCCAATATACTCACCGAGTACACCAATAGAGAGCAGTTGAATCCCACCAAGCGCAAGTAACACCACCATCATTGACGGATACCCGGTCACATCGTTACCCCACAATAACGTTTGGGCTATGATCACCACGCCATAAACAAAAGCGCCACTGGCAATCAATGCGCCAAAGAAAGTGGCGAGGCGCAAGGGGCGAATGGAAAATGAGGTAATACCATCGACGGCGAGACCGAACAGTTTGAAGTAGTTCCACTTAGTTTCACCACAAAAACGAGCATCACGGTCAAACTGCATCGTGTACTGGTGAAAACCCGGCCAGGCGAAAATTCCTTTCATATATCGGTTACGCTCAGGCATACGATTGATATGTTCAACCACCCGTCGACTTAGAAGGCGAAAGTCCCCAACATTTTCAGGAATAGCCGACTTAGTTAACCCATTGAGTAAACGATAAAACATCGCTGCGGACTGGCGTTTAAACCATGTTTCACCGTGGCGCTCACGTCGCTGCATGTTAACCACATCAAAGCCTTCTCTCCACTTCGCCATCATCTGCGGGATCAACTCCGGCGGATCTTGCAGATCAGCATCAATAATCACCACGGCCTTACCACGGCTATATTCCAGCCCGGCGCTCATCGCCGACTCCTTACCAAAGTTGCGACTCAGTGAAACACTACGAACAATACTGCTGGTTGAGCGGAAGCCTTCCACAACTTGCAAACTCGTGTCATCACTACCATCGTTAACATAGATGATTTCACATCGCTCTGGCATCGCATCCAACACTGCCGTCAATCGTGCGTGCAACTGTGGTAACACATCCACTTCGTTAAAATACGGCACGATGACAGACAAAGTAATTGCCGAGTCATAACGTTGTTGAGTGATTGAGATTAAGTCCATAATACCGCCACCATTAACTCTGAATAAATGCGCCAAAGCCAGAGAGCTTTGCGCGTTGTTGGGGCAACTCTACGTTGGCGGGCGTGGAAAGAATGTTATCGACGTTTTTTTCACATCAGTTTTGGTGTTATATACTCGAGTAACTTCAAGGTGCTTGGTTCAGCAAGAATGACTTGGTTGGTAGAAGAATGCATAAAATATTGTTAGTTGAAGACAATCGCGAAGTCGCGGGGATCCTGTTTGATTATTTTGAATGCTTAGACATGGAACTGGATTACGCCGACAACGGCGAACTCGGTCTACAACTCGCATTGGAAGGTAAGTTTGATATGATCATTCTTGACCTAATGCTACCCAGAATGGACGGTCTAACCGTTTGCAATAAACTACGAGATGCTGGCAACACAACACCGGTGCTGATGTTGACTGCGCTAGACAACCGCGAGGATATGCTGGCGGGTTTTGAACATGGCGCGGACGACTATTTGACTAAGCCGTTTGATCTTGAAATTCTCGAAGCGAGAATGCACGCACTCATTCGCCGCTACCGTGGCAAAATTGCAGCAACAAAACTGACCGTAGGTCCCATCACGATTGATCAGAAGACGCGCAAAGCCTATCGCGCAGAGAAACCATTGGCATTAAACCCAACAACCTACACCATCCTCGAAATGCTATGCCTACGTGCGCCGGAAGTTGTCACTCGCCAAGAGATTGCGGAAAAGCTATGGGATGAGTCAGACGCCAACAACGACGTGCTCCGTAGCCACATTTATCAGTTAAGAACCCAACTCGATAAACCCTTTGAACAACCACTGCTAATGACTGTGCCTAAAATTGGCTTTCGCTTAGAGATTGAATCATGAGTGCAAGCATCCGCAGTACTAAGTCGCTTACCACCAGCTTAGCCGCGTTTTTTATCACCATTTCCGTTGTAATCGGTGTTATTGCTTTTACTGTATTTGCGCTGGCAATCCATTGGTCCGAAGACCGGATGGGGGAAAGA
Organism: Vibrio panuliri; assembly: GCF_009938205.1. Classification (NCBI taxonomy): domain Bacteria; kingdom Pseudomonadati; phylum Pseudomonadota; class Gammaproteobacteria; order Vibrionales; family Vibrionaceae; genus Vibrio; species Vibrio panuliri. The sequence goes on along the minus strand of NZ_AP019654.1, from coordinate 1,169,858 downwards.
CGCGCTTTGCTCGACCGAGATATCGCCATTGAACGCTTTATCGCTGGTGAAAACGGTAAAATTAAGATCGATGTGCTCACCGATGCTTACAACGACCTGTCGCTCGTACCCCAACCTTATCGTCAGTTCTTAGTCGACTATGACCACTATCTTGGCGAAGTGGAGATGGCTCCTCATTCAATTTCACGCATGGTATACAAAGGCTCTTACAGCAAAAACGGCCAGAGCTATGACATCGTCCTACTATCAAGAATCGACAATATCGAATTTGATCTCGATGAGATCGTCTACTCCAGTTTGATTGTCGTCACCATCGTCTCGATACTGATGTGTATTTTTGGCACCGTGGTTTATCGCCTCTCAATCCGCTTGATTGAGCCACTGAACGACATTGCCAAACAACTTGAAAGCCACAGTGGCAACAGTGAGCACGAGTTCTCTATTTCCAACCAAGCGGCCGAAGAATTTCAAATTCTCACCGACCGCCTGAATCAATATCGCACCGACCTCAACCTAGCCCTGAAACGTGAGCAAGCCTTTGCCCGCTATGCGAGCCACGAATTACGAACGCCCCTTACTGTGGTGAAAGGGGCAACAAAATTACTGGCACGTAAGGAGCAAACTGAGTTCAGTCAGCGGCAAGTTGAACGAATAGATAACGCAACGGAGCAAATGATCACCATGGTCGATGCCCTACTCGGGCTGGTGCGTTACGAGCGCAATGTCGATGACATCCCACTGCGCGAAATTAACCAACAAGAGCTTGAGACCATTTTGGCGGATAACAGCTTACAAGCAAGGGACAAACAGCTCGATATCACGCTCACCGTTCACTCGCAACCTAAGCTCAAAGCCGCCGCACCGGTGATGAACATGGTCATTGGTAACTTGATCCGCAACGCCATTGCCGCTACGCCACAAGGCGAAATATCGGTTGAAATGGATCAGGACAAAATTGTCATCATTGATGATGGATCTGGACTGACCGAGTTAGCCAGCCCCCAAGGGCACGGACTAGGGCTTCTGATAGTTGAAGATTTAAGCCGCCGTTATGGCTGGCAATTCACCCTAACAAACCATGCAACCCGAGGTTGCATCGCGGCAATTCAGTTCCAGCCAAATCACGATAACTAAGGTATGATAAGCCAGTTTATTTAATGACGTCGCGAACATGAAACTGGCCAACACTCCGATCACCGAGCACCAATTTAACAACCTCTCGTTTTATCTTAAACGAGACGACCAATTGCACCCGCAATTCTCTGGTAATAAAGCACGCAAATTTATGGCGTTACTAGAAGGCGAGTACCCACATGTTCGCACCTTAATTGGCTATGGCAGCCCCCAAGCGAACTCGCTCTACTCGATGGCAGCCCTCGCCCATCTCAAAGGGTGGCAACTGGAGTTTTATGTTGATCATATCCCCCATTGGTTAGCGCAAAAACCTATTGGCAACTATCAAGCTGCGTTAGCACTGGGCGCTAAGATTATTGCGGTTGGAGAGTCCAACCTCCATCCATCTCAATATATAGAAACTGTCCGTCAACCAGACGAAAGCTGCCTGTTTGTCCCCGAAGGTGGACGCTGCCAGTTAGCAGAGTATGGTGTCAGCCAATTAGGCAAAGAAATCGCAACCTGGGTTGAAAGCCAACCAAAACAAAACTTCGTCGTTGCTCTCCCATCAGGGACAGGCACCACAGCGCTCTATCTGCATAAATACCTCCAGCAACATGATATTCCCGTTATCACCTGTGCCTGTGTCGGTGGCAGCGCATACCTCACTCAACAATTTACTCAACTGAGTGAGCGCTCACATCCGCAAATCCTCGAACTATCAAGCAAGCACCATTTCGGTAAGCTCTATCAGCAGGACTACCAAATATGGCAACAATTACGCCATCAAACCGGCGTCGAATTTGACCTGCTCTATGATCCCGTCATGTGGCGATGTCTAAATCATTGGCTAACCGAGCATCTTGATGTAAAACTCATCTATATCCATCAAGGTGGTTTGCTTGGTAATGCCAGTATGTTGCCGCGCTACCAGCGCAAATACGGAGAGTGAATATGGAAAGAATACTATTGATGCTCGTTACTCTATTGCCATTAACGTCGATAGCAGGAGAGAAAAGTTACTCAACACCCAACCACCGAGCAGCCATTGTCTTTGATGGTCAAGCCGTCAATCAGCGAGTTTGCTACTACCAAGATCAAGCCTATTCTGAAGGGGCAATATTAGAGGTTGGTGGCTACCTGATGCGCTGTGACAATGCCCATCAATTTGAATCGAATGGACGCGTAAAATGGGTCAGCTTCGAAAAACCACAGACAGAACAGACAAGTAAACCATAGTTTATTCTCAGGTCACTGAATCTTGCCTCTGGGAGTCGCTTAAGTTTACAGGCGTAAAACTACCGCAACGAAGTAAGTTGCTCTCGGGCCTGCCCTATCCCTTGTGAGTAAGTTGGCGTATGATGAGCGCCTAATTTACCACAGTGAAAAACCATGCTTACAAAAATCAACGACATCATCCCTGTTGGGGTGCGCTTTATGCTGTTGTCAGCACTCGGATTTGCGCTAATGTCTGCTTGCGTAAAATACGTCAGCGTTCACGGTATTCCCGTTTTTGAAATTGTGGCCGCAAGGGCGCTTGTCTCGCTGATCCTCAGCTACCTTGATGTCAGACGCAAAGGTATTTCAATTTGGGGAAACAATAAAAAGCTACTGCTACTGCGCGGAGCCGTCGGAACGATGGCATTGATGTGCGTCTATTATGCAGTAACGGCACTGCCCCTAGCAGAAGCCACCATCTTGCAATATGTTCACCCTGTTTTTACCGCCCTACTCGGTGTCCTATTCCTTAAAGAGCGTATCCAAGGTGCGACTATGATTTGCATCGCCTTGTGCTTACTCGGTCTTGGAATTATGGTGCAACCGAATATGTCGAATTCGATCACCGCAGATGCGTTGCCGCTTCATAGCGTCATGATCGCTTTACTGGGCGCCTTCGGCAGTTCTATCGCGTATGTTATTGTTCGTAAACTGAGCCAAACGGAAGATAGCTCAGTGATTATCTTCTACTTCCCATTGGTTGCCTTACCCATTTCTACGATGTTGATGTGGCAAGACTTTGTGCTACCAAGCCTAGCCATAACACTGATGTTGGTGTTGGTCGGCGTCTTTACTCAAGTTGGTCAGTACGGTCTGACAAAAGCGATGCAAACTCAAGAAGCAGGAAAAGCGTCTGGCTACTCTTACGTGCAGATCGTCTTTTCGACCTTACTGGGTGTGATGATCTTCAATGAGATCCCGTCAGTTTGGACTTACCTCGGCGGTGGATTGATTGTCACTGGTGCTCTAGTGAACGTGTTTGGTAAAAAACTCATTCCACAAAAATACCGTCGCGCCTAACTCGCCAACCACGCTATTGTCTCTATCTGCTGGTCGAAGCCATCACTTTGACCAGTAGATCAACGCCACTTTTTTCCGCTTTACAAACACGTCATCCTAGTTTTAGCAAAAGTTGCCATTTTTAAATATGCAACTAAATTTATAATAAGCCCTTCATTGTTATCGGAATGACATGTTACGCAACTTGCCCTTTTTGTGGGTTCTCCCCTTTACAGCCTTGGCGGATCAACCGCACAAAGACAACTCATCGGCTGAGGACAATTGGCAATGGATCCAACCTGTCCCTATGACTACCGAGATAAACAGACCAATAGCAAAACTCGGTTGGGTGCTTTTTCGCGATCCAAACCTCTCTTCAAACCGCGCTGTCAGTTGTGAAAGTTGCCACAATTTGCAGACCAATGGGGCAGAAACAACAAACGTTTCAACTGGGGTCAATGGTAAGGGGATAAGAAACTCTTTAACGGTATTTAATGTGGCGAACAACTATCGTTTTTTCTGGGATGGCAGTGCGAATAGCCTTGAGGAGCAAATCAACGGCCCCATCACTAACCCTGTCGAGATGGACTCCACATGGCAACAAGTAGAGCAATATGTCCGTCGCTCCTCACGTTACCAACAACTGTTTATGCAAATAGACAACTTCGATATCACCAGTGAGAACATTCGCTATGCTTTGGCTGAGTTTATGCGCGGACTTCAGACACCAAATGCTCGATTCGACCAATACCTCAACGGTGATCTAGCGGCTCTCACTACGCAAGAAATTAGGGGATGGGACACCTTTCAGGCGGTTGGATGTGTTCAATGCCATCAAGGCAAGAATATTGGCGGCAATATGATCCAAAAGTTCGGCTATTTCACCGACCTCAACACCGACAAAGACACTGGTAAACATTTGGTAACGGATAACGCCCAAGACAAGTTCTATTTTCGCGTCGCGAGTTTAAGAAATGTGGCAGATACGCCACCCTATTTCCATGATGGCAGAACGGCTGATCTCACTCGCGCAATTCAAATTATGGCTCAAGGCCAATTAGGCATCACCATGGATGATAGCACCATCTCTGACATCGAAGCTTTTCTCCACACGCTAAGTGCGCCAAGACCTAAGCTACTCGAGGAGTTTGAAAGTGAATAAAAACCGCACTCTCAGCGCGATTTGCTGCATCGCCTCTCTCACACTATTCGCCTTCGCTTATATGAGCTATCAAAATAGCCGCATGACAGAGGCTCTCTCGATGCAGACAACCACAATCGGACATGAACTCCTTGAACTAAGAGACCACATTCTCAATTATCAAACTCAGCAATCTCGCCTTCACTATCAGACTACCCAACAGATAATCAAACTTGAAAAAGAGGCGAAACAGTTAAGTAACCAAGCAATGGCTACCGAGTGGTATCCGCTCAGCCAAACAACACCACAAACCCTCGAGGGAATTCGCCATTTTGAACAATCCCTAGACTTGGTTACCGATAAATTGGATATGCTCGTTGGGGTTCAAGTGGCACATAAATACGCCCAACTCTCTCTCAACTCTTTGTTTAATGAAGAAATAAAGAAAATAAAAGAGAGTAACGTTGATTGGCATTTTATTGATTTTCTCAATCAGAACCTATTACAAGACCATATTGCTCATCCACAAATAAAGATGTTTGCAAATCAACTAAACCTTGTGCGACAGCGGCAAACCGCGCTCCAAATTGACTTACTTAACGAGCACAATTATGAATTCATTGAAGCGACCGAAACCCAACTCCGTTCTTTAGCACATCAAGAACTCAATCATGCACTTACTTATTGCTTAGCTGCAGTATTTGCACTGATTTCACTGATTGCCTTACAAGCCTATCAACGTTTTGTGCAACTTCGAAAACTCAACCACGATATGGCTATTGCCTCGGAAAAGGCACTCAATGCCGCAAAGGCCAAGTCACAATTCCTTGCCACCATGAGCCATGAGTTAAGAACACCAATGAACGGTGTATTGGGAATCGCGCAAATCATTGATAGTGAAACCAAAGAAGCAGCAACCAAGAAGAACATTCATATTATCCTAGATTCAGGCCAGCACCTGCTCACCGTGCTGAACGATATCCTCGATTTCTCTAAGATTGGCGAAAACAAGCTGACTTTGGAATCGGCACCGTTCTCCTTACAACAAGTTATTGATCCCGTGGTTAGTGCGGTCAAACCCCTCGCAGAAGAGAAAAACCTAGAATTGAGAGTCGAAAATTCCGTGCCGCCACACAGCCAATATTTGGGTGACAGTGCGAGACTGAGACAAATCTTATTTAATCTCACCGGCAATGCGATTAAGTTTACCGCGAAAGGTCACGTTTCACTGGCGTTTAAAGCCAGCAACTCTGACCCACATCAATTGGTAATAGCGGTCGCTGACACCGGGATTGGTATCGCCAAAGAGAAACACGACGCTGTTTTTGAGTCCTTTGAACAAGCAGATACCTCAACCACTCGCCAATTTGGTGGCAGTGGCTTAGGTTTGGCTATCGTCAAGAAACTCACTGAACTAATGAATGGTGAAATCAAACTAGAGAGTTCGCCAAACCAAGGCACTATCTTCACCTTAACTCTGCCAATCGAGAAAGCCCCACAATTTGAGCAAGAAGAGCTCGCCGCTACGAATCCAGATAAAGCTGTCGCACGTCCTCTAACAATACTGCTTGCCGAAGACAACCGAGTGAATGCGATTGTCGCGAAAGGTTTTTGTGCCAAGTTAGGGCACAACGTTGAAGTGGCTGAGAATGGTAAAGTGGCAACACAAATGGCAACACAAAAGCACTACGACTTAATTTTAATGGATAATCACATGCCGGAAATGAATGGCGTACAAGCGACACGTTACTTACGCAATGAAGCGGGGTTAAAAACGCTGATTTTTGCCTACACGGCCGATGTATTTCGTGAAGCGCACGATGACTTTATTGCCGCGGGCGCAGACCACGTATTAACTAAGCCTTTGCAACGGGCAAGTTTCACCGATGCACTGCAAAACTTTAGTCACCGATTAGAAGCGCCACAGGAAAATTCCAATGTAATTTCACTTCATCGCCAACCAAGCACCAACTTACCTCTGACAGAAGAAGAGCTGTCAAAAAGCAGCTTATTGGCAGAAGTTGGGGAAGACGACGAGCTTTACCACGAACTAGTTTCGTCACTCATTGATGATTTTGAAATCAACATCGACCAGCTTATCACCGCCTTTGCAGACAAAGATCTCACCAACCTTGCCGATACACTCCACACAGTCAAAGGTATCGCGTTCAACCTACACCTGAACAAACTCGCCGAGTTAGTTGAAGAAATAGAAAATGAGGTCAGAAACGAGCAAAAGACCGATGTCGAAGCAATGCAGAAATTGATCAATCGACTGTGCGTCAATATCCACCAAGCTCATCGGTTACTCGAGCAACACCGCTTTCAAAGTCATCCGACTCAAGAGCAAGGTTGAGTTCGTCATTGTAAAAATGCATCACTAAAATCATACAATTACTTATCTTATATAACTCAAATCAATACCGAGTTGTCGCTGCACAGCGGGCGAAAAAAACCAATCGTAAATTTCGAAAAGCGTCGCAAAAAAAATCACAAATCTTATATCTTTACTTTATCTATTTTTACCAGATCACATATCGAAAAATAGACCTCTACAGTAATGCCCCCACCATTGGTAGGGTTGAAGCCAGATGACACTTTCCTATTAAAAACTCCATTAGGAACAAACACATAAAAATAAAAATCATTCCTGTTTGAAACAAATTCGCATTACACTTTGAAGGAATATCTATGGCTACTTTGCCGTTTCTAAACATAGAAACCACCCGCCGGAAACTGCTCGAGTATTCGAGTAAGTTGAGCGCGTCTGCTGCTGTCGCTGGTTCACTTGCAAGCTTACCAATGAGCAAAAAAGCCAGTGCCGCCTCTGTTGAGTCTCCAATTGAATTTAAATACAGCGCTTGCTTAGTCAACTGCGGTTCACGCTGTGCATTAAAAGTAAAAGTACAAGATGGGCGGATTCTACAAGTTGAGCCTGCAGACACTGACAATGACGCCGTCTTTGGTGAACACCAAATTCGTCCCTGCTTGCGCGGTCGCTCTAACAAGTTCCGCGTTTATAACCCAGATCGCCTAAAGTACCCGATGAAACGAATCGGCAAACGGGGCGAAGGAAAATTTGAACGCATCAGTTGGCAAGAAGCCACCCAGACCATCGCCGATCAACTCAAGCGCACTTATACCACTTATGGTCCTGAAGCGGTTTACTATCAGTACGCAACAGGCGCCTACTACCATACCCAAGGTCGTGAAGCTTGGTTACGTTTATTAACTCAAGCTGGCGGCTATCTAAACTACTTTAACTCCTACTCAACCGCGCAAATCAACGGCATGACGCCGTTTACTTGGGGTAAGTATGCGGGTACACACTTTACCGAGATTGAAGATTCAGATTTGGTGGTCTTATTTAGTCTTAACCTGTCAGAAACTCGTATGTCTGGTGGTGGTCAGGTTGAGGAAATGCGCCGCGCATTAGAAAAGTCTGGGGCAAAAGTCATATTGATTGATCCGCGTTATACCGATTCGGGCGTAGTGAATGATGCCGAGTGGTTACCGATCAAACCAACGACTGATGCTGCCCTAGTCGCGGCGCTTATCCATACCATGATAAAAGAAGATCTTCTCGATGAAGAGCAGATCCGCAAGTATGCCATTGGCTTTACTCGCGAAACACTACCAGCCAATGCACCTCAAAATGGCAGCTACAAAGATTACATCATGGGTAGCGGCAAAGATGGTATTGAGAAAACGCCGCAGTGGGCTGCGAGTATCACAGGTATTCCAGCCAAGCGCATTGTGCAATTAGCCCGAGAAATTGCCAACGCAAAAGCCTGCTATATCGCTCAAGGTTGGGGCGCACAACGTCACCACAATGGTGAGCATAGCGTGCATGCCATTCAATCCCTATGTGTAATTTCCGGACACTTTGGGCGCGCAGGCACCAACACGGGGAACTGGGCGTACTCCACTAAATATGGTGTGCCAACCCTACCACGCCCTGCCAACCCAGTAAAAACTGCTATCCCAGTATTCTCTTGGACTGATGCGATTGCTAACCCTGAGGTCTTTACGCCACAAACCCATGGATTGAAAGGGGCAGACAAACTGCAACATGGCATCAAGCTAATGATCAACCAAGCGGGTAACGTACTTGGCAACCAGCATGGTGATTTAAATCGAACTCGTCAAATCTTAGCAGATGACACCAAATGCGAGTTTATTGTCGTTATCGACAACCATATGACTCCAACAGCCAAGTTTGCCGACATCCTGCTGCCGGAAACCACTTATCTTGAAGCCTCAGATTTGGTCGACAACTCCTACGCATCGGGCTCCAACCACTTTATGATCTCAATGGAAAACACCATTGAACCTATGTGGGAAGTACGTTCTACCTATGATGTGTGTGCTGATATCGCTGAGCACCTAGGTATTAAACCAACCTTCACTGAAGGCAGAACCCAAGCAGATTGGATAGTGAAAAACTACAATGATATCCGCGCAAAACGCACTTACCTGCCTACATTTGACCAAGTGCGAGGTAGCGGTGTCATTGACCAGCAAAGAGCGAAAAAAGAAGACAGCATTCCTTTTGCTGATTTTTACCAAGATCCAACAGCAAATCCACTCACTACGCCATCAGGTAAGTTCGAAATTTTCGCCACTAAGGTGCAAGAGCGAGTCGATACGTGGGTATTACCACAAGGCGATTATATGACTGCGATTCCTGAGTATGTCGCAGTACCTAACTCGCATATGGATAAAGAAAAATTCCAACAATACCCGCTGCAAATGACCGGTTTCCATACCAAAGGTCATACTCACTCGACCTATGCCAATGTCGGCGTGGTTGCCGAAGCCGTTCCTGATGAGATTTGGATTAACCCAATTAACGCTGAGCAGCGTGGGATCAAAAATGGCGATATGGTTCATGTGTTCAATGAGTTCGGCAAGATATTGATTGCCGCCAAAGTGACTAACCGCGTGATGCCCGATGTGACCGCAATGCCACAAGGTGCTTGGTCGGTAATGAAAAATGGCGTGGATATTGGCGGCTGTATTAACAACCTGACCAGTCATCTGTTCTCGCCAATCACCAAAGGCAACCCACAACACACCAACCTAGTAGAAATTCAGAAGGCATAACTAAATGAAACAATTAGGCTTTTATATTGATTCATCTCGCTGCTCAGGTTGCAAGACTTGCCAAGTGAGTTGCAAAGACAAAAACGACATTGATGTTGGTCGGAAATTTCGTCGAGTTTATGAGTATGGTGGTGGGTCATGGGCAAAAGACCAAGATGGCGCATGGACTCATCAAACCTTTGCTTACTACCTTTCGGTAGCTTGTAACCACTGTGACGACCCAATTTGTGTCGCAGGCTGTCCAACTCAAGCGATGCATAAACGTGAAGACAATGGTCTAGTGTTAGTTGACCAAGATAAATGCATTGGCTGTCGATACTGCGCAATGCGCTGTCCATACGGTGCGCCACAGTACGACAAAGAGAAAAAAGTCATGTCTAAGTGTGATGGCTGTTTAGACCGCTTGCAACAAGGACTAAACCCCGTCTGTGTTGACTCATGCCCGCAGCGCGCAATCGAATTTGGTGATATCAACGAGCTACGCGCCAAGTATGGTCATCAGTGCGATGTTGCACCGTTACCAGACTCTCGCATCACCAGTCCGAACCTTATCGTTCGCACGCACAACAATGCCGTTGCCAACACCGCCAACGTAGGTGAGCTGCAAAATCCATCGGAGGTGAAGTAATGCATGAACTATCTTTGGTCTTTTTTACCTTTCTGGCACAAACCGCTGTCGGCATTGTAACGCTCTCTACCTTTGGCTTTCTGATTGGCAAAGTGGAGCGCAGTGGTCATGAGAAAGCATTGTGGGGCGCGTTCGTTGCTCTGGCTTTAGGTGGTATTGCTTCTTTGACTCACCTAGGTCAACCGTTGAGAGCACTCAACGCGTTAGGCGCGATTGGTCAATCGCCAATGAGTAATGAAATCATCGCTACCATCTTATTTGGTGGTTTACTGTTTGCGGCCATTGTCTGCATGAAGTTCCGCCAAGGCAGTAACACTGTCAAGGCAGTCAGCTTGTTTTCGACCTTTGCCGGTGTCGTGCTGGTACACACGATTCCAACCATCTACACCATCGAAAGTGTAACGGCATGGAACAATATCTATACCACTATTTATATGGTATTGACGGCGCTGATCATGGGCGCGACCATCGTGTTCTTCATTTGCGACAGTCGATTGTTTAAGTACACCGCGCTCATTAGCCTGCTGGTTGGTATCATTTTGATGCCGAGTTACTTCGGAAACATTGGGCTCTCTTCACCAAGCATCTTTGGTGAGGACGCACTGTTTTGGATGCTTAAACTGGCGTTCGCAGGTCTTGCGATTGTCAGCCTATCTTCGATGAAAAAAGGCAATACGCAGTTCGCCTCTTTAGCCGTTGTGTTTGTCGCCGCTTCTGAAATCGCGGGACGAATTGGCTTCTTCGAGCTTTGGCATATCGGAATGTAATTAATAAAGGGGAGCATGGCTCCCCTAGTTTGGTATTAAAAATGAATAACTTAGCTATACTACCACGTGCTCTTGGCGCTCTATTTTATTACGCACCCGATGAAGAAATTAACCTCGCAACACTCAATAGCCTTGAGTCACTGGCGCACGCTTATCAATGGCAAGAGTTAGAAAGCGTCAATAATCTCATTACATCACTTGAGCAGCATCGCTACTCAGCCACTAAATATAACTTTTCATTACTATTTGAAGGCCAAGGCTCACTACTCGCGCCACCTTGGGGGTCGGTCTACCAAAATCGTGATAACTTGGTGATGGGAGACTCGACTGCGGCGTACTATCAATTTCTTAATCGAGTTGGGATCGATTTTGAGATCAAAAATCAACCACTCGACCATTTTGGTTTAATGATGTGGGCAATGGCATTGCTAATTGAAGAAGGCAATCAAGTCGCTTTGATTGAGTTTCTATCGGTACACTTACTTCCTTGGAGTAGCCGATACCTTGAGTTACTTGCGAGCAATACTGACAGCCAATTCTATGCGGATTTAGCCAGCTTAGCCGCACTCTTTCTCAACCAAGTCAAAGAAGAAATTGGGCTTAATATCGAACCAATCAAGTTGTATAAATAATGACTGAGCTTAATCCTTCACGACGCGCCTTGTTTGAACGCTTACGCCCCACTTATCATGAGCCTTCTGATGGTTTTGTGCGTCCCCCGCAAGCACTTGAAGAAGTACACTTTTTACAACTGTGTGATCAGTGCGCGCGCTGCGTTTCAGCCTGTCCCTCAAATGCCATCACGCTTGAGCTTGGCTACCCAGTGTTAAGTGGAGATTGCGACCACTGCCACCAATGTGTACAAGCTTGTCGCACGGGCGCTTTAACCCACCAGAAGCTCAAAGCCAGTATCAACTTTCGTTGTAGTGACAAGTTAGCTCAATATTGCCAATCTTGTGTTGAAACGTGCCAACATAATGCGATCACCGTCAATGCTGGTAGCGCTGCAACCGTCGACGCTGAACTTTGCACTGGCTGTGGAGATTGCTTAAATGCTTGTGAGTTCTTTGCCATCACGCTTGATTGATGATCTTGCTCTTCTAAGGTCGATTAGGGATAGATTTTGCGTGGCAGGGTGAGTAAAGTACTGCACACCGTATTTAAGCGCAAACTGCACGCGCTACCCAAGCATTCGAGTGGAACCGATACTCGAGTAACAATCAGAGAGTTTAAAGATGATTAAAGACGAACGTGTAATTGAGAACCTAGACGAGTTAGCGGCTTTTTTAACCGCGGTTGAAAGTGGCATTCTAGGTCTACAAAACGTGGGTGGTGTAGCACTTGCAACCAGTAATGCCGATGGTCGCCATTTTGTCGCCGTGTTAGATGACAAACACCAATTAATTCTCGGCCGCTGGGTTAGTGAAGAAGTATTTAAAACCGGCCAAGATATGGTGCGCAACGGCGTGCAGCCAAAGCACTAATATTGGCAAGCGGTCAGCAATACAATCAAAGCCCGTCCAGCTACCGCGACAGGCTTTGTTTTATCTTAAGCCAACTTCTGTTCGTTTAAACGCATCACTGTATTAGAGACGTTTTCCGCCCCTTGGTAGATCTCTTCCATCACGGTCGAAACTTCCGACATCTTCGCGCTACCAAGGTCTGAAATCGACGCGACCTCTTGCATAAATGTCGTAATGTCAGTGGTCACATCTTGGTTTTCATCAACTACATGGGTGATTTCCGCCGTCGATTCTGCGGTGCGAGACGCTAGCTTTCTCACTTCATCGGCAACCACAGCAAAACCTCTGCCCTGCTCTCCGGCTCGTGCCGCTTCAATCGCCGCATTTAATGCCAGCAAGTTGGTTTGCTCGGCAATCCCTTTGATGGTAGAGACAATCTGAGAAATATTATGCGAACGTTGGTTAAGATCGGCCACTTTAGCCGCTGCGCCCGCTACTTTTTCACTAATTTCCTGCGAAACCTCAACCGACTCTTGCAATAATTTTGAGCCTTCAAGCGCAATTTGTGAGGTTTCAACCGACGTGCTGTATGCCACCTCCGCGGCTTGAGAAATGGCAAGATTGCGCTCTACCTGATCGGTCACATCCGCGGCAAACTTAATCACACTCGAGACTTCACCATGCTCATCAAAGATCGGGTTATACGTAGCTTCAATCCAAACATTCTGCCCAAAAGCATCTTTACGTAAGAACTGCCCTGACTTATGTTTGCCAGCTCTTAGGTCATTCCAAAAGTCTGGATTTTCTCGGTAAAACTCATCAAAACAGAAAATTCGATGGTGCTGACCCACAATTTCGCTTTCACGATATTTAAGGGTAGAGAGGAAATTTTTGTTGGCGCTGATCACTTCCCCATCAATGGAAAATTCAATCACGGCCATCGATTTGTTAAGTGCATCAATCACACTCTGTTTCTGCGCTTCGGTCTTGTGCATGCTAGTCACGTCATTGGCGACCTTGAACACGCGCTCCACCTGACCTTGATCGTCGATAACGGGAATGTAAGTCGCTGATAAAATTACATAGCTGCCATCTTTGCAGATGCGAGTAAACGTGCCATCAAAGGCTTTTCCTGCTGCTAGAGAGCGCCAAAAATCCGCGTATTCTGCGCTATGGGTATAGTGGCTATCACAAAACATGCGGTGATGCTTATTTTTAACTTCATCCAAGCTATATCCGACGCAGTTTAAGAACTTGTCACTCGCTGTCAGAATATTGCCATTGGTATCAAACTCTATATAGGCGGTATTATTGAAGATTGCTTTGTACAAATTGTCAGCAAACGTTGGTTTAACCACGGCCTTTTTCTTATTGAAAAACATTAACCTACTTTCATCCTATTGATTTATTATTGTTATTTGCACTATTTGCAGTACATTGTTCTATTTAATCATATTTTCAGCAAAAGTGGATCGTTTTTTATTCACTTTTTCAATGATTAATGGAGGCTTGAGCTACCGATACACCTCATTACAAGAGGTTTATCCTTAAAAGCACTCCTGCATAGAAAGATAACGCTGCCGAATATGTTCAATCAAAACTTGGATACGTTTCGCGGGCTTCTTGGTATAGGGGTAAACCGCATAGACACCCACGACTTTCGCACTATGTTGAGCAAGCACCTCAACCAGATTTCCCTGTTGAATGTCATCATAGATTAGACACATAGGTAGGTATGCCAAGCCATTGCCTGCCAAAGCTGTCTTTCGCAGTGCCGCGGCGTTATTGGAAGAGAAGTTACCGTTCACCTTCACCGTGTAGACGTCACTGTTGTTTTTAAACTGCCAGTCAAAGGTTCCACCACTTTGATGGGTATAACCTAAGCAATTGTGCTTTCGCAAATCGGTTGGCATATCAGGCGTGCCATGTTTTGCTAAGTACTCAGGGGACGCGCATATCGCCCAGTGGGAGTTAAAAATAAAACGAGCAATCAGGCTGGAGTCTTCTAAATAACCGGTGCGAATGACGAGATCGTAATTGTCAGCGACAAGATCAACAAAGTCATTCTCCATCGCCATATCGACCGTTAAACCGGGGTTTTGTTGGCAAAAATCTGAAATCGCTTCTGCAAGCAACAGCTCACCAGAAATAGTGGGGACTGACATCCGAATGTGACCAGAGAGGTTCTCGTTGTATCCCGTAACAGCATCGAACGCCGCCTTAGCCGCAGCGTTAATGTCTTTGGCGCGATAGTACAGCACTTCTCCCGCCTCGGTCAGTGTAAGCTTACGAGTGGTTCGATAGAGCAACTGTGTCCCCAAATCGGTCTCTAACTTGCTCACTCGTTTACTTACCATAGATTTAGTAATGTGGTTTGCCTGCGCAACTTGGCTAAACGAGCCATGCTCAACCACTTGAGTAAATAGAACCAGATCATCTATATGTGGCATACCCTGCTCTCACGACTAGTCAATTAATCGGTATGAATGAGGCCGATTATATAACGAAAAAAGGCACAGCCCAAAGGGTGTGCCTTGTTGCTCTATTTCCTGTTAGCCCTTGCCACATAATATGCGGGGGGAGAAGGGCACAGTGTTCCCAACGAGCAAACTCTTAATTCTATGGTGGCGTGACACCATCACGTCACTACATATCGTCAATAATCACGTAAGTAGCGAACACTGGGCCATGCACACCAACAACTTTGATCAATTCAATATCCGCAGTCGAACTAGGACCGGAGATAAAGTTAACGCAAGATGGCACTCGCTCGCCTTGGCTCGCTTTTTGATGCAACAGCGCGGTAGCTTGAGTTAAGCGAGGCATTAAGTGGCTTTTCGCCACCACAAACACTGACGCTTCAGGCAACAAACTGACTGCTCGCCCTTGATTCACTTGGCTATATAAAACCATAGTGCCCGATTCCGCCAAGGCTTGTTCTGCCCAGACAATCCCCACTTTTGCGCGTTCTGCGATAGCAATGTTCGCCGCAAATCCCGCAGCAGCATCCCAGACATGAACATGGTGCTCATCGTTAGCTAACGCAGATGGAGACACCAGTTCAAGCAACGCAGGAGAAGCAGAGATAATCGTTTCCCCCGCCAGGGTATTGCCTTGGTCATCTTGGCAGTAATCAAAGCACACTTGTTTTAGCGCGTTTTCCAGTTCTGCCTTCGTCGTGACGACCGCCTTCGCACCGAGTGAAGTTTCGGTGTAACGAACCAGTTCGTTTTTAAGATCATCTTGAGTAAAGTTTGCCATCACCTCTTTGTGACAGGTATGGCGCAGCGCAGGACGCTCCACTTGGTTGAGTGGTTTGTCACGACCAAGTTGCTGGGCAATATTGGCCAGAAAATCTGAGCGGTTATGTAAACGCTGTTCTCTGTTAACTGTATTCGACATCGCCATCACTCCTATTTCTTATCTCGAGATTCAAACCAACTGCGGAATGACTCACCATCCGCCTGAGGGAGATCACGAGTGTGTGACCACTTACCAATTGCACCGACATTCAACGGCATTTTGCCGTTCTTAATCAGCATTTTGCTCATCACCGCACCGACTTTGACGCCTAAATTCCACACCATTGGGGTCGCGTTGATAATGGTAAAGCCTTTCACTACCGCACGTTCACTCATCGGTGTAATACCTTGTTGCGCCATTTTTTCGCGATGTTTAAGCAGTAAATCGGATAGCGGTATTTTCACTGGGCAAACATCATGACATGCTTTACAAAGGCTGCAGGCATAAGGCAGCTCTTTAAAATCATCGTAACCACCGAGCAATGGAGAAAGCACCGCGCCAATTGGTCCCGAATAAATCGAGCCATAAGATTGACCGCCAATATGGCGATAAGCTGGGCAGGTATTCACACAGGCAGCGCAGCGCACACAGCGTAAAATATCACGAAATTCCGAGCCGAGGATTTCAGAGCGACCATTATCAACAATCACCAAGTGGAACTCTTCCGGCCCGTCAACTTGGTCATCTTCTCTTGGCCCAGTCAACGCTGTCACATACCCGGTCAATGGTAAACCTACCGCACTGCGACACAGCAAACTAATCACGATGTCCAACTCTTCAAAAGTTGGCACCATACGCTCCATGCCCATTACAGCAATGTGCGTTTTAGGTAAGCTAGTGGCTAAGCGAGCATTGCCTTCATTGGTCACTAATGCAATCGTGCCTGATTCAGCGACTGCAAAGTTACAACCCGTGATACCAATGTCCGCTTCTAAGAAATCGTGACGAATATGATTACGCACAAAGCGAGTCATTTCCTCTGGGTCGTCACTACCTTGATAATTGAGCTTATCTTTAAAGATATCTTTAATCTGGGTGCGGTTTTTATGTAAAGCAGGCACAACAATGTGTGACGGTGGATCGCAATCATCCACTTGCAGAATATACTCACCTAGGTCGGTTTCAATCACTTCACAATCATTGCGCTGAATCATTTGGTTAAGGCCAATCTCTTCAGTCACCATTGATTTCGACTTCACTACCTTCTTAGCATTTTTTGCTTGGATAATACCTTCAATATAATCCGTAGCTTGCTGCGCAGTCTTGGCAAAGAAAACATGACCACCATTATCTAGCACTTTCTCACTCAGTTGATGTAGGTAGTAATCTAGGTTCTCCAACACATGGTTGCGGATATCCATCCCCATCTCACGCCACTGTTCCCAGTTACCTAGTTTGTCCGCTGCAATTTGACGATTGGCAAACATGCGCTCTTGAGCATTGGCAACCGACTTAAGCATGAACTCATCTTTCATGTGAACATCAATACGTTGTTTGAAGTTCTCATTGCTGGTTTTCATCGACATAATCCAGTCACTCCTATCGGCTTAACAACACATCAACGATGTGCATCACTTTGACAGGCTTGCCTTCACGAGAAACGCGTCCACCGATATTGATGAGGCAACTACTATCCGCACCAATCAAAAAGTCCGGTTCAACCTCACTGATGTGCTGCACCTTCTCTTTCACCATCTCACCCGAAATTTCAGCCATTTTGACTGAGAACGTCCCGCCGAAACCGCAGCAGGTTTCTTGGTTTTTAATCGGCACCATTTCAAGGCCTTCTACCGCCGCAAGCAATGCTAGTGGTTCTTCACGTACACCCAGCTTACGGATTAAGCTGCATGACGGATGATAAACCGCGCGGCCTTTGAGACGGGCACCGACGTTCGTGACACCCAATTGGTTAACGATAAACTGAGTAAGCTCATACAAGCGGTCAGCGACATTTTGCGCCCGCGCCGCCCACTGTGGTTCATCAGCTAGATATTCTGGGTATTTTTTGATTGCCGCAGCGCAAGAGCCCGCAGGCGTCACGATGGGATAATCATTCCCCTCAAACGCTTCAATCAAGTTTTTCATCGCTGGCTTACTTTGCTCGATATAGCCGCTATTTAGCGAAGGTTGACCGCAGCAGCCCTGCATTTTAGGGAATAGAATCTCGCAGCCGAGCTCTTCAAGTAGTAAAACTGTTTTCTTTGCAACTTCAGACTTTACTGTGTCGCAGATACAGGTAACAAAGAAATTTACCTTCATAACATTGCTCCGATTAAGGAATTTTTATAGATATATTTATTAATTTAAGCGTAGCGCCCTGAGTAAATTCGAGCGCTAACCATTTCAATTTTTTTACTTACAGCGCCAAACTCACAACCGCGACGATTGCACCATACAGAATCATCGGCACTACAGTACGCTTGATGATGTACCCTTCTTGGTTCGAAATACCCAAAATGGTAGAAACTGCGATAATGTTGTTAATGCAGACCATGTTACCCATAGCGCCACCAACAGATTGCAAAGCCAACACCAGCTGTTCAGGCAACCCGACGTTGTGAGCAATAGTTTGTTGAATGCCACCAAATGTCAGGTTTGACACCGTCGCAGAACCAGAGAAGAAAGCGCCAAGCGCACCAAGGTATGAGGCAAAGAACTGCCAGTTAGTCCCCATCAGGTCAGAAAACGCTCGTCCGGTTGTCATGATTGGAGAGTTTGAACCGCCCATCATCATAAACTTAACCATGATCAGCGCGCCCACGAGGGCAATAAATGGAATTCTGATGCGACTTCCCGTCTCAGTGAATACTTGCTTCACTTGCGAACGAGACATACTGAAGATAAAAATCGAGACAAATACCACCAGCATAAATGGAATTAGCGCAGGGACGTAAAGTGTCTTATATGACCACGCTGCATTGGTACCTAAGATGTCAGCAAATTTGATGATCAGCGCGTGACTTAAGCTAAACTCGCCTAGCCCACCCAACTGAACTGAGAACATCGGTGTTCCATCCGTCAACAGCGCTTTAATTCCAAGTTGCTGGATACGGGTGACAATCAGAATGGCGATTAGCAGCAACGTTGGGCTCATCGCTTTCACCACCTGAGCAAACGTGACTGGTGTGGTTTGCTGCTGCCCTTGTTCAGCGCGCTTCTCCATACCAACGTTATAGCGCGCCAATACCACTGAGATACCAAGACCGATAGCGCCACCGACCAACGCAGGAAACTCGTAGTTCCACTGCGCAAATAGCACATAGGGAACGGTACAAGAGAGTACACTTAATTGAATAAAGACAAAGTTGCGTTTAATGCTCTGCCAATTAACCACAAAGCTAAGCGCTATCAATGGAATAACAAAAGCGGCTACGGTATGCAGTATTGCGGAATACTGACCAATATTCAGCAGCTCAGACTCCCCTAGCCCCAAACCGGCAAAACCAAACCAGGTCGGTGTGCCTACCGCGCCAAATGACACTGGCACAGAGTTCATCACCAACGCCAGCATCGCTACGCGCAATGCAGGAAAGCCCAAACCCACCAAAATGGGCGCGGCGATCGCGGCAGGAGTACCAAAGCCCGAAGCGCCTTCAATCATAAAGGCGAAAGCCCAACCAATGATCATCAGTTGCGCTACCTGATTGCGACTGATGCTTTCCAACCAATGGCGAATAACGGTTTCAGCACCAGTAATAGCGATAGTTCGGTTAAGGAGAATAGCGCCAGCAATAATAGAAATGGGGGTAATAGCAGAAAGGGAGCCAGCGATGATATTGGCAATTAAGTGGGTACTATCGGCACCAAAGTAAAACAGTTGAATCAGGCCAATAAGCAGCGCGGTAAGAGGTAGTGCAATGTGCGACGGTAAAGCGTTTTTCTTGGTCATCATCCAGATGAGTAACACAATCGGGATGATGGAAATAATAAGATTTAGCATTCTTTTGTTCCAGTTGTCACTGAGCGGGCAAAGTCCCAAGACCTTGTTCGCTCTTATACCCGTCCGACTTGGAGTGACAGCAGTGTTGACTCAAGCTCATACATCTCATCATTTCGCTCAGCGAGGAGTCGAGTTTGGCTCACTTGTCGCCTGCCTACACCGTCAAGCAGTTTGGGTATCGGCTTATAGTTATTTCTTTAATTATTACGCCCAAAACGTGCGTAAATTCGATAACCTTTGTAATGCCCAACATCTTAGACAAATTTAACATTCACGCTATAACTATTAAATTACCCCTAAATTTAAAACCTCATTTTCTGTGATGTTTTACTTCAACCAAATATAACAAACCAAAACATACAATTAAAAATCAGCAACTTAAGAAAAGCACATTTGATAACCTGATGCGTATTGTATCCATATTGGAAACAATTAAAGTCAGATTGAAAACTAATAACATTTGCAATTTATATTTAACAATATGAACAAGCAGAGATTAATTGAAAAAAGAATATTAATTAATTGCTTTTAAATATAAATATTAATAGATATTGCTTGGTTATGAATTGGTCATATTTCCGATTGAAATAAAAATACCCAGAGAGTCTGGGCATTGATCAATAATTAGCACTGCACCTTGACCACCATTGAGGCGTTGATATGAATTCGCGCTTGAGCAAACATGGCACGTCTATCACGGTAGCAGCAAAAAGGGATACCAACTGGTATCCCTTAGTTCATCAATTCTAGCGACCTGATTTTGCTAAGTACGCCGCCATTTCAGCTTCTGGCACCATGCCGCCACCCGTTGCCCATACGAGGTGAGTAGCGTTAGCAAGCTTCTCTTCAGTGAAAGCCAAGCGCGCTTGATACTCCGTGTTGTTTGAGACATGTACTGCCCCCAACATGCCAGCCAGCGCCGATGGCTCAAGACGAATATCTTCCACTTCACTAAGCTCGCCAAGATGGTGGTACATACGCTCATCTGTAATGGTGTAGTAACCATCTAGTAAGCGCTCCATCGCACGGCCCACGAAGCCTGACGCACGACCAACCGCTAAACCATCTGCAGCAGTGATGTTATCAATACCCAAATCTTGTACCGCAATCTCATCATGCAAACCAGTGTGAACGCCAAGTAGCATGCATGGTGAATGCGTTGGCTCAGCAAAGATACAGTGTACATGGTCACCAAATGCCATCTTCAAACCAAATGCCACACCGCCAGGACCACCACCAACGCCACATGGCAGGTAAACAAACAGCGGGTGCTCAGCATCGACTTTGATGCCTTGCTCAGTAAACTGCTGCTTCAAACGCTCACCCGCAACTGAGTAGCCTAAGAACAGCGTCTGCGAGTTTTCATCATCAATAAAGAAACAGTTAGGATCTTTCTCCGCTTCTTTACGCCCCTGCTCGACTGCCACACCGTAATCTTGCTCGTATTCCACCACGTTGACGCCATGCGAACGCAGCTTGTTCTTCTTCCACTCACGCGCATCGGCTGACATATGCACAGAGACTGAGAAGCCCAGTTTGGCACTCATGATACCAATCGACATACCAAGGTTGCCGGTTGAGCCAACCGCAATGCTGTATTGTTTGAAGAAGTCACGGAACTCTTCGCTAAACAGTTTGCTGTAGTCATCCTCTTTGCTCAGCAAGCCAGCTTCCATCGCTAGTTTTTCAGCATGTGTCAGCACTTCATAAATACCGCCGCGTGCTTTGATTGAGCCAGAAATAGGCAAGTGGCTGTCTTTTTTCAGCATCAAACGACCCGCAATCTTGGTATTGTATTGCGCTTCTAGCAGCCCCTTCATCTTCTCAATATCAACCACTTGAGATTCAATAATACCTTGCGATGGTGCTGTTTCTGGGAATGCTTTAACCAAGTAAGGAGCAAAGCGTTGTAGCCGCTCACTGGCGTCTTGGATGTTATCAGCGCCTAAGCCAACATAAGGTAGACCTTCTTCTAGTGACGTGATATTCGGGTTAAACCACACCACCTCTTCTAAACCAATCAGCTGTTTTACTAATGGAAACTCTTCAACAAGTGCTGTTACGTTATGTGTAGTCATTATTCTCTACCTTTGTTTAAATCATGTACGACAGAAGGAACGTGCCGGCAAGGGCAACAAATGACGCGATAAAAGTCGCTGTCGTGTAGTACTTAAAGATTTCAGACATCGTGGCGCCGCAATACTGCTTAACCAACCAAAAGAGCGAATCGGTTACAATGGTACAACCAATTGCGCCTGAACCTATTGCCAGAGTAATGATTTCTGGACTGACATTCGGATATAGCGGCAGTAGCGGAGCAACAATTGCCGTTGCGCCCATCATAGCCACCGTTGCTGAGCCCACCGCGGCGTGCAAAATGATCGCCACTAGCCAAGCTAAGAAAATAGGATGCATATCGAGATTCGACAGCAATTGTGCCAATACGTCAGCCAAACCACTGCCTTTAAGCACACCGTTAAATGCACCACCGGCGCCGATGATCAGCAGGATATTGGCAATAGAAGAGAACGCACCTTCGGTTTTCTCAAGTAGCACTTCCATACCCATGTTTTGCTTAATGCCTAGCATGTAGTAAGCAACAAAGGCTGCAATAAACATCGCGGTGATAGGGTTACCGATAAACTCAAGTGTGGTGTAGAGCGCCGTACCATGCTCCATGTTAAGCTCAGCAGCGGTTTTCATCAGCATCAGCGCGATTGGCAACAGCACGGTAAATAGCGTTGCAGCAAGTGAAGGCAACTGAGACTCATCTTTCACTTCGAGTGAAACAAACTCTTCCGGCACGGCTTTAAATGGCAGGCGCTTACCCATTATTTTAAGGAACAGTGGGCCGCCCACTAGCGATGCCACTAAACCAATCAACAGACCATAGAAAATGACCGAACCAATATCTGCGCCCAACTCGTTGGTCACAAACAGAGCCGCTGGGTGTGGCGGCACAATACAGTGCACAGCCATCAGCGCAGTACATAGCGGAATCGCTAAATTAAGCAGTGAAGTGTTGGTCTTTTTAGCGATCGAAAATGCAAGAGGGATAAGCAGCACCACGCCAACTTCAACAAACAGTGTAATACCACAAACCAAGCCAATCAGTACCATGATCACTTCCGGCGATAGCCAACGAATCTTTTGTAGGGTGATACCAATACGCTCTGCCGCACCTGAGACTTCCATCATCTTACCTAAGATGGTGCCAAGCCCAATCACCACAGCCAAAAAGCCTAATGTGCCGCCAATGCCACTTTCAATCGCACTCACCATTTCTAGTGGCTGCATGCCCATCATGCCACCAACATAAAAACTGGCGAGTAACAGGGCTAAAAACGGGTGAAGTTTGAATTTAACGATCGCAAATACGATCATCAAAATACTGGTTATGAGGGTCGCAATGACCCAGAGGTTAGATTCCATGTACAGACCTATATAGTTGTTTTAATTGCAATAAATTAAACAAGCATTCGACTAGGCTGACAAACGATCAAAACTCACCTTTAGATGAGCTAGATTAAAACAAAAACGTGATTCACCTCAGAATTCGTCAATAAAACCCCTCTTAGATGACATCAAATCACGCAAAAGCATTACCATGCCGCGACATAACCTCACCTTGAGTTAGTTTGATGTATACCAAAGACAATATTTTTGCACGCAACCAACGAATCAATAGCTTTCAACTCTCTAAGTTGCATACGTTTGAAGTCGCAGCTCGCCACTGCTCTTTTTCACTCGCGGCAGAAGAGCTTTGTATGACGCCAAGTGCCATTTCGCACCGCATTAATAAACTGGAAGATGAACTGGGGATTGCTTTGTTTGTTCGTTCACATCGCAAAATCACTTTAACCCAAGAAGGTGAGCGTATTTATTTAGCGCTTAAAAGGACGTTAAACGAGTTAAATCAAGAGGTGATGGATGTTCGTAGTGGCGATATTTCTGGAGAACTCACTATCTATTCGCGACCTTCATTTGCTCAGTGCTGGCTAGTACCGCGAATCTACTCTTTCAAGCAGCAATACCCATTAATAGAGCTGAAAATTTTAACCGGTAACGAGAACATTAACTTTCAAGGCTATGGTATCGACGCCGCAATTTACTTTGATGAGCACATGCCCGATAAGATGTGGCACAAAGAGCTGATGGGCGAACGCATTGTTCCTGTGTGCACTCATCACTATGCGCAGCAGTTTGATCTTATTGATAATCCGACAAACCTTCATCACGCGACCTTATTGCATGATAATCAAGCATGGGACTACAACTCACACCATGATGAATGGGCTTTATGGGCGCAACAACATGGTATCGAGGATATTGATGATATTGCTTGTATCTCTTTCGACCGCTCAGACTTAGCCGTTATCGCCGCAATGAACAACGCGGGAATCGCCATGGGACGCTTGTCATTGATAAAAAAACGTTTACTTACAGGTGAACTGATAACCCCGTTTGCTGATACTGCTCTAACTTGTGCGCAAAAATATTATCTCGTTAGCGCCAACCCTACACCATCTCAAAAACTGCAACTGTTTCTTGGTTGGCTTGAAGAGCAAATACGGATAAGTGAACCTTCAACTCAATAACCTGAGCTGCAGAAAAACTCGCACTTTATCTCTTAGCTGCCTCAACTTTGCACCATAGAGGAAATTACATTTGGCTACGTAGATGGGTGTGAGTTTGGTCATGAATCGTCTTGCTGAATTGGGTAAGCTAATAGCCCTCATTTGAGGCAAAGGAATGCAAGATGAAATCGACATGGCTTAGCGTAGCAGGTGCTTTTGTTCTAACGGCCTGCTCCACCACACCCACTACCAATATCGCCGAGTTTGGGCTTTCAATTGGGCACGTCACCGATGAGATCAACATCAGCTTAGATGAACTCAGTTCGCTATCGCTGCAAAGCCAAGCTGATTCATTGGCCTATCTCACCTTAGACCAATCCCGAGAACAAGTCTGCGCGGGCAGCGCGTCACAAATTATTCAAGGAGAGATCATCGTTAATCCGGCTGAGTGCAATATTCCACTACGGCTAACTGACCTCGACTCAATCGTAGACCCCGCCTCTCCAGAGCGAAGAAAGCAGATGTTGATTCTGCAAGCCAATCGACAACTGGCGGAGTATGCCAAAGCACTCACTGACCTAGCGAACGTCTCTTCTAAAGTCGAAATTCAGCAAAGTGCACTTACATTAACTTCCTCGGTTAGCTCTCTTAACGACGCTTATCTGTTACTAAGCTACGCACAACATGCCGAGCGTGAGACGATAATTGCCAGCAAACAAGCGCAGTTTGAGCAAAACGAATCTTTAATTGCTACCTCAGTCGCGGGGTTTGCCTCCGCCATTACCGAAGAAAAACGCCGAGCAGCGCTCAAAGAGGTGATAAACCAAGGCGATCGAGTGATCACTAAACTGGTACCGATAATTGTTAGCGAACTGAATCGCTCTAAACTGCATCAAACCAAAGCAACAATGGAGCTTTCAGCGTTAACTGACGATTTAATTCAATACAATCAAGCTTCGGTTAAAAAGCCGCTAAAACATGATAAAGCGGCAAAAAGCATTGCTGAATTTCATCAGCGCTACCTCGAAATTCAAGCGGCGGCACTAAAAGATAAGCAACTGGTTAATGCATTTGAACAAATTGCCCAAAGTCATCACCAAATTACCGCGCAGGTAAATAAAGACCGTTTCAGCAGCAAAGAAATCGTCGCGTCGGTATCGCAACTCAACAAGCACTACAAAGACTTAAACAGTTTTAAAAAGTTAATCGAGAGTTGCAGTGGCAAAATCACTAAAGGTGAAGACGGTTTCTTACATTGCCAATCATAACAATGCCCAAGGCCTGCTAAGTAAAAGGAGTTTACCATGCCCACAGTAAGACAAAGTATTGTTGATGCCATCAATGAGCTAAACAAAGTACTGCCTGTGATCGCCAACGATCAGGCGCAATTTTCTATGCTGATGTTGCAACGTTCGCGTTTGCAGCGACAGTTGGTATTAGTGCTGTCTGACACACTCACTGGCAGCGATACCGATTTGAGCGACGCACTCTCAGCGCTGCAAGAGGCCACCGACAGCGCCAAAGAAGCCCAAACAGACATCGCTAACGTTAACCGCATGCTAGGAAAAATGAGTAAAGCGATTAAAGCGGTTGGTAAAGTCATCAAAGGGATCAGTGAGGTGGTGTAACGGGATGACCGTGATAGCGTACAGTTTGCCCGTATTGACAACGCCAAGCGCTCATCCAAGCCGCTAAGGAATGAGACCGGGATCAAGGTTCATCAATATTCCGCGTCTCAATCTCGTGATACATGATCTCGTAGCTTGTTTCGCTCAGTTCAAAATAGAAAATACCCTCCAAATTATTTCCAAAAATGCAGTAATAAATTGGAGAGTTCGTAATGATTTACCCAGCAGAACCATTCCGTATTAAAGCGGTAGAACCCGTAGCAAAAAGTGATCGCGAAACACGCGCACAAAAAATGGCGGAAGCTGGCTACAATACCTTTTTGCTTGAAAGCAAAGACGTCTATTTTGACCTACTGACCGACTCTGGCACCAGCTCGCTCAATGCAAGACAATGGGCAAGCATGATGCGTAAAGAGCCGTCTTCTTCCGCCAATACCACCACGTGCGAGTTAGAAGAGACCATTCGCAATTCATTTGGCTTTAAACATGTTATCCCGACAACCAGAGGCCAAGGGGCTGAGAGTATTCTTGCTGGCTTAACGATTTCTGGCGGTCAGTCAGTATTAGGCAACATGTGCACAGCATCGCACCGCTTCCATATGGAAAGACAAGGTGGTTCATTTATTGATGTTATCCGCCCTGAAGCCTATAACACCGCGCTTAGTATCCCATTTAAAGGTAACTTAGACCTGAGCAAACTCGAGGCGGTGATCGCTGATAAAGGCGCGGATAAAATTGCCTATATTCGCATTGCGGCAACAGTCAATCTTGCCGGCGGACAGCCAGTTTCTCTTGAAAACATGAAGGCAGTTCGTCAACTTGCCGATCAACACCAGATAAAAGTCTTCTTTGATGCGACTCACTGCATTGAAAATGCCTTCTTTATTCAAGAACAAGAGCCAGGCTACGCGGATAAATCCATTCAAGAGATCTTGCTGGCTATGTTTAGCTACGCAGATGGCTGCGTGATTAACGGTAACAACAAAGAGTGCTTAGTCAGCAGTGGCGGGATCCTGTGTCTTAACGATGAGCTGTTGTTTGAAGAAGCAACCGATATGATCATGCTCTACTCGGGTATGCCAATGTCAATGGATCAAGACACTCAATCCATGCTTAGTGGAATCCGACAATCCATCGCGGTGGCGCTGCGTGATTCAATGGAGCAAGACTATATCGAACATCGCGTAAAACAAGTCCGTTACCTAGGCGAGAAGTTAAGAGCCTCAGGAGTACCTGTGATTGAACCCATCGGTGGACACGCGGTTTTCCTTGATGCGAATCGCTTCTGCGCGCACCTGCCTGCTGAGCAATTGCCAGCGCAAAGCCTAACGGCCAGCCTCTATATTGAAGCTGGAATTCGCGCGATGGAGCGTGGTGTGGTCTCTGCTGGAGCGAGCGTTGCTAACAGTGATGAGTCTATTTTAGAAACGGTACGCCTAGCGATTCCTCGCCAAGTCTACACCTATGCCCATATGGATATGATTGCCAATAACATTGTGCAACTGCACCAACAAAGAGAAGCGATTAAAGGGCTTAAGTTTAGTTATGAACCAAAATGGCTGCGCTTCTTTAATGCGCGCTTTGAGCAGGTTTAATAAACGAAAAAGGCGGGAGTGTCGTCTCCCGCCCTTCTCTCAAGTTCTTGGTTAAACCGGTACAACCAAAATATCCACGGTGGCTTTGTTCAGTAGTCGACGAGAGTACGAAATAAAGTGACTGATAAAATCATGATGGTGACCACAGATAATCAAATCCACTTGATTCTCTTCAGTGACTCCCTTCAACTTAGCGGCGAGATCCCCTGTTCCAACAAAGAAGTGTTGCAAAGGGTAGTCAACGTAGTCCTGAAATTCATGCAGATACTCCATAGCATGTAAGTTCAACGGGCGCTGCTCAGGCTCAGCCGCAATATCAATCAGGTCGGGATAGACTTCGCCAATATTGCCATCGACATGAATAAACGAGAGTTGCGCGTCGACAGTTTTTGCCAGAAACACCGCTCTATCAATCAATATTTTACTCTCATCCGAAAGATCTAATGCAACGAGAATATGGTTGTATTTCATATCAATGCCCTCTGCTAAGTTGTTATCACAAAGCATAGTCTCAGTGGTAATGAAATAGTGTTTTCAAGATCTCGAATTGTTAAAAAAGCACAGATATTCTGCGCTTTTTGTTAATTAACTAACGGTGAAAAATGATAGCTGTTGCTTCTGTGATTCCGCCAATTCTGAGAGTTGGCGAGAAGCGCTAACACTTTGAGTAATACCCGCCGCGTTAATATTAATAATTTCAGAGATATTATTAATATTGCTGTTCAACTCCATCGTCACTTGAGATTGCTCTTCAGACGCCGTAGCCACCAGCGTGTTGATTTCCGTGATCTCTGAAATAGACGTTGCGATAGATTGCAGCGCAGAGTTAACTTCTTGCGCAAGTTCTTGGTTACGTTCCACCAAGCTTAAGCATGTATCCATACTTAAGTTCGCTTTTTCAGACTGCTGCTGAAGCTCTTCAATAATGGACTGAATTTCTGCCGTTGAATCTGACGTTCTCTTGGCAAGCATACGCACTTCGTCAGCAACTACCGCGAAACCACGTCCCGACTCACCCGCTCGCGCGGCTTCAATCGCTGCATTCAATGCCAACAAGTTTGTTTGCTCTGAGATTGAACGAATAACATCAATCACTGTGCTAATTTTATCTGATTGATTTTTAACCGATAGAACAATATCCGCCATTTCAGCCAAGCTAATGCTGACATCTTTGTTGGCTTCAAAACTTTGATTAAAGATCATCACCCCTTTTTCAGTGACGCCCTCAATTTCACGCGATTTTTCATCCGCTGCAACGGCGTTGTCACGGACATTATCTGCGGTGCTAGACAGCTCATTAATTGCAGAAGCGACCAGTAGAACTTCGTTATTTTCTTTGTGTGCATTATTCTCCGCTTCTTCCATGATCGTTGATAGCTCCGTCGATGCCGCTGCGACTTCATCACTGACTGTCAGAAGGCTTTGCACTGTTGAAGAGAGGTTAATGCAAGATTTTTGCAAGTCGTTATTCAGCACAAACACTTCATTCGTACCGTTACAATCTAAATCGATATCCGATAAATTTCCGTTAGCGAGTAGATTGATATTTTGTTGTGCACTAATAATGGGTTTTACGATCTGTTTAGAGAGCAAATAAGACGCAAGACTAATCACTGCAAACACCGTCAAGCACAGCGTAATGCTAATCACGATCATACGTTCCAAGCTTTGATAAGAAGTTTCGATCTGCTGCTCTGCGGACTTTTTAATAAAATCACTCAGCTTAAACACCGACGTGACCATATTATTCCCCGCAGCAGTCGCTTCTGTATCAAAACGTTGCCAATCCGCTTGAGACAATACGCCGCTTTCGTACTCACCTTTTTTAACGTATAAATTTTGAGCGAAGTAGGCATATTGATTAATTTGCTTCAGCGTTTCATCAGCATGGTTTTTGATCGAATCAATTTGACGCAAATAATTGATATTCTGTGTAATCCCCGTTAGCCAGTTATCAACATCATTGCGATAGTTATTATTATGAACAAAAGAGGATGAGGTAAGAATAAGACGGATCTTATAAGTATCTTCGATAACTTTAGCGATCAATCCTTCTTCATCTAAGACTTGCACAAAATTGGTGTTTAAAGACTCAACATTATCTTTAATGTTGTAGAACGAAAACGCACTCATTGACGCAAGGCATATCCCCATCAACAGAGCCGGCAGCAAAACCAGGTATCGAATTGATATATTATTTAACATTTTCTCTCCCCCGAGAGTGATCATTGTTAATTATGAATAGACTTTCCACCTTGAAACATATAGTTACAAAGCGCGGGCACTATAACGGTTAATATGAAATAGCATTACTATTTTTATAACAATAATTTCTATCAAAATGATAAATAATAGATATGATGAATATTTAACTGGAGGGAAATGCTTAAAACAGGCGGAAGATTTACTAATGGTGACTTTTTATGCACGCTATACTGTATATTTTTTATCAAATGGAAAGTCACTGATTTCAGCGAATCTCTATCAATCATTACTTTTAAAGCAAGTATTTTATAAATATCGCTTAATATTGAGCCACCTCTAGCTCAAAAAACGAACTCGCCTATACATAAAAACCACTAACTTAAATGTGATATTAATTCCAAAAATAGAGGGATATTTCACCTTGCAGCTTTGCTTAAATTCGAACCAGTGTTCAGGCTCTGAATTCTGCAACTTGAAATCAATGGAGTATACTCATTCATCTTTAATATTTCGCTTTACTATGCATCAATGATAGCAGCACAAAAATTTAACTTATTTATCTTATATTGCTGGTTTTTATATACGCTAGATATAAAAAAGGGGCTGATTAGCCCCTCATAAATGCTCAGTGAGTGCACTGATAAATTTGCGTATAACGTGTCGATACACAACCAAATAGTTTGTCGCGGCGAGCACATTGCTCAAGTGGTATGCCGAGACTTTGGGCGTTTTTAAACCCCCAAGCTTTGCAGCCCTGTTTGGCTATCGTGAAGGCATCTTGCTCATCGACAATCGCTTGTTGAAACAAGCCTTCGTCATAAGCCAGCATAATCGTTGCGTCACTCTTACTGCCTTGGGTAACAAACCAGTCTTTATTTACAGGGTTAGCACAACCAGCCAATGTTGCCACTGCAACCAGCACTACTGTTAGTTTGAATCTCATCAGTGTTCTATATAGCGATTCGAAAAAAGGTGGCGCATTTTACACAAGATTTGCAGATGTGCATGTTTATATTTTTACGGCTTACTACCCCCCTCCTTGCTTTATGAAGAGCAATTTAGTTTGAACATCGATACAAACGCTAACAGGTTACACTCGCTGTTTTCTTATTTACTTTATTGATCTATATAATGAGTCATGCTTGTGCTGGATATGATACTTCTTCACTGATATAAAAGTTGTCACGTTACAGTTAACCCTTTGAATTGGTTTACTTTGCTCGCGATAATGCCACCCAAAGCTCTGGGAAAAGCGTTTAAGCTATGTGGCAGCGAAGCACCCCATATAGAGCTCCCATTTACTGGAGATAAAAATGAGAGAACGTCTCGAGGGATGGTATCGTTCTAAACATCCTAGCTACCAACTAAGTAATCAGCCAAATAACTCGTCAAAGGCAATGCTAAGTCAGTTGATTCAAGAGATACTGTTACCGCTTGAGAGCAAGCTCGGAGAGGTAACCATCACTTACGGATTTACTAGTCATCCATTACTACGCTATATCCTTCAGAATAGCCCCGGAGATATGGCTCCAGAGATTGATCAACACGCCGCAATGGAGTTAAACAGTCGAGGGAATCGCATCTGTAAGCGGGATGGTGCTTCATGTGATTTCTATATTAGAGGCTACGAAAACAAAATGGATAAAGTTGCCAAATTTATCTGTACCAATCTTCAATTCGATAGACTCTATTTTTATGGCAAGGATAAACCAATACATATCAGTGTCGGTCCAGAAAGTACGCGTTTTGCGCTAATTCGCAAAAGACGCAGTGATGGCGTTCGAGTTAATTCAAAAAGTGCAAAAGGTAGTGCCACACGCACCCTATTCGATGATTTATAATTCTGTAAAACACTACTAGGAATCGGGAATGAACGACGAGCTATTTGCACAGTTAGTTGCAAACATCAAAGTGGGTAAACAGTTACCGGATGCGATTTATCTTCACAGAGATGCATTTAACGCTCTACCCGCCACTCTCTCGCAATTTATTCCCGCAGTTGCAAAAGCAGTAAGCCTTGCAGATAATAACTGGAATCTCGTTAAGCTATTTAAGAAAGAGTTTCGCTTATCACTACTGCACTATCCTGATTTTTATACCGACTCCTACCCCGCTC
This sequence comes from Vibrio panuliri, assembly GCF_009938205.1. NCBI lineage: Bacteria > Pseudomonadati > Pseudomonadota > Gammaproteobacteria > Vibrionales > Vibrionaceae > Vibrio > Vibrio panuliri. The sequence goes on along the minus strand of NZ_AP019654.1, from coordinate 1,137,999 downwards.
TTAAACAAAGTTTAAACGTCGACCTATCAAAACTGAGCCATAAAATCACAAGCTATGAAGACTCAGAAAATCCACCTATATTGCATCGCAAAGAGACTATGGTTCTGCCAGACAGTGAATATTACCAACACTTTACCTCGCTAACCGAGGAAGGTGAAAATGCGGGTCTGTATGAAAACAGTCGACTGATTGGATTCAAACGCTCATGGGAAAATGTAATCACACGTCATGGCTATGAGCTCGTTGATGGTCGGTTATTTCGTAGTTCAGCCGTTATTCAACCTGAAGAGTCAGGAATAGATAGACACAAAACAGCGATTGTTAGGCATGAACTTTCAGCCCCGATGAAGTCACTCGTTAAGCATGGCTACTTAGAAGGCACCTACTCCATCTTTGACTATGGTTGCGGTCGAGGTGATGACTTAAGAGAGCTGGAAGCACACGGACTGGATGCACTAGGCTGGGACCCAAATTTCCAACCCGACAACGATAAAATCAACTCTGATATTGTTAACTTAGGCTTTGTGCTGAACGTCATCGAAGACCAAGACGAGCGACTAGAAGCGTTACTTGGTGCATGGGAGCTTACCGAGAAATTTTTAGTGGTTTCAGTGATGTTGGAAAATGAGAACTACATAGCTCAGTTCAAGCCATATAAAGATGGGGTAATCACCTCACGGAACACATTTCAAAAATACTACGCACAATCTGAGATAAAAGCTTACATCGAGCGAAGCTTGCAAGAAGATACCATTACCGTCGCGCCCGGTATTTTTTATATATTCAAAGACAAACTGGAAGAGCAGCAATACCTACAAAGCAAATATAAACGCCACCACAAATGGCAACAACTCACCTCTCCGGAACCAGTTGAAGCAAAAGACAAAGCCAAACTGCTTATCACACAGAACCAAGAACTATTTAACGCCTTCTGGAACACTTGTTTAGAGCTAGGTCGAGTGCCCGCAAATGATGAATTTGAACAATCAGAACAGGTTCGCGAGTTACTAGGCTCTCATAAGAAGATATTTACGCTGCTTCAAGAGATGTACAACACCAAAGAGTTCGAGCAAGCAGAGAAAAGGCGCAAAGAAGATTTGTTGCTTTACTTCGCGATGGGTTTGTTTGAGAAAAGAAAGCCTTACACTCAACAACCTGAATCTCTCAAACGTGACATCAAAGCTCTATTTGAAGACTATAAAACCGCGCTCAACCTTGCCGCAGAACTACTGTTTGCGATCGCCGATACTGCGTTGATTAACTCTCAATGCGAAAAAGCACATTCAAAACTGCCTGCGAGCCTGTTAAACAAAAACCATTCACTGATTTTCCATCGAGACTTTATTGATGAGTTACCCCTGCTTCTTCGCGTTTACGTAGGCGCAGGTTTGCAAATGTATGGTGAGCTAAACGAAGAAATCGACCTTATCAAAATTCACACCACTTCAGGCAAGCTCACACTCACAGCCTATGATGACTTTGAAAAATCAGTCCCATTCTTAGTTGAGCGCATCAAAATCAAAATGGCAGAGCAAGACATCGACTTCTTTGATTATGTAGATGAAAAACGCAGACCGCCTCTGTTGAACAAGCATCTTTACATGCAACACGGACACGAGAGCTACAAAAAGCAGCTGAGCTTTGATAAACGATTAGGAAAATTGATGGAGTTCGATTCTCACGAAGAAACTCAAATGTTCAGGAAAGAGTTTGAAATTCTTTTGTCGAAAACACTTAAGAGAATCAGCGGGTTTAGCCTCGTTTCAGTACCATGCGACTAAGCATTAATAAATGACTTCCTTAATGATAGAAATCCTAAAGCAATACCTGTAAAATGTCCCACCTATTTTGGCATACCTATGTAATTTTTCGCATAGATAATACTAAAACATAACAAACTCGAAAGCTGGTTTGTCAAAATATGACGTAAGAGCTATGGTTTATGTCATAGAGAAATAACATAACTTAGAGCTAACTATGCAAAATCAAGATTCAGGCTATTGCTACTCTTTTCCTGCTGTTAGAGGTATTCAAGCAGGACGACCATTTTACATTGCGACGTGCCCTCTTAGAATTATCCCGAAAATTTTCAGTTATAACGAAGATGATGTTCCTCCTGAGCTAAGAGCACAGCGAACGTTGAACAAAACTCGTATTCCTGAAATGGTTAAGTACCTTCTTGATAATCCAAAAGATTATGTTTTTTCCGCATTGACAGTATCTGTGGGTGTTGATATTTCCTTCGACGATCATGATGGTGCGCCGAATCTAGGAACTCTAAAAGTTCCTATGGATGCACAAATCTTGATTAATGACGGACAACATCGTCGTAAGGCAATTGAAGAAGCTCTGCGAGAAAACCCAGACCTAGGCCAAGACAACATTCCCGTGTTGTTTTTTATTGATGAAGGGTTGACTCGTAGCCAACAGATGTTTGCCGATTTAAACAAGTATGCGGTTAAACCTAGCCCATCTTTAGGTACGCTGTATGACCACAGAGATGAAAGCTCTGAACTTGCTCGTGAACTAGCAACTAAGGTGCAACCGTTCATCGGCTTGACTGAAATGGAGAAGTCCAATATCAGCCCAAAGTCGAACAAACTTTTCACTCTGAGTAGTATCAAGCAATCAACTCGTGCTCTCTTGAGCAAAGGTCCTAAAGATGGCTTCAGTGAAGAAGAGAAGCAACTCGCCGCTGAATTTTGGCAAGAAGTAACTTGTCATATAAAAGATTGGCAAATGGTGATCGATAAACAAGTCTCACCAGCACAACTTCGCCAAGAGTACATTCACGCACATGGCGTTGGACTACATGCTATTGGCGTATTAGGTAAACACCTACTATGCCAAGAACCAAAACAATGGAAAGAAAAGCTTCAGAAGTTAGCCAAAGTTAACTGGTTAAAAACCAATCCGGAATGGATCAGACGAAGCATGAACCACGGCAAGCTAAGTAAGTCTACACAGAACATTCAACTTACTGCCAATGCACTAAAAATTGAACTTGGGTTACCACTAACCCCAGAAGAAAAAGCTCTAGAGAAGCAGTTATCATGATACACGAGCTAAAACTGGCAGAAGACCTAGCCGAATACGAAGACTTTATCAATGCAGAAGACTTCGCAAATAACAGACTAAGCCACTACATTGCAGACGTGCAGCGTGTCTACTGTGCCGACAAACGCCCATGGGTAATTGGCTACAGCGGTGGTAAAGATTCATCAGCTGTCATGTCGTTAGTTTACTTGGCACTCCTTGGCTTAGAACCAAAAGACCGTAAAAAACCAATCTTTGTTGTATCTTCAGACACACTTGTTGAAACACCTGTAGTCGTTAACCACATCAAAGACTCATTAGCCGCTATTGAGAAAGGTGCGAAGCGCGATAACCTACCTATTACTTGCCATAAAGTCGTCCCTAAAGACAATCAAACGTTTTGGGCAAACTTGCTTGGTAAAGGCTATCCGGCACCAACACGCTCTTTCCGTTGGTGTACAGAAAGAATGAAAATTGACCCTGTGAGCGACTTTATCAAGTCTAAAGTCTCACAATTTGACGAAGTGATTGTCGTACTTGGCTCTCGCAGCCAAGAAAGTGCATCACGTGCGCAGGTCATTGCGAAACATAAAATTGACGGTTCAAGATTAGCCCGCCACACAACACTAGCTAATGCATTCATTTTCACCCCTATCGATACCTGGGGTGTTGATGATGTTTGGAAAATTCTTCGATTCAGTCACCAAAAGCAGGTACAAACACCAAACGGGATATCTAAATCTTGGGTAAACAAATATGACCTCGAAGAATGGCGAAACCCATGGGGTGGAAAAAATTTAAAGCTCTGGAATCTCTATCGTGATTCATCAGGTCAAGGAGAATGCCCATTAGTAATAGATGAATCCACACCATCATGCGGTAACTCTCGCTTCGGATGCTGGACATGTACTGTCGTAACTAAAGACCGTGCAATGGAAAGCCTGATCCAGAACGGGGAAGAGTGGATGGCTCCCCTTCTGGAGTTCCGCAACCAGCTTGCAGCGACCAATGTACCCAAAGACAAAGATGAGTATCGAAACTTTAAGAGAAGAACTGGGCGAGTTCACGATCAAATCAAAAAATTACCTTGGGACATAAAAACTCCAGAAGCAGCAATTAAGTACATTAAAACTGAAAAACGTGATGAGCTGTATGATACTCAAGAATTTCGTATCATTAACGATACTGATAGTCAGCCTTTATCGATTGAGATTCTTGACGGTGAAACTGTTGTCGAAACTGTTATTTACCAAGTTGATACCAAGGACTCAAAAGAGCGTAGAGCATGGTTTTGGTCACGCTATACTCCGGGTCCATACTGGCTAAAGTATCGTCGCCAGTGGTTGCGCGAGTTGCTAGAACTGGATAAGAAGTTTAAAGCTGAAGGAAGAGAGATCGAGCTGATCACCGTCCCTGAACTTCATGCTATTCGCCAAGAGTGGATTCACGATCCAAATGAACCAGATTGGGACGACTCTTTACCTACGATTTTCAAAGATGTTTATGGTTACGACCTTGATTGGGTTTATGACGACAACGCGAGTTTTGGTAAAGATGATGCACAGTTAATTCATGAGCTTTGTGACAACTTTGATATTGCACCAGAGATGATCATGAAGCTTATCGAACTAGAAGTCTCAATGGAAGGTTTAAGCCGTCGTAGTGGCATTTCCAATAAAATCGCATCGCTATTAAAACGAGATTGGGGAAGCTTAGAAGAAATCAAGCAAAAGCATGCCTCGCAGCAAAGTAAAGCCGAGTTTGATATCCACCAAAAAGAGATCGAGCGCTATAACGAGCAACTTGCCGATCTAGACAAGCAGCTTCAAAAAGAGTTTTAAATACTGAAATGTTAATTACAAGACTAACTCTCAACAACTTTCGAGTGTTCCGTGGCGTTCATGAAATCGACTTGCGCCCAGCTCCTGCCCGCCTAAGTAAAAATGGGCCGATTAAAGGCACTGAACGACCTATTATTCTTTTTGGCGGTTTAAACGGAGCTGGTAAAACTTCGATCCTAACCGCTGTGCGTTTAGCTCTATTTGGGCGCCAATCTTTTAGCCAAGTCCTTTCCAATGGCGAATATATTGAAGCTCTATCTGAGCTTATTCACAAAGGTGTAGGGCATGGTGGCGTGCAAGATAACGCCTCGATCGAGCTTGAGTTCAAATATAGCCAAAACGGCGAAGAAAATACCTACAAAATCATTCGTGGTTGGAAGCGTGGTAAAAAAGATAGCCTTTGTCTTGAGAAGGATGGCTTCCGAATCCCAGAGCTCAACTACGAGCAGTGTCAGGGGTTCCTGAACGAACTGATCCCAACAGGCATCGCTGACTTGTTCTTTTTCGACGGTGAAAAAATCGCAGAACTGGCAGAAGATGAGTCAGGTACAGTGCTAAAGACTGCTGTCCGTCGTCTACTGGGCTTAGATGTTATCGCAAAACTCAAGAGTGACTTAAATATCTTCTTGAAGAAACAAGGCTCTAGTGCACTAAGCCAATCGTTAAAAGAGGAAATAGATTCTCTTGATGAGCAACGTATCAGCCACGAGCGCAATGCAGAGAAACTTCGTGGTAAAGCGGACATCGTTGACGCACAAATTGAGCTCACATCGCGAGATATTCTTAGTCTAGAAAACAAGCTATCTCAAAACGGCGGCGCTTGGGCTAAAACTCGAGAAGATGAGCAACAAAAAGTAGATAGCTTGCTCAAAGAGAAAGTCGAGCTCGAAAAGCAAATTCGCATGGAAATGGAGACAAGTCTTCCATTCGCACTAGCACCTAATGCCATGCAGCGTCTTCAAACTCAGATCAAGCAAGAACAACAGATTAAAAAGAAACAAAACTTTGGTAACGAGCTGGACTCATTCTTAGAAACGCTACGTTCAAAGTACCCAAGTTTTGATACAGAGATGGCTCAAAATGCCATTGCGGATAGCTTCAAAGCACACGTGGGTGAATTTGATTCTGCCGAGCTGCTTTTAGATATCTCTGACCGCCAAGCAAATACTATTGACTATCAACTATCGAATCTATCTCAAGAGTCTTTTTCACGTTTCGATGAAGCACGAGCCCGTCTTCAAAACGTAGAAGAAGAAATAGATAACGCCTCAAACAATATTGCACGAGCTCCTGAACAAGAGCAGGTGCAAGAGCTTTTTGCAGACGTACGCGCATTAGATAAGAAAAAAGAAAAACTGATTATCGAGTATCATGCTTTGCTTGAGGAAGCGAAACGCGAATTGCGCCAAGCACTAGAGACAGCTCGTCAGATTCAGAAACTACACGATAAAAACAAAGATCAATCCCATAAAGATCAGAGTATTAGCAATGCTCAAAACTCAATCTTATTACTTGAGAAATTTGGGGAGCAGCTAACTAAAGCTCGCGTAAAGCAGTTAGAAAACGAGTTTGTGCAGTCTTACAAGAAGCTGGCTCGTAAAGAAGACTTGCAGCTATCCGCTTCGATTAACCCAGCATCGTTTGATGTTGAGTTAATCGATGAACACGGCATTAAGATCAATCGTAAAGCAATGTCTGCGGGCGAAAAACAGATCTACGCGATCTCAATTTTAGAAGCACTAGGTCGTACATCGGGTCGTAAACTGCCAATTATTATTGATACACCACTAGGTCGCTTAGACTCGCACCACCGTGACAAACTGGTAGAAAATTACTTCCCTACCGCCAGCCACCAAGTTGTGATTCTATCTACTGATACAGAAATCGATAGAAACTACACCAGTCTTATTCAAGACGATATTGCTCGCACTTACGAAATCTGTTTTGACGGTACAACTAAGTCTTCAACTTTGAAGGAAGGTTACTTCTGGAGAGAAACAACTAAGGAGGCTGTGTAATGCTACCTAATCGTATGAACCTGACTCGCGCTACTGAAGAGCAGCTTAAAAAGTTGAAGGGCTATACTGGTATCACTCCAAACGTATCGGCACGTATTGCTTTCTTCCGTTCAATAGAAAGTGACTTCCGTTATCAAGGCCAAGAAGCCAAGTTAGACGGCTCACTTGTGTTGGATAAGTATACTTGGCTTGGTGAGACTAGTGATGTAACAGAGCTAATGTTGAAGATGTACTACCCTGATCTTGATACTAAAGAATACCAACAAGCTTGGGCAGCACATGTAGAAGATGGGATTGCTAGTTTAAGAAACCATAAAACATTAATTAATTTATCATCTTCAATTTAAGGATGTAGGGGTAGGGCTCCCAAGCCCCCTCCCCCTACATATCAATCTGCTTCAAAAGTTCCGCAACCATCGCTGTTTTTCCTTTTGTGGAAGCAGGATATAGTTCCTTATTTTTGAACTCTTCATAATCAACATTAGAAAAAACAGTGTCAAATCGTTCTAATAGATCTCTGTTTATTTCATTTGATAGGAGTACTTTTCCTAAGACCTCAAAAAGCGACAATAAACCTATATTGGAAACTAATACATTGTCTGACTTGTCTTTCACTTTAGACCAAATATGCTTATTCACTGCTTCAAAGTAAGCTGTAAGAATTTGCTCAATAGCTAGGTCATTTTCCTCTTGATACATTGGACGTAATGGACAGTCAACTTCATTCTGTAATCTCTGTCTACTTGGAGAACCACTCAATGTGCGATCATAAATCGTATACCTATCCAGTTTTGGCCTTTTACTTATTAGCTTAACTAACCCATCAACAAATGATGATGTCGAAAAATTCCAACTCCTATCAACATCTTGATTTTTAATCCTATAATTAATTCTTCGATGAAGTACACCGCCACTTTTGCTGAATTTTCTGCAAAAATAAACAGCAAGCATATCGGGAGACCAACTACTTCTATTTGTATGTTCTAGAGACACACCAAATAACTGATATGCTAAGCTCTTATCTACTTTTCTTTGGTTAAAATTAATAGTTGCAAATATCTCTGCTTGAGCATGCGGTTCTAAAGCATCAAATATTGAACAACTAATAGCCATTGGGGATGTTTTTGTTAACTCAAAAGCTTTCAGTCTATGCTGACCATCAATAATAGAGCAGGATTTAATATTTAGATCAGGTATAAATATCTTATATAGATCACCTTGAATATGCTCAAACTTCCATTGATAATCATACTCTAGCAAGTTATCTTGCTCATCATAGTTAGCCGATAATATTATGTTATTAGGAAAACATGCTTGTTCACTTTCTATGAACTTAGCAATATCTTTCTTTTGGCTTTCACTTTGCTTCCTTTGAGCGCCAGAAATAAACCCATCACGATACTCTGCTTCTCGGCTATGGCAAAGCTTGAGTAAGATATCTGATTGAATGACAACTGAATAAAAGTCACCATATGGTTGACTAATTTTAATCGCATAAAACTCATTTTTATTCAAAACTGGAATATTCATGATCTAAATACCTCGACCTGGCTCACCAGAACTATTTTGCAACTCTTTTCTAATTGAAGCTGATGCACAATCATTGCCATCATCACCCGTTTTCTCAATTATAGTTCCAGATGTTGCAAGAAAGAAAAAAAGCAAAGAGTAACATAATGTAAAAACATTTACCCATGATGTTTCGTTTGGATAATAGTTGTATGATACAACAGCTAAAGCTCCATTAATAACACCAAAAAAAAGTCCCCAAGATGACAATTTTTCATTGTCCATCTCTTCATCCCAAGTCTCATTAACTCTGCCACTATCAATAGCATTATCAATTCTTTCTTTTAGGTCTTTTTTACTAAAAAACAATTGTTCACATAATAGAGAACCAAGTAAAGCAAATGTAAACGTGAATACATTCGCGCCAGAAAGATACACTACATCATTTCCTTTTGCCAACATCGGGACCCAAATACCAGCACCACCAAAGCAGCATACAGCCAATAAAAAATATGTTACCACATTGATATTTCTTATTGCTTGTGCACCTTTATCACCCAAGTAATCAAATAAAATCTTTAAGTCTTTAGAAGCCAAAACAGTTTCCTGATAAAAATAGTATTCATGTATAATTAAAAAATTATTAACAGTACCAATAACATTAAAAAGCCCAACAACTAATTAAATATTTTCCAATAAAAATTTATGACGTTTTATAAACCTCTCTCATGTGCCATTCGATTGCTTTATCTGATGGGTATAATAAAACATCTCTGGGCAAACTAATCTTTTTACTTTCGTAATCAAAAATTAATCGTTGGACCATATCCCCTCCTATAGTCGCAGGTGATACTTGAACCCTCAGTTCGCTATTGAATGTAATCACACCTTTATCTAATGCCTTATGATGAATACTGCACAATGCAACACCATTCGTCACTTCACAAACGCCAGAATATTGCTTCCATTTTATATGTGCAGCTTCAATTCCAACTGGGACAGTATCTAAAGCTAAGTCAAAACCACACACTGCACATCGATAGTTGTAAGCTCGTAGAACATTCTTACGGAAATTGGGGTCACGTTGCTTGGTCGAGGTATCCACCTCAAAGCCAAAACGAACAAACAACTCTTCTTGTAACGTATCAGGGAAGTTGTCTTGAATTAGCTTTGAAGCAATCTTTTCTATCATTTCTGGATTAGAAATTAAGCTTTGATATGAGGAAGCGTCAAACCCTGCCATTACATTATATTTAATGAGCTCCGACTTTTTAGGGTCGGTATTACTTTTACGAGGGATACAGTCTTCACCGTTTTTTAATTCCCAAAATGGATCCTTTTCATTGGCTAAGCGCCAAAAAGGGTACTCCGGGTGATAAGCCTTTCGTGAAGGACCGTACTGAACCAGTAGCTCTTTAACCTGATTATCTACTTCACTCTCAAACTTGAACAAGCGTTCATGGCCTTGCTTATATTGAGATAAAGCATATAACAACATTAAGGGTTTATGTGGAGCGCGTTGATCTCCACGTCGCCAGCGTGAGATCGTTTGAATTTTATCGATGAGTTCCATGACTAACACCCAAATTATATGCCTATAATTATACATGTGAGTTAATGTATTAGTACTAATAAGGTAAAAAAACGCCCTAAAAGGGCGTTTTAAATCAAAGCTTTGCTACATTAGCTCCCAAAATGCTCTATCTCGCATCTTGACTATCTTCTTAGCACCATCGATGTATAAGCTGTAGTGCTTTTCTAGCTTATTGATGGTTTCCATTAGCTTCTCTTGTTCTGCTTTTTCGTTTACACCAAACATGGCTTTAAGCTCTTGCGGGCGAATCTTCGCCACACGGTGAACTACCCATGTAAGCACATAACTTGAGTAGTCGTTCTCGCCTGTTTGGAAGTGCGTAATGTCTTGAGTAGACAGAATCACACCAACACCATACTCACGGCCTTCCTTCAAGATCTTACGTAAGCTTGGGAAGTTCTGAGACATGAAGTTATCCGCCTCATCCACTAAGATCATCTTAGTGATTTGTCGGAAATCACCTTGAACTTCTGGCTTACCTTTCTTCTGCATTTGTGAGTAGAACAAATCCAGTGTTAATGCTACTACGAGGTTTTGGATCTCTGACGGATAACCTGCCAACTCAATAACTGTAATTCCATCAACAAGATCGTAAAGGCTCATACACTTGGTATTGTCGTCTTCGAAAATCTCTAGTTCGTATAGGCTTTCAAGTGCCGCGTATAACGAATCTTCGTCTGGATCAGTTTCAATAAACAAGTCCCACACCTGTGAGATTGTTGGTGCTGGTTTTGTCCAAGTGCTTGGATCTGCTTTGCGAATACCAGCCAACTCATAAGCTTCACCCACCAGCTTACGCAGGCGTAGTTGCTGTTTTTGTCCTAAACCAAACGCTTTACCCATGGTTTCAGAAAAACCACGTGCGGTATGCACAGGCAACATTGGCGTATCACCAAACAAACTCAATGGGTTATATGGCAGTTTATGAAGGTTAAACTTCTTACCCGCTGTCGCTTGCTGGAACTTATCGTCTACGTAATCAGACTTGTAATCGAAAATCAGCATACCTATTGATGCGCTGTTTACGTTGTCTGCTTGGTTACGGTAAAGCTGAGTAATCACTGATTTAGTGAACTGGGTTTTACCCGTACCCATAGTGCCTATGATACCGGTGTTAGTATTCATAAATTTGGCGGTATTGGTCGGCTCCCACAGCATCGGTTCTTGGTTACGTACATCGTGACCAATCAGTACTTTAAGCGACTCAGTGCCATTTTTGACCAACCGCTGGTCATCGACTAATAGCTTTGGCTCAGCAGTGGCTGGTGTGGTCGGTGCAACCGCGTCTACTCCGGTATCTAAGTCCGGCTCATACTTAGCGTGAGCAGTATCTGACTCTGGCTTTGTTGACATTGAAATCGACGTAACGCCGGAAGTTTGTCCTTTCAAGATGTACTGCTCAGGTATCGCACACAGTTTTTCCGGACGGATGTCATTGATGAGCATCTGTAATGGCGTAGCAATAAACTTGGTAACATCACTTACAGGTAGTTCTATTTTCAGGATATCATCCACTTCTTCAAAGCTCTCGCAGATGAAGGTGTCATTTTCTACTAAGGAAACCAAGAACCCTTTCGGGTACTCTGCAATGTCCGCTAGACCATAGTCTCCTTGAAGCCACCATTCACGTTGATTGAGGAATGCATCGAAGTAGTTATCTTCGTACAGATCGTAAAGTTGATACTTATCCACCTGCATCAGCACCTGGCGAATAAACAAACCACGATATAGGTTACCAGCCAAGTCATCTCGACCGAGGATGTCTTCAGACAAGTAACGTTTTAGTTCAAGTGCCTGCTTTACCCCTTTACTGTGAGTCTGTTTTTGCCCCGCCTTTACCTCAAGCGGTAACAAATACATCTGCTGATCTTTAAAACCTACAAATAGGACATCATCTGAAATAGCGCCAGATTGGTAACCTTGTGATTTGCGGGAAAAGTCACCGTCCGACATTTTAAGACCGATATTGCCGGCGACGCGCAGCATCTCTGCCACAGACATCGGCACCCAAATGATATCAGACTGGGCTAGCAAGCAGTTCACGAATTTATAGGCGCCGATAATGCCACGTTTCTCTTTACGGTTGTTAGCAATAGCCGTTGGGTTACCCGTTGCAGCGACCATCTTCAGTAACCATTCACCATTGAAAGCATTAAACTCTTCAATAATGCCGCCTTCACCTTGTTCCAAAACCTTTTTATAGACTTCGGTTTGCTTAGTCACTGTAATTGCATCGTAGTTGGTGGAGTTAGTGTAGTTATCTGAGTATTGAATAAGCACGGCATCATTAGACGCGTCAAAAAAATCCAAAGTAACTTTGGGATCGATGATAGTAGTCCAAATGGAATTCTCATATGAGCGGTCTAACAGCGTCTTGAAGTTGTCGCTAACCATTAGGCTCATCGACTTGGCGTTACTGGTTTTTTCACCAGAGCGGCGAGCCGGCTTGATCAGACTGTTCAACTTTTGCGCTATCTGCAGGTGCGGTTTGTTGGCACAATCTACCCCACGCAAACCAAAAGCAGTGTTGTAACTGCCTTCCTCAGACTCGGAGGCTTCACCGGCCATAAGTCCATGACACAAAACACCGCTAAGCTGTTTTTCAACGTTAACATCGCGGGCTTCAACCTTACTGTTATTGAGGAAGAAGCTCAGGTGGGCATAGGCTTGCTCACCATCGACTTTATCATTTTCGAACTTGCTGTAAGTGATTCGAGTGCGTAGCAAGTCGACCACCATATCGGCCTGCTCGCGTGCTTTGGTACCGCCTTTGTCTATTTCATATCGGGCCTTTAACTCTTCGTGACTGCCGGTTTCTGCAAAACGATCGAACTCGCTGTAGAGCAGTTTATCGTCATACAAGTTGACATGGATATGGCAGACCTTGTCCTTTTGTCCCTTTACGTAATCGACCAAACCTAGGAACAACTCACGGTTTTTATGGTTATTGACGGAGTTGATGATCAACGTAGATTGTGATCCTACTGAGAAGAGTGAAGAGAATGCCTCTTTAAACTCGGAGACCTTATCTTTCACCAATCGTCGAACAAAAGCGTAGCTGGTTTCCTGCTGTGGCATCAGCGCTATCCAGAATGAATTGTCTTTATCCTCTTGGCTAAACGCAAAACCATTACGGGCATCATATAGATAAGGTAATAACCCACGGGCGTTCAATCGCGCGACGGTTACCGGCGGTAGCTCTTTAAAGCTACCACTACGATCCGCTTCGATGTTTTGAGCTAATTCCAGTGAATGAGCAAGTACTAGCGGGCTAAATGGTGAGATATACTCTCGCCCTTCTGCAGTGATAAAGCCTATCTTGATCAACTGTTTTTGCTGGTCGTTCAATACCACATCATTTTCAATGGTATCTAGCGCCTCGTAATAGTGCTGGACGACCTTTTTTACTAAATCGCGGAACTTTGGCCCCCATCCAGCTAAGCTAATCAGGGTACGGTTGTCCACGCAGTAGTCGAAAAGTTCACGATACGCTATATGCAGATTAGGGTAACTGACTTCAAGGTCTGCGATGCTAAGCTGCTCGCCTTCTGGGTTTTCATCGACAATTTCACCGCTCAACAACCGCTGTGCTACCTGCTGGGCTTCCCATTGCAACAGTGTTAAACGACGACCTACTGGAGAATTCTCTTTATTATCAAGCACGACTTTGGAGTTTGCTCTGAATAGGCCAAAGTAATCATCTCGAGTAAAGAGCTTACCGTGTCGCTCTTGATCGAGCATCAAAGGTAATCTCAACGAGTCGGTCGCATCAGGACCCTCAATATTGAAGGTCAGGGATGCTTCACCGTTATTGACAGTGAAACGAAGCTCATCAGATTCATTCGCGATTTTTTGAAAGTCGACGGTTCCGACTTCACCGCGGTCGAACTCCTGCCCAATCTTTTCTAAAGAGACTTTCGAACCTTGCTCCGCAATCTCAAGGGCTTTGTCCCCAGTCTGAAGCACAACCTGAGGTGTTTTCTTTGCTGTGGTTGCGGGCTGGATTAAGAAATTGGTACGAAATGCATCAACATGGAAATCTCTGGCTCGAATAGCTAGAACTTTAAATTTAAAGCGCTCGGCAGTTTTGTCCCGCTTTAATGACAGGGTAAAAAAGACAGGGCTATCAGTGTAAGTCCCTTCCAATAGAACTCGGCTGCGCTTACCCCCTGTATTATTGATGTCGGTAACCTCAACGGCGCCGTTGTAGTCATGTTGGATCGAGCATTGCTTCTTCTCTACTCGACCATTTAAGAAGCTTAGCTCTAGATTGAAGGTTTGCTGTTCATCTTCCAATAACAGGATTAGGTGGCGCTCTCGTTGACCAGCTTTGGTATCTGATTTGCTCTTAGCAATCAGTTCACCTCGGTCCAGAATTTCAGGCTCAAGCTCGAGCAGATTTTGCTTGTTTTTTTGTTGTTCTTGAAAACACTCTCCAAGGGTTAAGCTTTGCTTCCAGCCAAACGCGTCATCGCCGCCAAAGTGCTCACTAATAAATTTATCACCAAAGTCAATTTCTGCGAGCTTCTCCTTCAACTCATTCGGATCGTTTTCATTCTTGGTGATCCGATCAATACGGTCGTATAGCTTCCGGTTTTGCTCCAGTCGCTCTTCAATTTGCTTCGGGTTATCTTGCCAATCCAGGATTTTAGGGTCATCTAGCAAGTTGAGCTCGCTAAACTTCAAATCACCATCCTGTACGACCTTGTGTAATCCCTCGAAGCCAAACATTGTGGACTCGTCTTCATTAACTTGTTTATATCTCTGTTCTAGCAGGCACTCGGATACTTTCCTAAGTTTCGATGCAATGCCGATCATATCGTAAAGTGCATCTTTAATCTTTTCAGGGTGCCAAACCGAATTTTCTTTAGCCACATCATCACAAGCGCTAATAATTGTGTCTAATGAACTGTTGTGAATTACTAAAAGTACCGAGCCCTTGAATTGAGCATTTTGACCAGAAACCGCATCACGCAAAGTTGAAATGAAATTTTCAGTAAACCCGTGTTTAGTTGTGCTCTCTGCCGTCTTAGTGCCGAGAGATTTTTCATCCCTGTGTAGTACAGGTATTAAATTAATTTTTCCACAATTAACCACCGGAAGACTTATGAGCTCATCCCCGATTGCTGCATTGATTTCTCGCTTTGATAAGTTCATAAACGATTTGTAGAGGCGCGTGCTGTTTGCACTATCTGGCGATTTAAAGTGATACCTCTCTCCTGCTTTTTCGAAGTCAAGATCACTTACAAACAGCTCGACCAAAAAGTCCTCAAATGGTTTTACGTACATATACTGCGTCTCCACTATCACTCATTTTTTCCACATTACCAATTCGCTCATAAAACTCGATTAATGCCGCATGACTTTGCTTATCGAGAAACACGCCGCGAGATTCAAATGCTAAAACCAGCTCGTGGAAACGCATTTTCTCTTGCTTTCCAATCACAAGATTTGTGAGTAACATTAAATAGTCTTGATTTATAACCAAGACCTTGCCAATACGTCCTCGGCTATAGATGAAATTTGAGCACAGCTCTCTTTGGATAGTCTGGACATATTCATTATTTATTGAGTGCTTGGACATACCTCGCCCAAACTCATCTTTCGATAGCTTGAGTAGCTGTTCCAAAGCAGCCAAGGGGTCTTTTGTTTGCACTATTTTCTGGTCAAGGCCACGGCGCTCATTAAATGCTTCTGCGTAATTACTTAACTTTTCCGCAAGCTCCGGACTTTCCTGTAGCTGCTGAGCAAGTTTCCAGATAGGTTGCTTACGCGCTTTAGGTATCTGTAGGCTGTCGCTCATTGCCAAATAGGGGAAAATATTATGCATTGCTCGGTTCAGCTGTCCAAAACCAAAATCTTTCACATTGGTCCGCTCTTCACTAGCCTTTTCACTTTCTAAAATGAAGTAGCAACGCTTTGGTCCTGGTTTACCTTCTCGCCAGCTACCTAGATTCAACGCAAGTTGAGATGTGTAGAGGACAGCATACAAACGCAAAAAATCAGTAAACTTAGAAAGGAGGTACTTGGGATGTTCCTCTAAGAAGTGAAGGTCTTGTTGAAAGTGCTTGGTTAAGAAGGGTAGGTACGGGTACTCATTATTTCCAATAACCTGCTCATTTTTCTTGCTTTTCGATTCCTTATTTCCGGATTGTTTTTTTAGTTGTTCCTTCAACTCTTCATAAAGCTCTCGCTCGAGAAAGTTCATCGATACGTTGAGCTTCTCGGTTGGAAGAAAATCCTGCATAAGGCTTGAGTACATGTCCCCTAGACGAGAGCTGGCCGTTGCCCCTTGTTTTTTATTCGCTTTAAACAACAAAAACTCGGGAGCTATGTTGTAAAACCCTTCTCGCTCAAAGTACATTTTATCGAGTACTAGCCAAAATTTTTCTCCAACTAGCTTACCAATAAAACGAGCTTCTACCCCAGATTTAAAGGCCTCAACGTCTAGCTCTTGGTACTTACGATAAGCGTTTTTGACTGTGAAACCGAGCACGGTATCCCAGTCAAAGATCTCTTTGTTTTTCCTATCGCTTGTTCGGATCGGAAAGTAACTACTCAAAGCGTTACTTGGGTTTACATCTTTACTTGCCTGCGGGAGATCCGCTCTGATCTGCGCCACTATCATAGTCCACTTACCTCAAAGTACTCATCTTCGATGTTGTTGATTTTTATTTTCTTTCCGTTATCCAAAACATAAAGAGATGTAGCCTTACTCGCGACATCTGCTATGTGAGCCGTAACTTCATCAAGCATAACGACTGTCGTCTTATCGTGTTTATTGGGCATGTAACCCTCAAGAATACGTAGCATCAAACTCAAAAGGTTGATGCTTATTGGCATTGGAATGATCGCATCACCGATTTTGAAGTAAGCTAAAAAATGCCCGATAGAACGCCCATTATCGCATTGAATGTCGTCAAATGATGGTTGAATATCCAGTTCTGCAGCGAGCTGGACTCCGTTGTGACTCGAGACAAAATACTCGCCTCGACTCAACTCTGGCGCATTTCGGTTAATGTATTTATGAATGGCTGCGACTGCAGTATCTCGATAAAACTCGCGCAACATCTTACGCTCAGCTACTTCGCCGCTGTAATTCACATGGGTTTGCCAAAGTTTCGAGTAATGAAATAAGAGCTGCTCATCAAAGTCACTAGCGAACTGGAGGTGGTAGTTGTTACTTACATCTGTCTGGCGCAGCAAATAAAACAACCTTACATAAGAGCTCGCACTAATATTGCCGCCACCCACTAACTCCTTTACCCCAGAACAGAAAATGTCAAATTCGCCGTCTTCCAGTTTCAGATTGCGGGCCAAAACGAAGGCATCCAGCCCTTTAGAATGGACGTTAGCCGGGTCAAATTCTGTGATTTTACTGGTTAGCTCGTTTTCTCGAGATGCAAAAAGATTGTCTTGAAGTAGACCAGGGCCAGCCAATAAATGAAAGACAAAATCCAACAGAGAGCGCGCCGTTAGAAACTGGTCTTTTATCAATCTAGCCTTGAAAAGCACATCAATAATGACAGCCTGAACCTCTGGTCGGCTCAAGATCTGATAGTTGGATATTAAACGTTGGTTCGGCCTTGTTGACTGCAGCTCTTTATCAAAGTACTGGCGGATCAGGTTATCTTCCTGCGCTGTAATTTTAGTTAGCAAGTCACTAACAAACTGAGAGCTGTGTCCTTCGTCTTCGAGGGTGAACCTAGGGTGGTCTTCAAAATTGAGGTAAACATGGTTATCCGGTATTGTTTCATGCTCTAGGTAGTTCTTTATCGATGTTCTCACCGAGATAACATCACCTTCCTCTGCGTAGTTACCCATCATTCCCACATTGATACCAACGACTAGTGACCTCCCCCCTCGCTCAAAATCAAAAAAGAGTTTGTCCAAGGTTTGAATTGCGGTGTCCGTCGGACGGAAACTGTGGGTTGCATCAAGATGAAAGTCAGCTCTATTTTGATATTCTTTCTTATACTTTGTAAGTATTTCAGACTTTCCATCACCACTACTACCACACAAAAAAATTAATTTCTTATCTGTCGAGGATAGTTCTTTCAATTCTTTAACAAATTTGTCTTCGATGTCAGTTCTTACATAAAGATACTTTTTTACAGCATCTAGGTCCGTAGATAGTACTGCGTCTCTCTCTGTAGAGACTGCATATGGCGACGATTTTGACATCACACTCAGTGCGGTTCGTAAATCAATCAAGTGTTATAACCCCATGAAAATGTTAGATAGGCAGAAATACAGGTAATAACCAGGCCGGCTTACGCTGTTAGTCAGGCTCAATACTGTATAACTCTGTATTTTAAACTAATATAATGTGTACATGTGCATATTCCGCTAATTTCCCTGAAAAAATTCACATCTTTTTCTCGATAATAGTGCCAGCTTAGTTTTTCACCGTCTTTATTAATTTAGGAGGTCATCTATTGCACTTTTCCTAAAACATACACGACTCACAAAACTGTGGGCTACAAAGCAAGTAATGCTGTTCCCCAGTCAGACTCTCTTCTTTTCAAATTGTCAGATCTAGTCGGAACTAATACACATCAGGTGTTATCGCAAATTCCATTATTTCATTTAGCAATTCGATAAGTTTGGCCATCAGGGACAATCGATCATAATCTAGGAACTTCTGTAATCCATCAGTTGCAACACTGGCTGACAATTGAGATAGCGTGATATCTCCAAAGAGTGAATTGATATGATTTATAACTCGCGCTTTCTTTAAACCAAGTGTTTTGTCAGAGATACCTCGTTTTAACTCATAGTCCAAAAATACCTTTGAGAACTCTCTGAATGTATTTTTCCATTCATTCTGTTTCACTATTTGAGCCACTTTTTTCTCTTCTAAAGGGTCTTTGCCCTATCGAATTTGTAAGCGGCAAACCTCTGCACTGTTTCTAGCTTCTCACAATGATATTTCTGAGTATCCACCTCGCCCTATAAATGTCGTTCTACCCCTATTATTAATGAACTTAAACTCCCAACTTTTAGAGCCAGATTTACGTACATAAAGGTACAAATTCACCCATAGCTTATTCGTCTAGAAACGACCTTCTCATTTTTATTCTCACCCATTTATTTCACCTTAGGTTAGGGTTTTGAATTCTTAACATCTGCAGCTGTTACCTTGTAAAGGACTCTACTTGGCATACGATCGCTCCATAAAAATAGCGCCTGAACAAGGAGTATAGTAGACGACTTTTTAGCATTACTTTGATAATATTTATTTTTAAAATCAAAAACTTACCAAGAGCTAGAGTTACGTACGTCGGCCAACATAACCCTTTTGGTCCCAGTTTTCCTGCTGGAACAAATCTCAGCTATGTATGCTTACATTACTTTAAGCGCTACTTACAATCATCGATATAGGCTTATAGGGAAAGAATCTAGCGAGTCATAAGGAATATAAATTATTAATTTATGTAGAACAAAAAAAGCCCCAGCATTTCTGCTGGGGCTTAGAATGTGGCGGTGAGTGAGAGATTCGAACTCTCGATACGTTGCCGTATACACACTTTCCAGGCGTGCTCCTTCAGCCACTCGGACAACTCACCGAATCAAATTGTGGTTAGCATTGTTTGCTAACGAGGCGCTAATTTAATGATTCTATGGGTTTAGGTCAAGTGCAAACCCTAAAAAATCCTATTATGCGCGTTTGATTGGTTACGTATTGTCTGATTTGCTGACAGATTGTACACCTACATTTCTGGGGTGTAGTAGCCTGGCACTTTAAACCATTTACGACAAGCATCTAAGAAGTGGCCGTAAAGCACACCCATCACACATGATACCACCGCGTTTGAAGCCACTGCTGTGATGATCTGCTCTGGGGTCGCACCTACCACCAACAAAATGCAGGCGTACGCTGGCGATTGAAATGAAACGTATGCCACCAAGTCACATAAGTTCTTCATAAAACTTGATGGTGATACACGGTTACCCAAGCGTAATACCGCATCTCTATAAATGCCGTAAGGCCATGCAATCGCAATATTGACCGGAATAGATAACATCCGTGAAGCCAGCGATTGCTCAAATGTCATGCCGGAGATAATTATCTCGATTAGCATGCCAGTGACAAAACAAAAAACCACCATAGCAAAGGTATCTGCTAATGCATTTCGAATATTAAATGATCCAGCGACTTTCACTCTAACCTCAACATATAAATCTGTTATAACAACAATTGTGCAACATCAAAAGCCATCATTTGAGAAATAGCCAGTAAATACCGCTATTAAATCATTATTTAATTAGAATTTGATACTTTATTTAAAATAGAGTTATGGATAAACCACTGGTTTTTAAAGGAAAATAGCTAATGTCACTAGGGCGACATTAGCTATTTATTGGAAGGTTCTGCGTTTATAAAATTATCAGTAAATCAGGCATCTTTTAGTAAAACGGTCAGTACATCAAGCTCTTGCTGTGAGGGGAGTTGTTTTTGCTTAACTAGAGGAGCAAGTAACGCACCAGCGTCACTCTCTTCATTGTGCTCAAAGTGGCTAAACATCTTAGATAAGATCTGATGGGCATCATCTGGTTTGCGGTCTTCAACCGCAATATAGAGTGAAACTAACTGCTCTTCTGCGTTAAATGGCACCCGCGTTTGGCTACCATGCAGAGGTTTAAACTGGTAGAGCTTATCTGAGTGTCGGTAGAGCAGATCATCAAGCTCTTTCTCGTCAATGGGTTTGGAAACAATGCCGTCCACACCTGCAGCCATCATCCGCTCTTGGGTCTCTTTAAATAGGTCCGCGGTACAACCAAAAATTAAGGTATCGGCACCTGCACAACTTAATGCCCGAATCTCTTGTGTTGCGGTTATGCCATCTTTTCGTGGCATATGGTTGTCCATCATAATCAGGTCAAACTGGCTATTTTGCACCGCTTCTACCGCTTGCTCACCATCACCTACACAGTGGCACTCAAAGCCTTTACCCGCCATAAAGCTCTTAATAATAATGGTGTTGGTGCGGTTATCTTCCACAATCAACACTTTCAAACCTGTGTAGTCGAGTTTCTTGTGCTCTCGCACTTCGGTTTGCGCTGGCGGGCATATTTCCATCTCTAGCAGAACATCAAAGGTCGTGCCCTCGCCCAACTTGCTCTGCACTGAGATGTCGCCGTTCATCAGTTCACTGATTTGCTTCACAATCGCAAGGCCAAGCCCTGTCCCACCAAAACGACGAGTAGTTGAAGACTCTGCTTGCACAAAGGGTTTGAAGATTTTATCCAGTGCCGAGCTATCAATCCCTACGCCAGAATCGGTCACTTTAATATTAAGGTAGTTGCGCCCTTCCATCTCCACTTCAGCAAAGCTAACGGTAATAGCGCCATGAGAAGTAAACTTAACCGCGTTGTTAAGCAGGTTAAACAGGATCTGTCTTAAGCGCGCCTTATCGGAGATGTACCAACGCAACTTGCTGATGTCACTCTCAATCGCAAACTTCAGTCCTTTTTCAGCACATAAGGTGTAGTACACACTATTAATACTGCCCAAAATTGATTCCAGAGGGAATGGCGCTCGCTCAAGCTCCAAATGGCCCTGCTCAATCTTGGAGAAGTCTAAGATCTCATTGAGTAGCATCATCATATGGTCGCCAGAATCATAGAGTGTTTTTAGATGCTTGCGCTGCTCCGGCGTTAAATCGGTTTTTAGCAGAATCTGCGCAGTACCTAACACGCCATTCATTGGCGTACGCACTTCATGAGAAATGGTGGCTAAGAAAGCACTTTTGGCTCGGGTGGATGCTAATGCTTTTTTCTTTTCTTGCTCGAGGAACACCGTTTTTTGATTAAACACATCGATCAAGTGTTTAATCTCATCATCGTTACGGTAGTTTAAGTTAATTAGGCCACCATGCTTGGAGTCATCAACTTCTCGCGCAATATGCGCAATCGGGTCAATCAATGAACGGTTGATCACCACATAGCCAATCAGCACACACAAAAGCATGATCGGGATAATCCCCATTTCAACTTTGGTGACAATGTCATACGCTTGGTCCGACACTAAGCGGTTGGCATTCACCACATCAATCGTCCAACCAAAATCACCAAACTTCTGCTCGCTAATGTAGATCCCTTCAACGATCTTATAATTGTGTTCGATAACCACATCACCATTGCCATCACGGATCAGCACACCAAGCTCATGCTGTTGTGCATGGCGCTTTACGTAATCCACAAGGCTCTCTAGTGATAGGTCTACCGTTGCGACACCCGCAAATTGGTTATCGACATAGTAAGGTGAAGAGGCGGTGATCATCTGCACATGGGTAAATGGGTCGATATATACCGAAGACCACACAACCGTGCCTATTGGCTTATCGACGACCTCGGTGTACCAAGACTCGCCATCATAACCGCCAGTTGCTGGGTTATCCCATGAATAGATGCGATCTATCTTGCCGTCTTTGGCGCGGTTAAAGAACTGGCTCTTATAGGGCTGATTAGCATCGGTTGCATCCGGTTTGGGCCATAGACCACCACTTACAGCCACCCCATCGATAACGCGAAATAGGCTTTGCAGCATCTCCGCTTGAAGCTGCGGGTTCTTACCTGTGTTGCCAACACTAACAATGCTTTGCAATATGCCTAGTGGACTTTCTAGCGAGGATTGAATCTCACTTGAGATGATCTGCGAGCGTGAATCTAGATTACGGATCAGTTGATCTCGTATCGGTGGTTCGACAACGAAATAGCTCACCGTCCCCACCACCGCGATAACGAACGCGAGGTAGACGGCAAGGGCAAATTTACTTTGGCGCTTGAGTGATGAGCTTTGAGTCATAACCAACTGAATTTTTGATGTTTATAAGAAATTATAGGCAATATAACTAAATTACCACAATATCGAGGCTTGGGAGTGTTATGAGTAGATCCAGTTCAAGGAAACAAACCCATGGATTATCATCTATTTCCACCAGCCAACTATTTTTGTTAACTATGGGCTGTTACTATATCGCTATCCCAATATTTAACACTGAACGGTATTGATTTTGACTTTACAAGAAATCCTTTCGCTACCTGAGCTTGAAGGCAAACTGATTAACCAAGCAAAAACACAAGGCTTTGTGACTGCCATGGCGGCTGCGCCTCACTCACTAGACCCACATGAATGGTTACCATTCCTTTGGGGTGGTGAAGAAGTGGCACCATTTAGCGACGGTGAACAGTTTGAATGTTATATCGAGCAAGTGATTGCATTGTGGAACCAATACCGTCCAGAGCTAATGAACAACCAATGGCAATGGCCTGAAAGCTGCGCTTTGGATGAAGAAGAGATCGTTACAGAGCAAACTCGCGATTTCTGTGAAGGTTTGTTGCAAGGCTGGCAGCTTTCTCGTGATGATTGGGAAGCGATCATGCCAGAAGATAGCCAAGACAATGCCCTTCTTGGTGGTGTTTTGCTGTCACTGACCATGCTTTATGATCCAGAAACGTCTATCGCGACATTGGCAGAGCAAGGCATTGAAGGTCTAGAGCAGTTTGAAGAGATCTTTAACGCGATGCCAACCATGCTATGTGGCTTAACTATGCGCGGCATGCAGTTAGTCGAAGATGGCGAATAGGCTTTGCAGTTAAGCTTATAAAAGAGACTAAGGCTTCATTACGGTGAAGCCTTTTTTGTGCGTGGTGAAAGTCGCCAAGAGCGAGATTCCTGACTACGCCTGCGGCTATCAGGAATGACAAATAGTGGGATAACTATTAGAAATGGCAAATTGTTCATGAGTATCAGGTAAAAATTCAGGACGAATTTTTAGGTTTTCGGCGTCGGGAACGCCTAAAACCGGCCGGACAACACCAGTGATATCAAAATGCCTTTCTGATTACTCTTTGGCATAGCAAAGAGTAATTGGACCGCTTTCACCAAGGTCGAAAGAGATGGATGACTTTTAAGCGGGACATAGCTGCTAGCAAACACATTGAAGCAAAAGAGAGATCCCCGCTTTCGCGAGGATGACAGGGGTTAGGTGCCAAGGATTAACATGATTTAGTTGTCAGAAAGACAAGGTTTGGGTGCTCAGAAAGACAAGGCTTCATTACGGTGAAGCCTTTTTTGTACATGGTGAGAGTTGCCAAGAGCGAGATTCCTGACTACGCCTGCGGCTATCAGGAATGACAAATAGTGGGATAGCTATTAGGAATGGCAAGTAGTGGAGTGGCAATCAGGAATCGTAACTTACCTCTCTGATTACGAAATCTTCACCCAATCAAATTGTTCAATTCGCTCATCGGCAATATAAAACAGCTTAGTTCCTGGCTCGATAACAGCGTCCAAATCTGGGTTTAGCTCAATTCCTTGCTCTCCCTCTTTGGCAATCAATGTCGCTTGATGGTGTTTTTTCATAAAGATAAACACCGCTTCAACCGAGGTCACACCACCAGAGGATGGGTAATAAGTAGAGTACTGCGTCATCCCGCGCGTGGAGGCGAGCAGCTCTTGGTGAAGAATACTTGAGCCAGGATCAACCGCCGCCTTGGCAAGCATCTCAGCACCAACGGCCGGAATACACTCTGCATTAGGGCAATGCTGGCTCAACAGCATGCTGAGTGCTTCGTCTTTGAAATAGGCGACCAAGTGAGCTTGTGAATTAATGTTGGAGCAGTAGAGCGCGGCAGAGAGCGTAATATCATCTTCCAGATTATCGACAATAATGCAGCTAGCCGATTCAATGCGAGCGTTCTTCATCTCTTGACCATCGGTATAACTGCTGACTTTTACAAAGCCAATTTCACCCGGCAGCGGGTTCTCAATATCAGAGCGGGTACAAAGCACAATGGGGCGGTTACCCTCTTCTTCATGTTGTAACATGCGAATCAAATGTAATGTTCGTTGCCCGTTCCAGCCAAGCAATAAAATATGGTTGTCTGTATTCACTCTTCTTTTTCCTAATACGCCCGCGCGCCAATATTCAACAAGGTTCGATGCCACACGCCCCAAAATCGAGGCAAACAGTGCCAAACCACCCGGTATGACAAACACCACCACTACCCACTTACCCATATCAGTCACTGGGGAGTGATCTCCATAGCCCACGGTGGAAGCCGTCACCATAAGATAGTAAACAAAAGTGGAGAGGTTATCGGTCAACTCCGTTTCGCCCGCCCAACGCAACAACACCCATGAGAGCACCACATAAACGGCTGAGAGCAAAACTAAGTTGCGACCACTAAGCTCAAACAGCGTCGCGTGCAACCTGCGCTTAAGGTATAACCATAACGCCATATACCATCCTATTCGATTAACTAGTTCAGGCTAATGATGCCCTTTTATTGCGGGCATTTTTACAAAGATAGCGGATTTTAGCGAACAAAGTGCGACGGGATGAGATCTAACTCAAACCCTAACGACATACAGGCAGTCTCTGCGAGCTATTTAGTCCTTTCTCCGCATAGAGCTCAAAAGTAAAACCATTTTAATTTTAACAAGTTAGTGTCAGAATAGACCCAACAAGTCGAAATAATCGCTCGGCAAAACTCAAATAGTGATGAGCTAATTAATGATAGATTCAATCAATCCATCGACCCTACACCAAATACCCGATGAAGTTCATGCAGTATTAAACCAGTTTGGTAGCTATGATGATCCCTGCTTAGTCATTCTCTGCACAGATGCCAAACCAGAGATTCAAACGCGCGCGCTTGATTCGGTAATGAAAAACAACGATTGTGAAGCCTCTAACTGGTTCCACCTTGAGCAAAACCTGAGCTTCTGTTACCTGTTTTGCGATCACTTCAATGCCAACTATTTTGCCTTTGACTTAAGTGATCATTTGAGTGAACAAGGGTATAACGCGAAAGTCTCACTCTTTCGGCACAATGCTATCGGCGATATACACAGCACCTACAGATGGAACATCTCGCAACTATTGGAGTTACTGCCGACTGCAGAAAAGGTGGCAATAAACGATTTTCAAGATAAGCATCACTGGCAAGGTGTTAGCCACTACTTAGCAGAAGATCGAGAAGCGCAGTTTGCGAAGGAGAACGCCCAGAGTCACGGTGAGCCTATTGCTAGCCACGAAGATATTGCGTTACCGCTTCAACATCTTGCGCCATTTATTGCTCACCTTCCGCATGGACAAGCTCTGTGGAACTATGTATTAGACGGCGAGTATCAAAACGATACTCTATTGCAAGCGCACTTAGTTGATCTGGATTCGGTATTAGTGCTGCACCACGCCAAGTGCTATAGCCCAGATTTTTACCGCCATATTCTCCGTTGCTGCCACTACGACAGCATTCCAGCGCAACATGAAATCCTGCCTTATCTTGCCGATATATTAAGACCATTGTTTAAGGTTTTACTGGCCGATAACCGCAATCTTCTCAATCAACAACGCTGCTTGAGAGTGGTCGAGATATTTTTCCATCTGTTTGACCAACAAGATCTTCCTAAAGAGCTGCGCTCTGTCTTAGTGCAAGATCAGGCTAGTGCCTGTATCAGTGCAATGGCGTATGAACAGCGATTTAGCCTGCCAAGCCTTGCAGAAGAGAACGATATTTCAGCCAAAACTAAGCATCAAATCAACTCGATTATTGATTCCCTTGATCACTACACTCTGTGTGATTACCAAGACTATCAAGATATTGAACAAGCGTTTGCCACAAATCGCCATGCTTACAACTACCAGTTATGGCAGCGTGATGAAGAAGATGAACAAACTGTATGCCGCCTTATTGGCGCGATACTACTCAATTTTGACCGCAATGCTCAACGCTTCGATGCTTACACCGAAGCGCTACTGAGCTGGGTCAGTCACGGTCTGTACAAAGATGTCTTTGCCCAGTTTGAGCAAATCAGCCAACCAACCTCAGCACGTCTGCAAGCGTGGCTAATCCACGGGCAAGCAGAGCAACTTCCAACATTGATAGAAGAGTTACAGCATGAGCTGGAAAGTGACTCGAACGAACAACGCAATGCTCAATTAGGTATTACCCAGCCCAAATACTCACTATTTAGCTCTGTGGGTATCTTTCGACCAATACTTGCAACCTGTTACTGGCTGTATAAAGTCAATCAAGATGACTTCGCCAAACGCGTGGTAATTCTGAGTGCTGCATTAGCGCCGCAGGCCACCATTGCGAGCATGGCGCATTTCTACCGCCAATCACTGGCGGGCTTTGCCAGCCTTGCCCAGCAAAATACCTTTTTTATGCATTTGTTTGATATAGGTATCTCTTATATTGACCAATGCGCTTTCCATATTGGACTCGCGGTCAGATATGATCTCGACCAACTGCCAGATCTCATTCAACGTTATGTGAATCTTGACCAAAGCGAACGTGATTGCTGGAACCAAGCCATCAACAAGCTCTCCGCTTATGAGCGTGATTACTTCTACCTCAATGTGCATCGCTTACACCCTGCGCTTGGCACACCGCTGCCTCACTATCGCAAAATCGTGTTAGAGCAACTGATATCTGCGGTCTCAGACAGCGAGAACAGCCACGCGCTCGACCAGTTGAGTCATGCCGCGCAACGCTTTATCGAGGGGGAAATCAGCTTTCAGGACTATCATAGCCTCAGCAAAGATCTGCTCGATACCAGCCTGTTTGATTTACCACCAGACTACTACCCTAAACATGCGCCCAAAATACTGCCGCAAATACTGACCGCAGACAGTGCGCAACAGCTTCGCTGGGTCCAACTGCTGTGCTGTGAGCCAGCGCCAAGCAAGCTAGGGTGGATAAAAACCTTCCGTCGTCATACAACCCACAACGAACAGTTGCAAGCCACTCTGTTAGAACATCTGTTTTTTGAACAATGTCTGCATGAAGGGAACCTCTCGTTCGATGATCGCCAAGAGATCGAAATTGATGACTTAACACCTGACTGGCTTGACTATTGGCAACAATACCAACGCCAAATGGCACGCAAAATCAAAAGCCACTAAGGCGTACAGGATAACAATATGAACGATAGGCAAACCATTCTTGCTGAATACTTACCCCTACAGTTGATCACCTTTGGCGATGTATATGCCGATGAAGATGGAGATCAAGACGCTTGGCTTAGCGAGTATGACTTTTCTTGGCAACCGATTGTGGAAACAAAGTACCGCCCGCAACTCTACTTTGGTGATGAGTTAATGCGTTTCGAGCCAGAAGGACAAAATAAAACTCAGGCGATCAATCAACGCACTGGAGGGCAACCACTGCGCATGCCAAAAGTGTCATTTTGCTGGGGCAGTCAAAGTCTGTTAATCGCCAATGAACTTGCTGATGAATTGACGTTTACTCAGCGCCTTGGCATCACGCGCTCGAAAGCCGAGGTAAACGACGCAGCAGGACATCAACATACCCACTTTAGCGCATTATCATTTCATAAGGCACTCTCCCCGCAGCGCTTTGAACAGCGCTTTGTTGATATCCCAGCGAGCGAGCGTCTTTTGGTGAGTATTGCCCTTAAGCCACACCGCTCCACCTTGTTGATCCATCAAAGCCTGCTTGCGCGTTGGCAAACCATGGGGGTCGAAGAGGTCAATTACGACATTGCGGATAAGTATCTAAACTTAGACTCACTGATGAAACTGAAATTCTATTCTGCGCGCCACAGCCAGCGCTCGTTTCGAAATATGGATGACTTTCAACGTAATCAGAATGCGTTAAGTAGCGATTGCTGATCTTACGCGATCAAAAAAGCCAGCGATTGCTGGCTTTTGCTATTCATCGGTCGCAGTCATTGCGGCTTAGGCGTTACCTTTCACCTGCATATTTAACTGCTCAGCAAAATCTAACATGCGATTGAGTGGGATAAGTGATTTTACGCGCAGCGCATCATCAACAAAAATCTCGTGTTGCTCACCACCGTTAGACAGCGCATTTTCAATCGCTTGCAGGCCATTCATCGCCATCCACGGGCAATGTGCACAACTACGACATGTCGCACCCGCACCTGCGGTTGGCGCTTCAATCAACTCTTTCTCTGGCACTAACTGTTGCATCTTGAAGAAGATACCTTTGTCAGTCGCGACAATCATTTTCTGCTGTGGTAGCTCTTTCGCCGCCTTAATTAGCTGGCTTGTTGAACCCACAGCGTCTGCAAGTTCAACCACACTTGCTGGTGATTCAGGGTGAACTAGAATCGCAGCATCTGGATAAAGGCCTTTCATTTTGCGTAGTGCGTCAGCCGAGAACTCGTCGTGTACCACACACTCGCCTTGCCATAGCAACATATCAGCGCCAGTTTTGTTGGCGATATATGAACCAAGGTGGCGGTCAGGCCCCCAAATAATCGGTTTGTCTTCGCTATCTAGATGCTCAACAATCTCAAGTGCGATACTTGAAGTCACCACCCAATCCGCGCGCGCTTTCACTGCCGCCGAGGTATTGGCGTAAACAACCACTGTGTGGTCAGGGTGCGCATCACAAAATTCTGTGAACTTATCCGCTGGACAGCCAAGATCAAGCGAGCACTCCGCTTCAAGTGTTGGCATTAGAATGCGTTTTTCTGGCGTTAAGATTTTCGCTGACTCACCCATAAAGCGCACACCAGCGATGATTAAAGTGCTAGCAGGATGACGGTTACCAAACTTAGCCATTTCCAATGAGTCACCAACAAAACCACCGGTCTCTTCCGCTAATGCTTGGATTTCAGGGTCAGTGTAGTAGTGAGCGATAAGCACAGCATCTTTCGCTTTAAGCAGTTGCTTAATGTTTTCAATGTGCGCGCGCTTCTCTTCATCGCTTAATGGTTTTGGTTTTGGAGGGAAAGGATAAACTGTATCGATTTTATCTAGAATGTGACTCATTGCTTTGCTCTACGCAACTTCCTTTAATCCGAGTATTGTAACTCCGATCGACCTCAAGAATCAAAGAGCTTTCCTGTTATACCTTGGTATGAGTATCCGCAGCTAACTAAGCAAATAGCCCCTAAACAACGACGCCTGTGATAGCTCAATGGCTTGGGTAGGAGAAAAAGGCAAATAAAAAGAGGTGCACTTGGCACCCCTTCTAGCAAACTGCGGTTACTTCAGCTTGTCTTGCGCAATATTTGCCGATGCGCTGCCCGGGTATTCAGCGACAACTTGCTGATAATACTTCTTAGCTTGCGCTGCGTTATTATTACGCTCAGCAATATCGCCCAACTTAACTAACGCATCAGCGCGTTTGTTCGAGTCTTTGTAAGCAATCACGGCGGCAAAACTCTTCACCGCTTCTTTATCTTGCTTCTTAGCAAAGTAAAGTTGCCCTAGCCAGTAGTGAGAATTTGGCGTAAAGCTCGAATCTGGGAAATCTTTTTGGAACTGCACAAATGCGGCAATCGCCCCTGTGTAGTCACGTTTTTTCAAAATTAAGTCTACCGCATTTTGATAAGCGGTTTGCTCATCAACATTGCTGCTAAATGTTCCTTTTGACTCGCTAGACTTCGCTGGCGTATCAACTGGGACAACGGCGGTGGCTTTCTCTTGGCGAACTTTGTCTAGCTCGACAAACAGTTCACGCTGACGCTGCAACATTTGCTGCATGTCATAGTTGTTCTTTTCAATTTGACCACGAAGATCACTGATCTCAAGAGCCATAGAATCTAGCTGTTGCTGCATTTGCAACTGAACACGGTTACGGTTCTCTAGTAGGCGCTCTAGACGTTGAATATCGGTTTCGTTTGAAGAATAAGATCGGGAGCTACTGGTACTGCCGCCAATATCAGCTACTGGGGCTGGTGCAGCGAACGCTAGGTTCGCTGCACTTGCCAGTAACGTAAGCGAAATAACATGCTTTAGGTTACTGAACATGAGGTCATCCTCGAATTAGTACACTAGAACTGCGCGGCGGTTCTTAGCGTAAGCTTCGTTAGATTGACCTAGCACTAGAGGCTTCTCTTCACCGTAGCTAACGATAGCGATTTGGTCAGCCTGTACACCTAGCGCTTGTAGGTACATTGAAACCGCTTGTGCACGACGCTCGCCAAGTGCGATGTTGTACTCAGGCGTGCCGCGCTCATCTGCGTGGCCTTCAACAGTTACTTTAAGTGCTGGGTTTGAGCTTAGGTAAGCGGCATGCAAAGCAAGTACTTTCTCGTAATCGCTAGAGATAGTTGCATTGTCAAACGCAAAGTAGATAGTTGACTGTTGCATTACTTGGTCTTTCAGCTCTTGCTCAGACAGTTGACCGTTTTGATCAATTGGTGTCGTTACAGTAGTTGATGAACCATTGTTAGTTTCTGAGCCAGATGCATTTGCAGCATCGTCGCTTGAACTACAAGCAGTAACCGCTAGAACTGGTAGTGCAATTAGTAGCCCTTTAAGAACTTTGTTAAGTTGCATTGTTATGTTTTCCTTACTTATTGATACTTACTCGCTACAAAAACGGTGACCACGCAGGAGCACGGACGCGACCATTTGTTGCTGGTAATCGAGCTTTAAAACGCCCATCTATAGATACCATCGATAACACGTTAGTTTTGTTGTAAATCGAACTATAGATGACCATACCGCCATTCGGCGCAATGCTTGGAGATTCATCCAACAGCGTTTTAGTCAAAATTTGTACCGCGCCAGATTCGAGATCTTGCTTAGCAAGATTGAATCCCGAATTGCTGCGATTCACCATCACCAAAAAACGACCATCTGGCGTAATTTGGCCACCGAGGTTTTGACTGCCCTGCCAAGTTATACGGCTTGTGGCACCGTCTGCCAAATTTACTCGATAAATCTGAGGTTTACCACCCCGATCCGAAGTGAAAATCAAGGATTTTCCATCAGGATACCAAAAAGGTTCTGTATTATTTGATCTGCCACGCGTTATTTGGGTTAATTTTTTCGTTGCGATGTCCAGCGTATAGACCTGCAAGCTACCGGTTTTCGACAGCACCAAGGCTAACTTTTTGCCATCCGGAGAAAATTTTGGCGCGCCATTGTGACGTGGGTATGACGTCACCTTCTCACTCTTACCGGTGTAGATGTTCATGATATAGATTTCAGCTTGACCATTTTGGAAGCTGACATAAGCCAACTCTTTACCATCTGGTGACCAAGATGGCGACATCAATGGCTGCTTAGAGCGCAACACCAAACGTTCGTTGTAACCGTCGTAATCGGCAACACGCAGTTGGTATGGGTAGGAATCTTTGTCATTCACGACCACATATGCGATTCGCGTTAAGAATGCGCCGCGCTCACCGGTCAACTGCTCGTACACCAAGTCTGAGATGCGGTGTGCATATTCACGTAGGCGATTTTTTGGCACTGTCGCACGCTTGTTAAATAGCACGTGATCGCGAGATAAAACCAACTCACCATCGGCACCTAACGCACGGCTTTGCCCTTTAGTTAATTGACCACGTACCACGTCGACTAACTGGTAGTTAATCACGTAATCGCCTTTGGCATCTTGCGTAATGGTGCCAGTTAGCAGTGAATCAACACCTAAACTTGTCCATGCATCGAAGTTTACTTCCGCTTCGGTGTACGGTGTTTGCGGCATTTTGCTGGTCGCAATCGGGCTAAACTTACCACTGCGTTGCAAGTCTGATGCAATAACCGCTGAAACATCCTGCGGCAGAGGCGCATTGCCTTCCCATTTAAAAGGAACGATAGCAATCGGACGTGCCGAGTCGATACCGTCGGTGATGACCAGTTCCAGCGCCGCGTTGGCTACTTGAACGGTACTAGAAAGAATCAATACTAGTCCTACAATAAGTCGCTTTAACACAAGCTATTCCTTTAATTACAGTTCAACGGTTAAGTTAATGTTTTTCAGTTTGTTTACTACGTCTGCTTCTTTGGGCAGTGGGAAGCTCTGAACTTGTGCTACTGCACGCTTAGTTGCCGAGCAAACTCGGCTGTCGCCTTCCAGTATGCTGAAGTTACCCACTATCGCCCCTGCTCCTGTCGGAATCAGACGCAAGTTAACTCGACAAGACTTTCCCCGAAAGTAGTCCTCCACTAACAGGTTTTGCTTGATAAGTTGAGTGTAGATCGCCGCAAAGCGAGCGATCTCACTATCAACATATTGACCACGCGCAGCACTGTTTTGTTCAGACTCCGATTCTAAGCCCGCAAAGATATCGTTCAGCGCCGCTTCTTGCTCTTTACGCTCAATACGTTGCAAACGCTCTTTTTCTTGGCGCGCTTTCTCAGCCGCTTCTTTCGCCGCCTTCTCTTTCGCTATGCGTTCTTTCTCTGCTCGCTCCGCCGCTTCACGCTCTTTACGTGCTTTTTCTTCTGCGGCTTTGGCGGCTTTTTCACGCTCAATACGTTGTTGTTCAGCTTTCGCAACGGCAGCCTCTTTTTCTAGACGCTCTTTTTCCGCCTTGGCGATTGCCGCTTCTGTAGCTTTACGCTCTTGCTCAAGTTTCACCGCACGCTCTTTCTCTTTGCGTACGCGCTCTTCTTCAAGTTTGCGCTCTTGCTCTTTCTTAACGCGTTGCTTTTCCGCCTCACGAGCGGCTTTTGCTTCACGCGCTTGCTGCTCTTTAAGTTTACGAATACGCTCTTCTTCCGCTTTGCGGTTTTTCTCGAGCTGCTCGCTTTCACGGCGAAGTTTATCCAAACGATCTTGTTCTTTACGCGCCGCTTCTTCACGCTGGTTGCGGATCTGCTGCGCTTGCTGACGAACTAAAGCAGGGTCAATCGCCACGGCTTCAACCACCCGCCCAACAGGCTCAGGTTTTGACATGGTAAAGTCGGTACCCCAGATCAGTGCGACAACAAGCAACGCGTGCAAGGCAACCGATATCACTATCGGTTTACCCATTTTGTTTTTGTTTGACTTAGTGTCTTTCATGAAGTGAACGCACTTATTCCCTGATGTCCGTTAACAGGCCTACTTTTTCGATACCTGCTCGGCTCAACTCATCCAAAATCAATACAATTTCTGCATATGGGGTAGCGGCATCACCACCCACGGCAACCGGAGAGTTCGGCTTTAAGCTCAACTCTGCCTTCACTCGTACAATCAGATCTTGCAAAGAAATACCACGCATAACTTCTTCATCGTTCACGCTTAAACCCAAATTACCATCGCGGTCGACTTCGACAATGATAAAAGTGGTGTTGGGATCTTGTGCCATCTCTTGCATCGATTCCGCCGCTTCCGTTTTCGGCAGCTCAACTTCGACGCCTTGAGTGACGAACGGTGACGTCACCATAAAGATGATCAGCAGTACCAACATAACGTCGATATAAGGTACAACGTTAATTTCAGCGGTCATTTTACGCTTTTTAGGTTGATAACCCGCCATGCGTTACTCCCTGCCTGCCATCGCTTGGCGGTGAAGGATGCTGTGGAACTCTTCTGAGAATGTCGCGTAGTTGTGCTCTAGCTTCGACACTTTGTTGCTCAGGCGGTTGTATGCCATTACGGCTGGAATCGCGGCAAACAGACCCATCGCAGTAGCGACAAGTGCCTCTGCGATACCAGGCGCAACCATGGCAAGTGTTGCCTGCTTCACTTCACCTAGTGCGATAAAAGCGTGCATAATGCCCCATACGGTACCAAATAGACCGATATATGGGCTGATAGAACCAACGGTAGCAAGGAATGGCAAGCTGGTTTCTAACTCATCCACTTCGCGCGCAACAGCGACTCGCATCGCACGACCGGTGCCTTCCATAATGTAATCAGGGGAATTGGCATTTGATTTGCGCAGGCGAGCAAACTCGGTAAAACCAGAATAGAAGATCTCTTCCGCACCTGACAGTTCATCTTTGCGCTTAGCGACACCTTGGTAAATCACCGAAAGATCGGTACCCGACCAAAATTTGTCTTCAAAAGATTCGGATTCTTTGGCCGCTTGCGAGAGTACTTTACTACGCTTAATGATCATCGCCCATGAGACGATGGACATACCAAGCAGAATCAACATCACCATTTTTACTAGCAAGCTGGCTTGCAAAAATAGATCAAGAATTGAGATATCAGCGGTCACTTCGAGAAAACTCCATAAATATTGCTTGAGGAATTGCGGTTGGCCTCATCCTCTCGTTATTGATACATGCTACCTTAACCATTGCTCGGCACAATGTTTTACCCTCAGGATTTACGATCTCCTGACAGAAGGTTAACGATGCTTTCTTTAGCTCGGCGATATTGGTTTTGACGATAAGATGGTCGTCAAGCCTTGCACCTTGCAAGAAATCAATCTCCATGTGTCGGACTACAAAACCAATGTTTTGTTCCAAAAGAGCCTGTTGCGACACACCAACATTGCGAAGTAACTCTGTTCGCGCCCTTTCAAAAAATTTCAAATAGTTCGAATGATAAACCACACCACCTGCGTCTGTATCTTCGTAATAGACGGTGACTGGCCACTCAAATTCTACCTGTGTGCTATCCACGTTAATGCCCGCTAAACTTGTCGTTAGTCGAATACTATAACGCATTCCAACAACTTATGCGCAAAACGTGATAACTGAATTCAGATGTTAGACGAAAAAAAAGCGCCAGCTATAACAAACTGGCGCTTTTTCAATAGGTTCTTGATGTTTTTTTAATCAATCAGTTTTACAAAACGTAAGCGATTGTTAAGTAACTTAAAATGCCTAAGCTGATGTATGGGCTAAACAGCACCTGCCAATACCAATTTCTTGGTTTGAATGACAAGCCGAACACCATACTTGAGCAAACTGCCCAAATGAGTAACGGTGAAATTAACGCGTTAAATCCACCAATTGACTCTGAGTAGGTGTGAGGGTCCCACATGAGCATTGCTACATGAAAGAAACCCATCGCCAGTGATAGAACCCTAAATAGAGTTCTATCGAGTGGGGCATGCAGTTTAGTCATCAAGTCAGCGAGATTACTCACTGTCTTGGTCCATCATTTCAGAGTGCTCTAACCAAAGAGCGTTGATGATACCGAATGCACAAGCAAGTAGTACACCTAGAATCCATGCGAAATACCACATAGTGAATGCTCCTTAGTAAAGTGAGTTTTTGTTTTCTTCAATGAACTTGTTATCCAAGCGACCAAACATCTTGTAGTAAGTCCAAGAAGTGTAGCCAAGGATAATCGGCACCATCACAGCGGCCACAGCCGTCATTAGGTTCAACGTTAGTTCAGACGAAGTCGCATCCCACATTGTTAAGCTGTGAGCAGGTACTAGGCTTGAAGGCATTACGAATGGGAACATCGCAAAACCTGCCGTTAGGATCACACCTGCATTACCTAAGCTTGAGAATAGGAATGAGAAACCACATTTTTCGAAACGTGATGCCAAAACAGTAAGTAGCGGCATAGCCACACCCAGTGCAGGCGCTGCCCACATCAATGGGTAAGTTTCAAAGTTAGTCATCCACGCACCCACTTCACGAACCACTTCTTTGTTTAGAGGGTTTGACGCTGCATTGTGGTCGATAACACTTGTGATCACATAACCTTCAATGTTTTGAATCCAGAAACCAGCCGCAACAAATGCTGCCACAGTTAATAGACCCATTAATTGAGCCACCATACGCGCACGAGCGTGCACTTCACCAGTGGTCTTCATCTGTAGCCAAGCTGAACCTTGCATCAGAATCATAAACACACTCACAAGACCACAAAGGATCGCGAATGGGTTAAGCAGACCAAAGAATGAGCCGTGGTAAGTCGGCATCATAAAGTCGCTCAGTTGGAATGGTACGCCTTGTAGCAAGTTACCAAACGCCACACCAAAGATTAGCGGTGGAACAAAGCCACTGATTGCGATACAGATATCCCAAGTTTGACGCCACTGTTTGTCTTCGATCTTAGAACGGTAATCTAGACCAATTGGACGCAACCATAGTGCAGCCAATGTCACGATCATCGCCAAATAGAAACCAGAGAACGACGTTGCGTAAACCAACGGCCAAGCAGCAAATAACGCACCACCAGCAGTGATAAGCCAAACTTGGTTACCGTCCCAGTGTGGAGCGATAGAGTTGATCATAACTCGACGCTCTGTATCGTTCTTACCGATGATAGGTACGAGTGCACCTACCCCCATATCAAAGCCATCTGTAATGGCGAAACCAACCAGTAGAACCCCAATCAGTACCCACCAGATAAGTCGTAAGATTTCGTAATCAAACATATCCTTTCTCCTTACGCGTCAACTTGGCGGCTAACTTTGTCTTCTACAGAGTTAGCTTCTTGCTCGAAGTGGTAGCGACCTGTTTTCAGGCTGCTTGGACCTTTACGAGCGAACTTAACCATTAGGTACACTTCCGCAACAAGGAATGCTGTGTACAGCGCAAGAATCGCGAACAATGATGTCCAAATCTCTGCCGCAGTCAGTGCTGATGCCGCAACGTGAACCGGTAGAATTTCACCTACTGCCCATGGTTGACGACCATATTCAGCAACGAACCAACCTGCTTCGATCGCAATCCATGGTAGTGGAATACTAAATAGCGCTGCTTTTAGAATCCATGGTTTTTGCTCGATCTTCTGACGACAGGTCTGTAGGAATGCCGCACCAAAGACGAACAGCATGATGAAACCACACGCAACCATGATACGGAATGACCAGAATAGTGGCCAAACTGTCGGAATTGAGTCATCCGCAGCCGCTTGGATTTGCGTCTCTGTCGCATCTACTACATTTTCTGTGTAGCGTTTTAGAAGCAAGCCGTAACCTAGGTCACCTTTCACTTCATTAAATGCTGCCATGTTGGCTTCAGATTTATCGCCTGCACGCAGTTTCTCTAGCAACTCGTAGGCGTACATACCGTTACGAATACGATCCACGTGATCTTCACGTAGGTCACGTAGACCTGTTACTTGCTCGTCAAGAGAACGGGTTGCGATGATACCCATTACGTAAGGGATCTTAAGGGCAAAATCGGTTTCCATCGTCTCTTGGTTTGGTAAACCAAACACAGTGAACGCTGCCGGTGCTGGCTCAGTGTGCCATTCAGCTTCAACCGCTGCTAGCTTCACTTTTTGCACTTCACCTAACTCGTAACCCGATTCGTCACCTAGAACGATAGTCGACAGAATAGCCGCCATACCGAATGAAGCTGCAATAGCAAATGAACGACGTGCAAACGCAACGTCACGTCCTTTTAGTAGGTACCATGAGCTGATGCCCAGTACGAACATTGCACCACAGGTGTAGCCTGACGCAACAGTGTGAACAAACTTAACCTGCGCAACTGGGTTTAGTACTACTTCTGCGAAGCTCACCATTTCCATACGCATGGTTTCAAAGTTGAACTCAGCACCCACAGGGTTTTGCATCCAACCGTTTGCCACCAAAATCCAAAGTGCCGAGAAGTTAGAACCTAGAGCAACCAACCAAGTTACTACGAGGTGCTGACGTTTCGACAATCGATCCCAACCAAAGAAGAACAGGCCAACGAAAGTGGATTCTAAGAAAAAGGCCACTAGAGCTTCAATGGCAAGAGGTGCACCAAAAATGTCACCTACATAGTGAGAGTAATATGACCAGTTAGTACCAAATTGGAACTCCATGGTAAGGCCGGTAGCCACACCTAGAGCAAAGTTAATACCAAACAGCTTACCCCAGAACTTGGTCATGTCCTTGTAGATTTGCTTGTTGGTCATTACGTACATCGATTCCATAATGGCAAGTAAGAATGCCATACCTAGAGTCAATGGTACGAATAGGAAGTGATACATCGCAGTTAATGCGAACTGCAACCGCGATAGATCAACTATGTCAATCATGGGAACTCCTATTGTGTCGGCTGAAAGACACGCTTTACGTTCATTGCTTTAGCATCTCAGGTGTTGAACTTCCATGAGAAATGTTTCCAAAAACACCATATTGTTATAAATATGTACTGCAATAGTTAGTTAATTGTTAAGCATCAGCTAATATAGCTATTGCTAATATTACTGCGAAAACTCGGATGTTTCAAAAGGTTTATGGGCGCAACGCGTCTTGATCTACATCAATGTAGAAACGTGAAAAACGGACAAAAAACATTCAATTTGATTTAGGTCAAGTTATCTAAAAGTTCGATGTTAAAAAAAAATGAAATTGAGATGTATGTATGGCGAATTTGGACACAAGCTATTCACATGAACCGAAATATGGCTACGTAAAAAGCATGAGAATAATATAGAAAAGTGCGACGAAGAGCACATTGAATGGCTGTCAAGTCTCTTTTAGCCGCTAAAAAGCCCAAACATTCATAATCTATTTTATTTAATTACAAACACTTGGGCTCAATCACTACAGATATGAGAACATAGTTTACTTGTCGATACCGAAGTGAAGATAGGCTCGATCGGTCGCTATACGACCACGCGGGGTACGTTGTAAGTAACCTTGCTGAATCAAATAAGGCTCTAACACATCTTCTATGGTGTCTTTTTCTTCACCAATTGCCGCCGCCATATTATCTAAACCAACTGGACCACCGCCAAACTTCTCCATAATCGCCAGAAGCAGCTTACGGTCCATGTAGTCAAAGCCTTCTGCGTCAACATCGAGCATGTTTAGCGCTTTGTCAGCAATATCTGCGCTGATATGACCATCCGCCTTCACTTCTGCGTAATCACGTACACGACGAAGTAAACGGTTAGCGATACGTGGTGTACCGCGGGCTCTGCGCGCGACTTCTAAAGCCCCTTCAGACTCCATAGAGAGACCGAGGCAATCCGCACTACGTTGTACGATATGCTGCAAATCGGCCACTTTGTAATACTCAAGACGTTGGGTAATACCAAAACGATCGCGCAATGGCGACGTTAATGAGCCAGCACGGGTAGTCGCACCAATCAGGGTAAATGGCGGCAAGTCAATTTTGATCGAGCGAGCGGCAGGGCCTTCACCGATCATAATATCGAGTTGGTAGTCTTCCATTGCCGGATAAAGGACTTCTTCCACCATGGGACTGAGGCGATGAATCTCATCAATGAACAAGACGTCGTTTTCTTCAAGGTTTGTCAGCAACGCTGCGAGATCCCCTGCTTTCTCAAGCACCGGGCCCGATGTCGTACGGATGTTCACGCCCATCTCGTTAGCAACAATGTTCGCCAACGTGGTTTTACCCAAACCCGGAGGACCAAAAATCAACAGGTGGTCGAGCGCTTCACTACGCAGGTTCGCCGCTTTAATGAAGATCTCCATCTGATCACGAACATGATCTTGACCTTGGTAATCGGCCAACTTCTTTGGGCGAATCGCTCGATCAATCACGTCCTCATCACGAAAACTTGGGTTATCCGGCGCAATTAAGCGGTCTGCTTCAATCATCTTGTTCTCTTTAACTCTGGGTTACACCATGGATTTTAGAGCTTCACGGATAAGCTCTTCACTGGTCATGCCTGGTTTTTGCACCTGAGAGACCACTTTAGAAGCTTGGGTTGGTTTGTAACCCAATGCAAGTAGTGCACTCACCGCTTCTTCTTCCGCATTGCCTTGTGATGGGGTCAATCCATTATCCAATGGTGCAGCATCAGTAAATGGCGTAAATAGATCACCTGCGCTCCAACCTTTAAGGCGGTCTTTCATCTCAACCACTAAACGCTCAGCTGTCTTTTTACCCACGCCAGGCAATTTAACTAGGGTTGAAATATCTTCACGCTCAACACACGCGACAAACTGGGTCGCGGTCATGCCAGAGAGAATACCTAAGCCCAGTTTAGGCCCCACACCATTGGCTTTAATCACTTCACGGAACAAAGCACGCTCTTTCACGGTATTGAAGCCGTATAGAAGTTGAGCATCTTCACGCACCACAAAGTGGGTATAGATGATCGCTTCTTCGCCAACGTTAGGCAGTTCATAAAAACAGCTCATTGGCATTTGCACTTCATAGCCAATGCCATTGACTTCAATCAGGAGTTCAGGAGGTTGCTTTTCTAGCAAGATGCCACGAAGACGTCCAATCACGGTCGGTACCTAGAGTTATAAATAGTTGTTGCGATAATAATAAATAACTGGATGGATAGCCAGTGAAAACTATCGTGGGTTAATCCTGCCAAATGGCGAGATGATCTGGGCAGACCATCCCGCGCGCAAAACCCAAACAGTTCACACTGATAGTCGGCTGCGCATCGGTGCACCCTTGTGGGCGTTCATCTGGCACCTCCTGCGGTTCAATAATCGGTTCAAACACCATTAACGGTAACGCCCGCGTCGCGCACTGGTCGCTTTACCCGCCAGAGCGATCAGCGTTTTGTTGGTATTGGCGTGACAAATCGCCACCCCAAGAGCATCGGCTGCATCGGCTTGAGGACATGCCGGCAGTTTTAACATCTGCTGCACCATATGCTGAACCTGCTGCTTATCCGCCCCCCCCGTTCCAGTCACCGCCTGTTTGATTAATCTTGCGGCGTACTCGTGTACCGGTAGATCCGCATTAACAGCGGCCACGATGGCGCTACCACGCGCCTGTCCCAGCTTCAATGCCGAGTCTGCGTTACGCGCCATAAACACCTGCTCAATTGCAAACACGTCTGGTTGAAACTGAGTGATGATCTCGGTCACACCGGCGTAAATTTGCTTAAGTCTTCCAGGAAGTTCTTTTTCTGAAGTGCGGATACAACCACTGCCTAAATAGTGCAAGTGGCGTCCTTGTTGACGTATCACACCATAACCTGTGATACGTGAGCCTGGGTCAATTCCCAAGATAATGGACATATAAAACCTAACCAATGTCTTTAATCGCTGCTTAGTGTATAGCAGCCAACAAGTTAAGGCGAATTTTAGCAACCGCTCGCAGGCGATCAATTAACCTACCGTCACAATCGCCCTAGCAAATATCCCAGCTTTTAGTGTGACTTCCAACGCTTGAGTGGCGGTATGGTTGAGTTTTTCTCCACTCCAGTAGTCATACCAATCCACCGGATGATTAGCCGTTAACATGACATCACGCGTGGTTTGATGATAGTTAAACAAGCAATGCAGATCGTTTTGCGGTGTCAGCGCTAACATGGCATGAGAGAGCGTCAGGGATGAAAAAGAGGCCGCGACTTGGGTATGACGATAACGCATGATTAGCCGCTTGATCGACTCTTGCGCATAGGGAGTAATGTCATCCAATGGGTCACCGGAAAATAGTAGTCCGCCACTGGCAAGCAGACAGGTACGATGAAAGTCGTAATAACGTCGTTCACAGCCTTGATTGGCAAGTGATGTCAGCACTAACCTTTCGGGGTCAATATGCCACAATCGCCGATGCTGCCAACTACGCAATAGCGTCATCAAGGTATTGGATTCGAACTGACGAGCATCTCTAACCGCGAGATCGCAAACTCGCATGCCATCGGCTAGCCCAAGTGACGGCCATAAAGGTGCACGACTCAATAACACAAAGGCACCCTCGGCAGCTTCATTGATCACCTCTAGGCCAATACGGTATGCCTCAATAGTGGAAATACCCGTTATCTGACGCTCGCCTTGCACACAGCCCCTGTAAGCGCCATCGACTTTGAACATTTCAATACCCAGTTCACGACGTAAGAAGCGAATAACCTCAAATAGGTGCTCTTGCACATCAACATTGGTGGTATCGAGTAGGTAACAGGGTTTTCCGTCTAGCCCAGAATACGTCACCTCGTCTGCCCGCATTGGCTTGCCGTTCTGATTGTGTACAAACCAATCCGGGTGATGCTTAAAAACCGCTGAGTTAGGGCTGGCAACAAAGGGGGCAATCCAGATTGCTGGCTTGCGCCCGATTGAGCGAATGTCATCGACGATGGACATAAGCTCAGCACCAAAACTCTCCGCTGAACCGATCCAATCGCCAAGTGCGACTTGGTAACCCTGCTCTATCAACACATACTCTAAACCTAACGCTTGTTGATGCAATTGCTTAAGGTTGGTCAAAATGGTGTGCGCATCGGTGCTTGCCGTTTGGGATTGAAACGAACTCCACCCAACCGGTGAGCCCTGCTGAACCGATGCTCTAGGAGCATGATGCTGGTGAATATAACCGATGAACTGATCATAAAGCGCGTTAAGTTCAACCGATTTGAGAATCACGACCGACTCTAATTGAAACGTTGTCCAGTCTCTCGGCAGGCTGTTCTCGCCATTGAGATAGGCTCGAATTTGGTGACGCCCATTTTGCTCGACCACCTCAAAGTAACCACTAAATCGGTGGCAAGAGGTAAAGCCTAGTAACGTATAACCCAGCGAGTCACCAATGATCAGGTAGTTGTAAAAGCGCTGCGTGGCACTACTTGGATAGATGCGCATCAATGAACCGTTATCTGGATAATTGCCCAACACTCGCAGATGATTGAGTGTGCCAATCACTTGGCTACTCATCTGAAAACCATCACCATACAACTGGGCATTCGGTTCAATATGATAGTCGTAGCTAAATAGAGGAAAACCGTCACCAAGCGGATCGTTCGACAAGCCACCATAAGCAAAGCGGATCTCGTTACCATTCATCTCCATCAACAAGTGGTGATTGGCTATGGTGATTTCGGCATGGCAAGGTAACGTAACTCGACGCTGCATCTAAATTCCTTTTCTATCGCGCATCGAAGCATTACACCACTGGCTTTGGTGCAAGTCTATGAGCAGCCTTCACCGCATGCGTGCAGATATCACGTTTTTCTTTGAATACTATTTTGGTACTAGATGAATGATCAACATCGTTAACCAGTAATAACAAAGGTTTGGATCAAAAAAAACCAGCCCGAAGGCTGGTTTTTAACAATGTGCAAATCAAACCGGCAATTAAGCCACTTCGATTGGACCACCGAATGAAGTCACTGGCGGTACTTTGCCTTTGAACTTCTCGAAGTCAACGATACAAGTGTTTGCAGACGTTGCTTGAGCTAGCTCAGAAGAGCCGATATCTAGCGTTAGTGTGTTTGGATCGCCGTAAGTACAGATTGCGCCCTCTTTCTCGTTAAGAGGACCATACCATGCACCTTCTTCGATACGGATAACACCACGTGGGTAGCTGTCAGTTAGTACAGCACCAGCCATTAGCTGACCACGGTCGTTAAACACGCGTACTAGATCACCATCTTTGATGCCTTTTTCTTTTGCATCAAGAGGGTTGATGTATACAGGCTCGCGACCTTGAACAGCGTAAGTTGCACGGAACTCTTCTGACTCACACATTTGTGAGTGCAGACGCTTGTCTGGGTGGCAAGATTGTAGCCAGAACGGGTGTTTATCAGAACCAGGACCACCGTGTGAACGTTCTGTCTTTTCGAACCACATTGGGTGCTCTTGACAGTGTTCGTAACCGTAACGGCCGATTTTACGAGAAGTGATCTCGATAAAGCCAGACGGTGTACCTAGTGGGTTGATCTCAGGGTCTTGGCGGAAGTCCGCGTGACGAACCCAAGGTTTACCTTCACCGAAGTCTAGTACGCTCTCTTTCCAGAACTCTGCGAATTCTGGCATTTCGAACTTACCTTTGTTCGCTGCTTTACAGTCGTTATATAGGCTCTCGATCCATTCCATTTCGCTCATGCCACGAGTGTACTCGTCGCGACGACCAAAGCGTTGAGTTAGTTCACTCATGATTTGGAAGTCAGGCTTAGATTGGAACAGTGGATCCACTAGACGATGCATCGCCACTAGACCTTTGTTCGAGTATGAACCGTATACGTCGATGTCGTTACGTTCCCACTGTGTACATGCAGGCAGTACGATATCAGAGAAACGACAAGTTGCAGTCCAAGCAAACTCAACTGTTACCACAGTCTGAAGCTTCTTGAATGCTTTCTTCATGCGGTTACGATCTTGGTGGTGGTGCCATGGGTTACAACCCGAGATCACCATCATCTTGAAGTCTGGTAGCTTAACTTTGCCGCCGTTGTAACGGATCTCTTTACCTGGTTCTAGTAGACAGTCGATCCAACGCGCAACAGGAATTGTGCGGCTGTAACCGTTAAAGTCGTTGTTGTCCCATTTTGGTTTCATACCTTGGTCAAGGTTACGAGGGAAACCGCCAGGGCCAGCAAAACCAGTTGAAGGTACACCGATACTTGAGTAGTGGTGACCGTAAGAGATACCGCCGCCAGGTAGACCGATTTGACCAACCATTGCTGCAACAACTGCTGCTGCC
Organism: Vibrio panuliri; assembly: GCF_009938205.1. Taxonomy (NCBI): domain Bacteria; kingdom Pseudomonadati; phylum Pseudomonadota; class Gammaproteobacteria; order Vibrionales; family Vibrionaceae; genus Vibrio; species Vibrio panuliri. The sequence continues at coordinate 1,093,052 of NZ_AP019654.1, read as the reverse complement.
CAGTATGGTTGCTCACCGTGCTCTTGACGTTGGATACACCAACCCATCAGGATTTGTGTACGACCGTTTACTAGCATGCGCGCGAATTCGCGGATCTTGTCAGCTTTAACGCCACAGATCTCTTCCGCCCACTCAGGAGTCTTAACCACTTTATCTTTGGTTTCGCCTTGAACGTAACCGATAAAGTCTTCGAAACCTAGACAGTAAGTTTCAATGAACTTCTTGTCGTATAGGTTTTCGTTGTAAAGCGTGTGAGCGACAGCCAGCATGAACGCTACGTCTGTCATCGGGTTGATGTACAGGTGATCGTTCTCTAGGTAACGCTGAGTCTTGTTCTTCACTGGGTCAACAGAAAGAACATTGATTTCGCCCTTCGCTACTTTTTCTTTTAGCTGTGCTAGGTACTTGAACGACTCGTGAGTTTCACAGTTCCAACCTACTTGTAGGTTTTTCACTGGGTCGTTTGCCCATAGTACGATGTTGTCTGAGTTCTCTAGGATCTCTGACCAAGATGTACCTTGAGCGTAAACTTCTGTTGAACCTAGTACGTAAGGCATGATGGTTTGACCAGCACCAGTCGAGTAGTCACCTACTTTAGTGATGAAGTTACCATGCATACCGACTGCACGTTGCATGTGCGCTGTACAGTTGTTGAATGCACCCGTTTGGTTCCAACCAGTTTGACCTGCGTGTAGAGCCCATGGACCGTAGTCTTTTTGTACGCGCTCTAGTTCACGGTAGAACAAATCTAGTGCTTCATCCCAAGTAACACGGATGAAACGGTTGTTACCGCGAGTCTCTGCGCTGTACTTGTGTTTTTTCAGCCAGTCTAGACGCACCATTGGGTAACGTACACGTGATGGGCTGTAGATAATACCTTTGATACCGTTAAGCATCTCAGTAGGGTTCTTATCTAGCTCTAGCGGTTTGATCTCTTGAACTTTACCCGCGTAGATGTGGGCGCGGAACGCGCCCCAGTGAGAACCGGTTACTTTCCAAGTACCCGTAGTCTCAGCTGCACTAGCCGAAGCAGACGCTAATAAGCTAGGACCAATTACAGTCGCTGCACTTGTCGTTGCTACGCCTTTAAGAAAACTTCTTCGTGTAATAGCCATTAAAAATTACTCCATCCGACGCTTATTAGTGGTGACCTTCAGCGAAATCTGAAGAGTGCATTTGTAGATACTTCAGAATCAATGCTTCGCTGTCTGTGTCTAGGTTAACGAATGCAAGCATACCGTCAAACATGCCTGGCCAAGTGTTCGCATCGAAGTGCGCTTCAGCAGGTTGAGTGTGACATACTGAACAGTTAGTTTTGTATGCTTCCGCTGATTTTTCCCAAACTGGCGTGATGTCGTTCAGCATAGATTCTTTCTTGATCCATACTTTCGCTGCCACTTTCTCCCAAGGAAGACCAGTTAGTTCGTCAACTTTCTTCTCACCAGCAGTTACAACATTGCTGTCTGTAGATGCTTCTTTAAGAAGAGATGCCACTGCGATGTTCTTACCGAAGTCAGCTTGGATTACGCGACCAAAGCCCTTCGCTTTACGCCAGCCGTCAATTTCAACTTCAGCGTACTCACCGTTGTCAGCAATAACTTTTACTTCAGACGCAGGGTTTAGAAGACCCGCTTCTTTCTCGCCTTTGTCATCGAAGTAGATAGGTAGGTGACGAACACTCACTAGCGTTTGACCAACATCGTAGTTAGTGTTTGAAGCAAGTGCTTCTAGGTCACCAACGATACCGCCGATGCTATCCATACCCGCTGGAAGTTTGTGCGCGATACCTTTGTGGCAATCTACACAGCTTTGATCTTTCTCAGCCGCTTGTTTCATCTGGATGCGAGCAGTTGGAGACATTTGCTCAAAGTCCATAGAGTTGTAGTTATGACAGTTCTTACACTCTAGCGACTTGTTAGCCGAGAATCGATCCCACTCGTGTTTGGCGAGTTCGATACGGCGCTCTTCAAAAACACCTGGTTCGTCGTAGTTGCCAAATACTTGTGCAAATACTTCTTTAGATGCCTGCATCTTACGAGCGATTTTGTCTGTCCAGTTGTGAGGAACGTGACAGTCAGGACAAGTTGCGCGAACACCAGAGTGGTTTTTCCAGTGAACGGTTTCTTGTAGTTCTACGTATACGTTGTCACGCATGGTGTGACAGCTGATACAGAATTTTTCTGTGTTGGTCGCTTCTAGTGCAGTGTTAAAACCACCCCAGAAGATAACACCAGCGATAAAACCACCCATGGTTAGAACACCAAGGCTGATATGAACCGCTGGACGCGACATTGTGCGCCACAGTTTAATGATTAATGATTTCATTGCTTGCTCTCTTAAAATCTTTTCAAAAGTGTGTACATGAGCTCAACGGCTTACATGCCGTGTGCGCCAGGAGGACCAAAGAAGAACACTTGCAGTGCCCAAACAATAAATCCGTAGCCGCCTACGAACGCCACACTTAGAATTGGGAAGAGAACAACTGCAATGAAGAGGAAAGATTTCCACTCCAGTGAGCGTTTTTCACCACTCTCAATTTTGTTAACATCACTCATACATTTGCCTATCGTGTACTTAGTGTTATTTATCAACTCATCAATTAGAGCTGACTGTCCGACTGTTTCTATTAAAAATTTTAGACCATACTCTTTATAGGGTTCAATCAATTACTCCTCTACAAGCCCTTTTAATTACTACTTTTTTGAGCTCAACCAGAGATGTGTTTGATTAACAAGTCATGTGTAAAAATGCATGCATTTATGATTAATTGTTAACAGCATTTCTGACAAAACCACCCGACGAGATGCGACAAATATCACGCTAAAAACCGCCCAATTTTGCTCCATCCCCCGCCTCTAGCCAGTCTGTTGGTTATGTAATTGTTAATAATAGGTAACAAATTAAGTCTTGACGAGAAACTCGCGCAAACAAAAATCAGGGTCTAAAAACAAGCCGATTTAAGCTACAATCTCACCGATTCATGGAGAGGTGATATGTCAGCAGTCGTCGATATAGATTGGGTAGTGTTGGGGCTTTTTTTTGCCACTTTACTGATTCCATTTGCATTAAGTCGTTACTACCAATTGCAGATAGGTAAAGAGCTATTTGTCAGCGTATCCCGCATGACAGCTCAGTTGGCCCTAGTCGGAATTTACTTAGAATACCTTTTTAAAATCAATAGCTTGACTCTAAACCTCCTCTGGCTTATTGCGATGATTTTAATTGGTGCTAGCGCCGTCGTAGGAAAAGCAAGGTTACCCAAAAATAAGCTAATGCTGCCTGTGACATTAGGTCTGGTTGTCGGTTTGCTACCATTGCTGTTGGTGATCTGCTTGGCGATTATCCAACCCACCCCTTTCTATAATGCGCAGTATCTTATCCCGCTGGCGGGTATGCTGCTGGGCAACTGTCTCAGTGGCAATATTGTGGCACTGCAAAATATGTTTACCTGCCTTGAGCAGCGTAAGGCGGAATACGAAGGCGCCCTCTCTTTGGGGGCCTCGCCACGTTATGCAACCCTCCCCTTTGTGCGTGAAGCGTTGCAAAAGTCGCTTGCCCCATCACTTGCTTCAATGAGTACCACCGGGTTAGTGACACTACCGGGCATGATGACAGGGCAAATTTTAGGAGGCGCGAGCCCGATTATCGCCATCAAATATCAATTAATGATCATGGTCGCGATCTTTGTCATGCTCTCGATCTCTATTGCAATAACCCTAAGCCTGACGGTGCGTAACTGCATCCATCAGAATGGACGGGTTATGATTGCATTGAGCAAAAAATAATCAATACTATCAATTACTCACTGGGTATCTCTGATCTTATCCACAGAATCTGTGGATAAGGTTGTAGGCAGTTATTTAAAAGATCTTCCCCACCGCCGATGCCTTGTCACTTGTTTGCAATTTTCTCGGCCTAAACTTCACCAAACAACAGGCGAACATCTTCATCCCAGCTCACAGAGACAAAGGAACTCAGATATGCACTATGGAACATTTGAATCTAGCCAGACGTACCCTACTCCGCTGCCATTTGAACATGAAGATCAAAGTGACTGGTTAGTGATGACTCCAACAGAAGTTGAAACCCAAGACGATAACCCTTGGATGTAAAAAAGGCTCGCATTGCGAGCCTTATACTTAATAGAGACGATTAATGGATATCGTCACGTAGGTAAATAAGCCAATACCACATACCAACGAACACACCACCACCGATGATGTTACCGAGTGTGACTGGAATTAAGTTGTTGGTGATAAAGCCCATCAAATTAAGATCGGCGTAGTCAGCGATATTTGCCCCTGTCATTTGCCAAAACTCTGCCGGTGCAAAGGTTTTGATGCCAATAGCCATTGGTACTTGAAACATGTTAGCAATACAGTGCTCAAAGCCCGCCGAAACAAACATTGCCACTGGCAAGATCATCACCATGATTTTGTCGGTCAGTGTCCGTCCACTAAAGGTCATCCATACCGCGATACAGACTAGAACGTTACACATTATGCCGAGCGCAACCGCTTGGAAAAAACTGTGGTGTAATTTGTGTTGTGAGATCGCCATGGCATTGAGCCCAACTTCACCATGACCAAACATATATTGTTTGGTCACCAACATACACGCAACAAGTAGCAGAGCACCAATTAGGTTACCAATATAGACAACCAACCAGTTTTTAAACAGCATACCCCAAGAAATTTTGCCACTCGCGCGCGCGACCAGCGTCAATACCGAACTGGTGAATAGCTCGCCGCCAGTAACCACAACGAGAATCAAGCCTAAGCTAAATGCGATACCACCAATCAAGCGACTTAAGCCCCACGCCATTTCTGACGTGCCGGTAGTTACAGTGGTATAGAAAATAAACGCGATGCCAATATGGATGCCTGCCGAAATCGCTAGCAGTAATGATTTAGTCGGATCTTTGGTTGCTTTGCCTAGGCCAATTTCAGCGGCCCGCTCAGCCATTTGCGGTGGTAACAGAGAGTCAAATTGATTCAAGTTCATGATCGGTTAACAATTTGATGCGAGTAGTAGGTGGTCGCGGATAATCCTCCTAAATTTGGCATTATTCAAGCCCTATTTTTGTCGTTAACTAAAAATGTTTGTAACGCGACTAATTACACATAGTTTTACGCAAAATGTGACGGCTAAATTCGCCAAACCAAAAATGCAATACCTTAAAATTATTTAATATTTACAACCATTTAGATAAAACCATAATGTATAATGTTGGCATTTTCTTCGCTTTAGGCTAATTTTTCATAATAAAGTGGTTTGTTATGCAAAATTCTACTTTTATGGGCTGCCTAACAAATCTCGCTTGATTACGTTGTTTCATCACAGCATTCGAAGTAATTTGAACGGGTACTAACTATAAGGAACAAACCATGAAATATTTGCCAGAACATCTTTCTGATTTAAATTTGCTACTGCAATTCGATCTTAGTAGCGCAGCTACTGGCATTAAAGTTCACAGCGACGCATCAGAGGAAATGCAACAAGCTGTGGCACGTCTATATGAGAAGGGGCTATGTACACTACCTGATGGTGGTTACTTAACTGATGAAGGTATTCAAGTTGCCGAGCACGCAGATAAAATTCTGCGCGTTCTCAGCAGTCGTCACTAATCCAAACGCAAAAGAGCACCTAACGGTGCTCTTTTGTTATCTCTCTCGCTATACCATCGCATTCGCTTTGCGATTAAACAACCACTTGTATGGCTGAACGCGGTCATAAGCCCAGTTGAATCCCGTCGCGTAGAAAAAGAAGAAGATCAAAAATCCAGCTTCTATTAACACAGCTCCCCACAGACTAATCTGTAAGAACCATGCAATAGTTGGTACGGTAAAGAAGATTAACCCACCTTCAAATCCAAAAGTATGACCCACTCGCTTTGCCAATGAACGGTTGCTTCTATCACTGCCAAACCAACGGTCAAACAGAATGTTATAGAAGTAGTTCCAAACCACGGTAAACAGGCTCATACCAATTCCGACAATCGCTAATTCCCCAGTTGCATTACCAGTTAGCAGGGCGGCTGATGGGACAATAATCGCCAAGGCAATCGCTTCAAATGTGATGGCATGGAAAATGCGCTCTTTAGTTTGCATTGTGTTTCTCTCAATGTTCTGCAATTTGCACTTATTATCATCTGTATTTATGATGGCAAAAAGTTAGGTACCATCTTAAAAAGTGATATGTTTAGCATTGACCAGTTAGAAGCTTTTGTGACCACCGTTGAGCAGGGTTCGTTTTCTGCCGCTGCACGTCACTTAAACAAAGTGCAATCCGCGATTAGTCAGCACATTATGAACCTCGAGATCGATTGTGGTGTCGAGCTCTTCGATCGAGCTGGTCGCTATCCTATCCTCACGGCGGATGGGCAAAGACTGCTGCCCTATGCCAAAGCCTCATTGATCCAGCATCGTAGGCTATTTCACTGCGCCAAACAGCTAGAGCAAACTTCTCATCAAGACATTACTCTCGCCATTGATGAGGGCATCCCGTTAACTCAGTTGTCACAAGCGCTGAAAGATGTGATTAAGCGCTACCCGACTCTACGTTTTGAGTGCTTAGCGGCATCGAGTATTGATATTCGTCAGCTAGTGATTGATCAACGCGCTACGATGGGGATCATGTTTAGTGAGGCCTCTTTAGATGACAACGTCGATTTTGAAGGTCTTGGTGGTGTCGAGTTTGATGTTTATGTCAGCAAAGACCATCCACTTGCCACCGAAACCATACCTCACCTAGATATGCTTCGATTACATCGGCAAGTCGTGATACGCTCAAAAACCAGTGAGATGAGTAGTTTTCAACAAGCCTTTAGCCCAGATGTGTGGTTTGCTGATAGTTACTTTATGTTGATGGAGCTTGTCGCTAGCGGCTTTGGGTGGGGCATGCTGCCCAAACATCTTGCACAAAGTGATATTGCAAGCGACAAACTCATTCGCTTACGCTCTCAATTTGAAAATTTGGCGTGGCAAGCCAATATTGATGTTATTCAGCATCAAAGTGTCAATAGCTGCCCTGCACATAACTACTTTCGTCAAAGGCTGAGAGAGTTACGCGATGCAAGCGAGTAACAATAGGAGCGCTACATGAAACGAATCGGAATCGTCGGCGGCGGATGGCTAGGTCTACCCCTTAGTCAATATCTTGCCAACTTAGGTCATAGCGTTGTCGTGACCAAAACCTCATTGGAAGGTGCCAAACAAGCATCGACATCCGATATACCGGCTATTGTCGTCGACCTTGCTCAGGGCGCTTCATCAGCCGCCTCCGCCTTTGCCTCTTTCCAGCCGCAAATGCTTATTGGTTGCTTTCCCCCAGGGTTTCGTCGTGGTAATGGCGATGAGTACGCTCAATTTTGGCAACATCTGGTTGATGCGGCAAAAACGCTCAAAGTTGAGAAAGTGGTGATGGTCAGTTCAACCACCGTGTATCCAAATCGAGCTGAGAGTATGTCGGAAGAGATGGCGACGCTGGCGCAAGCTCAAAGTAGCGATCAGTTCTCGACCAATGCGCTCATTATGTTGCAAGCTGAACAAGCGCTGATTGATAGTGGTATCGAGTTTGCTATCGTCCGTTGTAGCGGATTAGTCGGTCCAAATCGCCACCCTTCCCGTTTTGTCACCCATTTAAAACAAGTGAGCGATCAGGCCCCTGCCAACATGCTTCACCTCACAGATGCGATTGGTAGTGTCAGCTATGCTGCTTTTCATATCGATAACCAAGTGGTCAATGCCACCACACCCAACACCACCAGCAAGGCGGAGTTTTACCGCACTGCTGTTGAACGCAGTGGTCAAGCGCTCACGCTCCCCCCGCTTGTGCATGATGCAGACAAGCATATTCGCGCTGACAAACTAAGCGAACTGGGTTACAAATTTCATTTTCAGCATACGCTTGAAATCATCTAGAGAGGCAAATGTGAAACTCTATCAGCACATTGAAACACTGTGGCACTATATGCAACTTGACCATCAGATTGAGCAAGCCGATTGTATTCTGGTATTAGGTAGCAATGACGTCCGTGTTGCGGAACATGCCGTGGCTTTATATCAGCAAGGTTTGGCCGACAAGCTCCTGTTTTCAGGCGGCTTAGGACGACTGACCGAAGGCGTATTTGAGCAAAGCGAAGCCGACACATTTGCCGCCATCGCGCGAGATATGGGTGTACCGAGTCGCGATATTATTATCGAAAACCAATCTACGAATAGTGGTGAAAACGTTCAGTTTAGTGCTGAACTATGTAACAAGCTCAATTTGGATTTTCGCCGCTTTATTCTGGTGCAAAAGCCCTACATGGAAAGACGAGCCTACGCGACATTCTTAAAACAGTGGCCGCATACTGTCGACTATGTCGCCGTTAGCTCGACGAAACAGACGTTTGCTGACTACTTCAGCGAAGATATCGAGTTGTTTACCGTTGTTGAGGCCATGTTAGGCGATTTTGAGCGTATTAAGAACTACCCAGCAAAAGGGTTTCAAGTGGAGCAGCCAATCCCTGAAGCCGTAGAGTTGGCCTATCAGGCTGTCAAAGCACATCTTAACTAAGTTGGCACGGGATAAAAAAAGCCAGAGCATTTTGCTCTGGCTTTTTAGTTTCATCTCAGTGATTAGTGCACAGGTTCCGCTTCTTTATCAAATTGGAACTTAAGCTCGTCACCTTTCAAGGTAACACGTACCGTGCCACCATCGACTAATGAGCCAAACAGAAGCTCGTTAGCCAGCGGTTTCTTCAACTGCTCTTGGATAACTCGTCCCATTGGACGTGCACCCATCGCTTTGTCGTAACCTTTCACCGCCAACCATTGGCGAGCTTCATCGGCCACTTCCAGAGATACACCACGTGCATCCAACTGGGCTTGTAGCTCAACAATGAACTTATCAACAACTTGAGCAATCACTTGCTCATCTAGGCTATTGAACCACATGATGTTGTCGAGACGGTTACGGAACTCTGGAGTGAATACCTTCTTGATTTCCGCCATCGCATCAGGCGCATGGTCTTGTTGAACCAAGCCAATTGAACGTTTTTCTGTTTCCTGCACACCTGCGTTGGTGGTCAGAACCAGAATAACGTTACGGAAATCGGCTTTGCGTCCGTTGTTATCAGTTAGCGTACCGTTATCCATAACTTGCAGCAGCAAGTTAAAGATATCTGGGTGCGCTTTCTCAATCTCATCCAGCAATACCACTGAGTGAGGATGTTTGATCACCGCGTCAGTCAACAAGCCACCTTGGTCATAACCAACATAACCTGGAGGCGCACCAATCAAGCGGCTCACAGAGTGACGTTCACCGTATTCCGACATATCGAAACGCAGCAGTTCAATGCCTAGCAGTTTAGAAAGTTGTACTGTAACTTCCGTTTTACCGACACCCGTAGGACCTGCAAACAAGAACGAACCCACTGGTTTGTTTTCTGCACCTAAGCCTGCACGCGTCAGTTTGATCGCTTCCGTGAGTACATCGATCGCGCCATCTTGTCCAAACACCAGCATCTTCATCTTCTGATCAAGCGTTTGCAGTACTTCTTTATCAGACGAAGAAACCGATTTTTCTGGAATACGCGCCATCTTCGCGACCATCGCTTCGATATCTGCAACACCGACCGTTTTCTTACGGCGACTTGCTGGTGCAAGGCGACTTCTCGCCCCTGCTTCATCAATCACATCAATCGCTTTATCTGGCAGATGACGCTCATTGATATACTTGGCTGATAGCTCTACCGCAGCACGCAGCGCTTTGTTGGTGTAACGCACTTCGTGGTGGGCTTCGTATTTAGGCTTAAGACCGATTAGGATCTTAGTCGTATCGTCAATCGAAGGTTCAACTACATCAATTTTCTGGAAACGACGTGACAATGCACGCTCTTTCTCAAAAATGTTGCTGTACTCTTGGTAAGTCGTCGAACCGATACAGCGTAACTTACCACTACTTAGTAGCGGTTTAATTAAGTTCGCGGCATCTACCTGACCACCCGACGCCGCGCCCGCACCAATGATGGTATGAATTTCATCAATAAATAGAATCGCGTCATCTTCTTTTTCAAGCTGCTTCAAAATAGTTTTGAAACGCTTTTCAAAATCACCGCGATACTTAGTACCCGCCAGCAGCGAACCGATATCTAATGAGTAGATCACGCTGTCTTTAATGATCTCTGGCACTTGTCCTTCAACAATGCGCCATGCTAAACCTTCCGCAATTGCAGTTTTACCTACCCCAGCTTCACCCACTAACAGCGGGTTATTTTTACGGCGGCGACAAAGCACTTGAATTGTTCTTTCAAGCTCTTTGTCACGTCCGATCAATGGATCAATCTGACCTTTCTTCGCAACTTGGTTAAGGTTAGTGGCAAAACTCTCGAGACGTTCTTCACCGTTTGCCTCTTCCGCAGGCGCTTCGTTGCTGAATGAATCAGAGGAAGATTCATCGTTTGATCCAGAAGCTTTGGTAATGCCGTGAGAAATAAAGTTAACAATATCTAAGCGGCTAACATCGTTTTTCTTCAAAAGGTACGCCGCGTGAGACTCTTGCTCACTGAAAATAGCCACAAGCACGTTAGCGCCAGTCACTTCGCTGCGTCCAGACGATTGAACATGGAATACGGCGCGTTGTAATACACGCTGGAAGCTCAATGTCGGCTGGGTTTCACGAGTTTCGTCGTTTTCAGGAATTAAAGGGGTGGTTTGATCGATAAATACGTCAAGCTCGTTGCGTAAGGCATCAATATCAGCTTGACAGGCTGCAAGCGCGTCTCGAGCAGCGTCGTTCTCTAGTAACGCTAGCAGGAGGTGCTCGACAGTCATAAACTCATGTCTTTTATCTCGTGCGCGAGCAAATGCGCCGTTGAGACTCGACTCTAACTCTTTATTCAGCATAAGGACCTCCTAAAAGAACAACCTAATTGTAATTGTTCGGCCAAGCTTTAAGCTTGTTCCATTGTGCACAGTAGTGGGTGCTCATTTTCCTTTGAATACATTGTAACTTGGGCTACTTTCGTTTCTGCTACTTCTGCGGTAAAGGTGCCACAAACAGCTTTACCTTCATAGTGAACCTGAAGCATCACTTGTGTTGCTTTGTCTATATCCATTGAAAAGAAGCGCTCAAGAATTTCAATCACAAAATCCATTGGCGTGTAGTCGTCGTTGTTTAACACAACGTTGTACATCGACGGCGGTTTAACCGCTGTTTTCTCTAACTCCAGTAGATCTGAGTCTGGAGTTACCCATTCAAAATGTTTGCTCATGATACGTATTGTTTAGATAGTTTCGCTGTTATTTTAACACTTCGCTGTACGGAAAAGATGGATAAATCTCTTAATAAGAGCAAAAAGCACAAGCAGTTAAAAACGCCCATACTTAGAGACTAATCTAGCAATTGTATCGCTGCAAATAAAACATTTCTTTCTTTTTACACATCTTACGAACGTAAAACCGAAACTGATTAAATTAACAACAAAAGCCTATCAATCTTCTCACTTTTTGATGCTACCACAGTAAACGCGGTTATTATAATGTAAAAGATGAAGCAAGTTTGTATTCAAATATTTAGCAAGTAATACCTTTTTACTATTGACTGTGCTCGCGCATTGACTACTCTGGAAAATAAGTGATTGAAATTTCGGCAGCGCTTGAATGGATATTCACTTAGCGAATTGGCGTACAGGAGTGCAGCCAATCAGGTAACTAACAACTATATGCATGAGGGATGTATAGCATGGCTACAGGTACAGTAAAATGGTTTAACAACGCCAAAGGATTTGGTTTTATTTGTCCGGAAGGGGAAGACAGTGATGTGTTCGCACATTATTCGACTATCCAGATGGACGGTTATCGTACTCTGAAAGCTGGCCAACAAGTAGTGTTCGAAGTAGAAGAAGGTCCTAAAGGATATCACGCTAGTGTAGTAACGCCGCTGGAAGCACTGCCAGCAAAATAAACGCTGCCGATGTAGAACAATGAAACCCGCCAACAGGCGGGTTTTTTACTTAGAATTTATGCATTATTAGGCTCAGCGACAGCCGAGCCTATTCAACCACTAACCATTGATGATCGCATTTAAGGTTGCACTAGGACGCATCAACGATGACGCCTTAGCAAACTCAGGCGCATAGTAGCCACCCAAATCGCCTTTCACACCTTGAGCATCATTGAGTTCAGTCACGATCTTATCTTCATTACTCGCTAACGCCTCAGCAATCGGAGCAAACTGTGCAGCAAGATCTGCATCGGCAGTTTGTGTTGCCAGCGCTTGAGCCCAGTATGTCGCGAGATAGTAGTGACTACCACGGTTATCAAGCTCACCCACTTTACGTGAAGGAGACTTGTTGTTATCCAATAACTCCCCTGTCGCTTTATCCAGAGCATCCGCCAACACTTGCGCTTTCGCATTACCTGTCACGGTGCTCAAGTGTTCTAAAGATGCCGCAAGCGCCAAGAACTCACCTAGCGAGTCCCAGCGTAGGTGGTTTTCTTTTTCCACTTGTTGCACGTGCTTAGGAGCAGAGCCACCAGCGCCTGTCTCAAACAGACCACCACCATTCATAAGTGGCACAATTGAGAGCATTTTCGCCGATGTGCCCAACTCAAGAATTGGGAATAGATCGGTTAGGTAGTCACGTAGAACGTTACCCGTGACTGAAATCGTATCCAAACCTTCTTTGATACGAACTAACGAGTATTGGCAAGCTTCGACAGGTGCCAAGATCTTGATTTCTAGACCGTCAGTATCATGCTCTGGCAGGTAAGCATTCACTTTCTTGATTAGTTCAGCGTCGTGCGCTCGCGCTTCGTCTAACCAGAACACCGCTGGCGCACCAGTGGCACGAGAACGCGTCACTGCAAGCTTCACCCAATCTTGGATTGGCGCATCTTTAACCTGGCACATACGGAAGATATCACCTTCCTCTACTGCTTGTTCAAGCAACGTATTGCCATTTGCGTCGACCACACTAACGGTACCCGCTGCATCTAGAATAAACGTCTTATCATGAGAGCCGTATTCTTCCGCTTTTTGTGCCATTAGACCAACGTTTGGCACACTGCCCATAGTAGTTGGGTCAAACGCACCATTTTCTTTACAGAAGTCGATGACCGCTTGGTAGATTCCTGCATAGCAGCGATCTGGGATCAGAGCTTTAGTGTCTTTCTGCTTACCATCAGGTCCCCACATTTGACCAGATGCTCTTAGCATGGCTGGCATTGAGGCATCGACGATGATATCGCTTGGGACATGAAGGTTAGTAATGCCGCGGTCAGAATCCACCATCGCCAGTGGTGGTTGCTTTTCATAAACCGCCAACAGTGCCGCTTCAATTTCTGCTTTTTGTGCTTCCGGCAAGGTAGCGATCTTGGCATAAACGTCACCAACGCCATTGTTCACATCAACGCCAAGCTCGTCAAACAGCTGGCCGTATTTGGCAAACACCTCTTTGTAGTACACCTTCACCGCATGACCAAAAATCACCGGATCCGACACTTTCATCATGGTGGCCTTCATATGTAGAGAAAGCAGCACGTCTTGCGTTTTCGCTTCTTCAATTTGCTCTTCAAAGAAGGCAATCAAAGCTTGCTTGTTCATCACTGAACTGTCGATAATTTCTTTATCTTGCAGCGCAAAAGGCGCTTTCAACTGCTTCGCTGTGCCGTCTTGACCAACAAACTCAATCGAAACTTTTGTCGCGCCATTGATGGTGGTTGATTTCTCGCTACCGAAGAAATCTTTGTCACTCATACTGGCAACATGGGACAAGGAGTCTTTTGACCATGCGCCCATAGAATGTGGATTTTTCTTAGCGTAGTTCTTCACTGAAAGTGGCGCACGACGGTCAGAGTTACCTTCACGAAGTACTGGGTTAACCGCACTACCTTTGATTTTATCGTAAGTAGCTTTAATGGCTTCTTCTTCGTAAGTACGTGGCTCTTCAGGGTAGTTTGGTAAGTTGTAGCCTTTCGCTTGAAGTTCTTTAATTGCTGCGTGCAACTGAGGCACGGAAGCTGAAATGTTCGGTAGTTTGATAATATTTGCATCGGGTGTTGTTGCGAGCTCACCTAGCTCAGCAAGAGCATCACCGATGCGCTGTTCTTCAGTCAAATGCTCTGGGAAGTTAGCAATAATTCGCCCAGCAAGAGAGATATCACGAGTATCAACGTCAATACCTGAAGAAGCTGTAAATGACTGGATAATTGGCAATAGAGAGTAAGTCGCTAGAGCTGGTGCTTCATCAGTGATGGTATAGATAATTGTCGGTTTTTCTGTAGGCATGAAATTTCCCTATTGTTCAACCAAAGCCTGTCGGATGAATGGCTCTGGGTTTGTGGTCGCTTACAAGCTAATGCTTCATCCCCTCACTTGTCGCGATTTGTCTGTCTCTTTTTTATCTCTGCAAGCGTACGAGCAGAGTCCATGAGATCTATATCCAAGCAAACGTTTCTGGAGCTTGCATAGTTATAATTAAACAAAACCAAGATAATAGTCTATTATCGTGTACAACATTGTGTGCGCCAATCCAGAATTTGGCGCGCAAATAATAGCTTAAACCGTAAAACCTTTAAACCGAACAATACATTTTATTTACAAAATTGCAGGGTAGTTAACATGCAGGCACGTTCAAGTCGTCCGTCTTCAAATAAATCCACTCAACGTACGACAAAACGTTTCAAACAATCAGACAAGTTCGGTAAGCCCAACCAGAGCTCTTCTTCTAGACGCAAGAAAAGCACTTCAAACAAGCCAAGAGTGAAGCCTGAAGATCGGAAGGTGATTGTCTTTAACAAGCCGTTTGACACCCTCACCCAGTTCACCGATGGTGACGGCCGTAAAACCCTCGCAGACTTTATTTCTGTTAAAGATGTCTACGCTGCTGGTCGTCTTGATCGCGATAGCGAAGGCTTGTTAGTGCTCACGAATGATGGCATCTTGCAAGCCAAACTGACTCAGCCGCAATCTAAGTCTCCAAAAACCTACTGGGTTCAAGTGGACGGCGCCCCAACAGAGGCTGACTTAGACAAACTGCGTCAAGGTGTCGAACTGAAAGATGGCATGACACTGCCAGCAAAAGTCGACATCATGCCTGAACCGCAAGTGTGGGAGCGCAATCCTCCAGTGCGTTTTCGCGCAAACATCCCTACAACTTGGTTAGCCATTACCATTATTGAAGGCCGTAACCGCCAAGTGCGTCGAATGACGGCTCACATCGGCTTTCCTACTCTGCGCTTAATTCGTTTTTCAATTGGCGATATTGCACTTGGCGATTTACAGCCGGGAGAGTGGAAAGAGATAAAACTGCCTTAAAAAAGCTTAGAGAAAACACTTCGGCTGGAGGGAGGCATTGGCGCCCTCTGGCTAAAACAGACTATCTGCCATCGTTATACGCGCTTGTCGCCTTGTCTGTAGACCAAGACATTCTCGCTGAACCAAACACCTTGACGTAACTCGGGTAAACACTGCATTCACTTGCACTAAAATGAGACAAAAGACACATTTTTCAATGCGATAACCCCTATTAAATAAACTATCCGTTGATATTTTATTCCGGCTATCCCATTCGCTCATTAGCCACACTATACTCAAAATGTTGCATTATTGATGCTAGTCATGTGGGGAAAATAGGTGGAGAAGACGTACTCCAAATTTGGCGGTACCATAGAGAGTGATTTAGTCAGACAAGCCTCAAGGATCAGGCTTTATTTGGCTGAGCAATTACCCGATCTTGAACTCAACGACATCTGTTACGCTTTTGATGTGCTCTGTTATCTAATGAGCGACGTAAGTTGCGAGCAAAAACTCCTCAATCAAAACCATATTACTAACCGCACTATCGATAAAAAAATCGATATCTTACACCACACCGCACGATTTGCTTTTAACTTAACGCTTGATGGCCAAACCTATCAAAAGATGGGATTAAGGTATATCGAGTTGATTGAGTTTAACACTGGCATCATGAAAGATTTCAGCATCAAAGACAGTTTAACTGGGGCACTCTCTTTTGACTATTTGAAGTCGCTTGACAAACGCCTTTCTCAAGAGAGTTTCCTGTTGTTTTTCTTTGACTTAGATAACTTTAAACAGTTGAATGATCGCCACGGGCACGAAGTCGGCAACCAGACATTGCAAGCGTTTTCAAAAGTGCTGATTGAGTCTGTCCGTGTGAGTGATTTTGTTTTTCGCTACGGTGGCGATGAGTTTGTCGTCATTCTACTCAATAACCATATTGAACCTCACCAACTCACGGAACGAGTCAGTAGACAGTTGGGAAATGACATCCAATACAGTGTCGGTTGGACATACAACAAAGATTTCGACCTGTTCAAGACCATCAAGATTGCCGACTCTTTGATGTATAAAAACAAAAGGAAACGTCGATGAAGTTTATTTTATACCGCAGTCACGCCACGCTTGGCAGTATAGATATCAACACGCTACTCAAAGCCGCAATAGAAAAAAACGCCAAACTTAATATCACCGGATTTCTTATCTCCCATTCTGGAGGCTTTATTCAATATATTGAAGGGGAGAATCACGTGATTGATGAGCTATATAAAGTGATCGCATCCGATACAAGACACAGTAACGTCACCACCTTATTGGAATCCGAGCTCACACAACGAATGTACCAAGAGTGGGAAATGGGACATGTCTTTATTGAGGATGACTCGATCATCGATATGTTGCAGCGCTCAGACGGTTTGCAATGGTTTGACTACCTCAAGCAACGGACACTGTTTCTCTACCCACACGACTTTATTAAACAACATTCTCAAGCCTAGTATTAAAGGCGCTGTGCACTTAAACGAAAAAAGCCACTTCAAGAAGTGGCTTTTAGCTATTTGATTAGCAACGTTAGTTACTCTGCAGCTTTCTCTTTTGCAACCGTTACAGCAATTGCTAGCTCTTCAAGTGCTGCTGGGTTTGCAACGCTTGGAGCGTCTGTAAGTAGACACGCCGCCGCGGTAGTTTTAGGGAATGCGATAACATCACGGATGTTTTCAGTACCACATAGCAGCATCACTAGACGGTCTAGACCGAACGCAAGGCCTGCGTGTGGCGGTGTACCAAACTTCAGAGCTTCTAGCAGGAAGCCAAACTTCAGTTTTTGCTCGTCTGCATCAATGCCTAGGATATCAAATACTGCCGCTTGCATTTCAGCGTTGTGAATACGTACAGAACCACCGCCCACTTCGTAGCCGTTTAGAACCATGTCGTAAGCGTTAGAGTTTGCAGATGCAGGGTTCGCTTTTAGTTCTTCAGCCGTTAAGCCTAGAGGCGAAGTGAATGGGTGGTGCATCGCATGTAGGTTGCCTTCGTCGTCTTCTTCAAACATTGGGAAGTCAACAACCCATAGTGGCGCCCAAGAGTTCTCGTTAGTCAGACCTAGATCTTTACCTAGTTTAAGACGTAGAGCACCCAGTGCTTCAGCAACGATGTTTGCACGATCTGCGCCGAATAGGATGATGTCGCCAGATTCAGCTTGAGTGCGATCTAGAATGCCGTTGATCACTTCTTCGCTTAGGAATTTAGCCACTGGAGATTGGATACCTTCCATGCCAGCTGCACGGTCGTTAACCTTCATCCATGCTAGACCTTTCGCGCCGTAGATACCGACAAACTCTGCGTAGCCGTCGATTTGCTTACGAGTTAGCTCAGCACCACCTGGTACACGGATAACCGCAACGCGACCTTTCTCATCGTTAGCTGGGCCAGAGAACACTTTGAAGTCGACATCTTTCACAAGATCTGCAACATCTACTAGCTCTAGTGGGTTACGTAGGTCTGGCTTATCAGAACCAAAACGACGGATCGCTTCGCTAAATGGCATTACAGGGAACTGACCTAGGTCTACGTTTAGTAGCTCTTGCCACATATCGCGAACCATGTTTTCAGTCACTTCACGTACTTGCTCAGCCGTCATAAATGACGTTTCAATATCGATCTGAGTGAACTCTGGTTGACGGTCAGCACGTAGATCTTCGTCACGGAAACACTTAACGATTTGGTAGTAACGGTCAAAACCAGACATCATTAGCAGCTGTTTAAATAGCTGTGGTGATTGAGGTAGTGCGTAGAAGCTGCCTTTGTGTACACGGCTTGGTACTAGGTAGTCACGAGCACCTTCTGGTGTTGCTTTAGTCAGTACTGGCGTTTCAATATCTAGGAAACCGTTGTCATCTAGGAAGCGACGTACAAAGCTTGATGCTTTAGCACGTAGTTTGATGCGATCACTCATTTCTGGGCGACGAAGATCTAGGTAACGGTATTTTAGACGTTGTTCTTCAGAGTTCTTTTGGTTGAAGTCTAGAGGTAGAACGTCGCTGCGGTTAATGATTTCAAGACCTGTAGCCAGAATCTCAACTTCACCAGTCGCCATGCCAGCATTTACTTGGCTGTCAGGACGTGCGCGAACTTCACCAGTTAGTTTGATACAGAATTCATTACGTAGTTGCTCTGCTACTTTGTAAGCATCCGCCATATCTGGATCGACAACTACCTGAACAACGCCTTCACGATCTCGCATATCGATAAAAATAAGACCGCCTAAATCACGACGGCGATTAACCCAGCCGCATAGTTCTACAGTTTGTCCTGCAAGGGACTTGTTCAGGTGACCACAGTAATGGGTACGCATAATGAAATTCCCAATCTCTCTAAATATTGATAATACTGTCTGCTAAGAGGAAAAATATTAGCAGACCAAAGTTCCATTTATACGCTGAAAGCCGCACAAAATCGACCATTCAGCATACAATTTATTGCGATTTACTCTCTATTGATGCTTTTTAAACCAGCAAAAGGGTAAAAGCCCATCAATAGTAAAAATTGGCAGCGATTATAGCGTAAGATATAAGCTTGAGCGAGGATTGTTAAACCCGCTTTAACTAGGAATTTTTAGCAATTTGATTGTCGCGGCGAAACAAGGAAATTAAACAGAATCAAGATGACTGACCTACCCCTTCGACTTGGTTTAACCATGTGGTCACATAATCAGTGGCAACAAAGCTTCTACGGCAGTGGCACTAAGCCCGCTGAGAGGTTGGAAAAATACGCCAGTGTCTTTCATACCGTGGAAGGCAATACGACCTTTTACGCCACACCGAATCTCATCACAGTACGTAACTGGTATGCGGCTAGTCATGATAACTTTCGCTTTACTTTTAAACTACCCAAGGCCATTACCCATCAGCAAATGCTCAAAGGTTGCCAAGCCCAGTTAAAGGAATTTATGCATGTGATGGCCCCATTACATGAACGAATCGGTCAATGGACGATTCAATTGCCCGCAGCGTTTACACCCGCTGACCTGCCGACACTGCAAAAATTTTGCGCTCTGTTTCCACCAAATTTTCCACTAGGCATTGAGGTACGTCATCTTGGTTACTTTGCCAAAAATGAGGATGAAAAACGCTTCAACCATTGGCTTATCGAAGCGGGAATTGATCGCATTATTATGGACAGTCGACCGGTGTTTGCCGCTGAGCCAAACAATGAAGTGATCATTGATGCCCAGCAGAAAAAACCACGCGTCCCCGTACACGCAATCTCAACGGCTAACCACCCTATGATCCGTTTTATCGGCCATCCAGAGCTCGATGCGAACCTCTCTTTTTTTAAACCTTGGTTAACTAAGCTGCCTGAGTGGATAAACCAAGGAAAACAGCCTTATTTAATGATTCACACCCCTGATAATGCCTTGGCTCCAGAGTTAGCACTCCAACTCTATAAAGCGCTAGCAGACAAGGTAGCACTCTCGCCACTCGCCCTTTTCCCTGCGATAGATGGGCAGTCGCAAATCAGTATGTTTTAACTGGCGTTATTGATTGGCTTGACGCAACACATGACATGGGCGCGAAATTTTCATAAAATACGCGCCCTTTTAGTGCTGGCTGTAAGTAGCAAGAGATAGAACGATGAACCCAAAGAGCAACCCTGATACCATTTTTTCGGCGCCAATCGACAAAATTGGTGACTTCACGTTTGATGAACGTGTCGCGGAAGTCTTTCCCGATATGATTCAACGCTCTGTCCCGGGCTATAGCAACATTATCTCCGCCATAGGCATGTTGGCAGAACGCTTTGTCAAACCCCACAGCAATGTCTATGACCTTGGTTGCTCTCTAGGAGCGGCGACACTGTCGATGCGTCGCCATATCCAACAAGAAGGCTGCAAAATTATCGCTGTCGATAACTCCTCTGCGATGGTGGAACGCTGTAAGCTTCACGTTAATGCTTACCGCAGTGACACACCAGTTGACGTTGTTGAAGCTGACATTCGTAACATCGAGATTGTCGATGCATCTGTGGTGGTATTGAACTTTACGTTGCAATTTTTATCACCAGCGGATCGCTACACACTATTAGAAAAGATCTATGCGGGGCTTCGACCTGGTGGCATTTTGATTCTGTCTGAAAAGTACGTATTTGAAGATGCGATTGCTAATGAACTGCTGATTGATCTGCACCACGACTTTAAGCGCGCTAACGGCTACAGCGAGTTAGAAATCAGCCAAAAACGCAGTGCAATTGAAAACGTAATGCGTCCAGACTCAAAACGAGAGCACAAAGAGCGCTTTGCCAAAATTGGGTTTAGCAGCTTCGATGTATGGTTCCAGTGCTTTAACTTTGGTTCAATGTTCGCGATTAAATAGCGAGCGACATGATTTAATATAGCGGCTCTTAAGAGCGGCGGTATGACTTAATATTGCGGCGCTCAAGAGCAGTGGTATAACTAAATATTGCGGCTCTCAAAAGCGGCAGTATGACTTAATATTGTTATCCTCAAGAGCGAGGATAGTAAAAATCGTCATCCTCAAGAGCGAGGAACGAGCGAGTTGGGGATCTCACCCCACAATGATACGGTGAAACAAGATTCCCTATCACGTTCGTCCCTCACCGTAGGGAATGACAAACTTTATTTGATTCACACTATTCAGCGATTCACGAACTATGTTTAATTTTGCCAATTTCTACCAACTTATCGCCCAAGATACGCGTCTGCAGCCATGGCTAAATGTATTGCCACAGCAACTGACCGACTGGCAAAACGCAGAGCACGGTGACTTTGATCGCTGGCTACGTGCGCTCAATAAAATTCCGGCTGGCACGCCAGATAACATCGATATCAAAGAGTCAGTGACTATCTCGAACAACGAGCCAATGCACACCGGTGAGTTGAAAAAGCTTGAGAACTTGCTGCGTACGTTCCACCCATGGCGCAAAGGTCCTTACCACGTACACGGTATCCACATTGACACCGAGTGGCGCAGTGATTGGAAATGGGATCGCGTTCTTCCACATATCTCGCCACTGAAAAACCGTAGCGTGTTGGATGTGGGTTGCGGCAACGGCTACCACATGTGGCGCATGCTTGGCGAGGGCGCTCGTCTTACTGTCGGTATCGACCCATCGCACCTATTCCTAATTCAGTTTGAAGCGATTCGTAAAATGATGGGCGACGATCAACGCGCTCACTTACTGCCGTTAGGCATTGAACAACTGCCAAAACTGGAAGCCTTCGACACCGTATTTAGCATGGGTGTGCTTTACCATCGCCGCTCACCACTGGATCACCTGATCCAACTTAAAGATCAGTTAGTGTCTGGTGGTGAACTTGTGCTTGAAACTCTAGTCATCGAAGGTGATGAGACTTCTGTATTAGTGCCTGTGGATCGCTACGCACAAATGCGTAACGTCTACTTCTTCCCATCGGCCAAGGCTTTGAAAGTATGGTTAGAGCAAGTCGGCTTTGTTGATGTTCGCATTGTGGATGAAAACATCACCTCAACCGATGAGCAACGCACCACCGATTGGATGACGCACAACTCACTGCCTGACTACTTAGATGCCAATGATCCAAGTAAAACGGTTGAAGGTCACCCAGCGCCACGTCGAGCTGTATTGGTTGCAACTAAACCATAAGTCATTCAAATAAATCCAACTCAGTAATATCAATTATTGACATGGATTTAACTCAATTTGATTTTCATATCAGTAACCTAGCGAGGATGTTTTTGGCATCCTCGTTTTTTTATGCCTCAAAAAGCCTTAAGTGGACTATTGATGGGTCAATCAATACTTTTACTCCGCTTTTTATCATTTGAGGAGAAAGACTTAGGTTATTCCTTCTGCACTTGCCACAACTTTTTGAAGTTCTGCTATGAGGTTTTGTATACCTTGGTCTAAAATTAAAAACGTTAATTAACTCATACCATTATCGCTTGGTTCTGCGCGCAAGAATTCAAACGATAGAAAACAAATAAGAAACGTAGGCATTTTAATGTTCATCCGATTAACACCTTTGGTAGCTCTTACTTTGCTATCTGGCTGCACCCTAACAAATAGCACTCAAAACCATCAGCAGACACTGTCAGCCATCCAAGCGGTGGAAACCAATCTGAACGCTCAGATCACGACGCTCGGTAGCCAAGTAGAACAACAGGCAGAATATATTCAAAGCCTTGAGAAAGAAATCCAACGTCTGCAAGACAAAACCATTGATATGCAGACTATTACGCTGGCGAAAATCTCAGCGCAACAGCAAAACTACGTGGCGCCAGTTGCAACTCCAACCCCACCTACCCCGACACATGGCGTTGTACTCGGTGCAATCGAGCGAGTAACTATTGACTCAATCAAACAAACCTTTGATGCACGTGTTGATACGGGGGCTGCGACCTCTTCTCTTAACGCGGTCGATATTGAAGAATTTGAGCGCAATGGTAAGAAGTGGGTTCGCTTCCATCTTTCTGATGAAAATACACCATCAGATGACAACAATTGGATCGAAGCGCCTATCGTCAAGTTCGTGAAAATTCGCCAATCGACGAATTCAGAAGTAGAGCGACGTGCAGTGGTTGAACTTTGGGTTAAAGTTGGCAAAATCCATGAAAAAGCACAGTTTACGTTGGCAGACCGCTCGCAAATGAGTCATCCTGTACTCTTAGGTCGTGAATTTATTCAGGACATCGCCGTTGTAGACGTGAGTAAGAAATACGTTCAGTCTGAAGCAGAATAAAACCAATAAGGCTTATTATGACTTCCAAGGTTCCTTTATATATCTTTGTTGCCCTACTAATAGGTGTAGGTGCTGCCCTTAGTATTTTCCGCCACCAAAGCTACGGTGTGCCGTGGACACCCGGTGAAACTCGACAAGTTTGGGACATCGAAGCACGAGTGCAGTTTGATGCGGATGGTAAGTCGGTCAAAGCATCGCTGGCGGTGCCTGATACTCAAACTGGGTTTACTAAGATTAGTGAAAACTCTTCATCTGCTGGCTATGGTGTCGCCTATGCCAACAATGAGCAAGGTCGTCGTGCTGAATGGTCTATTCGCCATGCCTCTGGTGCGCAAACCATCTACTATAAAGTCCAGTTTTTAGTTGACCCTCAAGCCAAGGTGTCACCTATTCCGCCTAATCCTGAAATAAGCGCACCAACTTTTGATGGCCCTACCGAAGCGGCAGTCATTGCGTTAACTGAGCGTGCCAACAAACGCTCTGCTGATGACATCACTTTTACTCGTGAGCTAATTAAGCAACTGAACGATGGTGATAGCCAAAACGCAGCATTGATCCTCAATAACATGTCACGCGTTGAGGCGGTAGATAAGATCCTCGCCTACAACAAAATCCCAAGTAAGATTGCTGGCGTGGTTGAGTTAGAAGATGGCCGTCGTCGCCAAACTATCGAACCAATGAACCAAGTTTGGGATGGCAGCAACTGGCAGTTATTTAACCCTAAAACCGCTGACCAAGCGATTTCTCCAAATATCCTTGTGTGGGATGAATCGAACATCTCGCTACTCGATTTAGTGGGTGGTGAAAACAGTCAAGTGCACTTCTCTATGATTGCACAAGAAGTATCACCTCAACAGGCGACCCGAGATAAAGTCGAAGCTGACGCCCTGCTTAACTTGTCTATTCATAGTTTACCGCTTGAAGAGCAAGCGATGTTTAAGACGATTATGCTGATCCCGATTGGTGCGCTTATCGTGGTGTTCTTACGCGTCATCATCGGTTTAAAAACATCCGGTACATTTATGCCAGTGCTGATCGCGGTTGCGTTTGTCCAGACTCAGCTGTTGACTGGTATCGTAGGCTTCCTGCTGATTGTCGGTACGGGTCTTGTCATACGAAGTTATCTGTCCCGACTCAACTTGCTGTTAGTCGCCCGTATCTCTGCGGTGATCATCACAGTGATCATGATCATTTCGGTCTTCACGGTAGTGGCGTTTAAGATTGGTTTGACCGAAGGTCTGTCGATTACTTTCTTCCCAATGATCATCTTGTCTTGGACTATCGAACGCATGTCGATTCTATGGGAAGAGGAAGGCCCGAAAGAAGTTGTGATGCAAGGCGGTGGCTCATTGATGACGTCGGTACTGGTTTATCTCGCAATGACGAACTCTTACGTTCAGCACCTAACCTTTAACTTTATTGGTTTGCAGCTCGTTGTACTGGCTTGTATCTTGCTGCTTGGTACATACACTGGTTACCGTTTGACAGAGTTGCGTCGCTTTAAGCCATTAGTTGATGGGGAGTAAGCCATGTTTCTATCTCGACTTAGAGAACGCTACACCTCGCCTTTTAAGCTAAAGCACAAAGGCATTATGGGCATGAACCAACGTAACCACAGTTACATTGGTCGATACAATGATCGCTCTAAGTACCCGTTGGTTGATGATAAGCTCAAAACTAAGATTATCGCAGAAGCTGCGGGGGCCACGGTACCTAAACTGATCGGTGTGATCAGCAACCAAGCCGATGTGCCTAAGATTCACGAAATGGTGAAAGATTGGCCAGGGTTTGTTATCAAACCCGCTCAAGGCAGTGGTGGTAAAGGTATTTTAGTCATCACATCGCACAAAGATGGCAGTTACACCAAACCATCCGGTTCGAGCATCAATAAAGAAGATGTTGAACGCCACATCAGTAATGCGTTAGCAGGTCTGTTCTCGCTTGGTGGTAAAAACGACGTCGCGGTAGTTGAGAACCTGATAAAGTTTGATAACTGTTTCGACGGCTTCAGTTATGAAGGTGTGCCCGATGTGCGTATCATCGTGTTTAAAGGTTACCCTGTGATGGCAATGATGCGTTGTTCTACCGCTGCATCCGATGGTAAAGCAAACTTACACCAAGGTGCGGTTGGGGTCGGCTTAGATATCGCGACGGGTCGCGCGATCCGTGCGGTGCAGTTTGACCGCCCGATAAGTCATCATCCCGATACCGGCAAAGACTTAATGACACTGCAAGTCCCCCACTGGGAAAAGCTGCTGGTGCTCGCGTCTAGTGCTTGGGAAATGACAGGGCTAGGTTACATGGGCACCGATATGGTGCTGGATAAAGAAGAAGGCCCAATGGTACTTGAGCTTAATGCTCGACCAGGCTTGGCGATTCAAATCGCCAATGGTGCGGGCTTGTTACCGCGACTTCGCCATATCGAAAGCCTTGGCACACCGGCTCGTTACCCGACACCTGAAGAACGTGTCGCCTACTCAGCCAAACAGTTTGCCACTCATTTCGACTAAACACTTATCGCGTTATCAAAAGCTGTCCTCGGACAGCTTTTTTGTTATCTGGTATTTCTATTACTCGGCATTTTATTCTCTAGCAACTCGAACACTCGTTTGGGATTATCACTCGACCAAATTGAGAATAAGTAATCATCCTATCAACTAATTAGCATCGACGATTACTGCTACACTCCAGCATACCCATACAGACGATTTGGACAGCGAATGTCTCACTTGCCCACCATTGCACTAACCATGCTTGCCTTTGCTGCAAATTCAATTTTGTGTCGGCTAGCTTTAGCAGAGGGGTTGATTGACCCCGCCAGTTTCACCTTGTTGCGTTTATGGTCTGGGGCTATCACGTTGGCACTTATCATGGTTTGGAAAAACCACTGGCAGTTTGGCTCCGAGTCCGTATCGTTGCGTTTCTCCCTCTATGCCGGACTCAGCTTATTTATTTACGCGGCGCTGTTCTCGTTTGCTTATCTTGAGCTGACCGCTGGCAGCGGTGCGCTACTTTTGTTTGGGGCAGTGCAATTGTCTTTATTGCTGCTGCATTGGTACCAAGAACATAGCTTTAATCGCTTTGAGGTATTAGGCATGGCCATCTCGCTGGCAGGATTTGTTTGCTTAATGCTGCCCTCGGCAAGCCAACCAGACCTACTTTCTGCCCTGATGATGGTTGGCGCCGGTATTGCTTGGGCGATTTTTACCGCGCTTGGTAAACGAGCCCCAACAGCAACAATCGGTACAACATGGGGGTTTATTGCCGCTGCTTTTATTGGCTTACTTTTACTGCCTCTGACTGAGTTTACTACTTCCGATTTTACCGGAGTCATACTTGCCGTCCTATCGGGCGCAGTCACTTCAGCATTGGGATATCTGCTGTGGTATCACGTGATGTCAAAGATAAGCTTGCTGCAAGCCGCCGTTAGCCAGCTCTCTGTGCCAGCGATTGCCTTGGCGTTAGGATCACTACTACTCAATGAGTCACTAACCTTCCGCGATGGTCTGATAAGTAGCATTATCCTCGGTGGCATCGCTATGGTGTTTGTCAAGAGAACCTATCACTGACCCATTACTTCATAATAATAAACGGCAATTATTTATCGTTTTACGATAAATAATTATTGATCTACATTTAACTCTCGCATAATATCTGACCATCAACGATAGATAACTGCAAATCTGGAGATCAACAATGAACAACCTCGATGGAATACGTACACTTAGTCAACGCTTACTCATTTGCTTATGGGTGGCGTTGATAATCAACCCTATCTTTAACGCTTTTCTTTGGTTTAACACCGCTTTTTCAGATGGCTCCGGAAATTTCGTCGCGCAATTCAACCATGACATTCCACTACCTCTAACTACAACGTCTGCTATTTTGGGCTTTGCCGTATCAAACATAACGGTGCTTATCGCCTCGCTAATGCTGTGGCAATTAATTCAGCTATTTCGCCTATATCGCGATGGAATGATCTTCACTCTGGAAAACGTTAAATGCTTCAAACAGACAGCTAACCTACTTATATTATTCGTTCTAGCTAGTATTTTTGACGGGCTTCTAATGGGACCAGCTCTAACTTTTCAAGCCGAAGAAATGAGCTTTTTCTTTGATGTCTCTGATGGGGATTTAATGTTGCTAGTAACTGCTGTTATTATTCGCCTTATTGCCAAAGTAATGAGTGAAGCTAAAGGGTTACACGAAGAGCAAGCACTAACCATTTAGCAGGAATACCTATGCCAATTATTATCAATTTAGATGTGATGCTCGCGAAACGTAAGATGCGCTCTAACGAGCTGGCAGCACGTATCGGTATCACAGAGCAAAACCTGTCGGTATTAAAGAATGGTCGAGCAAAAGCCGTCAAACTCTCAACATTAGAAAGCATTTGCAATCACTTACAATGCCAACCAGGCGACATTCTAGAATATGTCGCAGAAAAAGAAGATTAGTGACTAATACCCCCATTGCGAGCTTAAATGGGGGTATTACTCAAAGCAGGAAATACCAGATTTGCTAGCAATCCCCTCTTGGTGAGTCTGTAGCGATAACAATCGCACATCCAATCACCCCACCGAGATCGTCAGTTGCCGACGTCGTATCTGGGTCTGGAATATCCCTCGGCTCATTGCGGTTACCCGCGCAACCCGCCAGTGTACAGAGAATACTGACTATGATTAGCGTCTTCACGAAGCTCTCCTTGGTAATTTAACGGATATTAGGCACGCACAAACACGTTATTGACTACGTTTTATGTCGCTGCATTCAATTGGAAACTGGGTTCGATAAGTTTTCCAGCTGAAGTAATTCAATGTCTCTTCAAACTCAATTACGCCTGTTCCGCCTTGCTTTAACTGCTCAACGACTGCTGCGCTAGGCAGTGCCTTAAAACGATACGTGCTGCCGAGTTCATTGGTGGTAAAAATCAGCTCCTGTGCCACTCTGCCACCCACCGAAATGGTGCCATGAAAGCCACTGCTTGGCTCAGCAGGCAACTCAGGGATATCAAACTGAAGCTGGTAGTTGTTCTCACAGAGCATCTCTATCGAATGAACCGAACCGCTAAAAATAAGTATCGGAATCAAGCGTTTCATCGTTAATACTCCACCACGTATCCAATATCATCCAACAATGCGGTGGTGATAATGCCGATTTCTAAGCCGTTCGCCATCACCTCGTTAGTCATCGGGGGAATTTCTCTCCCTTGGCGGTCGTTGTCACGCTCAGGATCATCAGCAAGCACGAAGTCATAGAGGTGCCCCGACTCCGCAAAGCGCAAGCAAGGATAATTCCTTTGGTAGAGTTTGTTATACCACGCAAGCGCCTTACTGTTTTCTTTGCAAAAAGCAGGGCCATTAAGTGCATCAACTCGCTGAATGTACTTTTCTGTTGTTTGACCGACACCCAACACATGTCCTAACTCGTGAACAACCGTGGTGTAAGCATTCTCATAATCGAACTCACTATTGTGCGTACGTGAATGCAATACCATCTCTCCATGAATCGGGATCTCTACTCCGCCAACAACTTCTGTTTCCAACACACCCGCCTCACCATCATGGTTGATATCACTAGTGACATAGATATCTACGTCTATCGAATGATGGGGCTTTCCCTCTACCGATTTAACAATACTCAACCATTGGTTTGCTGCATCGATATATCGTTGCTTATCGAAACGTCCAAATTCTTGGAAATGAAGGTTCAATGTCAAACTGCCATTACTAACACTCTCTACGCTAGCCCAAGAGTTGGAAGCCAGAAGACACAAAAACAGTAAAACTCTCACAACGATGATTCCTTATGCAGAATAAGAGCTATGCTCTCGATAGTGGTAAGCAAAAACCAACCACTATAAACGCAGTTAGTGGGTTATAAATCCATACTGACGCAGTTCAGACATGCTCATATAGTGCATCCCTGAGGCTGGTGCGACACGCAATGTGTACCAGTAGAACTCGGTATCAATCCCCATTGCACGGTAATAGTTTAGGTAGCGCTGATGCTCACTGTGGTTTCTTGGCAGCTCATCGCCTTGCATACCATCACTTCCAGCCCAGCTATGTACGCCTATTTTCGCCCCCTCTTCTACGGAACGTTTCACCCCCGCTAAAAATAAATCTGTTCCCCCGGAGGCAATGTGTCCATTGTGACGAATTTGCGAGTTAAGCTTAGCTTCACGTACCATGTATGCGAGTTCAATATTCGCCTCGTCATCAGCAGAACCATCAATACTCTTAAATAGTAAGTCGGTAATATTAGGGTTTTCATCCATCATGTTGGTAAACGCATCCGGTGAACCATCACAAACAACACCACTTAATGTGGCAATATTACCGTTCACATAAAAAGTAAGCGGCTGGTCTCCCTCCATATCAAATGAACATTCCGATTTATATTTCATCGTGTAGTCATTGCTTGCGCAAGCTATTAACACCAGTAAACTTGCACTAATTAAAATAATTTTTTTCATAATTACAGCCCTAGCCATTGCTTAATTTTGTCGCTATCTATTTCGATTTCATCGTTAGCTTTTTGGGGACTATTAATTGACACCGTGCCACTTTTATTTTTTTCGTATGCTTTTGCTCGCTCATCCCAAACCGGATCATGTATCATCATAGGTACAGGAGCGTTGCTCTGCTCACGGCGATTCTTTTCATTCATAGCATTGTATTGGCAGGTTGATGCCTGCCAGTCTCTGCCTCGCATTTCTAGTTCAAGTCGCGCATCTCTTTGCGTTGAAGCTTCTTGCGAGTTATAAGCCATATCGCACAAAGTAAACTGATCAGCTTCCACTAATTTTACGGTTGTGAATCGTAGAGAACCACAACCAAATAAAATCAAACTCACCAAAATAGAAAACAAAACCTTACGCATTTAAATTCATCCAAAAAATTAAATTATAATTAGCAAAAAACATTAAAAATTTAATCAGCAATACCGCCAATCAATCTAACACACCAAATAACAGCCACACTTTTCCAGCAATGATATAACACGTATAAAATTGCTTATTTAATATCAGTAAATGAAGAGGTGCTTATATACTCAGTGACTTGCACACAACAGGCGCGTTGTTTTGTGTGCAAACAAAACAACTCTCGCTGAACCAAGCACCTTGAAATGACTAAGTATTATTGAAGTGCTGACTTCTGAGCCAATATCTTGGCTTTTAACGCTTCAAACTGGGGGGGATTAAAATATCTTGGCTCGGAGAACTCGCAACAGAAAAACACTGGTTTGCCATTAGACTGAGCGATCACTTCTTCAACCAACGATAAGGACTTGTCTAGATCTTTTGCGACACCTTCACCGCGAAAGTACATCTCAGCTAAGTTGAACTTAGCAATCAAAGCATCGCTATTTTGATTGAAGTAGCCCGTTTTACCGGTCGCTCCGACCGTTTTTCCTTCGGCCCAATCCCCCTCAGCCATTTGCACTGATGCTTTTTGGTACCATGCAACGGCTTGAGAAGCATCTTTTTCAACGCCCCAGCCATTGGCATAAAAGATACCTAACCTGAGTTGTGCCCACGGTTGTCCCTGTTCTGCATACGGTTTGGCTGTGGTATAAGCGGTCGAAAAATCACCGACATTCCACGCTCTATCGGTGGTCGTTTCACCCACATTTGGGTTCATTCCCGCACAGGCAACTAGTAAGCAACTCAACGTCACAGTCATCACAGTTTTGAACACAGTCTATCCCCTAATTCTCAACACTTGCTGGCTATTATCACCATATCGTTGCAGTTTTACTGTATGAGTTTGTCAGCTATTCAGTGACAAAATTAAAGGCCATAGTAAACATAGCCCCACCTAATAACGGGCTATCCTCGACCTCCACATGGGCATCATGTTGGATGCAGATTTTATCCACAATTGACAAGCCAAGACCATGACCACTCTGAGTTTTGTTACGCGCTTTATTTCCTACGTAGAAGGGTTCAAACAGATGTTCACGTTGCTCAAACGGCACGCCGGGTCCATCGTCATGCACAGCTATTCCTAGTTGCTGGCGCTCATTTTCTACCAACTCAATGACGATTTGACTTGATGCATACTTAAAGGCATTTCGAACCAAGTTTTCAAGCGCACGTTTGAATAATCGACGGTCTGCGATCAGCGCAATGCTCGATTGCTCGGCATCCGCACAACGCCATTTCACACCGAGTTGAAGTTTTGTTTCGCTCTGCCAGCGAGCGATTAAGTCCGTAATAAACGGTTCAACAGCAATCGTTTCAAGTGTTAACTGACAGCGACCACTGTCCAGTCGCGCATAGTAGAGCAACTCATCGACCATCATTTCCATTTCTTCAGTATCTTCAACGATACTATCCAGCTTTGACCGCTGCTGGTCGCTCATTGGTGTCTCTCGTAGCAGGTCTGCTTGCCATTGAATCCGGAATATTGGGGTTCTCATTTCATGGGCAATGGCATTGGTGAGTGAGCGGTTGGCGTCAATCAATTGAGAAACTTTATCTGCCATATGATTAAACGCGTGATTTAAGCGCCCCAACGTCGCCCCATTTGAGGTGTCAACACGGTAAGAAAAGTCGCCCTTTGAGAAATGTATCGTGGCTTGCTCGAGTTGTTTCACTCGACGGAAGATGATGAAAAGGTGGCAAAAACTGTAGAGTACAAATCCGCACACAAAGAACAACCAAATCAAGCTGTCTTCTAAGTCAATGTGTTGATAGACCTGCTGATCTATATCCGGGCTAATACGATACCAGTTGTTGCCACCGGTCAGTGTTAGCCACAGTTCGTCATAGTCAAGAAATGCTTGTTTTAATGGGAAATCTTGTCGGTAGTCTTTTACAAACTGCGGTTTCTCGTCCTGCTCTTGATAAATTGTCAGCACGTTTTTAGAGCCTTGCGCGTAGTGGGCAAGCGCTTTTTCTGCCGACTCGACCCCTTGACTAACAGCGATACCATCAATGACATGTTGAAACGCTTCCGCTTCATATTGCGCCAATACAATTTCATCATCGGTGTTGAACTTAAAAACAATCACCTCATATAGCGCTAAACTGGCAAGGAAGCACAGACAAACCCCCAAAATAGACTCAATATAAATCCGTCGCATCGTTCTTTTCTCAAGCGTGGTTAATGTTAATCAACGATTTGAGAGCAACCTAGCGTTGGCTAGGCCCAAGCCGTTGAAACAAACAAATAGCCTTGTCCGCGAATGGTTTGTACTCTCTCCTGCCCTGACTTGTCAGTTCCTAACAGTTTGCGCAGACGCACGACTTTATTATCAATAGTACGGTCGATGCCATCATATTCAATGCCACGAATGGTTTGGGTTAAATAGTCACGAGACAGAGGCGTGTCTGGATCACTCGCTAATAGCCACAACAAATCAAACTCACTGTCAGTCAATGGCACTAAACTCGATGACAACTCGCATTTTTTGTACCGTCGGTTTAAGCAAAGCTCTCCGAAGACCAGTTGGTGCTCATCTTCTTCAGAACTCATAGGCTCTGCGTTGCGACGAAGCAGCGTTCTCACTCTCGCGAGCAACACCCTTGGTTTAATTGGTTTGGTGACATAATCATCAGCGCCAGTTTCAAGCCCTGCGACATGGTCAAAGTCGTCATCACTCGCGGTTAGCATAAGTAGCTTACCGCGATACAAACTGCGTATCTGTCGGCAAATTGTCAGTCCATCCATGACAGGAAGCATCAAGTCTAGTAGCACAATATCCGGTTGAGTTTGTACTATGGTTTCTACCGCTTGGCTGCCATCGTCAAGTGTTGCAACCTCAAACTGCTTCGCAACAAAATATTCCTTAAGCATCTGTTGAAGCTTTATGTCGTCTTCAACAATCAGCATTTTAGTCTGTGTCATGACACCCCTTTATTAATACCGCACTATTGTCCACTCTACTCAATCGTCCCCGTCGAGAAATTTTGTGGACCGATTCTAAAATATCTTGCCTTTGACAAATGTATTATTCTTAAGAATATCAATAACAATTTCGCATTCATCTTGCACTTTATATGACGGCAACCAATACATTCAATGACACAAGATAAAAAAAACCGTGCGGCTGAAATAGCGGCACGGTCTTCATAGTCCCAAGAACGGAAGTTAATGACTCTTAATCTAGCTTAGAGTTCTTCCATCAACTCTTGAACTTCGCTTTTTGCTTGGTCTGTCTGACCAAAGCCACGCAGCCCCACTACGTGTACATGTTCGTGGTCTTTAAATACCTTACGAACCAGTTTGTAAGTGGTACCTTTCTCTGGGCTGATATTCTCTGGTGCGGCGATGAGAAGCTGCATATCCAGACGGTCACACAGTTCAAACAGCGTCGAGATTGATTTACCATCGAGACGAGCCGCCTCATCCAAGAACAGTAGGCGACATGGGATAATGTCTTTACTGCGCAGACGACGGGATTCTTCTTCCCAGCTTTGCACCACCATCAATAGGATTGACTGACCAGTACCGATCGCCTCACCCGTTGAAAGTGCGCCCGATTCCGCTTGTAGCCAACCATCAGAACCACGATTTACTTCTACGCTTAACTCTAGGTAGTTACGGTAATCCAGTAGCTCTTCACCCAATACTTGCGGTGAACGTTGCCCCATATCGATGTGTGGGTTCACACGTTGGAACAACTTCGCCATGGCTTCAGAGAAGGTGTAGCGCGTCGTTTCAAACAAGTCTTTATGTTGCTCTTGCTGCGCCGCTAGACCGTTAAGTAGCACTTCGTGACTTTCGCGGATCTTCACGTTTAGACGCACGCCTTTCACTTGACCGAACGAGATGTTCGACAAGCCTTGGTTTAGCATACGAATACGGTTTTGCTCACGCTGGATCGTCTTCTTGATGATGCTTGCAACCGAGTCAGAGCTGATCGCGAGACGGTTTTCACGTTGCGTTAGCTCTTCTGTTAGACGCGCTAGCTCCACTTCCATCTCTTCGATCGCTTCAACCGGATCATCGGTACGGATGATATCTTGGCGAATACGCTCACGTAGGTGTTGGTAAACAGCAATGTAGAACAGAACCTTACGCTCTGGATGCGCGGTATCTTCCGATAGACGCAGTGAATCACGTAGGTCGTCATTGTCTGCCACAGCAAGACGCAATGCACCCAATGATTTATCTGACATTGAACGCAGTTCAGCCGCTGACATGTAAGCCAGTTCACGCTTGTGTAGACGACGTTCAACGTCGTTTTCACGCGCAAGACGCAATACTGAGCACCAACCCGCTTTTGCTGCCACGACGAAAGTACGTAGCTCTGCATAATCTTTCTGAACTTTCTTCATGCGCTTAGCCAGCGCTTTCATTTCCAGCTCAGTTGAAGTGATCGTACGCTCGTACTCACTCTTACGGCTGCGAGATGTATGTAGACGCTCATTT
Source organism: Vibrio panuliri (assembly GCF_009938205.1). Taxonomy (NCBI): domain Bacteria; kingdom Pseudomonadati; phylum Pseudomonadota; class Gammaproteobacteria; order Vibrionales; family Vibrionaceae; genus Vibrio; species Vibrio panuliri. Next base: position 1,058,648 of record NZ_AP019654.1, on the reverse strand, counting down.
AGCTCGTCACGACGACGCTGCGCACGCTCTGCTGCACCCTCGTCAGCGGTTACGCCGTACTCTTGCAGCTCTTGCTTAAACTCTTGAACCGTTTCCAGTTTCGCTTGGTGTGAGCTCTTTAATGATGCCAATACTTGGTTGTATTGGTTCATTTGGTCTTGCGACTGTTTTAGCTCATCTCGGCTGCGAGTACGAAGCTGTTCCGCTTGGACCAATTTTGCTTTTAGCTGCTCACTAAGTTCACTGCTCTTACTCAATAAATCCACTGAGTCTGAGTAAGCAAAATAGTGGCGACGCTCTACCAAATCAGACAAGGCAAAGATCTGGGTTTTCAGCGTTTGCAACTGTAGGTCAGCCGCTTGGTATTCCGCTTCTAGCGCTTCAAATTGCTCAGGGTCAGCATCAAGCGCACCCGCCACTTTCTCTAGTGACTCTAGCGCTTTGGCATGTTGCGTTAGGAACGCTTTCGCTTGAGAGACTTGAGTAAGCTTCTCTTCGATTTCAGCGAAACGTGCTTCTAGCGTTTCATCTTCGATAAAGCGCATGGTTGGCGCTAGTTTATCAAGCAGTGCAATGGCTTGTCGGCTACCCAGTAGCTGGGCACGTTGCTGCTGCTCTTTGCCATCTAGCTCGGCAAGCTGACGAACAAATTGGTTACGCTTATCACGCACTTTTTGCAGAGCTTGCTCAGGGTCCGCTTCAAACGCCACTTGAATGTGCTTAGCTACAAAGTTATTGAACGCTTGGTACAGACGCTGCAGTTTCTGTGAATCGAATGCCGCTTTAGCGTGCTCTTCCACCACTTCTTCGCGCTCAGAGCGCAGCAGTTCCAAACGTTGCTCGCGCGCTGCGCGACCAAACAATGGAATCTCCGGCAAACGTGAGTAACGCATTTGACGGTCGTTGAGACGAACGCACACTGCGCCTTCTAACTCTTCTGCGTTGAATGAGCTGTCATCAAAGGCATCGATATCGCCTTCAATGATGTACAAATCTTCTGGACAATCATCTAGCTCAACCAGCTTCTCTTCGATGCCAGACAGATCGGATACCACAATCGCGTGACGAGCCGGACCGTACATCGCACTGAAGTACGGCGCGTCATCAATCGTGATGTCGTCGTAAATTTCAGATAGCAGTACACCGCCTAGGGTGTCAGCCAAACCTTTTAAGCGTGAATCATTTGAACCACCAGGCGATGCTAGGCGTTCGATTTCACCATCTAGGAACGTACGACGTTCAGCCAGCTTATCTTTGGCAATTGACTGTTGCTTCTCTTGCTCAAGCACAAGCTGCATTTGGCTCATAACCGCTTGGCTATCAACCAGCTCTGCACCACTTTGCTCACGCAAGTTTTCTAGTGCATCGTTGGCGGCAATCCAAGTTGGTGCAATGGCTTCAAACTTAGCGATTTCAGCCGCAGCATCTTGCTCTAAACGGCGCTGTTCACTGCGCTGTTCGCGCAATTCTTCTTGCGCATATTCAAGTGATTCAATTTGCGCACTATGACGCTCGCGCTCTTGTTCAAAGCTCAGCTCATCTGCCAATTCGACATGGTGCTGCTTTTGATACTCTTGCACGAGTTCACGTGCTTGACGTTGCTGATTTAAGCTACGCTCAAGGTCACGGTATTGAGCGCGCCACTGCGACTCATTGTCATTCAGTTGCTTCGCTTCACGGCCTTGTGCAATCGCACTTTTCGCTTGCTCAGCCGCTTGACTGCGTTCAACCGTACCAACAATGCTCGTCACCAGTTGAAGCGCGGTCTCAAATTGCTGCGCTGCTGCCGACGACATATCAAGCTTATGCTTAAGCGCAAGTAGTGTGGTGGTGCTGTCTGCTTCACGCTGCTTTAATTCAGCAACCAAAGCTTGCGCTGATTCTGCAGTTAGAGCGTCATTACTTAGCAGTTGCTTAGCTTTTTCCAGTGCCTGAACCGCTTGTTGATATTGCAGTGCACGAGTTTGCTGCATATCCAACGCTTGTTGGTAATCAGCCAGTTGCGTTTTTAGACTATCAACTTCTTCTTCAGCAACCGTTGATTGCTCTTCAGCCATCAGAACGCGCTCTTGTGCTTCTTCCACTACCATCAACTGCTCTTCTAGGCGCTCACTTAGCTGCTCTAGATCTTCTTGGTAACGTTCGATCTTCTCTTGTTGGCGCAGTGCATTTTGCACCAACTGCAAGTGGTCAGATGCCGCTTGGTAGTCTTGCTCAAGTGCCGCTTCACTTTCCACCAGCATTTCAAGTTCTTCGTGAACGCGGTTTAGCAATGAATTTTGCTCAATCAGGCTTTGACGTGAACCAAACAGTTCGCCACGCAGAGTCATCGTTTGATCAAGCTTGTTACGGCGATCATTGGCGTGACGCATGTAGTCAGCCGCTACATAGTTGGTTGACTCAGTGATCAGGTGTTTGAATAGATCACGGTCAGCCTGAGTGGTTTTGATTGCTTCTAGCGTCATGCGGTTTTCACGCAGCGCCGACTCCATATCTTGGAATGCTTTTTTTACCCCGCCATTTTGTGGCAGTAGGTAGTCGCGCAGTGAACGCGTAATCGCACTAGAGATACCACCGTAAAGCGAGGCTTCGATCAAGCGGTAGAACTTTGAGCGATCGGAAGAGTTACGTAGCTTCTTAGGGATCACGCCAAACTCAAACATTTGCGCGTGGTAATCTACCACTGAAGAAAATGCTTTGAATTGCACGCCTTCGTACTTGGCGATGCTCTCTTTCACTTCGTTGATTTGACGTACGCGCGCTTGCGTCTCAGATACGCTTTCAATCAGCACATCACATGGCTTAACGTCACTTGGTAAACCTTGGATAACGAAAGGTTTGATGTCGACTTTCTTATCACGACCCGCCACTTGCTGCAGTTTAACCGCGAACAGTAGACGTTGGTTACGTGAGTTCACTACATCTAGCGCTGCATAACACGCACCTGGCTGCAATTTACCGTAAAGACCTTTATCGCGAGACGATTGGCTGCTGCCCGCCTCTGTGGTGTTACGGAAGTGAAGTAGTGTTTGGTCAGGAATAAGTGCTGTGATAAACGCCGCCATGGTGGTCGACTTACCCGCACCGTTACCACCAGATAGTGTGGTGACGAGACCATCGATATCAAATGTACGAGCAAAGAAGCCGTTCCAGTTGATCATGGTCAGCGATTGATATTTACCGCGTTGAATCATGCTTCGCCCTCTGTTTCTTCGTGTGCGACTACGTCAAGTTCCGTGTCTTGTTGCTCATCATCGGTCAACAAGCTGCCTTGGCTTGGCTCTTGGGTATGCACAACCGCTTCACCATCACGGATCAAACGCAGTTGCGCTTCACGCATGTCATCGCCAACACGAACATCGGCACCAAAACGAAATACCGCTTCGCTGATGCGGAACTTACCGGTCTCACCGATATTGATGATCATGCCAAGGCGACGCAAACGGCGTAGCGAGGTACGAACTTTTTCAAATAGTTTTTCTTTATCCAGATCTGACCCCGTAGCACGGTTAGTCACCAACTTCATCAGCTTGGTTTCATCGGTCAGTTGAATCAATTCTTCATACAGTTCTTGATTGGTAAAAATACCTTCGTGAGCCAAACGCTCAGGGCTAAGGTATAGGAAACACAATACCTTACCCACCAGCATATCAAGCTCAGATAGCACGCTACGGCTAATCAGCGACGTTGAGCGCGGGCGCAGATAGAAAAAGCCTTCCGGCGCTTTTACCAGTTCAGTGTTGTAACGCTGATAAAACAGCGCTAACTCAGTTTCAAAATCCGCCAGCAGTGCGTGGTTGTCCAAATCTTCACTTGATACGTGACGACCTGCTCGTAACATGCTATCAAGCGCAGGAAAGAGCGGATTTGAGATTGCTTTTGCCAGATTCTCTGACATGTATTCGTTAGTATCTGTCGATGACATTTGCTTGTACCTTTGCACCAAATTCGTTAATCGCTTGCCAGTCTGGCTGAACAGCTTGGTAATCCGACTCGGAGTAGCCAAGTCTTACCGCTTGATCAACGACAATTCGCGCTAAATCAAAGTGATGAGTTCGTGGGTGGGCAGACAAGTAGTCGCGTAGTACCACACCAAGGTCGATAGGCATGCCCTGCTCTTTATGAGCTTTAAGCATCTCACCGATCCTTTCGGATAGCTCATCATTGACTTGTTGATATTCTTCGTATTCCACTTCCATCGGCACTTGACCGGTAACCTCATCGTCACGCAGCACTAGGGCTTCGTCACGCAAGTCGATCAAACGCTCTGCATCGGCATAAGTTAAGTACCAAGGCATGTCGAAATAGTCTTTGAGTGATTGACGCAGACGAGTGCTAAAGGCACGGTTTTTGTCCATATCGATTGCGGTACGGATAAACTTGTGCACGTGGCGGTCGTAACCGATCCACAAGTCGATCGCCTGTTGACCCCAACTGGTAATGCGGTCCAGTTTCATCTGTAGGCCAAACAGCGTCTCTTCAATAAACTCAAGCTCATCATCGCCATAGACAATTTCTTGGATGTCGAGGATCTGCGTTTGCAACTCATCACCAGCCGCTTGCAAGGTGTCTTGCAATTCACGCAGTGTTGTTGATGTTTCAGAGAGCAGCGCTTCACAGTTATTGATCGCTTCGCGCCAATCTTTGTTCAACAGTTCAGCAATTTGCAGTTTGACCGATTGTTGCTGCTCATCCATCACGCGTTGGTTAAGGTCGATTTGATCGAAAATCTCACCCACCGAGTATTTCAACACGCCATAAACGTTCTTTTTCCAGTGACCCGCAGTACCGCCTTTTTGCGCCGCTTCTATCGCTTTCGCCATTTCATCGGCCACCATCGACAATTGAATCGAAAGCTTAAGTTTCGAGAACTCGCGGTGACGTACGTAGTAATCGGTAATCCCAATTGCTAACGGTGACAAACGGTAAATGCTTGCGCCATCGGTGATTTCGCTGGTAAAGCGGCTGATAAGGCGCTGCTTGACCATTTCATTGATGGCGTTGTTGGCACGGAACGCCGACGCCTCACCGGTCTCTTCAAATAATCGAGTGACGATAGTAAACGCATCATGGAGTTCACCTTCACCCAATTCTTCATCAAACCTTTCATTGCTTAACACTGCAATGGCGATTAGAAAAGCCAATCTTTCGCTGGTTAGGTTCAATGAGAAATCGTGCTGCTTTACCCAACCTACCAGTTCATCGATAGGTTGGTCGGCAACATTGAGAGTCATCTCACTCATTGTTATTCCTGTTTATCTTTCTTTTGTGCCCATACATGTATGTATCGGCCTAATGAGAGGTACGGCTCTTGTCGACATAGTTTCTCTTCAAGTGCCAGCACATCTTCAAATTGGTAATCGCCCATGTTCATTCGGTTGCCAATGTAGTCACTGAAACAACGAATGCCTGACTTACCACAAATGTTAAAACCTGCCTCTTCAATCCACTGATACACGTCTTGTGGCACTAGGCCTTTTTGTGGTTGAAGCTTAAAGCGCTTGCGATGCGGCATACCTTCTAACACATGTGGAAGGTTGCCACAAACAACATTCTTGTACACCAAGCCGTGATGGTTATAGAACATCACCGAGGCAATGCCTCCCGGCTTAACTTGCTCTAGCACCGTTTCAAGCGCAGATTTAGGGTCAACGAGCCACTCCATCACGGCGTGAAACATGACTAAATCGACAGGCGCTGGCATGTGCTGCGCAATGTCTTGCACTGGAGAATGAATCAAACGATAGTTCTCAAGCAAGCCATTGGCCTCAATGTCTTGCTTAGCTAGCTGAAGCATTTCAGAGGATAAGTCACATAGCGCTACTTGGTGTCCGAGTTTAGCTATTTTTTGTGACATTTGTGCCAGACCACCGCCCGCATCCAGTATGTTCAGGCGTTGTTGGTCACTTTGGAGCATGGACAAAGCTTGTGCAAGATCTTGCCAAACAATTACTTGGCGAATCTCACCTTTGTCCGAACCGTAAATATTTTTTGCAAATTTGTGGGCAATATCGTCGAAATTGCGGTCTTCAGTCACAGCGGCTTGGGTTATCATGTTAAAGGTCTGCTGACCTTTTGTGGAAAATTCTGTTCGAACAAAAAAGCGTTTTAGTCGCGACGAGAGGTTTGTAGCCTAGTCACTCTGAGCCCAAATAGCTCTCTTTCAGAGTCAAACTCTGTAATCGGGGGCGCCGAGTTCGAACCCTTCGGGCATTGTCTGTTGCACTTCCTATTACGTTGCTGGCTTACTAAGTAAAAACTACCCGCTCAGCGGTTATCGTGTATAAAAAAGCGACAAACGAATGCAAAAATCATTTCAAAAGGCCATTAGCCCCTTGGTACTGCTATTCTGTCACAAGAAAGGCAGATATAAATAGGGATTATCTTAATTTATAATCAACTGGTGTTTTTTCGGACTATTTAATCATGTTTGAGCTGAAAAAAATCGTTTCTTCCTTGCTCATGCCTTTGCCAGCGATGCTGATCATCGGATTTTTGGGCTTAATGTTAATTATGTTTACTCGCAAGCAGAAAACAGGCTGCTTTGTGGTGTTGTTTTCCTTTGTGGGCATCTTCCTGATCTCTTTCCAACCTGTCGCTTCTCGCTTATTGATGCCGCTAGAACGCCAATATACCGCCTTTTTACCTGTCGATAAGTCGATTGACTATGTCATGGTACTGGGTAGCGGTCATGTGGTGGATGACCAAATTCCCCCAACCTCTGAACTAAGCCGCACCGCTTTGATGCGTTTATCTGAAGGCATTCGCATTATGCGCATCTATCCGGGTTCAAAGCTCATACTCTCCGGCTATTCAGGCGGCACTGAGGTGAGCAATGCACGTATGATGGCAAAAGTGGCTCTCGCTCTTGGGGTGTCAAAATCCGATATTATTCTGCTTGAGACAGCAAAAGACACATGGGAAGAAGCTCGACAAGCCGCAGCCTTTGTACAACGGAAAGAGTTGATACTAGTCACGTCTGCAAGCCATATGGGCCGGGCGCTCAATGAGTTCCACTCTGCTGGATTAAACCCTTATCCTGCGCCGACCAACTACTTAGCACAAACCGAAATCCATCAGTTTTGGAGTAAGTACACGCCTAAAGCGATTTACTTAGAGCAGACCGAGCGATACTGGCACGAAACTCTTGGACGCATTTGGCAGACGCTACGCAACTGGGCATCGGATTATGAAGAGACCGCAATCGAAGCCTCACAGAGTAAAGTGTAGCGGGATGTAGGTAATCTTTGCCGCAAAAAAAAAACCGAAGCTGAGCTTCGGTTTTTTTACACTTATACAGTCAATTAATCACCAGCAAACATGTAGCCTTCACCATGAACCGTCACAAAGATTTGTGGGTTCTTTGGATCAAACTCCATCTTAGCGCGCATGCGACGAATCAGTACATCGATGGTACGGTCGTTAGGTGCATCTACGCGGTGGCTGATCATATTGAGAATGCGTTCGCGGCTTAATACTTGGTTAGGGTAAGAAGACAGCGCCACAAGTAGTTCGTACTCAGCTTTAGTTAGCTTAACCGGTTCGCCGTTACGGCTTAAAGCACGGCGTTGAATGTCAAACATCCACTCGCCAAAGCGAACAATGTTTGCGTCGTTCTTTTGATCAACAACGCTACCTGCATTACGAGCAGCAGAAATGCGCCACAACAGGTTCTTCACGCGCACTAGCAGTTCGCGAAGTTCAAACGGTTTGGTTACGTAATCATCTGCGCCCATTTCGAGACCGACGATTTTATCAATGCTATCCGTGCGTCCTGTTACCAGGATAATTCCAATGTCCGATTGACTACGCAGTTCGCGCGTTAGCATCAGACCATCTTCACCAGGAAGATTGATGTCTAACATAACTAAGTCGATCGAATGATTTTGTAGTGTGTCGCGCATCTGCTCGCCGCTCTCAGCTTCGCTGACCGTGTAACCTTCATTTTGAAAGTAGCCAACTAGCTTGCTGCGAGTGACCGCGTCGTCTTCTACTACTAATACGTGATAGCTCATCTAAACCACTTAATTTACATTGGGAATTAATTTCAACAGTATTCTATTCATAAACCGTAACATTTCTAGTATTTGTTATATTAAAATCAAGAAAGATGATTTTTTATTGATTCAAGACAAACCTAGCCCACCTGTTAACAATATTCCATTTTCTATCCCATTTTTTCACAATACACGTTATCGCTATTCATGTTTGTTCGCTAAAATATTAATAGTACTGAAACTTGGAGCATTGTTAGATGCAAGAATTAAAAGCGTTTAATGAAAAACGTGCAGAGATTTACTGGTGGTTTTCGAGTCTGTTCGCAAGAGAACTGACTGAAACAGAGCTTGCACAATATCAAAGCCCTGAAATCCGCGGCTTTCTTGCTGGTCTAGGTGAAAACCCAACCCTAAAACCTGCGGTTGACCGATTGGTGGACGCGCTCAATAGACAAATGGATCGCGAAGATGGTCAACTAGAGCTTGCAGCGGATTTTTGTGACTTGTTCTTAAAATCAGACAAAGAGTCTGCACTACCGTACGCCTCTATGTATGTGGGTACGACAGGCCTATTGCATGATGAACCCGCAAACCAAATGCAAGATCTACTGACTCAGCATGGTGTGGCGGTAAATCAGGACTTAAATGAGCCTGCTGACCATATCGCAATTGAACTTGATCTGTTGGGCAATATGATTATTCGCTCAAATGAGTTGGAGCAAGAGCGCCACCTCAATGATGCGTTGATCGAGCAAGAAGCGTTTATTCGTCAGCACATTCTAAATTGGGTGCCAAAGTTCACAGCGAAAAGTCAAACACTCGACGCTTTTGGTTTTTACTCTTCTGTGGCCTCACTGCTGGTGGCATTCCTTGAATTGGATTGCGCCTATTTAGTGGGTGAAGAGGAATAACACCCCTTCTCATAAAATGAGAGCGGGTTTTTCGTTTGCTACTGGCGGCGATGCGGTCTAAAATCGAAGCCGCAAACGATAAAAAGACCAAACAAGTACAAACCGCTGTAAAAAAGCGGTTTTTGTATTTCTATTACTTTCTGCCAGTTTTATTCAAAAATGTGAATAGCCATGTGGCAGCTATAGAAAGGATCATACCTTATGGCCACTATTAAAGATGTTGCTCGCCTTGCCGGCGTATCAACCACGACAGTCTCACACGTTATTAACAAAACGCGTTTTGTTGCGGAAGCAACTCAAGAGCGCGTGATGGAAGCCGTCACTGAACTAAACTACGCGCCAAGCGCTGTTGCGCGTAGCTTAAAGTGCAACAGTACCCGCACAATTGGTATGTTGGTGACGCAATCAACTAACCTATTCTTTTCTGAAGTCATCGATGGTGTAGAAAGCTACTGCTACCGCCAAGGTTACACACTTATCCTATGTAATACCGGTGGTATCTACGAAAAGCAACGCGATTACATTCGCATGCTCGCTGAAAAACGCGTCGATGGTATTTTGGTGATGTGTTCTGACCTAACAGAAGAACTGAGTGAAATGCTGGACCGCCACAAAGACATTCCAAAAGTAGTTATGGATTGGGGTCCGGAGAGTTCTCAAGCGGATAAGATCATCGATAACTCGGAAGAAGGTGGCTATCTTGCTACCAAATACCTAATCGATCATGGTCACAAAGACATCGCTTGTCTAAGCGGTCACTTTGAAAAAGCAGCCTGTCAGGAACGAATTCAAGGCTTCAAGCGCGCGATGAATGAAGCGAACTTGGCAGTAAATGAAGATTGGATCTTAGAAGGTAACTTCGAGTGTGATACTGCTGTGCTAGCGGCAGATAAAATCGCAGCGATGGATAAACGCCCAACAGCAATTTTCTGTTTCAATGACACCATGGCCCTTGGTCTAATGAGTCGTCTGCAACAGAAAGGTATCCGTATTCCTGAAGATATGTCTGTGATTGGTTATGACAATATCGAGCTTGCTGAGTACTTCTCGCCACCACTGACAACGGTTCACCAACCTAAACGTCGTGTTGGTAAAAATGCCTTCGAAATCTTACTTGAACGCATTAAAGACAAAGAGCATGACAAACGCGTATTTGAAATGCATCCAGAAATCGTTGAACGCTCTACGGTAACCAAATTACCTTAACTCAATGATTATTATAACAATAGCCGATGTGAGATTAGTCGGCTATTGTGACTCCTACCCAACTTAATTCTTGCATTAAGATCACAATTCTTTCATAGTATGGTGATACTTTGAAACAGAAGTATTTAATCTTTAGCAAGGCAAATTAAGTCACGCACAGGGCAAACCATTCTGAAAAGATGGGACGCAAAGCTTCCGGCCTAAACTTTTATGCACAGCATAAGACGTATGGTAGCGGGGTTGCCGATGGTAGAAATGCGCGCGTTAACGGATTATTCTCCTATTTCCTGCATAACTGCTAATCTTTCGGACCTGATTTGGTGGCGTATTGACATACACATACACCGAGAAAGTACTGAATGGACAAACCAATTCTTAAAGACTCGATGAGGCTCTTTGAGCCGCTAGGTCGTATTAAATCTCGCTCTATGTTTGGTGGGTTTGGGATTTTTGCAGACGAAACTATGTTTGCGTTAGTTGTAAATAATAAGCTTCATATTCGAGCAGACAGCATTCTCGCCAAGCAGTTTAAACAACAAGGATTCGAGCCGTACGTGTACCACAAACGTGGGTTTCCTGTTGTCACTAAATACTTCGCTCTGAGTGAAGATTTGTACAGTAATAGCACCAAAACGCTTGAGATTGCACGTGAAGCACACGCACAAGCTCAAGTTGAGAAATCAGCGCAAGCTGAAACAAAACCAACTCGCATTAAAGATTTACCGAACCTTCGCTTAGCGACTGAGCGAATGCTGAAGAAAGCCGGTATCGATAATGTTGAGCAATTGCAGCAAGCGGGCTCTGTAGAGGCTTATAAAGCGATTCGCGAAACTCACTCTAGTGATGTTAGCCTAGAGCTGTTGTGGTCTCTTGAAGGCGCAATTAAAGGGACACACTGGTCAGTGGTACCCCAAGAGCGCAGAGATGAGCTACTCTCTCGACTTCAATAAACACTAGCCAGCGAATTTCGCTGGCTTTTTTTATGAAAGTTTTTCTTCACTTTAAGGTTCTTATCTACCAACAGAGACAAGATTCCCCCAACAGCTAAACTAAGAATAAGCGGACGCAAAAAAGGGAAAGGAGAGCGAAGATGAACAAAAAATTATTGATAGGGATAGCACTGATCGCCCTAATCGCGGTGTTAATTTCACAATTTGGTGATCAACTCACGTTGGAAAATGCGAAAGCTCAGCAAGCGGCTCTTGGTGAGTTTATTGCGCAGAATTTCGTACTTGCCGCCATCATCTACTTCTCCGCTTATGTCGCGATAACCGCCTTTTCGATTCCCGGAGCAGCCGTCGTCACGCTACTTGGTGCCGCCCTGTTTGGTTTTTGGACCAGTTTACTACTGGTATCATTTGCTAGCACGCTGGGCGCAACACTCGCCTTCCTCAGCAGCCGCTTCTTACTGCGTGATTGGGTACAAAGCAAATTTGGCGACAAACTCTCTGCGATCAATCAAGGCGTAGAAAAAGATGGGGCATTCTATCTCTTCTCCTTACGCTTAATTCCGGTCTTTCCGTTCTTTTTGATTAACCTACTGATGGGGCTAACTCCTATCACGACGGCACGTTTTTATCTGGTTAGCCAATTAGGTATGTTGCCGGGCACTGCCGTTTATCTCAATGCTGGTACTCAACTAGCTCAAATCGACAGCTTGTCGGGCATTGTATCCCCATCTGTTTTGGTCTCTTTTGCCCTACTCGGCTTATTCCCAATTATTGCCAAATGGGTAATGGCTAAACTTCGACGCCAGCCAGAATCTCACAGCCAAGTATAATCGAGGTTATTGATGAAAATATTCAGTGCCGTGAATCCACCTCAAGCTCACATTGTGTGTGAGCTTTTACGCTCCCACAACATACAATGCGAAGTGCGAGGAGAAGGCATTTTTGGATTGCAAGGTGAAGTGCCGTTTGGAGAAGCGAGCGCCCCTCATGTTTGGTTACTCGACCTAGCTAAAAAAGAGATAGCGATTGAACTGATTGAGCAGTTTGAACAACCACACTCACAACAGGCTTGGCGCTGCACTGAGTGTGGGGAGCTTAATGAAGGACAATTTGCACTGTGTTGGCAATGTGGCGTCGCGATCCATTAGCGGATCTGTTGCTGAATAAAGCGGATCGAATGCTGATTAAACTCTTCGGGTTTTTCGATATTACACACATGACCACAATCCGCTATCTCTAGTAACTGACTTTGGTGCTGTAGAGCAACGATCTCTTTCACTGGCTTGATAAACATGTAGTCCTGATCGCCCATCAAATACAAAGTCGGGATCGGCAACTCTTTTTGATTAAAATAACGCATTAGCGGGTTCACATCAGATGCCAATATAAACCATCTTTTGAACTCTTGCTGACAGAGCTTTTTCGCCTCACGGATAAAGAGATGCCGCGACTGCTTTTGCGCTCGTTGTGGCATAACTATGTACGCAAACAAGCTGTACAACCACATGTAAGGCACAATATGTTTAAAGATATTGCCCACTTTAACCAAGAATTGTGAACGCGTATTAAGACGTGTGACAGCCCCACCAAGCACCATCGATTTCACGCGGTCGGTCGCCAGTTCTGCTAGGTTATGCACGATAATCGTACCGAGAGACAAGCCGACAAAATGGGCAGATTGTATTTTGAGGTGGTCAAGCACTTGCAGGATATCCAGTGTTACTGCTTTAAACGTGTAACGACTGGTCATGATCTCTTTTAGTAACTGGTTTGACTTACCGTGGCCTCGTAAATCAATCAGCACTAGGTTGAAATGTTGCTTGTACGCTTTGATCTGCTTAAACCAAATAGATGAACTCCCGCCCGCACCATGGATAAAGACTACCCATTCATTACTTGTTGGATGCAGATAGGTTTTATGAAACAGCAAGGCATTACTCATTTATGCGAATAGTTATAATTGATAGTGCTAAGAGGGCAGAAGCCTACCATAAGTTATGTGAAGCTCCATTGAGCTTATATCATTTTATATGAAGTTGAGACGAGAAAAGTGTAAAAAAAGACATCAAATGATGTCTTTTATCAGAGTTCTGTTAACTTTATTGCCGCGGCTTAGGTTAGGAAAGTGCGCTGCGATACAGAGCCAAATACTCGTCTGCTGCTCGCTTCCAACAAAACTGTTTTTGCATCGCAAAGAGCTGTACTTTTGTCATCTCATCACGTTGCTGTAGATAAAACAGTAAAGCGCGTTGCATCACGCTCAGCAGTTCAATCGGCTCTGGATGGATAAACGCAAATCCAGTCGCATTGTCCGGATCGGAATCGTAATCCACCACGCTGTCTTTTAATCCCCCCACCGCACGCACTATTGGTAAGGTACCATAAGCCATACTGTAGATTTGGTTTAAGCCACACGGCTCAAACTCTGACGGCATCAAGAAGAAATCCGAACCGGCTTCGACTAAGTGGGCAAGCTCGTTGCTGTATGCTTCAACGAAAGCGAACTTGTCACTGTGATGCGCCGCGATCTCCGCCAGCTGCGTTGCCAAGATCGGATCCCCCGTCCCAACAATCACCAGCTGAGCGTCAAGCTTAAGAAAACGCTCGAGGATTGGCAGCAAATAGTGCACACCTTTCTGATTGGTCAAACGGCAAACCATACCAAACACGGCAGCCTCGCTCTCAGGCAGCTTAACACGCTTTTGTAACTCACGTTTACACGCCAGTTTCCCTGCCTGCATGCTACTGAGCTCTGCGTGATACTGGGTCGGTATAAAGCCATCAGTTGCTGGGTTCCAATCACTGTAATCGCACCCATTAAGAATGCCGACTAAGTCATGCTCTCTGGCACGAAACTCTTTTGCCATACCATGGCTACCCAACTCGGTTTTGAGTTCATCCGCATAGGTAGGACTCACGGCATTGATCTTGTCAGCAGTCATCACGCCCGCTTTGAGCATCGTGATATGGGTTGGACTTACCGCTGCATCGGGGGCGTAGTGCCCTTGCATCTCTGCGAGGTTCGGTAACTCTTCGTAACTAAACACCCCTTTAAACACCGCGTTGTGAATGGAGATAACACTTCGAGTGCGAGCAAAGTATGGATGCTCGGCATAGCGATGCTTGAGCAGGTAGGGAACAAACCCGGTATGCCAGTCATTGGCATGAATGATATCCGGTTGAAAATTCAGCTTCGGCAACATATCTAGACAGGCTGCACTGAAGAATGCAAAGCGCTCTCCATTGTCAGCATAGGCTTGGTTGTACTCCGAATACATTTCCTCTCGTGCAAAATATTGGTCGCACTCAATCGCGTATACTTTGACCTCACCTACCGCAAGTTGACGTACTCGATACGGTGTATGAGGCCAATGCTCTAATTGAGTCTCCAATACGATGTCAGCATCTTGCAAGGCTTTAATTTTACGATAACCCGGTAAGGTTACTCTGACATCTTGTCCCATCGAGTCAAGAGCTTGAGGCAGGGCCTTAGCGACATCCGCTAAGCCCCCACTTTTGATCAATCCTTCAACTTCTGATGCGACAAACAGAATGGATAAACGATCAGTACCCAACGCGTGCTCCTTTTGGAATCACCACAATGCCTTCTTCCGAAACGTGGAACAGTTTGCGATCTTCTTTTAGGTTCACACCAATCTGAGTGCCCGCTGCAATTTCTACATCTTTATCGATGATCACTCGGCGTAACACACAACCTTCTCCGACTTTCACATCTCCTAATAAGATGCTTTCACTGATGTCGCAGGTTGATGCGATATTGCTGCGGAAACCAAGCACCGATTTTTCAATTCTCGAACCGCGAACTAGGCTGCCGTTACACACTAAGCTATCAATAATCTGCACTCGTCCATTATCAGAGTCAGTAAAAGTTGCTGGTGGTAGCGGTGGATAGTAGGTGTGTAATGGCCACTTGCGGTTATACAGTGAGAATGGTGCGTCTTTTCGCAACAGGTCCATGTGCGCTTCCCAATAAGCACCAATGGTGCCTACATCACGCCAATAAACCTCTTCTTTTTCACCCGTGATTTGATTACGGCTAAAGTCATAAACAAAGACATCACCACGAGGGAACATTTTAGGAATGATGTCTTTGCCAAAATCATGTGAGGATTCTGGGTTATCGGCATCTTCGATCAACTCAGCAAATAGCGTCTGAGCTTCAAAAACGTAGTTACCCATTGAAACAAGAGCATGCTCTGGATCACCTGGGATAGATTTAGGGTTAAGTGGTTTTTCTTCAAAACCAATCATGCGCCCTTCACTGTCCACTTCAATCACCCCAAATTGTGAGGCTTGAGAAAGTGGCATGCGAAGTGCCGAAACCGTTAATGCGGCTTCATGTTCTTTGTGGAAATCAAGCATCTGCTTAATATCCATTTTATAGATATGGTCTGAACCAAAGATACATACTTGATCAGGCTCTGCTAACTCCATAAAACGTAAGTTTTGATAGATAGCATCAGCGGTCCCCTCATACCAGCGCTTGCCAGTGCGCATTTGTGCTGGAATAGGATCAATAAAACGATCAGTAATGCCGTTGATGTTCCAACCTTTCTTAAGGTGATGGAACAAAGATTGCGACTTAAACTGAGTGAGAACGTAAATACGCATCAAGTCAGCGTTGACAAAGTTGTTAAGCGCAAAATCAATTAGGCGATAACTCCCCCCGAAAGGAACAGAAGGTTTACTACGAGACTCAGTAAGTGGACGCAGTCTCGAGCCCTCTCCACCAGCAAGGATCATACCTAAAACACCAGCCATTGGTTATTCTCCATATTATATTTTTATCAATTGGTGCCAATTGCTGGCACCTTTTTCCCTAGGTAGGCATAGCGCGTTGTTATTTGGACTACGTCCATTATTATGTGCAAGCCATTGGTTATAAATTATCGGATCTAATACAGATTACAATTTTAAATATTGCATACTGTCGAATCCTCACAAGTTACGTCACAAGCACCCGATCTAGCTCACATTAAAGCCAAACCCATATACAAACCGATAACAATCATATTACCGAAGCATGACTTTCCTCGTAAAAACGACATTAAAACCGTACCAAATCTGCATGTCAGTTTTGTGACTTTTTAACAAACGCCCCTCTTGATTATCAGACCGTTTGCTGAAGCAAAATTTAGGCATAAAAAAAGCAGCGATCACTCGCTGCTTTTGTTCACGACTTCAAGCGCTATTTCTTTTTACGCTTGTCGGTAATTTCCCATTTTCCATCGATATATAGTGCAGTATAGCCCGATGGTTTGCCGTCGATTTCAGAGCGAACATAGTTCTCTTTCGACTTACGGCTAAAACGTACCACCAATGGTAGACCGTCTGGATCTTTCTCTGGCGCTTCGGTTAAGTAATGGAACTTAGCCGAAATACGGTCTTTAAAGCGTTTTAGTTCTTCCACTAACGGTGCACGTGTTTCACGCGATTTAGGGAAGGTACTCGCCGCTAAGAATAGACCTGATGCACCGTCACGCAATACAAAGTAAGCGTCTGAGTTTTCACAAGGCAACTCTGGCAAGTGCACAGGATCTTCTTTCGGTGGCGCAACTTCGCCATTCTTTAAGATCTTACGCGTGTTCTTACATGTTTCGCTGGTGCAATCCATGTACTTACCAAAACGACCGTTTTTCAGCACCATGTCACTGCCACACTTGTCACATTCAACAACTGGGCCGTCATAACCTTTGACTTTGTATTCACCAAACTCAACCACATAACCTTCACAGTTCGGGTTGTTACCACATACGTGCAGTTTGCGCTTATCGTCGATCAGGTATGCATCCATCGCTGTTTCACAGATAGGACAACGTTTCTTAGCACGCAATGCTGCGGTTTCTACGTCTTCCTCTAGAACATTGATGATGCCTTCCTCGTCACCGAGGTTAATCGTGGTCTTACAACGCTCTTTTGGCGGCAGTGCGTAACCTGAACACCCAAGGAACACGCCCGTTGACGCGGTACGAATACCCATAGGACGAGAACAGGTAGGACACTCAATATCCGTGTAGACGATATGATTTGGTTTCATACCACCTTGATCTTCATCTTGCTCCGCTTTCTCTAAATCGCCTGAGAAGTCGTTAAAGAAGTTATCCAGCACAGATTTCCAGTTCGCATCACCTTCAGCGATTTGGTCAAGCTTCTCTTCCATACGTGAAGTGAACTCGTAGTTCATCAACTCATGGAAACTGCCATCGAGACGGTCAGTCACGATCTCACCCATCTTCTCAGCGTAGAAACGACGCTGCTCAACTTTTACGTAGCCGCGGTCTTGAATCGTTGAGATGATCGATGCGTAAGTCGATGGACGACCAATACCACGCTTCTCAAGCTCTTTTACTAGTGCAGCTTCGGTAAAGCGCGCTGGCGGCTTAGTGAAGTGCTGTTTAGGATCAAGCTGTTGTAGTTCAATTTTATCGCCAACTTGCACCGCAGGCAGAATTTGGTCTTCGTTTTTGCCCAATGGACGCTGAACGCGAGTCCAACCATCAAACTTGAGAATACGACCTTTCGCTTTAAGCGTGAACTCTGCCGCTTTCACACTGACTGTGGTTGAGTCATATTGCGCTGGTGTCATTTGACACGCGACAAATTGATTCCAGATCAGCGCGTAAAGCTTATGCGCATCAGCTTCCATACCTTGTAAGTCATCTGCCTTCACTGTTACGTCAGAAGGACGAATCGCTTCGTGCGCCTCTTGAGCACCTTCTTTGCTGCCGTAAACATTGGCTTTTGCTGGCAGGTAGGCATCACCAAACTCGCTAGTGATATAACCACGAACTGTCTCTACCGCTTCCGCACTCAAGTTTGTCGAGTCGGTACGCATATAAGTGATGTAACCCGCTTCATACAAACGCTGAGCTAACATCATTGTCTTTTTAACACCATAGCCAAGACGCGTACTCGCAGCTTGCTGCAGTGTCGAGGTGATAAATGGTGCTGACGGTTTGCTCGACGTTGGGCGGTCTTCACGCTTACATACTTCGTACGCTGCATTCTCAAGAACAGATATCGCCGCTTGGGTTTCTGCTTGATTAACAGGCTTAAACGCTACACCATCTTTTTGTGACACTTGCAGACGGAAGTCCGTTTTATCTTGTGTCTTAGTGTCAGCGTGAATATCCCAAAATTCTTCAGGAACAAACGCTTTAATTTCACGTTCACGTTCAACCAGTAGTTTTACTGCCACCGACTGTACACGGCCCGCTGACAAGCCACGCGCCACTTTTTTCCACAACAGTGGTGAGACCATAAAGCCCACAACACGGTCCATGAAACGGCGTGCTTGTTGCGCATTAACGCCATCCATACTTAGCTCGCCAGGACTCTGGAAAGCTTGCTGAATCGCGTTCTTAGTAATTTCGTTAAACACTACACGTTTGTATCGCTCTTCATCGCCACCGATGATCTCACGAAGGTGCCAAGCGATGGCTTCTCCCTCGCGGTCCAAGTCGGTTGCGAGATAAACGCTGTCTGCGTCTTTCGCGAGTTTCTGTAGTTCGGCAACCACTTTCTCTTTGCCCGGAAGCACTTGATAATTTGCTTCCCAGCCGTTGTATGGGTCAATACCCATCTTTTTGATCAGCGATTTACGATCTTTTTCTTGTTTGATGCGCGCTTTCTCTTCGACACTTAAACCTTTCGTCGATACCGCTGCCGCTTTCTGGCCGGTGCTTTGACCCGCCGTTGGTAGATCACGCACGTGACCCACACTAGACTTTACGATGAAGTCCTTACCGAGATATTTATTGATGGTTTTCGCTTTGGCTGGCGACTCCACAATAACGAGTGACTTACCCATAACTGACTCTAGTGTCCTTTAATGACTGATGCGATTTTATCGCACAACATACCTAAAACATTGCTTCTTTTTTTACTATTGAGCGAGATTGCTAGAAGATCAATATCTTTTTTGAAAATCAATCTTGACTGCTCGACAAATCATCGATCTCGCCCCTACAAGGTTTAGACCGTTTTACTTCAATGCGCAGACTATATCGAGCAATGGTTTGATAGCCAAATAGAGTTGAACAATTTAGCTATCGTGCATGGACGTGCCATGTTCGAAGTGCCACATACTAAACGCGTGGCTAATATCTCCGCCAATGGATTAAACAGATTTATGTAGCCCGTCACAAACATTTTCCTTCTTTTATTACAAAAAGATAGCGATATGAGTTGTCGATTAATTGCGGCAAGTCATTGGCATTTCCGTTTTTTTCGCTTTAAAATCGCACCCCATCTCGCCCTAAATCAAAGCGTAAGGTAAATTCAATGAGCGATAAAAAAGTAATTTCCACATTCGACCTACTCCTGATCGCCAACCAAATCATTCAAGAGCATGACGATTATATCGATGGTATGCGTGCTGATAGTGTAGAAGAAAAAGACGACGTTCTGGTTTTTAAAGGAAACTACTTCCTTGACGACAATGGTCTACCGACTAGCAAAACTACCGCGGTATTTAACATGTTTAAGTACTTAGCGCATCAGCTTTCAAAAGAATTTACCTTAGAAAACTAATTGCTTTCTAAGGGAACGCAAAGCCAAGCTTTGTTTCGCTTAAAAGAAAAGGCTGACACTATGTCAGCCTTTATTATTTTTGAGATTCCCGACTCTCTCGAGCTTAGCAGCTAAGCGATGCCAACTTCTCAAAGTAATCCGGGAAAGTTTTTGAAGTACATTTCGGATCGTTGATGGTGACTGGCGTGTCGCTCAACGCAACCAGAGAGAAACACATCGCCATACGATGGTCGTCATAAGTGTCTATCGCAGCGTGGGTTAATTGAGCTGGCGGTGTCACAATAATGTAGTCGTGACCCTCTTCAACTTGAGCCCCCACTTTACGCAACTCTGTCGCCATCGCAGCCAAACGGTCCGTCTCTTTAACGCGCCAGTTATACACATTGCGAATCGCAGTCGTACCCTTAGCAAACAAGGCGGTAGTCGCAATCGTCATGGCAGCATCGGGGATATGGTTAAAATCCAAATCAACCGCTTTGAGCTCACCCACACGAGAGATGACGTAATCATCACCCCATTCGATTTCAGCGCCCATTTTTTCAAGTGCATCAGCAAATTGAATATCACCTTGGATACTATTTTTGCCAATCCCTGTGACCTTGATAGCGCCTCCTTTAATTGCGGCAGCAGCTAAAAAGTACGAGGCAGAAGACGCATCACCCTCAACAAGAAAATCGCCTGGAGATACATACTGTTGACCAGCTCGAATCACAAATTCTTGATAATCACGATTCTCTACCTCAACGCCAAACTGCGCCATAATATGCAAAGTGATATCGATATATGGTTTAGACACTAAGTCACCCACAATTTTGATTGTCACATCGTCTTTTGCTAATGGGGCAGACATCAAGAACGCGGTTAAAAATTGGCTGGAGATAGAGCCATCAATTTCTACCGTACCTCCATTTAACCCTGTTCCTAGAATCTTCAGCGGTGGGTAGTTGTCATTCTCGAGGTACTCAATTTGAGCACCGGCTTGACGCAGCGCATCAACCAAGTGACCAATTGGACGCTCTTTCATGCGCGGTTCACCAGTGAGGACGAACTCTCCTTCACCAAGACAAAGCGCAGCCGCCAATGGGCGCATTGCCGTACCAGCATTACCCAAAAACAGCTCTAGAGCTTGAGATGAATGGAACGACCCACCTAAGCCTTCTACTTCGCAAACTGTTTTGTCTGCTGATAGGGTGTAATTGACACCCAGCTGAGTAAGCGCATTAAGCATGTGACGGATATCGTCACTATCGAGAAGGTTGGTAAGACGCGTGGTGCCTCTTGCTAAGGCGGCCAATAACAGCGCGCGATTCGAGACACTTTTTGACCCAGGTAAGTTAACCTCACCATCGACTTTATTGATTGGTTGTAACGTAAGGCTTTCCATTAAAAACTACTATTCCTTGCTCGCTCACTTCCATAAGAGCGATGAAAAATTCTTCGTCGTTTCAGACTATCGAAAAAGCCCAAGTAAAACCAGAGTTAATCTGGTTTTACTTTCAAGCGGTAATCTAATACTCCCTATCGACCCTAACACCATCGTTAAAGTACAAAATACGAACGCGATCCCCACGCTGAAATATCATGTTGCTATCGACGTCTTGAATCACGTTTATCAAGCGTTTGTCTTCGGTTTGAATTAACAACTCAACCAGACGATATTCAACACGATAACTCTGATTAGCTCGATTTCGCGCAATACTCGCACCTGCTACGGCACCGACAGCAGTTGCCACTTCACGGCCTGTACCGCCACCGAACTGATTACCAATTAAACCGCCGACAACCGCACCCAAAAAGGTTTCCCAACCGTTGCTTTCTGCCTTCACAATATCTTGCTGGGTAAGATAGCGAACTGAATCGACCTTCCCAAACACAACCTCATTTACTGGACGGGCAACATTCCGTTGGTATGCTGCATTGGCAAATAGAGGAAAAATCAATAATATCCATACCCACTTCTTCAACATAACTCGACTCCTCTAATGGCTATATATCTGACAGAACTCGATAGTAACAATTTGAGCTTTCCTTCTCCATTTGAAGCACTTGACGACCCAAATGGGTTGCTGGCTTTTGGCGGAGATCTGTCATCTGCACGTTTGGTCACAGCTTACCACAATGGCATATTCCCTTGGTATGGACCTGATGAACCTATTTTATGGTGGAGTCCATCACAACGCGCGGTGTTTGATCCTAAGACATTTAAACCCGCCAGAAGTGTCAAAAAATTTCAGCGTAAGCATCAATATCAGGTCAGTATTAACCGAGCGTTTGACCAAGTCATTGATCACTGTGCTGCGCTTCGAAGTGCCGAAGAAACTTGGATCAACGAGGAAATGCGTGATGCCTATAAACAACTGGCGCAACTTGGTCATTGCCACTCTGTAGAAGTATGGCAACAAAACCAGCTTATAGGTGGGCTTTATGGCCTGTCGGTTGGTCAGCTGTTTTGCGGGGAATCGATGTTTAGCCTGCAAAGTAACGCATCGAAAATCGCCTTATGGTATTTCTGCGACCATTTTAAGCAATACGGTGGAAAGCTCATTGATTGCCAAGTACTTAATGATCACACCCAATCGTTAGGTGCATTTGAATTACCACGTGAAGACTTTATCAAAAGCCTGCTATCCTTAAGACAGCAAGCGGTTGATAAACAGTGCTTTCAACCGCAGTGGTTAGTACAGGCCGAGGAGCAATAATGAGCTCTGATATACAACACATTAGAATTGGTTTAACCGATAACCACCCTTGTAGCTACCTTCCGGGACGGCAAGAGCGGGTGGCGGTGGCGCTCGACCCCACGCTACACACCTCATCTAACTACGAAGTATTGCTGGCAAATGGTTTTCGCCGTAGTGGCGACACCATCTATAAACCGCTATGCCAAGCTTGTGAGGCTTGCGAACCCATTCGAGTCGCAGCTCATCAATTTCAGCCCTCACGTAGCCAAAAGCGTCTGCTAAACAAGGCCAGCGCGATTACTTGGCAACTAAAAGAAGATCTTGATGAAAACTGGTATGAACTCTATGCCAGTTATATTGAATCCCGCCATCACTCCGGCACAATGTACCCTCCAAACCGCCAGAGTTTTGAACAGTTTAGCCACTGTAATTGGTTAAATACCCAATATTTACACCTCTATGAAGACCAGCGACTAATTGGTATTGCAGTGACTGACCTGCTCTCCAACAGTGCCAGCGCTTTCTATACCTTTTTTGACCCTAACCATCCACTATCGCTTGGTACACTTGGGGTTTTGTTGCAAATTGAATACTGCCGACAACAAGGCAAACAGTGGCTTTATCTCGGCTATCAGATCGATGAATGTCCAGCGATGAACTACAAAGTCCGCTTTCATCCTCATCAAAGGCTAGTAAATCAATCGTGGCGAGGGTAGAATACGCCCCAACTTTGCTTAATTCATTTTTATCAGCTTCGAATACCTGATAAAAACGCCCATTTATTTAAAGAGGATTAGATGGCTAAAGAAGACGTTATTGAGATGCAAGGCACTGTCCTTGATACTCTTCCAAACACAATGTTCCGTGTTGAGCTTGAAAACGGTCACGTAGTTACTGCTCACATCTCTGGTAAAATGCGTAAGAACTACATCCGTATTCTTACTGGTGACAAAGTAACTGTAGAGATGACTCCATACGACCTATCAAAAGGCCGCATCGTCTTCCGTGCTCGTTAATCTCAGATTACCGAATACAACAAAAAACGGAGCCAAGTGCTCCGTTTTTTGTACCTGTCAGCTTAGTGCTGCATGCCTCAAAACACCTTAGCAATGTTATGAGGCCTACTGAAACTAACACTCAAACGGCGTGGCAATTACTTACCAAGCGCCTCTTTATAGTGCTGACGACAAACCGACACATAACGGTCGTTGCCACCAATCGCCACTTGGTCACCTTCTTTAATCGCATTGCCATGCTCATCCGTGCGAATAACCATGTTCGCTTTGCGACCGCAGTGACAAATGGTTTTCAGCTCAACCAGTTTATCTGCCCACGATAGTAGGTATTTACTGCCTTCAAACAACTCACCTAAAAAGTCAGTACGCAAACCGTAGCAAAGTACTGGAATATGTAATTTATCTACCACTTCAGTGAGTTGATAAACCTGTTCTTTCGACAAAAACTGGCATTCATCAATTAAAATACAGTGACGTTTCTCTTGTTCATTAAGCTCGGCGATGGTTTTAAATAAGTCCGTCTCAGCTTGGAATAAGTGCGCTTCAGATTGTAGACCGATTCGAGAACTCACTTTACCAACGCCATAACGGTTATCTAAAGCAGCGGTAAAGATCAGTGGGTTCATACCACGCTCTTGATAGTTAAATGACGATTGTAGAAGCGTGGTTGATTTCCCAGCGTTCATCGCTGAGTAATAGAAGTACATCTGTGCCACAGAAATATTCCTGTTAAATTCTAAATTTGGTAAAAAAAAGGGCTGACAGTTCAGCCCTAAAAATTCGTTTATCTGTTCCTTCATTGACGCTGCAGGCATCATGACTACAACTTCAAGAAGGACGTCGATGCTATTTGCGGCGCCAGGTTGTACCTTCCGCACCATCCTCTAGCTCAATACCCATCTCATTTAGCTTGTCGCGCGCCATATCTGCATTGGCCCAATCTTTCGCTGCACGAGAATCGTTACGTAGCTTGATTAATGCTTCAATTTCAGCCACTTCATCATCACTGCCTGCATCGCCTTTTAGGAAAGCTTCTGGGTCTTGATGAAGAATACCGATCACATCGGCCAACTCACGCATTAATGCGCCAAGTGCACTTGCTTGCTCTTGGTTTTCTGTCTTAAGACGGTTGATCTCACGCGCCATATCAAACAACACTGAGTAAGCTTCTGGTGTATTGAAGTCATCGTTCATCGCTTCAGTAAAGCGAGTTACGTACTCTTCGCCACCTGCTGGCGCTACTGACAAGTCAAGACCACGTAGTGACGTGTATAGACGCTCTAATGAAGCACGTGCTTGGTTGAGGTTCTCTTCACTGTAGTTTAGCTGGCTGCGGTAGTGACCAGACATTAGGAAGTAGCGAACAGTTTCAGCATCGTAGTGACCCAATACATCGCGAATCGTGAAGAAGTTGCCTAATGACTTAGACATTTTTTCTTTATCAACCATCACCATGCCGCTATGCATCCAAGTATTTACATACTGGGTATCATGCGCACAGCAAGACTGAGCAATTTCGTTTTCATGGTGTGGGAACTGAAGATCTGAACCGCCACCGTGAATATCAAAGTGGTTACCAAGGATTGATGAGTTCATTGCTGAACACTCAATGTGCCAACCTGGACGACCTGGGCCCCATGGCGATTCCCAAGTTGGTTCGCCTGGTTTAGACATTTTCCATAGAACGAAGTCTAGCGGGCTGCGTTTTGCCGTTTCAATATCAACACGAGCGCCAGCTTGTAGCTGCTCAAGATCTTGCTTAGACAGTTTGCCGTATTCATCAAACTTGCCAACTTCAAACATCACGTCGCCGTTATCTGCAACGTAAGCAAAACCACGTTGAATTAAGGTTTCAACCAGTTCAATGATCTCTTGAATAAACTGTGTCGCGCGTGGCTCAACGTCTGGGCGCTTGATGTTCAGCGCATCAAAATCGGTGTACATTTCGCCGATCAAACGCTCTGTCAAAGAATCGCAACTCTCGTTGTTTTCGTTTGCACGCTTGATGATTTTGTCGTCAATATCAGTGATATTACGTACAAATGTTAAATCGTAACCCAAGTAGCGTAGGTAACGAGACACAACATCGAAAGAAACGAAAGTGCGACCGTGACCAATATGACAGAGATCATAAATGGTTACCCCACAGACATACATGCCAACTTTGCCAGCATTGATTGGTTTGAATTCCTCTTTCTGTCTTGTGAGTGTGTTATATATCTTTAACATGATCTCTATGCTTATTTGAGTGAAATAAAATGGTTACCTAGTATATCAAGTCATCCTGTTTTAAGTAATCCCTCAATCGCTCAAAAAGCCATCATTAACACCTATACTCAAGTCTGATTCACTGCTTTTCGCGTATTAATGTCGGAAAAGTTAAGTTAGAATCTCAAGCTCAAATCAAAAACAAAGGTTAAGGATATAATCATGATCACCCTTCACACTAATTTTGGTGATATCAAAATTCAGCTAAATGAAGAAAAAGCACCGGAAACAAGTGCAAACTTCCTACAGTACTGCCGTGATGGTTTCTACGACAACACGCTATTCCACCGTGTTATCGATGGTTTCATGATTCAAGGTGGTGGTATGGAGTCAGGTCTTCGTGAGAAGGCAACTCGTGCACCAATTAAGAACGAAGCAAACAACGGTCTAAGCAACAAAGTAGGCACGCTTGCTATGGCTCGTACTATGGAGCCGCACTCTGCTAGCTCTCAGTTCTTCATCAACGTGAACAACAACACTTTCCTAGACTTCCGCAGCGAAAGCCTAGATGGTTGGGGTTACTGTGTATTCGGTGAAGTAGTAGAAGGCATGGACATCGTTGAAAAAATCAAAGGTGTGAGCACTGGCTCTTACGGCATGCACCAAGATGTACCACTAGAAGACGTGGTTATCACTGGCACTACTATCGAAGAATAATCGATTTAAGAAGGGTGTTTATCACCCTTCTTTTCTTTTACAACTATGACCACACTATTTATTTCCGACCTACATTTATCAGCCGACACGCCTGACATTAATGCTTGTTTCGAACGCTTTATGCGTGAGGAAGCCATCCATGCCGATGCCTTGTATGTTTTAGGTGATCTGTTTGATTTCTGGATTGGCGACGATGACAACAGCGAGTTCGCCAAACGCGTTCGAGCTGAATTTAAGCGCCTGACAGACAGTGGCGTACCCTGTTTTTTCACCAAAGGAAATCGTGACTTCTTAGTCGGTAAACGCTTTGCCAAACAAACGGGTATGGTATTACTTGGTGACGAAACGGTGATTGATCTCTATGGACGCAAAGCCGTCATTCTGCACGGTGACACACTCTGTACTGACGATCATCAATATCTCGCCTTTAGAGCTAAAGTGAATCAACCTTGGTTGCAATGGTTGTTCAATCGCTTACCAATGGCGGCCAAAAGACCCATTGTGCGCAAAGTCCAGTCTGACGCTCGCGATACCAAAAAAGACAAGTCGTTTGACATCATGGATGTAACACAAAGCGAAGTAGAAAAAGTGCTGTTGCAACATCACGCTGATCTAATGATCCATGGTCATACTCATCGACCTAACGTTCACACTTTCGCTGTTGATGGACAAGAAATGACACGTATTGTTCTGGGTGATTGGTATGAACAAGGCTCAATATTGTGCTGTAACGCAAATAATTTCAGTTTAGAAACCCGCCCTTTCTGTACGGGAAATCCGTAGTTTGAACTAGTTCAAAGCAAATATTCCGATTCTGCTTATTATCACCTTTGTAAAACAAAGAGTTGATTGATAATTGAAGTATTCCTATTTCGCACGTCAACCGATCATGGACGTGGATAAACAAACCATCGGTTATGAATTGCTGTTTCGGGATGGACCTAAAAACAGCTTTCCCAATATCGATGCCGATCTGGCAACCATTCGCTTGTTGTCAGATCATATTTTGACTACCAAACAGGATACGCTGGGTGATCTCCTTGGCTTTATCAACTTCCCCTATCAAAGCCTAATTGATGATATTCCCTCACTTTTCCCACCCAGCAACTTAATTATTGAGATTTTAGAAGATTGTCCGCCAACAGATGCGTTACTGCAAAGAGTGAAGCAGCTTTACCATAGTGGTTATACGCTTGCGTTGGATGATTTTGTCCCAGCTCCAGAATGGCAGCCATTTTTGCCCTACGTACACATCATCAAGTTTGACATTCGCACAATATCCATTGGTGATGCTCGAGAATTTATCCGCCAGCACGGTAAAAACAGATTGCGCTACCTCGCTGAAAAAGTCGAAACGGCCGCCGAATTTGAACTGGCTAAGAATGCGGGTTTCGATTACTTCCAAGGGTATTTCTTTAGCAAACCAGAGGTAGTACAAAAGAAAGCGCTGGAGCCATCTATGCTCACGGTATTGCAACTACTCGTCGAAGTTGCTAAACCCGAGATTCGTTTTGATCAACTTGAAAAGTTGGTCGCGCGTGATGTCACTCTTTCCTATAAATTGCTTAGTTATGTCAACGCCTCTGCTAACGTCACAAGTAAGATTCAGTCTTTCCACCAAGCGCTTGTCTACCTTGGAGAAGATCGGCTACGCAAATTTATATCGTTGGTTGCTTTGGCATCCAACGACAATGACAAGCCGGACTACTTATATAGTCTCTCTATCCAGAGAGCCAAGTTCTGCGAGTTGTTAGCAACTCAAGTGTCACCAGCGCCTCAGTCAAGCCATGCCTTTTTGACCGGGATGTTCTCACTAATTGATTGCTTACTTGATCGACCTTTGGATCAGGTCGTTAACCAAATGCCCGTTGATAGTGAAGTTCAAGGAGCAATATTGGAAAAACGGGGAACGCTAGGTGGCCTATTAGTCTTAGCCAAAGCCATTGAACGAGCGCGTTGGGACAAAGTGACCACCATAGGTCAGAGGCTACGCCTTAATGATGAGCAAGTCTTTAATGCTTATGATGCGGCTATCGCTTGGACTGCTGAGTTGATGGATGTCGATGCGAAAGCTGAGAGTATCAAGCCGAAATAGAATCGCTTTACTGGATGCTCGCAGCTAAATACACTTACGGTTCCATTCAATTTTAATCGTGTAGAACTTATGAGTCACTGCCCGTGCGGAAACCCGTCGTCTTACGATGTGTGTTGCCAACCAATACATCAAAATCCGAATAATGCCACTGTACCAGAGCAACTGATGCGCGCACGTTATAGCGCTCATGTGCTTGGCTTAGTCGATTTTGTCGTTCAAACCTACCACCCAAGCTGCCATGCGGAAGAACAACGACAAGCAATAGCCGAGTCTATCGATAGTGACTGGGTCGGTCTTGAAGTCGTAGAGACGCACGATGGCGGCGATAGTAATGAGGGGTTTGTGACCTTCAAAGCCTTCTTCAACCAAGATGAAAAACAATACTGCCTAGAAGAGTGTTCTCGTTTTGTTCGAGAAGATGGCACGTGGTTCTACATTGATGGCGAGTTTCCACAAGCGGAAGACGAACGCCTATCTCAACCACTCAAAAACTTGAAAATCGGCCGTAATGACCCTTGTATTTGTGGCAGCGGTAAAAAATTTAAGAAGTGCTGCGGATAATTGATCAAAAAAGGTAGATGCAAACACATCTACCTTTTTATTATGTCTTTGAGCTAAATGTATAGTGAACCATGCTCTCAGTTTGTCGCTATTCGTGGTGGTTAGGGTTTACGCGCACAATGTCTGACTGCTCAGGTTGAAATTGCTTTTTTAGCTCCGCTTTGGATTTAAAACTCATTTCTCCGCCTTGAGCTACCGTCATATGCTGAGCTTCAGCGTTATGTTTTGATTGATATAGCATCACTGCTTGCATGCATGAATCGCGTTGTTCCTGAGTAAGAACCGTACCCTCAGGCCATTTACCAGTTTCGATCGCATAAAGTAGTCGCTCATAGGCTTCTGGGGTTATTGCGTTAACGAGTTGCTCAACATCCATGATTTATCCTTATCATCTTTTTGAGAAAACATAACTGCCCTAGCCTTTGAGTCAAGTAAGGCACTCTCATTAAGTGTAATTGATCACAAGCAGCGAGAATTATGAACACATTAAAGTTGGTTGCCACTATTGGCCTTGGTTTAACACTCTCAGGGTGTTTTGAAAGTCGTAAAAACACAGAACAGTTATGTGACTCAAATCCAGCACTACGATGCAATGAACTCAATGTCGACGATGGCCAGTGCCGTTTGCCGCGCACCGACTTGATCTGGCATCGACACGAGATTATCAAAAACCCTTCTGAACAAAACAAAATCAAGGAATACCATATCCTCGCAGACTATGAGAAGTGTCTAACGTTAGCCGCTCAGATCCAGCCTCTTACCGCTTCTGAACGCAAATCAAAACGGGTGACAACAATCATGCATATTCAGCAAGAAAGACAACGAGTGGTGGACGAACTCAAGCATTCAAGCGCCCCAAATGCACTGTATTTCTTGTGGAGTCAGATCGGTGATGAAAATGCCAAACGCAGTTTCTTACAACTTGAAGGGACAGATGCATTAGACACTGCCGAAATGCAGTACGCACTGGCGACCTTTTATACTGACCGTGATGCAAGCAAAACGTTGCAACTACTGAACCGTTCACTAGAACTCAGTGACAGTAATTCAGTCAATATTAGTGCTATCAAGTCTTTGGCAAGTATCAACCTCCAGCTAAATCGTCGCGAACTGGCGTACATTTGGTCTCAGGTAGCAGCAGAATACGATGTACAAACTGCGTCGGAAAAAAACCACACTCTGTTGTATGGTTTTACTGAAGAAAAGTACCGCCAACTCGACGATATTGCAGACGATGTCTACGATGCTATTGAAGATGGACGTTACCAAGCCAGTATGATTCCGCGCATTTAGCGCAAAAAAGGTGTTAATGCTCAGTAACTAAGTTGTAGGGCTTTCAAAAAAATTGAAAGGATTAAACAAATTGCGGTGATTTAGTCACCGCTTTTTTGTGGATTGTTGAAAATTAACGACACAGAATTGACACAGAATCGTTCCCCTGTTGTCGGTGGCCCATCCGGAAAAACGTGACCTAAATGACTATCACAAACCGCACAACGAATCTCAGTTCGAACCATTCCGTGACTCAGATCTTCTAAAAATCGGATTGCATCGGGGTGAATTGGTGCGTCAAAGCTTGGCCACCCGCAGCCTGAATCATATTTGTTTGAGGATTGAAATAAATCGGCTTCACAGCAGGTACAGCGGTATATTCCCGACTCGCGATTATGTAACAATTTACCACTAAACGGTGCTTCGGTTCCTTGCATTCGACAGACATGAAATTCTTGTTCAGAAAGCCGCTCACGCCAGTATTCATCAGGCTTTATCAACTTTTTAGGTGCTTTATCCATCCTTCCTCCTCTCCATTTTTCTAATTATTATTTTCTAAATTTTCGTTAAAAACTTGCGTCAGATAGCCTTTGTAGCACATACTTTCTCACCATGATAGAGCGGCAAATTTTGCTTAGCTTCAATTTGCCCTCACTGCTATTTTACGACAATAATTGGCAGAAAGATTTCAATATCCGCGCAAAAGATAACCATTTGCGACTAATTGTGAAAAAAAGCGTCGCTTTTTTTTGACTTTAAACAAGTTAAGACCGATTATCTCTTGCAGATTGTTACTGGATTTTGTAATTTTACTACCAGTTATCTTTAATCAGAAATTAAGTTGTGGAGCAACTATAATGACTATCAAAGTAGGTATTAACGGTTTCGGCCGTATCGGTCGTTTCGTATTCCGTGCATCTGTTGAGCGCGCGGACATCGAAGTTGTAGGTATTAACGACCTTATCGACGTAGATTACATGGCATACATGCTGAAGTACGACTCAACTCACGGTCGTTTCAACGGCACTGTTGAAGTAGTAGACGGCAACCTTGTTGTTAACGGCAAAACTGTACGTGTTACTGCAGAGCGCAACCCAGCTGACCTTAAGTGGGACGAAATCGGTGTTGATGTAGTTGCTGAAGCAACTGGTATCTTCCTAACTGACGAAACTGCTCGTCAACACATCACTGCTGGTGCGAAGAAAGTTGTTCTAACTGGTCCTTCAAAAGACGCAACTCCAATGTTCGTAATGGGCGTTAACCACGCTACTTACGCAGGTCAAGACATCGTTTCTAACGCTTCTTGTACTACTAACTGTCTAGCTCCTATCGCTAAAGTTCTTAACGACAAGTTCGGTATCGAATCTGGTCTTATGACTACAGTTCACGCTACTACAGCTACTCAAAAAACTGTAGACGGTCCTTCTGCGAAAGACTGGCGCGGTGGTCGTGGTGCTTCTCAAAACATCATCCCATCGTCAACTGGTGCTGCTAAAGCTGTAGGCGTTGTTCTTCCAGAACTAAACGGCAAACTAACTGGTATGGCTTTCCGCGTACCAACTGCTAACGTTTCTGTAGTTGACCTAACTGTTAACCTAAAAACTGGCGCATCTTACGAAGCTATCTGTGCAGCAATGAAAGAAGCTTCTGAAGGCGAGCTAAAAGGTGTTCTAGGTTACACTGAAGACCAAGTAGTTTCTCAAGACTTCATCGGCGAAGTTCAAACTTCAGTATTCGATGCTAAAGCTGGTATCGCTCTAACTGACAACTTCGTTAAAGTTGTATCTTGGTACGACAACGAAATCGGTTACTCAAACAAAGTTCTAGACCTAATCGCACACATCTCTAAGTAATTATTACTGAGATAAAGATTAGCGAAGTTCTTCGTTAGAAAAGGCGGCTCTTGAGTCGCCTTTTTAGTATCTGTAATTCCTACAATAAAAGGACTTGATAGATGGATTTAGTCTCTCTTCCTACCCTAGCAGTTTTATCAGACAACGTGACGATTGTTGAAAAAGACCAAGTTAAGATTGTCCGAGTCATCCATGAGAAAGCGACCGCTGGTATCGCTTTACACGGTGGTCATGTCGTTTCTTATCAACCAACTGGTCAACAAGATCTGATCTGGATGAGTGAAAAGGCTATTTTTGATGGTAAGGCTGCGCTACGTGGGGGAATTCCAGTTTGCTGGCCTTGGTTTGGTCGTATTGCGGTTCCGGCTCATGGCTTCGCTCGCAGCTCAGAATGGGAGTTAGTTGAGCATCGTGAAAATGATCAGGGTGTTATTGTGGAACTTGCTTTGTTCCCAAGTGAAGAAACACATCAAATCTGGCCACATATGTTTGATGCCCGTTTGATCGTTGAAGTAGGCGACAAACTGAAAGTCACACTGAAAGTCACTAACATCGATGACGAAGCTTGGACGTTCTCAGGTGCGCTGCATACTTATCTCAATGTTGGCGATATCACTCAAGCACAAACCACTGGCATGGGCAGCGAGTACATTGACAGCCTATTGGAAGACCAAGTGTGCCAGGGTGGCGATACGTTAGTGCTTACCGATACGATTGATCGTGTCTATACCCAACCAGCGGCACAAATCAAAGTTGAAGATAAGGTGCTCGACCGTACCCTTACGATTGAAAACCATGGTCACAACTCTGCCGTACTTTGGAACCCATGGTCACAAGGTGCACAAGGTATGACGGATATGGCTGATAACGGTTACCAAACCATGCTCTGTGTTGAATCAACCGTTCACGCGCCCTCAATCCAGCATGGTGTTACGCTTCAACCCGATCAAAGCTACGAGTTAGCGACGGTTATTTCTGCGTAATCAACCCAGTCACTAAGATAATGAGCCAGCGAAATTGCTGGCTCTTTTGATCTTCCCTTTTGCCTGTGGCACTTTCTTGCTAGACTCTGCCGCCTAAATCCACCTGTTGAGCTTGCTATGTCTTATCAATGCCCTCTTTGTCATCAATCACTCTCTTTTGCCGACCGTACTTATCGCTGTAGCAATAACCATAGTTTTGACCTTGCCAAAGAAGGCTATGTCAATCTAATGCCTGTGCAACACAAGCGCTCTAAAGATCCTGGTGATAACAAAGAGATGATGCAAGCGCGTCGCCGTTTCTTAGAAAAAGACTACTACCAGCCGATGAAGCAAGCCGTTGCCCAGCTGTGCGCGCAATATTTGCAGGGTACTCACCATCAACTCTTAGATATAGGTTGTGGTGAAGGATACTATACCGATGAAGTCGCCACTCAGTTAAAGCAGCAAGAGCCACAAGCTCAAGTTTTTGGCTTGGATATCTCGAAAGTTGCGATTCGTTATGCGGCAAAACGATACCCTAACTGCCAATTTACCGTGGCTTCAAGTCACCGTTTACCTTTCTCTGAGCAAAGCCTTGATGCGATTTTACGTATCTATGCACCTTGCAAAGCGGAGGAACTGTCTCGCACACTAAAAGATCAAGGTATTGTTATCACGGTAACACCAGCTGGTCGTCACCTTTATCAACTGCGTGAACATATTTATCAAGATGTTCGCTTGCATAATGAGGCAGCCGAAGAACTCGCGGGGTTCACTCTCGAGCATGAGCAGAAGCTGAACTATGTAATGGAACTTGCTCAAGGGGACGCATTTGATCTTTTGCAAATGACGCCATTTGCATGGAAAGCAACAAATGAGTTACGGGAATTGCTTAAGACAGCGGAGCACTTTGCTTGTGAAGCTGACTTTATGATCCGAATCTATCGCAAGATTTAATTACCGTCGCAACATTGCATCTTTATCAAGCCCGATTAAACTTTCAAGAAAGGGCTTTTTATGTATAGAAACTTATTGCTTAGTGCGTTAGTGCTGCCGCTTGTCGCCTGCTCTCACGCACTTTCCTCGCCAAATGGCGAGCCCCTGCCGCAAACATACTACGACTACACGCTCTACACTCCAGAGGGGCAAGCCCTTTCACTGAGTGAACTCTCGACAATAGCCGCAGACGCCGATGTCATTTTAGTTGGTGAGTGGCATACGCATTCTGCTATTCACCGTTTTCAAACCGAGTTCCTACAACAGTTAGTCAAAACCCAGCCCAAACTTGCCGTCTCTATGGAACAGTTTAGCCGCGATAATCAAACCATTGTCGACCAATATTTAGCTAGTGAGATTGGCGAACAAACTCTAATTACACAAGGGAACGCATGGCCTAATTACGAAAGTGATTATCGCCCTTTAATTGAGTTTGCTAAAGCCAAACAACTTGATGTTGTTGCGGCGAATGCTCCACGTAACCTTGTGCGCTGTGTCGGTCGAAAAGGCATCGGCTATCTCGATACCCTCTCTCGCGAACAAAGAGCATGGGCAGCGAGAGAAATAAACACACAAGCCTCACCATATAAAGATAAGTTTATGCAGTCTATGCATCATGGGACACAGACGCAAAACGACAATCAGTTCGCCGCACAAGCAACGTGGGATGAAACTATGGCAGAGAGTATTGTTAACTATCTCATCGACCATCCAGATTCTCAGGTAATGCATATTGCGGGCAAATTCCATGTTGAGGAAGGGCTTGGGATCAAAGCCTCGATAAAACGACGCGCGCCGAAACTCAATGTCATAATGATAAGTCCCGTTGGTGAAATCACTCTGACTAATCCCGACTATCAGTTACATGTATTGCCGCCGCCGGCAAGATACATTCAGCCAGAAAATAGAATTAAGGCAATCCATGCCATGATGCATCACAGTGATGAGATGAGTTGTGATTAACCCTACCGATTGTATTTGCTGGCCTGAAGACAAAGTTAAACACTATTTTTTGCTTTATCGTCAATATTGGCTCAGTTTTTGCTCATAAAAAATTTATTAATTGGGCGAATATTTCACACAAGTTTTTCACGCCATGGTCGATACAATGACTAAGGAATGTTGGAGGAGACGTTTATGACACCAGTAGGAATGGCGCCAGCTAAGCTGACACCAACCGATCAGGTCAAGCCTCAAGCAAAACCTGTCGAAGGAGGAGCAAGTCCTGCACCACTTAAGGTTGAGCAAAACAAAGTGACGCTGTCAGAAGAAGGTAAAGCTCTTCTTGCTGCACTGCAAGAGATAGAAAAAGAAAGTGCTAAAGAGGCCAAATCAGATAAAACTGTTGGTGACAAAGTGGAGTCATTTGCAGCCGGTGCACTGGGTATGGATCATCCTGATGTTGTAAAAGAAGAGGAAGATGATTCCTACACTGCAGGGCAATTTGTTTCCGCAGCGGCAACCGTTGGTGGTTTACTTCTTATGCTTGCCTGAGTTTCACACTCAGGCTGCTTAATCCCTTACTATTTTTAATCTTCACGAAAGAATCTGCTATTTGTCCGAACCAAGACCCTACCGACATAATGGTTGCGTCATGTTGTTTAAGGATGAAGCACACCATGAAAGATTCTTTCTCTTTGATCGATAAGCCAACCTTTTTTGGCGCTATCGCTATGTTGCTATCAATTGTTCTGCCGTTAATGCTCTTTCCTGAGCAAGGCGCAGAATGGATTGCGGTAGCAAAAACCTTTATGACCGATAAACTCGGTTTCCTTTATCTTGCTCTCGGTCTCGGGGCATTTTTCTTTATGATCTATGTCGTTTTCAGCGATATGGGACAAATCAAACTCGGCGAAGCCGATGAAAAACCTGAGTTTTCCACCGTTTCTTGGGCTGCCATGCTATTTTGTGGCGGTATCGGTGCCAGTATCCTCTATTGGGGGTGTATTGAATGGGCATACTACTATCAAGCTCCGCCTTTTCAGTTAGAGCCGGGCAGCGAAGAGGCGGTCCGTTGGGCGGCAACCTATGGCATCTTTCACTGGGGGCCGATTGCCTGGGCAATCTATCTTATCCCAGCCCTACCTATCGCCTATTTCTTTTACGTTCGTAAACAACCAGTTTTAAAAGTCTCTAGTGCGTTAATGCCCGTTTTAGGAGAAGCGCGCAGCAAAGGTACTGCAGGCAAAATTGTCGATGTGTTGTTTATCTTCGGCCTACTCGGTGGTGCCGCGACCAGCTTGGGGCTTGCCGCTCCATTAATTGGCGAAGGTTTGCATTATCTATTTGGTCTACCTAAAAACACCTTTAGCCAAGTCATGGTACTGCTGCTTTGTACCGCAATTTTCGCCTACTCCTCATACGCTGGTCTCGAAAAAGGTATCAAGATCCTCAGTAATATTAACTTCTGGGGAGCGATGGGATTGCTTGCGTTTATTTTGATTGCCGGTCCAACCATCTTTATGCTGGAAACAGGCTTAGACTCAATTGGGCGCATGCTTTCCAACTTCTTTGTAATGGCGACATGGGCAGAACCATTTGGTGGCTATGGCTCGTTTGAGGACACTCACTTCCCTCAAGATTGGACAATTTTCTATTGGGCATGGTGGCTGGTGTTCGCCCCTAGTATGGGGCTATTTGTTGCCCGTATCTCTCGCGGACGTACGATTAAGCAAATGGTATCTGGCTCGATCTTCTTTGGCTCTCTAGGCTGCTTCTTGTTCTTTATGGTACTGGGCAATTACGGCTTATCACTGC
Organism: Vibrio panuliri; assembly: GCF_009938205.1. Classification (NCBI taxonomy): domain Bacteria; kingdom Pseudomonadati; phylum Pseudomonadota; class Gammaproteobacteria; order Vibrionales; family Vibrionaceae; genus Vibrio; species Vibrio panuliri. The sequence continues at coordinate 1,021,913 of NZ_AP019654.1, read as the reverse complement.
AACTATCAGGCGAGTTGGATGTGGTGGGTATCTTAAATGCTGAAGGCGCGACAAAGGCGATCTTCTCAATGTTAGAAGCCTTGCCGATGGGCACTTTTGTCATCGCGGTATTTACCGTACTGTGCATTATCTTCACCGCGACCACCTTTGACTCGATTTCTTACATCCTAGCGTCGGTGGTACAAAACAACGTAACTGAAGAACCGATGCGTTGGAACCGTATGTTCTGGGCATTTACCCTCTCCTTCCTTCCTACGGTTCTGATGTTTATGGGTGGACTTAGCACTCTACAAACTGCCGCCATCGTAGGTGGACTGCCGCTGCTGGGAATTTCAGTGATGCTGATGATTTCAGCCGTTCGCGCAACCTCCCTCGATTTACGCCACCAAGAGGATTACGTTGAGCCAACGATTAACATTGAAGAGCTACCCGATATTGACCCTTGGTCATCAGAGGGCATGGCGTTAGCGAGATTCGAAAAGGCACGCGATACCGCTCAGGAAGCGGCAGAGGCTGAGCGCTTAGCCATGGCCGAGTTGATGTCGGTACGTAAACGTATCCGCGCCTTTGCCCTAGAGCATAGCTTTGATGAGCACTTTAGCGACCATCAGTTGCCTCAAGAGTTGCAAGATGAACTTCAGCAAGCGCTCGATAACGTATCAAAAGCGAAAGAGTTTAAGCAGCAAGCATCTGAGCTCTCTCAGCAAGCTAGAATCGATTTCAATGGTCTGGTTCCTAGCTAACGAATTGCACCTTGGTGACAAACCTTGTCACTAAGGTTCAATGTGAACATGTGGTGATTAAACCATTGTTCTCTTCTCCTACTGTAAGTTTAAGCCCACTCATGGTGGGCTTTTTTAGTTTGCTTGTTAACTCGCAGGAAGAGCAAGTGACTCTGTGACTAGGCTTCTTGCTGATTGACCATATGTAAATGAACATCTTGTTGTGGGAATGGAATTGAAATGCCTTCACGGTCAAAACGCAGTTTCACTTCTTTAGTAACATCCCAGTAGACATCCCAGTAATCATCAGTTTTCACCCACGGGCGAACGATAAAATCGATAGAGGATGTATTCAGAACATGCACTTTGATCATCGGCTCTGGCGCGCGTAACACCGCTGGATGAGAGTTCACAATGTCAGCCAGAACAGATTCCGCTTTAAGCAAGTCATCGCTATAGCCAATGCCAAACACCATATCAACACGACGAATTCGCTCATGGGTGACGTTCTTAATTACATCTCCCCAGATTTTACTGTTCGGAACAATGATGATTTGGTTGTCAAAGGTTCGAATTGTGGTGTTAACCAAGCTCATATGGCTAACTTTGCCGTCGACCCCACCCGCATAAACAAAGTCACCCACATCAAACGGGCGGTAAATCAGTAGCATCATGCCCGCGGCAAAGTTGGATAAGGTATCTTGCAATGCAAAACCAATAATCACACCCGCAATACCGAAACCGGTGAGAATTGGCGCCAGATTAAGACCTATCTGCGATAAGCCCACCATAATCCCAATCACCCAAACCGCTTTACCCGACATCGAAACAAAAAAGTCTTGCATTAACTGCGACATTTTGAGGTTTTTCGATGACACTGTTTTGGTAACAATTTTACGCGCTACATTGGCAAGCCCTTTTGCGATAAGCAAAATTAGCGCAAAGACAAGTAGTTGGAATAGGTGCTGGGGTGCGTTATCCACCAGCCAATCCAACGCATTATTTGACCAATTGGTAATGATCGCCCAAATGACTTGAGTATTGAGTAAGTCATGAGTGATGTTACCCGTGACTTCAAAAGCAAGGCGTTTATATTCTGACGTTTGGATCCCAAGATGATCTCCAATGGTGATTAAATCACGTAAGCTTTTTGTCGCAATATCTAAACGCTGTTTGATGATCAGTTGGTTAAGTTGAATCGTTGCTTTCTCTGATTCAGGGCTAGTTGCCAATTGGCTTGATGTGAAATCATGTTGCTGATTGAGGTACTCAATCGACGCCGACAGTAAACGCAAACGCGTGTTGGTGCTATCGCGGAGATTTTCTTCCAACTTCGGATCCGCTTTATCAAGATCCGCCAACCAATTGAGATTTTGCCAACTCGATTGATAGGTCGTATCAAGATAATACTGCAGCTCTCGATAATGATTGATCAAAGAAAGCTTATCTTCTGTTTTCGCCTCGTTAATCTGCTGGTTGATGACTTTTATTTTCTCATCAAGGTAGCTTCTCGCACCTTGAGAGTATTGAATTTGCATCTTAACGTTCTTGAGCAACACCTTTTCAGGCAAACTTTTATGGCTAACAGCAAGCGCCAGTTGACTGCGCAAATCTTCATTTTTCTGGAAAAGCTGCAGTTGAATCGCATCACGCTCATCGCCAGTCGCCGTTTTAAGGCTTTGAGTAAGGTCGACAATATCTTGGTTAATAGACTCAATTGCCAACTCAGCTTTAGAAGGCTCTGGTTGAGCCGCCTCTTGCTGGGCAAACAGTGAAAAAGAGAACACGGACAAAAGTAGAGTAAGAAAGAGCCTCTTACTAAAAAAGAATGACATATACACCTCACTTGTAGAGCTAGGCGCAATAGCCTAGCAGCATCCCTTTATTGCCGCATCAAACTGCGGTTAAAAGTAAGTGTAGTGTTAATAGCGAATAAGAACTGTGAATATCACTAGCAGAGCGTGAAATTCTCTTACGCGCTATTTGGTGGTTTGCGGGTCAAGCGGTTCGCTACGGTAATCCTCACCTGCAAAAATGTTATAGGTAATCACAGTATCATCACTCATCAATACCACCTTAAAAAACAATTTCATTTCAATCATTCTTTAAATCGAGCGGTTTGTAGAGTTACGTCTAATGCCAGTTGCATCGTTTGCCCGTCCATTCATGGACTTGTTCAGGCCATTTATGTTTAAAAGGGTTGCACCAAAGCGAGAAGTGGGCAGGTCGAACAATAAATACTATAGGCAGAACTAATATGAAACGCACGAAGGCCTCAAAACTGCTGTATCCTTCCTCTTTTGCAAGTTCAATGTTGACTCTAGGTATTCTAGGTTTAGTACTCATTTCTATCGAGAGAGGTTGTTCACCTGTCATATAACGTCGCACATACTCCCAATAGCCATACACGGGGGCATGACTGCCCATATTGTGCAGCAGACTGATATATTGATGACGATTGCCGGTTAAATCAGCGTTCACTGCATGCTTGGGATTTAGCCATAACATTAACTCATAGCCATCTTTTAATCGACCATAGCCCATATGCGTTTTAGCCACAATGACTGATAACTCACATTCTTGCCACGGAATACGATAGAGAATTTTATTGTACCAAACGTAGACTTCTTGGTTTTTTTTGTGAAAACGGATTGGCATGGCTATGGGCTTAAACAAACTTAATCCCATACAAATTGCTAGTATTGCCGAGACTATCATATCAAGGTAGTTTGGTGACCAAGTATCTCCTGCGCTATAGACCATTGAAGTCTTGATAACCAGCCAGAGCAATGCAAAGAAAATAACAGCAAAAACATTCCCCCCCCTTCCATGGACTGACTGAACCCGCATATCAAGAAACTCCTGATGCCCGCCCGCGGAAAATGCGTCGAAAAACTCTCCCATATCTTCAGCTTCTTTCACTTGATTAACTAAAGATATTTTTTTATTCCCTGGATTTAGCGGTTCTTGCTGAATTAGATGTCCATTAGGGTAATGGTCGACGCCGTATTGGGTAATATGGAAGTTTGGCGTAAAACCAAAGTCCTCTGGCCCAATCCAATGGTTTGGGCCTATTTGCTTTATTTGACTCATTATTTGCTTTTCTCTACTTCAAAAGACTCCAATTCAGAAGTGTTACGCCAGAACTCAAACCATTGTTTTTCATCATTAATGGTTATTTTAGGATACTTTAAGGTTACAGGATAACCAGCAGGGTTATGATAAGCGAGCGCCAGTTCATAAAAACGATAGTCCGTTTTCAGTTTTGCTTCATCGACCTCAAAGCTCAATGCTGCTGTATTATTTTCGTTCAGCAGACTCATCTTGCCTTTAAGGTGATTAGTTTGCCATCGATTTTCGCGGCTATGACTCACTAATAGATCCTTAGAATCACTCTCCACATAGCCTTGGAGATAAACACTGACATCACTTTTTAAAGGAACAAAGCCTGGCAATAATATATGAAGATCAAAACGACTGTGGTCCCCATTTTTGCTAACATTTACTAGGTGGGGGATGGGTTTAAATAGAAAGTCTCCAAACGCGGTCAACTCTTTTTGCATCACTTTTATTGCATCATCTTGCCGCGCGTCTTGACCAAAAAGCATCATTCGCTGTTCTAAAGTATTAGATTTACCATAGTCATAACTGCCGCGCCCCCAGAAAGATCCCTTTAAGAACAGTTGAGTTTTATCGTCCATTAAGGAAGCCCTGACTATTTCTAGTGCTATTGCGGTAACACCAAGAACCACCGCTGCTACCGCCATTACGGGAGCCGCCCCCGGGACTAAGGCGATCCAAGCGCAATAAGCCGCCATGCCGTTGACCAATAATGTTACCCCGGACACAGCCGTGGATAAGGCATTTTGGTTGCCAAATAGATCAGCTCCAAGCTGATGCCCGCTGGCAACCACGGCAACAACTCCACCTATTACAGGCAACCAACGAAAAGTGCCACTTACATGCTTAGTTACCCACTCTCCAATCCGTTCAACAACTTCGACTGATGAAGGAGAGGTTATAGCAGCTTGCTTCAATACTGAAGTTAACATATTAGATGTTGAAGAACCGAGTAATTTTGCGCCATCTTTTTGCATAAACTCAGTAAATACTTTTTTACTGCCTTCTTTACCAAATCGTGCACCGGCAAAGTGGTCTAGGGCGGCAAAAGAGCTTGTTACCAAACCTATATAACCATTTGCCTGCTCCAAGCCTACTTTTAAATAGCCATCTTTTTCTACTGTACTATTCATCTGTGTAGTGTTGTAAACCTGAACTAAAAAGAATAAGCCCACTGCTGAGTTTTGTACTTTTGGTGTAAAAACTTGCTCTGTTTTTCGATACAACTTCATTAACGTTGTTTTTTCATTAAGAAAATCATTTCCATTGACTTGCTTAATCCAAAACTGTGCGTGTTTTTCAACAGTACTTGTTTTGGCTCCGGGAGCTGACGTTTGGTTGACGGCATACATGTTGAGAGTTTGAGAACTAGATTGCCGTTGTGGAGCATTGGTTACATGCCCTGTTGCCGCATAGACCATTACAGCATAGGAAGCCTCGATGTCGAACATTACGTCGCCTAACGTGCTTGTTACTTGTGAAAACTGATAGTTATAACGGTAGGTTAACAGGGAGTAAGTCTCGTCCCAAAGCAAAGGAGTTTTGCTCTCAGTACTCAGTTGGGTCAAAGGTGTCGCGATAGCTTGAATCAGCCCATCGGTGGCAACGGTGGCAGGCATGTCACCCGATTCAATTAGCCCACTTCTTACATTCGCTATCGCTTCGATACTAGAGCTACTGTTTGTTGTTCCGTTAAGCTCTTTTAACCACTTAGAGCCTTCTAATATTAATGGCTTGGCAAAGCCTAGCGCCGCTAATAAATGCGCTCCAGCGCCTTTCTCTTGTTTCGGTTGCTCAGTTACCACTGCCAGCAATGTTTTACTCCAACGCTTGGCAAGCTTAATCCCTTGATCGGTTGCCTCGAGATTATTGGTCATAGCAAACAGTAAGCTTTCTTTTAATGCTACTTGCGTTTTGTCGCTGTCATCTAGCAATGATAGTGCTAGATCGAGCTGTTCATGTTCAAGCCAAACTAACCAGTCTTGCGATAGCGTTTCAAGTTGTTGTTTGAGCTTAGGCATTGCATCTTGGTAGTCCTGTAGGTAACTTTCCATTTCGCTTACGTGAAGACATTCTTCCAATTCCAGCTTTCTAGAGGAACCTGCCGCATGTTTTAGTTGCTCTATTTCTTGATCACTACGCTTACGCATAGAGAGTGCAGCGGCGTAATGGCCTGTGGATTCATATGCAGATATTTTTAACGCTGCCTGAGCCTGTGTCATCTCTTTGTCTAAAATGCTTTTGGTTAACTTTGCCATTTGTAGAGGGTGTTGAGAGGTACTCAGACTAGACATAGTTAACTCGTAAGCAATAGAGAACTCTCGGCATAGATCGGTTGCAATACCAATCGCGTCTACGAGACAAACAGCGTAGTTGTTTTTGGGCGTTTGTACTTCGTATGGAACCCGTATCCCGTTGATATCAGAAATGGGGTCTAACGCTGGAAACGTCCATTTTAGAAAGTTTTCGGTAACTTGAGTATTAGCGAGTAAGCTCTGAACATCATAGAGCGGTCTAGTATCCGGAGCATTGCCAGCCGAGGCATGGGAGAAGTCGATACGCTGACCAAGCTTGAGAATTGCATCTGGATTTGCTTGTAAGTTTGATAACCTTAACTTTGATAGTGGCGTTACACTTAACCACATAGTTGCCTTTACATTTTGTTTTTGTTTCAAAATTGGTAAAGCGGCTTCAACCTCTGGTGGTACTTCGCCAAAAATACAACGTGCATCTTGGGCAATACCATCTTGATAAAGTACTTCAATAAGGTACTGATCGTCTTCGTTAAAATAATAGACGATATGGTTGACTAGCTCTCGGGCAATATAGTGATGCTCTTTCATATTAGGTAGGTCAACGCCTACAGATAATGTCTCAGGGAGTTTTGCAGGGCTATCGTTATCTGCCACAGCATAACGCATTGGCTTAACGGTAAACCATTTGTCTCTTAATGGGCATTCCTCAACCACGTTGTCTATTGGCTTCGCACTCGCGACGATTGCTGCATTGGTTGCAGGATCGGAAGTGCCAGAAACCAGTACCGCATCCTCTGGTATATTGATGACATCACCCGCATGAATCTGATTCGGATCAGTAATGTTAGCGTTGGCGTTTTGTATAGCTTTTAATGTAATACCGTTTGCGCGAGCGATACCGGACAAGGTATCTCCGGATTGAATTGTATAGTTCATTGATAGTTCTCCACTAAGTCTTGTGGATTCTGGGCAAGTGAGATAGATAGATGATTGGCTTGTTTTAAACGTTGTTCTAAGGGGACTTTAGGGGCACATAAACAAGCTGTTATTTCAGGATAGAGAGAATCCTCATCCAAGACATTTCCAAGCCTACAAATAATATTGAGGTAGTATGTTGCTAATTGCTCATTAACTTGACCAAGTTGGTTTAAGTCACTTAGTTGCTGCAAAACAAAAGTGTGCGTTTGTTGTTTGGTTGCTTGAAGTTTGTCAGGGAAATATTCCTCTATGTGTTGGATAAGCCGCCACGCTGTATAGGCTGTGCTCGCTTCGCTCAGGCTCTGCCATTCTTCATCATTTAAAAACGCTTCTTTTAAGACCTTAGGTGTTGTCGACGTCGATTTTGCTTCCCTGTATTGTTGGTTAAAAAGGTTTGGTAGCCACAAATTTCTCATTGGTCCCAGCCAAGTTTCAAAGCGTGTCTGTTCCGTTGCTTCGAGTAAATAAAGGAAAATAATTGGGTCGTATAAACGAGTTAGATTGTTTTCTAAGCCACTATGTTTACAAAGAATGAGCTCCTTCCAGTGCGTTTCGAGGTCGTCTATGGAAGCGTCGGATTCGAAAATAACACCATAGCGATAAGGCGCTATGTTATGAGCCCAACCTTCAATTTCTTTCGACCATGTGACAAGGTATGGGCCAAGGTCAGATACTTTTTCCCAACGGGTTGCTGCTAATAATGGTGCGTACTTAATATCAGTATTGAGTTCACCCCCTAAGGTTGCGACTTGGTATTCGAGCTTTGGTAGAAGAGCACCGTCAAGAATCATCCAACGGGGCGAGTTTGACGCTGGAGTGAGTTCCCCACAGGTAGGAAAGGTTCTCATGAATCAGCATCCTCACAAACTTGGCAAATTGGGCTACCTTTTAATGCGGCTTCAATAAGCGTATTTCGTTGCTGTTCTATGTTGATAGGTACTAACTCCTCCGGCGCATCAAGCATCTCTACCCCTTTTGGGAGAGCGGCTTGTAAACCTCCATATCCTCTTCCACTCCCTGCGCTTCCACCGGAGTTGAGATTAATGCTAGGTCCCACAACAGTGACACCCGAGGCATCAACTTTTACAAAACTTCCGCCTACCTTAAGAGTGATTTCTGCGCCAGCTTCGATAACGGTCTTAGTCCCACTTTTGATATGAATTTCTTGACCTGATTCTAGGGCGTATAAACTCCCCACTTTTTGATGATGACTCGCTTCTACAACATGCGTTTTGTCACCTTTGATAAGACTTCTAGACTCACCTGTTACCGTTAAATGACTATTGCGAGCTATTTGCGTAAAACTATCGTTGTCTATCTTTAAGTGCTTATCGTGCTTAATGTGAGTTGAATGGTCATTTTTGATTTCTGCATCAAAGTCTTTTTGTGCATGAAGATAGACTTGTTCCGAACCCGCTTGATCTTCAAAACTTAGCTCGTTGTAACCACTTCCTTGGTGAGTTTCACTGCGAAAAACGGTTTTGGTCTTATTCTCAGGCAATTCGTAAGCTGATGTGTTCGTCGCATGATAGGTGCGACCTGTGATAATCGGTTGGTCAGGATCGCCATTTAAAAATGAGACAATTACCTCGTGACCAATGCGCGGTATTGCTATCATGCCATATTGACTGCCCGCCCACCCTTGAGAGACGCGTACCCAACATGAGCTGTTTTCGTTTGCACTCGAGTATCTGTCCCAAGGAAAGTGAACTTTCACTCGCCCATGTTCATCACAAAATATTTCCTCACCCTCAGGGCCAACCACAGTAGCGATCATTGGACCATCCACTTGGGGCTTGGGTTGGGGCTGAGCCTGCCAATTAATATGAGCGGGAATCAATTTAAACTCGTTGCGATAAGTGGTTTCTCCACTGCCGCCCTCTTCTTCCAACGCTTGAGTTTGCTTGCCGTAGTGTGCTGCCTCAACCACTAACCAAGTGCGATTTAACTTGCTATCAATATGTTCTTGTAAATCGAATTTATAGCCCGCTTGCAACTGTGGATGATTACTTTTACCTGTCGCTGTATGGGCATTACGCCTCAGGTAATCTAAGCGAATTTGATTAAACGCTTTGCCACTTTGATCATTTTTATAACGCCCGGGAGCATCAAAATGTTGGTAAAACTCGGTGCGTTGATAATCCATCTCCACACCATGCGCCTGTTGTTCAAAGCCATAAGAGGGCTTCTTAAAGCTATAGTCTTTCAGTACCGTTTGGCTCACCTCGGTTTGAGTATGCGTTGCTAAATGAGAGATGTAAGGCGCGTCGCTAACGCCACCACTTAAAGCATTGTATGGTATCGGCATCCCCAACTGAGGGAGGCGCTCACTACTATCGGTAAAGAGCAGTGTATGCTTACCATCTTCATGAATGAAGCTGTAGACCAAGCCTTCCTCGGCGGCTAATCGATGTAGAAAATCGATGTCACTCTCGCGATACTGAACACAGAACTCACGAGGAGCAAACTCTCGTTGTAAGGAAAAAGCAAACTCATTGATACCCATTTCTTGCAGCAAAATGGAGAAAATCTCAGGGATATTTTTATGTTGGAAAATTCGGCTGTTTTGCCTTAAGGACAAACGCTCAAGGCTTGGAACTAACGTTAACGCGTAGAAAGTGTGGTTATGCCCTATGTCACCCTTGGTAAAACTGCGAACAATGCCATGAACACGCTGGCTCACTTCACCATTGATTTCAATCTCTAGCTGAACACCTTTGTCGACAACATGCTCTGCGGCGATATCTGTTCGACGGCTCGCAAGCGATATTTCGTATCGGTAACCATTACAGACCTCGCCGTTACTCAAAGAGGTCTGAGAAAGGACGTCACTGCCATGAAAATCCCGAACCACGAATGTATCATCATCTAAATCATCGACGCGCAGATTGAACTTCAACGTTGCCATACCATCTTTCCTTGTTCCGCTATATGCGTTAAAACCTTAAGCAAGAGGCAACGCAATGCTGCGCCTTGCTTAAGGCTTTCCTTGCAACCCCAGTGTTACCATCAAATAGCAACACCGGAGTACTTAGGTCAGTCAATCAAAGCTTACGCTTCAATTGGCTTACGCCAGTCATCAGAACCAGATGTACCTGCATTAACGTGATCCCAAGTGATCTTACGGTAAGTAAGCGATACTGTTAGGTTTTGCGTAAAGTCAGACATTGATGGATCTTGGCAGTGTGGCATTTCACATTGAATATCAACAATCGAAGCGTTCTCTAGCTTAGTTGTGAAGAAGTTCTCTTGTTTACCTTCAATTGAAGTACGGTACCACTTCAGCTCAACTGAGCTTAACTTCTCACCTGATGCCAGTGCGTTGTATAGTAGAGGAACAGCTTTGTTCAGTGACACAGTGAACTGGAATGGCTTGTGCACACGTTGACCCGCTGGTTGACCAGATTGCGGATCAGTCGGTACTGTTACAGTGTGATCGAACTTCTGAACCAGCATCTCATCTTCATGGCCCTCAACGTAAGAATCGCCGATTGAATCTGCTGTACATGCGCCAGCTGTGATAAGTCCCTGAACCTGACCTTCGATTGAGATATAACATGGGGTTGGCATAACTATTTCCTTGTATGGTTTAAATAACGCCCTTGTTACTTTCAACAGTTGTGCCAAAAAATATATTGTTATTTTTCAGCATCTTAATTAAAACTTGCAGATTTAATAAGCAACTTATTGCCCAATATGAGCAAAAGCTTGCCTGACGAGTAAAATCTTACTCATGGAAGGTGTGAGGTGAACAAATCGCATTCCGGCATGATTTGTGATCACCGAATAATAGAACGTAGAGAGCGTGCAGGCTGAATAGCGAACAAGAAAAAAGGCTTGTAGATACAAGCCTTTTCAGAATCTTAACGATTGGGATGATTTAATATGTGGTCCTCCCAATTGACCACTTCAATTTCGTAAACCACTTTGTTTCGTACGCTTTCACCTGCTTTGTGCATCGCAGATTTCGACCCCGTGATCAACGGGTGCCATTCAGGGAGAGGTTCACCATTCGCCATTAAGCGATATGCACAAGTATGAGGCAACCATTGAAAATCATCGATATCTTCACGGGTCAATTTGGTACAGTCTTCGTCTGAAGTGAAACGATTCTCGTAGTCTTTACAAGCACACGTTTTGGTATTCAACCAACTACATGCCACGTTGGTGTAGTATATTTCGTCGGTATCTTCATCCATGAGTTTATGCAGGCAGCATTTACCACAGCCATCACAAAGGGCTTCCCATTCTTGATCGCTCATCTGCTCTAAGGTTTTAGTTTGCCAAAATTGTTCGCTCATAGACTCATACTTCGATTCCAAAACAGGGTGCGATTTATACTCCTTGGCGCCGATAAGTTCAAGTCTAGTGCATCAATATACTCAAGTAACCTCAAGGCACTTGCTTCAGTAAAAATAACTTGGTTCGTAGACGAGGCAATAAACCCAAGCTCCCTTGGCTCTATACCAAAATCATTAACCACGGTTCAGAACTAGTGAAACTCGCCCTTAGGCAGCAAGTCACTAACCTGAATCCTACGTCTTGAAGTCGCTCGAGTATAAGCACTTTTTAGCATCTGTTCTAAACTTAAGGCGTTGTGGCAACATATCGATTAAGGAGTACAGATGGGTTTCATTTCATGGATAATTCTTGGTCTCATCGCTGGTGCACTGGCGAAGTGGCTAATGCCTGGTGATGACGGTGGCGGTTGGATCGCAACGATGGTACTCGGCATCGCAGGCGCATTTGTCGGCGGGTTCGTCGGCGGCTTTTTCGGCTTTGGTGGAGCAGATGGCGTTAATATCGGCAGTATTGTCACCGCAACTCTCGGGGCGTTTATCCTACTCTTTTTATACAACCGTTTTATACGTGGGTAATCCCGCCTCTTTGTTTAAAGCCCCAAACGGGGCTTTATCTCTTTTACAAACCTTCCTATCACCAGACTAGCCACAGGGGTAACAATCCTCTAGAATCGCCTCCTCTTTATCTTTCTTGACCCCCTTTTTTAGTTTGAGGTACTGCTATGACCATTTCTACTATCGAAGTCTCTGACTGGTCACCTTGTATCTCGATCAAGCTTAATCGTGGCTGTGGTGCGTGTTGCATAGCTCCCTCGATCACCTCACCTATCCCCGGTATGCCAAACGGCAAACCTGCTGGCGTACGCTGCATCCAACTTAATGAAAGCAATTTATGCAAGATTTTTGGGCAACCAGAACGCCCTGCTGTTTGTTCCGCTTTCGACAATGACGATGCGATTTGCGCAGGTGGACCGGAGAAGGCGCTTGAGATCTTGCTGGAACTTGAGCAAGCAACCGATTAAAACAATCGCTCGCTAACTACTTATATTCCTTAATCCTTTTGCCATTACTTACTTAGCAAGAGCTACTTTTCTATTAGCATTACCGAGCAAATTTATTCCTTTCAAGTAAATTTCTAGCAAAATTCCACAATACGGGATTAGCATTCCACAAAATTGAAAAGTGTATCTGTATCACATAATTAATTCCTAACAATTTTCATAATAGCGTTCAAATAAAACGCACACAGAAAATGGTTAAATATGTATACACAACACATGTACATTGACGGTCAACTAATAGTCTCTGACCAAAAACACCTGATAATTAACCCTGCAACAAGCAAACATGTCTGCGAAATATATTCAGCAACTAAAAATGAAGCTGAAATGGCGCTACTATCTGCAAAAGGATTTGAAATAGAATGGGCGAATACAGATATAAATGAACGCATTGACTGGATGCAAAAACTCAAGAAAGAAATAATTAAAAATGAAGAAACATTAAGAAACTGTGTTCATTATGAAACTGGTAAAACATGGAAAGATACAGAAGAAGACTTCAAGTTACTAGTTGATAGTCTTGATTATTATTCAAAGAATATTACCAATTATCTAAATCCAGAAATAATTAAAGATACGGATTATACCCATAAGATCAAAAAATCTCCTGTAGGTGTAGTGGTTGCGTATTTAGCGTGGAACTTTCCTTTACTAAATATTGGTTATAAGTTAGGACCAGCAATGGCTTCCGGCTGTCCAATTATAATCAAGCCCTCTTCAAAAACGCCATTGTCCGCTTATGCGGTTGGGAAAATTTGCCATGACATTGGTCTACCTAAAGGCGCTGTTCATATTCTTGCTGGAAATGATCGTGAACTGGGTAACTACCTGTCCTCATCGACTGTTCCGGCACTAATTACGCTAATTGGTTCAACGCAAACAGGTATTGATGTCATCAGCAATAGCGCCACATCCATCAAGCGTTATTCAATGGAACTAGGCGGGGATGCTCCATACATAGTATTCGCCGACGCAGACCTAGACGCAGCAGCAGATATTCTCACAGCCATTAAGTTTACCAATGCGGGGCAAATCTGTGTTTCCGCTAACCGGGTACTTGTCGAAAAAAGCGTACTCGACTGCTTTACTACAAAATTGCTGAATCGCATAGCTAACATTGTGGTTGGGTGGGAGCGAGAAAGTAATGCAAACATGGGGGCATTAATTGATGTAGCAGCCAAAGAAAGAGTTCATCGCCTTGTGGTTGACGCTCTAGAAAAAGGTGCGACATTACAATGTGGAGGGAATATAAATCAATATGAAGAAGGAGCTTTTTATCCGCCAACATTACTAACAAATATTAGCGATAAAATGGAGATATTTAGGAACGAAATATTTGGCCCAGTTATAGCAATTAGCACTTTTGATGATGAGAATGACGTCGTTAAAACTGCGAACAACACTCTTGCCGGTTTGGCTTCCTACATATTCACTGAAGATAAAGAAAAAGCAACTCGCGTATCTAATGAGTTAAGCTTTGGAGAAATACATGTAAATGGAATTAAGTATTCAATTGAACTTCCACATAGTGGTATAAAGCAATCTGGCATCGGATGTGACTGTTCCCTGCATGCTTTGCAAGAATATTTTTCTATTAAAAGACTATCAATTAAAAACTAGACAAAAATTAACGTCATTATTGAATAAAAATAATGACAGATAAATAATTCAACATCAATTAAACCATAACCTGTTTAATTAACCTAAGTTAATTGAATGGTGAGTTATATCTGTACAATACACTTGATCATATTTAAGATCGACTTTAACGAGGTCTATATGTCCAACACTGCTATCATGAATAACCAAAAAACAACGAAAAAGCGGTTTTTCATAGTTTTACTACTGTTTATATCGGTAGTTATTAACTATTTAGATCGTGCTAACTTATCAATTGCAGCACCAGAAATGACCAAAGCTCTCGGCTTAACAACTCAAGAGCTTGGATGGATATTTTCATCGTGGGGATGGGCGTATGCCGCGATGCAAGTTCCTTGCGGCGCCTTAGTTGATAAGTTCAAGCCCAAATATTTACTGGCAATTTTCTTAGGTGCTTGGTCCATAGCGACGCTCTTACTAGGCTTCGCCAGTACCTTCTTTGTCATTCTTGCACTACGCTTTATCGTTGGTATGTTAGAAGCTCCAAGCTATCCAATTAACAACCGTGTTGTCACTGCATGGATACCGGAAAATGAGCGTGCCTCTTCAATCGCGGTCTACACTTCTGGCCAATTCATTGGTCTAGCGCTGCTAACTCCTGTACTTGCTTGGATTATGACCCACTGGGGATGGCAGTCGGTTTTCTTTGTCACTGGTGGCGTCGGTATCGTGTGGGCAGTGGTTTGGTACATCGCTTATGACGATCCTAAAGATTTCAAAGGTATCTCGCAATCAGAGCTGGAACTCATTCAGAAAAATGGCGCCGAGACTGATTTAGGTGATGTGCAACAAAAAGAGCAAGGTGACTTCTTTAAAGACCTGTTGTTTGTACTTACTCGCAAGAAAATTTTGGGTATTTGCCTAGGCCAGTTCGCTCTAGGTAACGCAACGATATTCTTCTTAACTTGGTTCCCAACCTACCTCGTTGAATATCATGGTATGAGCTTCGTAAAAGCTGGATTTATGGCCTCCCTACCCTTCTTGTGTGGCTGTCTAGGGGTGCTGTCTTCAGGTTTCTTCTCTGATTTTCTACTAAGAAAAGGTTGTAGCTTAGCGACTTCGCGCAAAGTACCAATTATTTCCGGTCTACTGCTAACTTCAACCATTATTGGTGCAGAATATTTCCAACACCCTGCGGCAGTGACAATTTTCATGTCAATCGCGTTTTTTGCTACGGGTCTTGCCTCTATCACTTGGTCATTGGTGTCATCAATTGCGCCAAAACGTCTAATTGGGTTAACGGGAGGTACGTTTAACTTCATCGGCGGCCTCGCTGCGATTATTACTCCTGTTGTTATCGGTTATCTTGCAGGTGACTCAGGTAGCTTTATGGCGCCGCTGCTGTATATCTCAAGTGTCAGTATATTGGGTGCAATGTCATACATTTTCTTAGTTGGAAAAGTTGAACGCGTAGAAGACTACAAGTAGCACATTTAAAGCCACGTAAGTGGCTTTATTTAGAGGTAAATGTAATGAGAATTTCAAATATTAAAACCCATGTCGTTCAGGTTGGTATCCGAGACTTCTTGCTAGTCAAAATAGAAACTGATTCCGGGCTATACGGTTGGGGGGAATCTGGTTTCTCCAGCCGTGAGAAGAGTGTTGAACAAATGGTACAACACTTTGCAAGATTTCTGATTGGGCAAGACCCAATGAACATCGGACGTATTTGGCAAGAGTGCTATCGTTCACACTACTTTGAAGGTGGCAGAGTCACAACCGCTGCCATTTCAGCTATCGATATCGCACTATATGACATTAAAGGCAAAGCATTGGGTGTTCCCGTCTACCAGTTACTAGGTGGTAAGCAGCGTAATTATGTAAAAGCATTCGCTACCGTACCTAATTGCAGTAGCGAAGAAGAAACACTGCGCAACGCTAAAAAACTCAAAGATATGGGCTGGGATTGTATCCGCTTCGTCGGTGAAGGTGTGGATCATGCGATGCAGCACGGCATTAACGAGTGGGAACCAAGAAAGTCTATTGCTCAGACCGTTCCACTATTGATCAAAGCACGCGAACTACTCGGCCACGAGATCTTGATAGGGTTAGAGTACCACCATCGCTTGAGCGTTGCTGAGGCAGCCAGCTTATGTCAGAAGCTCCCAAGTGGCACGATAGACTTTCTCGAGGAAGCCATTCGTGATGAAACACCTGAAGCCTACGAAAGCTTGCGAACACTGACTAATATTCCGTTTGCTATTGGGGAGGAGTTCTCGTCTAAGTGGCAATTCCTGCCTTACTTGGAGAGGGGGATTTTCCAATATAACCGTCTTGATATCTGTAACGTTGGCGGATTTACTGAGGCAATGAAAATCGCAGGTTGGAGTGAAGCGCATTACGTTGATTTGCTGATGCACAACCCATTAGGTCCAATATGCACAGCGGCGTCTGTTCACTTAGCTGCCGCGATTCCCAACTTCAGTCACGTTGAAAGTAATATATCCCCACTGGGAGACACGGTTTTTGAATACAAATACCCTGATTTGTTCCCAATTCAACCAAAACTGAAAGGAACTCATTACGAAATTCCTGAAATTCCTGGGTTGGGCGTAGATGTGAATGAAGAAATGCTTCAAGACTACAGTGTCGCTGATTGGGAGGCTCCCCACACGACAAGGGAAGATGGCAGCGTACAAAACTGGTAACTCTTAAGCGAAACACGTAGCGCCATTGAGGCGCTACGTTAGATTCTCAAACTCATGTTCCACATAGTGGGATAAGAATTCCACAAAATGGAACATTGATAAATATCACAATTTTTCATTTATTTAATAGATATAGTAATTATCTATTTCGAGTGGGATTTGTTATGAGTAATCAAGCTTTATTGAAAGCATTTAAAGTGATCGATGCTATTGCATTAGGACATCGTCAATTAAAAGATATTTGCATATATCTAGATTTACCAAAATCGACTGTACATCGAATTCTACAAGGATTAATTGAAGCTCGATATATAAGAGAAGTTCATGGTATTGGGCTAGTACTTGGAACTAAAATGATCCAACTCGGGATAAGAGCTCAGCAAGATATGCCTTTAAAAGAAATTGCACGCCCTTATCTTCATCAACTAGCAGAACTGACGTTAGACACTGTTCATCTTGGAATCAAAGATGAAGATGAAGTTTTCTATTTAGATAAAATTCCAGGAAAACGTCAAATACAGATGCGCTCACAAATTGGAGATCGGTTACCTCTTGCTGGAACAGGACTTGGCAAAGCATTGATGCTCGATATGCCAAAAACAGAATGGCGTCGTCTGATCCTGAGCCAAAAAGACCTCGATATTGATGTCATGATGAAGCGAATGGAACTGTATTCAAAAAATAACTTCAGCTATGACCTAGAAGATAATGATGATTTGGTTAGGTGTGTTTCAATTCCTATTAGAAATAAATATGGAAATATCATTGCTGCTATTTCTGTAACTAGCATTAAAGAATATATGTCTGACGATAGAATGAAAGAACTAATCCCAATCATCACTGATTATTGTAGAAAAATATCAGAACAACTTAATTAATATTACTGCTAGCTCTAGAACTTTAATTATAAGGTTTTACTTAAATGAAAATTACCAATGTTATTGCACACGCAATATCAGTTCCTCTGGAAAAACCATTTTATTTCTCTCAAGGTTGGGTTGAAAAACGCAGCTCACTAATAATTGAGATAGTGACAGATAACGGTATTTCTGGCTGGGGGGAAGCACTTTGTCACGGCTTACAAGCTCCCCAAATTGCAGCAGCGTTTATTGAAAATGTATTCAGACCTATATTGATCAATAGAAATCCATTTGATGTCGAAGTTCTATGGGAAGAAATGTACAACATTACTCGCCCTTATGGACAAGGAGGCTCCGCGGTAAATGCGATTAGTGGTGTAGACATCGCACTATGGGACATTATTGGCAAGAGCGTAAACCAACCTATTCATCGTCTCATAGGCGGAGCTTTTCGCCAAGAGGTGACACCTTATGCCACTGGGTTTTATCGTCTAGCGAACGCGATTTATCCTCAGGATGCGATTCGTGAAGCTCAGACATATGTCGATGCTGGATTCGAAGCATTTAAGCTCAAAATTGGCTTTGGTGTTAAAGAAGATATCGCATTTATCAAGGCAATACGAAACGCTGTAGGCAATGACATCAAAATAATGGCAGACGCTAATGGTGCTTACAATGTTGCCGAAGCTCGTTATTTAATTAAAGAGACGGAAGAGTGCGACCTCTATTTCTTAGAAGAGTTGCTTGCTCCAGAAGACTTGCAAGGTTACAGAGAGATCAAAGGTTTATCTAAGGCCTATCTTGCCGCTGGGGAGCAGATCTTTGGCAAGATGGGGTACCGACCATGGCTTGAGCAACGAGCGTTAGACATTATCCAGCCTGATATTTGTTCGTCAGGAGGTATCACCGAATGTAAAAAGATTGCTGCATTGGCTCAAGCTCAACACACAATGATGATTCCTCACGTATGGGGATCCGGAATCGGCATCGCTGCCTCTCTGCAGTTTATTGCATCGATACCTAGCACACCATTATGTCTTAATCCAACTCATCCGATGCTTGAGTTTGATCAGTCTTCACATCCATTCCGCAAAGATCTCATTTGTGATGGCATCAAGATGATGAATGGTAAAGTGACCATCCCAACCAAACCCGGGATTGGTGTCGAGATAAACAGAGACATTATCAATCGTTTCAAAGTGAACTGAGTTGGGAGTAGATAGATGACAATCAATAAAGTTGACTGGTTGGTGATTGACTGGGGAACAACCAACTTTCGGGCATTTGCACTCACAGAAGATGGCTCACTTGTTGCAAAAATCGAGAGAAACCTTGGTCTCCTGCAAGTAGAGAACGGTCAGTTTGCCGCCACTTTGCAAATGATCCTCCAACAATGGTTAAACGATTATAAGCACCTACCAATATACATGGCTGGTATGGTTGGCTCCGCACAAGGTTGGATCAATGTCCCTTACGTCGATGCGCCAGTATCATTATCACAACTTGCTCATGGTACTTATCACTTAATGCTACCTTGGGGAGCACCGGCATACATTGTTCCGGGAGTGCGTTATCAAATCGAGCCAAATCGTTATGATGTTATGCGAGGTGAGGAAGTGCAGCTTTTTGGCTTGCAAACAAAACTCTCTCGCCAAGAGTTTTGCGCAGCGTTGCCAGGTACACATAGCAAGCACGCAACAATGCGTAACGGTTATCTTGAGAGATTTCAAACTTTTATGACTGGGGAGTTATTCTCCGTTCTCTCTAAGCACTCAATCTTAGGAAAGGCACTGCCTCAGCAAATTCCTTCACCAGAGGCTTTCGTTAAAGGCTTAGAGGAAAGTGGCGGCAGCGATTTTACCAGTACACTTTTCTCTGCTCGTACCCATAGGCTCTTTAGTCACGTGGAACCAGTCCATATTTATGACTATTTATCAGGACTACTTATTGGACAAGAGTTAAAACAGTCTCACGAGCAACATCTCTATCTGGTTGGCGGTGAAGCTCTATGTCGTCGCTATGTAGAGGCATGTGAGTACCTCTCTGCAAGTAGTGAACAAATTGATGGTGATGAAGTATTTCTCATCGGCATGCTGGAAATCAAAAAGGTAATGAACTGTGAAAACAACGTTTAACTTAGACCAACACCTACCGTTAATTGCAATTATTCGCGGAGTTGAACCTATCGATGTGATCCGAGTTGCTCAGATTCTCATTGAAGAGGGTTTTACTATGATTGAAGTGCCTCTTAATAGCCCTGATGCCTTAATCAGCATTGCTAAACTCGTCGAGCAATTTGGTCATGACGGTTATTTGATTGGTGCAGGCACTGTAACCACTCCTGAGCAAGCAAAATCAGTCATTGAAACAGGGGCAAACTTAATTGTTACGCCAAACTTCAATGCTGATGTCGTGACTTTGGCGATCCAAAACGACTGTGTTTGTTTCCCAGGTGTTGTCACTCCCAGCGAAGCATTCGCTGCAATCAGTGCTGGGGCCACGGGTTTAAAACTCTTTCCTGTATCTCAAATGGGCTTAGATGGTTTTAAAGCATTGCATTCAGTTTTACCTCAGGGCTCACTCTGCTTTCCCGTTGGTGGCATTAATCCTAGTGAAGAGAGTATGAAACCATACTTAGACTTAGGAGCTAATGGCTTTGGATTGGGGGCATCTCTTTACAAAGCCGGTATCAGCGATAAAGAGCTTAGACAAAACGCTAAATCGTTTGTTGCAGCATGGCAATCATGTCAAACGGTTTGTAGCGCCGCTTAGTGCGAGTTCGAACAACCGAAAGACTGTCGAATCTAAAATCTTTAGAGCGCCTAGAAAAGACAAAAGTCCTACCGCGGTAGGACTTTTTATTTGATGAACTAAAACGAACTTACTTAAGGTTCCACTTCGCTACAATGTCTTCTGCACGTTTAAGTAATTCTATGCTTGAAGTTGAGTGAGCAAAGGCAGCGTTGTCTCGCACTTGCTCTTGTGTGTATGCCCCCGCAATCACTGGGCCAACTTCTTCTTGAGCAACCAACCAGTGAATGGCAAGGTGAGCAAGAGGAATGTTGGCTTCTTTTGCTAGCACTTTTAGCTCTTCAACACAGTTGAAGTATGGTTCAAATGCATCACCATTTAATTTCGGGTTATTGCGACGGTCATCATTTTCGTCCCAGTTACCACTGCGCTTTAATGTGCCCGTTAGCAAACCTTGCATTAACGGCGAGTACGGTAGGTACTTCAGATCATGCTCTTTACAGAACGGCAAAGCTTCTTCACGTGCGCGGTATTGCAGCGGGATGTTGTGGTAATGCTCTGGGTTTTGCTCAAGTAGGTTGTATAGGCCTTGGAAGGTGGCGACTTCTACGCCCGCCATCATCTCGCGAGTCATGTCTAGAGAGTAGTTCGACACACCAACATGGCGGATCTTACCTTGCTTTTTCAACTCAGCTAACGCTTCTGCTGTCTCACTAATTGGCGTGTTTGGGTCTGGCCAATGTACTTGGTACAGGTCGATATAATCGGTTTGAAGACGAGTTAGTGAGTCATCAATCTCTTTAAAAATACTCTCTTTTGTGAGGTCTTTACGCGTCTTCTTACGTTCATCTTGCGACCATGGTAGGCCGCATTTAGTCGCGATGATGATTGATTCACGCTTCTCATCTTTCAGTGCTTTACCTAGTACCGTTTCAGCGTGGCCTTTACCGTAAACTGGCGCGACATCGAAGAAGTTAATACCCGTGTCAATCGCGGTTTTGATCGCGCGAATTGACTCGTCATCAGTTACATTGTTCCAAGTACCGCCGATTGCCCAGCAGCCAAAGCCCACTGCTGATGCATTCATGTCTTTAATTTGTTTGAATTTCATAATACTCAGTTCCGTTATTTAAGCTCTGGCCAGTAGCCTTTGTTCGCTTCAATCATCTCATCTAAGATCAACTTAGCAACGCGTGCTGAAGGAATAGTTTTGTTCAATGCAAAAGCTTGTAACGCTTTTTCGTATGAGCCTTCCAGCGCAGCATCTACCAAGCATTTTTCGGACATCAATTGCTGCATAAGCATACCTTGATAGAAGTGTGGCACTTCGCCTACTTGAATTGGGTAAACTTTATCACGACCTAACAATGCTGGTACTTCTACCATTGCATCATCCGGTAGCCCTTTGATTAAACCGTTGTTTGGAATAATGACTAGCCATTTTTGACGCAAATCGTACGCCATAGACATAGCAACGTCAGCGATAAACTCACCATGCACGCCAACGTGGAACTTACCTTCAACATTACCGTCAGATGCCTTGATTTGCTCAATCGCTTCAAACATTTTCTTCTCACGACCTTCCATAACTTCGTTGGCACGAGTACGCTCTGGATTCGATTGTTCAACAATCTCATCAGCCATCAGATAGTATTGTAGATAGGTATTTGGTAAGTACTCAGGGAACATTTGCACAAGAGGCTTAGTGTTCTTGAATGTCTTGATCCAAGATGGCTCCGAGTGACAGGCGTTTTCAACTTCTTGCTCAGTTAGCATTCCAAACTTTTGAATATGCTGGCGTAGTTCAGGCAGTTTCTCTTCACCATCAACTTTCACTGAAGTAAACCAACCGTAGTGGTTCAAGCCGAAGTATTCGACATCAAGTTCGTAACGGTTAACACCCAAAATATTGGATAGGTTACGTTCAATCGCCACTGGCATATCACAGATATTGAGTACACGAGAGTTTGGACGCAGACGATTAACCGCATCGGCAACAATCGCTGCTGGGTTGGAATAGTTGAGCATCCAGCAAGTAGGTTTCGCGAAACGTTCCATATGGTCAATTAGCTCGACCATAGGGAAAATGGTGCGCATTCCATAAGCTAAACCACCAGCACCACATGTTTCTTGACCAACACAGCCGTGACGTAGAGGGATCTTTTCATCCTGTTCACGCATCTTGTATTGACCAACGCGAATTTGGGCGAAAACGAAATCTGCATGGGAGAAAGCAACTTCCGGCTCAGTGGTCACAGTTAGATTTACGTGTGGAGCATGTGTCTTAACAACATAATCAACGAGCACCACTACATTATCCTGACGCTCTGCATCAATATCATATAGGCGAATTTCAGCGATAGGGAACTCTTCGCCTTTCATCAGTAGCGCTTTAACAATCCCAGCAGTGTAAGTAGAACCGCCACCAGCAATAGCAATAATTTGTGGTTGTTTGTTCATAACCATCCTCAAGCAAATATCAGCAATTTTTAATTCTTTGTTCTAAAGTGGCTTGATGCGATAAGTGTAACGTCACAATGCCACCCAGAAAATTGGTTATGTATTTAAATAACCAATTTCTTAATTGGTCCTATCCTATTAATTCAAACCAACATGACAAATAATAAAAATAGATAATGTGATCCCTGCGGATTTATTTAGAGCATTGGTTATAAAAACCATTAATTAAAAATACCAATTTAACGTGGAAGATAAACGGCCAGTTTATGTGCATCTGGATGAAACCATGCTTCGGTGTAATCAAAACGACGACCATCTTTCAGGTTCGAAACCGAGCAAAGGTTCATAACCGGAGCGCTCTTTTCCATTGCCAATAAATCAATCAAAGCGTCATCAGGTTCGACCGCGGTAAACTCTTGTCGGCTACCTTCAATCTGCATTCCCTTTACGCGCTCAACATAATCAAATTTCGACTTTTCTAATGTTGAGATGTTCAAGTCAGGAAACAGCGAAACAGGCATATAGCTGTCTTCAACAATTCTAGGTAAATCATCGACATACTTTACACGACGAATGTAGTACAGCGGCTCTTTTTCATCAATTTCTAGCATCTTATGAATCGCCGGATGATCCGTCACCATACTAAACTGAAACACTTTATAGCGGACCGTTTTTTGCAAACCACCCAAGATTTCAGTGGTACCAGCCAATCCTCTGAGCTCATGAGAGTATTGCTTGCCCAACACATAAGTCCCTGAACCACGTCGCTTCTCAACAAGCTCTAACTTAACCAGTTCATCCACCGCTTTGCGGATGGTGATCCGACTTACATCAAAAGCCTCGATTAATTGCCTTTCTGTTGGCAATGCAGAACCCACTTCGTACACCCCACTGTTGATGTTCTGTTTCAGTTCCTCCAACACCTTTTTGTATAACATTTGATTGATAACTCCAAAGTAAAGGTTATATGAAATACAAGATAGCATGACATATTAAATAACAGATAGGTTATATATCACAAATATTACACCTCAAAGTTGTCATGACTTTTATAACCAATAGAGTACGCATAAACCTACTTAAAAATGACGAAGTCACCCGAGTTCCGTGACAAATCGTTATCTAGAAAAATATTTATAATTAATCGAGACAAAAACATGAACAAGGAAGCAATCACCACTTACCTCAGTGATTTATCACGGGCAATGCTGGCTCCTATTTACGTATTACCGCTTGTAGGCTTTGTTATCGCAATTGGCGCGGCTGTGACGAACCCGGGAATCGTTGAGTTACTGCCATTTTTAGATGCCCCTTTCTTCAAAGGCATGGGCGAAGTGCTGGTCTGGTCGACATTGAGCGTACTTATTAACCTGCATATTATTTTTGCCGTTGGCATCTCTGTTGGTTTAGCCAAAAAAGATAAACACCTAGCTGGCTTTAATGCCATGATCCTCTACTTCGTCTATCTCTACACCATGAACACTTATATGAAGTTCAACGGACTTCTCATTGATGGCGATCTGGGAGGAACTGGTCAAGCAAGTATTATGGGCTTGCAGGTAGTCGATACTGGCATTTTCGTTGGTATGCTGATTGGTATCATCAATGCATACTTTCACAACAAGTACAGCCAAAAAGTATTGAGTGGGGCCTTATCTCTGTACGGCGAATCTCGCTTGGTACTGATCATCATGCTACCCATTACAATTGGCCTTGGTTTACTGTTCACTCACATTTGGCCTCCGGTACAGCAGGTAATTTTCCAATTTGGTGAAAATATTCGTGGCGCAGGCTCTATGGGCGTGGGTGTCTATGGTTTCCTTGAACGCATCTTAATCCCAACAGGTCTGCATCACCTACTTT
The DNA here is from genome assembly GCF_009938205.1 of Vibrio panuliri. Taxonomy (NCBI): domain Bacteria; kingdom Pseudomonadati; phylum Pseudomonadota; class Gammaproteobacteria; order Vibrionales; family Vibrionaceae; genus Vibrio; species Vibrio panuliri. The sequence goes on along the minus strand of NZ_AP019654.1, from coordinate 997,235 downwards.
GGGTACCGATGCACTTTACCGATCTAGGTGGTTGCCAAGTTATTGCGGGTCAAACTTACTGCGGTGTGGAGAACATTTTCCTAGCTGAAATTGGTGACCCTGAAACGACTCGTCTATCTAGCTCGATCATTTTTGACTCGCGCAGCCTAGTCAAGATCTTCGGTCTTACTGGTGCGGGGCTAGCGATGTATCATTGCGCTGACGCAGATAAGCGCGAAAAAGTAAAAGCGATTGTCTTCCCTGCCATTGCATCGTCTATCTTAGTCGGTGTGACAGAGCCAATTGAGTTCTCGTTCCTATTTGTAGCCCCTATTCTGTTTGTGGTACATGCGATTCTGACTGGCCTGTTTATGTCTCTGCTGGCGATATTCGATATTGTCGCGGTTGGTAAAGGCGGATTAATTGACTTTATTGTTTACAACGTACCACTAGGCACGGAAAAAACCGATTGGCCTTTTTACATCTTAATGGGTCTGGTGCAACTCGCGGTCTACTATATGGTATTCCGTGCGCTAATTACTAAGCTCAATCTAAAAACTTTAGGCCGTGGCGAAGCTGAAATGAAGCTACACAGCAAATCGGATTACAAAGCAAAACAGCAAGGTCAAGCGATTGATGCGGCTGCGGGTCAATACAATTCAGCGGCTATCATTAAAGGCCTTGGTGGCAAAGATAATATTGTCGATGTGCAAAACTGCTACACTCGCCTTCGCGTTGAAGTTCGAGATCCTGAACTCGTTAACGAAGCGATCATTCGCGAGTCGAACCCTATGGGGGTAGTGCTGAAAGGCACTAATATTCAAATTATTTTTGGTAGCCACGTGGCTTCAGTAAGACAAGAAGTGAACGACCACTTACAAGTTATGGCGTAAGTCTGTCGCCATTTTCTATCGACAACAAAGGGAAGCAAAGCTTCCCTTTTCTATTTTTCCTGAGTCAATAATCCTCAGCTATCAGCTAACTTGCTTCTACGTTGACTCATAAATACCCAGAGAAAAAACAGCATAAACACAAAGTCATTCGCGCCATAAATGGTATAAAAAAGCCCAGCCAAAAGGTCTTGATGATAAACATCGGCAAGACTGTGATGACCAATCCACATTAACCAAGCGATCACATACACAAACTTCTCTATGGCAAACGCGGCGGCCAACCAAGACACATTCGCCTGAATAAAAGCGGTGCCTAAGTAGGCGAGTCCCCACACCATAATCATGAGTAAACCAAAATTAGACATCACTATGGGGGCAAATTAGTTAATCACCTCAGTTGTTAAGCCTTAAGAAAACGCCAGTACGCCCCCAATGTTCATTGCCCCAGCGACAATAAAGCCCAGCTTAGTCCTCTCGCTTCTCATCGCGCCTTCCCTTTGTGAACGTTAACTCACACACGTTATACTCAAGTGACTTCAAGATGTAGGGTTCAGAGCCTTATCATTGGTTCGAGTTTAAGGAAACGGCGACGTGAAATAGCCATCTATTTTCACGTGGTTTGATGTAGTAATCTGGTACTTTAACTTAGTTTGAAAGGTAAAAAAGCCAGATAATAATCTGGCTAACTTGGGGGGAAAGTAAGTGCTGACTAGACACTTAAAGGGGGCGCTTTTTTGGCGCGAGCAACATCACGAACTTTGAGTAGTAGAATCATACTCGCCAGCATTAGAGTAATCGCATTAGCCACGATAATCGGCCAATCTTGCATCGCGATACCGTAAACCAACCACAGAAACACGCCAAAAACAAAGCAACTATACATTGCCAAAGAAATTGACTTAGTGTCACCAGTCTTCAATATATGAAACACTTGCGGCACAAAAGAACATGTGGTGCAGAACGCGGCAACATAGCCCAGAACAGTGAAATCAATCATTACGTTGTACCTACAAAAAATGCCCCGCATCGGCAGGGCATTGATCAGACGTTACGCTCTATTTCATTTCAACCCAGAACTCTTTATTTGCTTCAAGTAGGTCATCTAAAATCGCTTTCGCGACTGTCGCACTCGGAATCGTTGCTGACAATGTCAATGCTTGCCATAGGCGTTGTTTAGAGCCTTCAACGTGAGCTTGTACAACCAGTTTTTCTACTGAAACTTGTTGGCTCATCATCCCTTTTTGGAACTCAGGAATTTCACCAATTTGTAGTGGTTTCGCACCTGTGTTGTCCACAATACATGGGATCTCAACCATCGCAGTTGGGTCAAAGTTACTGATTGCACCATTGTTAGGGACAATCAGTAGCATACGCTCTTTCGTGTTGAACGCGATTGCTGTAGCAAGGTCAACGATGTAAGACGCATGTTCTTCAACTTCGATCGTTGTATCAACGGCGGTACCCGCTGCAATAATACGACGACACTCAGTGAAGACTTCTTTTTCACGACCTTCCATTACTTCGTTAGCACGAGTGAACTCTTTGTTTGAGTGCTCTACTACGTAATCTGGGTACATGTAGTATTTTAGGTAGGTGTTTGGAATCGTTTCTGGATCAAGTGCGTAAACATCACGAACTTTGATAAAGGTTTCCTTCCAAGATTCATCGGTGTGCTGTGAACCATTCATCGCACTTGGTGGCAAGTAGCCAAACTCTTGGATGTATTCTTTGATGCGTGGCATTAGATCTTCACCAGTTTTTGCATCTTTGAACTCTTTCCACCAACCAAAGTGGTTTAGACCGTAGTACATGATGTCGAACTGTTTACGATCTTGGTAACCCAAAATTTCTGCGATGCGCGTTTCGATACCAATTGGCATATCACAAATATTGAGTACTTTTGAATTTGGACGCATCACACGGCAAGCTTCTGCTACGATCGCCGCTGGGTTTGAGTAGTTCAACATCCAAGCGTTTGGCGAGTATTTTTCCATGTAATCGATCATTTCGATTACCGCTGGGATAGAACGTAGACCGTAAGCCATACCGCCCGCACCACAAGTTTCTTGTCCTACACAACCGTGACGTAGTGGGATCTTCTCATCTTGTTCACGCATTGCGTACAAACCAGCACGAATGTGCGCCATACAGAAATCAATATCAGTAAACGCTTCTTCAGGATCTGTAGTGTAAGAGAACTCGATGTGTGGAGCACGTTCTTGCAGTAAAATCTTACATGCTTCTGCGACTGTCTCCTGACGTGCCGCGAAGTTATCGTAGAATTTCAGTTTGCGGATTGGAAAACGATCTTGGTTTTCTAGCAACATCATTACGATGCCTGGAGTAAATGTTGAACCGCCGCCTGCAATAACAACTGAGAATTCTTTTTTCATACTATGCCTCTCTTATTTCGGGCGGCGCATAAGCCGCCCATTCGATATTTGATTAAATTTTGATTTGTTCGTTTTTGTTTTTTGATTAACTAGCCGGACTTGGTGTTAGCTCATCCACTTTTTGTTCTGCTTTGTAAACACTGACTATCTTTTCGCATTCCTCACGTAACTGTGGAACGCTCAATCCGATGATGACTTGCACTGCATTACCGTTTTTAACCAAGTTCACCGCACCTGTGCTCATAAAGTATTCTGCTGATTCCACTTTCGCTGGATCTTTGACTGTGACGCGTAAGCGAGTCGCACAGTTACTTAAGTCCGCGATGTTCTCGACGCCACCTAAACCGTGAATGGTCTCTACCGCTTGGACTTGAAGTGGGCTTGCACCTTGTGCGCCTTTACCAGTGATGCCGTGTTTTTTGTTAAAGTCATCTTTAGTGTGAAGTTTAAGTTCAGCTTCGCCACGCCCCGCAATCGGCACATTAAATTTGACGATAAGATACTTAAAGACGAAGTAGTAAATCACGGTGAAGCACAGACCAATCGCGATTTGAGTGATGACCATGCTGGTATGGTTACCAAGTAGAGGAATCCAGTTACCGGTCGCAAACTCAATGAGACCACCACCCATGTTGCCTACCACACCAAAGCTGTACATCACCATAGCCATAGTGCCAGCCAATAGAGCGTGAATCGCAAATAGCCATGGCGCGATAAACAGGAAGGTAAACTCTAGCGGCTCGGTGATACCCACAAGCACTGCAGTGAGTGTTGCGGGAATAAGTAATGCAGCAACTTTCTTACGGTTTTCCGGTTTCGCTGTGTGGTACATCGCCAATGCAATACCCGTACAGCCAAAGATTTTTGAGTTACCGTGGAGCGCAAAGCCACCAGCAGGGAAAAGATCCACCATCGCTTGGCTTGATTGAGTGAACATCTCTAAGTTAGTAAACCAATCCACAGCAATGCCGTTTGGTGTTGCAATATTGCCGTATACGAACGGTGCATACACAAAGTGATGAAGACCTGTTGGGATCAAGATTCGTTCTAAGAATGTGTACAGCCACACGCCAAATGAACCAGACTCAACCATGAAAGTTTGTAGACCTAGAATACCGTGTTGAATTGAAGGCCATACGTAAAGGGTTAACCAAGCCGCTGGCAGCATGGCAAAAAATGAGATCATTGCTACAAATGACGCACCTTGGAAAATACCTAGGTATGCAGGTAGCTGTTTTTCAAACGTACGGTTGTGAATCCAAGTGACTAGACCAGAGATAATGATGGCGCCAAAAATACCGGTATCGATGGTTTTAATACCTGCTATTTCAGTTAAGCCTGAAGTTCCGCCAATTGCTTGAGTGAAATCCACACCAAAGAAGTCACCCCAGAATCCACCCATCGCGCCAACGAAGTAGTTAAAGGTTAAGTAAGAAACCATGACCACCATAACTGCGCGAGCATGGGCTGTTTTAGCCAGTCCGATTGGCAAACCAACCGCGAATAAAAGTGCCATATTGCGGAAGATGGTCCAGCCACCCTCTTCTATGACTTGTAACACTTGATAATACAGACCGTTTTTATCAGCAAGATCACCAACAAAAACTGGGTTTTTAAGAACAATGGTTAATCCGACTAGTATCCCTACAAACGGGAACAGCAAGACTGGGGTAAACATTGCTCCGCCTAATCGTTGTATCGCACTCAACATGGGCAGGGTCCTTAATTTGTTATATATCTTTTTCAGCGTGTTCCGTCTTTCGACAATATTTAACTTACTCCTCGAAAATTGATATGACAAATATAAGATATGTTAAACGTGATCAATAACAAATAAGAGATGTATTTTGAGATTTCGCTCAATATTTAGTACCAATGAATAACAATTAATCGCATTTTCTTAGATTCACCTCCATTTGGAACTGTGAGCGCGATCAAAGGTCATTGATTTGTACCATTATAATATGCTAAATTGGTTACCTTAAGAGAGGTGGCATATGCTGTATAAGAAGGTAATGCAGGACTTACGTACCCGCATTGATTCAGAAGAGTTCTCGATTGGTGAAACACTGCCGACCGAAAAAGAGTTAATTGCACATTACTCTGTCAGCCGAATCACGGTTCGCAAAGCGATTGATGAGTTAGTCGCACTTGGCATGGTTGAAAAGCGCCAAGGAGCAGGGACAACCATCATTGGTAAAACAATGGTTAGCTCAATGCTGACGCTAAAAAGTACGAAAGAGTATGTAGATGATCCAGCAACAAAGCTGGAGTACAAAATCTGTGAATTTTCGTTAATTGATCCAGATGAAGAACTGGCAGAGATCTTAAAGATTGGTATGGATGAAAAAGTCTATTTCATTCGTCGATTCAAGCTAGTCAATGGTGTGCCTTCTGTGTATGAAGACTCCTATATGCCAGTGTCAATGTATCCAAAAATGAATGTGATGTCGCTGGAAGATTCCAAGTATCGCTATTTGGAGCAAGAGCTAGGGTTTGAGATTGACGGAGCGTATCAAGACTTTGAAGCGATTATCCCCGATCAACATATGTGCGATACGCTAAAAGTTGAAGCCAGTAAGCCACTGATCTGCATTCTTTCTACTGGTATTTTAAAAGATGGACGCATCTTCGAGTACACCAAAATCACATCTAAACCTGGCACCATGTCTTATCGTCACTACCTAAAACGCGATTAATGCGCTTTAAAACTGGTCTAAGCCTGTTTGGCTTAGACCTCAATAACTGGCCACAAAATTTTAGATGCTATAAACACAAAAAGTCGCCACTAAGGGCGACCGTTTGTGCTTATTTTATCAGTTCCAATGGAGCTGATTTAAAACGATAGCATCAAGTTGATGACTATCAATTGTTACCCAATTCTCGTAGGTAGAGGTAAATCGTATCTCGCGAAATACCTAATTGGTTCGCAACCATCAATACCGCATCTTTAATTTTAAATATACCCAATCCATGTAAGCGTGTTACGACCTCGCGATTTCGCTTAGACGGTGCAATCGCTTCATTTTGCCAAACCTCAGACTGCACTGAGTTGATGGTACTTTCGATTGTCTCATCAATGTTTCGAGCAAATGTCTCCGGCGATGCCACTTCTAACTCGCTTTCATTGCGAGGCGGCAATAACGTCTTTAAGAATGACTGAATCGGTGCATCCATATCAACGTTAATACACAACAAACCGATTGGCTTATTCTTTGGGTTTCTAACGATGGTTGTGATTGAGTGCAAAGTCTTCCCGCATGAGGTTTTCGTCAAATACGAGTCAGATACATCCTTGCCCTCTTTTAATTTCATCAAAGCTAAGTTGGTAATTGGAGCCCCTTCTCCTCGCTCCGTAACATGGCCGTTCGCGATTTTTATGATTGCCGGAGATTCGGCATCTAAGCTGTGGAGCACGACTTCGGTATATTCGCCATACATGCGAGCAATACCATCAACCACATTCTTCATCGAGTGAAGGATATCAAGATCACTTTTGGTCAGTTTCTTTATTTCCAATGTACTTACCTTAGCTTATGCGACGATTAAGAAGGGCTTGAAAACATACTTCAGCAGATTGCTTTTGAGTATGTAATCAAGCCCAAGCTCACCATAGTCTATTACTTTTCGCTTAATGAACCATGACAATAATGCCAAGATTTTGATTAATATAACTTTATCACCAGAAGTTACAGCAAGTGCTGGTTACCTTCAATCCTTGAAAGTGAGCCAGCGGTTACATAGCGCGTATCTATGTACGAGGGAATCATTCAATTGCTGTACGATAACACTTCTAATGGAAAACTAATTCATCTCCAGCGATAAGTGTTGAAACTATAGTTTGTGAGCAATCGCTTCAACTTCGATAAGAACGCCTAGAGGCAGATCTTTAACTGCGAAACAGCTACGTGCTGGGCAATCAGTTTTAAAGAAATCTGCGTAAACTTTGTTGAACTCAGCGAAGTCAGAAATGTTTGCTAGGTAGCAAGTTGTTTTTAGAACTGTATCGATGCTACCACCGCCAGCTTCAAGAACGTGCTTAAGGTTAGTTAGTGATTGAACGCTCTGCTCAGTGATACCACCTTCAACAACTTTACCAGTCGCGCCATCAACAGGAAGCTGGCCAGAAGTGAAGATCATTTCACCGTAAGATGTACCGTGTGAGTATGGGCCAATCGCTGCTGGAGCTTGCTCTGCGCTGATCACTTTTTTCATGATATTCCTCATATATATTTTATTTTTATAACAAGTCATTGTGAGCAACAACTTATGATGGCGCTATATTCTCAACAAAATATGATAAAAACAACCGGAATAGATCACATATTTGCTTTTACAGTTGAATTTTTGCCTTTTTCTCAAATTTTATTGATTGAAAAAACTCAACTAAATACGATTTTTTAGCCTAGTTCCGCATAACACCTCGTAGATTAACCACTATTTTCTCAAGAAATTAGGCACTTTTGCTGATCGTTAACTATGTTCAGCAGACACAGTTACAGAGGATCACGTCACGATGAACAAACTTCTTGCTGAAACTTTTGGTACTTTTTGGTTGGTGCTAGGTGGTTGTGGTAGCGCCGTTTTGGCCGCTGGCTTTCCTGATGTTGGGATTGGCCTACTCGGCGTATCACTGGCATTTGGCCTCACTGTCGTCACAATGGCTTACGCTATTGGGCATATTTCTGGCTGCCACTTAAACCCAGCAGTCACCATAGGTTTATGGGTTGGAGGGCGCTTTGAGAGCAAAGAAGTGCTGCCTTATATCATTGCTCAAGTATTGGGCGGCATTATTGCTGGCGGAGTGTTGTATGTTATTGCCAGCGGACAGATGGGCTTTGATGTGGTCAGCTCTGGTTTTGCCTCAAACGGCTATGGTGAACATTCTCCCGGACAGTACTCTCTGATTGCCGCCCTAGTGTGTGAGATCGTCATGACCATGATGTTCTTACTGGTGATTATGGGGGCAACCGATTCTAGAGCTCCACAAGGCTTTGCTCCGCTTGCGATTGGTTTGTGCTTAACGCTGATTCACTTGATTTCGATACCTGTGACCAATACTTCAGTTAACCCAGCGCGCAGTACTGGCGTCGCCGTATTTGTTGGTGATTGGGCGATAAGTCAGTTATGGCTGTTTTGGATCGCGCCGATCATTGGGGCAGCATTAGGAGCGCTTGCTTACAAAATGATCGCAGGGAAAGAGGAATGAGCGCGCTCCCTCCCCGTAGTCATCCTCGAGAGGCGTAGCCGAGTCGGGGATCTCGCACTGAGTATTGGCGTTGAGAAAAACAAGATTCCCTATCACGCGCTATCGCGCTGTATGGAATGACAAGTAGTTAGTGATTGCGCCATATGGGATGGCAAGTATTGAGTAATGCCGCCATTAACAATCGCGCTCTCCTGCCCTTGGTCATCCTCGAGAGGCGCAGCCGAGTCGGGGATCTCGCACTCAGTGCGACGTAGAAAAAAACAGACTCCCTATCCTACATCCGTTCTACAAAAAAACCGCCCGAAGGCGGTTTTTTAAAGCTTGTGGCGTCCTAGAAGCGAATGGGACAAGGTGGTTCCATCGACTAACTCAAGCTCTCCGCCAACTGGCACACCGTGAGCAATACGACTTGCGTCAACTTGATGCTCACGACAAAGCTCAGCAATGTAATGCGCTGTCGCTTCGCCTTCTACGGTCGGATTAGTGGCCAGAATAACTTCTTGTATATCGCCATGACGTAATCGGTAATCCAGTACGTCCAAGCCAATATCACTCGGCCCGATACCATCAAGGGGAGATAGATGTCCCATCAGAACAAAGTATCGACCAGAAAACTGACCTGTCGCCTCTACCGCTGCAATATCGGCAGGGCTCTCAACCACACAAAGCTGACCGTTTTCTTGGCGCTTAGCGTTGGTGCAGATATGACAAGTATCTTCTTCGGTAAAGGTACGGCACTCACTACAGTGACCAATTTCTGTCATTGCTTGGCTAAGAGCATCAGCCAATTGCAGGCCGCCTTTTCTATCTCGCTGTAACAAATGAAAGGCCATACGCTGCGCCGACTTGGGACCAACCCCAGGTAGACAACGTAAGGCCTCCATCAATTGCTCCAGCATATGACTGGTGCGCATTTACTAACCTTCAGTGATTAGAATGGCATTTTCATGCCTGGTGGTAGTTGCATACCGCCAGTCACTTGCGCCATTTTTTCTTTTTGCGTTTCTTCTACGCGACGTGCTGCATCGTTAAATGCCGCAGCGATAAGATCTTCAAGCATCTCTTTGTCGTCTTCCATCAGACTCTCGTCAATGTCAACACGACGCACGCTATGGCTACCAGTGATAGTCACTTTAACTAGGCCAGCACCAGACTCGCCTGTTACTTCCATATTTGCGATTTCTTCTTGAAGCTTTTGCATACGATCTTGCATTTGCTGGGCTTGCTTCATCAGGTTGCCCATACCGCCTTTACCAAACATGTTTATCTCTCTGGTTATGTTTAACAACAACCGCTACTAAAGGGTCGTGCTAAATGCTTGTGGTTTTATACTAGATGGGGTCAAAAGCACTGCTTTCAACCCTAAACTGGTCTCACGCTATCTTTATCAAGCTCTGCCGCAAAGCGTCGCTCTATAAATTGTACATGAGGATCTTGTTCTAAACTGTCAAATGCTTGTTGTAATTTGCCTTGATATAGCGCTTCACGTAGCTCTAAAGGTGTTTGACCTTTATCACCAACTTCCACACTTAAGTGGCACTCTTCTCCAAGAGCAGCATTTAACGCGGCCAAAAGTTCAGCTTGAGCGCGGTCAGTGTTTAAGTGCGCTTGCTGAGCCCTTAGCGTTAAAGAAATCGTTGAACCGTTTTTCTCATAAAATGAGTTCAGCGCAAGTTGCTCAACCATCTTTGCCGTATCTAAACGCGTAATAAGCTCTGCCCACTGGTCTTGTTTGATCGACTCATCTGCGAGCTTTTTCGCCATTTCAGGTGTCTTTTCGTGCTCTAACGCTTGCTTAATTTGAGTAGGCGTAAGCTCTTTTTTCTCTTGCTTGGTTTGAGGTAATGTCGGTTTCCAACGGTACGCGTCATCTTTTTCCTCGTGCTGTTGTGGCACTGGGAGCAAACCATGCTTGTATGGCGACACCTGTGTTGAGCCAGCGTGTTTTTGAGCAACACGGTCAAGAACTGACTCTTTTTTCGCTACAGATGTCGCGTTAGCCTTTTTTGGCGAATGACCATCACTTTGAACTTGCCCACGTTGTGAGCGCAACTGATGACGCAAACCAGCCATAGTCGGACGCGCCGATGGTGCTGGTTGTTGTGTCGGTTGCATCTGAGTATTTGCATTACTCATAGCGCCTTGCACAGGCCCTGAATCATACTCTTCATAGTAATCATCCGGCGGCGGAGCCAAGTCATACTCTGGTGCCATTGGTCGTGAGGCTGGCTGCGATGTAGGTTGAGGCGCGACTTGTTGCGGCGTCGAAGGTCGAACCGGAGCCGCAGCTTGAGGAGCACTATTCGCCGTTGGTTGAACAGGCGGTTCAACTGGTGCGTTAACCACAGGCTGAGGTTGCGCCACTTGAGTTGAAATCACATTCGCGCTCGCCGCTGCAGGACGAAATGCCATCATGCGTAGCACGACCATTTCTAAACCAACACGTTGCGAAGGAGCAAGCGGTAAGTCTTGGCGCCCTTTTAAAGCAATTTGGTAGTATAGCTGCACATCTTCCGCAGAAAGCGAACGACTTAATAGTTCCACTTTTTCTGCATCCGGCTGAGCTTTGTCCAGTGTCGATGGCAGTGCTTGATACATTGCAATGCGATGAAGCTGAGTGGCTAATTGATTAAGCAAGCCATCCCACTCCACCCCATTTTGCGCCAAGCGTAAAATCGCATCCATCGCTGTCTGCGCCTGCTTGGAGGCGATAGCTTCAAGCAGGTGTAATGCTTGGTCAGTATCGAGAGTCCCCAACATGTGGCTGACTAACTCAGTTTGCACCTGACCATTACCCAGTGCTATCGCTTGGTCAGTTAAGCTCAACGCATCGCGCATACTGCCATCAGCAGCATGGGCAATCATACCCAACGCACGTTGCTCAAAACCGACACTTTCATGACTCAATATATGTTCAAGTTGCTGATGAATATCATCAACACTGATTGGCTTGAGGTGGAACTGCAAACAACGCGACAAAATGGTCACGGGCAGCTTTTGTGGATCTGTCGTCGCAAGTAAGAACTTCACATACTCTGGTGGCTCTTCCAATGTTTTCAACAATGCGTTGAAACTATGGCGAGAGAGCATGTGCACTTCATCGATTAAGTAGACTTTAAAGCGACCACGTGCAGGCTTGTACTGCACATTATCCAGCAGTTCACGAGTATCTTCGACTTTGGTACGCGACGCCGCATCGATTTCTAACAAGTCAACAAAACGACCTTCATCAATCTCACGGCAGGTATCACATTGGCCACAAGGCGTCGCGGTGATCCCTGTTTCACAGTTCAGACCTTTGGCAAACAAACGACCAATGGAAGTTTTACCTACCCCACGCGTGCCACTAAAAAGGTAAGCATGGTGCAAGCGATTCTGCGCTAAAGCATTCTCTAAAGCAGTTAATACGTGGGTTTGACCAACCACTTCATTAAATCTGGTTGGTCGCCATTTTCGCGCTAAGGCAAGATAACTCATGAACTATTCCGATTAGTGACCGTCGAACTCGCAGATGCTGTAAACATTCAGACCTAGTTTTTCTAGGCGCTTGTCACCACCAATTTCAGGTAGGTTGATAACAAATGCTGCGTGCTCTACTTCACCACCTAGTTGGCGGATAAGTTTGGTTGTTGCTTCAATCGTGCCACCCGTTGCTAGTAGATCATCAACAACTAGCACTTTGTCGCCTTCATTGATTGCATCAACATGGATTTCTAGGGTGTCAGTACCGTACTCAAGATCGTAAGTTTGCGCTACGGTTTCACGTGGCAGTTTGCCCGGCTTACGCACAGGAACAAAGCCTACGCCTAGCTCAAGAGCAAGTGGTGCACCAAATAGGAAGCCACGAGCCTCGGTACCAACAACCTTGGTAAAGCCCATCTCTTTGTACTTGTCTACAAGAAGTTGGATCGTTGCTTGGTACGCTTGTGCATCTTCTAGTAGGCTGGTGACATCGCGGAAAAGGATGCCTGGTTTTGGGTAATCAGCAATGCTTTTGATGCTCGCTTTAATCAATGAGATTGTTTCAGTCGTCATAACTCTGTTCTTAAGATTGGCTACGCAGTCGTAATCACTCTTGCTCACGACTTGCGAATAAATTCGTTTTCACCTAATTAAAGCTTAAAAAGCTAAAGGTGAAAAAACAAACGCCCACTATAAATCGTGGGCACACTTCTCGCCAATCTTAGTGATTTTCTTCTTGGTCAGCAAGGTGCTCTATCACAGGCAAACGAATAAACCAGCTAAGTAATGCCAACAGCATGACGAGCAGCATAATCTTTAACCAATCATGAGGCACAATATAGATAGAGAAGCAAAAGCTCGCGACCATGACCAATGCGCCACGCAGTTTGACTTTTTTCGACACGGCTCGATGTTGATGCCAGTTTGAAATGATAGGTCCAAACGTTGGGTGTTCACTCAACCAGCGATGAAAACGCGGACTGCTACGCATAAAACAGGCGCTAGCGAGTAACACAAACGGAGTGGTAGGTAGAACAGGGAGGAAAATACCAATAATGCCAAGGCATAGGCTGAGACCACCTATCAAGTTATACAACAAACGACGAATAACGATGGCTCAGCTCCATTTCAATCAAAACCCAGCATAACCGTTTAAAACACGAAGCCATGTTAACGTTGCTGGTAAGGTCGGGATCAGTAGTACCGCGATAAACCCGAGGAAGTAGAAGATATTATAGGGCTCTTTAAAATCTTTGTCTGCCATTGCTCAATCTCAAATCTATTAAGGAAAAGATAAAAGATTCAAATCGAAACTAATTTGTTGGTGATTTGTTATCTTTTTGTTGAGCTTGGCACTATAGCCTAATATGGACGAGACAAACACAGAGGAGAAATAGGGTTATTCAAAAATACCGGTGAGCCCTAGCAGTTAACCCTAAGTGGATAGCGCTACTTTGCCAAGTCAACGATATCCAATGCAAAACTGCTGGTACCCAAACGACTTGAACTAACAGAGCAACGCTGTCCTATGGTAACGTCCGCTAGCATTGGGTTGTACAAGCACTTATTGCCTAAACATCTTTGTGCGCTGATTTGAGTCACACCCTCTTTTTGACTTGAGAGACTAACATCTAAACCTGCGGGCAAAATACTCACGCTGCCATCAGCCAAGTTAGCGATACCAAATACCGCCTTAATCGGCGCAGCGCAATCAGTGCAATCAATACCCTTCTCAAGAATATCTATTAGATCTTTTAAATCCGCGTTTTGTGATCTCAAACCACGAACATAATCATGAAACAGCGCGCGAACTAATAAAGTTGTCGCGGCACCCTGGTCACTCTCGTTGTCCGAGTCCACTAAGTAGAAAATAAACTGGCCATTCATTACCCAAGCGTAATCAAACACTAGCGGCATCACTTCGGTGGACTGCAACAGGCGGTAAGTACATTTCCAAGAACCTTGTGATGTGTCTTTATCGGGTAACAGCGCCAACAAAAAGTCCTTGGCTGCGATTGGATGTTTTTGCAGATAATCTAAATGCCAGTGCAACTCTTGCTCTTCTGGCATTTCAGCACCGTCGACACGAAACCACTGGGAGGAAAAATCACGTTGATCAATCAGATGGTTATCGGCATCTTCCAATGTATTTTCAATCGCATTGGTTAGATTGTCGGGGTTGGAGATGGGTTTTGTGAGAAAGTCTTTGATGCCGCATTTCATGACTTTGGCAACATCAGAAATGCTCTCGGTTGCCGAAACAACAATCATTGGTAGGGAAGGATAAGCGACACTAACCTCTTCGACGAACTCAACACCGTTTAAAACTGGCATCGACAGATCACACAATACTAAATCGGGTTCAAACTGGCGCAATTGTCTTAAACCCGCAAGACCATCTTCAGCTTCAAGAACTTCAAAGCCTTGTGTCTCAAGGTATGCCGTCGTAATGTGGCGGAAAATAGGATCGTCGTCCACCAGCATAATGCGTCTTTTTTGCGCAGAAATATCGCTTGATGGCAAAATTTGCGCTTCTGATATCTTATGCATGGTACCGCCTCACATCCCCATTGGGTGTTGAATAATTATATTTATAAAACTATAAAAAGCTTCTCTTAAAGTAGTCGTGAACCCTTAATTATACAAATTAGCCGATCTTCTGATTGGTTGCATACTTGATGTAATCAAAATAACATAAGATCTCATGACTTGTTGATGTGTCTCAATCTTTGACAGAGATGATCAATATAAATTAACGCAATTCGTAAAATAATGTGTCCGAATGATGAAATTAGATGACTTAAACCTCTTTCGCTTGGTTGTCGAAAATGGGAGCTATACTGCAACGTCACGCAAAACCATGATTCCTGTTGCAACGATTACGCGACGTATTCAAGCTCTGGAAGATTCATTGAACCTGCGTCTGCTAAATCGTCACGCGCGTAAGTTATCACTTACCGAAGCCGGAGAACGTTTTTTCAACGAATGCTCGCCATTGCTTCAACGCTTATCAAATGTGACTGAAGAGATTTCAGATGAATGTCGTGGTGCCGCGGGTAAGATTCGCATTTCGTCTCCTTCGAACTTAACCAAGCGCATGATGATGCCGATGTTTAACGAGTTTATGCATCAGTTCCCTGATATTAGTATCGAGCTTACCACCAGCAATCACGCTGACCAACTTGATCCCACTGAATGGGATGTTATTTTCCGAGTTGGACCGCAACGCGATTCAAGTCTAATCGCTCGTAAGATTAGTTCAGTAAAAGATATTCTAGTAGCAAGTCCTGAATACCTAAGCCACCACCCAGCTCCTGTTCACGCAGAAGAGCTACACAATCATCAGCTACTGAAAGGTCATCCACTTCTTAAGTGGCAATTGATCAATGAGAGTGGTGAGGTGGTGATTAACAACGATAAAGGCCGCTTCCAAGCAAGTGCACTCAATGTGGTTCGCAGCTCCTGCTCGGAAGGTTTAGGTATCACTCTAATGCCTGACGTGATGATCCGCGAGTACATCGAAGATGGCAGCTTAGTGCAAGTCCTACGCGACTGGAGTGCTAACCCACGTGATATTTACATGCTATACAACCACAAAGATCACTTGCCTGAGAAGGTACGCCTGTTTATCGACTTTGTGATTGCTTATAACATTCACTAATTTCAAAAAGCTTGGCTCAGCCAAGCTTTTTTCTTTTGGGCACTGATTAACGACCAAAAACTCACTGAGG
The DNA here is from genome assembly GCF_009938205.1 of Vibrio panuliri. Classification (NCBI taxonomy): domain Bacteria; kingdom Pseudomonadati; phylum Pseudomonadota; class Gammaproteobacteria; order Vibrionales; family Vibrionaceae; genus Vibrio; species Vibrio panuliri. The sequence goes on along the minus strand of NZ_AP019654.1, from coordinate 981,568 downwards.
ATTGTCATCTTTAGATGCAAAGATCGATCTCCTCGCTAACGATTGTCATCCTCTATAGCAAGGAACGTACTATCTATCGTCATCCTCAAGAGTGAGGGACGAACAAGTTGGGGATCTCTGTTTACACCGAAGCAGTATAGAAACAGCGAGATTCCCTACTCGCGCTATCGCGCTCTATGGAATGACAACTTCAAAGTTATACGCTCTACATAAAACACATCACTTAACCTCGTCATCCTCAAAAACGAGGAACAGGCTAACGATCGTCATCCTCAAGAGTGAGGGACGAACGAGTTGGGGATCTCTGTTTACACCGAAGCTGTTTAGAAACAGCGAGATTCCCTACTCGCGCTCTATGGAATCACAACTTCAGCCTTTTAGGCTCTATAGTAGCGATAGCGTGCCCTTCTCTAAAGAAACTCGACAAACTTACTTAAATCCCGCTCAGGCACTTTCATTGGTGTGCAGCCCGGCGTACCTAAATAGAGAAATCCTACTATCTGATCTTCACCTTCTAAACCGAAGGCTTGATGTACTTTTTGATGAAACATCCACTTGCCAGAGCGCCAAAAGCCTTGGAAACCTTGCGCAACCGCCGCCATTTGCATGGCATGAGCCGCACATCCTGCAGACAAGTACTGCTCAAATGCTGGCACTTTGTCGTGAGGTTTAACTTTAGCAATCACAGTAATCACCATCGGAGCTCGAAATGGAGCATTGGTCACTTTTTCAAGCACCGTTTGGTCACTATCCTCAGCCTTAGCTGCCTCAAGCAAAATATCCGACAACTTTTGCAACCCCGAGCCTTGCGCAACAACAAAACGCCATGGGGTCAAACCACCGTGGTCTGGTGCCCGCAGCCCCGCGCGAATGATGTTTTCTAATACCTTACCCTCTGGGGCTGGCTCTGATAAGCGGCCAATCGAACGACGATTAAGAAGTAAATCTAAAGCATCCATAACCATTCCTTACTAACTTTACTGTTTGTTTTTATTTATCTAGTTACCTAAATATAATAACAAATTCATAATATATGGTGATAAAAAAAGCTGGCACTACGCCAGCTTAGTTTTGTATCCAAGTAACCTTTATCCTTTCGAACGATGTCGATTAGATTAGCGACTCAATGCCATATTGCTTACCGTAGTTCTCAACCACAAAGTCGATATCTTTATCGCCGCGACCTGACAAGTTAAGCAAGATAGAACCTTTCACGCCCTGTTTAGCAAGTTTCAGCGCATAAGCGACCGCGTGTGAGGACTCAATAGCAGGAATAATCCCTTCAAGGCGGGATAACTCAAAGAAGGCATCGATGGATTCTTTGTCATCCGCTGTCCCGTATTGCACGCGACCAAGGTCTTTCAGATAACTGTGTTGCGGCCCCACAGAGGGATAATCCAAACCACTGGCTACCGAATAGACCTCTTGAGGTTCTCCGGCTTCATCTTTGAGCATGTAGGACTTAAAGCCATGCATGATGCCCGGTTCGCCGAGAGTCAAGGTTGCAGCATGTTCACCCACTTCAACAAGTGAGCGTCCTGCTGGCTCAACGCCATGAATTGCTACAGTCTCATCATCTAAAAACGCAGTAAACAGCCCCATCGCATTCGATCCGCCACCAACACAAGCGACAAGATTATCCGGCAGCTTACCTGTCATTTCTTGAAACTGCTCACGAGCCTCATTGCCGATGATCGATTGAAAATCTCGCACCATCATTGGGAATGGGTGAGGACCTACTACTGAGCCAATCGCATACAATTGAGTAATTGGGTCTTTTAAGTATGCCTCAAACGCAGCATCCACGGCTTCTTTAAGGGTTTTACGACCATGGGTCGCAGGGATAACATTGGCGCCTAAGATACGCATGCGCACCACATTGGGGTGCTCCTTCGCAATGTCCACTTCCCCCATATAAATATCGCACTCAAGCCCAACTAATGCCGCTGCAGTTGCCAATGCCACACCATGTTGTCCAGCCCCTGTTTCAGCGATCAGTTTTTTCTTGCCCATTTTCTTGGCAAGCAGCGCTTCACCTAAGCAGTGATTAATTTTATGTGCGCCAGTATGGTTGAGATCCTCTCGTTTTAAATAGATATCTACGCCATATTTTGCCGATAAGTTTTCCGCATGAAATATTGGGCTTGGACGTCCGACAAAGTGTTTGTACAAACGTGCAAGCTCAGCTTGAAACTGTGGATCTTGTCGACACTCATCATAGGCAGCAGTGATTTCATCCATTACCTTTTGCAGCTCTTGAGGAATAAAACTGCCACCAAACTCGCCAAAGTAGCCATTTGCATCGGGTAAAGCATGATTGAATGTGTTTTTCATGAGACTCCTTGTCCTATCCAACTAGTACAAAGCGCATAATATGAGTATTTCTATAGGGTCACAAACTCAACACCTAACATTAGCTAGCAAACTCACACTTTTTGGGCACTCTATAAAATCCGACAAAATCTATACAAAAAAAGAGGGCTGTTTGCCCTCCTTTATACTCATTAATAGAATGACTGACCGACACTCGCTCTAGTCAGTAAACCATCACAAGGCGCAAATCGGTCACCATACTTAGCCGCATGCTCATTCATAATTTCTACCAACTTGGTGATACCAATTTGGTCCATATATCGGAATGGTCCGCCTAAAAACGGCGGGAACCCAATACCAAAAATAGCGCCAATATCACCGTCACGTGGTGAACGAATAATACCTTCATCAAGACAGCGCACTGCCTCATTTAGCATCGGTAGCATACAACGCATGGCAATTTCAGCATCAGCAAGCTTCGCCTCAGGCTTGAGATTAAGCAATTGATACACGGTTTTATCCACTTTTTTATCTTTGCCTTTGTAGGTATAAAAGCCTTTGCCACTCTTGCGCCCTTTACGTCCATCATTGAGCAACGTATCGAACACATCAGGCCCTTGAAAACGCTCCCCCAACTCTTTGACCAAAATTGGCATAATTTTCGCGCCAATATCGACCCCAACTTCATCAAGCAAAGTTATCGGCCCTACAGGGAAGCCAGCATTGAGCAATGCGTTATCCAACTGCTCGATTGGCTCTCCGGTTAACAGTATCTGCGCCGCTTCATTCATATAAGGTGCGAGAATGCGATTGACGTAGAAGCCCGCTTGATCTTTAACCACAATAGGGGTTTTACCTTGCTTACGGGCCAGCTCCACCACGGTCGAAATCGTCTGTTCGGATGTGCCTTGGTGAGGAATAACTTCAACTAACGGCATTTTTTCAACCGGACTAAAATAGTGCAAACCGACTACGTTTTCTGGTCGTGTTGCCTTTTCAGCAATCTGAGCAATCGGCAGCGAAGACGTGTTGGTAGCAAAAATGGTAGCGGGTTGAGTGTTTTGCTCAATATCTGCGACCATTTGTTGTTTAAGATCGAGATCTTCAAACACCGCCTCAATCACCACATCTAAGTGATTAAAAGCAATGAAATCGGTACCTCCTGAAATTTGGCTCATCTTAGCTTGCAGTTGCGCTTTAGTTAAAATGCGACGTTTGCGCTGTTTATCGAACAATTTAAAATTGTAGTTCAACGCGTTGAGCACGCCGTCATTGCTAACATCTTTGATCCGCACTGGTAACTTTGCTTTGGCAACGGAGACATGCGTAATGCCCGCTCCCATTAAACCACCACCCAGAACGCCAACCCGATGGGTCGGCAGTGGCTCAGTCTCACCACCATGCTCTTTTTTCATTTCCGTAGTGGCAAAGAATATCGAGCGCAACGCTTTTGATTCAGGTGTCATCACCAGTTCACCAAAGCGTTTGGCCTCATGTTCCAAACCTTGCTTGAGACCTTTTTCAAGCCCAAAGCGAATCACTTCCAAAATGGCGGTCGTTGCAGGGTAATTTCCTCGAGTTTTCTGCTCTGTTTTCTTGGCTGCTTGCTCGAATATAACTTTCCGCCCTAGTCCAGTACTCGACATCAGCTTCTCTTTCGTGGACGACTTGTGTGCGGCCTTTTTGCCCGTGTTTAGAAATTGCTTTGCCACATCGAGTAAAATAGTTTTTGGAACACAAGCATCAACAACCCCTAGCTTCTTCGCTTTTTTCGCCCGAAGTTGTTTACCGGTTAGAATCAAATCAAGCGACGGTAACAGACCGATTAGGCGCGGCAGGCGTTGAGTACCTCCAGAGCCTGGCAACAAACCCAGTTGAACTTCAGGCAAGCCGATTCGGGTTTTATCGTCATCACTACACACACGATAATCGCACGCGAGTGCCAACTCTAAACCTCCACCAAGGCACGGTCCGTGAATGGCAGCGACAACCGGAAATGGCAAGTCCGCCAGTTGTTGAAACATCTCCTGTCCTTTACGCGCCAATGCTTCTGCTTCCTGACTAGACTGACAGGCATCTAACATGCGTACGTCTGCACCAGCAACAAAATTATCCGGCTTACCCGAATGCAGGATCAAACCTTTAATTGATGTTTTGTTTTGCTCGATTTCAGCGAACACTTGCTGCATATCGTCAGCAAATGCCGCTTGTAAGGTGTTCATTTTTTCATTTGGCACATCAATACAGAGCCATGCAATGTTCTGCTCATCAAGAGTTAGATTGAATGCTTTCTCGTTAGTCATTACTCAACCTCCAAAATCATTGCTGCGCCCAAACCGCCCGCGGCACAAGCCGTATTCAACGCTAAACCACCGCCACGTCGTTTCAACTCGCGCAGTGTTTGCGTCATCATCCGCGCACCAGTCGCGGCAAATGGGTGCCCATAAGCAATCGAACCACCCAATACATTAAACTTGTCCATATCAATCTCGCCAATGGCTTTGCTTCGCCCAAGTTTTTGCTGGGCAAACTTATCACTGGCGAACATCTTCACATTAGATAGGGCTTGTGCTGCAAACGCTTCATGCATATCAATTAAAGTTAAGTCATTAAGCGTCAGACCCGCACGGTCTAGTGCCAATGGGGTAGCATAAGAAGGCCCCATCAACATATCTTGTTCAACTCCGATCGCTGAAAAAGCATAGGAGCGAATATAACCAAGAATTTCAAGGCCAAGTTCTTTCGCTTTGCCTTCTCGCATTAACATAACGGCTGCTGCACCATCAGTCAGCGGAGTACTGTTTGCCGCAGTAACGCTTCCATATTGGCGATCAAACGCAGGTCTCAATTTGGCGTAACTCTCTAGCGCAGAGTCATGACGAATATTGTTATCTTCAGCCAACCATTTTTTATAGGGTTGAGGAAATGCCGTCATCACCTCACCCGCAATCTTACCTTCTCTCCATGCTTGAGAAGCCAACGAATGTGAACGATGCGCCAAAGCATCTTGCTCTGCACGAGTAATGCCATGACTTTTTGCCATTTGCTCAGCGGTTTGCCCCATCGATAAACCCGTTGAATATTCAGCCACCGCGGGAGGAACAGGCATAAGATCCTTTAAGGAGAGATTCTTGAGTATCTTGAGCTTTTGCGTCATCGTTTTAGTTTTACTTAACGCCAGTAAATTCGCAGCCAAGGTTTTCGATACACCTATTGGTAACACGGAAGAAGAATCGGCTCCGCCTGCAATACCAACATCAATCGTACCCGCCATAATGCTTTCTGCCACATTCACTGCCGCCTGAAAACTGGTAGCACAAGCACGCGTAACACTATAAGCATCGGTATGGATGTGCATCCCTGTGCCCAATACGATTTCTCGCGCGATGTTCGGCGCTTCTGGCATCTGCACCACCTGTCCAAACACCACTTGCTCAATCAGTTTGGGATCAATATCCGTGCGAGTGAGTAGTTCACTCACCACCATTTTCCCCAAGTCCACCGCGGGCACTTGACTAAACTCGGTACTCTGCCTCGCAAAAGGCGTTCGCAGCCCTGCTACGATGGCAACTCGCTCCCCGGAACGAGTAGTCACTTCCTGCTTGCCCATTGTTTCTCCTTAAATATATAAGAGGTCTGACCAGAATTATTGTAATCACTTTGTTAATTAATTCAAACATACGTTTAACTAAACGTGATTCAACGTAAGCAATATTCGCTAAGTTGATGAATAATAAGATTGAGATAGCAACAAAATAAACTATAGTTAAGGCGAGTATTAAAGTGGGGAATCCGCGAGTAAAAGCGTGATCACCGCGGCTCAGGGAAGTAATGTAAATAAATCGCAGGCAAAAAAAAACCACACAAATCTGTGTGGTTGGAATGTATAAAGCAATTAACTCACGCCAATTGAAAATAATCAGTTTCCTGATTAGGAGAAAGTAAAGTCAGCCTTCAAAAGGAAGTGTCATCTTGCTCAACTGTTAGTGCGAACACTAACTAGATGACAAGATGTACTATAACCGCTGAGTGGTGAGGTTTTTTGAAATAGATCAATTTTTCTTTCGATTTCTGAGCGAACGACTCAGGTAATCGATTTCAGAAACACAAAACCCCTTATTTATGACGGTTTTCTTACATTTTCAGGCTGTTTACACCAAAACAGGAACAAGTTTGGGAGGCTATGTGTGGCCATCTTAGATTTTTTTGGAAAGAAAAAGTCCAGTCGTCCGGTCGATTTAGATATGGACAGACAAAGAAAATATGAAGCACTAGTGCGCGCGTATCATCGAGATCTCTATCGCTACGCCTATTGGCTGTGTAAAGATCCCACCATTGCCGAAGATTTGGTTCAAGAAACCTGCTTACGGGCATGGAAATCACTAGATAGCTTACAGGATGACAAAGCGGCAAAAAGCTGGCTGATCACCATATTACGTCGAGAAAATGCGCGTCGATTTGAACGCAAGCAATTCGATTTAGTGGATATTGACGATCACAGCAATGAAGCCAAAGTGAGCGATGATGCCCATCATCAATCAGAGTGGATTCACGCTCAAATCATGAAACTCGAAGTGGAATACCGTGAGCCACTGTTTTTGCAAGTCGTAGGCGGATTTAGCGGTGACGAAATCGGTGAAATTTTAGAGTTAAACAAAAATACCGTGATGACACGGTTGTTTAGAGCTCGAAACCAACTCAAAGAGATGTTGGAATCTGAAGAGAAACACAGAGGAGCGCACAATGGATGAATTAGAATTCCGTCGTCGTATTATGTCTGACCCAAAAGAGCGGGACAGCGACATTCTCGATGCGATGCGTACCAATGAAAGCAACAGCAAGTTCGCTGAAGATATATTGGATCTCGACAGCCGTATCGCAAAAGCGATGAATGTTGATGTGCCAGAAGATCTTGCTGACCGAATTTTGTTTAACCAAAGCTCACGCAACCAGAATAACGTGGTGAAAGCGAACTTTGTTAAACGCAGTATGGCAATGGCGGCATCGGTTGCTTTCGTCGTTGGATTGTTGGTCGGTCAAATCAATTGGGGCAATGTGGTAGTCACACCCGCACAAGCAAGCCTAGCTGATACGGCAATTGAACATGTGATGGCTGAAAAACCGTTTATCGCGAACTTAGATGAGCAAGTGAATACGTCGCAAATTAATGCCAAGATGGCCCCATTTACCCATCAACTCAGTGAGCAATTTCCTTATCACGTCTACTATCTCAACCATTGTGGTTTTGGTGATGCTAATGCTTTGCATATGGTGTTTGAAGGTGAAAAGGGCAAAGTCACCTTGTTTATGACTAATATCGCCTCAAGCCATGTTGAAGATTTTCAAAAACAGGGCATGGATGGCGTAGTTGAACCCGTCGGTAACGCAAGCATCGTCATAGTGGGCGAAAAGGGTGAAAATGTCGCGAACATCGCCAATTCTATAAAAAAACTTATCCAACCAGTTTCTATCTAACTGATTGAGCTCTGATATCCCATCAGGGCTCTTTTTTTAGCACAAAATTAGAGTTAACACTCTAAAAAGACGCCTTTTCCCGCATTTTACCGCCTGATAAGCATCATTTACGCAATTTTATCATCAAATTAGACAATGGTCGGATTTCTATATTCTATACTTCAGCTTAGGATCAGCCCCAACTGAGCAAATGCTCAAAAAACAGCGCCCATAAGAGGCGACTAAAAAGGAAAAAAGCACAATGAATAAAACGCGTCTGTTTAAAAAAACACTGGTCGCAGTGACAGTTTCACTTGCATCACAACAAGCTCTCGCCGCTGGCTTCCAGCTTAACGCACAATCTGCAACAGGTATCGGTCGTGCATTCGCCGGTGATGCAGTTATTGCTGATAACGCTTCAGTAATGGCTCGTAACCCTGCTGCTATGGCTCTATTTGACAAAACTGAGCTTTCTCTTGGTTTTGAAAGTATTACTTCAATGATTGAAGTAAAGGATGCAAAGTATTGTGGTACAACCTGTCAAGTGCTACCAGGGATCTCTCCTCCTAAAGATGCAAACGTAGATGACGCAGGTGACACTTCCATCGCCCCTAATATTCATCTTATTGTCCCAGTAAATGATAAATTCGCTTGGGGTATAAACGCCTATACAAACTTCGGTACTAAAACCGAGTTTTCGGATAGTTATTCTGCTTCAGAATATGGTGGTTTAACTGATGTTAAAAGCTTTAACTTTGGCCTAGCGGGCTCATACCGCCTAAATGAACAATGGAGCTTTGGCGCAGGCTTAGACCTTGTCTATGGTCAAGGTACTATGAAGCGAGTGGCAAGTAACGATGTCGCACAAATCGGTGGAATGGACCTAATTAACGTTGATGAAGCTGATGGCTTTGCTTTAGGGTTTAATATCGGCACCGTTTTTGAACTCGATGAAAATAACCGATTTGGACTAGCTTATCACTACAGCCCAGAGTTTGAAGCAGAAGATGATAAAGGACAGAAAATTGTTCTACCGCTTCCTGACTTACTAGAGTTCTCCGGTTATCATAGAATTGAAGACACTAAGTTTGCCGTACACTATTCGATTCAGTATATAGGTTGGGGTTCTTTTGATCAGATCGAGTTTGATAACCTTAGCGGGTCTCCTCTAGGCTCAAACTATAATAAACCTTATGAATGGCAGGATGGTTGGCACTATGCTATCGGTGGTACATATTACCTAAATAACGATTGGACACTACGTGCAGGTTATATGTATGACACCAGTGCTCAAGATAGCTTAACATCAGTATCTGTTCCAGACTCTGACCGCCAATGGTTCTCAGCAGGCTTTACTTACCATATTGATAGTGCATCTAATATTGACTTTGGCTTTACATATCTAATGGGAGATGACGTTTCTGTAAATGAAGCAACAGCAAACCCTAATTACGACCCAACAAACCCTCTAGCAGGGCCTGAGAATCTCTCAACTCTGTCTGCAACAACCCATGCCGATGCAATCTTGTTCGGCCTGCAATATAGCCGTAGCTTCTAAGCTAAGGTTTAAACTGTTGCGAAGGGCTGGTTTTCCAGCCCTTTTTTATTGCCTTTTCATAGCCCATCCTACCTCTAATAAGTTTCAGCGAACACTTAAAACACCTCTTTGAGTGAACAGTTGTAAAATTTTAGGCCAATTAAGCGAAACACGCGTTAGCTGAAAAAGGAAGTGGTCTTACCACTTTTCTAGTTTTTTGTTCTGATAATTCAACCAAAATAAGAATTTAATCTTAAATACGCCATTTGGTGTGTTTTTTATTTTTAAAGCATTTGCTCTAAATTTAACATTCACGTTCTTCCGAAAAACATATTCAGCGAACATTACAATGAAAACAAACAAGTCTCTCCTATCACTTGCAGTGGCATGTGGTTTAATGTCAGCTTCAACAACCGTTAACGCAGCTGGTTTCCAGTTAGCAGAATACTCAGCAACGGGTCTTGGCCGTGCGTATGCAGGCGAAGCAGCGATAGCGGATAACGCAAGCTCACAATGGCGCAACCCTGCGCTACTTACCTACTTAGAAGGGACTCAAGTTTCTGTAGGCGCTATTTATGTAGACCCAAATATCGATATTAGCGGCAAATCAACTTACAACCCTTTACCTAATTACTCTCGCACCTATGATGCAAACTCAGAAGACTTTGCCCATGATGCAGTAATTCCTAACTTCTACGTATCACACAAGTACAATGAAAAGTTTGCTATTGGTTTCGCATTAGGCACCAACTACGGTATGGAAACAGACCTAGGGAAAGAGTTCGCAGGTGCAAACCATGGTAATGAAGCGAGCATTATTTCTATGGAAGCGAACTTAAATGCCGCTTATCAAATCACAGATGCTGTAAGTGTGGGTGGAGGTTTGCGCTATGTTCAGGCTGAAGGCAGTTTTGGAGCAGTAGCATCATCAAACTCTCTGATGTACAAAGGTGATGCCCTTAAATATATGGAAGGTGATGATACAGCTTGGGGTTGGCAAGTTGGTACTGTTTGGCAAATTAACGAAGCTAACCGCGTAGGTTTTAGTTATAAATCAGAGGTTGACCTAACTCTTGAAGGCTACGCAAAAGGTCGCGGCTTCAACCGCAATGACGCAGAAGCCCGAAAAGATGGTTCGATGAACTTAGCATTACCAGCAACTGCTGAGCTAGCAACCTATCACCAGTTAACGGATAAAGTGGCAGTTCACACCAGCATTAACTGGACCAATTGGAGCAGCTTTAAAGAGCTAGTTGCGGATTTTCCTAATGAAGCAAGTGTTTCTATTAAAGAAGAAAACTGGAAGGATAACTACCGCTTCGCAGTTGGCTCAACTTATCAATACAACAACAAGTTACAACTTCGCACTGGTATCGCCTACGACACATCTGCAGTAGATGAAGAGTTCCGCACCGCAACCATACCTGAAACCGACCGTCTATGGCTAAGCATTGGTGCGGGCTACCAATGGTCAGAACAACTGTCTCTAGATGCTGGCTTTACTTACATTATGGCGAAAGACGCTAAGATGCACGAAAGCGATAGTAAACCACTGGGCGCTGATTTCTTTGGTGGCTCATTCGAAGGCGAAGTCTCTGGCAGTATCTGGTTGATCGGTGTACAAGCGAACTACAAGTTCTAACTTTGTCACGAATATCACTATCGACTAGACATTGGTCTAATGGATAAACAAAAGGCTTGGTCAATCCAAGCCTTTTTTACATTTGCTCTCTGTTGCAGTTATTTAATTTAACTCATCGAGATAGTCATCAAGATACGCTTCTTCATCGTGGTCGATTTCTTCTTGCTTCGATTCAATCTCAGCTTTGAAATCTTGATGCTGAATATAAACCTCACGCGTCAGTGCGTATGGATCTGGCGAGTTGTCTAACATTGCTTCTTGAGTAACCAGAGAAGCGCGAGTTTCCATTCCTTCTAATGCCCACTTACCAAGGCCGGCCCAGAAGTTTAGCAGTGACAGCGGTACATACATACCATCGACAAAATCGGCACTTTCACGTACCGTCCAAGGACCATAACCTGGCACCATCACATACGGACCGTTACCGACACCATAGTGGCCGAGTGCATCACCCAGCGCCTTTTCATTATGATCAGTAATCCCTGCATCTGAAGCGATATCAATAAAACCTAATAGACCAAAAGTGGTGTTAATCCAAAATCGGTTAAAGTGATCAAATGCTTTACCACCATTACCCATAATTAGATTGTTAACCATGCTTGATGGCTCATCAAGGTTGCTAAGAAAGTTGGCGATACCAACTCGGACAGGGCGAGGAGTATAACCCACGTAAGCAAGAGAGACAGGACGAACAACATAAGGGTCAAGATAGTCGTAGTTGATGTCCCACATTACGCGGTTAAAGTTTTCAAAGGGATCGTTGACATTATTAATGCTGGTTTCAGACTCACTGTCAGGTGCACTTGAACACCCTGCAAGCAACATTACTGATAATAACGATGTCCATACCTTTGGCTTAAGGCTCTTCATTATTGCTATTCCATGAAAAAGGCCGGTGAATATCCGGCCTTAGTGTACTGATTTTTCAGTTATATTAATACTCTTGCTTATTAATACTGCTTATCAATCGTAACCTCAACCGCTTCTCCCATTTTAGCTGCTGAGCTCTCTCCGTACCAGTCGCCCTCTTTTGTCGCGACATTGCCATCGTTATCGATTCGAACGCGAACAACATAACCTTCAAGCTGAGACAGCTTTTGTCCTTGCATCATGCTATTGCCATCATCAAGCACAACCGTACGCGGGAATGTACCGAGTGGATAACGAGCCGCAGCCACAGGAACCGGTGAACCGTCAGCGTTATGCACAGAGACAATCAAAGCCGCGTCAGGGCTAGCAGTAACTTGTGGCGCAAGATTGATGCTTACAGAAACTGATTTAGCATCACTTGGCGCAATCCCCATTTGCTTCTGAGCGTTTTCGATACTACGACCAAGCATTTCATAGCGTTCATCTTGTGGACCAATCATCTGCTGCATAATGCTCCAATAACGCACGGCAGCGGCAAAGTCCTTGCGCTCGTAGGCATCAAATGCCAACAAGGAGAATACACGCACATCCATATAGTTGCGTTGAACCAGTTTACCCAAGGTCGCACGAGCGGTATCTTGATCGACAGGATCTTGAGAGAGCATCAAAGCTTGCGCATAACCCAACATGATGTCTGGGTCATCATTTTTAAGGGTATATGCCTTGTTCATTGCGCCGATCGCCGTATCAATATCACGATTTGCCAGTGCAATACGCCCAAGCAGAAGCCAGCCAGTGGCATCTTTAGGCTCTACATGCAAACGGGTACGCAACGCCAGAGTCAAATCTTGCATCTCATCGTCGCTTAACGCTGCCCCTTCAGGCGACATTAGCTTTTTCGACAAAGCAGGAAGGTTTGAAGATACCTGTTGCCACTGCGCCACATCATCTGCTGCGCCAAACTTGGCGTACAACCCATAGCTCATTGCAATCGTCAACAACATAGACGGCACAATCACAACCCAAGGGTTTAATGCTGCACTCTCCGAAACGTGCTTTTCGGAAGGAATGTCATCTAGCAAAGACTGTTTGAGGTCATCAATCAATTCTTGCTGGTTTTCAACTAAGCCTTCTTCGGTTTCTTCTTCAAGCTCAGATAGACGATCTTTGTACAAGGCTTTATTGAGTTCATCACGCAAAGCGGCGTCGTTGTTCTCTTTCTTTTTGATAAAAGGCAACGCGATCATCACACCGCTCAGTGCAATAAGAACGATTGAAGCAATCCAAAATAGAGTCATTACTGCTTATCTCCGTCGTTCTCTTCATCGAGTAGCGCTTTTAGGCGCTGTTCTTTGTCTTGATCCCATTTATCGTCAACGTCCACCTGCTTCGCTTTGCGGCTACGGATGATAATAAGCCCAAAGCCAAGCAGTACAACACCTAATGGTCCCAACCATAAAATTGAAGTTGCCAGTGTAAATGGCGGGTTGTAGGTAACAAAATTGCCGTAACGGTCAATCATGTAATCCACAATCTCATCCTTAGACTTACCATCTTTGGTCATCTCGTACACTTTATGACGAAGATCTTGAGCCAGTTCCGCATTTGAGTCCGCGATGGTGTTGTTTTGACATTTTGGACAACGCAGAGTATGACCCAGCTCTTTAAACTGTTCCTCTTGTTGTAAAGTATCAAACTCGTATACCTCAATCGCTGCGTGTGCTGCTAGAGAAAATGTCATTGCCGCGAATAGCGCAATCATCCACTTCTTCATTTCTTCGCCTCCGCTACCATCTCTAAGTACATTGGCTCGAGTTTCTCTTTCCAGTTACGTGGGTTTACATCACCAACATGGCGGTAACGGATCACACCATTAGCATCGATCAAGAAAGTCTCCGGTGCACCATAGACACCGAGATCCAATCCAAGCATGCCGTTTCCATCGAACAAGCTAATCAGATAAGGATTGCCTAAATCATTTAACCAACCGACCGCTTTATCACGATGATCTTTGTAGTTTAAACCAATGATTTTGACGCCTTCATTGGCTAACTCATTAAGATACTGGTGTTCGGCATAACAGGTTGGACACCAAGTCGCCCATACATTCAACAGTAAAGGCTCACCCTTAAAGATCGATTGGTCATAGAGCTTACCCGGCTCTGCAAGATCTTCTAGTCGGAACTCAGGGACGGTTTTTCCTACCAAAACGGACTCTAACTTCGTTGGGTCGTCGCCTTCTGAGTTGCGCACCAACTGAGTCATAAATACCGCCACTAAACCTAAAAATGCGATCAGTGGGATAAATAAAAACTTCTTATTCATTTATGCCTCCTGCTTGTTAGCGTTTTTTCTGAAGCGGTAACGTCTATCACTAATAGCCAGTGCGCCGCCTAGTGACATGATAATCGAACCAGCCCAAATCCAGTTTACAAATGGTTTATAGTAAATACGCACCGCCCAAGACTTGTTGTCATCAAGGCGGTCACCCATTGCAACATAGAGATCACGCGTGATACTGCGGTCAATCGCCGCTTCGGTCATCATCGAGCGAGCAGTACGGTAGAAGCGCTTCTCAGCGTGAAGCGTGTTGATGTACTTGCCATCAAGAGTGATTTCAAAGTCCGCAATGTAACCATCGTAGTTAGGACCATCTTTATCTCGCACACCTGAGAAGTAGAAATTGTACTCTTCCAGCTGGAAGTTATCCCCAGGTGCCAAGCGAACATCACGCTCAATACTGTGTGTTTGTACCATTGCGATACCAATGATCGACACAGCCAAACCGATATGACCTAGCATCATTGCCCAGTGGCTACGTTGCAACTTACGCACACCGGTGAAGAAACTATGGCGATGCGTTGCACGCTCATGCAGCTCGAAACAGTGGAGAACAACAATCCACATCGCCATTAACCATCCTAGGTAGGTCATAAAGACGAAGTAATCAGAGAACATCCAGTTCAACAGTCCTGCGAGAACAATCGAGATAACACCAGAGACCAGCATAGGTTTCGCTAGGCTAGAGAGGTTATCGCGCTTCCAACGAATTAGCGGCCCAATACCCAACACAAATGAGAATGGGATCATTAGCCATGCAAACAGCATATCGAAGAAAGGTGCACCGATTGAAACCGAACCAAGGCCAATTTGCTTATGGACCAAAGGTAGCAGAGTCCCCACCAAAACGACCACTAGACCAGCCATCAATAGCACGTTGTTCGCCAGTAACGCGTTTTCACGTGATACCAAGTCGAAGTTACCACGGGCACGTACTGCCGCGCCTTTCACGGCAAACAGCAATAGTGAACCACCAATAACAAACACTAGGAAACCTAGGATAAACATACCGCGCGATGGATCCGAGGCAAACGCGTGTACTGAAACCAAAATACCTGAACGCACCAAAAACGTGCCGAGCAAGCTCAATGAGAATGCCGAGATTGCGAGAAGCACGGTCCATGCTTTAAAGGTACCGCGTTTTTCCGTCACTGCTAATGAGTGCATCAGCGCCGTACCTGCCAACCAAGGCATAAATGAGGCGTTTTCTACTGGATCCCAGAACCACCAGCCACCCCAGCCAAGTTCGTAATATGCCCACCATGAACCTAGTGCGATACCAAGTGTTAAAAATAACCAAGCCGCTGTAGTCCAAGGACGAGACCAACGAGCCCATGCCGTATCAAGACGGCCTGTCATTAACGATGCAATCGCGAATGAAAACGCAACAGAGAACCCAACATAACCCATGTACAACATAGGCGGGTGAATAATCAGACCCGGGTCTTGCAACAATGGGTTAAGGTCGCGTCCGTCGACAGGGAAAAATGGCAGAGTACGTAAGAACGGGTTTGAAGTGAGGATAATAAACAGCAAGAAGCCGACACTGATCATCCCCATGACCGCTAATACGCGAGCAACCGACTCTTGTGGCATCCCACGGCTAAAAGTCGCCACCGCCACAGTCCACGCTGCTTGAATTAACACCCAAAGCAGTAGCGAGCCTTCATGCGCGCCCCAGACGGCTGTTAAGCGGTAATACCATGGCAACTGAGTATTGGAGTTGCTGGCAACGTAATTAAGCGTAAAGTCATTTGTGTAAAACGCCCACAGCAAAATCGCGAATGACAGCGCGAGCAGCAAGAACATCCCCCAAGAGAGAGGACGGGCTGTGTTCATCAAAAGAGTATTGTTTTTGGAAGCACCTACCAAAGGCAGGATACTCAGCAGCACTGCCATCGCAAGCGATACGATCAGTGCAAAATGGCCGATTTCTGCAATCATTGACTGCTTCCTTGTTTCTGTTCATTTGAGTATTCAAGTGGCGTGTGCGATTTTTCCATCGCTTCAGCAATTTCAGGTGGCATGTACTCTTCATCATGCTTAGCGAGTACCTCAAACGCCTCTACGGTTGTCGCATCAACCAACACACCTTGAGCAACAATGCCCTGCCCTTCGCGGAAAAGGTCTGGCAAGATGCCATCGTAGACAACCGTGACATTCGGGCCGACATCATGCAATTGGAAGGAAACACGCAACGATTCAGGATCGCGTACAACAGACCCTACCGTAACCATACCACCAATACGCAAGCGCTGACCGACTTCAGGTTTTGAGCCATCTGGCTTACCCTGAACCAACTCAGTCGGGGTATAGAATAAGTCCATATTTTGGCCTAAAGCATAGATCATTAAACCAACCGTTGAGCCAATGCCAAGCAAAATGGCTAGAACAATAGCGAGCCTCTTTTTACGTCTTGGGTTCATAGCGTGTTCTCCAAATTCTTGGCCGCATCAATACGCGCTTGACGAGCCACTTTATCCTGAACATCGTTCAGTAGTGCTTTGTGACGTCGCACACTGCTGACCAGCAGCGCAATCATCACGAAAAAAGTAATGCCGAATGCACTCCACACATAACCTGCGTAGCCACCCATTGCAAAAAAATCACCCAAAGATTCAAAATGCATGATTAATTACCTCTCTGAGTTAGTCGGGTCGACATCTCTATCACCCAAGGACGGTGGCTCTCTTTACTTATAATTTCGTTACGTAGACGAACTAAAGTTAGAGCACCAAAGAAAAAGGCAAAACCGAAAATGTTGAGCAGTAGTGGCCACAACATGTCATTAGAGATCGAGGGTTTATCAAACTTAGTGATCGTCGCACCTTGGTGCAGCGTGTTCCACCACTCGACTGAAAAGTGGATGATAGGCAGATTGATCACACCAACAATCGCCAGAATACCTGCGGCTTTTGCAGCGGTTTTTTGGTCATCAAAAGCATGGTAGAGCGCGATAACGCCAAGGTACAAGAACAGTAGAATCAGCTCTGAAGTCAAGCGAGCGTCCCATACCCACCATGCACCCCACATAGGTTTACCCCAAATCGCACCAGTTAAAAGCGCGATAAACGTAAACACTGCGCCAATAGGCGCCATTGCCAAGGCTGCCATATCCGAAATGCGGATTTGCCAAACCAATCCAATAAAAGCAGCGATTGCCATTGACATATATACCCCCATCGACCAAATAGCCGACGGCACATGAATGTAGATGATCCTAAAACTGTCGCCTTGTTGATAATCAGAAGGTGCAAACGCTAACCCCCACACAGTGCCTATTAAAAGGCAAGCGAAGGCTAGTATCGAAAACCATGGCAGCAATTTTCCGCATAAGCGGTAGGCTGACTCAGGCTTTGCATATGGATGGAGCCATTTCCACATTGTCGGTCTCACTCTTTACTTCATTAGTTACCGAGTAGAAGGTCTCTCGGTATTTAGTAGCGTTGTAATTTATATACTGGGAAAAAATCGTGCTTGATCGAAAACAACTAATTAACACTTACTCTTAAAGCCGCGCTAATTGCAAATGGCGTTAGGGTCAATGCTCCCATAAACATTGCCCCCAAAATCGCTAATTGCCCGTTATACGCCATACCAAGCGATGCCGCATCAATCGCCGATGTAGCAAAAATTAAAATCGGTATATAGAGAGGTAAAATCAGCAAACTCAGCAACACACCACCTTTTTGTAAACCGACGGTGAGTGCAACACCAATTGCCCCTATAAAACTTAGCGTTGGCGTGCCAATTAACAAAGTTAGGATCACGGCCAACCAAGTATTGAAATCAAGTGAAAGCAAGATGGCGAGCAACGGGCTGATAATAATCAGCGGTAACCCAGTAAGCAGCCAGTGAGCAATCACTTTCGACATCACCACTAAAGGCAACGGAATTGGCATCAACATCATCTGCTCAAGTGCGCCATCTTGATAGTCATCACGAAACAGTCGCTCTAACGAAAGCAAAGCAGACAGTAACGCAGCAACCCAAACAATCCCCGCTGCAATTCGCGCTAGTAGATTAGGCTCTGGGCCAATACTGAGCGGAAACAGCGTGATCACAATAATAAAGAACCAAAGTGGGTTAAAAATATCCGCTTGGCGTCGATACGCTATCAGTAACTCTCGACGAATGACGTTATTCATTATAGCCAGCACAGTTAACCACCTAATTTGATTTTGCGTAGTTTAGGGTTGTCAGCAAACATATCTTGGTGAGTGGTTAACACAACAATCCCACCTTGTTCAGCATGATTGAGAAACAAGGCTTCTAAAACTTTAACCCCCTGCTTATCAATCGCAGTCAGAGGCTCATCAAGGATCCACAGCTTGTGATTACTCAGCCACAGACGAGCAAGCGCCACGCGTCGTTGTTGCCCAGCAGACAGTTGCGCCACTGGTACATCTTCTCGACCCGCAAGCCCAACTTTAACAAGAGCTTGATAGATAGTCTCTTTATCTGCCGCTTGCTGGTTATGTACCGAAACATAAAAGCGTAGATTTTCGTATGCGGTCAACTCACGTTTAACACCCGTTTGATGACCAAGGAAAAGTAGATCATGGTGATAACCATCACGATTGGACTCAATATTTTCATTGTTCCAGTAAATTTCACCATCATCACGGTCGCCCAAACCAGCGACAATACGCAACAAGGTGGTTTTACCTGTACCGTTGCGCCCCTCAATTTGCACTAGTTCGCCGCTATCTATGGAAAAAGACAGAGACTCGAACAAAATTCTTTCGTCACGAATTGCTGTTAATTGTTTTACTTCTAGCATTGGCAACCACAATAGAGATTTAGACGCTTATATTATCACAGGCGCTTTTCGACAACATAGTGATAGAGCTTTACGAATCACGAAACTACGTAAGAAGTTGTTAATAATTAATCACATTATGCATTAAGTCACACCACCTGTTCACATTAGAAAACAATGCGACATAAATCAGATGGTAAGCAATAAAAAAGGATGCATATAGCATCCTTTGGGATTATCGGTTTGATCGGGTTCGCCGATGCTTAGCTGACTGCTCTGGCATGCCTTCCAGCGGCGGAATTTTCTCTCGACCGGCCAACTTATTCTGTAGAGACAGCATAAGTTCAGCTTCTGCTTTTGGCAGTTCACACTCTTCGATCAACTCATTTAAGTCAGCACCGAGTTGCACCATCTTACTGGCACGAGAGTAGAGTCTGCCATCACCATCAGCCTGCTCAAGGTCTTTAATTCGCTCAAGAAGGTGTTGGATAATATCTTCTTGCTCACTCACTCGCTGACCGAGTCCAACCACAACAGAGCGTACTTCTAACAGTTGCTTGTTTGCTTTCTGTAACTCTCGATCTAAGTGTCGATGCTGCTGTCTTGCTTGCTCGGCTGCTTTTCTTTGCGCTGATTTTAGGCGTAACACACTAAACACAAACACCAAGAATATAAACGCAACCACGCCTGCCATTACAGGCGCATTAAACATCCAGCTAGTATCCATTATAGATGAGCCATTTCATCCCATTCTTCATCAGAAAGAAGCTTGTTCAAATCAACCAAGATCAATAGCTTACCATCACGGTTGCTCACACCTTGGATGAACTTGGCGCTTTCATCAGTACCAACACTTGGCGTGGTATCAATTTCAGATGAACGCAAGTAAACCACTTCAGCTACGCTATCAACAAGAATACCAATCACTTGATGTTCAGACTCGATAACAATAATACGAGTGTTGTCAGTGATTTCGCCTTCCATTAAACCAAAGCGCGAACGTGTGTCGATTACAGTCACAACGTTACCACGTAGGTTAATAATACCTAGAACGTAGTCTGGCGCGCCTGGAACCGGAGCGATTTCTGTGTAGCGTAGAACTTCGCGTACTTGCATCACGTTGATGCCGTAGGTTTCTTCCTCAAGTTGGAACGTCACCCACTGAAGTACTTCATCATTTGAGTTCTCTTTTCTCACTTCAAGTTCGCTAGTTTGAGACATACCTTATCCTCTTTTAGCCTGTTTAGGGCACATATCTATTTGTCTAATGCTTTTACATCTAATCCGGCATTTAGCATAGCTATCAATGCTTCAACATGGATCAGAGCGCACATTTTTTCTTTAACCATTCCAGCAAGCCATGGTCTTTTGCCTGCCATCTCACGCCAGCGCACTTTTTCTGGGTTTAGCAACTCTGTTCCCATTAACTGGGTAGAGGCTAAGCCCCACATGCTCGCACCAAGCATAACGATGTACTGGTAGTGTTCTTTATAGTCGTCATCAGACAACTTCTCAGCCATTACCCATTTCGCAGTATCGACAACATCCAGTTGAGATTCTCGACTAGATTGCAGACCAAGATACCACTCAGGTCGGCCAATTAAGTGATTCAGTTCAGCCATGCGATGAATACCACCCAACTCATCCAGTGGTACTGCAAACGTCACGCCGTTCACATCAAAATAGAGCACCTGAAAGTCGACGTCTCGCTGAGTCGAAGTCCAATCCGCCGCAAATGAAGCACCCGCTTCTGTTTGCAACTCAGTTTGAGCTTCAACTTCAATCTCAGCAATTTCGCTTTCATGTTGAACGAGTTCGACGTCCAATTCGCTTGCTACGTCAACTGCTGACTCTAAATCTGGAGACTCAACGTATGGCTCAGGCTCCCACTCTTGTATCTCTTCTTCAACAACTTGTGTCTGTACCGCTTGCGCAATATTTAGTGTGTTTTGTTCCATCACACTGTTTAGCTGCAGATCGTCAACCGGGTTAGATGACTCAAGTTGCTTCAATAGCCTTTCAACATCTTCCAAGTTAGGGATTTCAATCTCTACACTGGTGGGATGGTAAAAGCTTTTTGTTTCCGCCATCTGCGCCATTGGTTCAAGCTGATAGCTTTCGACAGCAGGTGGCTCTGGCTCTGGCTCTGGCTCTGGCTCTGGCTCTGGCTCTGGCTCTGGCTCTGGCTCTGCAAAAATGGTCTCATCTACATCTGGTGTTACAAGGGCTTGTAACTCTTCATCTTCACATAATAGGGAAGTAAAGTAGTCATCAAGTGCCTGTTCACTGGAGAGTAGCGTCTCTTCACTCATCGATCGCAAGCCTCTCTAAGTGCAGTAACAGTTGCTTGTAAGCAAACACGCCGCGGCTTCCTGATGCAAAATGAGAGACGGGTAAATGCTTCAGACTCGCGTCTCTAAATTTGGTATCGATTGGCACTGCAGATGACCAGACTTGATTCGGGTAATCTTTCTTAAGCTGTTGCAATGTCTGTAACGACGCTCGTGTACGCTTGTCGTACATTGTTGGCACTATCGTTACTTTAAATGGCTTACTGCGTGACTTTTGCATGATCGCGAGTGTACGTACCATTCGCTCCAAGCCTTTCATTGCGAGGAACTCGGTTTGTACTGGTATCAAAATACGATTGCTGGCAGCCAAAGCGTTGACCATCATCACGCCTAAGATTGGCGGACAATCAATCAGCACATAGTCGTACTGATCCTTAATAGCCATCAATGCTCGCTTAAGGATCAGTCCCATACCACTGCGATTGCCCATAACTCGGTCAAGCGTCGCCAGTGACATATGCGCAGGAATAATATCAATACCAGGAATATCACTATCCATAATCAAGGGGGTTACCGTATGTTCGGTAAACTCTTTGAGTTGAAATAGATCAAACAAGCTAGAAGGCACACTGTCCGAATCAAAACCCAAATAAGTGGTTAAAGAACCATGAGGGTCAGTATCAACCAACAGTACTTTTTTACCTTGCTTGCTAAGCAAACCGGCAAGGGTAATGGTTGTCGTGGTTTTACCAACGCCACCCTTTTGGTTTGCAATACTCCATACGATCATAGCCTTACCTCTATGCTAGGCCAACTTCGACTAGCATACGTTCAGCAATTCGATCGAGAGGAAGATCTTCTGAGGAAATCCCCTCTTTTGCCACTGCTTGAGGCATACCATATACAACACAGCTTTCTTCGTCTTGCGCCCAAATGGTCGCACCCGCATTTTTCAGCATACGTGCGCCTTCTCGACCATCAGCACCCATGCCTGTTAGCACCATTGACAAAACTTTGTCGCCGTAAATTTTTGCGGCACTACCGAAAGTCACATCCACACAAGGTTTGTAGTTCATGCGGTCGCCACCATCAATGATGCGCAGTTTTGCACTACCGGCACGGCCGTCAATCATCATCTGCTTACCGCCTGGCGCTAGATAAGCGACCCCTGCTTGCAGCACATCACCGTCAGCCGCTTCTTTGACTTGAATCTTGCACAGCGAGTTCAAACGACTCGCAAACGCTGCGGTAAAGGTCGCTGGCATGTGCTGAATCAGTACGATTGGGTGCGGATAGTTGACAGGCAATTTCGTCAAAATTTTCTGTAGCGCTACAGGACCTCCGGTAGAGGTACCAATCGCGGTTAGCTGATATTTTTTACCTGTGGCTTTAAAACGTGCCGGCGCAACTGGTGCGCGCGATGCTGTAGCAACAGGCTGACGTTGAACTGAACCCGTTAGCGGGCGAGTTGTCGTTCTCTCCGCAGTGCTTGCCGGCGCAACTCGCGGAGCCACTGGACGGCGCATAAAGGTTCGGCGCGACGCAATTTGAATCACACGTTGTTGAAGTAACTGCACCGCTTCATCTCGGTTGCGAGCAATATCTTCGAATTTTTTCGGTAAGAAATCCAATGCGCCAGCGTCTAGCGCATCAAGCGTTGCTTTCGCACCGTCATGAGTCAACGAAGAGAACATCAAGATTGGAACTGGGTTCGATGCCATGATTTCACGGACGGCAGTGATACCGTCCATAATTGGCATTTCAATATCCATCGTAATGACGTCTGGCTTGATTTTAAGCGCTTTTTCTACCGCTTCTTTGCCATTAGTGGCTACATCAATAACCTCTAATCGTGCATCAGAGTTAATGATTTCACTAACTCGACGGCGAAAGAAACTTGAATCGTCAACGACTAATACTCGTATTGCCATGTGTATCCTTCTTTATAAAATAACGATTAGATGCGTGATGCCGCTGCGTAACGTTTTAGCAAATCTGGTACATCTAGAATCAATGCGATATGACCATCACTCGTAATGGTCGCGCCAGCCATACCCGGAGTACCTTGTAACAAGTTATCAAGTGGTTTGATAACCACTTCTTCTTGCCCAATCAGGGTATCAACTACAAAACCGACACGCTGGCTACCTAGTTGTACAATCACCACATGACCATGTCCTTTACGTTGTTCTATTCCAGCAGAACGAGGAGATAACCAGTTCTGTAGGTAGAACAGTGGGATAGATTTATCACGGACAATAATCGTTAGTTGCCCATCAACCACGTTGGTGCGGCTCAAATCTAAGTGGAAAATTTCATTCACACTTGCCAACGGCAATGCGAATGGGTTACCACCGACACCTACCATCAGAGTAGGAAGAATCGCTAGGGTTAATGGTACTTTAATAGAGATTTGCGTTCCTTTGCCCATCTCAGAATCAATATCAATCGAACCGTTGAGTGTATTGATCGCTGTTTTCACAACGTCCATACCCACACCACGGCCAGAAATATCAGAAATTTTCTCTTTACTTGAGAAGCCCGGCATAAAGATCAGGTTAAAACACTCTTTATCTGTCAGGCGAGACGCTGCGTCTTCATCCATCATGCCGCGTTTAACCGCGATACCACGAAGAACATCCGGGTTCATACCACCGCCATCATCAACGATAGCAAGTTGAATATGATCCCCTTCTTGCGCCGCAGACAGGATCACTTTACCAGTACGCGGTTTACCTGCTTTAACACGGTCCTCAGGCATCTCAATGCCGTGGTCAACCGAGTTACGTACCAAGTGAATCAATGGGTCTGCTAGTGCCTCAACGAGGTTTTTATCCAAGTCAGTATCTTCGCCGCGCATTTCCAACGTTATGTCTTTTTTCAGACTACGCGCCAAATCACGAACCACACGAGGGAAACGACCAAATACTTTCTTAATCGGCTGCATGCGGGTTTTCATCACCGCACCTTGAAGGTCGGCCGTGACCACATCAAGATTCGAGACCGCTTTCGCCATCTCTTCATCATTGCTGTTTAAGCCAAGGCTAAGCAGGCGGTTACGTACCAGTACTAACTCACCCACCATGTTCATGATGATATCGAGAGTCGAGGTGTCAACACGCACTGTCGCTTCTGCTTTCTTCGCAGGTACCGTTGCCTCTTTTTTCGCTGGAGCACTCGCTTCTACTTTCGGTGCAACTGCGGTTGGCGCTGGCTGAGCGACAGGAGCAACAACAGGTGCTGCTGGTGCAGGTGCAGCTTCTACCAGTTGCTCAACTGAATTGTGGTGAGCAGGTTTTGTCGCAAACTCAAGCTCTTCAACACTTGGACCTTTTCCTTGCCCATGCAGTTGGTCAAGCAGCTTTTCAAATTCATCGTCCGTCATCAAGTCTTCATCAGAAGATCTTGCGGCAGGCTTAGCATTCGATGGTGCTGGAGCGACTGGTGCGGCGGCAACAACAGGTTCTTCTTTACCAGGACCTTTGCCAACACCGTGCAGTTCATCAAGCAGTTTTTCAAATTCATCGTCAGTGATATCACCGGTTTCAACTGAAGAAACTGGTGCGGCTGGCGCTGGAGTTGCAACTGGCTTACTCGCGCCAGGTGCGGTACCAGCACCGTGCAACTCATCTAACAATCTCTCAAACTCATCTTGAGTGATCTCATCGATCGAGCTTGCATCAACTTGTGTCGTTGGTGCGGCAACTGGTTCTGGTTCAATAATCGGAGCTGGAGCTTCAACGACCACTGGTTCAATTGGCGCTACTTCTGCTTCATCTTCTGTCGCAGGCTTACTTAGACGGTGTAATTCATCGAGGAGTGACTGATCTGCTGGCTCTAATGGTTCACGATCTTGCACCGCTTGAAACTGCTCATTAACCGTATCTAGCGCTTTAAGCATTGTGTCCATTAGACTGGCATTAACTTCACGTTGACCATTGCGCAAGATATCGAACACGTTTTCCGCGCCGTGGCAGGTATCAACCAGTTCAGTCAGGCTTAGGAAGCCCGCGCCACCTTTTACCGTGTGGAAACCACGGAAGATAGCATTAAGCAGGTCCTTGTCATTGGGGTTGTTTTCTAACTCTACCAACTGCTCTGATAACAGCTCTAGAATTTCACCCGCCTCAACTAAAAAATCCTGAAGAATATCTTCGTCTAATTCGTAGCTCATAAGTTACCTCTAAAACCCAAGACTGGAGAGCAAGTCATCCACTTCGTCTTGCGATGAAACCGCATCGTCCCTTTGATGAGGATTCATAATTGGCCCCTCTGGTTCGGTTAATGCTTTTTTCTTGTTATTGGATATATCTTCGTCCAACTGATTCTGGCCAAAAACTGTAAGTATATCAACGAGTCGCAATTCAACTTCGTTAACCAACTCAATAACACGGCCAATGATCTGCCCAGTAAGGTCTTGGAAACCTTGTGCCATTAGAATGTCGGTTAACAAGCTGCGTAATTCGCTGCTGTTTCCTTCAACTTGCCCTAATAAATCATCAATACGGTGACACAGTGCCTTAAACTCGCTGAGGTCGATCTTGCCATGCATCAACTGATTCCATTGCGGTCGCACTTGTAATAAACCGTCATGTAAGTTGTCAGCGATCGGCATGCAGCGGTCTACTGCATCCATGGTTTGGTTAGCAGCAACTTCCGTTTTCTCAACCACGTATTGGAGACGCTCCCTTGCATCAGGAATATCGTCGTTTGCTAGTTGTGAAATACGTTCATCTAAATGAAATTGCTTAATAGACTCATGCAACTCTCGGGTCAAGGTGCCAATCTCTTGCAGCACTGGTTGGCTCGGTATGTTGTAGATACCTTTCACCAAGTCATCAGCGTCTTGCTGCTTACCACTTTCTAAAAGCTCGACAAGTTGCTTAGCTTGTTCTAATGAAATCATTCCTATCCGGCCTTTTTGCCCAATTTATTTAGTCAAAACGTTGACTATAAACGCTCAAAGATTTTATCTAATTTCTCTTTTAGCGTTGCTGCAGTAAATGGTTTAACGATGTAACCATTTACACCAGCTTGAGCAGCCTCAATGATTTGTTCGCGTTTAGCTTCCGCCGTGATCATCAACACTGGCAAATGCTTTAGCTCTTGATCGGCACGAATATGCTTAAGCAAGTCAATACCTTGCATACCCGGCATGTTCCAGTCGGTAACGACAAAATCGAAATCGCCCTTCTTGAGCATAGGCAATGCTGTTAAACCGTCGTCCGCTTCTTGGGTGTTATTAAAACCCAAATCACGAAGTAGGTTTTTAACGATACGGCGCATTGTTGAAAAGTCATCAACAATCAAGATTTTCATGTTTTTATTCAAAATTGCCTCCACTGAGTGTAATTTCAGTGATTTCTAGTCATTGTTTGTCCAAGCACTGAGTTTTGTGCGCAGACGTTGCATTGATTGGCTAAGTATTTGGCTAACGCGTGATTCACTAACTCCAATTACTTCGCCGATTTCTTTCAGGTTCAACTCTTCATCGTAATAAAGAGACAACACCAAAGCTTCTCGCTCAGGTAGAGATTTTATCGATTCTACCAGAGCTTTTCTAAAGTATTCATCCGCAACACCTTGAAAAGGTGCATTTTCTTCATCCGTGTCTTCGGAAGTAATGACATCCTCCGAGACGCCAAGGTCTTCTATCCCTACCAAACGAGAGCAATTGATATCAGTCAGAACGCTGTGATATTGCTCTAGCGACATCCCGACGAAACTTGCCACTTCGGCATCCGTAGGATCTCGACTCAGCTGACCTTCAAGAACTGCGATAGCTTGGTTGATTTCGCGACTATGTTTATGCACCGATCGTGGAACCCAGTCTCCACGACGAATGTCGTCAAGCATAGCGCCACGAATGCGTATTCCAGCATAGGTCTCAAAACTCGCACCTTTATTGCCGTCGTAGTTCTTTTGCGCCTCCAGAAGCCCAATCATTCCCGCTTGGATAAGATCTTCAACCTGAACACTTGATGGCAGTCTGCCAAGCAAATGATGAGCAATCCGTTTAACCAAAACCGAGTACTTTTCTAAGAAAAGCCTCTGGCTGTTATGGTTTCCGTATTGGTCATAGGTCAACGCCTTATTCACCAAATGGTTCCTCTAATGGTTGTGGTCGGTTTAACAAACGTTCGACAAAAAACTCCAAATGCCCGCTCGGCGTTTTGGGGATGGGCCATGTTAAGGCTTTGTTTGCAAGCGATCCTATTGCTAGGGCTGCAGGCGAGCGCGGAAACGCGTCAACAACAATCTTCTGTCTTTTCACCGCTTGCCGAACTTTATCATCTAATGGAATACATGCTACGAGCTCAAGGCTCACATTCAAGAATCTCTCTGTGACTAAGGTCAACTTTGCAAACAATTCTCGCCCTTCTCGATAGCTTCTGACCATATTTGCAACAATTTTGAATCGCTGCACTTGGTGCTCTTTGCTCAATAGCTTAATGAGCGCATAAGCGTCGGTAATTGAGGTTGGCTCATCACACACCACCACTACGACGTCCTGTGCCGCACGCGAGAAGCTAATTACCATATCCGAAATGCCGGCTGCGGTATCAATCAGCAGCACATCCATCTCATCTTCGAGACTACCGAAGGCACGAATTAAACCAACATGTTGGGCATGGGTCAATTCTGTCATCGATTGAGTACCGGAAGTCGCTGGAATAATTTTGATTCCAAATGGACCTTCTACAATGGCATCAGCGAGATCGCATTCACCAGCAAGAACGTGCCCTAGGTTGCGTGTTGGACGAATTCCCAACATCACATCGACGTTAGCCAGACCTAAGTCAGCATCCAAAACCATCACTTTCTTGCCTTGACGAGCCATGCAAATTGCCAGCCCAAGAGTGACATTAGATTTACCCACACCACCTTTACCGCCGGTTACCGAAATAACCTTCGTCAGTGATGGTTGAGTTAAGCGGCGCAATCCGCTAGCTTGGTCTTGTATCATATTCTCTGTCATCATCGCCGCCTAGAACCTCTCTACTTCACTATTCCAATAGTGCGGTTCATCGTCCGCCGATTTCTCAAGTAAATCATTTGCTTTCGCCACCATGTACTTAGGCTGAGCAATAACGATATCTTCAGGTACGCGTTGTCCATTCGCGATATAAGCCACTGGCAGCGCATTTTGCACTACAACGCTCACAAACTCTCCAAGGCTTAATGACTCATCAAGCTTGGTCATGATGCAACCAGAGAGAGGTATGCGTTTAAAGTGGTCAATGGTTTCTTGCAATACTTTACGCTGTGCCGTCGCAGGTAAAACCAAGTAGCTGTGAATAATTTCACCACTCTCTTGCATTAGGGTATCTAATTGTTCTGAAAGGCGAACATCTCGTTGTCCCATACCTGCGGTATCCACTAAAACAAGACGACGATGGCGTAGTTGATATATTACATCGGCTAACTCTTTGGAATCTTTAGCGACTTTTACAGGACAACCCATAATTCTGCCGTAAATGGCCAATTGCTCATGGGCACCAATACGATATGTATCCGTTGTGACCAACGCAACGTTGTCCGAGCCGTACTCCATTGCAGCACGAGCTGCGAGTTTAGCTACCGTGGTTGTCTTACCAACGCCAGTAGGCCCTAGTAGCGCGACAATACCACCACGTTTAAGAATATCTTGCTTTGAAATTGGGATCTGGTCTGCGACTAAACCAAGCAATGCTTTCCACGCTTTTTTCGGTGGAGTGTCTTCTGGAATATAACAGGCCAACTGGTCAGCCAACTCTAAAGACAAACCCATACGCTCTAAGCGTTTAATCAGCATGGCTCTTAATGGCTCACGACGCTCAACTTCTTGCCACATCAAACCCGATACTTGGTGCTCAAGCAGGCGACGAATGGACGTCATTTCTTCACGCATGTCGGTCAAATCTTCACTCGACACTGCCGATTCACGTGCCGCTTGGCGCTCGTATCGAGTCGGATCCAGTTGTGGTTTTGGTCTTTCGATACGGCGGTCTTCAGCAATCAAACGAGCTAAAGGCGAATCTTGCTTGAGCTTGATATCACCATTTTGATTACGCTGTGCCGCTTGGCGTTTAAGCAGTGCTGTCAACGAGTCATCGTTGCCGCTTTCTTCTGCCTCTTCGTGACCCGGACGATTGTGGCTGTATTGCTTAAGCATGCTGGCAAATCGTTTGGTCATCGAACGTCCAGTCTCTGCGCTGCTGTTTAAACTTACACGATCATCATCGAGCTCGCGGCCATTGGTTCTTGTTTCCAAATTCGGGGAAACTTGAGTTGCAGGCGCAGTGCGCGGAAGCGAATTATAATTGCTGTTGACACGCGCAGCCGATGGCTCGCCATCAAC
Organism: Vibrio panuliri; assembly: GCF_009938205.1. Lineage (NCBI taxonomy): Bacteria > Pseudomonadati > Pseudomonadota > Gammaproteobacteria > Vibrionales > Vibrionaceae > Vibrio > Vibrio panuliri. The sequence goes on along the minus strand of NZ_AP019654.1, from coordinate 952,018 downwards.
AGCCGCGACAATTTCAACACCACCAGCGACTTTTTTGTTCGACATGATCACCGCGTCAGACCCAAGCTCTTCTTTGACTTGAAGAAGCGCCGTTCGCATGTCTTTGGCAAAAAATCGTTTAATTTTCAAAATCGATATCCGTTATGGGTTAGTAACAGAAACTAGTTGCCCACCGCTTGAACGATGCGAATTTGCTTTTCGTCCGGGATCTCTTGATAAGAGAGTACGCGCAGCGTTGGGATTGTATTCTTAACAAATTTAGCGAGGGTAGAACGAAGCACACCAGACGTTAGCAAGACTGCTGGTTCGCCCTTTAATTCTTGCTCTTGAGTCGCTTGGCTCAATGACACTTGTAAGCGCTCAGCAAGGCCGGGTTCGATACCTGCTGACTCCCCTCCGGAAGCCTGCATAGTTTGATGCAAAATTTGTTCCAGCTCAGGAATCAAAGTTATCACTGGCAATTCCGGCTCTAATCCATTGATTTCCTGAACAATTAGGCGTTTTAGTGAAATTCGAACGGCAGCAGTTAAGATGTCAGGTTCTTGACTCTTCGAAGAATATTCGGACAAGGTCTGCACAATGGTACGAATGTCGCGGATAGGAACTGCCTCGTTAAGCAGATTTTGTAGTACTTTCACGACCACGCCAAGTTGCAGCTGATCAGGCACAAAACTTTCAACCAGTTTCGGCGTGCTGCGACCTAGCATTTCCAGTAAGTTTTGTACTTCTTCATGACCAATCAAGTGGGAGGCATTATTGGTCAAAAGCTGGCTTAGGTGCGTCGCCAATACCGTCGAGGAGTCAACCACCGTGTAACCCAGAGCTTGAGCATGTTCTCGTTGATCATCACGAATCCATACCGCCTCCAAGCCGAATGCTGGGTCAATCGTCGGTTCACCTTCTATCACACCATAAACCTGACCGGGGTTAATCGCTAACTCTTGGTCTGGGCGAATTTCTGCCTCACCAACAGCCACCCCCATTAGGGTGATGCGGTAACTGTTTGGAGTTAACTCAAGGTTATCGCGGATATGGACTGCGGGTATAAGGAAACCAAAATCCTGTGACAGCTTTTTACGTACGCCTTTCACTCGCTCAAGCAACTCACCGCCTTGGTCTCGGTCAACCAACGGAATCAAACGATACCCCACCTCTAGGCCAATAATATCCACTGGCTGAACATCGTCCCAAGAGAGCTCTTTGGGCGTACTTGGTTCTGAGGTTGGTGTCGCAGGCAAATTGCTCTTTTCTTCTTGTTGTTTTTTCTGTTTGCGCGTCATCCAGTAGGCACCACCTCCAGCCATCGCAGCGAGAAGTAAGAAAGAAAAGTGCGGCATGCCCGGAACAATACCCATCACAAATAAGATCAACGCGGTGATCATCAATGCCTTAGGATTATCGAACAACTGGAAGACCACCTGCTGCCCCATGTCCTCGTCAGTGTTTTGACGAGTTACCATAATTGCAGCACCGATAGAGAGCAGTAGCGATGGGATCTGCGCAACCAGACCATCACCAATCGTCAGCAAGGTATAGATTTGCATCGCTTCAGCGAAACCCAACCCATACTGTGCCATACCAATCGAAAGACCACCGATGATGTTGATAAATAGAATCAAAATACCGGCAATCGCATCGCCTTTTACAAATTTTGACGCACCATCCATCGAGCCATAGAAGTCTGCCTCTTTGGTCACTTCTTGGCGGCGAGTTCGAGCTTGGTCTTGGTCAATCAGACCTGCGTTCAAGTCAGCATCAATCGCCATTTGTTTGCCGGGTAAGGCATCTAGCGTGAAGCGAGCACTAACTTCAGAAATACGCCCAGCACCTTTGGTCACCACCATAAAGTTGATGATCATTAAGATAAGGAATACGACAAAACCAACTGCGTAGTTACCGCCGATCACTACGTTACCAAATGCTTCGATTACGTGACCCGCAGCGCCTGGGCCTTCATGGCCATACAGCAACACGACACGAGTCGACGCAACGTTCAACGCCAAGCGCAGCAGCGTTGCGATAAGCAGTACGGTTGGAAAGGCAGCAAAATCTAGCGGACGACGGGTGTAAACCGTCACCAATAATACCACCATCGATAAGGCAATATTAAAGGTGAAGAACAAGTCGAGCAGGAAGGCTGGCATAGGTAGCACAACCATCGCCAACGTCGCCAACACCATAACGGGTGCGCCGATCGCAGGCATTGCTCGCTTAGGTAACGGAGGTAGTTTATCCGCAAATGGTAGAGATAACTTCATAAAAATAGAGGCTAATACAACTAAACAGTCTTTTGTCACAGGTAGTTAGCCACTTATGCAAGTATTAGTCCACTAAAAAGTCAAATATATGTCAGTTTAGCGACTAGGTTTGCTACGGATTAATATTCCAGAGCAACTCTCCACGTTGTGTAGCCGGATCGTATTCAATACAGACGATACCTGAAGTTGGGAACATTGGTGGAACCATATCAATCACCAATTCAGCGGTGAGATAGCCAACCAATGGAAGATGGGAGACCAACAAGACTGAGTCAAGTTGCTCTAAATCTATTAAGGCTTGCAGAAAATCCGCCACTGTCGCCGAGTCACCGTAAGGGGTAATGTCCTCACACAACTCAACATCTTTGGCGGCAAAAATCTCTTCGAGTTCTTGCCAGGTCTGTTTTGCCCTTTTGTATGGGCTGACTAGCACTTTATCAAACTGCGATACACCCTGTAGGGCACAACGTTGCGCGACATCTCTTGAAGCACTTCTTCCAAACGGAGTTAGCGCTCGATCGGCATCACTTTGGGCGAATGTTTCCGCTTCGCCGTGACGCATAATCACGATTTTCATACTTTTTCCTGTAGTGTGAGGACTTATTCGCCTCACAAATTTTTGGGCTTATTTGATATACCCAAGCAACCTAAATGCATCGGCGTGCCGACCTAACGGTGCCCATTTCCAAAGTCACTTGGGTATATATTTTAATTAATTATATCAAGTAACTTGCCAAAGACTCAGACTTTCTTAACAATCTTAAGGGTAATATGGATGTTTTTGTTTCAAGATGTGGCAATCATTTATGCCGCAAATACCTCATTTCATCCCCAGAGGATGCTGAATAGTTGTTTGCAGGCGCAATAAACGCGTTCATACTTAGACATACTCTCAAGGTTCGGAGAAAAGCTGTGCATGTAAGCCCAAATGATACTAATCAATATCGCTACTTAACCTTAAGCAATGATTTAAGGGTGCTATTGATTCACGACCAAGATGCACAAAAATCGGCGGCGGCACTGGCGGTCAACGTCGGTCATTTCGACGACCCTTCAGACCGTGAAGGCATGGCGCACTATCTTGAACATATGCTGTTTCTTGGCACCGAAAAATACCCAAAAGTGGGCGAGTTTCAGAGTTACATTAGCCAACATGGCGGAATGAACAACGCATGGACAGGCACGGAACATACTTGTTTCTTTTTCGATGTCGATACTCGCGCATTCGCCAACGCCCTCGACAGATTTAGCCAGTTTTTTACGGCACCGCTATTCAATGCAGAGGCGCTCGATAAGGAACGTCAAGCCGTCGACTCTGAGTACAAAATGAAACTCAACGATGACTCTCGACGCCTTTACCAAGTGCACAAAGAGGTGATCAATCCTAACCATCCTTTTGCCAAGTTTTCGGTTGGTAATCTTGAAACTCTAGGCGACCGTGGTGGTCAGTCAATTCGTGACGAGATCATTCGCTTTCATCAGCAAAACTATTCTGCCGATCTTATGACGCTGGTGCTGGCTGGCGCGCAATCCTTAGATGAACTTGAGAACTGCGCAAAAGAGAAGTTTTCTGCGATTACCAATCAGCACCTTAGTGGCAAATGCGTGACTGAACCTTACGCTGATTTACGTTCAACCGGAATTTGGGTCAATGTCGAGCCGGTTAAAGAAATCCGCAAGCTAATGCTGACCTTCCCGATGCCAAGTAGCGATGAGTACTACCATACTAAGCCCCTTTCCTATTTTGCCCATCTGCTTGGCTATGAAGGTGACAACAGCTTAATGCTCGAACTCAAAGAGGCAGGGTGGATCACATCACTATCTGCAGGCGGTGGCGCGAGCGGCAGTAATTATCGCGAGTTCAATGTCAGTTGTACTCTGACGGAAAAAGGCCTCAACCATACTGACGATATTATTCAGGCTGTGTTTAACTATATCGCCATCATCAAAGCACGCGGTTTCGATGAGTGGCGCTATCTTGAGAAAAAAGCGGTACTTGAGTCAGCTTTTCGTTTTCAAGAGCCAACTCGCCCGTTAGATATGGCAAGTCACCTTGTGGTCAATATGCAGCACTATCAAAGTGACGATATCATCTATGGTGATTTTAAAATGGCGCAGTACCAGTTAGATGTGCTGCAGCAGTTAGCGACTCACTTTACTGCCGACAACCTTCGCGTCACGTTAATTGCCAAAGGGCTTGATTATGAGGAAACCGCCAAATGGTATTTTACGCCATACTCAGTGCGACAACTTAGCCCAGAGCAAAAAGCGTTTTACCTTCAACCGTCAACCATCAAGGCTGAGTTACCTGAGCGTAACCCGTTTATTTGCTACGACCTCACACCTAAGCCGCTAGACGAAGTTACGGAAGTTCCGCAAGTCATTTCAGAAATGCCGGGCTTTAAACTCTGGCATCTGCAAGATGATGAGTTTCGCGTTCCTAAAGGTGTGGTTTATGTTGCGATTGATAGCCCTAATGCGGTTGCTACACCGATCAATATCGTCAAGACTCGCTTGTGCGTTGAAATGTTCCTCGACGCCTTAGCAAAAGAGACCTACCAAGCTGAAATTGCAGGCATGGGGTACAACCTGTACGCGCATCAGGGCGGCGTTACCCTCGCGATTTCTGGTTTTACGGAAAAGCAGCCAGAGTTGATGAAAATGATTTTGGCGCGTTTTGCCAAACGGGAGTTTAGCCAAAAACGTTTTGACACGATAAAAACCCAATTGCTGAGAAATTGGCGAAATTCAGCCCAAGATCGCCCTATTTCGCAGCTATTTAATGCCATGACAGGGATTCTACAACCAAACAATCCTCCTTATCCGGTATTAGTTGAAGCGCTGGAAACCATTGAGGTTGATTCATTGGCGAGCTTTGTCCAAGCCATTTTGGCCGAGCTACACGTTGAAATGTTTGTCTTTGGAGATTGGACTCGAAGTGATGCGTTAGCGCTGGGTGATACATTAAGAGACGCACTACGCGTACAGAACCAACAATACGAAGAGGCACTCCGCCCTCTCGTGATGCTTGGGCAAAGCGGCACATTCCAGCGTGATGTGCCTTGCAATCAAGAAGACTCGGCGATTGTGGTGTACTACCAATGTGATGATACTTCAGCCAAAAACATCGCTTTATACTCTCTGGCAAACCACTTAATGTCGGCGACCTTCTTCCATGAAATTCGGACAAAACAGCAACTGGGTTACATGGTAGGCACCGGCAATATGCCACTCAATAAGCACCCGGGTATCGTACTTTATGTCCAATCACCGAATGCGGCGCCAGTCGAGTTGATTAGCTCGATTGATGAGTTCCTCAATGCATTTTACATGGTCTTGCTCGAACTTAATGAGTATCAATGGCACAGCAGTAAACGAGGGCTTTGGAATCAAATTGCCACTCCAGACACGACGTTACGTGGGCGTGCCCAAAGACTTTGGGTCGCTATTGGTAATAAAGATGAGGACTTTAACCAAAGACAGCGCGTGCTTGCTGAACTGAAGAAATTGACTCGCAGCGATATGATTCGTTTTGTCGTCAACCAGCTAAAACCGCGCACGGCGAATCGTTTGATAATGCACACCCAAGGCAATGCCCACCAAGAGGCGGAGCCGTTAAACCTTGGGTTAGAAATTGGGTCAATTGAAGAATTTCAATTAAGACCAAAAGACGTTGAACTAGGCTGATTGCTCAGAAGCGACAATCGCTTTAAGCGAATGGGGGTGGAGCTTAATACACACCCCTTGATGCTTAAACGCAACGGTCGGGTTATTCAGCCGCTCACCCTCGCCTTTGGGACTCGATAGCTTGACCTTGATCCCCATGTCAGCCAAGTCGCCCCACTGTGCAGCCAAGGATGGAAAACGCTGTTTAAGCTCTTGGGCAAACTCTTCTGCGGTTTGTGCTTGTGAAGGAATCACAAACTCAACATGCTCCCAACTCTGTTCTGGGTAGAGTTTACCCTCAGTTGGATACGGTAGTTCTAAACACTCTATTTGCCAGTCGAGTGCCTTTAAAGGTTGGTGAAAGGCTAAAACAATGATCGGACGTCCATTAATCTGCGCATTAGAGATCTCTTTCCCCTCTTTCAACCACGCTTGATGCGCTTGTTGGGCGAGTTCCACCTCATTGATACGCAACGCTATATGATCCGCTTGAAACTGAGCTAAATCGATACGGAGCTTTTCACTTAGATTTTGAATTCTAAGCATAAATTCTGGTAATTTTTGCTTTAACTGCTCTGGCAATAGTTCTGCACTTGCTAGCGACATGAGGCATCTTCCTAAAGTAAAAGGTGACTTTTTTGCTCATAGTAACCTTTTACTTAGGGAAAAGTAGCAAAATACTCAAATTACGCCCTATATGCCTTTTAATAAAATTGGTATCATGTGCGCCAATTTGTGAACTCGATTTGGTTTGCCGCTATTTTGAACGGCGCCGATACTATCAGTATCCATTTTCGCCACAATCGGCAAACCTCAATATTTCCTAGATTTGAAGGAAGCGCGTGTGAATATCCAAGCACTTATTAATGAAAAAGTTTCTCAGGCTCTAGAAGCCGCTGGCGCACCTGCAGGCAGCCCTGCAGCCGTTCGTCAATCTGCAAAAGCACAATTCGGTGACTACCAAGCAAACGGCGTTATGGGCGTCGCTAAAAAACTCGGTACGAACCCTCGCGAATTTGCGCAGAAAGTATTGGATGTTCTAGACCTAGACGGTATTGCGAGCAAAACTGAAATTGCAGGTCCTGGCTTTATCAATATCTTCCTTAGTGAAGAGTTTCTTGCCAAACAAGCGGAGTTAGCGCTAGCTGATTCACGTCTTGGCGTAGCGGCAGAAGCAGCACAAACTATCGTTGCAGACTACTCGGCACCAAACGTAGCGAAAGAAATGCACGTTGGTCACCTACGCTCAACCATCATTGGTGATGCGGTTGTACGCACGCTTGAATTCCTAGGTCACAAAGTGATTCGTGCGAACCACATCGGTGACTGGGGTACTCAGTTTGGTATGTTGATCGCCAACCTAGAGCGCGTACAACAGGAATCTGGTGAAGTATCGATGGAACTGGCTGACCTTGAAGCTTTCTATCGTGAATCGAAAAAACTGTACGATGAAGACGAAGAGTTCGCGGTAAAAGCGCGTGGCTACGTAGTTAAACTACAAGGCGGCGATGAGTTCTGCGCAGAAATGTGGAAGAAGCTGGTTGACGTAACCATGATTCAAAACCAACGCAACTACGATCGTCTAAACGTTTCACTAACTCGTGATAACGTTATGGGTGAGAGCATGTACAACGACATGTTACCTAAGATCGTTGCAGACCTTAAAGCACAAGGTCTTGCGGTTGAAGATGATGGCGCACAAGTTGTCTTCCTAGACGAGTTCAAGAACAAAGATGGCGAACCTATGGGCGTTATCGTGCAAAAACGTGATGGTGGCTTCCTATACACCACGACTGACATTGCGTGTGCAAAATACCGTTACGAGCAACTTGGTGCAGATCGCGTTCTATACTTCATCGACTCTCGTCAACATCAGCACCTAATGCAAGCTTGGACTATCGTTCGTAAAGCGGGTTACGTGCCAGAGTCTGTATCTCTTGAGCACCATGCCTTCGGTATGATGCTAGGTAAAGATGGTCGTCCATTTAAGACTCGTGCTGGCGGTACTGTACGTCTTGCCGATCTTCTAGATGAAGCAGAAGAGCGCGCAGCGAAACTGATTGAATCGAAGAACCCAGACCTTGATGCTGAAGAGAAAGCGAAAATCTCAAGCACAGTGGCAATGGCAGCCGTTAAGTACGCTGACCTATCTAAGCACCGTACTACTGACTACGTGTTTGATTGGGACAACATGCTAGCATTTGAAGGCAACACAGCGCCTTACATGCAATACGCATACACTCGTGTCGCATCTATTTTCGCTAAAGCTGGCGTGTCAATGGATGAGCTACAAGGTGATATCCAAATCACTGACGAGAAAGAGAAAGCGCTTATCGCTAAGCTAATGCAGTTTGAAGAAGCCGTTCAGTCAGTGGCTCGCGAAGGTCAACCACATATTATGTGTAGCTACCTATTCGAACTAGCAGGTCAGTTCTCTAGCTTCTACGAGGCATGCCCTATCCTAGTAGCAGAAGACGAAGCTGTGAAACAGAGCCGCCTAAAACTTGCAGCGCTGACAGCGAAGACTATCAAGCAAGGTCTATCACTACTAGGTATCGACACGCTAGAGCGTATGTAAGCTCGACTGTTGATACAAGCTATCAAGGCTGGCGTTTAACGTCAGCCTTTTTTGTTGCCCTTTGAAGCGTATTCAATAGGTTGAGCAATTATTTCGCGCACTTTTTTACCCTAAAAATCCAATTGCTTTGCTTTTGGTAGCAAAACTGCTCATAAATAAAGCAAACAGTAAAAACAGGGGTTTACAAGCTCAACACACCACTATATTATGCGCACCACACGGAGAGATGGCTGAGTGGTTGAAAGCACCGGTCTTGAAAACCGGCATACGTTAATAGCGTATCTAGGGTTCAAATCCCTATCTCTCCGCCACATTCTAAACCCTAGCAGAAATGCTGGGGTTTTCTCGTTTTAGCACACTGAAAAGTTTACACAGGGATTAAAGTCCCTCGTCGTGTGCGCCTTAGATTAAGCGCCCCGCACTCAACCACATTAAAAAAGCCCGCTAATAGTTAGCGGGCTTTTGCCATCAGGAATTGGCATAACTCTAGTAAAAGTTAATTCGAGCGAAGCGAAAAAACGTTGCCAGCGGAAGCATCTCCCCTAATTATGATGCCAGAAGAACATAATCGTTGAGCATACCGATGCGGTAACACCAGACACTAATATCAAGTCTAAAATGAAACCGGCAGCAAGAGAGCTCCTTCCGATGGTTTCAATCCCTCTTAAAAAGTGTCCCACCATCGCCCAGCAAAAGCAGAGGCCGACGAAACCCACCAAAATGTGCACCCACATGCTCCAACCAAAATCATTGAAGATAAACATGCAGTATAGTGTGGTTACGGCTGCTTGGTAAAAACCAAAAACAAGCGGCGATAATCCACCATTCGCGGCCATGATTGCTTGCTGTTCTTCTCGACTTTTTGCTTCCCATCGGCTTGAGAGATTCACGTTCTGATGCGAGTACGAGCCATTTCGATAGTAAGTCGTCTCAGTCGCATCATAACCCGCATGGTTTTGAGTTGCCGTTCTTAGGCAAATAAAATAAAGGAAGACAAACAGTCCTAACCAAAGTGCATTATCAAACTTATCTGGCACAACATTGTAGATCTGCTGACCTCGATAAAATATCACCCCGATGATTGCGAACTGAATGAGATAAATTAGCCCTTGATAAGATTCTCGACCACTAGTTTTCGACATAGTACTGCGCCTTTATTTGTTTTTATCAATCAATTGATTGAGTTAGCGTATATGTCTAAATACTACTTAATCATTAGAGTTATTAATATAGCCCCAGTACTTACAGGTGATTGTTTGGATGATATTTAAGCAAATCTTCGCTATTGATCTCGCGCTTTTCTTAAGCGCCTAGCTAAGAAATTACCATCTAGTTGATGGTGAATACTCACTTTTTGTGGCTAATTCAAACCAATCAGCCGATAAACAGCCCGTAGCAAGCCCATTAAGCGCGAGTTTTACCTTTACCGCCCATCCAAGCGCATGAAAATAGGCTTTTCCAAGGAGAGAGGCATGCTGGTAAGTTAACTCTATTTGCCTAACGATTTGCATTGAGCTCTATGAATTAAACCAACAACCCACCCGCAGAGTTTGCTCAACAAACTCTACCTCGACACGCTTAAATCGTGTGAGCTGCATAGTGTTTCAAACTAGGAAAGCGTTATACTGGCGCGATATGACAAAACAGATGGATTGAAACGATGAGCTTTGAACTGCATCCTCAATTGGCAAAAGACACCACCGTACTTGGCCACTTCCCACTAACCGTTGCTTTGCTGCATAAAGACAGTGCTGTGCCTTGGGTTATTTTGGTACCAAAGCGGGAAAACTTGAAAGAGTTGCACCATTTACCAATGCAGGAACAACAACAATTCTTGCTTGAGTCTCAAGCGGTAAGCCAAGCGTTAGAAGCAACCTTTCAACCAGACAAACTCAACTTGGGGGCGTTAGGTAATATGGTGCCGCAGTTGCACATCCATCATATCGCACGTTTCAAAGACGACATCGCTTGGCCAGGGCCGGTGTGGGGAAATACACAAGGTCAGTTTCGCAGTGACGAAGAACAAGTTGCCATTGCTACCCGCATAGGCAATGTGCTGAGTTTAAGTAGCCTATTTAGTAAAGCTTGATGGATCAAAAAAGCCACTTCAGTTGAAGTGGCTTTTCTTTAAGCTCGCAATTTTACATTGTGACGGTCAACGACAGTCCATCAGTTTGATTGACGGAATAACGAATTCGGGTCACCTTATTCGCTTTATTAGTATCAATCATGCGCGAAATCACGCCTTTCTTTATCCAAACAGAAAGCATTGCATCTACGCCATCTTCACTTAAAGCAAATTTCTTCGCGAGTTCACTTCGCGTAGCACTGCCTTGAGCATCAATGTATTGCTTTAACTCTGTCAGGATCATGCCACTTGAACCTCTAATGCCTGCTGCTGTTTTTTACCAGCAGATTTAAGCATGCGGAATACAATACCGCATACTAGCAGAATGCCGACAATCCACGCTGAGCTGCTCGCTGGGTGATCCGTGAAATGAGTGGCTTGATAATATAGAGCGGCGCTACCGTAGGCCAATCCCATTGTCCAAACCGCAATAAAACGCGCGTATTTTTGTCCAAACTCACGCACATACGCCCCCATTGCCGCGACACATGGCGTGTAAAGCAGGATAAAGATCAGGTAAGCAAACGCAGCATGGCTTGAAGCAAAGTAACCTTTAAGGTTACCAAAAATGGATGCATCCACTTCTTGCTCTTGTGCAACCGCCGAACTGTCAGTCAAATCACCAACCTCAACGCCTAGAGGATCTGAGTAGTTTAATCCCGCTAGGTTATCAGGAATGGTCATCACCGCTTCTTCCAAACTTGCCATCAGATCGTACTCGCCGCCGTCATCACCTTCACTTGGCGCGTACAAGCTGTTTAGTGTGCCCACTACCGCCTCTTTGGCAAAAATACCAGTAATAATACCGACGGTTGCTGGCCAGTTGTTTTCTGCAACACCGATTGGTGCAAACACTGGCGTAACCACTTGCGAGGCTTTAGATAACACAGAATTCTCTGAGTCTTCGTTACCAAAGCTGCCATCCATCCCCAAAGAGTTGAAGAAACTTAGAACCGTAACAACCACAACGATCGTTTTACCCGCACCAAGCACAAAACGCTTCAGCTTTTGCCAAGTTTTGATCATTACATTCTGCATAGTTGGCAGTTCATAATCAGGCATTTCCATCACAAGGCTGTCACTAGAACCAGGGTAAAGCGTATGTTTCAGCACTAAACCAGTGAACACTGCCGCAACAATACCCAGCAGGTAAAGGGCAAATACAACATTCTGTCCGCTCTCTGGGAAGAATGCCGCCGCGAATAAAGCGTATACAGGCAGACGTGCGCCACAAGACATAAATGGTGCCATTGATGCTGCTAGCTTACGTTCACGCTCTTGGTCTAGCGTTCGTGTTGCCATGATTGATGGAACATTACAGCCAAAACCTAACACGAGTGGAACAAACGCTTTGCCCGGAAGGCCGATCTTCTGCATCACTTTATCAAGCACGAAGGCCGCTCGTGACATATAACCCGAGCTTTCCAACACTGCTAGGAATAAGTAAAGACAAGCAATAACAGGAATAAAGGTCGCAACGGTTTGGATACCACCACCAATACCATCAGCAATCAAAGTTGTGAGCCATACAGGAAGGTGACCATCGAGCAGGAAATGCCCGCCATCAACCAATAATGCACCAACGCCAATATCGAAAAAGTCGATAAACGCACCACCGATGTTAATTGAGAACATAAACATCAAATACATCACAACAAAGAAGAAAGGCACGCCTATCCACTTGTTGAGAATCACGCGATCCACTTTTTCTGTAAAGCTATGGCTCAGCTTACCTTCACTACGTCGAACTTTTTTACACTGCTCGTGCAAGAAAGTGTATTTCGTATCTGCGACATGCAAGTCCACATCCATCGACAACGCGAGACGCTTTTGGTTGAGCAGTTCTCGTTGCTCAGGTTTAAGTGCATTTAGCACCAAAACATCCTGCTCGAGGGCGCGAATTGCCAGTGCGCGTGCCGCAGACTCTTGACCAGTAAAATTCTCTTCTACCGCATCTAATGTCGCTTCAAATTCACTGTCATAGTCCAGCTTCATGGCATCAAGCGTAACGCCTTGCACAACCACTTTGTGCAGCAATTCTTTAAACTCACCAACCTGAGCTTTATTATTAGCTGAAATAGCAAAAACTGGACAGCCTAGAACTTTCTCTAACGCTTTAATATCAATTGTCTGGCGCTCGCGTCGTAATGCATCCATTTTATTCAGCACCACGACCATTGGGCGACCAAGCTCGCGCAACTGAAGTGTCATATAGAGGCTACGCTCTAAACATGTCACATCGACAACGTTCACAATTAAGTCTGCTGGATGAGTTAACACTGCACGTGAAGCAATCGACTCATCAATACTATTGCTATCATTTCCGCTATCAAGTGCATAAATACCAGGAAGGTCGGTCAATAAGAAGTCGTCGCCAGAGTGAGTGTATCGACCGGTTTTCTTCTCAACAGTCACGCCTGCCCAGTTGCCGACCTGTTGTTTCGCGCCAGTTAAACCATTAAAAAGCGTGGTTTTACCACTATTAGGGTTACCTACGGTTAGAATTTGGTATTTCATTATTTCGCCTCCACCAAAATTGCATCAGCAATATTTGCGCGAACGGCGATTGATACACCACGTACCTCAACTTGCAGCGGATCGCCCATAGGAGCAAATCGAACCAGTTTGATCGGTGTTTTTGGCAATAAGCCCATTACCATTAACTTTTTACGAACATCAGAAGAGAGTTCAGAAAAACCAATGATAGTGCCCTCTTGCCCAGGGTTAAGTTGGGATAGTTGCATGAGAAATTCCAGTGCGCGAGTGTTGTTAGAAATGATAGTAATTGTTATTTACAGTTCACTCACTAATGGTACCCAAACCTCTTTGCAAATGACTTGTCTGAAATCAAACTTTACGTATTTGTAACGTTGGCTTGTACGTAGCGCTATCAAACGTAAAGATCGTCAATTTTAACTCCGTCAAAAACGTCAATTTTATATCTGACTTATTTTTTTATATTCTTCTACAAATTTTAATTACTCGACATTTCTCTTTTTATTTACGTAAAAACAATAAGTTAAATGGATTGTCGCAATTCTTATGTCATATTGGCGTTAATTTTATAAGTAAATAAAGTTAACTTGCTTATAGTGCTTCTGTCAGGCCAACAAAGGCTTTTTGACAATTAATTCCAGAGGTGGTGCCCCCGCACCACTCCGGCAGCAAGCGAAGGTGTCGTTGACACCCGTGGTATAGTCCCCCCGGCTATACCACGATATTTTTTTCTTTATCTACCTATCTCACTGTTTAAAAAGCACTTTAACCTTAAAGCTCTCTCCCCCAGCCACTTCTAAGCAATATCTATTGATTACTATCGATGGTTATTTAACGCTTAAAAATTACGCACTAGCAAACAAGTACAGTAGAAATGCCTGCGATCAAACGGGAGAGTATCAGAGCTTGTATGGTAAAAAGCATTAGGGAGTGGAACCAAGTTCAAGACCTAGTGCATGATTTAAGCAACATCAATCAAATGTTGTTAGAACGCTTCTTCGTTGAAGTTCTGTTCAACAAACTGCGTTGGGGAGACACCAAAGCGATGTTTAAAGCGCTGGCTGAAGTAGGATGGGTCATTAAAGCCGCAATCAAAGGCAACATCGGCAACTTTCGCCCCTGCGAGGAGATGTCGACATGCATTATCTAGCCGTACCTCACTGAGGTAGTCAGAAAACGTACGTTGAGTTGCCCCTTTAAAGCGACGCTGCAAACTTCTCTCCGAGACAAACAGCATCTTAGCCGCCGTCGAAGTACTAAAGTCTGGGTCGGTATAATTCTCCAATACCAGCATTTCTAACCGCTCGATAAACGAGTCGACCACACCGGACGTTGGATCATTAAGGGTAATTCGCTCAACCTCAACTAATGAGTGCTCGTTAAAATCGTGACTGCGTTGCCATGACAAGAAGACACTGTTTTTATCCTCGCACAAATCAAGCACTAAATGGCCACCACTGATATCAACCAGTTTTTCCACTTCGCCCCAGTGGCCTTCTTGGCTAGTATCGATTCTGTTCCCGTAATCGATAAAACTGAGCTGCACGTTATCGTCATTGCTGATGAGGTTCACTTCTACCGTTTGGTAACGGGAGCAGCGATTTACAATGCCATCAAACAGTAGGTTGAACAAAATATCGAGATTAAAATAGTTCAAAATAACGTAAGCATCATTGTCGCCCGACTCGCGCCACTCTACCGCTATTCCTGCTTTTGCCAACTCTTCTCTCCACCCTCCGAGGGTCGAGTTAAAAATCATCGATAAGTTGTACGCCGGAGAATCTTGCTTTTGCGATTCTCGAACATTAAGCAGCAACTCTAATTCAGACGAAATTTGATCGACAATATGCGCTTGTGAACGATTACTTTCCCCATCAATCGCTTGTTCCGCTTTCCTTAGCCGATCTTTGAAAGACTGCACTGCTTGGCTAAATATCAATCGACGAACTTGAAGCTGCTTACGCAACTGATGGTTGTTACTGAGTAGAATACGACTTTGATGGCGTAACTGGTTGGTTTTAAGTGCCACTTGCGCTTTTAGCTTGCGGTTTGCGCTTGCCACCAGTCTTGAACGCCAGTAAACCGAGCCAAACAGAATGGTAAAACCAGCAGCAACGTAACTGACTAAGGCGATAGAACTTAGATACCAAGGTTCCGTCACTTCAAAGGACAAATTACGTGCAGTTCCACGCTTCATGCCATTCACAACCGCCCTTACATATAATTTGTAGTGACCTGGAGCGAGACCTTCCATCGCTATTTGGTAACCCTCCAGTTGCGTCCACTGACTTTCATTGTTGAGCCGATATTCCAAAGATGTGCCACTGATCAACGGCATAGTACCGATCTGAACTGAAATCGATTCACCATAAGGGGCGACAATTTTTGCACCATCTATGGAACCAAACGCAACCATCTCTTGGTTAACCAGCACTTGGGAGAACAGTACACTTGCTTCTGGCACGGGACTGACCATTAAATCTTGGCTTTGCACTTTAATTAAGCTGTGCCAAGAGCCCAATAACAGCGAGTTTGGATCGTTAGCATCTAGCAAACAAAATCCATTCTTAAACTCATTGTTTATCACACCAAATGGTTGCCCATAGTGAGCAATCATACTGCCCACTGCATCATAGTGGGTTAGTCCAGCCGTCGATGTTAGCCACACCCCTGTCTCATTATCCACCAAACACTGCGGGCTGATGTGCTCATCAATCATCGCAATGGGGTTAAATGTCATTGTGTTGAGGTTAAGAACATTGACCCCATAGTTACTTGCAACCCATATACGATGAGTCTCGTCTTCTACCATGCTATGTACCGAGCCATACTTTGCACTTTGTGAGACAAATTTGAGCAAACCTTGTTTGAGTATGTACACCCCATTTTCGGTGCCGAGTATCAGTTCATCTCCGCTGGTGAGAAGCATCTTCTTCAGACTGCCGCTAGCCGAAGAGGACTGCATCCAGTTTTCAGCCACCAACTTCAACTGGTTAGTCGAAAAACTAAAACACCAGATGTTTTCACTGTTTGCGATCCAAAGGTTGCCTTTACTATCAAGGCTTAAATGTGTGATGCGTTGTCCTTTGAAGGCGGTAGTTAGCGTTTGATTGCTCAGTTTTCTGCCGTTCTTAGCATCCATGGCGACAATGCCATGATTGGTAGCTAGCCAGAGTGTACCTTTGTGTTCCAAAAGATTGTGCACGCGCCCTGCATAAAACTGCTCTTTGCGTCTATCAGAACGCAGTAGTAGTCGATAGAGACCGGAGTCTTGGATCACCCAATAGCCTTGCTTATTGTTCAGCGCCACCAAATCATTCATCTTGATGTGACTATGTTCTGAGCTTAAGTCTTGGCTAGGAATACGCTCAAACTTGTCACCAAACAGGGAGAAATAGTGAATACCTTTGTTGGTCGCAATCCACATACCGCCGCGAGTATCATTGACAATAGAGAGAATTTTACGCCCTGAAAGGGTGTATCCGGCATCTTTTTCGCCCGAATACTTGGCCATTTTGCCACTAATGAATGAGTAGACATACAACCCTCTTGAAGTCCCTATCCAATAAGCTTGGGTCGTTTCGGCCACGGAAGTGACATCTGGAGCAGGAATGATAAATTTTGGCTTTGAGGTGTTGTTGATGTCGTAAACCACCGCACCTCGTTCAGAACCTAGCACCAACTCTCGGCGTGATTTTGAATAGTAAAGTTTATCAATTGAGTTGTTCTTTGAGCGCGGGACATGCCTAAAGCCCTCTTCTTGAGAAACAAATACGCCCACTTCTGTTGCTAGCACCCAACGGTCTTTAACTCGCAGCGCGTCATTAATCGCCAAACTGGTTGATTGGTTATAGCGATACAGTTCCATTAGCGAATAAGTTGAAAACTCACCATCCGCAATCCGATAGGTATGAAAATGCGCACCATCATTTAGCCAAAGATAGCCTTCACTCGACCCCATACTCTCTATCTCACTACCAGGGGGCAGTGAAAACTCAACTTCTCGTTCGCTATGGGAGGTCGATTGATATACAAGATTGTCACTGAAAGACCAGAAACGGTCATCATGCACGACCAGTTTGGTTGCGGGATAGGGTAAAGCGGATCCCCATTTGGGAGATACGGTTTGTCCATCAAAAAAGAGTACTTTACCCCGAACATCGTGAATCCAAAGACCACCGCTTGAGGAAAGGAAGAGTTGTTTTGCGGCAAACGCACGCCCCTGACTCTCAGTCGGTAATGGATAAAATACCGATGGCGAAGAATCAAAAGCAAAAACGAACTGTGTTACGAAATAGAGCAGCGTAACGCAAAAGGTGCGTATCAATTAACTAATCCTTAAAGCATCAATAAAATGAGCACCTTAACTCTCGATGCTCATCATGCTTGTTGCCCTTATTCTATTGGATAATCACTTAATTGAATACTTAAACTGCTCGATAAGGTATGACCTAAGCAATAAAAACTTAGTTTATTTGCTTAAACACTCAGCAAAACTGTGTGAAATTTGATCAAGAAACACAAAATAGCTGCCATCTTGCACCGAAATGGTTGATGCTACCGGATCAAGCTCGCCGAGTTTTGCATCGCTGCCGCGCATAACGGATTGAACCACCGCTGGCGTAAACTGTGGCTCAGCGAACACGCACTTCGCGTTTTCATTGCGCAGTTCATTGCGGATCTTAATTAAGGTTTTCGCCCCCGGTTTGCGATCGGGAGTGACGGTAAAATGTCCAAGATGGTTAAGCTGATAGTCTTGCTCAAAATATCCATAGGCATCATGAAAAACGTAATAGCCTTGCTGCTTAACCGGAGTTAATAGTGCATCAATTTGCTGTCGCTTTTCTTTGTAACGCTGAGCAAACTTATCGTAATTAGCTTGATACTGTTGAGCATTGGCTTGATCTAAACGGCTAAGTTCATTGGCAATGCTATGTGCAACTTGAAGCGTTGGTTGATAACCCAACCAGAAATGAGGGTCATGGCTACCATGATCATGCCCATCATGATCGTGGTGGTCGTGCCCATCGTGGCTGAATTCACGCAAACTCAGACCTGATATTTTCGATAGCTCTAGCACTTGCTCTTTTTGCTCTAATACACCTGCAAGAAATGGCTCCAATCCAGTGCCAAACCAAATCACTAAGTCAGCGTTTTTCACTTTCTTTACGTCCGAAGGCTTCATTGCATAATCATGCGGGGAAGCGTTCGATTGCAACAAGACATCCGGCTCACCAGTCCCAAGCATAATTTCATGCGCTATCATTTGGATTGGTTTAATACTGGTAAGAACTTGTGGTTGCTCAGCAGCAGCCGTACTGCAAACAAAGGCCAGCAGAGGAGCAGTTAAAACAGCGAATTTAGTTTTCATCGTAATGATCTACAGCTATATAGAAATGTTAGGAATTAAATGTTACATTATAACATTAGTCAATTGCAAATGAGTTCTATTCATGACTGCGCTCATCGAGCTTTCCAATATTAATGTCCAGTTTGACGGTCGCCAAGTACTTGATAACGTCAGTTTGAGCATTAATAAGGGCGAAATCATCACTTTAGTTGGCCCAAATGGGGCCGGCAAGTCTACCCTAGTCAAAGTATTGCTGGGATTACAAAAGCGCTATAAAGGCAAAATCACCAAAGCAAAAAAAATTAAGATTGGTTACGTCCCACAAAAGCTAAAATTGAATGAAGCTCTCCCACTCGACGTCTTACGTTTTCTCCGTTTGGCGGGCCGTTTTAGTCAACAGGAGATCCAAGATGCCTTGGAACTCACTGGCGCACAGCACCTTCTCAACAGTGATATGCATGCACTCTCTGGTGGGGAAACCCAACGAGTATTGTTAGCGCGCGCATTGCTGCAACGACCAGATTTATTGGTGCTTGATGAACCCGCACAAGGGGTCGATGTGCAGGGGCAAATTGATCTTTACGATCTCATTGAGGCGATACGCCGCCGTTTTCATTGTGCAGTGTTTATGGTTTCTCATGACTTGCATCTAGTGATGGCAAAAACTGATCATGTGATTTGCCTGCAGCATCATATTTGCTGTTCCGGTGCGCCTGCGACGATCACTCAACACCCAAAATACATCGCGTTGTTTGGCGAAACTCGCCAAGAAAAACTGGCTTTTTATCATCACCAGCATGACCACCATCATCACGACTTAGCTGGGCAGCCAGTCGGCGGAGAGGGTGCTAGCTGTTCTCATCATTCACACGGTCATCATCATCATGATTGAGTTTTTACTACCTTCTATTTTTGCCGGACTCGGTATTGCGCTCATTGCGGGCCCATTGGGCTCTTTTGTCGTGTGGCGAAAAATGGCCTATTTTGGTGACACCTTGGCGCATGCGTCACTAATGGGACTCGCATTTGGCTTTCTGCTCGATGTAAACCTATATCTTGCGTTGGTGGTCTGCTGCCTACTTTTAGCGGTTCTGTTGGTGACACTCCAGCGCCAGCAGTTAGTGGCTGCGGATACGCTGCTCGGCATACTTGCTCACAGTGCCCTTTCGCTCGGTTTGGTCGCAGTCAGCTTTCTCGATGATGTTCGCATCGATCTGATGAGCTACCTTTTTGGTGACTTACTAGCCGTATCACCACAAGATCTGATCTTTATTTACTCTGGTGTAATCGTAGTCGGATTAGTCTTGATGGCTTTTTGGCGTCCACTTCTATCAACGACCATTAACGAAGAACTCGCCTCCGTCGAAGGACATAACGTTGACTTAATGCGCCTGATTTTAATGCTGTTAGTTGGCTTGGTTATCGCGGTCGGAATGAAATTTGTTGGGGCGCTAATTATCACGTCACTGCTTATTATCCCAGGAGCAACCGCTCGACGCTTTGCTCGTACGCCTGAGCAAATGGCGCTGACTGCCTCTTTAATCGGCAGCATTGCCGTTTTATCAGGACTTAGCCTTTCTTGGCACTTTGACACACCAGCAGGCCCTTCAGTCGTGATCAGTGCAGCTGCGCTATTTATCCTTAGCCAGTTTAAAAAAGTAGCCTAACAAGCCGCACATAAAAAAACGGCTTCCATTGGAAGCCGTTTTTATTCATCTGAGTCAGCAAACTTTGGCTTACGCCCCTTCGTTATATAACTCTAAACTTGCCAAATCCTGCTGAATTTCCAGTTGGGTTTTCGCATCATCACTACGTAAAGACTCTAAATACTCTAAGTACTGTTGAGTAATATCACCCGTGACATACTCACCACTGAATACCGAGGTTTCAAATTTAGTGATATCAGTATTACCAGCACCAACCGCAGCAACAAGGTCGTCTAATGTTTGGAAAATAAGCTCATCTGCACCAATCTGTTTACAGATTTGCTCATTGTCACGACCATGCGCAATTAACTCATTGGCGCTTGGCATATCAATGCCGTACACGTTCGGGAAACGAATCTCTGGGGCAGCGGAAACCATAAACACCTTTTTAGCGCCGGAATCACGAGCCATTTCGATAATCTGTTCTGAGGTTGTGCCACGAACAATTGAGTCATCAACCAACAGAACGTTTTTATCTTTAAACTCTGAGCGAATCGCATTCAACTTACGACGTACTGATTTCTTACGTTGCTGCTGACCTGGCATGATAAACGTACGACCTACGTAGCGGTTTTTAACAAAACCCTGGCGGTATGGAATATCGATCGCTTGAGCGATTTGCAGAGCGATGTCACAAGAGGTTTCAGGAATTGGAATCACCACGTCAATATCCAGATGTGCATACTCGTCACGAATGCGCTCACCCAGTTTTTTACCCATTTCGACCCGAGCGGCATAAACCGAGATTTTATCGATAAATGAATCCGGACGAGCAAAATAGACGTACTCAAACATACATGGATTGAGTTGTGGGTTATCCGCACATTGCTGGGTAAATAGTTGCCCGTCGAACGTGACGTAAATCGCCTCACCCGGTGCAACGTCGCGAATAAAATCAAAACCTACTGCATCAAGCGCCACCGATTCAGAAGCGACCATATACTCCGTTTGACCTGCAGTTTCGCGCTTACCTAAACACAGAGGGCGAATCCCTTTTGGATCGCGGAAAGCAATCATACCGTGGCCAATAATCATCGCTGTCACCGCGTAGGCTCCGCGAATTGTGCGATGCACGTTCATGACCGCACGAAATACATCTTCTGCTGTTACGTTACCTTTTACTGTATCAATTTCATGAGCAAGGACGTTTAGTAAAACTTCTGAGTCTGAAGTTGTATTGAGGTGGCGACGGTCTTTAGCGAAAAGTTTTTCACGAACATCGTTCGCATTAGTTAAGTTGCCGTTATGGGCGAGGGTGATACCGAATGGAGAGTTAACGTAGAAAGGTTGAGCTTCAGAGGCACTTGAACTGCCTGCGGTAGGATAGCGAACGTGCCCTATTCCCACGCTACCTTGTAGTCTTTGCATGTGTCTAGCTTCAAACACATCCTTAACCAAACCGTTCGCCTTTCGCAGACGAAAACGATTGCTTTCTATGGTACAAATACCGGCGGCATCTTGGCCACGGTGCTGCAATACAGTCAAAGCGTCATAGATAGACTGATTAACAGGCGTTGTGCCCACGATTCCAACAATACCACACATGTCCTAACCCTCGATTTGCGACAATGGCTGGCGCGTTAGATCGCGCCAGATAAGAAACTCGATGATGCTTGTAGGTGTTCAAAAAACGGTTCGATAATCAGCTTAAAGTGAGGCAAAAGTTCAGAGTTCTGCCACCAGTCGCTATTATCCAAAGTGGTGAAGGTATCGACAAAAAACAGCACCGCAGCAACGATTAGCACACCGCGCAAGCCACCAAATACAATACCCAATACACGGTCTGTACCTGACAGACCCGTTTTTTGGATCAACTGCCCAATCACATAGTTGACCAACGCACCTACAATCAGCGTGGCAACAAAAAGAGCAGCAATGGCTGCGCCGTTACGAAACATTTCATCTTCGATTTTGGTGAAGTACACCGCCAAGCGAGCGTAGTACTGACTGGCGATAAAAAACGCGCCAAACCAAATTACCAGAGACAAAGCTTCTTTAGCGAAGCCACGGATTAAGCTGATCAATGCCGATAGGGCAATCACGCTTAAAATGACAATATCTAACCAATTCATGTGTATTCACATCTTCAGTTGGCGCGCATTTTAACAGAAAAAACGGCGACGCAAACGTTTTCTTAAGGATTTAGTGGTTTAAATTTAAGCAATCGGCCTTTTGAGCCGGTTATTTTTTCTAACTCTACGATCTGACGCTCCAGTTTACTTTTTGATACATTCGGTCCAATAATCACTCGGGTAAAACCATTCTCAAGCTTGGTATGTGCCTGATAACCACGTTTCTGTAGGTCTTTGACGACATTCGCTGCGTTGTCGGCATTCTTCAACGCCATCAATTGAATAATCCACGCGCTCTCTTGGTATTGATTACGCTCAGGAACAGGCTTTTCAACCACAGCAACAATATCGCTATCTTGTTGCACACTTGGCTCAACTACTACCTCGACTGGCGATGGTGGTAGTGCGGCACTGTCATCCTCTGGAGCGAGCACTTCAAAGGTTTCAATATCGCTATCAAGCTCAGGTTTAATAGGGATACTGGCGATCTCTTCTTTGTAGTGCGTTTTTTTGCCATCCAATACGTCAGGCAGGACAATCACGCCAATCGCGACCAAGATAATGGTGCCTACCAGACGATTTTGAAACTTACTTGCCATTTACTCTCCTTTGCTCTGCCAGTGTTCAAGTACTTCACCGACAGTATGGAATGAACCGACAACGATAATGACATCATCAGCATTTGCTTGTGTCATTGCCGCATCAAATGCTGCTATCGGGGTCGAATACTGAAGCTGATCTTGGGCTAGATACTGGCATAACTCGTCAGCAGTCGCTGCCCGAGGACCGGTCAAAGAGGCTGGGTACCAAACGCTGGCAAGTGGTGACAGAATCTCTAGCGTTGATTTAATGTCTTTGTCATGCAACATTGCCACGACCATATGAATCGTTTTATTTGCATAACACTGCGAAACGCGTTCTACCAAGTACTGAGCGGAATGCGGATTGTGGGCAACATCAAGCAGCACGGTCGGCGTTTGATGAATTACTTGCATTCGCCCTGGTAGCGTGGCGTTATTCAAACCATTCACTATGTTAACGTCACTGATATCAAGATGAGCAGTTGCGAGTGCCATCAGCGCGGTGGCAGCATTCGGCAGCGGCAGGCTCGGCACTGGTAAGGCATCTAATTGATAAGAGCCATGCATCCAACTCCAAGTGTTGTCTTGCGTCAACGCGTACTGGTATTGAATCCCAACCTGATACAGTTCAGCTTGGATGTCATCTGCATGAGCGGCAACGGTTGCCGGCGCTTTTGGCTGGCCGCATATCGCTGGTTTGCCGCTGCGGAAAATTCCTGCCTTCTCAAAACCAATAACGTTGATATCATCACCTAACCAATCTACATGGTCGATAGCCAAACTGGTGATGACCGATACATCATGGTCTACCACATTAGTGGCATCCAAACGCCCGCCGAGCCCGACCTCAAGCAACACCACATCAACTTGCTCAGTCTGAAACAAGCGCAACGCGGCAAGCGTGCCATACTCAAACAGACTTAAGCTGATATCTCCACGTTGCTTCTCGATAAAGTCAAACGCTTGGGTGTGTTTTTCGTCACTAAGGTCTTGTCCGTTTACCCGAACACGCTCGTTGTAGCGAATAAGATGTGGTGAACTGTAGACACCAACTGAATAACCCGCATCGAGAAGAATGGCTTCCATCAATGCACAAGTCGAGCCTTTACCATTGGTACCGGCGACGGTAATCACTGTGTTGGCAGGTTTAATAAGATTGGCTTTTTGCGCTACCGCTTGAACGCGGTCCAAGCCGAGGTCGATTGCAGAAGTGTGAATATTTGCTAAATAATCAAGCCACATCGCGAGTGGAGATGTGGCTTGAGGAATAAGAGTTTGACTCATCTAACTTTAACCAATAGTTCCGTGGTTGTTTGTTAGTGATACTTTAACCTTTTTCGTTCGCTTCTGGTACAGAATACTCATCTTCTTGCGGAGAATCATTCACAGAAACAACCAATGGAGACGCTGAGTTTGTTAGTTTAGCAAGAAGACCACTAACACGCTGACGCATCTCACGGCGGTCAACAATCATATCAATGGCACCATGCTCGAGCAGGAACTCACTGCGTTGGAAACCTTCAGGAAGGTCTTCACGTACCGTCTGCTCAATAACACGACGACCAGCAAAGCCAATTAACGCTTTAGGTTCACCAATGTTGATATCGCCCAGCATCGCTAAACTCGCTGATACGCCACCCATTGTTGGGTCAGTCATTACTGAAATAAAAGGCAAACCTTTTTGCGATAGTCGCTCAAGTGCCGCACTGGTTTTCGCCATCTGCATAAGAGACATCAGTGCCTCTTGCATACGTGCACCACCACTTGCAGAGAAACACACTAAGCCGCAATTGTTTTCCATTGCTGCTTCAACGGCTTTAACAAAGCGCGCACCAACAACTGAGCCCATTGAGCCACCCATAAATGAGAACTCAAAAGCACAAGCGACAACTGGAATACCAATCACTTCACCTTGCATAACCACCAGTGCGTCGCGCTCGCCACTGCTCTTTTGTGCAGCAGATAGACGATCTTTGTAACGCTTAGAGTCTTTAAACTTGAGCTTATCTTGAGGCTCAAGATCATTTGCCAACTCTACACGGTTAGTTTCATCTAAAAATGTTTCCAAACGGCGACGCGCACGCATACGCATGTGGTGGTCACATTTTGGACATACTTCTAGGTTACGCTCTAGTTCAGCGTGATAAAGCACTTGCTCACATGAAGTACATTTAGTCCAAACACCTTCAGGGATAGATGCTTTACGTGAACTTACGATATTGCTTTTTTCTAAAATCTTTTCAAGCCAACTCATGGAAGACCTTTTCTCTATCAATTTTCCGCGCCATGCGAAAAATAAAAATCTGAATTTATACGTGAGGATTAAAGCATATAAAATGCCAAGTGTAGACAAAAAACTGGTTGTACCTATTTTTCGTCGCCTTCTCCCTAACAGAATTCAATCTCAAGCGAGAAGAGAGCCTCCCCTCTCACTTTAAGACAAGTCACCATCAATTAGTTCAAATTGTCTGGTAAAAACAGCGGTCCGATCGGCAAGCGCGGTAATTCAAATTCTTGAGGGTAATCCACATCAACCAAATATAAGCCTTCCGCCTTTGCTGTTGCGCCAGCAAGCTTGCGATCTTTAGCCGCTAGTAGCCACTCGATCCACTCAGGCTCTTGTTCGCCGCGTCCTACACACAACAAACTACCGGTGATGTTACGTACCATATGGTGAACAAACGCGTTCGCTTTGATATCTATTACCACATATTGACCATGACGCGTCACATTGAGGTGCATCAGATTTCGCCACGGACTGTGCGACTGGCAATGTACCGCGCGAAATGACGTAAAATCATTTTCACCGAGTAGATATTGACCCGCTTGCTGCATTTTTTTCTCATCCAGCTCACCGTGATAGTGACTGACACCCGAGTTAAGAATTCCAGGTCTCAATGGGCTGTTAAAGATGATATAGCGATAACGACGCGCCGTTGCTGAAAATCGAGCATGAAACTCTTCAGGTACTTCTTTTGCCCAGCGTACTGCGATGTCTTTAGGCATATTCGCATTCACGCCCATCATCCAAGCCACCATTTTACGGTTGGCGGTCGTATCAAAGTGGACGACTTGCCCTGTACCATGTACGCCAGCGTCAGTGCGCCCTGCACACTGCACTTCTACCGGATGATTGGCGACAATACTGAGCGCTCGCTCAAGCTTCTCTTGCACACTTTGAACATCTCTTTGACGTTGCCAGCCAAAGTAGTGAGTACCGTCATACTCAATACCTAAAGCAATTCTCATCTTGGTCTCTCTTCGAAAATGGGGGGCGGAAGTATAACCAAACTGCCATTACCTAGCTACCCATCACACAAAAACAAAAGGGGCTTAAGCCCCTTTCAGTAAAATAAACGCCCACAAACTAAGCACGGCTATTGATACTATCGATCAGTTTCTTAGCCTCACGACGAATTTCGTCACTGCCATCAACGATCGCTTCTTCCAATAGTCTAACGGCACCCGTTGCGTCATTCATTTCCATATAGATCTTTGCCAGATCAAGTTTTCCAGCCGCTTCAGCGTTCGAGTCCACATCAATGTCACTCATCTCACCGATAACATCTGGGAAGTCGCCTAAGCCAACATCAAGCTTAAGTTCTTCTTCATCTGGGTTAAAGTCCGCTTCTTGCTGGTCTACCTCTGCCATCAACTCATCAATGGTGCGATATTGGTGATCTCGAGGATTAAAGTCGCCGAGTTCATCTTGGCTTTCCCAGTTTTCATCACGCACTGATGGTTGAGCTGGCTGGTTATCACCTGACCAAATCTGCCTTTCTTCTTCAGGAATATCATCTGAAATATTGGCTTGTTGTTCCGGAGAGAGGCTAAAACCATTCCAGTCTTCGCCGCCCATCTCCAACATGGCATCCAAATCCATCCCAGCAGAATCGCTGACTTCACGGTCAACTGGCTTAGTGATTGGTTGATAATCCTGCGCTTCTTCATTAAGTAATTCACTTAATGTACGCTCATCATAGTCACTGCTATCAGCAACCGAAGGGGCGCTTGCTTCCGGCTCTGCGATTGCAGGAGCGCCACCAAATAGACCCGCGAGTACATCACCTTCATCAAGAGTACGATCTAAAAACGCATCTTGAATCGGCTCAAGTTCATTAGCCTCTGGCTCAGAGAACATCGCCGCTTGTTCAGCGTCAGCTTGCGGTTCTGCTCGCTCAGTTGAAAGTTCCGATTGTGCTTGCTCTTCGCCAAATTCAGGTAACTCAAGATCGTCAAAGTCCAATACACCTTCATCGAGCGACGCATCCGTTGCTGGTTGTTCAGCTTGCAACTCTGGCTGTTGTGCTGATTGTTGCTCAGTTGCACCATGAACGTCTTCTACTTCGTCAGCTAAGTCGATCAGAGCTTGCTCTTCACCATATTCGGGCAAGTCAATATCATCAAACTCAAATGGGTCTTGCAGAACAAAATCATCTTCACCACCCAGTGCTGGAGCTGAGCTTGGCTGTGACTCCGCCTCTGAAGATGGTGCCGCCACCATATCATCCAGTTCAGACGCTAAGTTATTGTATGCTTGATTGTGATCAGCAATATCAAAACTACGCTCGTTACCTTGGCTATCAGTCTCTGCCTGATGTGCGATTACTTCACTCTCTTCAGCTTGCTCAGCGGCAAAATCTGCCTGAGCCTGCTCTTCACCATATTCTGGTAAATCAAGATCGTCGAACTCAAACGCGTTCTCATCAGCCACTCGCTCAACTGGCGCTTCTTCTGCTTGTGTCGCTGCTGCTTCTGGTTCAGGTTGCTCAATAACATCCGCGTCCATTGACACTTCGTTAGCAAAGTCCGCCTGAGCTTGCTCTTCACCATATTCTGGCAAATCAAGATCGTCGAACTCAAAGGTGCTCTCATCAGCCACTGGCTCGACAGGTGCTTCTTGCGCTTGAGGCGCTGCGGCTTCTGGCTCGCTTTGCTCAATAACATCCGCGTCCATTGGCGCTTCGTTAGCAAAGTCCGCCTGAGCTTGCTCTTCACCATATTCTGGCAAATCAAGATCGTCGAACTCAAAGGCGTTCTCATCAGCTACTGGCTCAACCGGTGCTTCTTGCGCTTGAGGCGCTGCGGCTTCTGGCTCGCTTTGCTCAATAACATCCGCATCCATTGGCGCTTCGTTAGCAAAGTCCGCCTGAGCTTGCTCTTCACCATATTCTGGCAAATCAAGATCGTCGAACTCAAAGGCGCTCTCATCAGCTACTGGCTCGACAGGTGCTTCTTGCACTTGAGGCGCCGCGGCTTCTGGCTCGCTTTGCTCAACAACATCCGCATCCATTGGCGCTTCGTTAGCAAAATCCGCCTGAGCTTGCTCTTCACCATATTCTGGCAAATCAAGTTCGTCGAACTCAAACGCGTTCTCATCAGCTACTGGCTCAACCGGTGCTTCTTGCGCTTGAGGCGCTGCTGCTGGCGTTTGGTCATCGCCACGCAGAGCAGCTAACGCACTTTCCGTTTCGATATCATCTTCAACTAGCCAATCTTCATCACTTGGCGTACCAAATTCGTTGTCTTCAACAGGCAGTGCAGCTTTCGGTAGCTCGACGGGCGCTGGCTCTGGCTCTGGCTCTGGCTCTGGCTCTGGCTCTGGCTCTGGCTCTGGCTCTGGCTCTGGCTCTGGCTCTGGCTCTGGCTCTGGGGCGCTGGCTCTGGCTCTGGCTCTGGCTCTGGCTCTGGCTCTGGCTCTGGCTCTGGCTCTGGCTCTGGCTCTGGCTCTGGCTCTGGCTCTGGCTCTGGCAGTGATTGTGCGGCTTCTGTTTGCGCTTGTGCAAGCTTTTGCTCCTGCGCTTCATCCGATAGATGATCGAAGCTAAATTCCCCCATCAACGGGTCTTCTTCAGGGGCGATATCAAACATATCATCAACAAAATCTTCACTAGAAAACTCTGCTGATGGTTCTTCAACTGTCTCTTCGCTAAGCTTCTCTGCCTCTGTCGACGGCTCTTCCGCTAAAGTCGTCTCTTCTTGTGGCTCTTGAACATCAGACAGTAACTGCTCAATATCAATCGCGTCGTCAGCTTGCTCCTCATGTGAATCATATTCACTTGAGTTTTTTTCAATCTCTAATAACTCTTCAAATAAGTCGGTCGCTTCATCGCCCAACTCAGAATCCGTCTGTTCATCACTCTCATCTAGCAAGTCATCAAGGAGCTCGGTACTCTCTTGCGCGTAACTTGGTTTACTCGCCGACATATCGAAAGCGTCATCATCTAACAGCTCATCAAGAGTCGCCGTTGATTCTGGGTCGAAGTCAAAGTCATCCTCTTCTTCGGCCAACTCGAAGCCATTTTCTTTTAACAGCTCATCAAATGATGGCTCTGAACTCTCGGCAGAGGTCTCTTGTTGAGTGTCACCTTCGAGCAGTTCATCCAACATTGCGGTTGAATCATCAGACAAGTCACTCAGTGAGTCATCACTGTCATCAAGCCACTCATCCAATAACGACACGTCGTCATCTGAACTCAGTTCAAAGTCGTCTTGTTCGCCATCTAAGAGTTCATCAAGCATGCTCGCTTGCTCTCGTTCGGATGACGGTTTTTCCTCAGCCGAATCAAACATCTCATCAAACAATGCTGAGGTGTCGTCTTCAAGCTGATCTAATGCATCTTGTGAGGCTGAGTTTTGCTCCAGTTGTTCTAAACTTGCCTGCGCCTCTGCTTGAGCGAAAATCGCGTCAATATCATCATCTGATGCAATATTGAGTGACGCTAAAGATTGACTATCTTCTTTCGCCAAATCCAAATCGTCATCAGCGTCCGATAGTAAGTTATCGAAATCTAACGATGAAGAATCATCATCGAGCGACGCTTCCGAGAGCAATTCATCAAGCATGGACTGATCAATCGCATCATTGTCATCGTCCTTCGCCAGTGCTGAACTGAACAGGTCATCTAAGTCATCTTGGCTGATGGCGGTATCAGAAAGATCAAAGTCATCTTCATCAGAACTGTCTTCAATAATAACGTCGTCGAGTGCGCGCTCCATCTCTTCAAGACCGAGCGCTTTTTCATCCGCCCCAACACTGATGCCGTTGCTACTGATACCAGGCGCGGTTATCGACTCATCCAGAGCACCATCTTCACTGATCGCAGCAAATGGGTCGTCATTATCATCTTCTAGGTTGAAATCGAGATCGGTATCGTCAAGATCGGCGAATACATCGCTTTCATCAGATGCGGTAGTTTCACCTTCTGGCTCTTCAGCAAACAGTAAGTCATCATCACTCGACTCTCCAAAGAGATCGTCATCAAGATCCAACTCATCTTCCACGTCATCATCCAGAGCTTCTGGAATAACGGGGGCAACCGGAATATTGCCGGGCGCACTTTGCGTCAGCTCACTTGCGTTCTGTTCTGCCGCTGATTTCTTACGTCCAAGCATTAGCATCACCAGTAAGCCAATCAGCAAACCAGGAATAACAGCCAATCCAGCGACCAGCCAGCCGTTGGACAAAATATTATCTAAAGCACTTGGAGCATTGCGCTGCTCTTCAGCTAAACGCTGACGTTCAGCAGAAAGCAAACGTTCGACTTCTGCTCGAATACGATTTTCATCACCCAGTTCCTGCTTGAGTCCATCCACCTCACTTTGAACATCTGCCAGCATTAGGCGAAGACGGTGGTTTTTCTCTTCCAGTGCGGTTAGCTCAGATTCTGACGTTTCAAGCTGCTGTTCTAGATCCGCAACTTCACCTTTTGGCAATGCGTTGACAACAGGTTTCGCGGCTGGCGGTGGTGTTTTGTCTGCCACAGACGGTTGACTTGGCTGAGCCGGTTTAGCTGCAGTTTCCGCCGGTTTTCTCACTGGCGTGGTACTTGGCGTGGCATTTTTCCCATCTAAACGAGCTTGATGAAGATTCATAATACGAACGGCTTCATCAGTCGATACACTGCGCACTTGGGCAAGAGAAGGAATACGAAGGGTACTACCCGGGATCAGTGTATGGATATTTTGGTTTTCAAACGCTTGGGGATTGAGCTGATAAATCGCCAGCAAAGTTTGCTGAACCGAAACTTGTGGAGATGGACGTAGCTCCGATGCCACTCCCCATAATGTCTCTTGCTCAGACGTGGGGCCGTAGAAGCGTGACGGCTCACTGGCAACAGAAGGTTGGCGCGTAATTTGTTCAGAAAATTGGGGTGAGGATTGAATCTCACCATTCGGCCCCGTGAGGCGAATACTCTCTGCACTTACAATGGTAGTCTGAGTCACGGCTACCAATGCAATTGGCATTAATAGACGTTGAAAAAATCGACGCATAGAAGGCTCAGCTCGGTGCTCATAGTAAATAAATTCGGTGATCTGCTAAATATATCGGATCATTGGGGCAAAACTATAGCCGTAGTGCCAAAAAATGTGTTGCTAGCTTAATAATCGCATTAATCTCACACATTTTTTTCAATATCGTTTAAAAAAGCCCCGCGTTATGCGGGGCTCTTAGATTATAACGCTTAGCCAATTAGTAGTAGTCGCGGATAAGTACTTCTGCGATTTGTACCGCATTGGTGGCTGCGCCTTTGCGCACGTTGTCTGCTACAACCCAAAGGTTGATGCCGCTATGGTGACTAATATCGTTACGAATACGACCCACCATGACATGGTCTTTACCACCAGCATCACGAACTTGCGTCGGGAAGTCTTCACCGTGGAACACTTCTACCCCTTCGGTGTTTTCAAGCAGTTGAATCACTTCTTGAGCATCAATTGGTGCACGTGTTTCAACGTGTACTGCTTCTGCATGACCATAGAAAACTGGTACGCGAACACAAGTTGGGTTAACCGTAATAGAAGGATCATTGAAGATTTTCTGGGTTTCCCACACCATCTTCATCTCTTCTTTGGTGTAACCGTTTTCCATCATTTGGTCGATTTGAGGAATACAGTTAAATGCAATCTGCTGCGAGAACTGTTCATTCTCAGCCGGAATACCGTTAAGCAGTTTTGCCGTTTGGCCCGCTAGCTCATCGATACCCGCTTTACCAGCGCCTGAAACTGATTGGTAAGTCGACACGTTAATACGCTCGATACCCACAGCATCATGGATTGGTTTCAAAGCAACCAACATCTGAATTGTCGAGCAATTTGGGTTGGCAATAATATTACGGTTACGGAACTCACCAATCGCCTCAGGGTTCACTTCTGGAACCACTAATGGGATATCGTAGTCGTAGCGGAAATGCGATGTGTTGTCGATCACGATAACACCTTCGTCTGCTGCGATAGGCGCCCATTTCGCTGATAACTCGCCACCTGCTGAAAATAGCGCGATATGAGCTTGTGACCAATCGAACTCTTCGACATTCTGCACGCGAATAGTCTTGCCATTAAAACGGTAAGTTTTACCTTCGCTGCGCTCACTTGCTAACAGAAATAATTCGCCAACTGGAAACTTACGTTCTTGTAATACTTCAAGAATCGTTTCACCGACAGCGCCTGTCGCACCTAGTACGGCCACATTATATTGTTGGCTCATTCACTTACCTCAATTTGAAAACCTAATTGCGCTAGCGGCGCGAGATTACACTCTTCACCACCAACTAGCGTGACTGCACCATATTCACGGCGGTCCCAATAATCCTTACGCATTTGATCAAACGCGCCAGGTTTGGCGATCTCACGACGGAATAACGCATCGTCTTTACGCACATCATAGATGATCTGCGTCAGATTGTGCAGCGTTGCTTCATCCCACGCATATTGTAGTCGCGCGGTTGGAACTGGAGCAATAGGTAACAGTGCCGCAGCAGATGCTGATTTCGGCTCTCCTAAGAACTCACAGTAACTATTAAAAATCATTGTAGTACCGCGTGCTTTGCCTTCAAGACCATAGCCTGCGACATGCGGGGTGGCGAATGCTAGCAGAGGTAGAAGCTCCATATCAACTTCCGGCTCAAACTCAAACACATCAAGTGCCGCGGCAAAGCCATCGTGTTTCTGCAAACGTGCTTTTAATGCTTGATTATCGACCACTGGCCCGCGCGCGGCGTTAATCAGAATTTGATCACCACGCAGCGAGTTAAGCACTTGCTCGTTGATCATATGATGAGTCGCGTACTCACCTTGACGAGTGATAGGCGTGTGCAAAGAAATAATGTCTGCTTGTTCAAGCAGCGTTTCTAACGGGGTGAAGTCTCGGTTGTCGCCCTGCGCCTGTTTTGGCGGATCGTTAATCAGAACCTTAATACCAATGCCTTCTAGACAGTGTTGAAGATAACTCCCCACCTGACCTGCACCAACAATACCCACGGTCTTGTCAAAAACCGAGAAGCCTTGCTGCTGAGCCAGCACCATCATTACGCTAAAGACATACTCTGCCACACCTACTTTGTTACAACCCGGCGCTGCGGTAAAGAAAATGCCGCGCTCACGTAATAGCGCCTGATCGACATGATCCATACCTGCCGTTGCCGTACCGACAAATTTCAACTTATTCGCTTTTGAAATCAGTTCTGCATTTACTTTAGTGACTGAGCGAATCATCAGTGCATCAACGTCGACGAGATCGTCAGCAGTTAGAGTGCGCCCCGGTTTTAAAATTACTTCGCCTAGTTGCTCAAATAGCTCCTGTGCGTAAGGCATGTTTTCGTCAATTAGAATTTTCATTTTGCTTCGTGTTCTTAATGCGGATTAACTGGATTGTGCAGAATTCACTATACCGTGTCGAGTGCTGCATACACTCTATTATGAACTCTTTCCGTCAAGCAATCAGATACCCACTTCGCAATCTATCCGTCAAAAGTCATCAAGTTAGTTTACTTTTCAAGCAATCAAACGTTAAAACGCACCAAGCGTTGCGTGCGTTTTAGCACTACCTAAATGCGAACCAATAAAAAACCGGCCCCAAAATGAGGCCGGTAAGATCCAGAACAAAAGGATTTGACCCGCTCTCCATGGGCCAAATTTTGCGTCTGTTCGACCATTACCTATCGGTGTTGGTCAAGCTCTGGAAACTGGGTGGTCAGTGATATAGTTAACACTGACGAAGACAGTTAACCTTGGTACTTTTTGATCACTAACGTCGCGTTTGTACCACCAAAGCCAAAGCTGTTTGACATAACAGTTGTCAACTCGGCTTCGCGTGTTTCCGTAACGATATCCAGACCTTGAGCAGCTTCGTCTAAATTCGCGATATTGATGCTTGGAGCAATAAAGTTGTTTTCGAGCATCAATGTTGAGTAAATCGCTTCGTGCACACCCGCCGCACCAAGAGCATGACCTGTCATTGCTTTTGTTGCTGAGATAGCAGGGCTGTTATCACCAAATAGCTCTTGGATTGCGCCTAGCTCTTTTACGTCACCTACGGGTGTAGAAGTACCGTGTGTGTTAACGTAATCAACGCCATCGACATTTTGCATTGCCATCTTCATACAGCGAACGGCGCCTTCACCAGATGGTGCAACCATATCGTAGCCGTCTGACGTCGCACCGTAGCCCACAATCTCACCATAGATTTTTGCGCCACGAGCAAGTGCATGCTCAAGTTCTTCAATCACCAGCATACCGCCGCCACCAGAGATAACAAAACCATCACGGTCTGCATCATAAGTTCTTGATGCTAGCTCTGGAGTTTCGTTGTATTTGGTTGAAAGTGCACCCATCGCATCAAACATCATGGTTTGCGACCAGTCTAGCTCTTCACCACCACCGGCAAACACAATATCTTGCTTGCCAAGTTGAATAAGTTCCATTGCGTGACCGATACAGTGTGCTGACGTTGCACAAGCAGAACTCATCGAGTAGTTAACACCGCGAATCTTAAATGGTGTCGCAAGACATGCCGATACAGTTGAAGACATAGTACGCGGAACCATGTAAGGACCAACACGCTTCACGCCTTTCGCACGCATGGTGTCTGTCGCTACTGTTTGGTTTAATGCAGAAGCACCACCTGAACCTGCAACGATACCCGTGCGGTCATTTGATACTTGGTCTTCTGTTAGACCTGCGTCTTCAATAGCTTGCTGCATTGATAGGTATGCATACGCAGCCGCATCACCCATAAAGCGAATCTGTTTACGGTCAATATGCTCAGCCGGATTGATTTTTAGATCACCCCAAACCTGAGAACGTAGGCCGTTTTCTTTGAACTGCTCTGAAGCAGTAATGCCAGATTTACCCGCTTTTAGAGACGCTAAAACTTCTTCGACGTTGTTACCGATACTTGAAACAATACCCATACCGGTGATTACGACTCGTTTCATTATGACATTCCTATGATTCAAAATACCGCTAGATGATAACTAAGTTATCTGACAAAAGTGGTCAGCTTTCCTTTAAAACCGTACAATCAGCACAACTTTACTGTCGATAATCACAAATTTTAGACACTATGACTGCGATAACTAATGCTCAACTAGACTGGAATGAAGC
Organism: Vibrio panuliri; assembly: GCF_009938205.1. Classification (NCBI taxonomy): domain Bacteria; kingdom Pseudomonadati; phylum Pseudomonadota; class Gammaproteobacteria; order Vibrionales; family Vibrionaceae; genus Vibrio; species Vibrio panuliri. Next base: position 916,799 of record NZ_AP019654.1, on the reverse strand, counting down.
TGGAACACCCGTTTCCGACCAGTTCGATGACGTCTACTTTTCTAATGTTAATGGCTTAGAAGAGACCCGTTATGTTTTCCTTAGCCAGAATCATCTACCACAAAGATGGCAAGATTATGACCAGCGCCGTTTTGTCATCGCCGAAACCGGTTTTGGTACGGGACTAAATTTTCTAGCAGTCTGGCAATGGTTTGAAACCTTTCGACAACAACATCCAGAAGTGACACTCAAAGAGCTGCACTTTATCAGCTTTGAAAAATACCCTCTTAGCCAACAAGACTTGGTGAAAGCTCACCAAGCGTGGCCAGAGCTTGAGGAGTATGCGAAACAACTTCAAGCTCATTACCCAATCGCGGTACCAGAGTGTCATCGCATCGTGCTTGCCGATGGCGCAATTACGTTAGATCTGTGGTTTGGTGACATTAAAGATTGCATGCCTATGGTTCCCGTACCAGAGCAAGGTCTGGTCGACGCTTGGTTTCTTGACGGTTTCGCACCAAGTAAAAACCCTGAAATGTGGAATCAAACACTCTTTGATGGCATGGCGACGTTAGCAAAACAAGGGTGTAGCTGCGCGACATTTACTGCCGCTGGCTTTGTTCGACGCGGATTAATCGAGGCTGGCTTTGCGATGAAGAAAGTCAAAGGCTTTGGCACTAAACGTGAAATGATTGCAGGCCATCTAGCCCAACGTAACACATGCTCTAACATCCAGCCCCACTTTCACCGTACAGCCAGTGACCAACACCAAGATATTGCGATAATTGGCGGCGGTATTGCGAGTGCAACCTTGGCGCAGACACTCGTCCGCCGTGGTCAAAAAGTGACCCTGTATTGCCAAGATGAACATCCTGCAATGCGTGCATCAGGCAATCGTCAAGGGGCGGTCTATCCACTGCTTAATGGCGATCATCAAGGTGTGTCGCGCGTCTTTGCGCCTGCTTTTTTGTTTGCCCGTCAGTTTGTCAACCAAGCGGCTGAGCAGTTCACATTCGATCACGACTGGTGTGGCGTCACTCAGTTAAAATGGGATGAAAAATCCACCCTCAAACTCGACAAGATACTTGAGGGTCGTTTCGACCCACAGTTAGTGCAAGGTTTGGACGTAGATAAAACCAGTCAAGCCATTGGCCTGCCTATTGATATGACCAGTGTCCACTACCCACTCGGTGGTTGGTTATGCCCAGCAGAACTGACACAAGGATTAATCCGCGAGCTAGAAAAAAATGATTTGTTCACCACGAAGTTTTCTCACCGAATTGAGAATCTTCAAGCGACACCGACAGGCTGGTTATTAGCAGCAAATCAAACCCAATTCGAGCATGATTGCGTGATCATCGCCAATGGCAATGAGTTTGCTTCATTAGCACAATGTGCCACAGTGCCACTTGGTCAAGTAAAAGGTCAAGTGAGTCATGTTCCGACCAGCGCAACGCTCACACAACTTAGCAGTGTACTTTGCTACGATGGTTATATGACGCCCGTCAACCCCAATAACCAGCATCATTGCATCGGTGCTAGCTATGATCGCAGCCACTTAGATTATCAGTTCGACCCTAAAGCCCAACAGGACAATGGTGACAAGTTACGTCACTGTATTCCAAATCAAGCTTGGCCGAACGAAGTCGATACTTCCAGCAACCAATCTCGTCAAGGGATTCGCTGCGTAAGCCGCGACCATCTTCCTTTTGTTGGCAACGTTGGAGACTTTGAGCAAATTAAAGCTCGCTACGCTGAACAACCAACGCCTCAGCAGGCAACGATCACGACTCCGCATCATCCAAACTTGTTCTGTTTGCTGGGGTTAGGCTCTCGAGGTTTAAGCTCCGCGCCGTTAATGGCAGAAATTCTTGCTTCGCAGATTTGTGGCGACCCAATTCCCCTACCTGTCGATCTGCTTGAGCAAATTGACCCAAGCCGTATGTGGACAAGGAAACTGCGCAAGGGCAAAGCGATTACTGAGATTTAAGCGCTAATCATCCCCCTCCTTTTATGAGGGGGATGACTTACAGTTCAGCGGTGAGTGCCGTAACAACTTGGCGCACTTTATCGGCCATTTCACTTGAACTAAATTTACCTGTAGCCAGATCGAAATTATCGTAGAAGCTCGGCACCGAGAGTGATGCTTTGAGCTGTGCACCAAAATAACTGGCTGAACCACTCGCCGCAGCTAACACATTACTCGCCCCGCCCGGCCCTGGAGAAGTCGCAAGATACACAGCAGGTTTCTGCTGAAACACTTCCCGCTCAATCCGTGATGCCCAATCAAAAAGGTTTTTGTACGCCGCTGTGTATGCCCCATTGTGTTCAGCAAAAGAGATGATCAACGCATCGGCTTGGCTAATATCGGCTAAAAAAGCTCTCGCCCCTTCAGACTGACCAATCTGCTTTTCCATATCTTCGCTGAAGATGGGAACATGGTAGTCATTGAGATCCAAAAGCTTCACTTGCGCGTCTGGTACAAGATGGGCGGCGTAATTTGCGAGGGTGCGATTAATCGAGGAAGAACTGGTAGAAGCGCCAAAAGCGACGATAAGCATAGTGGTTGTTCCTTTTTCTGCTGATGTTCTCTATTAGCATAGAAACTGAGCAATCAAGCGACAACCACTAAGGATACGGTTTTTCTGAACTGACTAGGCGTGGTGAATTAATTCATTCCACAAATCGTTAACGATGGTTCGGTCGGCAGGGCTTAACTCAGGACGAGCTTGTTCTAAACTCGCAATGATACGCAGCTTAAGCTCTTCAACATCGTTAATGCCTTCCTCTTCACATGACGCTGCTGAGAGTGAAATGTGACCGCGTAAGTAGCCACCAGCAAATAACTCATCATCCGATGCCGTTGCGATGCGAGCATCAATAAGCTCAAGTAGCTTTTCTTCAAATTCAATAATCATGTTGTGGTTAATCAACTCAGTTTGATTCTCAAAAAGGAGGCTGAAGCTTCTCACATTGAGAAATTTAACGCAAACCCTATATAGCACGGGGCTTGGTCATCTGGCACGCACTATGCTTTTCTCCCTCTACGTCTCATTTTTTAGAGAGCCAACTTATGCCTACACCGTTGCCAAAACTGGCCATTACATTGGCTGCCCTCTCAATCTCTTCGAACGCCCCATCTGCGCTCGCTCAGCAGCCTTTTAGTAATTGCCCAACTGAAGCCTTTTTGTTCCAAAACCCGTCGGGTGAACCTGTCGCCTACGGGGTCAATATCGATTTAGGCAGTTATTCAACACTGGATTCATCGTTGGGTAGTGCAAAAATCAATGCCGTTGGTTTCAGCCAACATGATGAGTTTATCTACGGCTGGGATTATGGCGCTCAATCCTTAGCGCTGATTGACAGTACCTTTACTAAGTACTCACTTTCTGTAACCAAACCCAGTGGCGCTCCGAGTGCGATTTACGTCGGCGATGTTTCTCTGGAAGAAAACGCTTGGTATGGCTACCGCCCTTCAGACGGACTTTACAAGATAGACCTTGATACTTTAGTGATGACGTTGGTCGCGTCCCCAGCTCAATTTGGCGCACCCAAAATCTTTGATATCGCCTTCCACCCCGACAACTCGCTGGCGTACAGCATCGATTCTAGCGGCTACTTGTGGCAAATCGACGTCAATGCAGGCACCAGCACACAACTAAATCAACTACTTGATAAAGACGCTTTGGGCTATAGCCTAACCTTCGGCGCTGTCTACTTTGACGTCGATGGCAACTTCTACGCCAGTAACAACAGCAATGGTTTTGTATTTAAAGTCAGCATTGATGGAATGCAGTCCTCTGCCAACTTTTTTGCCTATGGGCCTTCTAGTACCTCCAATGACGGGGCTCGCTGTGCCTTAGCACCAGTAGAAGCAAGCCCTAATACGGACTTTGGCGACGCCCCTGACAGCTATAACACATCCTACGCTAACTCTGGTGCACGCCACGGCGTTACCACACTCAAACTCGGTGAACTGATTGACGGCGAAACTGATGCAAGTTTGCCACCGTTAAGTGACGACGTCTCCGATGGTGTCGATGACGACGATGGCGTGGCTTTCCCGCTGCCAATTCAAGTGGGCAGAATGTCCAAGCTAAGTGTGAGTGTGAATGGCGCTTCGTCTGGCAGTGTGCTTAATGCATGGATGGATTTTGATGGCGATGGGACGTTTGATTCTGATGAAATCATCGTCACCAACTTATCGGTTTCCAACGGACAACAGGATGTGTTTTTTTCGGTTCCACCTTGGGCGCAAGTAGGCAGCACGTGGGCAAGATTTCGATTAAGTGAAGTGGACAACATAGGCCCTTCAGGTGGCGTACCAACCGGAGAAGTCGAAGACTATTTGATCGACATAACTGAGGAAGGGGTTGTCACTGAGATATACCCAAGTGGCGCCGATTACACCACATTTGCGTACGAGGACCAGTATCCTATCGCGGGCGACTACGATATGAACGATGTACTGATGAACGTTAAGTACACCGAATATCAATTAGATGGCAAAGTGATTCGCATCAAACTCGAAGGGCAAGTCGCCGCGCTTGGTGGAGACTACCACTCTGGCTTTGCGATTAGATTACCTGATGTCGCCCCCACCGATATTAAGCAAGAATTGATTGAACTGATCATTAATGGCGAACCAGTGGAACGCACCGTATTGGAATCCGGCACAACCGACGCCGTGCTGATTATTCAAGATGATTTATGGGACATTGCCGAATCTGGTGAAGGAGAAAGCTGCACGTTTTTCCGCACCCAAGAAGGGTGCGGTACCAGTTACCGTCCAACATGGCAATTAACCGTCACAATGCGCAATGCCATCGAAAATCAGCAGATGCCCGATTTCCCCTATGATCCATTTATTTTTGCCGCACCAGGTCACTACTATGGCGAAATTGGCTATCAGTTAACTGGTGGATACCCATCACGAGGGCTTGAAGTACACCTTAAAAACCAAGCACCTACCAGCAAATTTGATGCTCGCTATAAAGCGCTTGGCGACGACACTTCATCCGGTGAGACTCATTTCCATAACGCCAATGGTCTGCCTTGGGCAATTGAAATTCCCTTAACGTGGCAGCACCCATTAGAGCAAGTGAGCATCCTTAAAGCATATCGCTACTTTTCGGTCTTTGCCTCAGACCCGAGCGGTCAAACCGCGACGACTTGGTACGCTGCCACTGAAGAAGAAAAAGACAATCGTGTCGACAGTGATACCACAAATGACTACATCGATGAAAACTACGTGTACTTTGATTAATACGAGGGATAAATCATGACAAAGCAGCAGAATAATTGGTTGACCATGCTTGGCCTGACTCTGGTATTGACCGCATGTGGTGGTGGCGATGGCGACAGTGGAAGTGACACACCTGCAACAAACACTAATGGCGGTAGCAGCCCCTTAAGCTTTACCGCCAGCGCAGCGGCTTCCGATAGTGGGGAAAGCGCACAGAATGCCGAGCCGACTCCCGCACCGAGCCCCGCTCCACCACCGGAGCCAAGTGTTCAATCAATCAATGAGTTAGTCATTGCCAATCAAAACAATCTATCGTCAACTTATCAGCTAACTGTCGATGTCAATCTCAGCCAACTGAATGACAAACAAGCGTATATTGCGATTTGCGAGTACGACCAGCAAGCGATCGACTATGACAAATGTTTTATTAAGGCTGCGCTTGATGATGGTATTGGAAGGTTTGATTTAAAATTGCCGAATCATCAAACGTCGTTGATTGCCGAGATAACCCCAATGGAAAATGGCAGCGTACCACTGATATTTACTTGGCAGTATGACTATCAAGCACAGAGCACTTGGTTAATCCCTTAGCTCAAAAAGCCAAAGCCCAACTGTTCATTGGGCTTTGGGCGTATTACTTAACCTGAAACTTATCGGCACTTAATGGCGCAACTTGATAGAAACTGCGCATCGCTTCTGAAAGCATCTTAACCCGCGGCGGTAGACCTTGTTCAAGGATCGAAATTACCTCTCGGTGTACTTTGCCCATAAAAGCCAAGCGATCAGGTTCGAAATCACCATTAAGGTTATCGCAACTCACTGTAAACGGAAAACCAGCGCTCAACGCAAGAATCCACTCATAGGCTTGCGGACGAATCTCAACCTTTTCAAACTCCGCTTGAACTTGAGCTGTTCGCCCATCTGGTTCGTACCAGTAGCCAAAATCTTCAAGTAAACGACGCTCAGGTCCCGCTACGCACCAATGTGCGATCTCATGTAGTGCCGATGCATAGAAGCCGCGAGCAAAAATAATCCGGTGATAATCGCACTTTTCATTGGCAGGTAGGTAGATAGGCTCATCACCACCTAACTCCAGCTTGGTATTAAAACTTGAATAAAAAGTATCATTAAAGATTTTGATAAGGTCTTGATAGTCGTGCGTCATGGGCTCTTTAGATTGAAAACAGTTACAGCTCAAGCATTCTCGCACTTCTAGCTACTATTGCAATACCTTACAACCAGTGTTGACATTAGAAAAAATTATCTGAAAACGCTTTCGTAAACAACAAAACTCATTCGCTTTTTTCCTCAACAACCCCTACACTGCCATGCTTGCTTTATAAGGTGGGGTAGATCTATCTACTGCATCTGTTTTCCCCTTTTGAATTGAGTAATCGTTATGCTACTAAGCGTGTTATACATTATTGGTATCACAGCAGAAGCGATGACTGGCGCGCTCAGTGCAGGTCGTCGAAAAATGGACTGGTTTGGCGTGATGCTGGTTGCAAGTGCTACCGCTATCGGGGGTGGTACGGTGCGCGATATTTTACTAGGCCACTACCCTCTAGGTTGGGTAAAAAACCCTGAGTATCTTGCCATCACTTGTATCGCCGGAGTACTGACAACAGGTTTAGCCAAATGGGTCATTAAGTTCAAAGGCTTGTTTATCCGCCTTGATGCACTCGGTTTAATCGTCTTTAGTATCATCGGTACCAAAATTGCGATGGGCATGGGCCTACATCCTGGCATCTGTATGGTTGCCGCATTAGTGACGGGTGTATTTGGTGGTCTATTGCGAGACTTAATTTGTCGTCAAACCCCATTGGTTCTGCACGAAGAACTCTATGCCTCAGTCTCTTTGGTCGCTTCCGGTCTCTACTTAGCGCTACTTGAGTTTGGTATTGCGGATGTCACTGCAACAATCGTGACACTGGTCGTTGGATACCTTATGCGCATGGCCGCCGTTCGCTTTAAATGGCGTTTACCTTCATTCCACTTGGAAAGCGAAGAGCCGCTGCACTAAGAAGGCGGATATAGACAGATCAAAAAAGCCAATCATCACGATTGGCTTTTTTTAATCCGCGCATGACTAGATATGTGGCGTCTCAGTGGTCACTCCCTGATTCTGTCCACGATGGCGCAGCAAATGATCCATCACAACAATCGCAAGCATCGCTTCGGCAATGGGCACAGCACGAATGCCAACACATGGATCATGGCGACCTTTAGTGATCAACTCTGTCGGTTGACCTTGTCGGTCAATCGTTTCACCGGGAACGGTAATGCTTGAGGTTGGCTTTAGCGCAATATTGGCGACAATATCTTGACCTGTCGATATACCCCCTAAGATCCCACCAGCATGATTGCTACCAAAACCTTGTGGCGATAAGGCATCGCGATGCTCGCTGCCTTTTTGGCTCACAACATCAAAACCATCACCAATCTCTACCCCTTTGACAGCATTAATACTCATCAGCGCATGAGCAATATCAGCATCGAGGCGATCAAACACTGGTTCACCCAAACCAACAGGCACGTTAGTCGCAACCACTTGGATTTTGGCACCAATTGAATCACCTTGTTTTTTCAAGTCGCGAATCAGTTGGTCAAACGCATCCACTTTATCGGCATCAGGAGAGAAGAATGGGTTATTTTCAATCTCATTCCAATCGACTTTCTCTATCGCAACATCGCCCATCTGTGACAGGTAAGCGCGAATCTCAACCCCAAACTCTTGTTTAAGGTATTGCTTAGCAATTGCGCCTGCCGCAACACGCATTGCTGTTTCACGCGCTGACGAACGACCGCCACCACGATAATCACGCACACCATATTTCTGATGATAGGTATAGTCTGCATGACCTGGACGAAACTTATCTTTGATATCCGAGTAATCTTTTGAGCGTTGGTCAGTATTTTCGATCAGTAAGCCAATTGAGGTGCCAGTCGTTTTACCTTCAAACACACCCGAGAGGATCTTGACTTGGTCAGGCTCACGACGCGCGGTGGTGTAACGAGAAGTGCCCGGACGTCGACGGTCCAAGTCCACTTGAATCATTTCTTCTGATATTTCTAACCCCGGAGGGCAGCCGTCAACGATACATCCTAGTGCGATACCGTGACTTTCTCCGAATGTTGTCACTCGAAAGTGTTGTCCGATACTATTTCCTGCCATTGCTTCCCCAATTTTGCTGCTGTAAATGCCTTGCTTACAGCTGTCCTTCCTGTTGTTCGTATTTTCATAGTCGCTTGATTACCAATTGATGTAAACCCCCAAATGGCAACAAATTTAACCAAGTTGTCCCCAACAAAAACGCCATGCAAAGGCATGGCGTTTAATTCTGGCATCTTGAACTAACTTAATCGATGTACAGTTTGAACTCTTCTGCACAGTCAACCAGTTGATCACGAGTCAACATAAACACACCGTGACCGCCGTTTTCAAACTCTAGCCAAGTAAACGGGATATGTGGATATTGCTCCATCATATGCACCATCGAGTTGCCTACTTCACAAATCAGAATACCTTGCTCAGTTAGGTAGTCAGGCGCGTTAGCTAAAATACGACGTACCAACTTCAAGCCATCAGAGCCCGCAGCCAAACCAAGCTCAGGTTCGTGAGTAAACTCTTCTGGCAGACTGTTCATATCTTCTGCATCAACGTAAGGTGGGTTAGTTACGATGATGTTGTACTTCTCTTTTTCTAGATCTCGGAATAAGTCAGAGCGAATTGGGAATACCTGTTGCTCCATACCGTGATCTTGAATATTTTGCTCCGCAACTTGCAGCGCATCAGCAGAAATATCAATCGCATCCACTTCAGCTTCAGGGAAAGCATGTGCACAAGCAATCGCGATACAACCACTGCCTGTGCAGAGATCCATAATGCGAACAGGCTCTTCCACCAACCAAGGTTGGAACTCAGCTTGAATAAGTTCACCAATCGGAGAACGAGGCACTAGCACTCGCTCATCAACAAAAAATTCTAATCCACAGAACCACGCTTTGTTGGTGAGGTATGCGGTTGGTGTACGCTCATTGATGCGTTTAACCACTCGCTCAACGACGCGCATGCGCTCGCTTGTCGTTAGACGAGAATTAAGAACATGTGGAGGCACATCAATTGGTAGATAAAGGGTTGGTAGAATTAGCTGAACGGCTTCATCCCACGCGTTATCTGTACCGTGACCGTAAAACAGGTTAGCAGCATTAAAGCGGCTCACTGTCCAACGAATCATATCTTGAAGGGTATGTAATTCCGATACCGCTTCTTCTACAAAAATCTTATCCAAAATTGTCTCCGAAAAGCGCTACAATACTGACAATACAAATTGTTGATGTTCAAACACCATCTAGTTTATACCCATGAGTAAAAAAGACTTCGACGCTGACGACGATTTCGCCCTTTTTAGGGATGCAGTACAAGGCGTAAAAAAGTTGCGACAGGATACCATAGTCCAGCAACCAAAAAAAAATACTAAGCAAAAAGAAATGAAACGCACCACGCGTGAAAACAGTGATGCCGAGTTTTATTTCTCTGACGAGTTTGTCCCACTGTTAAGTGAAGAGGGACCAACCCGCTACGCTCGCGATGATGTGTCAACCTATGAGGTCAAAAGGTTGCGTCGAGGCGTGTATGTGCCCGATGTTTTCTTAGATATGCATGGCATGACTCAACAAGAGGCGAAGCGCGAACTTGGCGCGATGATCGCCTACTGCATAAAGAATGAAGTGCATTGTGCTTGCGTCCAACATGGCATTGGCAAACATATCCTTAAGCAAAAAGCACCGCTTTGGCTTGCTCAACATCCCGATGTAATGGCGTTTCATCAAGCTCCACTGGAGTTTGGTGGTGATGGCGCGTTGTTGGTGCTGTTGTCGATTCCTGAAAAGTAGAGAAGCGAGGCATATACATAACGCCTTGTGATCCCCAAGAGCGAAGCATGTACGCAAACCCTGTCCCCCTTAAGGGCAAGGTTCAAATATAAAACCGTGTCATCCTCAAGAGTGAGGCACGAGCGAGTTGGGGATCTCGCTTTGACACCAAACACGCCAATGAGGCGCTAGGTCAATAGCGGTCTTTTGGCGTCGCAATCTCATCGCTTACTTTCAAACTCTCGACTCTCTAACCGCTTTGCAATTATTGCCTTAAATCCGGCGGAATAGGCAGCTCTGATGTTTTCAAGTGCGGGCGTTGACCACCACGTCGGCGATACTGCTTAAGCTGGAACACATAAGCGAGCACCTGCGCAACCGCGGTAAACAAGCCATCAGGTATGGCTTGTTCAAGCTCAGTCGAATGATAAAGTGAACGCGCCAACGGTGGCGCTGGAATAATATAGATGTCGTGCTCACGGGCGACTTCTCGTATTTTGAGCGCGAGATGGTCAATACCCTTGGCTACCACGATAGGCGCACGGTCTTTGCTTTGATCATATCGCAACGCCACTGAAAAGTGCTCTGGGTTGGTAATGATCACATCCGCCTGCGGCACTTCAGCCATCATCCTACGCTGGGCGGCTTCACGTTGCAGCATACGAATCCGGCCTTTAACCTCAGGCTTACCTTCGGTTTCTTTATACTCATCCTTTACTTCTTGTTTGGTCATCTTCAGTTGATTGGCGTGCTGCCAAATCTGAAACGGGATATCGATGCCGACCACAATGAGCAAAGAGCAACTGATCAATAGGATAAAATTAAGCAGAATATCGAGAGCATGGAAGATGTTCTGCGGGAACACATCCAAGCTGAGTTGGAACAAATCCTCTTTGGCGGCGTTGATCAAATAAAACGCCATCCCCGAAACTAATGTCACCTTAAGGATAGATTTAACCAACTCAACCCAACTCTGCATCCCTATCATGCGCTTTAAACCGCTTAGCGGGTTCATTTTGGATAGCTTGGGCATCGCCGCTTCAGCGGAGAAGTTGATCCCTCCGACCCCAGCCGCTCCCACGAGCGCAGCGATAAACAACATCAAGAGAATGAACAGTAATGGCAAAATAAGCGCCGTCAGTGAACCAAGTGCGATATCAAACAGTTTCGTTTGATCGAAAATTTCTTCGCGGGAAAGGTCGAACAGTCGCGACATAACGCTAAATAGCGCGTGCGCCAGCCCCTCGCCAAACCACATCAAGGCGATAGACCCTACCACTAATACCGAAACCGACGCTAACTCTTTTGACCTTGCAACCTGCCCTTTTTCTCGGGCTTGTTGCAAGCGCCTGGGCGTGGCGTCTTCGGTACGTTCTTGACCGTCTTCTTCAGCCAATCCTGTCTCCTAACCTAACCATCGACTAGCAATCTAAGCGAATAAAACGACACACCTGCCGCTCACCCTCAAGCCATATCAGCTCATAGTGGGTAAATAACCCGCCTAAGATATACCAACAGAGCAGTAACCCGACGATCAACGCAAATGCGAAACCGAGTGAGAAAATATTCAACTGAGGTGCTGCACGGGTCATAACACCAAAGGACAAGTTAATGGTTAACAACGCGATAATGCCAGAGAGAGAAATACTCAAGGCAAACTTAAACATGGTTCCCAACCACAGGGCTAACTCACGAAAGTCCACCGCAGTCAGGGAGCCGCTGCCAATCGGCAACGATTTAAAACTCATGACCACCAGCATCAACATTTTAAGGTGCCCATCGGTCGCAAGGAAAAACATGGTCGCTAAAAACATAAAGAGCTGACCAAGTAGCGGAGTATTTTGTCCATTAGCCGGATCGACCATGGAAGCGAAACCCAAACTCGACTGCATACCCAATATTTGACCCAAAATAACAAAGATCTGAATCATAAATTGGGTGACGGTTCCCATCGCGACACCAATGACAATCTGCTCAAAGAGCACCATAAAGCCCTGAAACGACAGCAACTCGATGCTCTCAGGCACTTTAGGGATGGCGGGCATCACAGCAAAAGTGATGGCTAACCCTAAAAACAACCGAACACGATTGGGCACAAAGCGTGCGCCCGTCACTGACATCACCATCAGCATGGCGGCAATGCGAGTGTAAGGCCAAAAATAGTTGGCTATCCAATCGAGAACAACGGTGGCTGGGTATTCCATCGACTCGCCTAATACAGAACTTGTGGCAGACGCTCAATAATCGAATAGAAATACTCGGTCATCATCTGCGTCATCATATGACCAAAAAACATCAAAGCGAGCAAAGTCACCACCAAACGCGGCAAGAAACTCAAGGTTTGCTCGTTAATCGAAGTCGCAGCTTGAAATATTGCCACCACCAAACCAATCAGCAAACTTGGTATAACAATGGCGCAGACCATAATAAGCACCATCCAAAGCGCGTCTCGGAATAGCTCGACAAACATTTCAGGAGTCATACTTTTCTCCCGCTACAAGGCAAAACTGCCGGCTAAAGTGGACAAGATCAGGTTCCAACCATCCACCAACACAAACAGCATGAGTTTAAACGGTAACGATACGATCATAGGAGATAGCATCATCATACCCATTGCCATCAACACCGAGGCAACGACCAAGTCGATAATCAAAAACGGCAAAAACAGCATAAAACCAATTTGGAAAGCAGTCTTAAGCTCCGAAGTGATAAAGGCAGGGATCAAGACAGCCATCGACACATCTTCTGGATTGTCAGCAGTAGAACCCGAGATATTGACAAAGGTTTCAAGGTCTTTGACTCGGGTCTGCTTAAGCATAAAATCCTTCATCGGGATTTGGGCTAAATCAAACGCTTCACGGGCTGAAACTTGCTCATTAATATACGGTTGAATTGCCGTATCATTAACCTTACTCAGCACCGGCGACATGATAAAAAAGGTCAAAAACATCGCAATACCAATGATGACTTGGTTTGAAGGTGTTTGTTGTAAACCCATCGCTTGACGCAAGATAGACATCACCACGACGATACGGGTAAATGACGTCATCAAAATGACCATTGCAGGCAAAAAGCCCAACATGGTCATCAAGGCGAGGATCTGCAAGTTGACTGAGTAGTCTTCTGTCCCATCACCATTGGTGGTCACGGTAAAGGCAGGAATACCACTGCCCGAGCCCACCATACTGCTCGTCGAAATGGTACGAGTCGCTCCCTGTTCACGCTCCATTGCCGAAGCGGTCACTGAACTCGCAGCAACATTATTAGCCACCGGTGTTTCAAGCTCTTGAGTGGCAAAAGCGAACGTTGACACAAGGGACAACATCATCGCCAATACGAGGCTTGCAATCGTGTTCGCGACTGAACGATTATTTCTTGTCATTCTTTTTTAATAGCTGAGTCAGTTGGTTTGCGAATGGACTGGCTGCCAGCTCCTCCTGAGACAATGGTTTTTCCAGCTTAGAAATCAATTGAATCGATTGAGAGGTAATCCCAACCAAAAATTGCTCTTCTCCCGCTTGCACAATGGCGATGCGTTCTCGTGTACCAACTGCAATTTGCCGTACCACACTGAGTCCTTTTTGATTGGCGATAGTAGGCACTCGCATACGCTTGAGCAGCCAAGCTAATAAAAGGATCAGCACTATAACGAACAAGAGCGACCCAAAAGTGGTCGCCCAATCAAGCTGGCTAGATGGTGCGGAAGGCGCAGCCATTGCCGTTGGAGATAACATCAGTAGCCATAAAATAGTCGGCTTCATGGGCTACCTAAGTTTCTTAATCCGCTCAGTTTGGCTAATCACGTCAGTGAGACGAATACCAAACTTGTCGTTGACGACAACCACTTCGCCGTGCGCAATCAAGGTGCCGTTGACCAACACATCGAGAGATTCACCCGCTAAGCGCTCTAGTTCAACAACCGAGCCTTGGTTGAGTTGCAGCAAGTTACGAATACTGATTTGCGACCGTCCCACTTCCATCGAAATGGTCACAGGAATATCGAGAATGGTATCGAGCTTACGACGTTCATCGACAGAAATTGGCTCTGAGGTATCTTGCAATTCATCTAATTGCGCTGCCATCACCTCATCAACGTCAATATTTGGCGCACTGGGATCTTCACCTAACGCCGCCGCCCATTCATCGGCTAGTTTTTGATCGTCACTTGGTTCCATACCTAATACCTATTAACTGATTAATCTTCAATTTCACCATCATCACTCTCTAACTCAGAAATAACATCTTTACTGAGGAAAGCGATGTCGGTTTTCACCACATCAGGGCGTCTAATTTTTTCGGAAACTTGCACTGCCAATTTTTCACCGGAACGGCCCATTTTGACTCGATAGGTTGGCAGATCTTCTACAAACATTACTGCATGCTCTGGCATGTCTACCGGGATAATATCCCCCGGTTGCAACTCCATTAAATCTCGCAAAGAGATGTCTTTCTCTAGCAGATCAACACGGAAATTGACTGGCACATCCATGATCTCTTCACGCAGCGCCGAGCTCCAACGAACATCGGTTTCCATCTTATCTGACTGAACACCCGCATCGAGCAATTCACGAATCGGCTCAACCATGGAGTAAGGCATGACCATATGGAAATCGCCACCACCACCATCGACTTCGATGTGGAAAGAGCTCACGACAATCACTTCCGTCGGGCTGACGATGTTCGCCATACTCGGGTTCACTTCAGAGTCAAGATACTCGAACTCAACCCCCATGACTGGTGACCAAGCTTCTTTGTAATCTTCAAAGACGATTTTCAGCAGCAACTGAATAATACGGCGTTCCGTTGGGGTAAATTCACGCCCTTCGATTCGCGCATGGAATCGACCATCGCCACCAAAAAAGTTCTCCACCAAAATGAAAACCAAGCGCGCTTCCATCGTGATAAGTGCGGTACCTTTGAGCGGTCTAAAGCGCACCATGTTCAAACTCGTTGGAACATAAAGGGTGTTTTGATACTCACCGAACTTCATCATCTGCACGCCGTTTATCGACACCTCTGCCGTTTTGCGCAGCATGTTAAACAAGCTAATGCGCATATGACGGGCAAAACGCTCGTTAATAAGTTCGAGCGTCGGCATACGACCACGGACAATTCGGTCTTGCGATGAGAAGTCGAAATCGACTGCATCAGTACTGCCCAGGACCTCTTCGTCATCGACATCATCAACATCGTCTACACCATGCAGTAGCGCATCAATTTCGTCTTGGCTTAATAAATCGGTCACACTAATTCCTACTGGATTACAAAATCAGTAAACAACACGCGTTCAATCACGGGTTGTCCGACTGCGCGAGTTAAACTCGCTTTAATATCTTCGGTTGCCTTATCGCGCAACTCTACACGCCCTGTTGCGCTGCGCAATTGATCGACTGTTGCCGAAGCAAACGTCGCTAACAGAGAGCTTTCAATCAACGGAGAGTGGTAGCGAGCGAGGTTTTCATTCTCAATACCTCGTACCATCAACTGAACGTTAATCTGTACCAGACGATCTCTTTTGTCGCCCGTAACGTTAAACAGAAATGGCTGCGGAATATTCACGTAAGATACCGGCTGCTCAACAGGTGCCGCCGCCGCTTGCTGCGTTGCATCGCTGGCCGCGCTATCACTCGAACCGAGTAAAAAGAAAGCTGCCGCACCGCCGCCTACCAACAACACCAGAGCGACGACAATGATAATAATCAGTTTTCGTTTGCCTTGTGGGGCTTCGTTTGCAATCTCTTCTGCTGCCATAGTTTGAATTTCTCTAGCTAATCCATTTTATCTGCTTTGCAATCGAATGTTTGTCGATTACTTGAGCACAATTGAACACTTAAGCACATAGTCTAAGCGTAATAACTGATTCCATCACGCTTTGATGCCACATTCAAATCAAGTTTGACGTCCGGTTCAAGGTTTTCTTCACCGCTAAGATGCTGACCGCTGGTACCTTGACCAGATCCACCACCATTTTGCGTTGCGTAACGCCCTTGCTGTTGACCCGATGCCTGCTGTTGTACCGATGAATCAGCCAACTGCATACCTTGTTGTGCCAGCATCTCGCGTAATCTAGGCATGGCATGTTCCACCATGTCTCGTGCTTGTTGGTTCGCAACGGTAAAGTGTACTGTTGCATTGTCACCATTCATGTTCATGCGAATCTGCATACGCCCAAGCTCCGGTGGGTCAAGACGAATGTCGATGTTCTTCAAGTTTTTCGACATCATCATTTGCACTCGCTCTGCGACTTGGTCACCCGCCATTTCACGACTTAACTGCAATGCAGGTTGCGCTTGAGCCGCTTGCTCCGCTCTTAGCTGATTCGCAGGTGTCGTTTGACCAGCGGCGTGGCTGAGTTGCTGAGCAAAAGAGGCATCACTGGCAGAACTGGACTCCTGCTTATGAGTCATTTTACCCAGAGTTGCGGCGGCTTTAGCCCCCAAAGCCGCTTGCAGTGCTGCTTGTTCGGCCTTCACAGTCGGCGCTGCCGTCGCTTGTAATTGTTGGGCAGCTGACAGATCCATTGGCGTCGCTGGCGAGAGTGCACTCTGTGCCGCTGGAGTATTCACATTCGTTGCTGCGCTATTCACTTGTGCGGCGCTAGCAGCAGCGGCAGAAAGGTGCGCTGGGTGAACCGCCGCTTTAGCAGCAGATTTATGTAAACCATCCCCTTCTGGGGCAAGTTTAGCGCTACTCTCATTAGTCGCATTCGCAGGTGTCGCCCACGCAATCGCCTCAGCTTGAGAAGCGTCTTCAGTGAGTTCTGCATTTTCCGCGGAGCTTTGACCACTGTGCATCATCGCCACACCATCGACTTGAGTCGACGTTTGCTCAACCGCACCATCCCCAGTCACTATCGGTGTGCCGGTAGGCGTCGCTCCTAACTCGGGTGACGCCAAAGCGCCTGCGGCTACTGTCGCAGCCGCCAAATCTTGCTCAGAGTCTACTGGCATAGATTGAGTCGTTTTACCTGCACTAAGCTGGGCGGCATCGGATTGAGTCAAGTGAGTTTCAGCGGTGACTGATTGTTCGATGTGAGCAGATGCTGGAGTCTCAGACTCAACAGCAACAGGCGTTTGACCTTGCACGGATTGAGGCATGTTGGCAGCTGATGCTACATTTTGCGCTTCAGCCACTTGCTGAGATTCTTCTACTGCGGGGGCTTGAGAGGTTGCGACTGCGCCAGCTTGTGCCATGCCCGCCGCGGATTCGGTCATAGCGTCGCTCTCAGCCTGTTCGTCAGATACGGTTTGTGGAGGCAAGCTATTGCCGTCTTTCGCTTGCAGAGCTTTGTTCGATTGCTCTAAGCGCCCCAGCAGAGCCTCACTTTCTGCCACGGTTTGCTGTACCTGTTCAGATTCTGTGCCTTTCGCATCATCTTGTTCGACAAACTTAGCCAACTCTGGAGAGAGTTTTACTTCTTGCTGTTCACCCTCTACCGCCGCATCAACCGACGACGATTGTGATTGCTTAGCAGCTTGGCTCTCCTCGCTACTTTCACTGTTTGACTCGACGGTGCTTGCTTCAACATCAGCGTCAGCTTTGAGTAGTTTCTCGGTGCTGGCACCCTCGACGTCACTGACTTTGGCATCTTTTGCTTCGGACTTATCGCCACCTTTAAGCATCGCTGCTAGCTTGGCAAAAAAACCTTCTGTTTCAGGCACCTCTTCACTTGCAGAGGTGCTAGTACTAACACCTTTACTGAGTTTGGTTGATTCTGTCACAGCTGATGGATTGACGTTCATGATCGAAGGCTCGCTATTAACTAACTGATTTAATTAATTCATTGTCGATATTATTCTGAGCGAGTCATGACTTTACTGTCGTGAAACACACTCAAGTTATAGCAAAACAAAGCAATAATCGCGCCAATAAGTTCAAGTCACCAAAGAGTGGAAAGGCAGACCTAACCTAACGATTTGCCGCGCAAACGAGAAAACTGCAACGTCGAGAACTCATCCATTTGCTTTTGCTCACGAAGGTTTTCTAAACGCTGTTTTTCCGTTTGTTTCTTTTCAATCAACCATTCATACGAAAGGCGTTGTTTACGGCACTCTAACCAATGTCGCTCGCAGTTAGTCACTTGCTCGGTAAAGTGTGTTTCCGCCTGTTTCTGCTTTGACAGAGTGTTGTCCAAAGTGGTCAGAAAGCGGTTTAAGTGGGTGTATTGACTGGCGGTCAATCCTTGTTTGCCACGGTCGATTAGCTGTTGGCAGTAATCTAAGCGGTATTGTTCAATTTGCTGAAGCTGCTGGTAGTATCCATCAAGATCGGTGCGAGCTTTGCTCAGCGCTAATACCGCTTGGTTCTCGCGCTCACTGGCTTGTTCCAATAGGAAGTCGAGGGCGTTGTTCATGAGTTAGCTACTCTCCTTTTAGCAAACGCCCAAGCATATTGACGCACATATCGTAAGGCACACTCTCTTTCATTCCTTGCTGAAGGAACATATCTAACTTCGGTTTTAGTGTGAACGCGGCATCAATCGCAGGGTCGGTGCCCGGTTTATAAGCACCAATAGAGACCAAGTCTTGGTTTTTGCGGCAAAGTGACAGTACCTGACGCACGGCTTTCGACATTAATACATGCTCGTCGGTGGTGATCTGCGGCATCACACGACTCACTGATTTTTCCACATCAATCGCTGGATAGTGACCCGCATCTGCCATTTCACGCGACAGCACGACGTGACCATCGAGAATCGCACGTGATGCATCGGCAATCGGGTCTTGAAGATCATCACCTTCAGTCAGTACGGTGAAAAATGCGGTAATCGAGCCTTGCTCAGGGCTACCATTTCCCGCTCGCTCAACCAACGCTGGTAACTTAGCAAATACTGACGGTGGATAACCCTTGGTTGCCGGAGGTTCGCCGACTGAAAGCGCAATCTCACGCTGTGCTTGAGCAAAACGTGTCAATGAGTCCATCAGTAAGAGAACATCTAAGCCTTGGTCGCGAAAGTACTCGGCAATCGTCAAGGCCGTTTGACAACCTTTTAAACGCATCAACGGTGAAGCATCGGCTGGTGCGGCAACCACCACTGAACGCTGGCGACCATCGACACCTAAAATCTCTTCAATAAATTCTTTAACTTCGCGTCCACGTTCACCAATCAGACCAACCACAACCACTTGCGCTGTCGTTCCGCGAGTCATCATGCCAAGTGTTACCGACTTACCGACACCAGAGCCGGCAAACAGACCGATACGCTGCCCTTTACCCACAGTTAATAAGCCGTTGATGGCTTTTAGACCGACATCGAGAGGTTCGGTGATTGGTTTGCGTGACAAAGGGTTGATCGGTTCAGCATTGAAGGAGGCACGTTTCTCTGTATAAATCGGTCCTAAACCGTCAAGCGGGTTACCTACACCATCGATAACTCGACCGAGCAGTTCCATGCCAACAGGCAAGCCCGTTTCGCTGGTCAGTGGGGTCACTTTGGCACCAGGTAGAACGCCAGTAATTTGCTCACTTGGCATCAGAAACAGGTTATCTCCGGAAAAGCCAACCACTTCGGCTTCCATCTCACCGTGCATGGTTTCCACTTTACACAAGCTGCCAATTGGAGCTCGACACCCTGTTGCTTCTAGGGTCAAGCCAACCACGCGAACTAACTTACCTGACGCGACAGGTCGGCAAGTCAATCCTTGGGTTTTATATTGAGAAAGGCGTTCTGCCAGTGCCAGCACTATTCACCACCTTGATGGCGGTTCACGCCACAAAAGCTTTTTAGTACGTTGCGAATGCGCTCTTCTAAGCGGTAATTGACACTCGATTCACCCGCTTCAATCTGCACATCGCCACGATTGAGCGCTGGCTCTGCTAATAGTGTCCAATTACGAAATTCAAGGGATTCTTCACCATAGGAAGAACGGATGATATCGACATCATCTGGATGGAGCTTCAATGTAATCGCATGCCCAGAGATCGGTAGGGATTCTACCGACTGCTTAATGGTATCGAGGATCACTTGTGGGTTGGTCTGCACTTCAACGTGCACCACCTCTTTTACCAAGGTCAATACCATGTCCACCAATTGCTTCTCTACTTGAGCATTCATAAGCTCAAGTGGTTGGGCGAACTGGTTGGCTAAGCTTACGAAGGTTTGTACTTGCTGTTGAATAAACTCTTGTCCGGCGGCAACGCCTTCCAATTTACCGGCTTCTAAACCTTCTTGATGACCCTGCTCTAAGCCTTGTTCTTTACCCTTTTCATAGCCTTGCTTGAAGCCCGCCTCTTGCCCTTGATGCAAACCTTCTTGAAAAGCTTGCTGTTTGATCAGGTCAATTTCTTCTTGGGTCAGCTCTGCCGGAGCTTCTTCTTCTGGTTCAGAAAAATCTGGCATCCAACTCGGGTCATAATTCAACGCGGTTTCACGCGCTTGAGAATGTTCTGGCGTATAGTCAGGTAAGCCCCATTTTTGAGCTTTTTCAACTTGTTGGTCGTCATCGAGACGCAAAAAACCGCGCTTTCTCTCACCTGACATACTGAGTCACCTTAAAAAGATAAGATTATAGGAATTCGTCTGCACCACCAGAAAGCATCAACTCCCCAGCGTCAGCCATGCGGCGTGCAATAGCCAGCACTTCTTTTTGTGCGGCTTCAACATCAGAAACTTTAATCGGCGGCATAGCTTCAAGGTCGTCACGCATCATCTCAGCGGCACGCTTAGACATGTTCTTGAAGATCTTATCACGCAGACCATCATCGGCACCTTTAAGTGCACGTTGCAGTACATCTTGCGGTACATCACGCAGCAACTTCTGAATACCTTGATCGTCCACTTCGATGAGGTTTTCGAATACAAACATAAGATCTTGAATCTGAGTCGCCATATCTTCGTCTTGGTCGCGAATCTGCTCCATCAAGACGCCTTCGATATTGTTGTCCATGTAGTTCATGATCTCGGCAGCTGCTTTCAGGCCGCCAATTTTCGCCGCTTGCGCGCCCGCTTGACCAGCAAACTGTTTCTCCATGATTTCATTCAGTTCAGCCAATGCTGATGGTTGAACTTCTTCAAGGTTTGCAATTCGCATCATCAGGTCAAGACGGTCACGTTCAGCGAACTGCGACAGAATTTCCGCTGATTGATCGGGCTCTAAGTAAGACAAAACAATCGTTTGAATCTGCGGGTGTTCATTAATAATGATGCTCGCCACTTGGCGTGGGTCCATCCATTTCAATGAATCAAGACCTTTCGAGCCAGTACCCAATAGAATCTGGTCAACTAAGTTGTTCGCTTTATCTTCACCAAGCGCCGCCACCAAGGTATTGCGCATGAAATCTTCACTGCCCATACCAATGTTGGTGTATTTCTGGATATCTTCTAAGAAGGAACGGTGAACCGCCCCCACTTTATCTTGGCTAAGATCAGCGGCGCGTGCCATCGCACTACCCACTCGCTGAACTTGTTTTGGCTCTAAATGACGAATAATGCCAGCAGCGTCTTCCTCATTTAAACTGAGCAATAAGATTGCTGCACGTTCTTCACCAGGAATGGTTGAGATATCCACGGTAGCTTCGACAACTTCACCACCTTGGCCTTGAGGTACAATTTCGTTAGCCATCTTTCATCCAGTTCTTCACAACTTGCGCCGCCAGCTCTGGCTCATTCGCCACTAGCGCGCGCACAGCTTTCAATACGTCTTCATCTTTGTGGAGGTTCGGCAAATCAATACTTGAACCAAACTCAAACAGTTCACCACCATCAAGGTCACCGCCGATCAAGCTGGTTTCACCATCAACACCGATTGGTAATCCATCAGGACCGTACATTTGCTCGTCTTCGTCCGCAGCAGGGTTAAGCAGTTTCTTCATCGCAGGGCGAACCAGCACCAACACAACGATGATGATGACCAGCGCACTAGCAAACCAACGTACCCAATCGCTGAAGTGTGGGTTTTCCCAAATCGGTGCATCAATCACTTCATCCATTTGTGGTTCAGCAAACTGCATACTTAACACGTTAAGCAGATCGCCACGGGCTTGGCTAAAGCCAACCGCACCAATAAGAACCTGACGAATAGAATCGAGCTCTGAGGCTGATAATGGTTGATAAGTCGTCGCGCCAGTTTCTGGATTAACCACAGGGCGATTCTTAATCGCAACCGCGACCGTTTGACGATTCACCACCCCAGTTTGACGACGTTCATGGCTAATGGTGGTATCAAGTTCAAAGTTGCGCGTTGCTTCCTTGTGCACAGAACCCTGCCCCAACACCGAGCCATCTTTCATTTGTGCAACGTCTTGCGGAATCGATGCATCAGCAGGCGGTTGGTTACTCAACGCACCTGGTACACCAGCAACCACATTGCCATTGTTGTAATCCTCTAGCGTATATTCGCTGCGCGTTGACGGTGTATTCGGATCATAACTTTTACGCGTTTGTTCGACAGCACTGAAGTCCAGCTCAATGTCCACTTGCGCGGTATAATTGCCAAAGCCCAAAATCGGGATCAACACCGAGTCGATTTTTTCGCGTAGCGCTTCTTCTTGCTTGCGCTCTAACTCATGTTCTTTGCGACGAGCCATAGATGCGGCATCTTGTGAACCAGAGCTAAGTAGACGACCATGTTGATCTGTCACAGTAACGCGAGTCGGCTTCATGCCCGGAACGGCACTCGCCACCATATCAACAATCGAGTCGACCTCTTCTTGCTTTAGGCTGCTACCGGACTTCAAAGTCAAAAACACTGAGGCTGACGCCTCTTGATTATGACGAACAAACACACTTTGCTTAGGTAGCGCTAAAAGTACCCGCGCTCGACGCACTTGCTGCATCTCTTCCATCGCTTGCGAGAGTTGTCGCTCACGGCTTAGTTTTAGGCGTTCAAGCTCTAGACGTTGAGATACACCAAAGCCCATATCTTGCAACAAGATATCGTCTCCAGCTTCAGTGGCTTGATTCAGACCTGCACGGGCAAGGTTTAGCTTCAGGCTGTTGTACTCACTCGCAGGCACCATAATGGTGTTGCCTTCAAGTTTGTACTCCAGCTTTTGTCCATCAAGATGGTCAAGGATTGGAATAAGTTCTTCGGTTTCATATATACCGAGAGGACGCATTTCTGGTTCTTTCACCCAGAAAAACAGCATGACGATCAGCGCCACACAAATTGATATTGCTAAGACCAGTACGATCTGACGAATAAGGTCAAGATCCCCGACAGCCATATCAAACTTTGAGCTACTTTTTTCATCGACATCTGGGTTTTGCCCATCATGACCCAAGTCATGATGGGTGACAAGCGCCCCCTCTGATGCGGATCCAGAAATGGCTAAATCTGTGGAGTTGTTTTGCTCAGACACTGACGATACCTAAATTAAACTGGCATATTCATCAATTCTTTGTACGATTCGACTAGCTTGTTACGTACCTGAATTGTAGCCTCAAATGCGACGCTTGATTTATTGCGAGCGATCATCACGTCTGATAATGAAACGTTCTCATCGCCGCGGTCAAAACGGGTTTGGAGTTCACTGGAAGTCTTAGATAGGCTGTTGACATTATTGATGGCATTGCTCAATAGATCTTTAAAGTCAGCACCGACGGTGTGACCTGTCGCAGCCGGTTTACTGTTAGTTGCTTCTAACATTAACGCCTGCATTTCACTATTAAAGCCATCTATTCTCATCATTACCTCATAAGTCAATTCTTTGACTGCCCACTCCGCTATATTACTGACACTGCAAAGGCTATGCCATCAAGTTATCAACTTGAGAAAATAGCACGTTAGTTTGGAATATCAATCCCTGCATCACGCATTTTTGCGAGCTTATAGCGCAAAGTTCGCGGGCTAATACCGAGCTTGTCAGCCATCTCTTTACGACGACCGCCACACTCAACTAAAGTTTCAAGGATAATAGCATACTCTTGATCTCTAAGTTCATTACCTAGCCCGGTATGATTCGATAATCCGTTTGGTGTCTCTACTTCAGCGATCGGTTTAACGTTTGGCGCGACAACGGTTCCATTTTCTACCACTTGCTGCAAGCTGGTCGCATCTTGCCAATCTAACCCTTCGAGTAAGATATGCTCCGCATTGATGTGACCACTTTCACTTAGGATCAACGCACGTTGTACAACATTATCAAGCTCACGAACGTTACCCGGCCAAGGGTAAGCCAATAGCTTCGCTTGTGCATCATCACCAAGATTCGGTACTGGCAAACCTTGCTTCTGGCAATGGCGCTCAATTAAGTGTGTTGCCAGAGGCACAATATCGCCTTGGCGTTCACACAAAGCCGGCCATGCAATTGGGAAAACATTCAAACGGTAGTACAAGTCTTCGCGGAAATTGCCTTCTTGTACATACTGCTTTAGGTCTCGGTTACTGGTGGCTAGCACTCGCACATCCAGTTTGATGCTTTTACGACTGCCTAAACGTTCTACTTCACGCTCTTGCAATACACGCAGAAGTTTCGCTTGTAAGCTCAGATCCATCTCACTGATCTCATCAAGCAAAATCGTACCGCCTTGGGCTTGTTCAAACTTACCTGGGCAGGCCTGAACAGCGCCGGTAAACGCCCCTTTCTCGTAACCAAACAGGGTGGCTTCGAGCATATTGTCTGGGATCGCGGCACAGTTAATCGCGACAAACGGACCATCTTTACGATTCGAGGCATTGTGAATGTAACGAGACATCACTTCTTTACCAGAACCACTTGGACCGAGAATCATCACGTTAGCGTCGGTTTTCGCCACTTTTTCCGCTAAAGCGAGTAACTTAAGACTTTTCTCATCGGCAACGACAGCATCGCCATTGTCATCCGACTTCACCGGAGCGTAACGGCTGACCATATTGAGTAAAACTTCTGGTGCAAATGGCTTCGCCATATAATCAATCGCACCATCTTTCATCGCAGATACCGCATCTTCGATATTGGCATAAGCGGTCATCAGTAACACAGGTAAGTTTGGCCAGTGCTGTTTGATGCTACGTAGTAGTGCCAAACCACCCATTCCAGCCATTTGCACGTCAGATACAACGATATCGACTGCATTTGATTTGAGCTTTACTAATGCATCTTCCGCGCTATCGGCCTCGAGCCATTCGTAGCCCGCAAGCGCTAAGGTATCGACGAGTGCTTCACGTAGACCTTCGTCATCCTCTACGATAAGTACCTTGCTTTGAGCCATGTTATTCTCCAGTCGTTACTGATTGTTCAAGCGAAAATTGACGTTCCAATGGTATGCATACCGTGAAACACGCCCCTTCTCCCTCTTCAGAAATAAGTTCTAACCTTCCGTCATGGGCGCGACACACCATTTGTACCACGGCCAACCCCAAGCCAGTGCCTTGGGAGCGTGTCGTAAAGAAAGGTTCCATAATTTTTTGCTGCAGCTCTTTTGCCACACCTGGCCCACTGTCTTGAACCGAAATCTTAAGCTCGCCATTCACCGGACGGAAAAAGACGTCAAGCTGTGAGCCCTTGCCCGCGATCTGAATCGCATTCATCACTAGGTTGCTCAGCGCAGAGGCGATTGCGTTAGCATTGCCCATTAATCGCGTCTCTTGCTCTTCCACCTCTAAGCAATAGTCGATGCCATTGTTCTTGATCGCGGTTTCAACCATGGGTGAGAATTCAGCGACCAAATCCGCAACGGAGAACGGCTTGACCACTTTGTTATCACCACCTTTGGCAAACAGCAGCATATCATTGACCTGCTTTTCAAGATCTTGGAGGCGATCTAGCAATTTGGTTTGAAAACGCTCTTTGGTTGCAGGCGGTAAGTTGGGAGCGCTAAGGTTCGCCGCATACAACATCGCACTCGACAAAGGGGTGCGCACTTGATGCGCCAATGAAGCAACCATTCGTCCTAATGAGGACAGGCGCTGCAAATCACTAATGCGCGATTGCAATAGACGAGTCTCAGTCAAGTCAGTGATCAGAATCAATTGCCCTGTGGCTGATGCGGAAATCGCTAGGCGCACTTTGCTGCCATTGCGTAACGAAATCTCATGACCATCATCTTCACGGGGGGCGAACGCCCATTGAATCACTTCAAACCATTTATGCCCAACCAGCGGGACCTCTAATAAGCGCTCCGCTTCCGGGTTGGCCTCTCTGACCACACCCTGAGTATCCAAAAGGATGACGCCTGCAGGCATGACATCAAGCACCTGTTTATAGCGTTCTACTTGTTCTTCTAAAGACCCTAAATGGTTATCCATCGCTGACCAACTTACTCGTCGTTATTTTGCCTTAAATACTGCAATGGCTTGGAATGCAAAAAGCACGCCAAGCCATTATTTAATAAAATCAAACAGTTAAGTTATGGTCGATTTTTTGACACTGTCATAGGAGCCAGTCAAACCATATCAAACACGGACATTTGTACTGGCAACAATCATTATCGTTGCAGGTTGTATTTGCGCATTTTCTCGACCAATGTGGTACGTCGCATCCCCAGCATATCTGCCGCTCGGGCAACAATGCCACCTTGCGCGTCTAATGCTTGGTTGATCATGTTCACTTCTAGGTCTGCCAACATCTCTTTGAGATTGACGCCCTCAGGTGGTAATGCTTGCGGCGCGTGCTCCCCTGCTGGGAAAATATCCATTTCGTCAACGCTAAAGTCTTCAGAGAAAATGTTTTGTAACACGTCTCTTTCTTGCTCCTCAACGGAGACAAACGGATTGTATTCTGGCTGAAACTCAGGGATGTCACTGTAACGATATTTCGTCGGTAAGTGATTCACATCGACAAGACTATTCGGATACAGAATGATCATACGCTCAACGAGATTCGCCAGCTCACGCACATTACCTGGCCAGTCATGTTCCATCAGTGAGTTAACCGCGCGAGGAGTAAAGCAAATCGGCTGAGCCCCTTCTGCTTCCATTCGCGTCATTAGCTCTTGTAGCAACAAAGGAATATCATCTTTGCGCTCACGCAGTGCCGGCATTTCAATTGGGAATACGTTGAGTCGGTAATAGAGATCTTCTCTAAACGAGCCATCATCAATCATCGTATCTAGGTTTCGATGCGTAGCAGCAATCACACGTACATTGGCACGAATAGTGTTGTTACCGCCCACCCGTTCAAAGCAGCGCTCTTGCAAGACACGTAGCAGTTTAACCTGCATTGGCATCGGCATATCGCCGATCTCATCCAAAAACAGAGTACCGCCCTCAGCTAACTCAAAACGTCCTTTACGTGAGGTAATAGCACCAGTAAACGCGCCTTTTTCATGACCAAACAACTCACTTTCAAGCAGATCTGGCGGGATAGCGCCGCAATTGATCGGCACAAATGGGCCACCACGACGAGAAGAGTGATAATGAATATTGCGTGCGACGACTTCTTTACCAGTACCAGACTCACCGAGGATCAGCACATTGGCTTCGGTCGATGAAACTTGTTCTATCAGGTGACGAACTTCTTTGATGCCATGGCTCTGACCAACCAAACTGCGAAACAGGGTGTTTTTGCGTTCGCTAGACACCACGTTGACGCCTTTGCGTCCGAGAAAGTCTTTGCAATGACGCAACGCTTCGCTCAACTGCGGGTAATTGAGTGGATAAGCAAGATCGCCAACATAGTTGGTCAGATCGTCGGCAAACGAGAACGCTGGATTAGCGATCAAAAGTGGGATATGGCTTGCGTTTGAAAGTCGATCATTCAACTTAGCTGCATCGTCAACCTTGTGAATTGAACCGATAATGCAACCAGACCAGATACCTGAAAGATCTAGCGAGTCAATTTGTGCAGCGCTAACTACCTCACACTGCTCGCCAACGAAGTCTAGAATTGAAGCTAGATTGGTCTGCGCTTGAGCGTCGTCTTCAATGACAAGTAATTTTGCTAAGCCTTGCATAGATGAGAATGATTGCCTTCGTTAATACTTGGAGTTGCAAACTGAAATTCACTTATTTGACTGATCAATTTATGAACAGCACTTAAGTTAAAAAGAATATGCAACTAAATTAGCCACTAGGGATATAGTGGCTTATATTCTATTTGATAAAAAAAATAAGGCAACCAAGCAATTATATGGTGTGATGTTTACCCAAAGGCTTTGGTTCTAAATAACTAATAATATCAGCATGATTTAAACAAAAAATTTACAAACCAACTTCTTTAGCGGTGAGGTTATGAAACTCAGTTGGAATCTGGTCCCAAGCCGACTTTATCTCACGAATTATCTCAATCACGTCATCAATAGGTTGAGGGTCATTTTTGTGGTTCGCCGCAGTTATTTGTGTAATCATGAATTCATATAATTGATCCAGATTTTGTGCGATATCACCACCATCATCCATCGATAAGCAGCTGCGTAAACTGATAATAATATCGAGAGCCTTACCCAAGCGCTCACCCTTAGCTGGGATGTTGCCTTGTTGCATCGCCGCTTTACCTTGGATCAGACGCTCAATAGCACCCGCCATCAGCATCTGTACAATTTTATGCGGGGAGGCCGCACTGAGCTGGCTATCTACCGATACCTTCTTGTAAGCCTGTAATGAACCACGCATAACATTCCTCTTTTATAAAAACTTTTTGTACTGTTGTACCGACTTATTGCCGTGTCGGTATTTGTGCAGAGATTGACCAATAGATCGTGTTTGCTCTTGCATCAAACCCAGTACTTTTTGTGTTTGATAAACTGCTGCTCGCCAAGACTCCAATTGAGCTAATTTTGGCGCTTCATCTATCATAGATAGAATACCCAGCAATAATTGTTCCCTTTTATCGACCAACTGAGTAATTTCTTCAGCATTAATGTCGCTTAATGATAGTTGTTCAGTGATAAGTTGATCAAGATCACTTAATTGACTCAACTTTGCCTGAAAATCATCCTCCAAGTGCATTCATCATCCCCGCTAACTGGTGCTGCATTTTGCTGGTTGAATCCTGCATTGCCGTAAATTTGGCGTGAGTTCGCTTCTCTAAACTTTCCATGCGGCGATCTAAGTTAGACTGCTCATCCTGAATCCGATAATTACGCTCCACCAAACTCTGCTCACGAGTACGCAGTGCACCTTGTACACCGGTAATGCCGTGAATCGCATCTTCAACTTTTTTGGCAAAACCTTGGTTGCCACCAAAGAAGTCCTCAAGTTTGTTGAAGTTGTTGTTTAGCTGACGGTCAAGCATGGAATAGTTAATTTCCAGCGTACCTTGGCGCGTGGTCGTAATACCAAACTCTGTTAAAGATTTAAGATCTTCTGGCGCTGGTTCAATGCTTGAAGAGAACACTGACTTTAAGCGTGAGTCGGCACTGCGAACCACGCTGTCACCTGCTAACGGGCCACGCTGACCTGTCACCGGATCGACACTCGAGAGATCTTTTGATAGTTGGTAAAACTGATTATAGGCCGCGACGAACTGTTCAATATCTTCACGTACGCCTTGACGGTCATATTCAATGTCGATTTCTGAGGCCGGCTTGCCTGGTTGCGTGCGACCTTTAAGAGTGAGGTCTACCCCATCAATCGCATTCTCAATAATATTGTTATTGCTAGAGAGTTGTGCCACACCATCGAGCATCACCTTGGAGTCTTGTGCCGCTTGCACCTGACTCATGCCATTGTAAGCATCAAATGATGACTGCGCGGCTTTAAGGTCTTGTTGCGCTTTTTCAATTCGCTCAATGTATTGACGCTGTTCCGGCGACAACAAATCTAACTTCGCCTGCTTTGCTTGAGCATCATTGAGCTCACCAGCAGCAAGGGCTGCGTCAATCTTAGCAATTTCATCTTTGTGTGCCGCATCGATGACCGCTTGCTCCGCCGCCAACTTTTTGTCCAATGCGGCTTGGGCTTCCTTCGGTGTTACATAGGAATCGGTTAGCGTGCCGGAAGCGGTATTGCTCCAACCGGGAATATCCGACGATTTTTCACGAGCTTTGTCATCCAATTCTGGCTCTGGTTCCCAGTAAGAATCTAACAGGGTGCCAGACGCAGTTTCAGTCCAGCCGGGAATACGATCTTCCGGTTTAATATATTGGTTGGCAGCTTGTCCCGCGCTTGCTGCAGCGGCGACTGCTTGATCGGAAATCGGATTGGTCGGCGTAACATCTCGAGCGGCATTGGGATCGGCAATGGTTGCCGCCTGCTTCGTCGCATCGGCAATCTCTTGATCTACGCCTTTTGCCGCATCAATATTGCGTTGGGCAATTCTGTCTGCCACCAACTGCTCTTGAGGCGTCAAAGGATTAAGTAACTCTTGCGCAGATGCGCGAGCTTTTTCTAGATCGGAAACTCGTTGTTCGAGATTTTTGTACTCGAAACGTTTGAGAAGATTATTGGGTTTATCTGTTTCAACACTCATGCTGACCGCATGGTCTTCTCCAGACAAATCGGAAGCGACAATCAGTCGGGGTCCGTTGACGTCATTGATAACAGAAGCTCGCACTCCAGGATTACTTTTATCGCCGTTAATATTTCGAACGATATCCGTGAGCTTGGAGTGCTCTCTTACATCAACAACAAATGATTTGTTGCCCATCGCGATACGCAACTTACCCGCGCCAAATTTTGCATCTTCCGGTAGAACATCTGACGCAATTTTGTGGCTTTGGGCAAGCTGCAGTACATCGACGGCATAACGACCTGCTATCGCTTCGGTTGTTGCGGTTGCGGACACGACAGTATCGTCATTCGACTCCACCTTTCTTGCCGCAAACGCTTTCTCTTGGCGAAAACTTGCCATTAAGTTTTTCATCGTATCCAGCGACTCTTTGAGTCGACCATAGGCACTGATGCTAGAATCAATCTGGTTCAGCTCATTGTTGATACGTTGCTGCTTTGGCGCACGCTCCGCTTCAACAATTTTGCTTACCATGGCATTGATATCCATGCCAGTGTTCATCCCTATAGGGCCAAAACTCATTCAATCACCTCAAATATACGATTACACCTTATCGATTAACAATCCAGAAGAGTATCTGGCTGTTTGCTCTCTAAGACGTCGCAAGACTTCTAGCATTTCCTCATCCGGTATCTGACGAATGATTTCACCAGTACTCTGCTCATAAATAGTCACGACATTTCGCCCTGATTGCTCATCAGAACGAAACGACAAACCAGTTTGCATAGAAGAGATAAATTCATTCATCTGCTCTACGACTTTTTCGCGCTCTTGCTCAGAAAGCTTCTGCCTAGACTGAATAACTTCCGTTGCTTGCTCAACCTCTCGAGAGGTCAACTGGTCCATTTCAGACGCGACTGCTTTCTGTGAAGCAGAAGAAATGCCTTGCGGATTATCATAATCCGAAGCAATTTTAGTGCCACCTTGTGAGCCATAAGACTGGATGTTCGATGTGTAAGAAGGTATTTCCATTACAATCTCCCTTCCACCTCATAGGTAAGCGTTAGATCATCATCACTTACCTAGTCGGCTCGGCATTGTTACGCTTTAACCCAAAAGGCTCAATGCGGCAGTCGGAGTCTGCTTAGCTTGTGCAAGTACAGAAGTACTCGCTTGCTGCAGGATCTGCGATTTCGTCATTTGGGTCGTTTCTTTTGCATAGTCAGTATCAAGAATACGGCCGCGAGACGCATTCACGTTTTCATTGATATTGTCTAAGTTATTGATTGCATGCTCAAAGCGATTCTGGAATGCACCAAGAGATGCTCGTTGGCTATCAACAGATTTTAGCGCACCATCAATCACTGAAACCGCTAGCTGAGAGCCAGCAACCGAGGTTACATCCACATCCGCAACGGTGACTTCTTTTGCTGCACCGAAACCAAGGTCATTACCTAGGTCACCACCAATGGTGACGTCGCCTTTGATCTTGTTGGTTGCTGCAAAAAGCTGCATCTTGCCATCTTCGCCAATCGACGCTTTAACATCGTCACTTTGACCATTGATGTAAGTGGCAAGTTGTTCAACATCATCACCCGCTTTAGCATTAATGGTTAACGCTTTCGCTTCACCATGAACATCAGTGTAGTTCAATGTGATGTCAGTTTTATCTGCGGCAACACGCCAATCCGCTGCTTTACCAGTGGTCACTGTATAAGCTTTACCACCCATATCTGCAGTATCTGAGCGCATGTTACCCATGCTAAGTTGCACAGCTTCACCTGAGCCCGCTCCGATTTGGAAAGATTTGCTGCCAAACTGACCATTCAGAAGTTTGTTGCCACCAAATGAAGTGGTTTCAGCAATACGATTAAGCTCATCGTTTAATGCCGTCACTTCTTCTTGAATCGCAATTCGTTCTGAACGTGAGTTAGAGCCATTTGATGATTGCAAAGCAAGGTCGCGCATACGTTGCAGAATGTTTGTTGTTTCATTCATTGCACCTTCTGCGGTTTGTGAAATTGAAATACCATCATTGGCATTTTTCACCGCCATATCCAAACCGCGACTTTGAGAAGTTAAACGGTTTGAAATCTGCAGACCTGCTGCATCATCTTTTGCGCTGTTGATTTTGTAACCTGATGACAAGCGCTCCATCGACTTCTGCATCCCGTCGGTTGCATTGTTGACATAGCGCTGTGCTGTCATCGCAGACACGTTAGTGTTTACGTTGATTGCCATATTTGATCTCCTTAGGCATAGGGCTATGCATCTCCGTGTCTCTCACCTCACTTCAATGCATATCATTTCTCTCAGTCCTTTAACGACCAAAGAAATATAACCTTTAGGAAAAATTTAACTTTTTTCGTTTATTTTTGCATCGGCAAACAGAAACGTGATTTCTCTCCAAAATCTTTTGTCACTTGTTGTCTCATCATGGCCCAACCGTTTGGCTATGCTGAAATAAAAAAAATCCAGCCGAAGCTGGATTTTTCTAATCATGCTAGGGATTAACCTAGTAAGCTCAATGCTGAGTTTGGCGCTTGTTTTGCTTGTGCCAAGATAGAGCTTGAAGCTTGAGAAAGAATTTGCGACTTAGTTAGTGCAGTCGTTTCTTTCGCGAAATCAGTATCTTTGATACGGCTCTTAGACGCATTTACGTTTTCGTTGATGTTGTCTAGGTTGTTGATTGCATGTTCAAAACGGTTTTGGAATGCACCTAGCTCTGCACGGTGGCTATCAACATACTTAAGCGCTGAGTCGATAACAGCAACAGATTCTTGTGAACCGCCTACTGTTGTTACGTCGATTTTATCAACCGTTACCGCAGTACCCGCGCTCATACCTAGTTCGCCAGATAGTGAACCACCAAAGCTCACTGCACCATCAACGTTGTTTGAACCAGCAAACACTTGTAGACGACCTTCTTCATCAACAGACGCTGTTACTTTGTCAGTCTGACCGTTGATGTAAGTTGCTAGCTCTTCAATGTCATCACCCGCTTTCGCTTCGATTGAGATTGTTTCTGGAGCTGCTGCGCCTTTTTCAGTCAGAGTGATTTCAAGAACGTTCTTGTCTGCCGCTACTGACCAATCTTTGTCTTTTGCGTTTTCAGCTGATGCTTTGTAGCTAGTACCACCCATCTGTGCATTATCACTGCGCATGTCATTTAGAGTCAGCATTACTGCTTCACCGTTATCAGCGCCGATCTGCATTGATTTAGTCGTAAACGTACCGTTCAGTAGTTTGTTACCACCGAATGAAGTCGTTTCAGCAATACGGTTTAGTTCGTCATTTAGTGCTGTTACTTCTTCTTGGATTGCTACGCGCTCAGATTTCGAGTTTGAACCGTTCGCAGATTGTAGCGATAGGTCACGCATACGTTGCAGGATATTTGTCGTTTCGTTCATCGCGCCTTCAGCGGTTTGAGCGATAGAGATACCGTCATTAGCGTTACGTACTGCTACATCTAGACCGCGACTTTGTACATTCAAACGGTTAGAAATTTGTAGACCAGCTGCATCGTCTTTTGCGCTGTTGATTTTTGAACCAGACGATAGACGCTCCATCGAAGTTTGTTGCGCGCTAGTTGCTTGGTTAAGGTAGCGCTGAGCTGTCATTGCTGAAACGTTAGTATTTACATTCACTGCCATGGTGGTTTCTCCAATTGATTTTCCGATGTTTCCGGTTTCCGACGTCTCGGAAAACCAAGTAGTTCTCTCAAAGTTACTTCTATTAACGGCACCGATTTGGAAACCTTTAGAAAAAAAATGCGTTTTTTTTCAGAAAAAGACTTTTGACGGGATTAGTGTGACGAAATGGATAAAAACAGAGAAATATTGAAATTTCCACTCAAGCTATCGACCATGCTGCCGATAAGATTCTCTTTTTTGAGACTAGCCAAGTAACGTCAGGGCCAAATTCGGCTGTTGTTTCGCCTGGGCCAAGATAGAGGTACTGACTTGCTGCAAAATTTGTTGCTTAAGCATCTGGGTGGTTTCTTTGGCATAGTCAGTGTCTTTAATGCGGCTGTTTGAAGCCGAAAGGTTCTCACTGATATTACTAAGATTATTAACAGCGTGACCGAAACGGTTTTGCGTCGCCCCGAGTTCAGCGCGGTGGCTATCCACATAGTTCAGTGCTGTATCGATAACGGAAACGGCTCGCTGTGCGCCTCCCACATCCGTGATATCCAAATTATCAACCGCTTCATAACCACTTAAGTTAAGACTCAGCTGATTGGCTAGACTGCCTGTAAAGTTAATCGTACCGGACGTTTCTTTGCCAGCCATATAGACTTGAAGTTGACCTTCGTCATTCACCGACGCTGATACCTTGTCTGTTTGACCGTTAATATAGGTAGCAAGCTCCTCAATATCGTCCCCTACTTTGGCTTCAATTTGAATCGTCTCTTGCTCTCCTCTGGCATTGGTATAGCTCATATTGAGTTGTTGCTTACCGGCCGTCACCTCCCAATCAGGTGCTACTTTCGCCGCCGCTATATAGCTAAAACCGCCCATATCGATACCATCGGTACGCATATTTTTGAGTGTCACTTGTACCGCTTCACCTGAACTTGCACCAATTTGAAAAGCTGCATCTTTAAATGAGCCATTGAGCAATTTTTGCCCACCAAAAGAGGTCGTTTCAGCAATTCTGTTCAGTTCATCGTTCAAAGCTGTCATTTCTT
Source organism: Vibrio panuliri (assembly GCF_009938205.1). NCBI lineage: Bacteria > Pseudomonadati > Pseudomonadota > Gammaproteobacteria > Vibrionales > Vibrionaceae > Vibrio > Vibrio panuliri. Next base: position 881,763 of record NZ_AP019654.1, on the reverse strand, counting down.
CCTGCAAAGCGACTCGCTCTGAATGACTATTTGCACCGTTAGACGACTGTAAGGAGAGGTCTCGCATACGTTGCAGAATATTGGTCGATTCTTTCATCGCCCCTTCTGCCGTTTGCATAATCGAGATACCGTCGTTGGCGTTGCGCATTGCAACATCAAGACCACTGATCTGAGACTCTAAGCGATTGGATATTTGCAAACCCGCGGCATCATCTTTTGCACTGTTAATCCGACTGCCTGACGCCAATCTCTCCAAAGATTGGTTGAGCAAATGGGTCGCATTGCCAAGATGGCGCTGCGCGCTCATTGCGGCAACATTGGTATTAACAGTAATGGTCATGGGTCTACCAAAAGAATAAGGGATTACCTAGTTATCGGCTAAACGGGTAAAACTTTAACCATTTTTTCATTGCTTTCTATACCAACGGGAAAATCCGTTTACAGATTTAGGGTACAAAAAAGCCGAGCTAAAGCTCGGCTCTTTCTGCAAGTAATCGCTACTTATTTCACTGCCAGTTTTTGCAACATATCGCTGCTTGGGGCAAAGAAATAGGCGCCTGTTACAGCATGAGTAAAACGTAGAAGTTGGTCAGTTTTACCGTCTGTCACGCCATACATACTTTCTAACATCGCTTTGAAGTTATGTAGCGTATTGCAGTAGGCGATAAACAGTAGACCATGCTCACCGCTCGCTGTGCCGTATGGCAAGCTGTGGCGAACAATTTTAAGCCCTTTGCCTTCTTCTTTAATGTCCACACGACCTACGTGAGATGCTGCAGGTACATCGTCTAGCTCAATAGAATCAGGTTTGGTACGACCAATCACTTTTTCCTGAGCTGAGATGTTTAAACGGTTCCATGCTGGGAGATTGTGAATAAAGCGTTGCACCATCACGTAGCTACCGCCGACAAACTCACCTTCTGGAATGATAGCGACTTCTTGACGAGCACCTTCTTTCGGGTTTTCAGTACCGTCAATAAACATTGTCATATCACGTGCGTCAAGGTAACGGAAACCAGCGGTCTCATCAACGACGTTTACATCATCTGCAATTTCGGCAAGCAACTTACGCATTACGTAAAAGTGAAGATCATGGCGGTTAGAGTGAAGGTGAACCAAAACATCAACATCGCTGCTTGGAGCAACAACATCGCCCTCGCCAAGCTGCGGGAACTCAATAAGCTCCGCTGGTACTGCTTGGTTAAGTTGGCTCCAAAAACCGTGCGTAAACGCAATGGATAGCGTCAGTTTAGCATTCTCTTGCTGTTGATTCAGTTCTTCCACAAGCGCTGGTAATGCCTGTAGTTGCGCCAACACCTTTTCTGAGTTTTGACGAACTTTCAGTAACGTGTAGTGTGCGAATGGTTCCGCTTCTGGAAGGATGGCCGTTTGAGGCTGTGACATTTCATTGTTCCTCATTATTTTAATTTTGCTCAGTGTAGTCGTTATTGAGTGTTGCGTATTGATTATGATCAGTTATATCTGTGTGATCTCATACTCTGGCCAGCCTAAGAGGCGCTGGTTTGATTAAGCTTAAAGCAATCTCTCACGGTTTTACTGCGATGTACGTAAATGGCAAACCAAAGTAGCACTAACATAATCACGCCGTTGGCCCAACTAAACTCACCCGCTTGCAAGTAGACATGATAAAGGCTTTGCGTCAGCTGACTTAATGTCGTCAACAAGGTGATGGGTTTACCCCACGAGACCAGTTTTCCTGCCCAGCGCCGTTCTGGCGAGCGCAAACTAATCAACCACATTAGCGCAATACTTGGCAATCCCATGACTAAACCAAGATAGAGCATATTATGATCAGGATAAACATAGCTCAAAATGGTGTTTCCGCTATCGCGGCTGACACCGGCAACAATAAAAACAACCCACGCTTTCGCTAAGAGCATCCAGCCGAGCCAGAGCCATTTGGGCGCATGAAGGTTACCATTTTTATCGTATTGTTCTATTGAATAAAGCAAAGGACGAGACTTACCAAAAATCGAAAAAGAGTTGACACTCTATACCAACTTTCAATGAGGGCTAAAGCAATATTTGATGTTCAAATGTGAAAACTCAGTTATTTTTTGTGACGACCTTTTACCACCCGCGAAGCCGAACCAAAGACAAACGCTAGCAATACCAAAAGTGGCAATCCCCACAATAACGAGTTCCGTACAGTGAGCGGAGGGTTGTAAAGAACAAAGTCACCAAACCTTGCGGTCATATAATCAATGACTTGCTGTTCACTTTTGCCTTGATTAATCATCTCAAACACCACCAAACGAAGATCAAGCGCAATCGGTGAGTTGGACTCAACTAAGTTTTGATTTTGACACTGTGGACAACGCAGCGACTTTGCCAATGTTATCGCTTTTTGCTGCAGCTCCGGCGAATCAAACTTAAACAACGCCACCTGTGTTTGGTGCGCACTAGTTGCAGCAACAAATACAGAATCATCTTGCGCCATTGCCAGCGACGAAATAAAACAACAAAAAAACCACCACCAACGCATTAACCTTCCTCCTTGAGAGCAAAGTAATTGGCAAAATGTCGCTGCCATGCGCGTTGATCAAGCGCCCCAGAAAACTTGTACACGATGTTTCCTGCACGATTCACTAAATAGGTTTCTGGCGTACCGATGACCCCAAGATCAATAGCTAGGCGACCGTCTGGGTCATACATCACCACTTTATACGGATTGCCCAGTTGCCCAAGATAATTTAACGCCGCAGAACGACGGTCTCGATAATTGAGGCCGATAATCGGCACACCTTCTTTCGCAATTTGATGTAAGAATCCGTGCTCCGCTCGGCAATAACCGCACCATGATGCCCAGACATTGACGATTTGATAAGGCTCAGAAAATAGTGCCTTTGACGTGAATGCTTGTTGTTCCAAGAGCGTCACAATCTCTCGCTCGGGGAAGTTCGTAACCGTTGATTGGGTTTGCGGACCAATGCGCTGCGAATGAACTCCCCATAACAACACCGCAATAAAAGTACTGAGGAGGGTCACAAAGATGGCTATTTTATGCTTGCTTAATAACACGTAATCGCTCCTCAACTCTTCGCCTAATAGTCAACCTTCCTATGGCTCCGGCAATCATTAAGCATGCCCCTAGCCAAATCCAACCAATATAAGCACGAAACTGTATTTTCATCGCGTAAGCCCCCGAGCTAACCGCAGGCCCCAATGTGACATAAAAATCCCCATTCCAGACACTGTGAATCGCCGGTTCGCTCATATTCATGACTCTAACAGGATAATGTCGACGCTCAGGGAACAGTTGAAAACTTTGCCCACCTCGACGAAACATTAATGCTGCTTGTTGTGCTGTGTAATTGCTCCCAACATACCAATTGGTGTCTTGATACTCTATCTGCCAACCCGACATTTGCACTGAAGTTCCGGGAGACATCTTATGATTAACTTCATAAGAGTGGTGCGCATTCATCATCGCGCCGACACAACCTATAGTGATGCCAACATGAGCAAACAGCATAAAACTGCACCGCTTCAAACGAACGCCCGCAACGCAGTGCCCAACGACAACCCAAGCCCCAAGCGCCCAAAATACAGCAACCTCACTATACATTGAGTCCACTTGATACCAATAGAGCGCCACTCCGGCTGACATCGCAACCACGCACAGCGCAGATATTCTTACCCAAGAGAGTTGAGTTCCACCCTGCCATTTAATAAATGGAACCATCCCCAGCAAGATCAGCATTAACAAGGCTAACGGGACAAAAAGCGTATTAAAATATGGGGCTCCGACAGATATTTGTCCAAATCCCAGTAACTGATAAACCATGGGATAGAATGTACCGAGCAGCACTGTTAATGTCGCCACACTCAGCCCCCCCAACGCGAGTAAAACCAGATAACTGCGGCTCAATAATGAAGAAATCCAACCGCTTTTGATCTTATCACTTCGATGCAGCAGCAATACAAACCCCACTAACAGTGCAATCGCTAAAATAAGTAGCAGCACAATCCCCTTATCAGGGTCAACCGCAAACGCATGCACTGAGGTCAAGATGCCAGATCGAACAATAAAGGTACCTAAAATACTAAGGCAGAAGGTGATAAGCGCTAAGGAAAGCGCCCATAGTTGCATCTGTTTCTCTCGCCTTACCGCAACTAATGCGTGCAAAAGAGCGGTGCCTGTTAACCACGGAAGCAGAGAAGCGTTTTCTACTGGGTCCCAAAACCACCAACCTCCCCAGCCTAGCTCATTGTATGCCCACCATGACCCCAATAAGATACCTAAGGTGAGAAATAGCCAAGCTGAGATAGCCCAAGGCAAGCAAAGTTCAGCCCATTGTTCATTGTAACTGGGGTTCAGTAACGCGGCGAAAGCAAAAGCAAAAACGGTCGAAAAACCGATGTACCCCAAGTAAAGCAACGGTGGGTGCACGATTAATCCAATATCTTGCAGCATCGGATTAAGATCTCGACCTTGCTCGACCATCACTGGGGAAAACTCAAATGGATTAGAACTCAGTAATGTAAACCAACCAAACACTGCGACGAATATGGTCATCACCCACAATACATCTTGAATCAAACGTGAGCGTGCATGACGAGTGCATGAAATCAGAGCTGACCAAGCCGAGAGCGTAAACACCCAAAACAACATCGAGCCTTGGTGTCCGCCCCACACAGCGGCAATTTTGAAATAGTTCGGTAAAGCGAGATTTGAGTGAGTCGCAACATAGTGGTACTGAAACTGATCTTGAATAAACAACAGCATCAGCAGCAATAACGCCAAGGTCGCCAAGAACGCATTGACTCGCGCAATCCAATTAAAGGAGAGAATGGGCTCACCTCGAAAACCGTTCTTCGCGGTGAGATATTTTGTCCACGCATAATGAAGTGAGCTTAGCGTGCTGCTCACCACCAGCCAAATCAGACTAAAATGACCCAACTCTCCTATCATCAACTAAACCACCGTCATCTGACCCGCATACAGAATAAAGGTACGCAGCATTAAGACCCCAACGAGGCTTAGTGAAGTAACAACAAATATATAGCCGCCACGATGACGTGTTTGCTTTGAAGTCACACTGTTTAACACCAATGGTAGTACCATGCCCAACAGCACAACACCAAACCAAAACCAATTGGACCAAAAACCTCCGCCAATCGCATTCCAAGCAGCAACTTCGTTCTGTCCTCCACTAAAAATAAGCCCAGTAAAGAATGTGACCAAAACAAACAGTTCAAACATCACCACCGGACGCTCAATATAGTGTACCCACGAAACGCTAGGACTGCTCGCCGGCTCTTTGAACAAGAGCACCCCGAACATTAAGCAAGCCGCGACACCCGACGAAATACTAGAGAAAAGAAAAAGAATCGGTAATACCGGATTATTGAGCATTGGGTATGTTTTTAATGCAGACAGCAGAAATCCCGTATAAGCCGCTAGAATAATCGCAAGAAAGCCAAGAAATAATTCCAAGCCATTGCTGCCATTCTTTAACTTAACCAGCAGGTTATCAGCCCAATTCAATAGCCCATCCGGTAACTTACCATCGAGCGTATTCATTATTGGTGCACGAAATATCACCCCGATCCAAATAAACAAAACCACCATATAAACTTGGAATAAAATCACCCCCATCGACATAACCGAGGTTGGATTGTAAAAAATCATTATTTTCCAGAAAGATAACGGTTTGGTTAGGTGAAATATTAAAATAGTTAACCCTGATATAATGCCAAAAGGTGCCAACCACGCCATCGCCTTCATAATGCCATTATTCGCCGGATCACCTTCAATTACTCTGCGTTTCAAATACAAAGCAATCATCACGGCACCTGCAGACATCCCTGCAAGAAATAGATACACCGCAATAATCCAATCCCATACTAGGGAGTCAAAATGAAAAGCACTGTCGAATCCGCTCATGATGAAACCTCCCCTTTCTGATGAGGTACCTTGTACAATTTTGGTTGAGTGCCGAGATGCGCCTTATCGCGATACACCACTTTATTGCTGATTACTTGACTGATCTCACTGGTCTTGTCATTTAAGTCACCAAATATCAATGCGTTGGTTGGACATGACTCAACACATGCAGGCAGCTTACCTTGCGCTAAGTTGGTATCTCGACAGAAATTACACTTATCGGCTGAATGATCTTCGGGATTAAAGAAACGCACTTGGTAAGGACAGGCGGCTAAGCAATAACCGCACCCAACACACTTTTCCTTGTGCACATCGATGATGCCGGTCTGCTCATCTTTGTAAGCCGCGCCCGTTGGGCACACGTAGACGCAGGGAGGATTTTCACAGTGTTGGCAAGAGCGGCGCGTAAAGCGATAGCTTACATCAGGAAATTGTCCTTGAGGTTCACTGCGCAAAATCTCAAGACGAGACACACCTTCAGGCACCTTGTTCACCTCTCGGCAAGCATCCGTGCATGCAGTACAACCAATACACGCCGTTTCGTCGTGCACCATACCCAATCGCTTTGCAGTTTGAGGTTCGCTCGCATCCAACTTTCTGCTGTGAAGCAGTGATAGACCGGCGCCACCGGTAGTAAAAATGACGGCACCGCTACCGACAATAAAATTACGTCTGCTACATTTCATGCTACTTCTCCTCCTTCAACTCGGTGATATCGGAGTGGCAGTCAACACAAAGCTTAATGCGTTCTTTGCGCTCTAGCCCCAATACTTTTGCTTGACTGGCATGCACATCATGGCAATTAGAACAGGTAAGATTTTTCGCATGAACATCGTGCGTCCAGCTGTATTCTCTCAATTTGCTCGCTTGATGGCAGTCCATACATTGACTGTTGGCTTTCAAAATGGCGTCAGGTTCTAGTGTTGTTTTTTCACTGCCCTGCTGCGATTGTGCACTGAAGAACTTATTGACTTGCGGCGCACCTTCTCGATGGTCTGGGCCAATATTATTGTGGCAATCGACACAATTGACCTCGCGACCTAGCTCAAGATGCGCTTGTTCACCATGGGAACCTAATAAGGTTTGCTTGGAGTCTTTGTGACATTGAATACATTTGTAGTCTTTGTCACGAAATAGCGTGACTTCATGTCGCATCGACTGAGGTGTTGCCTCAATTGTTGATGACTCGGCAACGGCATGAAGAGAATAACCATAGAGGCATAATGTAAGAAATAACTTTAGCATCATGACTATGGTCAACTTTATATTGGCCATATTATCCTTTCCTCGTCACCATTCTTTCTTTTACTCACGACTTAAGAGCAAAGTTAAAATGGGTAAAAATTAAAATCCTTCAACGCAATTTTTATGCGCCAAATGAAATCAATTCTTATTTTGGATAAGCCACAACGCTTATTTATTAGTTTACTTGATTATGAAAAGAGCAAAACTGAAATGACTCGAAAATAAGATCATTATCACCCTGATAAATACTTAAGTCGCAGCAAGATACTGGAGTCCAAGCTATTTCTATTGGGCAGACCAATTTAACTGCGTAAAGCCGAACAATATTAAATTAAATCGAGCACATAGTTTCCTAATTCCTTAATAATTAATTGAGAATAACTCTTATTATTAACAACCACCAAAAACCTACCCCTTTCGAGGTATAAAAATCTATTTATGACTTAGATCACTTATATAAATTGATCTTAAACAATCAAATCTAGATGGGAAATATTCATTTCATGCCAGTTGATTACACTATTAGCAACTCCAATTCTTAGTTTGGAATATAGCCAGAACACAACGCTGCTAAATAACAACAGAATATGGAGATAGCACTGTGAATAAATTGCATTGGATAAAAAACTCCGCTGCAACAATAGTGATAGTGGCAAGCTCGATAATTAGCGCCACCAGTATTGCTGCGCCTGAAAACAAACAACTGATCGACCCTCGCAATGAGGCTTACGAGCAGCAGCACCCCGATCAATACCACTCTTGGAAAGCAACATCAGAAAGTGAAGCAATTGATGATGCACTTGCTGATGACCCGAACATGGTCATTCTGTGGGCGGGTTATGGTTTTGCCAAGGACTACAATAAAGCACGTGGACACTTTTACGCTTTAGATGATGTGCGCCAAACATTGCGTACTGGAGGCCCGACAGATGAGAACTCCGGCCCAATGCCAATGGCATGCTGGAGCTGTAAAAGCCCGGATGTTGGTCGCGTGATTGATGAACAAGGCGAAGATGGCTACTTTACGGGTAAATGGGCTCGCGGTGGTAATCAAATTGCAAATCCGATTGGGTGTGCCGACTGTCACGATACGCGCAGCGAAGCGTTTAAAAATGGCGAACCGGCCCTCGCCCTTGCCAAGCCTTATGTAGAACGCGCTTTTGCTACGATTAATAAACCTTTCGACCAACAAACTCGCCTCGATCAACAAGCCTCGGTTTGTGGTCAATGCCACGTTGAGTATTACTTCACTGGACCAACCAAAGCCGTCAAATTCCCGTGGGACATGGGAACAACCGTCGAAGATATGGAAAAATACTACGATGCATTAGGCTTTAAAGATTGGACCCATAAAGTGTCAAAAGCGCCAATGTTAAAAGCTCAGCACCCCGGCTACGAAACATGGCGTGACGGTATACATGGTAAGAATAAAGTCGTCTGCGTAGACTGCCACATGCCAAAAGTGACCAAAGAAGATGGCACAGTATATACCGACCACAAAGTGGGTAATCCCTTTGACCGCTTCGAAGACACTTGTGCCAACTGTCACACCCAAAGCAAAGATCAGATGCTAGAAATAGTGAATACACGCAAAGCCCAAGTGCACAACATGAAACTGACCGCTGAGAAGCAAATCGTTGCCGCTCATTTTGAAGCCGGTGCGGCTTGGGATGCGGGAGCGACAGAAGCTGAAATGGCCGATATTCTACAAGATATTCGTCATGCTCAATGGCGTTGGGACTATGCAATTGCATCTCACGGGGTTCATATGCATGCACCAGAAGTGGCTTTAGAAGTTCTAGGCACCGCGGTAGATAGAGCCGCCGATGCGCGCACTAAACTGGTTCGCTTGTTGGCGAAGAAAGGCATTACTGATCCGGTAGAACTGCCCGACATTTCAACCAAAGAAAAAGCGCAACAAGCTCTTGGTATGGATATGGATGCGATGAACGCAGAGAAGAAACACTTCCTCGAAACCGTCGTACCACAATGGGAAGAACAGGCCAAAGCGCGAGAAGCCCAATATTAACAACACAGAAAAAACCGGTGCTTGCACCGGTTTTTCTTAAGGATAGCGCTCGCTACAGCATCTGTTTAGCTTGATTTAAAGCATGGATAACCGATTCACGATCCAACTCAGGATTTGATGATTCAAGCAGTTGCGTCCACACTTCGACCGCCTGCGCATAACGCAAACTGATGTAATGATCACTTGCGATTAAGGTAAGCGCCGTCAAATTATTCGCGTCTTGCGCTAAAGCCGCATCCAGTAGCGTGGTCACTTCATCCGTCATATGTTGCTTATTTAAGTAATACAGCGCCGTCGCTTTGGCTGACAACTGGTTTGCGGTGGGAGTTGGGTTCAATCTCACTGCATAGTCAAAGCACGTCAGCGCCGATTGAAACTCTTGTTGATTCAAATAACCATGCCCAAGTTGAAACCATAACTCAGCTTGATTGGGGTCCGCTTTGAGTTGATTCTGCAACGCCAACATTTGCTGTTGATGGGAAAAAATATCATTGTCCAACACCTCAGGAACAGGCGGCTCTCCTCGAAGCACAAACCACACAGGCACGGCGAGTAAGGCACTAGCAATTATTACTTTTTTCACAAACTCAGTCCCTGACTTAATTGTTTTCCCCTCAACGAATTATACCGTGATAGGATAAGAGTATCTTTGATCCATCAGTCGTTACCAATAATGAAAAACAAAGTTGTACCCTCACAGCAAAGCCAAGAAGAAGCGATGAAAATAGCGAAGGCAACACAAAAGCCTGGTCAAACCAAAGAGCAAACCAAGTTAGTTGCTCAAGGCATCGAAAAAGGCATCGCCCTATATAAGAAACAGCAAAAAGAGAAAGCTCGCCAAGCCGATAAAGCGAAGAAGAAAAATCTTAAAGCCAAACAGGCACAGAACGAGTCCCAACCTACTCACCAAGTAGAACAATCATCGACCAATGACACCCCAGAGCGTGATAGAGCCGCTATACTGCCATGGATGTTGTTAGTTGTTAGCTGGATAGGATTTTATGTTTATGTCACTCAAACTGCGTAGCATTGCCTCGCTACTGCTGCTTACTTTAGCAGGGTGCTCTACGCCCTATACTCAGTTAAATCAAGGTGCTGAAGTGGTACATATTCGCTTAGACAATGGTTTTAACGCGGATGAATGTGAATGGTTGGGCGAAGTAACCGGCTCAGAAGGACATTGGTACTCATACCTGTTCTTCAATAATGATGCGATTGTTCAGGGCGCGGTTAATGATATAAAAAATCGCGCCAAGAAACTTGGCGCGACAACTGTATATATGGTAGCTCCACAGGATTTTACCACCTCATTTACTGTGGTGGGGAATGCGTATAAATGTGGATGAAGACACAGTTAAGCTTTGAAGCCCAAACTCGCAGCAATATCTGACTCGCGCTCACTAACCCACTGGCTATCAAAAGGCCCCCAATCAGAAAGCTGGTAGTAGCCATCATTATGGCGTCTACCATCTTGCACAAAAGCAAGCTCAATACCGATACCAGGAAGCGCTTTAATCACATCTTGGATAGTACGACGAGGCCAACCCGTCTGCTCAATTAATTTAGGAACATTTGGGCGCTCTAAGCTTTCAACTAAAAGAGCTAAGTATAAACGCCGTGCAAACACAGGACTCAGTTCCATTGATACCTCCTATAAACTTCAAGCAACATTATTTCCGTTTATGCAATTAATAACTTGCGTTTGATCAATAACTCGTCGTCATTAGGCGAATTTCGGGTATTTTTTACTCATCAAAATATATGCGTCACATTTTTGTTTCCCTGCGAAGTTCCTGATAGGATTAAAAAATAACAAAAATGTCACTTCAAAAGGTTCAACATGACAATCACTATGTACGGCATCCCGAACTGCGATACGATCAAAAAAGCCAAAAAATGGCTGGAAACTGAAAACGTTAGCTTTGAGTTTCACGATTACCGCAAACAAGGAGTGGATGCTCAGATGGTTTCGACTTTCTGCCAAGCTCTCGGCTGGGAAAATGTGCTCAATAAACGCGGAACGACTTTCCGCCAACTGAGCCAAGAGCAAAAAGAAAGCCTAAATGAACAGACCGCGATAGAATTGCTGGTTGAACACCCAGCGATGATTAAGCGCCCTATCTTATTGGCTGATAATCAGTACCATATTGGATTTAAAGCGGACCAATACGCCGCCATTTTTGCGTAACGAAAAGGATTTCAAGGATGACAGACAGCCCTGTTTTGGCTCTGGCAAAAGATTTTATTAGCCGTCAATCGGTCACACCGGAAGACGCAGGCTGCCAACAAGTGATGATTGATCGCCTTCAAGCTCTCGGTTTTGAAATCGAAGTTATGGTGTTCGAAGACACGACGAACTTATGGGCAAGACGCGGTAATCAAGCCCCGCTGTTTGCCTTTGCCGGCCACACTGACGTTGTGCCTGCGGGTTCTCTTGAGCAATGGCACACCCCACCCTTTGAGCCAACCGTTATTGACGGTTATCTCCACGGTCGCGGTGCAGCCGATATGAAAGGCTCTCTAGCCTGTATGATTGTTGCCGTCGAACGCTTTATTGCCGATCACCCAGATCACCAAGGCTCGCTCGCCTTCCTCATTACTTCCGATGAGGAAGGCCCGTTTATCAATGGTACGACCCGAGTTGTCGATACCTTAATGGCGCGAAATGAAATCATTGATATGTGTATTGTGGGTGAACCATCAAGTACACATGCCGTCGGTGATGTGGTGAAAAATGGCCGTCGCGGTTCGATTACTGGTGACTTGCGGGTCAAAGGCATTCAAGGACATGTTGCTTACCCTCACTTAGCCAACAACCCAGTCCATCAGGCATTACCAGCGTTAGCCGAACTTGCCAGCACCAAATGGGATGATGGCAACGACTATTTCCCACCCACCAGCTTTCAAATTCCCAACGTTGCGGCTGGAACTGGCGCTTCAAATGTTATTCCCGGTGAGTTTGACGTCCAGTTTAACTTCCGTTTTAGTACCGAACTGACTGATGCTGAAATTAAGCGCCGCGTTCATTCAACGCTTGATGCGCACGGCTTGGACTACGATTTAAAATGGACCTTAAGTGGGCAACCCTTCTTAACCGATGCTGGCTGTCTACTTGATGCTGTGGTTAAAGGCGTGTCGGCCGTCAACCATAAAGCGCCGGAGTTACTCACCACTGGCGGTACTTCAGATGGCCGCTTTATCGCGCAGATGGGCGGGCAAGTCGTCGAGCTAGGTCCTGTGAATGCCACCATTCATAAAGTTAATGAGTGTGTAAGCATTGCTGACCTTGAAAAACTGACTGACATGTATCAAAACATTTTGGAGAACGTACTCGCGTGAAAATGACACCTGAGCAACTGAGCGGTATCAGCAGTGACCATTTAGTTAAGTTACTGTTTGGTCAGAAAGTCTTTCTTGTCCATCCAGCGGTAGAACAAGATTTGCTGTCACTTAAAAATGCCGCGGCTCAGGCTGGCTTTAACCTCAACATCGCCAGTGGCTTTCGTGATTTTGAACGACAAAAGCTGATTTGGAACAACAAGATGTCAGGGGTGAGTGCCATTTTAGATAAACACAGCCAACCTCTCGACACAGCTTTGATGTCTTGCGCTGAAAAGATCACTGCCATTTTACGCTGGTCAGCCTTGCCTGGCGCAAGTAGGCACCATTGGGGCAGTGACTTTGACGTCTTTGACCGTAACTCATTGCCTGAAGGGGTTTCACTCCAACTGGAGCCATGGGAATACCTCACTGGGCACCAAGCAAAGTTTTATCAATGGCTTACCGCTAATCTCAACCAGTATGGTTTTTTCTTTCCCTATGCAAAAGACTTAGGTGGTGTTGCCCCCGAGCCTTGGCACATCAGCCATAAAACCACCGCGCAAGCCTGTTTATCTCAACTAACATTGGAGCAGTTGCAATTTCGACTTCGCCTTTCGCCTATTTTGGGTAATCAAGTGGTTCTAGAACAGCTCGAAAACATCTACAATCAATTTATCACCAATATCAGTGGAGATGAATGATGGACTTACTGACCAACCCTTGGGTGATCATTGCAATTGTACTGGCGGTTATTATTGGCAACATTGCTGCACTGAAATACACCGCCAATATAAAGATGACACAAATGAAGAAAAAAGGCCTGTATCCAGAAACAAAGCCTGAGAAGCCAGAAGACTCGGAAGAAACAACCTCATCCAAGTAACAATGAGGCTGCTAATCATTCACTACTTGATGTGATCCCATGAGATGTTTGAAACGATACGGCACTGATCGCATTTAAAATAGAACACGTCATGCAGTGGCTCGTCGAGCAGCCACTCACCGCCACATTTCGGGCATTTTCGCTCTTGCTCGTGAGCGAGGCTTTGTCCGCCAACCCGATACTGATAGTAGTAAGTTGGGATTTTAGTCAGATACTCAATGCGACCACGCAAATCCCAACCACGTCGGAACAATACGCTATCAACATCGCAAATCTCGTGCAGCGCCGCGTGTTCTGCTCGACAACCGCCAGCCATTTGCAGTTCATCACATGCTTGCCATTCCGTTTGCCATTTGACCACTGCTTTGTGATCACCGTTTAAAGTAGGTGGATTACGGTAGAGCGGGATCGGCAGTAAAGTTTCACCACTGCGAAGCGGTGAACAAGTGTGGACATATGTGGTGTACAACACTTGCCAACTCGGCGTTTCTTCCTCTGCCGCTTGCTCAGAGTTTAAATCTCGCCCAAGCAAACGAACTTTTGGCGCGAGTAAACACGCTTCAGCCAACCGATTGAGACACACCTTAACGAAATCAGAATGATGTTTAGGATGTAAACTCTCTTTTTCAGGGCACACAGCGCGAACGTAAAACTCCCCTTCGCCCATCACGATTGGAAACTCGCGCCCCAGCACCTGACCGTTGTAACGCAGTGCATCCATTAAACCATTAATCGCTTTGTCTACCGCGGAAACCGTCGTGTTATCAAAGCATTCAAATTGCAGTTCAACAACGTACATGCTTATACCACGGGCTCAAGTTGACGAAGAAATTCAGCAAGGCTCTCAGCAAGAACGTCGCGCTTGTCGGTGCCAAGACGCTCAAGAACCACATTGCCTGACAGGTTACATATCGAAATCACATCCAGCTCTGCATCTGTAGCGGCAATAAATACGGTCGGTTTTAGTTTCAAACGGCGTTGAGTAACCAAATGCCCAAGAATGTTCTCTTGCAATCGCGTAAAGTCATCATCGTTCCACACTTGGAGTAACGACAACTCATTGCCGTTCCATGTCGCATCCATATCGGCACTATACTGCGCACCATAGAAAGTCTTGATATCTTGATGCAAAACCAGCTCAATGCCATTTTCAACATTGCTAAAATCGGCAAACTGCTCTCGCGAATAAGCCTGCCATTCGACACCCTCTGCACTTTTGCGCTCAACACATGGTGACACTAAATCAGCAAGCTCTTCACTTACGGGTAGATGACCATGCTTATTTTGGTACTGGGAGCGGTATTTTTCACTAAATTCGTGCAGGGCTTGTAAGGCATTATCAGCCATTCGAGTCTCCAGAGTAGTTACGTTAATGACACTGAGTGCGAGATTGCGTAAAATTCCTGATATTCTAATCGAAATCCAACCAAAGTATGAGCAAATATTCCAACGCCAAAGAGTTAGCTGGCTTAACGCTGGGTCAAAAGACCGAGTATGCCAATCAGTATGACCCAACACTCCTGCAGCCAGTTCCACGCAGCCTTAATCGTGATGACCTGAATTTAGGTAGCGAGTTACCCTTCCTTGGTTGTGATATTTGGACCTTATATGAACTGTCTTGGTTGAATGAGAAAGGCCTGCCTCAAGTGGCCGTTGGCGAAGTAAGCATTCCTGCCACCAGCGCAAATCTGATCGAATCGAAATCTTTCAAGCTGTATCTAAACAGTTTCAACCAAACGCGCTTTAGTAGTTGGGAACAAGTCGAGCAAACCTTAGTTCGTGACTTGTCTGCCTGTGCTGGTGAAACCGTGTCTGTTACGGTTCGCTCTGTGGTCGATTACACCGATAGTGTGATTGTCACTATGCAAGGCGAATGTATTGATGAACAAGATATCGAGATCAACAGTTATGATTTTGATGACACACTACTCGCTGACGCCACTGGCACAGAATGGGTCGAAGAGGCACTGCATAGTCACCTACTGAAATCAAACTGTTTGATCACCAACCAGCCGGATTGGGGGAGTGTAGAGATCCAGTATCAAGGTCAAAAAATCGATCGCGAAGCTCTGTTACGCTATATCGTTTCGTTCCGTGAACATAATGAGTTTCACGAGCAATGTGTGGAGCGCATTTTCACCGACATAATGAAATATTGCCAACCACAGAAGTTGACCGTTTACGCACGTTACACTCGCCGCGGTGGTTTGGATATCAATCCATATCGCTCAACAGAGCAACTGCAACCAAATCATAATCAACGTATGGCTCGCCAATAAGGAAAAAGCTAAGGATGCGAAAACTGCGCTGGGAGCATTGGCTCTGTGTATTGCTGCTAATGTTAACAAGCCACTCGATGGCCAACCCTGTTTATACCTCGCCAACTCTCAATGAGGCCAACAATCTGGTCGAGATTGTCCCTAAACAGGCACGTCAACTCGCCAGTGACTATCTTGCCCAGCGTAAACTGTCGGATAACTCAGAGAAAAGCCCAGCAGCCATTTCTCGCGATGAAGCGGATAATCGGGTTCGTACGCCCGGTGCCACCATAGATGCGCTCAGCATATTGGCGGATGCTGAGTTTAACCTTGGTAATCCTAAAGCGGCATTGAAGCATCTCGCAGAGGCCAAAACGCTCACCGAGATCTATGATCTTCCTTACTTAGGTCTTGATGTGCAACTGCACCAAATCCGCCTAGAGTGGCGTTTTTCTGGTAATGGTATTCTAGCCAGAGAAAAGCTTCATAAAGTGGAAGAGTCCTACACCAGTATCAAAAATCCGGAACAGTTAGCCATAGGGCTCAAATACCAAATCACGATGCTAAAAGGGGAAATCGCCTCCAAAGAAGGCGAACTGGACTTGGCAAATCAGTTATTTGCTCAAGTGAAGCCTTACATCGAACAAGTAAAATCTTCATATATCGTGATCAATTATCACCTTACGGTGGGTAATCACTTACTGGCTCATAAGCAGTACAACAAAGCGCTTTCTGAGTTTTTGGTTGCATACTGGACAGCCATTGAAGAAGACTCACGCGCGCTGTTAGGGAAAACCAATTACTGCTTGGGTAAGCTGTTCTATGATCGCAAAGTCCTCGATAAAGCCAATAACCACCTATCGCAAGCTGCTGATTTCTACGATAACTATCAAGACTCCCCTGTTTTACCTGATATTCTCAAACTGATGGGCGATAGCTACTACTACCAAGGCAAATACAACCTTGCTTTAGTCCAGTACTTCAACGCCATGGATCATGAGCGAGTAAACAACAATATCTTAAATGAGATCGATATACGCATTGCGCTATCGGCTACCTATTTAAACTTGGTGAATTTCCCACTGGCTGAACAATACTTAGAGCGAGCGGAAGAGTTATTGAAGTATACCGATGCCCCTAAACAACAATCACATGCTTATCTGCTACGAGCGGGGTTATCGGCAGAAAAACGCCTTGCCGACCAAACGATCGAGAATGGTAAGAAAGCATTAGAGATCGCTCAGCACTCCGACAGTATCAATACCCAAAAACACGCTTATCGACTGATTAACCGAGGTTATGAGCTGAAAGGCGACTATAAAACTGCCCTGCAGTACTTTAAGAATTACAGTGCGCTAGTGTCGATAGAGCAACATCAAATGGATCTCATCAGTGAAGATGCGTTTCGCCAACAGAAAGAGTTTGTCGAACGGAATATTCACCTAACCGGGCAAAAACAAGAGTTAGAACACTCGCAGACGGAATATCGTAAGTTCCAAAAAATCGCTTTTGCGATGTTCATTGCCGCTTCACTGCTGTTTTTATTCTTATTGCGCCGTGGTCACGTGATGCGCCTGCAAAAAGAAGAAATCGACAAGCTTAATCAAAACCTCTTTAAGCACTCACGATCAGGGTTGCGAAACCTGCGTATGTTGAATGCCAAACTACCAGCCTCCTTAGAGGCCAGCAGCGATCAATTTGAGAAATGGCATGTCGGTGAACTGATCCATGAACCACTTAACGATAGATTGCGCTTTGTGATGATAGATGTGCCATTTCTACGTAACTTACACATGCAACATGGTTACATTGAAGGGTTAAAGCTAGAGAAGCAATTTGGGGACTTTCTGCGAGCCAAAGTTTCTGCCCCCGCTCGAATCTACCATTTTTCAGACGCTAACTTGCTCTACATCGAACCAAACAGTGACCGCAACACCTCACCTGAAGTGTTGATCGAAAAGATCCACCAATGGGTCGAAGAGTTTAAACCGCAGCGAAAACTCAACCGAGTCGTTCGTATGGGTATGGTTGACTATCCTTTCTTACCGCGAGCTTATACCGCATTAAATGACAAAGAATTACTCGATATTCTTTTGATGGCGACGGGCGCGGCGAGAACGCTGAGTTTGGATGACGGGAACAGCCATTGGGTTTATCTAAAGGCGATTGAAAACGCTCCGGCAGCCAGTTTGGCAACGGGTAATGTACGTAAAGCGTGCAAACACTCGATAAGTCAAGGACTGATAAAAGTACACTCATCTTTCAATAATGAGGAGAGCCTCAAAAAAATATTAAAAGATGACTGATTTCAGACCGTTCCTACCCAAGAGGCAGTGACGAAACATTTAAATTTGTTAATATCAATAAATTAATTAATAGGGCTACCACCCGATTATACAATAAGAAATTAGTTACATGGGCGCGCTTGAACAAGATATTCAGTCACAGCTTCACAAGCTGAAATCTCAATTGGAACAAGCTCGATTGACGCAAAGAGATACCTCTTTCAAATTCAAACGAGAGCTGCAAGTATTACAACGCGTCGTAACTTCATTAAGTAGTACGTGTATTAGTGATAACCCCCATTTGCAATCTGGGCTGCAAGAGCTTAAATTGGCAATTGAGAAACAAAAAGACATTAGTAGTTTAATACCTAAGCTTTTGGTATTAGAACGTTTAATTAAACAACATACAGTGGCTATGGACTCGCAAAGGCAACAGTTAGATTCGCAAGTAAAACATGCGGGTGAAACGCTTCTTCGTGTCGCCGGCATACCGTCAAAGATCAAACGCGACCTTCGTGATTTGCTGAGTTTGTGCGTCGCTAACGAAACGCCACGAACCGAGCAAGCGATGAAGCTGCTCGCCATTTATCAACGTGCCATCAAGATTCTGATCTCTAACCCTGAGTCAACTAATGCGATTTTATCCAGCGATGCTGATAAAGAGTTACTCAAGCAACTTAACTCTGAGCTTCAGCACTTAATCTCTGAGTTAGATTTTGCTGGCGAGTCAGGAGACTTACTCAACGACGTTCGAGCAAAGCTACTGCTTGGAGTGAATACCCACACTCTGCTGGAAGAGACGCTGCACGTATTAAAGTTGGTCATTCAAGCGACGCATTTCGAGCGCAAAACCTCTCAGCAGTTTCTTGTTCAAGTGAATGAATCCCTGTCAGGTTCGCTGAAAAGCTCGGCACAAATTACTGACCAGAGTGAAAGCTACTACGAGCAACGTGTCGATCACGGCAAAGAGCTGACTTCATTAGTCACCAACAGCAAAAATGCCCTATCTCAAGCACAAACCATTGAAGAAGCGCAAACCACTTTAACACCAATTTTGAGCCAAATCGCTTCACTCAATGAACGCCTAAAGCATGCTGAAGAGCGCGAAAAAACGCTGCTCGAACGCATGAAGTTTAATCATTGCCAGCTTGAAGCCTTGCACGAAACGACCCAAGATTATCGTCGCAGGCTGGATGAGCAAGCAGAACGAATGCAGCAAGACCCTCTCACTCGGGTATTAAATCGTTCAGCCTTTAATGAGCGTTTAGAGGTTGAGTATCGCCGCTGGATTCGTAATCAACATAGCCTGCGTGTGGTGAAATTTGATATTGATAACTTCAAGGCAGTCAACGATAGCTTTGGCTATACCGCTGGAGACAAAGCGCTGAAAATCATTGCGCGCAATATCAAAGCAGATCTCAGCGATAAAGACACCATTGCTCGCTTTACGGGTGAAGAGTTTATTGTATTGATGCCAGAGAGAGCGGACCCTGAGTGTTATGAGTTAGTGAAGAACATTCAAAGACAAGTATCACACCTTCCGTTTAAGTTCCGCGATCAAAACATCACGATTACCGCAACCGCGGTCAGCACGCGTTTTAAAGACTCGGATACGCCCGAAGAGGTTTTAGAACGCTTGCGTGCAATGCTGCGAGAAGCAAAAGGGATTGGTCTGGAACAACTGATTTGGAAGTAAGCCATTTAAGCGCGAGATAACCCTTAAAACCAAGCCTCAAACAAGAAAGCCGCTCAGATTATTTAATCCGCGGCTTTTTTATTTTCCCAATAGTATGATAGCTTTATAGATATCAGATGCTTAGTCATTTATTCACTCGGCATTAGATAACGTCCCGCTATGACATCATCATGTGTGAATCGAAGGGACAAGGATAACAATAAAAACAATAACGGATAGCTTACGTACAAACCTTACCGATACGACTCCGCTCACTCGGTAGCGTGAGCCTTAATTGCGTTGGCAGTTTTGGTGTACTCGTCTGCTAAGTGATTGGCCCTAAGCCTGTTCGCGGGAAGTGAAGCTGCCAATATATCGTCAAGGAGGTCACTATGATCACCCATATCAGTCCTGCTGGTAGTATGGATCTACTCTCTCAACTCGAAGTTGAGCGCCTTAAAAAGACCGCATCGAGCGATCTGTATCAACTCTACCGCAACTGTACCCTCGCAGTATTAAACTCTGGTAGCCACACCGACAACTCCAAAGAGTTATTAGACAAACATAAATCGTTTGATGTGACGGTAATGCGCCGCGAGCGCGGAATCAAACTCGAATTAACCAATCCACCTGAGCATGCTTTTGTCGATGGTGAGATCATCAAAGGTATACAAGAACACCTGTTTGCTGTGTTGCGCGATATTGTCTACGTCAATATGCACCTTGCTGATAACCAACGTCTCAACCTCACCAATGCAACGCATATCACTAACCTGGTATTTGGCATTCTGCGCAATGCTCGGGCGCTAACGCCTGGTATTGAGCCGAACTTAGTGGTGTGTTGGGGTGGACACTCAATTAACGAAACCGAATATCAATACACTCGACTAGTCGGTAATGAACTAGGGCTTCGTGAACTGAACATTTGTACTGGCTGTGGGCCCGGTGCGATGGAAGGACCGATGAAAGGTGCGGCGATCGGTCATGCCAAACAACGCTATACCCACCAACGTTATCTCGGCTTAACAGAACCTTCAATTATCGCCGCCGAGCCGCCGAATCCAATTGTGAATGAGCTGGTGATCATGCCAGATATTGAAAAACGTTTGGAAGCCTTTGTTCGCATGGCACATGGCATCGTTATTTTCCCTGGGGGCCCAGGTACGGCAGAAGAGTTGCTCTATATCTTGGGTATTATGATGCACCCAGAGAATGCTGATCAGCCGCTCCCAATTGTTCTGACAGGGCCAAAAGAGAGTGAGGCTTACTTCCGTTCGATTGACCAGTTTATTGGCTCTACATTGGGCGAAGCAGCTCAAAAACACTATCAGATTGTGATTGATGACCCTGAGCAAGTTGCTCGAATTATGAAGCAGAGTATGGATCAGGTACGTCAGCACCGCAAAGACACCGGCGATGCCTACAGCTTTAACTGGTCGCTAAAAATTGAACCCGAATTCCAACTGCCATTTGAACCAACGCATGAAGCCATGGCGAGTTTGGATCTGCACCTCAATCAACGCCCAGAAAACTTAGCCGCGGCGCTTAGACAAGCCTTCTCCGGTATTGTTGCTGGTAATGTTAAGGCTGAAGGGATTCGTGAAATTGAGCGCAAAGGGCCGTTTATCCTTGATGGTGACGCTGACCTAATGAAGAAAATGGATCGCCTGTTGAAAGACTTTGTCGAGCAACACCGTATGAAACTGCCTGGCGGCACGGCGTACGTGCCATGCTATCGAATCGCCACAGAGACGAAATAAGACTTTCGCTGTCGTTTCAATTACAATAAGGGCCATTGGCCCTTATTTTTTATACCTTTTATGTCTATTCACCTTGTCATTATCGATGCCTTAAACTTGATCCGTCGTGTTCACTCTGTTCAACCGGATCCAAACGATATCGCGAGAACAATAGAAACAACCAGCCGTACGCTGACTCGTATAATTAATGAGGCTAAACCAACCCATATCATCGCCGTGTTTGATCATCATCTACAAGATCGCGGTTGGCGAGCAGAGATCCTACCCGAATATAAGCAAAATCGTAAGCCGATGCCGGAACCACTGGTTCACGGTCTCGATGCAATTCAAGATGCTTGGTGGCAGTTAGGGATCGACTCGTTATTGTCAGAAGGGGATGAAGCCGATGATTTGGTCGCAACCTTGGCAATCAAAGTCGCTAGCCACAATGAGAAAGTCACCATTATCTCGACAGACAAAGGTTACTGTCAGTTGCTGTCTCCTACCCTACAGATCCGTGACTATTTCCAGCACCGTTGGTTAGATGAACCTTTTATCGAGAATGAGTTTGGTGTTAAACCAACCCAGCTATCCGATTATTGGGGACTGACTGGCATCAGCTCTAGCCAAGTGCCTGGAGTAGCAGGAATCGGCCCTAAAGCCGCTAAAGAAATCCTGACTCAGTTTGCCGATATTGAACAAGCCTTTGCCAGTGATGAGTTGCCAAGCAAATATCGCAAAAAGCTGGATAAAGAGATCGAAATGGCGCGCAAGTGCAAACAAGTTGCAGCGCTGAAAACAGACATCGAACTTGGCTTTAACTTGCAAGACCTACGCTACAACGCCAAATAACTTAGCCATATCAAGATGGGGGGGGTGAACATTGAGAGTTCAGCGCTCCCTCCTGTGGCGATATCTGCTCAAATCAGCACCATGCATACAACCTGATGGTGTGACTCACACCGAATTGCTCAACAAATCCCCTAATCCTGCCCCCTTAACTGACGCTTTCAGCAAATAATGATTCCATAACCATTTCCTCTGTTTTGTAGGCATAGAATGAGGTTACAGCTCATACCGATTGGGGTAAGTGAGTGGTCAGAACACTGCACAACAAAAATGGCAAGAATGATCAATTGCTTATTCTGGTTAGTAACAGAGGTAAGCGTACTGAACAATGTCGCCTTCCTCCCCTGTAAGTCAGCCTAATAAATACAGAAGTAATGAAATGGCACGGCCATTAGTGATTTGAGGACTGGGTAATGACCCCACAAGAACAAGAAATGATTGAAAAGCTAGCTGATAAATTAGCGGCAAAACAAGATATTACTCAAGATCCTGCCGCAGCAGAGCTCATCAACCATAAAATCGCCTCTCAACGCGATATTATTTATCGACTTAGCCAACTAGCATTAGCACAAGAACTTGCCTTGACTGAGATGAAGAAACGCAATGACTACTTGCAAAGTAATGCCGACTTTTATCAGCAAGAGTCCAAGCGTGGCACGATGAGCCGAATGTTTGGCGAAAGCCGCCAACCACCAAGACCGCCAGTATCAAGCTACCAACCCAGTGCCTTTGGTGGCTTTATGCAGACCGCAGCCGGTGTCGCCGCTGGCATGGTGGCAGGCAGTACCCTCAGCCATTTGCTATTTTCAGATTCCCACGCCGCAGAGCCAATCGTAGAAAACACCACGAACAATTACTATCAGCAGCCGGACGATACTGCTGAGAACCCGTTGGATAATAGTCAGACGGAAGAGTCATCAAATGTGGCGAGCGCTGAAAATGACGCAGCGGTCGCAGACGATAACGCCAGTTCATTTCTCGCTGGCAGCGATGACTATACCCAAAGCTACACGGGTGGCGGCTGGAATACCGATACCGGATTTGGTAACCCTGATGATCTAAGTTTTAGTGACTCAAGTAGTGACAGTTTGGATGAAAATGGCTTGAGTGATGACTCGACTCGCTGGGGTGGTGAAGATAACTCAACGAGCGATGATTTTGACTTCGGTAGCGATGACTCAGGCAGTTGGGGCGACGACGACTCTTGGTAAATTCCCGAGACGAAGAGGCAAGCTAACACTTGTCACTCTCAATAAAGACGACCGATCCAACATTTGTCATTCCCGAGAGGGAGGAACGACCGAGTCGGGAATCTCGCTTTCACCGATGAAAATAAGATTCCCTGCTCGCGCTTACGTGCGCCATGGAATGACAAATAGCGGGCAGTTCAAGGAACAAGAAAGAACGAAGCCCCCCAACAACTGTCATTCTCGAGAGGGAGGGACGACCGAGTCGGGAACCTCGCTTTCACCGATGAAAATAAGATTCCCTGCTCGCGCTTGCGCGCGCCATGGAATGACAAATAGCGGGCAGTTCAAGGAACAAAAAAGAACGAAGCCCCCCCAACAACTGTCATTCTCGAGAGGGAGGGACGACCGAGTCGGGAATCTCGCTTTCACCCTTGAAAATAAGATTCCCTGCTCGCGCTTGCGCGCGCCATGGAATGACAAATAGCGGGCAGTTTATGGGATCGCTTGGTAAACACACCCACGCAAAAAAACAAAACCCGCTTTAAAAGCGGGTTTTATCAATAACAACTGCATCATTATTCTTAGTGTGGAGAGATATTCGATAGACACTGAATGTGCACGGTGATCTCTTCACGGTCATGATATAGATGCTTCGCTTGCAGCTTAAACTTCACGCCGTTCTCGATTAAGAAAACCTTCAAGTTTTCGATATCTTGTAGAACTTCGTCGTAACGACCTTTCATCGGCAGCTTAAGGTTAAAGATCGCTTCTTTCGCCCAGCCACTAATGATCCACTCACCCATTAACTGCGCAACACGTGATGGCTTTTCGATCATGTCACAAACAAGCCAAGTCACATTCTTACGTGCAGGCTCAAACTTAAAGCCATCTTCTTGATGGTGCTTAACTTGTCCTGTATCCATTAAGCTTTGCGCCATCATACCGTTGTCCACCGAATGAACGAACATTGAGCGCTTCACTAGCTGATAAGTCCAACCACCTGGGCATGCACCAAGGTCAACACCCCACATACCTGACGCTAAACGCTCATCCCATTCATTACGTGGAATAAACACATGGAAAGCTTCTTCCAGTTTCAGCGTCGAGCGGCTAGGTGCGTCTGCTGGGAACTTAAGACGTGGAATACCCATAAAGAACTGCGAGTTGTTTCCTGGTAACGAGTAACCAATGTAGCAGTGGCCCGGTTCAACAAAGCAAATATGCAGAACTGGTTTTTTCGCATGCTCTTTATTCATTAGCACACCTTTACCACGCATCGCTTGACGCATTGGTACGGTAAACTTACGACAGAATTTAAGCAGCTCTTTGGCCTCATTGGTGTCAGGCGTCTCTATACGAATATCACCACACAGTGGCATCGCATCAACATCAGCCAATGACTCAAGGATCGGTGAAATACGGTCTTCACGAGGTAAGTCAGTCACCTCTGCCGCAACCGCGAACATTTGTCGTGCGAAAATTAACGAGTTGAAGTCCAACTCTTTCACCAGTTTTTGTGCGTCGCCCGCTTGGTAGCACTCAAACAGCACGTAACCTGAGTTCTTTTGTAAACGTGGAAAACCAAACACTTCCAACGCCGTAGCACGGTCTTGAATTTCACCGGCACACTCTTTTTCAAAGCCCGAACGGCAATAAAGCATCAGTTGTTTCACTTACTCACCTCTTTTGATCTGTAGTGCTGCGAAAACGAACAGTGCCCAACCTAGCATAAAGGTGAAACCACCCATCGGTGTGATTGGTCCGAACCATTTCACCCCGGTTAACGCTAGTGCGTAGAGACTGCCGCTAAAACAAAAGATGCCGATGATAAAGCAAATCGCGGCAATGAAAAAATATTTTTGTGCTTTCTCGCCAAGATTAAGCAATAACAGTCCCCCACACAGTAGGATCGCTATCGCGTGGATAAATTGATATTGCACCCCGATCGAGAACACTTCCAACAAGTAAGGCGAGAGTACTGTCTTTAAACCATGCGAAGCAAAAGCACCAAGTGCAACGCCTACCCCCGCGAGAACGCCACCAGCAGCAAGAAGATTATTTGCACGCATTCGTTACTTCCTCTCATAACAAGCGAAGATAAATTGACTCAATACGTCTACTGTATGAGCAAGGTTACCTTCTTCAGTATGACCTGAACTTTTACGCGGTTTAAAACTATGGTCGCCATCAGATACGAACTCAACAGTAACGCTTTGAGAAAGTGAGAAATGCTCAAACTCCTCACGCTTACCAAAAGTATCACGCTCGCCCTGCAAAATAAGGCAGGGTTTGGCGAGGTCAGCCAGATGTTCACCTTTGTATTTCTCAGGTTTGCCCGGAGGATGGAACGGATATCCCAAACAGGCGATTCCTGCTACTAGAGGATTCTCCGCAAGTAAACTCGCCATACGCCCTCCCATCGACTTCCCACCAATCACGATTGGCTGGTCGGCATACTCAGCGATGATTTGCTCAAATGCCTCAAGCAACTTGGGAGCACGGTCTGGCGGGCGCTTTTTGCCATCTTCACCGCGCTTTACCATATAAGGAAAGTTAAAGCGCACCACTTGAATCCCTTTTTCAGCCAAGCCAAGAGCCACGTGCTGCATAAATGCATGCTCCATTCCTGCCCCTGCTCCATGCGCAAAAACGAATAATGGCGAACCTTGTTCGCCATCTATGATTACCTTACTCGTCATCTTCCAACATTTCCTCTTGCTCACTTTGGGCTTTGGCTAACATCCAATCACGGAAAGTGGCAATTCGGCCCATATCAGCTTGTTTCTCATGGCACACCACGTAAAAAGCATTCTTGGTGACCAACACCTCATCAAAAGGTGCAATCAAACGCCCCGCCTCAAGCTCTGGTTGCGCCAAGACATTGTTACCCAAAGCAACCCCTTGTCCGTGGGCGGCAGCTTGTAGCACCATGGTTGAATGGCTAAAAATAGGACCATGGTTAACATTCACGCCTTCGATGCCATGGAACTTGGCAAAGTTTTTCCAATCTTTACGGGAAGTATCGTGCAGTAGGGTATGATTCTTCAGATCCGACAGCTCTGCGAGTGGCTTAGGACCGAGTAGTAGTGACGGTGAACACAGTGGAATAAGAAACTCTTGATACAACTTATCAGCACGCAATCCCGGCCAGTTGCCACGACCATAATAGATCGCTACATCGACATCATCAGTCAATGATCCTTCTTCGATATCGACCGCCTTAATGCGTACGTCAATATCAGGCTCTTGCTGATTAAAATCCGCCAATCTCGGCACCAACCATTGAATAGCAAAACTTGGCGATAAACTAATCGTTAATGCCCCTTTCTCACTTCTTTCAAGTACCTTATCCGTCGCCTCTGCGAGTGAAGTAAAGATGTCTTTAATATCGAGAAAGTAACTTTGCCCTTCTTCGGTCAATAGCAAAGAGCGATTGCGACGACGAAAAAGTTTTAAACCAAGAAATTCTTCTAACGCTTTGATTTGATGGCTAACTGCGGCCTGCGTCACAAATAGCTCTTCTGCTGCTCGAGTGAAACTTAAGTGGCGAGCGGCTGCTTCAAACACCTTTAACGAGTTCAAAGGCGGTAGTCTTCTGGACATAGGAAGCCCTCAATATATTGGATTAGTTTTTTTTATCTGAAACATTATAAAATGTCCATTGCCTGACGACCAGAGAAATTCTATATTTCGTTTCGCAACGCGAGCCTGAACGGCTTGGTTTTTTTGAACCAATTGGCTTTGTTGTTGCGATGTTGTGTTTGCAAACTCGTATTTCGAGTTCGGTAGATTTCTACCATGGTTTTGTTTCATTTATCCCAGAAACAAAACGTATACTTCCTGTATTTATTTTGACCTGTCTGTCAAATTTTTTAGCACCGCCTAATAGGCGGTGTTTTTTTATGTCTCGAGTTTAGATTCCAAAAGCGAGATTCCTGACTACGCCCTTATGGGCTATCAGGAATGACAAAAAGTCGTGCTCAGTTCTAAGCTCTCTAATCTCAACTCTCTTCCATCTTGTCATTCCATGCCGCGAGGAACGAGCGTGACAGGGAATCTCTCTACCATCCACAACAAGAATCCGACTACGCCTTATAGGCTATCAGGAATGACAAAAACAAAAAAAGCGCAAATCGAATTAACGATCTGCGCTTTTAATCTTGTCATCAACGCCAATTAGTCAGCGTTATGGGCGGTAAACCTTCACATTCGCAAAACCTTGCTCTTGCAGGTAAAGCGCCTGTAGACGGCTCATTACGCCGCGGTCGCAATACAGTAGGTAAGTTTTGCTCTGATCCAAATCACCAAACTGAGTAGACAGCTTGTAGAATGGTAGGTGTTTCACTTCCACACCTTCAATTTCTAGCGGGCTCTCATCTTCTTCGTCAGGGCTACGAATATCAAGCACGATTGCGTGCTCTTCTACTGCTTGAACCTGCTCAACTTCTGGAGCCGCTTGCTCGGTTTCTTTAGCAATATCGCGAATGTCCATTTGACGAGCTTCGTAAACCACTTTTTCTAGAATCGAGAAATCAAACTTAGCTTCTTCCGCTTCTAAGCGACCTTTCACCGCTTTAACCGTTGGCTTCTTAGAAATCACGCCACAGTACTCTGGCATTGTTTTCGCAAAGTCCTCGGTACCGATGTCACGAGCAAGATTGATGATATCTTCTTTATCCCAGTTAATCAGTGGGCGAAGAATCAAAGTATCTGTCACACCGTCGATATGGCGAAGGTTGGTTAGAGTTTGGCTTGATACCTGACCTAACGCTTCACCAGTCACTAATGCTTGGATACCAAATTTTTCCGCGATCATACCCGCAGCACGCATAAACATACGCTTAAGGATAACGCCCATTTGGCCGTCATCCACTTTCTCTAAAATTTCAGCGACAACTGGTTCAAAGTCGACTGAGATAAAGCGTACTTTTGCTGACGAGCCATACTTGTTCCATAGGTAGTGTGACACTTGCTTCACGCCGATCTCGTGCGCAGGACCACCTAGGTTAAAGAAACAGTAGTGAACTTTAGAGCCGCGCTTAATGTGTAAGTAGCTTGAAACGCCTGAGTCAAAGCCGCCCGAGATTAGGCTTAGCACGTCTTCTTGCGTACCTAGAGGGAAACCACCTAAGCCTTTATGGCGTGCCAATACTTGGTTAAGCTTCTCGTTGCTCACTTCGATATTGATGGTGACTTCTGGTTTGCTCAGCTTCACCTTCGCGCTTTCAACCGCTTGGTTTAAGCCGCCACCAACATAACGCTCAAGCTCTAGCGAGTTAAACTCGTGTTTACCACGACGCTTTGCACGAACCACAAACGTTTTGTTTTCGATCAGTGGCGCACTCAACTCTAGCACTTGCTCATAGATATTATGTAGATCAGTAAAGTCAGACTGTTTTACTTCTAGTACATGGTGAATACCAGGTGTGTGCGTAAGGATCTCAAGCACCTCAGCGTGGTATTGGTCACTTTCTGACGTCACTTCGATATGGTCACGACGGTTAAATACTGCCACAGACTCAGTGCGAAGCTTGATAATGTTGCGAATGTTACACTCAAGAATCTTTGTGAAGCGCTTACGCACCGACTCACTTTTTACAAAAATTTCTGGATGGGGCTTTACAATAAATTTCATACTTCACTTCACTGGTTAACAGTTTTCGCAATCATCACTAATACGTTGCCACATTCGGCTTAGTTCGTATCTATGACCTTAAGGGCGCAAGATTATACATGATGAAAAGCACATAAAAAAGACGAGCGTGATGCTCGTCTTTTATCTTAGCTGCAAATTGGGTTTAGTTCTGCGTTGCTGGCACAGGTTCGCTATATAGTGGCTCACCTTGCATAATGCTGATCTCAACTCTTCGATTGCGCGAACGTTGCTGTTCTGTGTCATTGGGGCCTAACGGCTCCGTATCCGCCATACCACGCACACGTAAACGCTGATGAGAGAATCCACGCACTTTTTCCATCTCTTGTGCCACAGACACAGCTCGTTGAGCAGACAGATCCCAGTTAGAACGGTAAAGCTCCGAGTCTAAACGTTGATTGTCTGTGTGACCTGAGACTCGCACGATTCCCGGAACATCTTTAACCAACTCTGCCACTTGGCGAACTAAAGGACGGAACTTGGGTTGCAAGAACGCCGACCCAGCAGGGAACGCCCCTTGCTCGCGAATCCGAATGACAATCTGTTGCCCCAAGTTCTCAACTTCAATCGCCCCTTGGTCGATTTCTCGCTCAAGCGCTTTTTTAATGCTCTCTGTCAGCGTCTCCATCTCTTCCATTGATTGAGACTCTTGCTGTTGCTGTTTATCAGACTCAGAGTTTTGGTTGTTCTTGGTCGACGTTTCCGGAGATTGCCCGCCGGTCATCTTACCTTGGTCACGCTGGGTGCCACCCGCACGGTCTGATTCCCCTTCATGGAACTCTAGCGTCTGCTTAGTAATATCCATGGTCTGTTGCATAATCACATCAATCGGTGTCGGCTCAGGGCGACCTGGTCGAAACTCTTGCGCAATAATGCTGGTGCCTTTGGGGATATCTTTCACTTCGAGTTGGTTTTGCACACCAAAAGCAAACTTCATCGAGCCAGCTATCTGCTTAAATTTTAATACATCCATCTCAGAGAACGAGAGTAGCAGTACAAAGAAGCACATTAACAATGTCATCAAATCTGAGAACGTCGTCATCCACATTGGCGCGCCAGGTGGTGGACATTTGCAGTCGTTTTCATCACTCATTGAGACACCTTAGCCATTGTCGATATTAAGCGAGCGTTTACCCTCATTCAGGTAGTTTTTCAGATAACTATCAATGACACGTGGGTTTTGCCCATCTTGAATAGCAAGTACACCATCCATAATTAAGCGGCGATTGAGCTTTTCTTGTTCACGACGCAGCGAAAGTTTGTCCGCAATCGGGAAGAACACCATGTTCGACAATACCGCGCCATACAAGGTCGTCAACAAAGCTACCGCCATCGCAGGACCGATAGATTTTGGGTCATCCATGTTGGAAAGCATCGCTACCAGACCAACAAGTGTACCGATCATCCCCATCGCGGGTGCAACATCTCCAAATGCACGGAATACGCCAGTGCCTTGCTCGTGACGCTCATCGGTCAGTGCAATATCTTTTTGCAATGCTGAGCGCACTACATCCGCGTCATGACCATCGACGAGTAAATCGATGCCTTTTTGCATAAAACTATTGGAGATTTCCATCTCCTCTAACGCAAGAAAGCCACCTTTACGTGCCGCATCAGCCATTTCTACGATTTTTGCAATTAGGTCTTCTGGCTCGTCGGCTTTGAACGCAAATGCTTTACCAGCAACCTTAGCTGCACCAAAAAATTGGGCAAAAGTGAACTTCATTAACACGATAAACGCAGAGCCACCGATTACGATCAAAATGGATGTCGTATCGACAAACATCATCAGGCTGCCGCCCAGTATCATTGCCATGATAACGAACGCGAAGCTGCCAATTAATCCAATTAGCGTTGCTAAATCCACACAGCACTCCTCATGCTAACTTATGACTCTATCTCTGGAATTATATCGGCAGGCTCTGTGAATCTTTAGTTTTTTATTGGTACCACACTCACAAACTATCTAATTGGGTTATCACGGTTGTTGCTTTCTCGGCTTTTTACCGATCTCACACCAAGGATGTGCCAAAGTAAAAAAGCAAGATAGATTGCCGCTATCACCTGCCCAAACTCGATTTTTATGACAAATTTCCTCGGTTAAATTTGACCATCATAAGCCGCTAAGGTAACTTTCGTGCATCTTTCCAAAACAAGTAAAATTATGGCGAGCAAGAAACCCGAAAATATGACCTTTGAGTCAACGATTGAAGAGTTAGATTCGATTGTTGAAGATCTTGAGAACGGTGACCTAGCATTAGATGAAGCACTGAAAAAGTTCGAACGTGGCATATCTTTAGCTCGTGCAGGCCAAACTAAGCTAAATGATGCAGAGCAACGCGTGAGTATTTTGTTGCAAAACGATGATGATGCGCCCCTGTCTCAATTTAACCAACAGCCTGAAGAATAATATTGTTAGAAGATCACTCTATGCACGAGGCACTAATCTCGTTTCAGCAACGAAACAACCAACAGTTAGAAAGATGGTTGAGCCATCTTCCACATCAAAATCAGGCGCTTGTCGATGCAATGCGTTACGGTCTGCTTTTGGGCGGAAAACGGGCTCGTCCATTTCTGGTCTACATCACAGGGCAAATGCTTGGCTGTGAAATAGAAGATTTAGACACACCGGCCTCAGCGGTCGAGTGTATTCACGCCTACTCTTTGATTCACGATGATCTGCCCGCGATGGATGATGACGAATTGCGTCGAGGCCAGCCAACTTGCCACATCAAGTTCGACGAAGCGACGGCCATTTTAACTGGTGATGCATTGCAAACGCTCGCCTTTACCATCCTTGCTGATGGTCGACTCAATCCAAATGCTGAAACTCTGCGTATAAAAATGGTTAGCACCTTGGCAGAAGCGTCAGGCGCAAGCGGCATGTGTCTCGGACAAACTTTAGATTTACAAGCTGAAAACCGTTCAGTCGGGCTTGCGGAGTTAGAAGAGATTCACCGCAACAAGACGGGTGCATTGATGAAATGTGCTGTTCGCCTAGGTGCGTTAGCGGCTGGCAAAAAAGGTTTAGCGGTCATGCCGTTACTCGACAAATATGCCGATGCGATTGGTTTGGCGTTCCAAGTCCAGGACGATATCCTCGACATCATCAGTGATACTGAAACCTTGGGTAAACCTCAAGGCTCTGACCAAGAGCTCAACAAGAGTACTTACCCTGCACTGCTCGGTTTACAGGGCGCTATCGAAAAAGCAAACAATCTGTTACACGAAGCGCTTCAAGCACTGGACGCAATACCATACAATACTGAGTTACTGGAAGAGTTCGCCCGATACGTCGTCGAGCGCAAGAACTAACACAATAAGCGCGCATTATTATGACTCTTGATATATCAAAGTACCCAACACTAGCTCTGGCGGATACACCGCTAGAACTGCGCAGCCTACCAAAAGAGGTTCTGCCAAAGCTATGTGACGAACTACGTACTTACTTACTAAATTCTGTTAGCCAGTCGAGTGGACACTTAGCGTCTGGCTTGGGCACGGTCGAACTGACCGTGGCGCTTCACTACGTCTATAACACCCCGTTTGATCAACTTATTTGGGACGTAGGTCATCAAGCTTACCCACACAAAATTCTGACGGGTCGCCGTGAGAAAATGCCAACCATTCGTCAAAAAGGTGGATTACACCCATTCCCATGGCGTGAAGAGAGTGAGTACGACACGCTCTCGGTTGGTCACTCATCAACGTCAATCAGTGCTGCGCTTGGTATGGCGATTAGTGCCCATAAAGAAAACCAAAATCGTAAAGTGGTGAGCGTGATTGGTGATGGTGCGATTACCGCGGGCATGGCGTTTGAAGCCATGAACCACGCTGGTGATATTCATCCCGATATGTTGGTGATCCTAAATGA
The DNA here is from genome assembly GCF_009938205.1 of Vibrio panuliri. NCBI lineage: Bacteria > Pseudomonadati > Pseudomonadota > Gammaproteobacteria > Vibrionales > Vibrionaceae > Vibrio > Vibrio panuliri. Next base: position 848,851 of record NZ_AP019654.1, on the reverse strand, counting down.
CAATGAAATGTCGATTTCAGAAAACGTGGGCGCGCTTAACAACCACTTAGCACAACTTCTGTCGGGCAACTTCTACACCTCTATCCGTGAAGGCGGTAAACGCGTTCTTTCTGGTGTGCCTCCAATCAAAGAGTTAGTTCGTCGTACAGAAGAACATCTGAAAGGCATGATGATTCCTGGCACACTGTTTGAAGAGTTGGGCTTTAACTACATTGGCCCTGTTGATGGGCATGATGTGATCGAATTGGTCAAAACACTGAAGAACATGCGTGAACTCAAAGGTCCACAGTTCTTACATATCATGACCAAGAAAGGAAAAGGCTACGAGCCTGCGGAGAAAGATCCGATTGGTTACCATGGTGTTCCTAAGTTTGACCCAAGCCACACTAGCCTGCCAAAAAGCAGCAGTAGTCAACCAACTTTCTCAAAGATTTTCGGTGATTTCCTCTGTGATATGGCCGCGCAAGATCCTAAGCTCATGGCGATTACACCAGCAATGCGCGAAGGTTCGGGCATGGTGCGCTTCTCGAAAGAGTACCCTGAGCAATACTTTGACGTTGCAATTGCTGAGCAGCATGCTGTGACACTTGCAACCGGCATGGCGATTGCGGGCAATCGTCCTATTGTCGCCATCTACTCAACATTCTTACAGCGTGGTTACGACCAACTGATCCATGATGTCGCGATCATGAACCTGCCGGTGATGTTTGCCATTGACCGAGCAGGCTTAGTCGGTGCCGATGGTCAAACTCACCAAGGTGCATTTGATATTAGCTTTATGCGCTGCATTCCAAACATGGTGATCATGACACCAAGTGATGAGAATGAGTGTCGTCAAATGCTCTACACCGGCCACCAACATTCTGGTCCAAGTGCTGTTCGCTACCCACGTGGTAATGGCATGGGAACACCGGTTGAACAAGCCTTTACCGAACTAGAAATCGGTAAAGGTCGCTTAGTGCGTCAAGGCGAAAAAGTCGCAATTCTTAACTTTGGCACCTTTATGCCGAGTGCACTTGAGGCAGCAGAAGCGCTCAATGCGACCGTTGCGGATATGCGCTTTGCTAAACCTCTTGATCATGCATTGATTAAACAGCTTGCAGAGGATCACGACGTACTGGTGACGATCGAAGAGAACGCGATTGCTGGTGGTGCAGGAGCGGGTGTGGTTGAGTTTATGATGCAAGAAAAGATCATTAAACCAGTACTAAACCTCGGTCTACCGGACCGCTTTATCGCTCAAGGTACGCAGCAAGAACTGCATGCGGAGTTGGGTCTCGACGCCAAAGGTATTGAACAATCAATCCGAGACTATGTGAGCAAGTAATTACGCTATTTTGCTAACGATAAAGCCCTCCACTTGGAGGGCTTTACTATTTTGGGTGGCTTAAATATGAGGCTCTTGCCACTCAAACTGCTCAAACAGGCTACGCCAAGTCGTATCAAACCCCGCCTTAATCACGAGTGTTTCACCACTGAACGGATGGACAAATTCGAGACTGCTGGCGTGCAACAGCAATCGGTGCGAGTTATAAACATCGCGGAACAATTTATTGTGTTTACCATCGCCATGCGTGGTGTCGCCTACCATAGGATGACGTAGGTGCGCCATATGACGACGCAGTTGATGTTTACGCCCAGTATGTGGGTTAAGCTCCATTAAGCAGTAGCGCGTGGTTGGAAAGCGCCCAGTGGAATGTGGCACTTCAACTTTCGCCAATGGACGATAATCGGTCACGGCATCTTGAGCTTCTTTTTCTTGGCTCGCAAACTTATCAGCAATTTTGTCCAGCTCAACCTTTAACGGATAGTCAAGAGTCCCCTCCTCTTCAATCCAGCCGCGCACAATAGCGTGATAGGTTTTCTTCATCTCATGATTGGCAAACATCGGCATTACTTGCGCGGCAATTTCGCTCGACAAGGCAAAAATCAGCACTCCGGAAGTCGGCCTATCTAATCGATGTAACGGAAAGACATGTTGACCAATTTGGTCACGTAGCGTCTGCATGACAAACTGAGTTTCATGTTTATCTAACCAACTGCGATGAACCAGCATACCTGCTGGCTTGTTCACCGCGACAAAATACTCATCCTGATAGACGATATCTAACACTTACACTGCCTCTTTATCGATTTGGCGAATTATCGCAATAACGGACAAATACTGTTTCTGCTGCTTCCAGCACTCTTCAAAATAGGGGGTGAGCTGAAAGCCTTTTGGCAGCGAATGACCGGCTTCAATCAGAGCGTGCATTTTCGGTAAGAAAACCCATTGCAGCCACTGCTGTGGTTCCAATGTATCAATTGCAAATGGCTCAACACTGGATAGCGCCTGCCTAGAAGGCGAAGTGTCCTGCCACAACTCAACCTCTCTTAGTTGTCGCTCTAGTTGTTTAAGTAAAATCGTGAGCGATGTATCCTGTTTCATTTATCTTTTGTCAATGACCTTGAAATTAGCTCATAGAGTACCATTTATAAGGGAAAGAAAGTTAGGAAATCTCTTTCATGGATAATATTCATACCCTCAGTGAACTACTGCGAAACAGCGATTGTAAGTTTAAAATTTTCGATTTAGGTCGCCGCATAAAAACCATAGGCAACTCAACCTTTGAACAGGTTGAGAAAGGTCAGCACCCCTACCCATTTCCATTGCAACGTAAAGCTCATATGGCAATTGCCTATTGGAATGAGACTAAACAGCCTTGGATCTGGTTCTTAAAGTTTGAGCTCGACGAGCGAGGCTTACTCAAACAAGCCGATATTGGTAACTTCATTAAGTTTGTCGTTGAAGCGATGGGCACTCGCCTTAGCCAAGAGATGAGTGAAGAACAACAGCAAAAACTCGCAAACAACCCATACACCTATAAGCCTTCCGAAGACAAAATGGCGGTGTTCCACAGCCAGATTCGTGCAGACTTAGAGCTTCCATGCAGTCAGTATTATGAACACGCTCAACACTACTTCAAAGGTGGACTTGGGTGGCAAAACTGGCAGACCGTTGGGTTACAGGGCATCACCGATATGGTCGCACGCTTAGGTAGCGAGCAAAATGGTGTCGAGTTACGCAAAGCGTTAGCAAACCTACCGAACGAGCCGTTATATGCTCTACTTGGCGCTCTGGAACACGTCGATTTGCCGGACAAACTTGCCCAGCGAATTGCCGAACTCGCTCAGAAGCAAATTGAAAGCCCTGAGCCTGATCTGTTCCTAATCTCTGCATTAACCCGCGCACTTTCCGGAGCAGAGCAAACCATCGCTCTACCGATTCTCAAACAAGTTTTAGCAAGCCCTCGCTTAAGCCATCAAGAAGTGTTAATTGGTATCGCTGGGCGAAGTTGGCATCTATTGGCTGATGCTGATATGGCCGAGCGCTTTTTACTGCGACTTGCACAAACCGGTAACCAAGTGCTCTTTAATCAGCTGTTTGCGGATTTAGTCATGCTACCCGAGCTGCGCTTAGTATTGCTTCCATTGCTGCACTCGTCTCCCTCTGACGAATTGGCTAACGCCTTGGCAAAGCTGCAACAAGCAGCTAAAGCCTAACGGAACCAGATAAGCGATTGATATGATTACGGATTTGTTTGCCATACTAGTTCTCTGCCTCGTGTGCATGTTGTTTTGGCAACAGCGTCGTCAATCTGAGCTAGCGAAAATAGCCATTCAGCGCAAGTGTGATCAATTAGACTTACAGCTCATCAGTACTGCTTTAAAAGCGCATAAAATAAGAACGCCAGACGGAGTCTGGCGTTGGCATACTGTCTATCAATTTGAATTTTCATCACTTGGTGACGATTGCTACCAAGGCGAACTTACTATGATAGGGTTTCAAATAGTGCACTTTCATTTACCTCCTCATCGGATGTAAATTGATATTCAAAAAAAGGTCCATAAGCGTCGCTATTGAGACCTTTTTTAACAAAACCTAGTTTCTCCAGCACACGAATTGAAGCAAAGTGATCAACATTGGCAGTTGCTTTAACTGTGTGTAATTTAAGATCTCTCAATGCTTTGGCATAAAATGCGCCTAGGGCTTCAGAAGCAATCCCTTTTCCCCAATACGCTTTATCCAAAATAAAAACCAGCTCAGGCGAAGTATGGATATCCGTAATCGCAACATGACCAATATATTCTCGTGTGAAGTTATCCAACACCGCACGCGCGTATACTGTATTGTCATTTAAAATACGTTCAAACACTTCTCTGGCTTTAGAAACTGTATAAGGACCATTCATATTAGCTCGGTTCTTAACACAGCAGTTGAGTACCACAAAGTCAGACAAAAGAGACTCGTTATAGGGTACCAATAATACGCGTCGAGTTGCGATAGTCACAGTTCATCCTTGCTTTCAGCAAACTTAGATTAAGCTCTTCACTTCTCAAATAATTAATAACTCGAACCTAAAAAAGGTTCGGTAAAATAAGCCATTGCCATAGCGAGCGTGTAGCAATACTGACGCCCGGCTAAATCAAATCAGGCGAGCTGATAAAACCGCGTTTAATTTTATAATGATTAAGATTGGAGGTAGTCAGACACTCAATCAGTGTCTTAGAGTGGAGTATCTTGTCACCAAAAGTGACCGTGATTCCATTCGTCTATCATCCTTTATGGCTATTTGCTTGCAAATAGCGCGTGCAGCATGTGAATAGAGAAAGCCTCAAGCTGCTATTTTATTGTTAGCCTTATTAGTAAGGCTTATTTTTGAACGCACAATTTAACCGAAAAACCAAATCAAACAATGATCTAGCCCGCATTTTGCGTGATGTGAAGCATGCACAATTAAAGCGCATATTTCTATTTTTCAATAAGTTATCTTAATTGACAATTAAGAACGTAAAGACATCATGGCTATAATCCTACATTTTGCATGGCAAATTTCCTACAAGATAGCGACCAATTTACCATTATCCTTATGTTCTTTTTACCGCTAAAATTAGAGTTAAATACCAATTTATTGCGCAAATAGCACAAGGAATGATGATGCTTACTAAAGATGTTAGCCGCGAACTAGAACAAGTGATTGATCAGTTAGTCCGAGAAGGAAAAGAGCCCAGTGTCGCGTTGGTTAAAGCACGTCTCAAAACGTCAGTGCCTATGCCTGCACTGATCACGACCATAAAAAGCTGGAAGAATTCGCAACGCGTACCGAAAGTCGAAGTGGCAACAAAAGAGAACGCAGAGTCAGATCGTATCGCCCAACTTGAAGCGCTGGTACGAGATTTACAACTTCGTCTTGCCGCTGTGGAAGAAAAGCTCCGCTAGTTTTGAGAGATTGTTTGGCTTAGATAAGCAAAGATAACCTTTATCGCCCTCATCTCTCGCTAGATGGTTTAAAGAATCCCATGAACAAGCAATGAAAAAACAAAGGCCCAGCCGAAGCTGAGCCTTTTTTGTTTTTTTGGGGGAGGCTAATTTACCAACCCGTCACTTCACGAAGTGCTTTACCAATATCAGCCAGTGACTTAACTGTCTTAACACCCGCTTCTTCTAGCGCTGCGAATTTATCTTCAGCAGTGCCTTTACCACCAGAGATGATCGCACCAGCATGTCCCATACGCTTACCCGGAGGCGCTGTCACACCAGCGATGTAAGAAACCACAGGCTTAGTCACATTCTCTTTGATAAATGCAGCCGCTTCTTCTTCCGCAGTACCGCCGATTTCACCGATCATTACAATCGCTTCTGTCTCTGGGTCTTCTTGGAATAGCTTCAAGATATCAATAAAGTTTGAACCTGGAATTGGGTCACCACCGATACCAACACAAGTAGACTGACCAAAACCTTCGTCAGTGGTCTGTTTAACCGCTTCGTAAGTCAATGTGCCAGAGCGCGATACGATACCCACTTTACCTTTCTTATGAATGTGACCAGGCATGATACCAATCTTACACTCATCTGGTGTGATGACACCTGGACAGTTCGGACCGATCATCACAACGCCAGCTTCGTCTAATCGTACTTTTACATCCAGAAGATCCAGCGTTGGAATACCTTCTGTAATGGTGACAATTAACTTCACGCCAGCATCAATCGCTTCAAGAATCGCATCTTTACAGAAAGGAGCTGGAACATAGATAACTGATGCCGTTGCGCCAGTTACTTCCACAGCTTCACGTACTGTGTTAAAGACCGGTAAACCTAGGTGCGTTTGACCACCTTTACCAGGGGAAACGCCACCCACCATTTGTGTGCCGTAAGCGATCGCTTGCTCAGAGTGGAAAGTACCTTGACCACCCGTAAAACCCTGACAGATAACTTTCGTATCTTTGTTAATTAGTACTGACATTATTTGCCCTCCGCTGCCGCAACTACTTTTTCTGCTGCTTCAGTTAGAGAGTTTGCAGCGATGATATTTAGACCACTTTCAGCCAGTTTTTGCGAACCTAGCGGTGCATTGTTACCTTCTAGACGCACGACGACTGGTACTTCTACGCCAACTTCTTCTACGGCGCCAATGATGCCCTCTGCAATCAGGTCGCAGCGAACGATACCGCCGAAGATGTTAACCAGTACGGCTTTCACATTGCTGTCAGATAGGATGATCTTGAATGCTTCGGTAACACGCTCTTTTGTTGCGCCACCGCCAACATCAAGGAAGTTTGCTGGTTGACCACCATGTAGGTTAACGATATCCATCGTGCCCATAGCCAAGCCTGCGCCGTTAACCATACAACCGATGTTGCCATCCAGAGCAACATAGTTGAGCTCCCATTGCGCTGCATGAGCTTCGCGCTCATCTTCTTGTGAAGGATCGTGCATTTCACGCAGCTTTGGTTGACGGTAAAGCGCGTTAGAGTCGATATTAATTTTGCCATCCAGGCACAATAGGTCACCAGCACCAGTAATCACCAGAGGGTTAATCTCAAGTAGTGCAAGGTCATATTGAGCAAACATCTCGCCAAGACCGATAAAGATCTTCACGAACTGTTTAATTTGGTCCCCCTTAAGACCAAGTTTAAAAGCCAGTTCACGGCCTTGGTAGGCTTGAGGACCAACAAGCGGATCAATGGCAGCTTTGTGAATGAGTTCTGGCGTTTCTTCCGCCACTTTCTCAATCTCCACGCCACCTTCTGTTGATGCCATGAATACAATGCGCTGTGATGAACGATCAACGACAGCGCCCAAATAAAGTTCGTTCGCAATATCAGAAGCTTCTTCAACCAGAATCTTAGACACTGGTTGTCCGTTAGCATCTGTTTGGTAAGTCACTAGGTTTTTACCTAGCCACTTTTGAGCAAATTCTTTTACACCGTCTTTAGTATCATGAAGTTCAACACCGCCCGCTTTACCGCGGCCACCAGCGTGGACTTGACACTTAACGACTTTTTTCTCTGTGCTAATACGACCTGCTGCTTCGAACGCTTCTTGTGGGGTATCACAAGCGTAGCCTTCCGGTACAGGCAAACCGAATTCTGCAAACAGCTGTTTGGCTTGGTATTCATGCAAATTCATTTTGATATTCCGTTTGTTATTCCCTTAAGGGATTTATAATTTCCATAACGTCGCAGTTGAACTCTGCGTAATACACGTCTGTGGGGTCTTCTCAAATCAATCGCAATACGATTCAAATGAAGGCCAGACAGTTGAGCCAGTCTAGCCCCGTGAACTAAAGGCGTCGAGTTATCCAAGGCAACTCGACGTTTTAGCGATATTAAACGTCTAATAGCAGACGTGCTGGGTCTTCCAGTAGTTCCTTAACGGTTACTAAGAAACCAACTGACTCACGACCATCGATTAAACGGTGGTCATAAGATAGAGCCAGATACATCATAGGTAAGATTTCTACCTTGCCATCAACAGCCATTGGGCGATCTTGTATTTTATGCATACCCAAAATAGCCGATTGAGGCGGGTTAATGATTGGCGTTGACATCAGTGAACCAAACACACCACCATTGGTGATGGTAAAGTTACCGCCCATCAACTCATCAACCGTTAATTTGCCATCACGACCTTTAATCGCTAGGTCCTTGATGCCTTTTTCAATATCGGCAAAGCCTAGTGTGTCGCAGTCTTTTAGAACTGGCGTCACAAGACCACGCGGCGTAGATACCGCCATGCTGATATCAAAGTAGTTGTGATATACAATGTCATCACCGTCGATCGACGCATTCACTTCTGGGTAGCGTTTTAGCGCTTCCGTTACCGCTTTAACGTAGAAAGACATAAAGCCAAGACGAATACCGTGACGCTCTTCGAACTGGTCTTTGTACTGTTTACGAAGATCCATAATTGGCTTCATGTTGACTTCGTTAAACGTGGTCAGCATGGCCGTACTGTTCTTCGCTTCCAATAGACGGTTGGCAACAGTTTTACGCAGACGAGTCATTGGCACACGTTTCTGACTGCGAGCTGCCGCAGGTGCTTGTGCCACAGGTTCTTCTGCTTTCGGTGCCGATTTGGCGTTCGCAAGATGCGCTTCAATATCTTCACGAGTAATGCGTCCACCGACTCCAGACCCCTTAACTTGTGAAGGTTCTAGGCCATGCTCCGCCAACAGACGACGGACCGCTGGGCTTAGTGCATCATTACTCTCTTCGACCAACGCCGCTTTATGGCGCTTATCTGGTGAAGCCTCGGTTTCTTCCGTAGTATCTGTGGTTGGCTCACCCGCCACAGCGCCCGGCTTAAGCTTGGCAATAAGCTGTTTAGAAAGCACGGTAGCGCCTTCTTGTTCAATAATGGCTTCTAAAACGCCCGCTTCAGGAGCTGGCACTTCAAGTACAACCTTATCGGTTTCGATATCTACTAGAACTTCATCACGCTCAACCGTATCACCCGGTTGTTTGTGCCAAGTAGCGACGGTTGCATCTGCAACTGATTCAGGTAAATCTGGAACCAGAATTTCAATTGTCATTTCTATCTTCCTTATGCTTCTAGTTCTTTATCTGAGGTTTTGGAATCTGATGTATTAGAACCAGTGGTCAAAGCGTCTTCAACCAACGCCTTTTGTTGTTTCAAGTGCACCGACATATAACCAACCGCTGGTGAAGCAGATGCGGGACGCCCTGCATATTTCAAATCAGCACCAGCAGGAATCGCGGCACGGAAGTTATGTTGGCTACAATACCAAGCACCTTGGTTTTGCGGCTCTTCCTGACACCAAACGAAATCTTCAACATTGGTGTATTCAGCAATCGCTTGTTTTACTTCTTCCAATGGGAATGGGTAAAGTTGCTCAATACGAACGATGGCAACATCTTCTTGCTCATTCTTGCGGCGCTGCTCAAGCAGGTCGAAATAAACCTTACCGGAACAGAATACGACGCGTTTCACCTTGCTGGCATCCAATGAGTCAATCTCAGGAATCGCAGGGAGGAATGTGCCATCAGATAACTCTTCAAGCGTTGAAATACATAATGGGTGACGAAGCAGTGATTTCGGTGACATCACAATCAACGGACGACGCATTGGACGCACCACTTGACGACGAATCATGTGGTAAACCTGCGCAGGTGTTGATGGCACGACAACTTGCATATTCTGCTCAGCACAAAGCTGCAGGTAACGCTCTAAGCGCGCCGATGAGTGCTCTGGCCCCTGACCTTCATAGCCATGCGGCAGTAACATTGTCAAACCACACAAACGAGCCCATTTCTGCTCACCAGACGAGATAAACTGGTCAATCACTACCTGAGCACCGTTGGCAAAATCACCAAACTGCGCTTCCCAAATAGTCAAGCCACTTGGCTCTGCGGTTGCGTAGCCGTATTCAAATGCAAGTACCGCTTCTTCCGACAATACCGAGTCAATTACTTGGAAAGGACCTTGTTTGTCATGCAGATTCGCGAGCGGAACATAAGTACTGGCATCAGATTGGTTGTGCAGCACAGAATGACGGTGGAAGAATGTACCTCGACCAGAATCCTGACCAGAGAGACGAATACGCTTACCATCGTCGACCAATGTCGCGTAGGCGAGTGTCTCAGCCATGCCCCAGTCGATCGCTTTTTCTCCGCTCATCATGGACAGACGATCGTTGTAAAGCTTGTTAACTCGACTTTGCAACTTGTGACTATCAGGGTACTGACACAGTCGATTACCCAGTTCAATTAGGCGCTCTTTGTCATACTGACTGTTCCAAGGCGTATCCCAATCGTGACCAAGGTATGGAGACCAATCTACCGAGTGCAGAGCCATTGGACGCCACTCTTTCACCACCACTTCACCACGGTCTAACGCATCGCGATACTCATTGATAAGCGCGGTAGCCGTCTCAATGTCATTGTCACCGCGCTCGATAAGTACATCCGCGTACAATTTACGTGGTGTTGGGTGTTTCTTGATCTTCTGATACATCAGCGGTTGAGTCGCATTAGGCTCGTCCGCTTCGTTGTGACCATGGCGACGGTAACAAACTAAATCAATCACCACGTCACGCTTAAACTCATTGCGATAATCAAGCGCAATGCGTGTCACGAAAGCTACCGCTTCAGGATCATCTGCATTCACATGGAAGATCGGAGCCTGCACCATCTTGGCGATATCGGTACAGTACATCGTCGAACGTGTATCACGAGGGTTTGAGGTGGTAAAACCGACTTGGTTGTTCACCACAATACGCACCGTACCGCCGACACGGTAACCGCGCGACTGCGACATATTGAATGTCTCAGCAACCACACCCTGACCTGCAACGGCTGAATCACCATGAATCGTAATAGGTAATACTGTGCTGCCATCTTTATCGCCCAAGCGATCCTGACGTGCGCGTACTGAACCAATCACAACGGGGTTTACGATCTCAAGATGTGACGGGTTAAATGCCAATGCTAAGTGAACATCGCCACCTGGAGTCGCGAAGTCAGCAGAGAAGCCTTGGTGGTACTTAACATCGCCCGTCCCCCAAGAATCACCATGTTTACCAGCAAACTCATCAAACAGATCTTGTGGCTTCTTACCTAACACGTTAACTAACATGTTTAAGCGGCCACGGTGAGCCATACCAATCACTACCTCGCGCATACCGCTACTACCAGCATGACGAATCAGTTCTTTGGTCATTGGAATTAGAGCATCGCCCCCTTCCAGCGAGAAACGTTTTGCACCGGGAAATTTTGCACCCAAATAGCGCTCAAGACCTTCCGCAGCCGTTAACTCTTCTAAAAAGTTGCGTTTATCTTCCGCGGTAAAGCTAGGTTGCCCGACCACAGACTCTAAACGTTGTTGAATCCAACGCTTTTGCTCCGTGTCGGTCATGTGCATATACTCAGCACCAACCGATCCACAGTAGATTTTCTTTAACGAAGAATAGATATCTTTAAGCATCATGGTCTCTTGACCAATAGCAAAAGAACCCACGTTGAATGTTTCTTCTAAGTCGTCTTCAGAAAGATTGTGGAAGGAAGGGTCTAGCTCTGCCACCGGAGGGCGATTCCATAGACCGAGGGGATCGAGATCAGCTGCTTCGTGACCGCGGAAGCGGTACGCATTAATCAACTGTAGAACTTTTACTTGTTTAGCATCGACATCGGGGTCACTAACTTGGACATTGTAATGCTTTGTTTCTTGAGCGAGTCGACGGAAGTAATCACGGACACGTGAGTGCGGTTGTTCCACCACATCTGCAGATGGCTTAGGTAAACCATCAAATACACGAATCCACTCCTCACTTACCAGATCGGGATCACTGAGATACAGTTCGTAGAGATCTTCTACGTACGTCGCATTTGCGCCTGCCAAGTGTGAAGACTCGAGCCATGCCTTCATCACACCGTTGTGCATATTTTCCCTTAACCAGTAGTTTTCACGTTTGCAGCGGTCTATGCCGCGCTTCTGTTGAATAAGCCGCCACCACTGGTGTGAGTGGCGGCAATTTTATAACTTAATTAAACCGAACGATTGACCAGCATCGACTTGATGTGACCTATCGCTTTTGTTGGGTTTAACCCCTTAGGACAAACACTTACACAATTCATGATGCCATGGCAACGAAAAACACTAAATGCGTCGTCGAGATCGGACAATCGTTCATCAGTTGCCGTATCTCGGCTGTCGATTAGCCAACGATAAGCCGCTAACAGGCCAGCTGGCCCAATAAACTTATCCGGATTCCACCAGAACGACGGGCACGATGTTGTACAACAGGCGCACATAATACATTCGTACAAACCATCAAGATGGGCGCGTTCATCTGGCATTTGCAGATTCTCACGCGATGGTGGCATTGCACCATCAGAGATCAAGAATGGTTTCACTTTCGCGTAGTTGTCATAGAACTGGGTCATATCAACGATAAGATCACGCACCACAGGCAAACCCGGTAGCGGACGAATCACCACTTTATCGCCTTGTAGAGCAGACAGTGGCGTAATGCACGCTAGACCATTTTTACCATTCATGTTCAAACCATCGGAACCACAAACCCCTTCTCGGCAAGAACGACGGAACGCAATGCTAGGGTCTTGCTCTTTCAATAGAATCAGCGCATCCAACACCATCATGTCAGAGCCTTCTTCTACCTCAAGCGTGTAGTCTTTCATGTAAGGCTTGTTGTCGATATCAGGGTTGTATCGGTACAAAGAGAAGTTTACTTTCATTTTTCTATCCTCCCTTAGTACGTACGAACTTTCGGTGGGAACGCATCACGATGCACAGGCGTCATATTGACATCACGCTTCGACATCTGCTCCGTTTCCGGGTTATAAATTGAATGGCATAGCCAAGTCTCATCATCACGCTCTGGGAAATCGAAACGAGCATGTGCACCACGACTCTCTGTTCGGTAGTTTGCTGCCACAGCCGTCGAAAACGCAGTTTCCATCAGGTTATCTAGCTCAAGACACTCGATACGTTGAGTGTTGAACTCTTTTGACTTGTCTGAAAGGTGCGCTTCTTTCAAGCGTTCACGAATGACTTTTAGTTCCTCAAGCCCTGTTGCCATCGCATCCCCTTCACGGAATACCGAGAAGCTGTTTTGCATGCACTGTTGAAGGTCTTTGCGGATTTGGAATGGGTCTTCACCGCTGGCACTGTTTTCCCAACGCATTGTGCGAGCAAGAGACGCCTCAATATCAGACTCTGAAGCCGGACGAGCTTCAGCTTGTGCCGCCAATGTTTCACCAAGATGTAATCCAGTTGCGCGACCAAATACCACAAGGTCAAGCAGTGAGTTGCCCCCTAAACGGTTGGCGCCATGCACTGATACAGAAGCAATTTCACCACAAGCAAACAAGCCTTGTACTTCTAGATCGCTGCCGTCCGCTGTTTGCTTAATTGCTTGCCCAGACACTTGGGTTGGTACACCACCCATCATATAGTGACAGGTTGGAATAACTGGGATAGGTTCTTTCACCGGATCGACATGGGCAAAGGTTCTTGAAAGCTCACAAATACCTGGGAGACGTGACTCAAGTACATCTTTACCAAGGTGATCCAACTTGAGTTTAATGTGCGGGCCCCAAGGTCCATCGCAACCGCGACCTTCACGAATCTCAATCATCATTGAGCGAGCAACAACGTCACGACCCGCCAAGTCTTTCGCGTTTGGTGCGTAACGCTCCATAAAGCGCTCGCCATCTTTGTTAAGTAGGTAACCACCTTCACCACGACAGCCTTCTGTTACCAGTACGCCTGCACCAGCAATGCCTGTTGGGTGGAACTGCCACATTTCCATATCTTGCATTGGCACGCCAGCTCGTAGTGCCATACCAACGCCGTCACCGGTATTTATATGCGCATTAGTCGTTGAAGCGTAAATACGCCCTGCACCACCAGTGGCAAGAATGGTTGCTTTAGATTTGAAGTAAACGATCTCACCCGTTTCCATGCAGATCGCGGTACAACCCACTACGGCACCATCTTGGTTTTTAACCAAATCTAACGCATACCACTCAGAAAAAATCATGGTTTTATGTTTAACGTTTTGTTGGTAGAGCGTATGCAATAACGCGTGACCTGTACGGTCAGCCGCTGCCGCCGTACGCGCCGCTTGCTCCCCACCAAACTCTTTGGATTGACCGCCGAAAGGACGTTGATAAATTGTGCCATCGTCAAAACGAGAGAAAGGTAATCCCATTTTCTCTAGCTCAATCACTGACTCTGGACCATTTTTACACATGTATTCAATCGCGTTTTGGTCGCCGATGTAGTCGGAACCTTTCACCGTATCGTACATGTGCCATTGCCAATCATCTTTGTGTGAATTGCCTAACGCGACCGTAATACCACCTTGAGCAGACACAGTATGAGAACGCGTCGGAAATACTTTTGATAGCAGAGCACAAGTTAAACCTTGCTCTGAAATTTGCAGTGCAGCACGCATACCTGCACCACCTGCGCCGATTACTACGGCATCGAATTCACGAACTGGAATAGTCACTTACGCACCCCACAGAATAAACAGACCAGAGAAGAAGTAGCCGAACAACAATGCGACGACACCGACTTGCAGACCACCGCGCAACTTAGTGCACTTGATATAGTCTGTGAGAACCTGCCACAAACCAATCCAAGCGTGGATCAGCACACTGGTTAGTGCGACCATGGTGAATGCTTTGGTAAAGTTTCCAGCGAAAAACTGGCTCCAAGATGCGTAAGAAATATCTGAAAAAGCAATAAAGCTCACCAGATAGATCGTGTAGAGAGTCATAATGATTGCAGTTGCACGAATCAGGAGGAAATCGTGCACACCATTACGACCGAATGATGATACGTGGTTTACCATACCAATACCCCCGCTAATAGAGACAGCACAGCTGTGACACCAAATGAAACTTTCGCGCTCATTGCGCCAGTGTCGAGCTCTTCAAAGTAGCCTAGGTCCATCAATAAATGACGGACACCACCCACAATGTGGTAGGCCAAAGCGGTTAGGATTCCCCATAGGATAAACGTGAAAAACCAGCCGTCGACAATATCGACTGCTTTCATGTATCCAACAGGAGATGATAGAGATAAAGACAGCAACCATAACAGGATACCGACTGCTACAAACGTGATCACACCAGAAACTCGGTGAAGAATAGATGCGATAGCAGTGATCGGAAAGCGTATGGTTTGCAAGTCTAGGTTTACAGGTCTTGACTTTCTTTCTTTCACGGGCTTGCTCACTCAGCTCACTAGAGCATTTATAGTTATTGACGAAACTTGGCAGCTGAACCCTTTAAAATGATAACATTTAACTAACAAACAACCCCAATAGCGCCGAAGTTAATTGTAAATAAATTGTTAACAACAAGTCTTGAAAATATCGCCTATAATTCTTTCAATCCTTGAATTTATTAGGTTTCTCCCATATTTCTCGCCACCAATATACGGTTGGCAACATTCTAATACAATTAGTGTAACAATTTTTGCTACACAGAACAGATTTTTAACTTAATGTACGTAAAAAATAATAACAAGAGCACAACTCAGAGGAGAAAAATTGACTTTATTAACGAAGAGACGTACAAAAATGACACACAAACATCCTGGATGGATTAAATAATAAACAAAGGAGATTGTTATGGCGGATAAGAAAGCGACCCTTCATATTGAAGGTAAAGCGCCAGTCGAACTGCCAATTATGCAAGGTACTATTGGACCTGACGTAATTGATGTTCGCAAACTTGGGGCCAATGGCTACTTTACTTTTGACCCAGGTTTTCTTGCCACTGCATCTTGTGAATCTCAAATCACCTACATCGATGGCGGCAAAGGTGTACTACTACACCGCGGTTTCCCTATCGACCAATTAGCCAACAACGCTGATTATTTGGAAGTGTGTTATATTCTTCTTTACGGTGAAGCCCCAACTCGTGAGCAGTACGAGAAGTTCAAAACAACAGTAACTCGCCATACAATGGTGCATGAGCAAATTGCCAGCTTCTTCCATGGCTTCCGCCGTGATGCGCATCCAATGGCGGTTATGTGTGGTGTTGTCGGTGCATTAGCTGCCTTCTACCACGATTCACTTGATATCAATAATGACGTACACCGTGAAATTGCGGCTTATCGTCTTATTTCCAAAATGCCGACGCTGGCTGCAATGTGTTACAAATACTCGATTGGTCAGCCATTTATCTACCCACGTAACGACTTAAACTATGCAGAAAACTTCCTGCACATGATGTTCGCTAATCCATGTGAAGAGTACGAAGTGAACCCTGTTGTTGCCCGTGCGATGGATAAAATCTTCACGCTACACGCAGACCATGAGCAAAATGCTTCAACATCAACCGTGCGTCTAGCTGGCTCTTCTGGTGCTAACCCATTTGCCTGTATTGCAGCGGGCATCGCATCACTTTGGGGACCTGCTCACGGCGGTGCAAACGAAGCTTGCCTGAAAATGCTTGAAGAAATCGGCAGTGTCGATCAGATTCCTGAGTTTGTTGAGCGTGCGAAAGATAAAGATGACCCATTCCGTCTAATGGGCTTTGGTCACCGCGTTTATAAAAACTACGACCCTCGCGCAACGGTTATGCGTGAAGCCTGTCATGAAGTGTTAACGGAATTGAATATTCAAGACCCACTACTCGATGTTGCGATGGAACTAGAACGTATCGCACTATCGGATGAGTATTTTGTTGAGAAGAAACTCTACCCGAACGTCGACTTCTACTCTGGCATTATTTTGAAAGCGATTGGTATTCCGGTTTCAATGTTCACGGTAATCTTCGCCATGTCTCGAACCATTGGTTGGATTGCACACTGGAACGAAATGCACAGCGACCCAGACAACCGTATCGGTCGTCCACGCCAGCTGTACACTGGTGAGAGCCAACGCGAGTTCCGCCCTCTACATGAGCGCGAATAAGCGTTAAAGCATAGAAAAGCCAAGGGCTGACATGAAAGCGTCAGCCCTTTCTTTTTGGAAGCGAGAAGCGAGAAGCGAGAAGCGAGAAGCGAGAAGCGAGAAATTGTCAGGGTTAGCGAGATTGCGTCAACCCTTTCTCTTTGGGTGCAACTAACTGCTTGTCATCCTAAAGAACAAAACCACAATTTCGTCCCTAAGAGCAAGCCACTCTCTGTGTTTGTCATCCCTAAGAGCGAGCCACCTTTCTGTATTTGTCATCCTCAAGAGCGAACCACTCTTCTGTATTTGTCATCCTCAAGAGCGAGGAACGAGCGAGTTGGGGATCTATCTTAAACTTCACCAAATACAAGATTCCCTACTCGCGCTAACGCGCGCTATGGAATGACAAACTTAAGCCAAGCACGAAATAAGACAAAGCCTGCACCATATTCCGTGAGTAAAGCATTCCATAAGGCAAAGCCCATTCCCGCTTCCCGAAGAGAGGCCTTCCTTAGGATGAAGTCCGTTCCCTTTACCCGCCCCGTTAAACCGGATTATCGATATCGATAAAGGTCACGTCCAAGCCATGTTCACTGGCTAGCCATTCACCGAGCGCTTTAATGCCATAACGTTCTGTCGCATGGTGCCCAGCAGAAAAGTAGTGAATATCAAGCTCACGAGCACTGTAAGTGGTTCGTTCAGAGATCTCACCGGAAATAAACGCATCTAGCCCATGTTGTGCCGCAAGCTCAATATAATCTTGACCACCACCAGTACACCAACCTACCGTTTCGATTAGCTTATCTGCGCTCTCAGGAGCGATATGCAGCGGTTTACGATTCAACACTGAATCGATACGTGCGGCAAACTCAACGCCCGTTACAGGCTGTTTTAGACGACCATACATCGCCACTGACTGAGGATGCCCTTCTAAACCGCCTTCAACATCAATCTCGAGTAAACGCGCGAGTTCAGCATTGTTACCCAGCTCTGGATGGATATCTAAAGGTAGATGATAACCAAACAGGTTAATATCATGCTTAATCAGGGTACGGATTCGTTTACCTTTCATGCCACGAATCGGCTCTGGCTCACCTTTCCAAAAGTAACCGTGATGCACCAGCAAAGCATCCGCACCAAGTTCAACCGCTTTATCGATCAACGCTTGCGATGCTGTCACGCCAGTCACGATCTTTTTAATCCGTTCGCCACCTTCGACTTGCAAACCATTCGGACTGTAGTCTTTGATCAGTTGTGGCGAGAGTTTTTCGTTAAGTATCTTTTCAAGTTGTAGATTATTCATCTGACTTTCCAGTATCCTGACTTTAGCGACGTTATAGCAACTTCGTCTGCAATTGTCGAAACAAACCCATAGAATTGATAGTGACGAGATATGAGTGAACTAGACGAGTTTTATCAATGGATAATCACCAGCCCTAATTTGATTGAGCAGAGCAAACTCTGCTCCAATCTAAACGCGTTGAAGCCAAGTCCAGTCGCCCCCGACACTGAGTATCATGGCAATTACCGCTTGGGTTTTGTCTATCAACACCTTTGCACACAAGCCTTTATTAACAGTCCCCATTATCAGCTACTAGCGGAAGAAATTCAGCTATCCGAGCAAGGCCGAACGTTAGGTGCCATCGATCTTATCGTGCACAATCTCGCGCAAGATATTACCGAACATTGGGAGGTGGCGATAAAGTTTTACCTACTACACAAGGGGCATTGGTACGGACCAAATGCTCACGATCAGCTTGAGCTAAAACTCCCTCATATGGTGAATCACCAATTGCAAATGTCACAAAGCGATGCGTTTAAACAACAATGCCCAGAGTTGAACGTCAATTCACACCATCTACTGCTTCAAGGTCGGCTGTATATCAACCCCTTCAATCATGAGATTGTTCCAAGCCACTGCTTAGACTTTAAACTTAACTCAAGCCAAATTAACGGATATTGGTGTCACTATTCTCAGGCCCATCAGATTAAAGAAACACTTTATGCTCTTCCCAAGGTGCGTTGGGCAACGGGTAAACTGCCAGATTCCCCGATTGTTGAGCCTAATCCACAACGGTTTATTCATGCGCAAACCGACAGCGGACGGTTTTGGTTTGTAGTGCCAGATGCGTGGCCTGAACAGAACGCATAGTGCTGACGAGACTAAACTACGGAAAAAGAGCCACGCCGCGTAAACTTCGAATCCCTTGACTGTCCTCCTCGAGAGGCGGAGCCGAGTCGGGGATCTTGACTACGCTGCACCAAACCAACTCAAGAGCTAGATTCCCTACTCGCGCTAATGCGCTCTATGGAATGACAAAGTTTAATAGTGCGCTCAATAGAGTCACAGATTCAAGAAATTGAACATTGTGGTTTTCCGTCAGTATGACAGAGCCGCGCATTCCATCTTTCCTATTGAGTACTCCTCACAAAAAAAGAGCCGACTTTCGTCAGCTCTTTTCAAAAAAAAACGCACTCAAAATTACAAGCCAGCGTCTTTAAACACTTGGTTTACGATCTCTTGTGCTTCTGCTTCGATCTGTTTTAGGTGCTCTTCACCTTTAAAACTCTCGCAGTAGATTTTATAGATATCTTCAGTACCAGATGGACGTGCCGCAAACCAGCCATTTTCAGTCGTCACTTTCAGACCGCCAATCGCTGCGCCATTACCAGGCGCATGTGTTAAACGCGCCGTAATTGCATCTCCAGCAAGTGTTTCTGCCGCAACCATTTCAGGGCTAAGCTTCTTCAACACATCTTTCTGAGGACCATTCGCCACAGCTTGAATACGGTTGTATTGAGACTCACCGTGCTTGGCAGCCAACTCCTCATAGTAATCTTGAGGATTTTTACCCGTTACCGCCGTGATCTCTGCAGCGAGCAAACATAGTATGATGCCATCTTTGTCCGTTGACCAAGGTGTCCCGTCTTGACGTAGGAAAGAAGCGCCCGCGCTCTCTTCACCACCAAAGCCAAATTTGCCCGCGTAAAGACCATCAACAAACCACTTAAAACCTACTGGCACTTCGCATAACTCGCGGCCTAGATCAGCAACAACGCGGTCAATCAAAGCACTTGAAACCAGTGTTTTACCAACAGCAACGTCTTTGCCCCACCCTTGACGATGACGGTATAAGTAATCAATACACACCGCTAGGAAATGGTTAGGATTCATCAAACCTTTAGGCGTCACAATACCGTGGCGATCGTAATCCGGATCATTACCAAACGCCAAGTCATACTCATCTTTAAGCGCTAATAATCCAGCCATCGCGTATGGTGAAGAACAATCCATACGCACCACACCGTCTTTATCCAACGACATAAATTGGAAACTTGGATCAATCGCCTCACTAACCAGAGTCAGGTTCAGATTGTATGCCTGACCAATTTGGCGCCAGTAATCAATACCACTGCCACCCAATGGGTCAACGCCAATTTTGAGATCTGCCTTTTGAATAGCCGCCATATCGATAACATTCACCAAATCATCAATATACGGCTTAACCAAATCGAGTTGCTGGAATAGCGGCGAAGCTTTGGCTGCCGCCAATGACATGCGTTTCACGCCCTGCAACTCTTCAGCAATCAATGCATTCGCACGATTTTCTATCGCTTTAGTTAGCGCATCTTCCGCAGGTCCACCATGAGGGGGGTTATATTTGATGCCGCCATCTTGCGGTGGGTTATGTGATGGAGTAATCACAATACCATCCGCTTTATCTTGGTGAACGCGGTTATAGGTCAAAATTGCATGCGAAATACCTGGTGTCGGAGTGTAGCCATTGTCCTGTTGAACAATCACTTCGATACCATTTGCGATAAGTACCTCGACAACACTTGAGAAAGCCGGTTCCGACAGTGCGTGTGTATCTTTACCGATAAAAAGTGGACCAGTGGTCCCTTGTTCCGCACGCACCTCAGCAATCGCTTGAGCAATAGCCAGAATATGATTTTGGTTAAAGGTCGCTTTGTCCGCCGTTCCGCGATGACCTGAAGTGCCAAATTCGACTTTATGTGCTGGGTTGGTTGGGTCTGGTTGGAGGAGGAAGTAGTTCGATACTAACGCCGGAATATTGTGCAAATCCTGTTGCTGAGCTTTTTGCCCAGCTCTTGGGTGCATAGCCATTTTGACATCCTTTCTAAATTAACAAGCCATAAAAAAAAGCCTCATAAAACTCGTCGGTCATTATGAGGCTAAAAATTTAGTGTTTAGATTGAGTTCGCCACTTTCTCAATCAAATCAGCTGGGAAGCTCATGCGCGACATTAGTTGCTCAACCATTTGTCGCTTGCGGCTGGTATTATTATTCGTGATAACCCAAAACGGCGAAGCTGGGATCGCTTTTGGTTTTGTTGTATTACCGTTTGCCAGCAAGGTTTGCTCGTTGTCTGCAAAGTAGACACGTTTACGACCTTTAACTTGAGTCGCTTCTGAGAAACCATCAGGATCGAGGCGGTGTAACGTCGACAATACCATCATAAAACGATCAATCGCTTTCTTAAGACCCGCAAACTCATCAGAGATTAATAGAGAACGCATTTCTTTTACGCAATCTACCTGCACATCTTTTACCGCATCTTTGCTTACCACAAGACCTTGCGGTGCCTTCATTGTCAGTGGTGTCTCAACTTGAGCATCACCATCAACATTCAACAAACGGCGCAAAATATCCGAAGCACTCTCACCAATGTGTTGGGTCTGACTTGCGATGTAACGGTATAGATCCTCATCAACCTCAATTGTTTTCATTCGCTTTTCACAATCTCTATGTTTAAACTCTTTGGCGATTATAGCGAGATCTTCTCTCAGACTCTACGTTAAACCAGTCACGAATAAGATAAAATGTCACAACTGCTCAACTACAAACTCGAAGGTGAGGGTCACACCATTGTCTTGATCCACGGATTGTTTGGTAATCTCGATAACCTTGGCTTACTTGCGCGCAATTTAAAGCAAGATCATCAAGTGCTTAGTATCGACTTGCGTAACCATGGTCTTTCTTTCCACCACGAACTGCACACCTATCAAGCGCAAGCAGAAGATGTCAAAGCGTTACTCCAACATCTTAACATTGAGCGTTCTACCCTAATCGGTCATTCGATGGGCGGCAAAGTCGCGATCAAAGTCGCAGAGCTACTGGAAACACAAGTGCAGCAACTGCTTGTACTCGATATGGCGCCAGTCGATTATCAAGTACAACGTCATGACAATGTGTTTGCGGGTTTACAAGCGGTCAATTCCGCCAAGCCAGAAAGCCGCAAGCAAGCATTAGAGATTCTTGCACAGCACATTGAACTTGAAGGCGTGCGCCAGTTTCTGAGCAAATCACTGTACAAGAACGACAATCACCTCGCTTGGCGTTTTAGTGTTGAAAACCTCTGGAACAACTACCGCCACATTATGAGTTGGCAGCCGATCCAACAGATCAGCACCCCAACCCTATTTATCAAAGGGGCGAATTCCGACTATTTACAAGCCGAGCACCAACGCGATATTCAAGCGCAGTTTTCACAAGCGAAAGCCCATATCATTGCCAACACTGGGCACTGGTTACATGCAGAAAAACCTGAGGAAGTATTGCGAATCATTCGTAAATTTATTGGATAAGTATAAAGTGAGAAGCTTCCACATTAACTTTGACTGATAACAGTGGTATAGTGCAGCGCAAGTAAATTAGCATAAAGGGATATCATGCTTTACGACTACATGAACATGCTTGAGTCTATTGGTCTTGATCTACTGTTTGCCTCGATCTTCTTTTTGATCGGTATGGCAATCAAAGACGTACTTCACGCAGGTAATGTTCCTCCTTTTGGTCGTAGAATAGTATGGTTGGTGCTGTTTCTCGGCTGCGCTGGTTTTGTCGCCAAAGGGCTGATTCAGTTGAGTTGGGAAGGAACCGGTTTAGGCTAATCCACTTTAGATGCTAGTAAGTAGACAATATTAAAGGTAACGAATCTATGGCAAGTGTAGGTATCTTCTTTGGTAGCGACACAGGTAACACTGAAGCTGTTGCAAAGATGATTCAAAAAGAACTAGGCAAACAACTAGTTCACGTTCAAGACATTGCAAAAAGCAGCAAAGAAGACATCGATAACTTCGATCTTCTGCTTCTAGGTATCCCAACTTGGTACTATGGTGAAGCGCAGTGTGATTGGGATGACTTCTTCCCTGAACTTGAGCAAGTTGACTTCTCTACTAAGCTTGTTGCGATCTTCGGTTGTGGTGACCAAGAAGACTACGCAGAGTACTTCTGTGACGCAATGGGCACAGTGCGTGATATCGTAGAGTCTAAAGGCGGTACAATCCTTGGCCACACGTCTACTGAAAGCTACGAGTTCGAAGCTTCTAAAGGTCTAGTAGAGGGCGACGACAGCCTGTTCGTTGGTCTATGTATCGATGAAGATCGCCAACCAGAGTTGACCGAAGAGCGCGTGAAAAACTGGTGTAAGCAGATTTATGATGAAATGTGCCTAGCTGAGCTAGAAGGCTAATTTCAAGAAACCTCCCACTGGGAGGTTTTTTTTAATCTGAATTTTCTGACTAGTCCGACGACAGCTCAACTTGAGACTCAGCCACTTGTCGATATTTTGGCTTTTTGCGCACATATAACTTGCGCTGCACTTCTGCCACGACCTCTCCATGGGTATCTTTAACATGGACGATAAACTCAGGAAAACTCTTGTCCCCCAACGCTGTCTGCTGGTAAATCTCATCCAATTGCCCAGCGTGAAGTTCAAAATCAGCGAACAAATCGCCTTTTCCAGGCTTAATAAAGTTGATACTCGCTTCTTTATCCCAGACGTAATATTCCTCACCCAAAATCCCCATTAACATTAACGCGTAAATAGGGTCAGTTAGAGAAAATATACTGCCGCCATACTGAGTTCGGTTGGCGTTTTTGTTCCACCACCGCAACTTTAACTTTACTTTTACCTGACGAAAATCCTCGCTAATTGAAACAATTTTTATCCCACTTCCCCAAAATGGCGGCCAAGAATTCAATGCAAATCGAACCATGCCTGGCTTGTAAACCTTTGAAAATAAAGAACTCATTGATGATAGCTTCCGTGCAACCACAAATAAACGTTAATGAATTGTAACTAATCAGACCAGTTTTATCCGTGACACCACACAACTTTAGAAAAAATATAAGTAACCCCTTGAACTTCGTGGTTTATTGTTAAGCTAACCTGCCCTATAATGGTAGGAATATTGAATTCTGTTAAACACTGCAGATCATCAACGGGAAAGTATATGTCAGACAATAATCAAGCGCTTAAGGATGCTGGTCTTAAGGTAACCTTACCTAGGCTGAAAATTTTAGAAGTATTACAGCAACCTGACTGCCAACACATCAGTGCTGAAGATTTGTACAAAAAACTGATCGACCTAGGTGAAGAAATCGGCCTTGCGACAGTTTATCGCGTTTTGAACCAATTTGATGATGCAGGTATTGTCACTCGTCACCATTTTGAAGGTGGCAAGTCGGTATTTGAACTGTCAACTCAACATCACCACGACCACCTAGTTTGCCTAGATTGTGGCGAAGTGATTGAGTTTTCAGACAACGTAATCGAAGAGCGTCAGCGTGAAATTGCCGCGAAGTACAACGTCACTCTGACTAACCATAGCCTTTACCTATATGGTAAATGTGGTGATGGTACGTGCAAGGACAACCCTGACGCACACAAAGAGAAAAAGTAATTTATCAAAGCGCCTTAAGGGCGCTTTTTTTAAGTCCTCTGTTCAGCAGACAACAAAAAGCCAGTCATATAGACTGGCTTTTTTACTAATCACTCAGTGATTATTGAGCTTCAATCTTAGCCCAAGTATCACGAAGACCGACAGTACGGTTAAACACCAATTTGTCTGCAGAAGATTCTTTTGCATCAGCGCAGAAGTAACCCATACGCTCAAACTGGTAACCCTTCTCTGCTTCTGCAGAAGCTAGGCTCGGCTCAACAAAACCATTAAGCACAACCAAAGAATCCGGGTTGATTGTTTCAGCAAAGTTATCTGCTGCTGCTGGGTTTGGTACAGTGAACAGGCGATCGTATAGGCGAATTTCTGCTGGAAGGCCTTGGTCAGCCGATACCCAGTGAATAACACCTTTTACTTTGCGACCATCTGCAGGGTTCTTACCTAGCGTATCTGCATCGTAGCTACAGAAGATAGTTGTGATATTGCCTTGTGCATCTTTTTCGATACGCTCAGCTTTAATCACATAAGCACCGCGTAAACGTACTTCTTTACCCAGTACTAGACGCTTGTACTTCTTGTTACCTTCTTCACGGAAGTCTTCACGCTCAATCCACACTTCACGAGTAAACGGCACTTCGCGCTCACCCATTTCAGGTTTGTTTGGATGGTTAGCAACCGTTAGCGTTTCAACTTTACCTGCTTCGAAGTTCTCGATAACCACTTTAACAGGATCAAGTACCGCCATTGCACGTGGTGCATTTTCGTTTAGGTCATCACGAATACAAGACTCTAGAGAGCTCATTTCGATCATGTTGTCTTGCTTGGTTACACCAATACGTTTACAGAACTCACGAATTGCTGCAGGAGTGAAGCCACGACGACGTAGACCAGAGATAGTTGGCATACGTGGGTCATCCCAACCGTTAACCAATTTCTCAGTCACTAGTTGGTTTAGCTTACGCTTAGACATTACCGTGTACTCTAGGTTTAGACGGCTAAACTCGTACTGACGTGGTTGGCAGTCGATAGTAATGTTGTCTAAAACCCAGTCATATAGACGACGGTTGTCTTGGAACTCAAGCGTACAAATAGAGTGCGTAATACCCTCTAGCGCATCAGAAATACAGTGCGTGAAATCGTACATTGGGTAGATGCACCACTTGTCACCAGTTTGGTGGTGAGACGCAAAGCGCACACGATATAACACAGGATCGCGCATCACGATAAACGATGACGCCATATCGATCTTAGCGCGAAGACACGCCGTGCCTTCCTCGAAGCCACCATCACGCATCTTTTCAAATAGCGCTAGGTTTTCTTCAACGCTACGGTCACGGTATGGGCTTGGCTTACCAGGTTGAGTAAGTGTGCCACGGTACTCGCGGATCTGCTCAGGACTTAGCTCTTCAACATACGCTAAGCCTTTATTAATTAATTCCACTGCGTACCCGTAAAGCTTATCGAAGTAGTCAGATGAGTAACAAACCTCACCATCCCACTCAAAGCCTAACCAAGACACATCATTCTTAATCGACTCAACGTATTCTACGTCTTCTTTTTCTGGGTTCGTGTCGTCAAAACGTAAGTTACACTTACCCTGATAGTCCTGAGCAATACCAAAGTTTAGGCAAATTGACTTAGCGTGACCGATATGCAAGTAGCCGTTTGGCTCTGGCGGAAAACGAGTATGCACGCTTGTGTGTGTTCCATCTGCTAAATCTTTATCAATGATTTGGCGAATAAAATTCGATGGACGAGCTTCAGCTTCACTCATCTATAACACCTCAGATATTTTAGTATTGTCAGAGAAAAAAAGGCTCTGGGACGTTATTTAGACTTCTCAGAGCATATAGCGACTTATCATCCACAATTCTTGCCTAAGACACAACTAAATCTGGGTGATTATTGAGAAATAATCACTCGCGACTGATGGTTATTTAACCACCCCTGTATAGAACTGTGCGCAAGCGCAAAAAAGCCTCCCGAAGGAGGCTTTTAGACTAACATTCTAACTAGAAGTTATTATGGAAGTTTTACATCAGATAGGTCTTCGTTAGCACCGATTGCTTTCATTTCGCCAGCAACGATTTCAGCTAGAGGACCAAGGATAACTTGTAGGTTGTTTTCACCTAGTTTCACTACCCCTTTCGCACCCAGCTTCTTAAGAACATCTTCGTTAGCTACAGAGCGGTCTTTTAGAGTAAGACGTAGACGAGTGATACAAGCATCAATTGACGTTAGGTTGTCATGACCACCTAGTGCTTTTAGGTATTGACGAGCAAGGTCACCTTTAGCAGCGTCAGCGGCTGGAGCACCAACTTCATCTTCGTCTTCTTCACGACCTGGCGATTTTAGGTTGAACGCGCGGATTGCGAAGCTGAAAGTGAAGAAGTATAGAGCACCGAAAGCTAGACCGATAACAAGTAGCATGAACGGCTTAGTTGCTAGACCCCAGTTTAGTAGGAAGTCGATTAGACCTGCAGAGAAGCCGAAGCCGTGCAGAGTACCAAACATGTTAGCAACAACTAGAGATAGACCAGTGAACACTGCGTGCATTGCGTATAGCGCTGGCGCTAGGAACACGAACATGAACTCTAGAGGCTCTGTGATACCAGTTAGGAATGAACAGAATGCTACTGAGAACAGTGCACCACCAACTTGGCTGCGTTTCTCAGCTGGAGCTGCTAGGTACATAGCTAGCGCCGCACCTGGTAGACCAAACATCATTACAGGGAAGAAACCGTTCATGAACACACCAGCAGACTTATCGCCGCCGAAGAAGCGGTGTAGGTCACCTGACTTAACAGTTTCAGTTACAGTGTTAACTGTTGCAGTGATTTCAGGAGTTACAGAGTTAACGAAGTTAAATGTGTACTCTTGACCAGCAACTAGAGTTTTCGCTAGAGCTGGGTCAACACAAAGTTGTTTTAGGTTTGGAAGAGCTTCACCCGCTGCAGATGCTGCAGTGATTACGATCTCTTGACATGTACCCATACCGAACCAGAAGTAAGAGTTCAGTACGTGGTGTAGACCTACAGGGATAAGTGCACGGTTAAGAGTACCGTATACGAATTGACCTACTGCGCCAGACGTTGATACTGCGTGCGCCAGTGCGTCAAGACCACCTTGGATAGAAGGCCAAACAACACCAGATACAGCACCTGCAACTAGAGCAAACAGACCAGCCATAATAGGAACTAGACGTTTACCAGCGAAGAATGCCAGCCACTCAGGAAGGCGAGTTGCGTGGAAAGCGTTGTAAGAGTGACCTGCGATGATACCTGCAAAGATACCGCCGAAGAATGACATGTTTACGTCAGCGTTGATTGTTGTCGCTGTTGCTGTTAGTACGAAGTACGCAACGGCACCAGCAAGACCGGCAGCACCGTTACCGTCTTTAGAAAGACCGATTGCGATACCTAGACCGAACAATAATGGTAGGTTACCGAAAATAGCACCACCAGCTTGTGCCATGAACGGAATGTCTAATAGGTCACCTTGACCTAAGCGAAGTAGAAGCGCCGCAACTGGAAGC
Organism: Vibrio panuliri; assembly: GCF_009938205.1. NCBI lineage: Bacteria > Pseudomonadati > Pseudomonadota > Gammaproteobacteria > Vibrionales > Vibrionaceae > Vibrio > Vibrio panuliri. Next base: position 820,894 of record NZ_AP019654.1, on the reverse strand, counting down.
GTTGCGATAGGTAGCATCAATGCTTTACCTAGCTTCTGTGCATATCCAAGAATATTCACCTTAAGTTCCCCCTATAGGATTTGTATTTTGGCCGAGCTACTTTTTTATGTTGCTCAATTTAGTCGAAGCCAGTTTATGACATTAATTTTGCTCCGCAAATTAAAACCTTATCATTTGTGATCATAATCACCAGAAAAGGGTGTGATCGAAGGTTTTTGCTAGCGAGATCATAAAACTTATTTTACAATTCAAAAAAATGCTAATTAGCAGATATTATTTCCACCATAGATGTGGGCTCACTTCAGCAAGCAAGGCTGATAGAGCAAGGCTTCAAGCGTTATGACAAAATTGTAACTTACAATGGATTTTTTTCGCGACGGAAAGCACACAAGTGGAGCAGATAAAGGACAAATTCATCCTTTAGTAAAGATATTTTGCGGCCTAATTGAAGTTCACAAATTAAGTAAACAAGTGAGGAAATTTTCTTCGATTTGAGTGGCCATTAATTCCCAGATTTCAACATATAAGGATTAGTTAAACATGTATGCGCTAACTAACTGTAAAATTTATACTGGCAGCGATGTTCTTGTTGACCACGCTGTGATCATCAACAACGGACTAATCGAGTCTGTGTGTCCAGTGACTGAGCTTGCGGCTGATATCCAAACTCGCGATCTAAACGGCGCAAACCTAAGTCCTGGCTTTATTGACCTACAGCTAAACGGCTGTGGCGGCGTAATGTTCAACGATGAAATCACGGCTGACACCATTCAAATTATGCATGAAGCAAACCTAAAATCAGGTTGTACAAGCTTCCTTCCAACACTGATCACCTCTTCTGATGAAAATATGCGCCAAGCCGTTGCCGCAGCTCGTGATTATCATGCACAACATAAGAATCAATCATTAGGTCTGCACCTTGAAGGTCCTTACCTGAATGTGGCAAAGAAAGGGATTCACAGTGTCGATTACATCCGCCCTTCTGATGACAGCATGATTGACTTTATGTGCGATAACGCCGATGTGATTGCCAAAGTTACCCTAGCACCTGAACACAATGATCCTGAGCATATCTCTCGCTTGCGCGATGCAGGTATCGTCGTGTCGATTGGTCACACTAATGCAACTTATGCTGAAGCTCGTCAAAGTTTTGAGCATGGTATTACATTCGCAACTCATCTATTTAATGCGATGACCCCAATGGTGGGTCGCGAACCGGGTGTTGTCGGTGCAATTTACGATACATCAGATGTTTACGCTGGTATCATTGCCGACGGTTTCCATGTCGACTACGCAAATATTCGAATCGCTCACAAAATTAAGGGTGAAAAATTAGTATTAGTGACCGATGCCACAGCTCCTGCAGGCGCTAACATGGATTACTTTATTTTTGTAGGTAAGAAAGTATATTACCGAGATGGTAAGTGTGTTGATGAAAATGGCACACTGGGCGGCTCAGCTTTAACCATGATTGAAGCAGTTCAAAATACAGTTGAGCACGTCGGCATCGCTTTGGATGAAGCACTACGTATGGCAACTTTGTACCCTGCAAAAGCAATCAAAGTTGACGACAAACTAGGTCGTATCAAAAAAGGCATGGTCGCTAACTTGACTGTGTTTGATCGTGACTTCTCAATCCAAGCGAATATTGTTAACGGACAGTACGAGCAAGTGTAAACATGAATGGCGGACAAATAGGTAACGTAGATTTAGTCAAACAACTAAATAGTGCAGCAGTTTACAGGCTGATAGACCAACAGGGCCCTATCTCTAGGATCCAAGTGGCAGATGTCAGCCATCTGGCACCAGCAAGCGTCACAAAAATAACCCGCCAACTACTTGAACGCGGCCTTGTAAAAGAGGTCGCTCAACAAGCTTCCACCGGTGGTCGTCGAGCCATCTCATTGACGACAGAAGTGGAACCTTTCCACTCAGTCGCAGTGCGACTTGGGCGTGACTACATCCAGTTCAGCCTATTTGACTTAGGCGGTAAAGAGCTGGCGAGTGACTATCAAGAGTTTTACTACACCACACAAGGTGAGTTAGTTGATGGTCTATTGCAGTCTCTGAAAAACTTTATTCAAAACAATCAGTCTATTATCAATCAGTTAATTGCTATCGGCATTGCACTACCAGGGTTAGTAAACCCAGAGTCTGGTGTGGTTGAATATATGCCTAATATTAACGTTGATAACCTTGCTCTTGGTGATTTGATCTGTAATACCTTCCACGTCGAGTGCTTTGTTGGTAATGACGTTCGTGGTATGGCATTAGCAGAGCACTATTTCGGCGCAAGCAAAGACTGCCAAGACTCCATCTTAGTGAGTGTTCACCGCGGTACAGGTGCGGGTATCATTGTTAATGGTCAAGTATTCCTTGGTTATAACCGCAACGTCGGTGAGATTGGTCATATCCAGATTGACCCTCTTGGAGAGCAATGCCAATGTGGCAACTTTGGTTGCTTAGAAACGGTGGCGGCCAACCCTGCAATCGTTGATCGCGTCAAAAAACTGATTGCGCAAGGATATGAATCCAGCTTAACCCAATTGGACTCCATCACGATCAAAGATGTATGCGAACACGCCAATCTAGGTGATGAACTTGCCAAGCAAAGTTTAGTTCGCGTCGGTAATCAATTAGGCAAAGCAGTCGCGATTACTATCAACCTGTTTAACCCTCAGAAAGTGATCATCGCTGGCGACATTACTTCGTGTGAAGATATCCTATTCCCTGCGATTCGTCGCAATGTAGAGAATCAATCGCTAACCACTTTCCATAAAGAGCTACCGATCGTCGCATCAGAAATTGATAAACAACCAACATTGAGTGCCTTTGCAATGATCAAACGCGCAATGTTAAACGGCGTTTTGTTACAAAAATTGCTAGGTGATTGATAGATTAAGCACACTGTTGCGTTAGAATATAAGGCTATGTCTATGACGTAGCCTTTCTTTTTTATAGGAATTAATAATTTTAATCATATGGAACTCATGTTAATCACCGCAGCATTCCTTGCTGGCTTTATCGCATTGAAATGCAACCTTCCCCCGCTTGTCGGTTTTTTGCTGGCAGGGTTCGGGCTTCATGCTTTCGGCTACAGTAGTAATGATACCATCGTTACCCTCGCCGACCTTGGCGTAACTCTGCTGCTTTTCACTATTGGTTTAAAGCTGGATATTAAGACCTTACTCTCCAAAGAAATTTGGGCGGGAGCAACCGTACACAACCTTCTCTCAACGGCCCTTTTCACGGTTGCGCTGTTACTGCTGAAAGCATTAGGGGTTGACAGCATTTCAGCGATGAACCTTGAGCAAGTCATCTTACTCGGGTTCGCACTTTCGTTTTCAAGTACCGTATTTGCGGTTAAGTCTCTGCAAGAAAAAGGCGAAATGAATGCTACGTACGGCACGTTAGCAATCGGTATCTTAGTCATGCAAGATATCTTCGCGGTGATTTTTCTCACGGCTTCAACGGGGAAAATACCAGAATGGTATGCAATAGGCTTGTTCATCCTACCGCTACTGAGACCACTGTTTTATAAGCTACTCGATTGGGTAGGACACGGCGAGATGCTGGTGTTGTTTGGTATCTTCTTTGCGCTCGTTGTTGGCGCAGGTCTATTTGAGTTGGTTGGAATGAAAGCCGACTTAGGGGCGCTGATCTTAGGAATGTTGCTCGCTGGACACAAAAAAGCCTCCGAACTTTCAAAATCGCTATTTAACCTCAAAGAGTTGTTCTTAGTCTGCTTCTTCCTCAATATCGGTTTGTCTGCACAGCCGACAATGACGGGCTTTGCCCTCGCGTTGGTATTCTTACTTCTATTACCAATTAAAGGCATTCTCTACTTCCTTGTGCTTAATGCCTTTAAGTTCCGAGTACGCACTTCCTTACTCGCCTCGCTCAGTCTATTTAACTTTAGTGAGTTTGGACTCATCGTCGGAGGGCTGGCATTTAAGATGGGGTGGATGAGCGGCGACATACTGGTTGCCTTGGCGTTAGCGGTATCCATCTCTTTTATCATTTCTGCTCCGATCAACCGCAAAGGACACGAACTTTACCACCGTTCAAGCCGCTGGCTTAAAGAGCATGCCGCAGAAAAGCTCAATCAACGCGATCAACTTATAAACCCAGGTAGTGCTCAAGTGCTAATACTCGGGATGGGACGTATCGGTACAGGGGCGTACGATGAGTTAGTCAGTAACTATGGCAAAATCAGTTTGGGGATTGAAGTTCGCGACGAAGCGGCAAAATGGCACCGTGAAGAAGGGCGTAATGTGATTCAAGGCGATGCTACTGACCCTGATTTTTGGGAGCGTATTTTAGATACCGCCCATGTCAAACTGGTGTTATTAGCAATGCCTCATCACCAAGGTAATCAAATTGCCTTAGAGCAACTTCAAGCGCGCAACTTTCAAGGAAAGATCGCCGCGATTGCGGAATACCAAGATCAAATGGATATCTTACTTGAAAATGGTGTCGATGCCGCGTTTAACATTTACAGTGAAGCCGGCGCTGGTTTCGCCAACAACGTGTGCGATCAACTCCAACCCAACTTTCATAAAGTTTAGCTATTGGCAAGGTTAGCCTTAGTTTTTGCACTAAAATCCACCGTATGGTGGATTTTTTTTAACAATATAGAAATATATTAAATGCCATTCAATCAATACGCTGTTTTGTCATTTTTTTATCGACATTGGTTGATTTTTTTTAACCAGAATGGCAAGTTTATAGATAAAGGATAAATATGGTTTAAGTAAGGTATTAGTATGTGTTCAATTTTTGGCATTTTAGACATCAAGAGTGACGCCGCTCAACTTCGCCCAATCGCTCTCGAGATGTCGAAGAAACTTCGCCATCGCGGTCCAGATTGGTCTGGTATCTATTCCTCAGACAAGGCGATTCTTGCCCATGAGCGTCTTGCAATCGTTGGTTTAAACAGTGGAGCACAACCACTCTATAGCCCTAACGGCAAACACATACTGGCAGTGAACGGTGAAATCTATAACCATAAAGAGATTCGCGCGCGCTACGAAGGTAAATATGAATTTCAGACAGACTCTGATTGTGAAGTGATCTTAGCGCTTTACCAAGAGATGGGGGCTGACTTACTTGAGGAGCTCAATGGTATCTTCGCTTTTGTTCTTTACGATGAAGAAAAAGATCAGTATCTGATTGGACGCGACCACATCGGTATTATTCCACTCTATCAAGGTTATGACGAACACGGTAACTACTATGTCGCGTCTGAAATGAAGGCTCTGGTTCCTGTGTGTAAAACCATCAGCGAGTTTCCTCCAGGCAGCTACTACGCAAGTAGCGACAGTGAACCACAACGTTACTACATTCGCGATTGGAACGAATACGCAGCGGTGCAAGGAAACCTCTCAAGCAAAGAAGAGCTAACCGAAGCACTGGAAGCAGCAGTTAAACGCCAACTCATGACCGATGTTCCATATGGTGTATTGCTCTCTGGCGGGCTTGATTCCTCTATTACTTCCGCTGTCGCTAAGCGCTTTGCAGCAATGCGAATTGAAGATGATGAAAAGTCTGAAGCATGGTGGCCTCAACTGCACTCCTTTGCGATTGGTTTAGAGGGCGCTCCAGATCTTAAGGCAGCTCGTGAGGTAGCCGATCAAATTGGCACCGTTCACCATGAAATGACCTACACCATTCAAGAAGGTCTTGATGCAATTCGTGATGTGATTTACCACATCGAAACTTATGATGTCACAACGATTCGTGCCTCAACGCCAATGTTCTTAATGGGGCGTAAAATCAAAGCCATGGGCATTAAGATGGTATTGTCCGGCGAAGGTGCAGATGAGATCTTTGGTGGTTACCTTTACTTCCACAAAGCACCTAACGCCCAAGAGTTCCACGAAGAAACGGTACGCAAGTTGTTGGCACTGAACATGTTTGACTGTGCTCGCGCGAACAAATCTTTGGCGGCGTGGGGGGTTGAAGGTCGCGTTCCTTTCCTAGACAAAGAGTTTATTGACGTTGCAATGCGCCTAAACCCAGCCGACAAGATGTGTGGCAACGGTAAAATGGAGAAACACATCCTACGCGAATGTTTCGAGCATTATCTACCCGAGTCAATTGCTTGGCGTCAGAAAGAGCAGTTCTCTGATGGCGTTGGCTACAGTTGGATTGATACGTTAAAAGCTGTGGCTGAAGAGAAAGTTACAGACCAACAGCTCGAGACGGCCGCTTACCGATTCCCGTACAACACCCCAACCACCAAAGAAGGTTACGTGTATCGCGAAATCTTTGAAGAGCTATTCCCGCTACCATCAGCAGCGGAATGTGTACCTGGAGGTCCATCGGTTGCCTGCTCATCAGCAAAAGCTATTGAGTGGGATGAATCGTTCAAAAACTTTGCAGACCCTTCAGGTCGAGCGGTAAAAGCTGTCCATAATGACGCATATTAACAAGAACGCAACATTTTAATTTAAAAGGGCGCTTAGCGCCCTTTTTTATTGGTAAAAATCCAAGTAACAGCCTGAATTAACAGTATTCAACCAATTTTGAAACCTAAGTTTTAATCGCGTTAATTACGCGGAAATAACGCAATTAAAGCATCATAAAACAAACACTTGTCACAAAAATAATGCAAATACTTACAATTTTATAATTTGCAATATTTAATTCCCTCCTGTATAGATATCCCCCACATAAAATTCTTTAACAAAATCTATTAGTAAAATTTATGTCAACACAGCATCATCAAATCTTAGGACACCCTCGCGGACTGTTCCTTCTTTTCGGCACTGAGCTATGGGAACGCTTCTCATACTACGCAATGCGCGCAATCTTAGTGCTTTATCTGACAGACACTACTTTAAACGGCGGCTTAGGCTGGTCGACTAAAGATGCTCTAGATCTCTACGGCATCTATACTGGACTCGTCTACATCACGCCTTTAATCGGTGGTTGGTTAGCTGACAACTACTTAGGTCAACGCCGCTCAATCTTGATCGGTGGCGCTCTAATGGCAATCGGTCAGTTTACCCTTGCGATCCCTGCCGATATGCTAGGCCTAAGCGTCTTACATAGCTTCTACCTAGGTCTTGCACTACTTATTGCTGGTAACGGTCTGTTTAAGCCAAACATCTCAACAATGGTCGGTGACCTTTATAAAGAAGGTGACAACCGTCGTGATGGTGCATTCACTATCTTCTATATGGGTATCAACATCGGTGCACTATTAGCAGGTGTGGTATCTGGCTCTGTCACCAACGAATTTGGTTGGAAAGCAGGCTTTGTCGCAGCTGGTATTGGTATGCTTATGAGCCTAGTGATGCAAATGACTTTGGCACAATCTTGGTTAGGTGAGATTGGTAAAGAGCCTGCTGCGAAGCGCGATCTTGAGCTGAAAAACTCAGCGAAAAAAGAGCCACTAACAAAAGAAGAGTTCGATCGTATCAAAGTTATCCTAGTGATGAGTGTGTTTACTATCGTTTTCTGGGCTGGTTTCGAGCAAGCTGGTGGCCTGATGAACATCTACACTCAACAGTACACTGATCGTATGATTGGCGGATTTGAAGTACCTGCTGCGTGGTTCCAATCGCTAAACCCATTCTTTATCATCACATTGGCACCGTTGCTTGCTGTGCTTTGGGTGAAATTAGGTAAACGTGAGCCAAACTCGCCAGTGAAATTTGCATTAGCAATGTTCTTCCTCGCACTTGGTTTCCTTTGCATGGTGGGTGCGGTAATGGAGCAAGGTGGCGACACGACCGTTAAGACTTCAATGTTATGGCTAGTGGGTGCGTTCTTCTTCCATACTTTGGGCGAACTATGTCTATCTCCTATCGGTCTATCACTGGTGACAAAACTGGCTCCGCTACGCCTAGCATCTTTAATGATGGGCGCATGGTTTGGTTGTAATGCTATCGCAAACTATGTTGCAGGCTATGTGGGTTCACACGTTGGTGAGCTAGGTGCTCTGTCTATCTTTAGTGGCATTGCCGTTACGGCGACCATCAGTGGCGTGATTCTACTGTTGTTCTCGAACACACTTGTACGTTGGATGCATGGAGCTGAATCTCCAATCACAACTGAACAACAAATCGAAGAACAGCAAACTCAAATCGCATAAGCATTTAGTTCGATGTTTTTTAAGCCCGGCTCAATACCGGGCTTTTTCGTCTTACCACGTAAAAAATCACTACCCTCTCCCTCAATTTGCGAGTTATTTCACACAGAAAAATTAGACTCAGTTCAATCACGCTTTTTTTCTTTAAAAAACTAATCTCCCCCCTCTCTCTTAATCTGCTCGCTTGTTGCTCTGATTTTCACCATCCACTTGTTTTATCACGATAGATGTTGGGTATACTTAAACTACCTAATCGCTATAAGACAGAGCCATGATGCGCACCATTTGCTTGCTAGTTACGTTTCTCTTTTCTTCCTCGTTGTTTGCTGAGCCCCTTTATTGGCAAGCAAGTAAAGGCAACCTCAATTATCTTATCCTCGGCTCTGTGCATGTCGGTGATCAAACCATGTACCCACTACCGGTCAATCTCACCACTTTTCTCCAGCATTCCGACGGTATTGTGGTTGAGACCGACATCCGTAATGCTCAAGGCGTTCGCTATCCACAAACTAAGCAAACCACGCAACAGGTTCTAAGTGATAAGCAGGTCAAAGAGGTTAAAGGAATTGCTAATCTATTGCAGCTTGATCCACAACAGCTCTTGTTGTCTCCGCCATGGGCGACAGCGCTCACGGTTCAAATGAAGCAACTCGAATATTTAGGTTATCGTGCACAAGATGGTGTTGATCTTTGGCTACTTGGGCAAGCATCATCGAAAGGGAAAACAGTCTACAGTTTAGAGTCTCTGCAGTTTCAAATCGACCTATTGGCGCAACTCCCAGAAGGCGGAAAAGAGCTGCTCACGAGTTTACTTGAGCAGTTTGATCACAATGAAGATGCCGCCCACTGCCTACTTGAAAGCTGGAAGAACGGTGACCAGCAAAATCTTAATCAATTTGCTAAGTTCGCAGAAATGTCACCTGAAATGGAAGAGGTATTTATTTATCAGCGTAATCGAGACTGGGCACAAAAACTGGCGACAGGCGCATTGTTCCCAAATAAATCTGGCAACTACTTAGTGGTGGTTGGCGCATTGCATTTGATAGGTCATGAAAATTTGCTGTCACTATTAGAAAGTCAGGGCTTTACCATTACTCAACGTTCTAAAAGTCAACCCACCCAGTGCCAGTTCAAGCTGTAACCGCTTTTAGATAGTCGGTAAGGGGGAGTTCGAACTGGGCAGCATTCCGCACCCGGCCCGATGCGCTATAAGTGCGCAAAATGCAAAAAGCCGCAACGTTCTGCTGAAGCTGCTTTTAGATAGTCGGTAAAGGGGATTCGAACTGGGCGGCATTCCGCACCCGACCCGATTTCCGCACCCGACCCGATGCGCTATAAATGCGCAGAATGCAAAAAGCCGCAACATTTCTGCTGCGGCTTCTTTAAGATGGTCGGTGAAGAGGGATTCGAACCCCCGACCCTCTGGTCCCAAACCAGATGCGCTACCAAGCTGCGCTATTCACCGAAATGTTTTATTCGAGCACTTTGCCCGTCAACGGATGCGTATATTACTGATTATTACGCACAACGCAAGTAGTTTTCCGCAAATTAATCACTACATCGTTCTGTTTGCCTAAAACAGCATCAACGGGCTACAAATTGTGAGCAAAGACACACTAAAGAAAACAATTTAATAACCATAAAAACACAATTGATCCAGATCATTAATATTTACTGACCAAAAGTTAACCTATTACTCGTCTTCGGAACTTTGGAGGAAACATGGACTTTTGGCTCGATCTCCTTTTTGGTAATGCAGTTGGACTTTCGTCAATGATCGTTATTTTCGGCGCTTTAGGTCTAATGCTTTTTTATGGCGGTTTCTTCGTTTACAAGGTAATGACTGACAAATCTCCTCACTAGATCGCTAAGCTTTGCTAGTATTAGCCTAACGCTTTGCACCGAAGTAGATTCTCTGTCTACTTCGGTTTTTTCTTTTTCCACTTTTAAAATACGACGTACCGAGAAAAATGATCACTCTCCTCTTAGACTGGGTATAATCAAAATATTGAACTCCTAGCCTGAGATGCCGTTATGTCTCAAGATGACTTCGACTTATTCCAACAAATGATGGGGGATGTAAAGCCCCTGCACAATGATACTGCTGAACTAAAGAAAACCCATCACGTCAGTGACGCTCAACTCGCCAAACGCGAAGCTGCCATTTGGTTAACGGAAGATGACCCTGAATACCTGTCGATTGACCATGCGCCAATGATTAAACCTGACGATATCATTGAGTTTAAACGAGATGGTGTTCAAGACGGTGTGTACCGTAAGTTACGTTTAGGTAAGTACCCGATTCAAGCTCGACTCGATTTGCATCGTAAAACGCTTAAACAAGCACGCGACGAAGTCGTCAACTTCCTTAAGCAATGTATGCGTATGGATATACGAACGGTAGTGATAGTACACGGCCGCGGTGAACGCTCTAACCCTCCAGCGATGATGAAGAGTTACGTGGCACAATGGTTAATGCAAATCAACGATGTTCAGTGTGCGCATAGTGCGCAACGTTTCCATGGCGGGACGGGCGCCGTCTACGTTCTACTAAGAAAAAGCAGCGAGAAAAAGCTCGAAAACCGCGAACGCCATCAAAAACGAATGGGCTAACCTGTTCAGCACTGTTACAATCGCCGCGAGTTTCAATGCCATGTGACGGATTCACATGGCTGTCTATATTTGCCGTTGGGAAACGTTAAGAGAAATCCTATGTCACAAGATAATGCCAAACGTCTAAACAAATACATCAGCGAAACCGGCTTTTGCTCACGCCGTGAAGCCGACAAATTGATCGAACAAGGCCGAGTTACTATCAATGGCAAAATGCCAGAGATGGGAATGAAAGTATTGCCAAACGATGATGTCTGTATTGATGGCAACCCATTAAAAGCAAAAGAAAAGCCTGTCTATATTGCGCTAAATAAGCCTACCGGCATTACCTGTACGACTGAGCGCGATATCCCTGGTAATATCGTCGATTTCATCGGTCACAAATCGCGTATTTTCCCAATTGGACGTTTAGACAAACCTTCAGATGGTCTGATTTTTTTGACCAACGATGGCGACATAGTGAACAAAATCTTACGTGCGGGTAATAATCACGAAAAAGAGTATGTGGTTCGCGTCGATAAGCCGATCACCAATGAGTTTCTCAAAGCCATGAGCTCAGGGGTTAACATCCTTGATACCGTGACACTGCCGTGTAAAGTGAGCAAAGAGACCAAATTCTCTTTCCGCATCGTTTTAACACAGGGACTAAACCGTCAAATTCGCCGCATGTGTGAAGCATTAGGCTATGAAGTATTTAAACTTCGCCGTGTGCGCATTATGAACATCAGTCTAGATGGTATTCCAAATGGACAATGGCGCTATTTAACAGACGATGAGATTAATGAGATTCACGCTATGTGTGAAGGCTCAGTGAGCACCGAAGAAGCCTCAACCTTAGATGCAAAAGGTCAACGCATTCGTAAAGCGACCGATGCTAAACTGTTTGATAGCCGAGAAGAGAACCAAAGTTCAACAGCCCGTCGTAACCAGAAGAGTCGCACTTTTAAAGGGCGTAACGCGGATGAGTTCCGCCATGCTCCAAACTCGAAGAAAGGTCGTAACAGCGAACGTAGCCACCAGCGCGACAATGAACATCGTAGCGACAATAAAGGCAAGGGTTACAATAAGCCAAAACGTGATGGTGAGTTTAATAGCAAAGCGAACCGAGGCAAACCAAGTCACGCAAAGCCAACACATCACAAATCTAGCGACCGTAAACCAAGTTCGGCCCCTCGCGTAGGCGGGACATTGAGTCTGAAGAAATAACAAAGAAGGCTTGCCATTGGCAAGCCTTCTTTTTAGCTAGCAGCGTTCTCTCTGCGCATTTGTCATCCTCGAGAGGCGCAGCCGAGTCGGGGATCTGTAAGGCAACTTAAGCAGAGCGGTAAAAGATTCCCTACTCGCGCTAAAGCGCTCTATGGAATGACAAGTTTGAATTCAGCGCTCTATGGAATGACAGTCTTAACTCAGCATTCTATGGCGCGACGTGTTTGAGTTCAGCGCACTATGAGATGGCGAGTTTCCCTCCCATCCCATTTGTCATCCTCGAGAGGCGCAGCCGAGTCGGGGATCTATAAGGCAACTTAAGCAGAGCGGTAAAAGATTCCCTACTCGCGCTAAAGCGCTCTATGGAATGACAAGTTTGAATTCAGCGTTCGATGGAATGACAGTCTTAACTCAGCGTTCTAAGGAGCGACATAATTGAGTTCAGCGCACTATGGGATGACGAGTTTTAACGAAACTCTAACCCTACTAGGCAAAAAAAGAGGAGCCTAAGCTCCTCTTTTAACATTTGATTCGGTTTATTTAGTACCGAAGATCTTATCGCCTGCGTCACCTAGACCCGGAACGATGTAGCCTTTGTCGTTTAGCTTCTCATCGATTGCCGCAGTGTAAAGCTCTACATCTGGGTGAGCGCGCTCAAGAGCTTCAATACCTTCTGGTGCTGCAACAAGAACAAGCACTTTAATTGCCTGACAGCCTTTCTCTTTCAGAAGATCGATGGTTGCAATCATAGAACCACCCGTTGCCAACATTGGGTCAACAACCAATGCAATACGCTCATCGATGTTTGAAGCTAGCTTGTTGAAGTATGGAACTGGCTCAAGAGTTTCTTCGTCACGGTATACACCAACAACGCTGATACGTGCGCTAGGTACGTGCTCTAGTACACCATCCATCATGCCAAGACCTGCACGTAGAATCGGCACTACCGTTACTTTTTTACCTTTGATTTGGTCAACTTCAACTGGACCATTCCAGCCTTCAATGGTTACTTTCTCAGTTTCAAAATCCGCGGTTGCTTCATAAGTCAGTAGGCTACCAACTTCTGTTGCTAATTCACGGAAGCGCTTCGTGCTGATATCACCTTCTCTCATTAGACCAATTTTGTGTTTAACGAGTGGGTGTTTTACTTCAACAACTTTCATGTCCATCTCCGGCTTTTTTGGTATTTTTTAAACAAACCTTCAGATTATAAACGATTTCGCGCTGCATTTCTTGCTCTAGTGTACGATAAAAAACTTACGCAAACGTTTGCTATTGCGCTTTATCCACTGTTAGAATAGCGCCGTTTTCTCATATCCAACTGACTAGACCGAGGACTTCCCGTGAGTGGCAATAATACTTCTCTTAGCTATAAAGATGCTGGCGTTGATATCGATGCAGGTAACGCACTTGTCGATCGTATTAAAGGTGCCGTAAAACGTACTCGTCGCCCAGAAGTAATGGGTGGTATTGGTGGCTTTGGTGCACTTTGTGAACTGCCGACCAAATACAAGCAACCTGTGTTAGTTTCTGGTACCGATGGTGTAGGCACAAAACTGCGCTTAGCATTGGATATGAACAAGCATGACACAATTGGTATTGACCTTGTAGCAATGTGTGTTAATGACTTGATTGTACAAGGTGCAGAGCCTCTATTCTTCCTTGACTACTATGCAACCGGCAAATTGGATGTTGATACGGCAGCGGATGTTGTTTCTGGTATCGCTGAAGGTTGTGTTCAAGCTGGTTGTGCGTTAATTGGTGGTGAAACCGCAGAAATGCCTGGTATGTACGAAGGCGAAGATTACGATGTCGCAGGGTTCTGTGTCGGCGTAGTAGAAAAAGAAGACATTATCGACGGTACTAAAGTTGCTGCGGGTGACGCACTTATTGCGGTTGGTTCAAGTGGTCCTCACTCAAACGGTTACTCACTGATTCGCAAAATTCTAGAAGTTTCTGCTGCGGACAAAAACCAAGAGCTTGAAGGTCGCACTATTGGTGAACACCTACTAGAGCCAACAAAAATCTATATCAAATCAGCATTAAAGATGATTGAGCAACATGATATCCATGCAATTTCTCACATCACAGGTGGTGGCTTCTGGGAAAACATCCCTCGCGTGCTACCTGAAGGTACCAAAGCAGTTATTGATGGCAACAGTTGGGAATGGCCAGTCATCTTTAAATGGTTGCAAGAGCAAGGCAATGTAACCACACATGAAATGTACCGTACTTTTAACTGCGGTGTCGGACTGATTGTTGCACTACCAGCAGACCAAGCAGACGCAGCGGTTAAGTTACTTCAGCAAGAAGGCGAAAATGCGTGGGTTATTGGTACCATTGCACCAGCACAAGCTGACGAAGAGCAAGTAGAGATCAATTAAGTTATGAAGAGTATTGTTGTTTTAGTATCTGGAAACGGAACCAACCTCCAAGCGATCATCGACGCTTGTTCAAGCTCGATTACCAATGGCAAGGTAACCGCCGTATTCTCCAACAAAGCGGATGCTTATGCGTTAGAACGCGCGAAAAAGGCCGGTGCTGCTGGGGTGTTTCTCGATCCTAAGGCTTTCGATACCCGCGATGCATTTGATCATGAGTTGATGCGTCAAATAGATACATTTGAGCCCGATCTGATCATTTTAGCTGGCTACATGCGTATCTTGAGTGGCGAGTTTGTTCGCCACTATATGGGTCGCATGATCAACATTCACCCTTCTCTACTGCCAAAGTACCCAGGTCTGAATACTTATCAACGCGCAATCCATGCCGGGGATGAAGAACATGGTACCAGCGTTCATTTTGTCACCGAGCAGCTAGACGGCGGTCCGGTCATTTTGCAAGCCAAAGTGCCAATTTTCGATGAAGATACGGTTGAGTCACTGACCGAGCGTGTTCAGAATCAAGAGCATCGAATCTACCCAATGGTTGCCAAATGGTTTGTCGAAGAGCGGCTTGAAATGCGAGATGGCAAAAGCGCCTACCTCGATGGTGAGTTGCTTGGGATGTATGGCTACGCTGCGGAATAAAAACAGCGAGAGAGTTTAGAACGCTTCACTTTGAGATATGAGAGTCGAGAGGAACTTCTTCTCGGCTCTTTTCTTTGTCTATGATGTTGAGCTTTCTTTAAGTCCAGTCTCTCAATTATCAATTCTTTCCCCCTCTCTACTCTCAATTCTTTCTCTTTGTCTCAACTCTCATCCATTAATCCTCCATTCATCTTCGTTTTGTTAAGCTAGTCTGAATAATATTCCAGTCTTCACAGCTTAATATTGGAGGTGGCTATGGATATTAAGTCTCTACTTAATCAAGCTCTTAATTCAGATATCGTCCGTCAGGGGCAACAGCAACTAAAAAGCGCGTCAACCTCAAATACATTGAAATCACTCGGTGCAGGAGCGGTCGGTGGCGGCTTAGTCAATCTATTAATGGGCTCCAAAAAGAGCAAAAAAATGGGGAAAAAAGTCGGCAAGAATGCGCTCAAAATTGGCGGAGCAGCCGCTTTAGGTGCACTCGCCTATAAAGTGTATAACGACTGGCAAGACAAGCAATCTACACCCCAAGCCGCTGCCGAGCAATTTGACTCGTGTAACCAGATCCATGACCAATTAATCCTGAAAGCGATGATAGCGGCGGCAAAAGCGGATGGGCATGTCGACCAAACTGAAATGGCACACATCGAAAATGCTATCGAACAGGCAGGCGCGGATCAGCAGCTAAAAACACTGATTCACAATGAGCTAAATAAGCCGCTCGATCCTAGCCATATCGCACAGTTAGCACAAACGCCACAGCAAGCGTCTGAAATTTATCTGGCGTCACTGATTGTGATTGATGAGCAGAACTTTATGGAAAAAGCTTATTTGCAAGAGCTTGCCAAGCAGCTCAACTTAGCAGAGGAAGTTACCCAACAACTTGAACTTCAACTCAATCATGCAATGTAAGTGCTGAGCACTTTTGGGTAGTTGCTTATAAAAACGACAACCCTGCTCGCGTATTGAGATAGCGCAATCTCCTCGCCGCAGCAGGCTTTGAACTTACCGGACAGAATCAGTATAGTGAGAGAAGTTCTCATTTATAGTGGAAGTAAAACGATGAAAGTTTACGATTGTTGTGATTTGGTGCGTGAGCTATATGCGCAAATTGGTAGCGGTGATCAAGGGTATATCCCTCAAGCAATCACTTGTGCAGTACGCGCCTTAAATGAAGTGGCTGCCGATACCAACATTGACCTAAAGGTTCGAGAGAAGGCAGCGTTTGCTGCAGCCAACTTACTCATCTCCGATTTTGAGGACTAACTATGGATTTAGCGAAATTCGAAAGCATGGATCCCATCATGCTAATGAGCATCGTAAACTTAAAGTTGCGTGACGACTTCGCTGGCGATCTTGATGAGTTAGTAAAATTTTTCGATATCGACCGTCAAGCTTTGGAAGCCAAATTGGCGAGCGCTGGTTTTGAGTTTCTTGCCGAAGTGGGACAATTTCGTTAACCACGATGTGATTCACGCTTTAGCGTCTGATGATAGTAAAAAACCGCCAACTGGCGGTTTTTTTAATTCAGCATTTATCAAGCGATAGGGATTAGAAATCCTCTTCGTCATCCGCTTCTTGTGCTAGTGCCGCTTCACTGCGCTTACGCATTGCCGCCGCTTTACGCTCAGCCGCTTCACGCTCTTGACGTTCGTTACGTTCAGCGCGTTGGTCTGCTTTACGCTCATTACGCTTTACTTGGTTTTCAACGAACTGAGCTAGCTCTTTTTCAGCCCACTCTTGTGCCAGAGCTTCGGTTTCGAATCCTTGCTCACGCTTAGATACTACTTGCTTACGTGAAGTAACTTGGCGAGTGATCTCTGCACACCAACCGTTACGTTTTTCTGATACGCGAATTGCAAACTTTTTACTTGTGGTCATAGTCTTTGCTCTAATGAATTATTAACAATGACTTCGCCTGCTGCATTCCCGCTCAGCTAAGTCGATCATTCCCCTCCTTTGGGGCGGCGTATTAGAGCACAATCTGCGCTCTCAATCTAGCCGTGCGCCATTTTTCTTATTTTTGGTTGTGGCACTACAACCATGCAAAACATTGAAAAGCCGCCGTTGCGGACGCTTCGGCGGCTAGTTTGCTAATGGCAACTATCCATTGTCAACCAATCTCAAAAAACCTTTGAGAGTCGAGTTTAACCTAGATTCTTACGCGCATTTTGGAACATACGCATCCACGCGCCATTCTCTCCCCAGTTATCTGGGTGCCAAGAGTTCGCTACCGTGCGGAACACTCGCTCTGGATGTGGCATCATAATGGTGACACGACCATCTTGAGTGGTTAAACCTGTAATCGCATTTGGCGAACCATTCGGGTTATTTGGGTACTGCTGTGTTGGGTTACCAAAGTTGTCAACATAACGCACCGCCACTGTTCCTGATGCTTCAAGAGCCGCTAGGTGTTGCGTATCTCGCACTTCAACGCGGCCTTCACCGTGTGAAACTGCAATTGGCATACGCGAGCCAGCCATACCATCAAAGAATACCGAGTCAGATTTTTGCACTTCAACTAAGCTAAAGCGCGCTTCAAAGCGCTCAGATTCATTGCGTACGAAACGTGGCCACAGCTCTGCGCCTGGGATCAGTTCCTTAAGGTTAGAGAGCATCTGACAGCCATTACAAATACCCAATGAGAAGGTATCTTGGCGATTGAAGAATGCTTCAAACTGCTCACGAGCCGATGGGTTAAATAGGATAGACTTCGCCCAACCTTCACCTGCACCCAGTACGTCACCGTAAGAGAAACCACCACATGCCACCAAGCCATTGTACTCATCAAGTACGGTTTTACCGGTCAAGATATCACTCATGTGAACATCTGTTGCTTCAAAACCTGCACGGTCAAATGCCGCTGCCATTTCCACATGAGAGTTAACGCCTTGCTCACGTAAAATAGCCATTTTCGGCTTGGCACCTTTAGCGATATATGGCGCAGCCACATCTTCGTTTACGTCAAAGCTAAGCGCAACATTCAGACCAGGATCTGAGTTGTCTTTTTTCGCCGCAAATTCCTGATCAGCACAAACTGGGTTATCGCGAAGGGCTTGCATCTTATGCGTAGTTTCCGCCCAAATAGTGCGAAGGTCAGTACGTGAACGCTGCACGATCACCTTATCACCTGATGTAATGCTAATCGTATCAGATGCTTCCACCGAACCAATCACATGCGAACACGTTTCTAATCCATGTGCGGCTAGTGTAGAGAGTACCGAATCAAGTTCCTCATTTTGCACCTGAACCACGGCGCCTAGCTCTTCGTTAAACAGGGCCGCCAGCGTATCTTCACCTAGCGCTTCGATATTCGCTTTAACGCCACAGTGTCCTGCAAATGCCATTTCTGCCAGTGTCACAAATAGACCACCGTCACCTTTATCGTGGTAAGCAACCAGTTTGTCGTTGCGCACTAGGCTTTGCATCGCATCAAAGAAGCCTTTTAGCTGCTCTGCATTATCCACGTCAGCTGGCTTATCGCCCAACTGCTTGTAAACCTGTGCCAGTGCCGTTGCACCAAGGCGGTTTTTACCATTACCAAGATCAATCAGCAGCAGAGAGCTGTCGCCTTTATCGGTACGAAGCTGAGGCGTAACCGTTTTGCGTACATCTTCTACGCGACCAAATGCCGTGATAATCAACGAAAGCGGTGACGTCACCTCTTTGCTTTCACCATTGTCTTCCCATTTAGTCTTCATCGACATTGAATCTTTACCCACAGGGATAGTCAGACCCAATGCCGGACATAGCTCTTCACCCACGGCTTTTACCGCTTCGTAGAGACCCGCATCCTCACCAGGGTGACCCGCAGGAGACATCCAGTTTGCCGACAGTTTGATGTGTTTGATGTCGCCAATATCCGTTGCCGCAATATTAGTGAGTGACTCACCAACCGCAAGGCGAGCTGAAGCACCGAAATCAAGCAGAGCAACTGGAGTGCGCTCACCCATCGACATCGCTTCGCCGTGGTAAGAATCATAGCTTGCTGCGGTTACAGCACAGTTCGCCACAGGTACCTGCCATGGACCAACCATTTGATCACGTGCAACCAGTCCGGTAACTGAACGGTCACCGATAGTGATAAGGAAGGTTTTTTCCGCGACGGTCGGTAGACGAAGCACACGCTCAACCGCATCGTTAATTTCAATTCCATCACGCGTGATTGCTGGACTTTCCACTTTCAATGTCGTCGCATCACGATGCATTTTTGGTGGTTTGCCAAGCAAGATATCCATTGGCATATCAATTGGCGTATTGTCGAAGTGCGAATCTTCTAGAGTTAGGTGACGCTCTTCCGTTGCTTCACCGACGACGGCATACGGTGCACGCTCGCGCTTACAAATCGCATCAAATACATCCATATTTTCTGCGGCAACCGCCATTACGTAGCGCTCTTGCGACTCGTTACACCAAATTTCAAGCGGGCTCATTCCCGGCTCATCATTAGGCACATCACGCAATTGGAACTTACCACCACGCTCACCATCATCAACCAATTCAGGAAGCGCGTTAGAGATACCACCCGCGCCAACATCGTGAATAAAGGCGATTGGGTTTTGCTCACCAAGTTGCCAACAGCGGTCAATAACTTCCTGACAACGGCGTTCCATCTCTGGGTTTTCACGCTGCACTGAAGCGAAATCCAAATCTTCTGCAGATTGACCTGATGCCATTGATGATGCCGCACCACCGCCAAGACCGATGTTCATCGCCGGACCACCAAGAACGATCAGTTTTGCGCCTACTGGGATCTCTTTTTTCTGTACGTGTTGGTCACGAATATTACCTAGACCACCCGCAATCATAATTGGTTTATGGTAACCACGAACTTCTTCACCAGCATGAGAGGTAACTTTTTCTTCGTAAGTACGGAAGTAACCAAGTAGGTTTGGACGACCAAATTCGTTGTTGAATGCCGCGCCACCAAGTGGACCTTCTAGCATAATGTCGAGTGCGTTAACGATACGCCCTGGCTTGCCAAAGTCTGTTTCCCATGGCTGCTCAAAGCCCGGAATACGCAAGTTCGACGTTGTAAAACCGACCAGACCCGCTTTTGGCTTGCCGCCGATACCCGTTGCGCCTTCATCACGAATCTCACCACCAGAACCGGTCGAGGCACCAGGCCAAGGAGAAATAGCCGTTGGGTGGTTGTGAGTTTCTACCTTCATTAAGATGTGTGCATCTTCTTGGTGGTAGTTGTACTGACGGGTTTGTGGATCAGGGAAGAATCGTCCAACTTTTGAGCCCACCATCACTGCGGCGTTATCTTTGTATGCAGATAACACATGCTCTGGTGTGGTTTCGTAAGTGTTTTTGATCATCTTGAACAGCGACTTTTCTTGCTCAACGCCATCAATTGTCCAATCAGCATTAAAAATCTTGTGACGACAATGCTCTGAGTTCGCCTGAGCAAACATCATCAACTCAATATCATTTGGATTACGACCTAGTTTAGTGAAGTTCTCCACTAAGTAGTCAATCTCATCTTCTGCCAATGCCAGGCCAAGGGAAACGTTTGCTTCTTCTAGCGCAAGACGACCACCAGCAAGGATATCAACATGCGCCACAGGCTTAGGTTCAGAGACTTTAAATAGTGCATCTGCGGCATCCAGTTCAGTGAATACGGCTTCCATCATTCGGTCATGAATCAGAGCCTTAACCGCATTCACTTGCTCAGCAGAAAGTTCAACCGAGGATTCAATGTAGTAAGCCGTACCGCGCTCAAGACGTTTTACTTTTTCGAGACCACAGTTACGAGCGATGTCCGTCGACTTAGAAGACCAAGGTGAAATTGTGCCTGGGCGTGGAGTAACCAAAAGCAAAAGTCCTTGCGGCTCGTGCTCTTCAATGGTTGGTCCATAGGTAAGTAACTTCTCAAGTTTATCTAATTCAGACGCGTCCAAATCCGCGCTTAAATTAGCGAAGTGCATAAACTCTGCGTAAATATCGCTCACAGGTAACTGCTGTTCACGGCAAAGTTCTAGTAGTTTGTTGACACGAAACTCGGAAAGAGCTGGGGAGCCACGCAAAATTCTCATGTGCTTAGGTCTCTCTGCAATTGGTTAAGATCAATTTCACTGATGAAGCAAACGGATTGCCGCAAAAGAAAATAGACCACAAGGTAATATTGGAATAAATTCAGATGGTTACATAAAAATCACTGATAACCCATACCAATTTCACCTCTGCTTGCGGGCGCATTATAAAGGATTTATTTTTGTGATGTAACACCAAAAGCAAACGTTTGCTTTATTTTTTTGTCAAATTTGAAATACAACCCATAACCAATCGGTAAGACACGGCTTATTCCACCTAAGTTAGCGTAGTTTTCACCTTCCGTTGTTAACCACAACAAAGGAAAACCATTTTCTCATCAAGCAGAAAAACTTAGCCGTGCTCGCGAACCCTTCCACTCCACTTTGCCTCGCCCGTTTACTCTGATATAAAGTCGGTATATGAAGTACGAGAAAATTATTAGATGATCAGCCATTTTCTAAACAGAGCACGCACCTATATCTTGTTTGCTATCAGTATTGTTACGCTAGCCGGCTGTCAGATAGAGTCTGCACCGAAAAGCGATCTCGATCAGATTCGTGAGCGTGGAGTGTTGCGTGTCGGCACGTTGAATAATCAGCTAGCTTATTACATCGGCCCTGATGGTCCGGCAGGCTTGGACTATGAAATCGCGCGTAAGTTTGCTGAGGAGCTTGGCGTAAGGCTCGAAATGAAACCTGCCTACCAAATCTCAAACCTGTATCCAGCACTAGAGAACGGTGAGATCGACATCATTGCCGCAGGTCTTACCCAATCACCAGAGCGTGTTAAGCGTTTTCGACCAGCTCCCGCGTATTACTATGTCAGCCAACAGTTGATCTATAAGAAAGGTCAATGGCGTCCTCGCAACCTTGCTCAGTTATTGAAAAAGCAACCACAGTTAATCGAAGCCAATGACGGCAAACCGGTTGTAACTATCGTTGGAGACTCTCATTTCAATCAAACCTTAACCAAATTAAAAGAAGAGCACCCAGAATTTGAGTTTACGATTGATCAAACCGCAGATGTCGGTGATCTACTTAAGCAAGTCTCTGAAGGCAAAATCCCGTTTACTGTCGCTGACTCCGTTGAAGTTTCTCTTTCTCAGCGTATTTATCCGGATGTGGCGACCGCGTTTGAACTCACAGAGGACCAACCAACCTCATGGTTCTTGCGCCGCTCAGATGATGAAAGCTTATATGCGATGGTGATTGAATTTTTTGGCAATCTAAAACAATCCGATCAACTTGCGCAGCTTGAAGAGAAATACATTGGCCACATTGACAGCTTTGACTATGTGGATACTCGCGCCTTTATTCGTGCGCTGGACGACAAATTGCCAAAGTGGTCTCCTCTGTTTCAAGAGTATTCAGAGGAGTTTGACTGGCGCTTAATTGCCGCCTTGGCTTATCAAGAGTCTCATTGGAACCCAATTGCTCGCTCGCCAACAGGTGTCCGCGGCATGATGATGTTAACGTTGCCCACCGCAAAAAGCGTTGGGGTGACCAATCGCCTAGACCCCGAGCAATCGGTAAAAGGAGGGGTGGAATACTTACGTCGCATGGTGGCACGCATTCCTGATTCTATCGAGCAGCATGAGAAAATTTGGTTTGCCCTAGCCTCTTACAACGTTGGCTATGGTCATGTTATGGATGCGCGTCGTCTCACTAAGAAACAAGGCGGAAACCCAGATCAGTGGATGGATGTAAAAGAGCGCCTACCTCTGCTTCGCCAAGCTAAATATCACCGTCAAACCCGCTACGGTTATGCGCGTGGTGACGAAGCTCGTAACTATGTAGAAAACATTCGTCGTTACTACCAGAGCATCATTGGACATATTGAGCAGCAAACGCCCGATGAGACCGATGTGAATATTGACGATTTGACCGTGATTGAAGTTGATCCTCAGTTGCTCTCAAGCGCTGAAAGCTCACTGTCTGGAGCCTCGGCGGCGACCCCAAGTGAGCCAACAAGCGCAAGCGGCAAAACCAACTAAAACACTGGTTTCATATCCTAAATCAAGGGAAGTCTCGATTTTTGCAGATTTCCCTTGAATTTTAACTGCGACTCCATACATACTCACTGCCCTTTCAGCGTTGATGAAGACTCGCTTTTTCAGCGCCTGATATACCAATCCAACGGAACATCCCCAAGCAACTGATGCAGCAGGAAAGCGATGGGCTCAACAGACTTCTCGATATTGGCAGCAATACCGTTAAGGATGGTAGGCAAATCCTTTGCTTAAAGCGTTATTGGGATGGGGAACAAGCAACTTCTCATCGCAGTTAGGTGGGAATTTTCGGTTTTATCCGGTATGCAATTCGTATAATTTGGAGGTTGTTTTATGCGAAAACGTAGCATGCAATCAAAACGCCTTAAAAAGACTGTTGCCGCTAACCGCCGTAAACGCAAACTAGCTAACAACAAGAAAAAGGTGATTGCTCGTCATCGTGCATTTATGCAATTGTCGAGTCAATGATCCCTCGGGATTGACTTAATAAGTTAGCAAACATAGCTTTATGTTTGCTAACTGAAAACCACACCTACTTTAGCTCCGAATCTCTCTTTTCCTGTTTCAGTGCCTTGATTTCTTTGCGGCGACGTTTAAAGAAGGCTTGAAGCTGGCTGCGACACTCCTCTTCTAGCAATCCGCACTCAATGGTAGCGTAATGGTATGCCGCTTGATGCTCAAACAAGTTCAGCACCGTGCCAGCTGCGCCTGCTTTTAAGTCCGGCGCCCCAAATACAATCCGCTTAACTCGGCTATGTAGCAGCGCTCCTGCACACATTGGACAAGGCTCTAAGGTGACGTATAAGGTGGTATCAAGCAGACGATAGTTTTCTAACGATTGCCCCGCGATTCGCAATGCTTGGATCTCTGCATGGGCAGTGGCGTCGTGAGCGCCGATAGATTGGTTCCAACCTTCGGCAATGATCTCACCATCTTTCACTAATACGGCGCCAACCGGGACTTCGCCTTCACTTTCAGCTTGCGCTGCCAGTTCAATCGCACGACGCATAAATTGCTCATCGCTGGCGGTAAATTGCTGAGACAAACTAAGCTCCAACGTATCAAAGAATTGAAATAAAAAAGGTATGCCCAAAAGCATACCTAAGTTCTCGTAAAAAGAACAACAACAGGCGAATTACTCGCTTAGTCCTTGTTCGATTGGTGACGCTTTTACGGTCACAATACGATTGTGTTCCACCGCAACAACTTCAAACAACCAATGCTGATATGTAAACGTCTCCCCTTGCGCAGGTAGACGCCCAGCATGCCATGTTAACCAACCATTGAGCGTTTGAAAGCCTTCTTCTTCACCCTCAATTTCAGCCAGTTCTAAGCGATTTTTTAGCTCACTGATCGGAATCAACGCATCCAGTAGCCACCCCTCTTTTTCCGGCTCCGCCCAAAGATCCTTAGGATTATTCGATAGCTCACCCGCAATCGCTTCTAACACATCATAATGGGTCACAACACCTTGTATGTCACCATACTCATCAACGATAAAAGCCATTTCACTCCCCGACTCCTTAAAGTAGGTAAGTAATCGCAAACCTTTCATTGATTCTGGCACATACACCGGAGCTTTACACAAACCCACAATCACTTGGACACTTAAGTTATTAGCTTGGTTAAGCAGCGCTTTCGCCGACACGGTACCAACCATTTTGTCCATATGACCTTGGCAAACCGGAAAGACGCTGTGCTTAGTGGTGCGAAGTCGCTTTAATAGTTGCTCAATCGGCTGTTCAATATCCAGAAAGTCGATATCTCGTCTTGGTGTCATAAGAGAGCTCACTAGACGGTCATCTAACTGCAGGATATTGCGGATCATCTCTTGCTCGCCAGGTTCAATTGCCCCTGACTCAGAGCCTTCTCGCACGATGGCATGAATATCATCTTCCGTCACGCTGTCTTCTTGGTTACTTTTGCCAAGTAGCTTTAGCAGAGCTTCGGTTGACCAAGAGAGCAGTGCCACAAACGGAGTGGTAAGTTTTGATACCCAGTAAATAGGCAATGCAACCAGAACGGCAATGGTTTCGGCTTGCGATTGAGCGAAACGTTTAGGCACGAGCTCACCAACCACAATCGCAAAATAAGTAATACCAACCACCACAATCGCGGTAGAGAGTACATTCGCTTGCTCAGCCCCAATACCCCACAACTCCATTTGCTGAGCCAATGGAACCGATAGTGTCGCCTCACCAACAATACCGCTTAAGAGACCGATAACCGTAATGCCAATTTGGATGGTGGAAAGAAAGCGCGTGGGATTTTCTTTTAGATCAAGGGCAACCTGTGCCGCTTTATGTTTTTCAGCTAAGCGCTTTAATCGACTTGTTTTTGCAGCAACCAATGCGATTTCAGACATCGCAAATAGACCGTTTAATACAATTAACCCTACTAAAAGCAGAATTTTCATAAATATTATTTTTCCAAGAATAACGGCTCATGCCGCCGCTTGCAGTGTATAGCGAGTCGAGAATAAAAAAAAGCCTACCCGATGGGGTAGGCTTGTAACCATTTGTATCACTTACATGGTGTAAGTGTAAGGTGCTTGTACACCTAGCGGGATACCAATCATCCAGTAAGCGACTAGGAAGATTGACCAACCAATCAACATCGCGATAGAGAATGGCATCATCAATGATGCTAGCGTACCGATACCAGAGCTCTTCACATAGCGTTGACAGTAAACAACAACCAGTGGGAAGAACACCATTAGAGGAGAGATAATGTTCGATACAGAGTCACCAACACGGTATGCCGCCTGAGAGAGTTCAGGAGAGATACCAACCGCCATTAGCATTGGTACTAGGATTGGACCGATAAGTGCCCATTTAGCCGATGCTGAACCGATCAGTAGGTTAACCGATGCCGTCAACAGAATCATACCGACAATTGTTACTTCGCCCGGTAGGTTCATTGCTTTTAGACCTTCTGCACCGTATAGCGCCAGCATTGTACCAATGTTTGATTGCGCAAATGCAGCCAAGAACTGAGCACAGAAGAATGACATAACAATGTAAGCACCCATGCCTGACATGGTTGTCGCCATCGCTTTAATAATGTCATTGCTCGTTTTGAACGTGCCAGATACACGGCCGTAAACGTAACCAGGAATGATAAATAGGATAAAGATCAACGGCACGATTGAGCGCATAATTGGCGCAGAGAATGCGGTAATTTCGCCTTCAGGAGAGCGCAGTGCCGATGATTCAGGAATCAACGCAGCAACAAGCAACGCAATACCCGCTAGCATTGACCAACCCGCGTAACGGAATGCTTTTGACTCTTGCTCAGTAAATGAACCTAGATCCGGTGCTTTTTCCGCATCATCATCAATTGGTGTATGCACCAAACGAGGCTCAATAATCTTTTCAGTTACATACCAACCAATAGCGATGATCACGACTGAAGATAGACCGGTAAAGAAGATGTTCGCTAGTGGGTTAACAATGTATTCAGGGTCAAGAATTTGCGCCGATGTTTGCGTAAAGCCTGCAAGCAATGGGTCGATACCTGACGGAATAAAGTTAGCAGAGAAGCCACCTGAAACACCCGCAAACGCTGCTGCGATACCCGCAAGTGGGTGACGACCAGCCGCGTGGAAAATAATACCACCTAGTGGGATAACCAATACGTAGCCTGCATCCGCAGCTGTGTGCGATACGATCGCAACAAGAATCAGCATAGGTGTCAGTAGCTTCGCTGGCGTGAAGTTCAGCATTTTCTTAAGGCCAGTAGTAATAAAGCCTGAAGAGTCTGCAACGCCCACACCAAGCATCGCCACAAGTACAATACCTAGCGGAGCAAAACTGGTGAATGTGGTCACCATATTCGCTAGGAAACTTGCTAGCGCTTCGCCAGTCAGAAGGTTACTTACCGTTAGAGTATCACCAGTACGAGGGTTAATTAGATCGAATGAAACATTCGACAAAAGAGCTGATGTTACCCATGTGATAATTAGAGCCCAGAAAAACAGGATTGCTGGATCTGGAATTTTGTTGCCGGCACGCTCAATGGCGTTTAGAAAACGGTCCATACCACTCGGCTTTGGTGATGGCGCTTTATTTACAGCTTGGTTACTCATGGTATTTCCATATGTGATGTTGTTACGTTTGACCTGTAGAAATAGTTATAGCGGTCAGTAGTCAGTTGAGCATTTTATTAAATCCATCACACAAAAGCACATAGTCCCAAAGGAAAATCCAAATTTAGAGACATATTTTGCAAAAATGAGCAGTTACCATAACAATAAAAATACAACTACACACGTCGCAGCAAAACAATCCTGAAACCAAAATGAAACGTTTTCATTGTTTTTTGTGACAGAAACATTTTGTTACATGTCAAATTCACCGAATTTCGACACATTTGTCTGCAATAAAACCCCGTGCACCCCGTTAGATTCGCCAGTTTGATTGGGCAAATTTACCCAAGAGACTTTAACCGTCACCTTGCGCATTACATCTTCTAACACTCCAGATACCGTACTTACCTGACACTCTAAAGTATAAATAGAGCCGGACAGCGCACTAAGATGAGTGCCGCAGTTCACGGCTTCTCCTAATTCTGAAAAAGCAATCACGCCACTTGCTGCGGAAACTGAGTTTGCACGGCTAATAAATCGCTCCAACTGTTGCTCTGCGAAATGGAGCGCTTGAGTTTGCTGAAGAATAAAATCGGCTTTTTGCTGTAAAGTGATTTGCAGTTTCAGTAGCCCCAGTGTTGCTATCGAAATCAATGTGAACGCCAGCAACACTTCAAGCAAACTAAAGCCTTTTTGCTTAGTAATCACTCCAAGCCCCTTGCATCCAACGCCCTTCCCCACTGACGGGATCAACTTCTACCGCCTTACTTAGTACCGTTACACTATCTCGCTGATAGACAAGACGAAATTGGCTTAGTGCCAAATGTTCAACGTACAGCAATTCACGACTCGGTTTAGATAAGCAAAGTGAGCGCATGTGAGTAAGATGGTGAGATGCGCTATCAGCACTCAACCATTCCGGTACGATATCGGTAACTTTTAGGTAACTAAAGAGACACTCTAACGCGCCCTCTGCTTGCCAATGGAGCTGTCGTGCCTTGAGCTCATTTTGCCCCACTTTGATTTGGTGAAAAATCGCTCGATAGCTCCCTAGAACGAGCAACAGTAAAGCCACTAACATCACCGCTGTAACCATGATTACCACCGCACCGTTTTGCTTTTTCACTGCCAGTTCCTTTGTTTTACATCCACTTCTAAAGTACGCATATAAAGTGAGTCGGACGTGTGAGCCGATAAACGGAGTCGATAGATCGCCGAAGAAGCCGTTGCACTAGAGAGTGGTGTAGCAACCATGGAAAAAGCCGTAATATGAATCCGCTTTTCATCCAACATTGAACGACAACTAGCAATCGCTAGGCGGCTTTTAATCCCTTCCTTACTACTCGCACCTTGCTCACACACCACCAATTTTTCGCCATCGAGATAGTAACGAACACTGCGGTAATTCTTGCCATCACTCATGGGTCGATAATACGCCAAACCAAAGTCCGCACTGTTGTGCAGTTCAATTACCTGGCTCGCGCCATCTAGCATTAATGATTGCCCATGATAGTTATCAAACCCTGCCCGCTGAATATCTTCTTCAATTGTCTGAAAAGTGCTACTCAATGCTTGCAGTAAATAGAGTTGCTGACTCTTTTCGTCCGCCACTCGTTGTGCGGAGATAAACACAGCGCCAATGGTGCTTATCGCGATGACACCGATGCTCGCAGCCAATAAAACCTCAACCAGCGTATAACCTTGCGCTGAATTACTCACAAGCGGCGTAGCCATAAAGTGTTCCATTGAGTCCACATAGACGCACCCGCCCTGGAGGGTTCGCCATCACAACCTTAAGTACCATCGATGGAGTCTGTTGTGGGAAAAATGCGATTGAGCCAGAAGTGGGACGCCCTCGCGTACTGTCAAAACTGATGTAGCCCAAGTTATAGCTATGCCTAATCGCGAGACCACGAAAAGCGGAACCATCGAGGAAAAATAAAGGTTCCCCACCCGCTACGATTTGGTCTGTGAGTGTGATGTGCCAAGTGTCCGTGTGACTCACCGGATTAGCGCTAAAAGAGAAGTGTGCATAGAGCCTCTGATTACGAAGCACCGCCTCACTTTTTGCCTGTGCCATAAAACCATTTAGCTCACTGGCTAAACGCTTCATTTTAATCCGCTCAAAGAAGCCGTTAAAACTTGGACGTGCAATAGTGAGTAATGCACTTAGCAATGCCACAACCACGGTTAACTCGAGCAAGTTAAACCCTCGATTCATTTCCCAGAATCCTCTGCAAACCCGATGGTGATTCGATTCAATCTTGTTTCAATGCTAACAGGTCGCACAATCAACCCAAGTGGGCGACAAGGATAGCGGGAAATGGCACAAGTAACTCAATGTATGCGAAGTAAGAAAAGATTAGAGGCAATGACACTAATCGAAATGTTAGTCGTACTGGCAATCATCGCTATCCTGACTGCTATTGCCATACCCAGTTATCAATCAATACTGATCACAAGCACACGCCATGTCGTGATCAGCGACTTGGTTCGAATTCAACTACAACTGGAGACTGGCTATAACGGTAGCTTTGCTGATGCGGCGAGTGCTATCACTTCTGGGGCGATTTGCTTAGTGTGTGAAAGTCGCCAAAGTGACTATATCATTAGCGTGTCGGCTGGCGCGGATAGCTATCTTATCTCTGCGGATCCGCAGCAAAGGCAAGAACAAGATCATTGCTTAGCAAATCGCAGTGACATGATTACTCTTGATCATACCAACTCTGGTCAGCCAGAAAGCTGCTGGTAAACCGTGCTTAACACACCGCTCAAACGCCTTTTTAGATAAAAATCAGAGACAAAAAAGCCTGCGATAACGCAGGCTTTAGCAATATAGATTCTGATTGACGAACAATTAGCTCGTTAGGTCATCAAAGAACTTCTTCACACCGTTGAAGAAACCTTCAGACTTTGGCTTGTGCTTAGTTGCCGCCTCGCCACCACAAGACTCTTCAAACTCTTTTAGTAGTTCTTTTTGACGAGCGCTTAAGTTAACTGGCGTCTCGACTACAAGTTTCACGATCAAATCACCGATGCCACCACCGCGTACGCCTTTCACACCCTTACCACGCATACGGAACATACGACCGGTTTGCGTCTCTGTCGGCACTTTAAGATTTACACGACCATCTAGCGTTGGAACTTCTACTTCCCCACCTAGCGCAGCCATGGCAAAACTTACTGGCACTTCACAATATAGGTTGTTGCCATCACGTTCAAAGATATGGTGCTCTTTCACATGAACTTGAACGTACAAATCGCCTGCTGGTGCACCCATTTCTCCGGCTTCACCTTCACCAGATAGGCGAATACGGTCACCAGTGTCCACACCTGCTGGGATCTTAACATTAAGCGTTTTAGTTTTCTGTTTGCGGCCTTGACCATGACACTCATTACATGGGTCTTTGATGATCTTACCTTTACCATGACAGGTAGGACAGGTTTGTTGTACAGCAAAGAAACCTTGACGCATCTGCACTTGACCGTGGCCGTGACAGGTACCACATGTTTCCGCTGTCGAACCTTTCTTCGCACCACTGCCATTACAACTATCACAGTGTACTAGGGTCGGTACTTCAATCTCTTTCGAAACACCACGAACAGCTTCTTCTAAAGTCAGCTCCATGTTGTAACGTAGGTCTGATCCACGCTGCGCACGCTGACCACCGCCACCACGACGACCGCCACCGAAGATATCACCAAATACATCACCAAAGATGTCACCGAAATCAGCATTGCCGCCACCAAAACCGCCACCGCCGAAGCCGCCGCCACCTTGTTCGAATGCCGCATGACCGTATTGATCATAAGCCGCTTTCTTTTGTGGATCCGTTAGGATTTCATACGCTTCTTTTACTTCTTTAAACTTGTCAGATGCAGTTTCATCACCCTGGTTACGGTCAGGGTGGTATTTCATCGCTAGACGTTTGTACGCTTTCTTAATTTCGCGCTCTTCTGCATCACGGCTTACGCCTAATACTTCGTAAAAATCACGTTTTGACATGCTTTAGTCACCAATTTATTACTGCAAACGAGCCAGAATCAGCATCGCTTGGTGTTTTTTATATCGTTCTAGCTAAAAGCTTTTCGCTCAAAGTATTCCTAAAAGAACTTAGCTAGAAAGACAACCTCTACTTACAAACATACGGGCGTTAGAGTTACCTCTGACGCCCGTATCGTTAGATTCTAAAAACGATTTATCTAAGCTAGAGCGCGCTAGTTCAAGGAGAGAACGCACAGCTTACACAAGTAAGTGAGCACTCTCGACACAGAAGTCACACGCTATAGCGACGATAAATTATTTTTTGTCGTCTTTAACTTCTTCGAATTCCGCGTCTACAACGTCATCGTCTTGAGACTGAGCACCAGCGTCAGCACCTTGTGCTTGCTGAGCTTGAGCTTGCTGTTGAGCGATTTCCATTAGCTTTTGCGCTGCTGCAGCTAGAGCTTGAACTTTCGCATCGATCGCTTCTTTGTCATCGCCTTTACGTGCGGTTTCAAGTTCTGCGATTGCAGCTTCAATCTTCTCTTTCTCGTCTGCAGGAAGCGCTTCACCAGCTTCTTCGATTTGCTTACGAGTACCGTGAATCATTTGGTCTGCTTGGTTACGTGCAGTTGCTAGCTCTTCGAACTTTTTGTCCGCTTCTTTGTTAGCTTCTGCTTCTTGAACCATTTTCTCGATGTCTTCATCGCTTAGACCGCCTGAAGCTTGGATAGTGATCTTCTGCTCTTTACCAGTCTGCTTGTCTTTCGCTGATACGTGTAGGATACCGTCCGCATCTAGGTCGAAAGTTACTTCGATTTGTGGCATACCACGTGGTGCAGCTTGAATGCCTTCTAGGTTGAATTGACCTAGAGACTTGTTGTAAGACGCTTGCTTACGCTCACCTTGAAGTACGTGGATCGTTACCGCGCTTTGGTTATCTTCTGCAGTAGAGAAAACTTGGTTCGCTTTAGTTGGGATAGTCGTGTTCTTCTCAACTAGCTTAGTCATTACGCCGCCCATAGTCTCGATACCTAGAGACAGAGGAGTAACGTCTAGTAGTAGAACGTCTTTCACTTCACCCGCAAGTACACCACCTTGAACTGCAGCACCCATTGCTACCGCTTCATCTGGGTTCACGTCACGACGTGCTTCTTTACCAAAGAACTCAGCAACTTTCGCTTGAACCATTGGCATACGAGTTTGACCACCAACTAGGATAACGTCAGTGATGTCGTTTACAGACAGCTCTGCATCCGCTAGTGCTACTTTTAGTGGCTCTAGAGAACGTTGTACTAGGTCTTCAACTAGAGATTCTAGTTTCGCACGAGTCACTTTTACGTTCATGTGCTTAGGACCAGTCGCATCTGCAGTTACGTATGGTAGGTTTACGTCAGTTTGAGAAGTAGAAGAAAGCTCAATCTTCGCTTTTTCTGCTGCTTCTTTAACACGTTGCATCGCTAGTGGATCGTTCTTAAGGTTGATACCTTGCTCTTTGTTGAACTCGTCTACTAGGTAGTTGATTAGACGGTTATCAAAGTCTTCACCACCAAGGTGAGTGTCACCGTTAGTTGCTAGAACTTCGAAAGTTTTCTCGCCTTCAACTTCATCGATTTCGATGATAGAGATATCGAATGTACCACCACCAAGGTCGTAAACTGCGATAGTGCGGTCGCCGCCTTTCTTATCAAGACCGTAAGCTAGCGCAGCTGCTGTTGGTTCGTTGATGATACGTTTAACTTCTAGACCTGCGATACGGCCAGCGTCTTTAGTTGCTTGACGTTGAGCATCGTTAAAGTAAGCAGGTACTGTGATAACTGCACCAGTTACTTCCTCACCTAGGAAGTCTTCTGCAGTTTTCTTCATTTTTTTCAGTACTTCAGCAGATACTTGAGGAGCAGCCATTTTTTGGCCTTTTGCTTCTACCCATGCATCACCGTTGTCAGCCTTAACAATTTTGTAAGGCATGATTTCGATATCACGCTGAACTTCTTCGTCTTCAAAACGACGACCGATTAGACGCTTAATTGCAAATAGCGTGTTAGTTGGGTTTGTTACCGCTTGACGTTTAGCAGGTTGGCCTACCAGCGTCTCACCATCTGTGTATGCAATTACTGATGCTGTTGTACGCTCGCCTTCCGCGTTCTCAATTACGCGTGGCTTGTCACCGTCTAAAACAGCAACACAAGAGTTAGTAGTACCTAAGTCAATACCAATGATTTTACCCATCAGGCTATCTCCGAATAAATTCTATTTTGTTTTGCTATATCCCCTATGTGGGGGATAGAGAATCGGGTTTCAACCCTTGCTCACAAACAAAAATGTGATGTTTGCTTCTTGTATGCACCATAGATAAGGGCGCCAAAACGCATTTCAAGGGAAAAGAAGAAAAAAAATCAAAAAAGATGCCATATAGTGAGTTGTCGTTCTCTAGACAGAGGCACAACCATCCCTAACTA
Organism: Vibrio panuliri; assembly: GCF_009938205.1. Classification (NCBI taxonomy): domain Bacteria; kingdom Pseudomonadati; phylum Pseudomonadota; class Gammaproteobacteria; order Vibrionales; family Vibrionaceae; genus Vibrio; species Vibrio panuliri. The sequence goes on along the minus strand of NZ_AP019654.1, from coordinate 787,367 downwards.
GTCACTCTTTAGGCAGATCATTGGCCATACTCCAACCAGCCATTCGCAAAAAAGACGAACGACCATGCCCAACCTGTCATTCTTAAGAAAAGAGGAGCGCCCATGCCCAACCTTCCATTCTTAAGAAAGAGGAACGACCTTACCCAATTTGTCATTCTCGAGAGGGAAGAATGACCGAGTCGGGAATCTCGATGCAATAAAACCAGATTCCCTGCTCGTGCTTACGCACTCCATGGAATGACAAACGCAAGTTATGTACCTCATAGAATAATAATGTGGAGTAAAGCACTCCATAAACTGACGTTAGTGGAGCAATACGGTCCGTGACATGTTAAGCACTTCGCTGAATGGCAACGCTAAAGCCAAACAACAAAGACGACACACTTTGAAGCGATATACGAAGAACGTACTACGAAGGAGATCACACCAACCCACTCTCGAGACAAGAGGAACGACCTTACCCAATTTGTCATTCTCGAGAGGGAGGAACGACCGAGTTGGGAATCTCGATGCAATAAAACCCTTATTTACGCCCATTCACCTCCTTTTCTCCTTTTTAAATTCAGTAATGAGACAAAAATATGACGTCAAACCTATGACGTTATCACATACAAAACACCAAATTTCCACATTTTAAAAACACATCATGCGCCACAGAACCGCAATAAAAAATAAAATTTTATTCAAACAACATGATCTAGGTCATTTAAAAAATTAAATTCTTTTATTTGATCACCAATTGAAATGATTAGTTCGATGTCGTACCATTTTAATGGTTCGATATCAAACGTTCTGTTAAAGGTTACGAAGTCACCACTGTTCTTTAATAAGTTTGTCAACGCATTTGAGGTAGCTATTTGCTATTGAACTGCGCCATCGAAAATGACCAAAGAGGTCGAAACTAATATCAGAGGATGTATTAATGCTTAAGAAAACACTTATTGCTGCAATGCTATTTTCTAGCGTTGGCGCAAATGCTCATAGTCAAATTCCACGACATTACAAAAAAGTTGTGCTTACTGAAAAAGTTGCAGTTCCTATCACGGTTCAAAACCTCAATTCATACGCACAAACTTATGAAGTGATGTCTGACGAAAAGAAACTGGGTGAAATCACTCTAAAGCCGAATGAAAAACGCAAGTTCAATGTCACGGTAAGAGTCAGTGATACGGAGCGATGGGTTAAGAAAGAGATCTCAACTCGCTCTAAGCCGCGAGAAGGACAAACGGTTATTACGCACATTTTTACGACCGCAAATCTATTCAGAGCAAGCGTTGAGGACTAGACAATGAATGTACGCAACTTATTCGCAATTGCTATTACCTCGTTCACCCTTAGCAATTCAGTCTCTGCTGCTTATATGCCCTCACCAACACAAGCGAAAGGTGACCGCGTGCGCATCAAAGGCGAATCCGGGATTGAAATCGATGCTGAATACGCACCAGACATGACGGTTCAATTTGGAACTTCATATGGCAATGGTTTGAGTAAAGACAACCATCATGATTACCATCGTAATTCCAATAGAAAACGTGATGAAGCGGCAATTTATGTGCAGGCAGTCGTGCCCATTACTTTTGGTCAACGCAATAAGCCTGACCCGAATCGCCTTTACGAAATGGAACTGCAAAATCGAAACTTACAGATTGAGACTTTAAAAGCTGAGCTGCAATTGATGAAAGCAGCAATGCATGCAGGCTCAGTCAGCCAAAATAATTTTGATGAAGACATGGCGATAGAATGACACGGATAGCCCTTGTATCTCTGATTGCAACCTTGCTCTCAGCTCAAGCAACAGCATTTGATTTTGATGACGATGACAACCAACGCTTCGGCATCAAAATCACGGAAGACGACGGAAGACTGACCTTTAAAGGTGAGGGGTTTGATCTCTCTGACTGTGGCCGATTCAAGATCTATACGCCAAACAAGCGCACTCAAGCAGAAGTGAGATTCCGTATCGAATCTGACAGCAGAAATATGCGAGGCATGGAAAACAAAGTCACTCTGCTGGTTGAAGGGCGGCGAGAGCGCGCATATGTCACGAACCACGAATCGATAGATCTCGACCGTGGCAAGTACAGATTAGCAGCCAACTTAGATGAAGAACCAATCAACATAATGGCTGGTGAGGCAGAAATCGAAGTGACGATCGAAATTCGATAGGCAGGAAAGGGAAAGTATATGAGGAACAGTCTTATTGCATTTGCCTTGCTAATCAGCGGTGTACCAACTGTATCTTTGGCTAATGAGATTAAGTTCGTCACTGTCATTCCAACCGAGCGTGGAATCTCGGTAGAAAGAGAAGCTGAAAGTGCTTCTCACCAGGATAGAGAAGGTAACCGGTTTACTCTCTTTACCAACTCCATAAAAGGAAAAGAATTTGTTCGATTTTCTACATACTCATACCAACTTAAGCAGGCGGAATGGGATGAAAATCGACCGTTAATTGAGTTCGAAGTAAACCATTTTGATAATGGTTACATGAAGCTTTCAGACTCTGAACTCATTGAGTTAGGAGCTGGAGTTCATGAATTGTCTAAGCGCGCAAACGTCCCTTTGCGTCTTGCTGAAGATGAAGACCGTGAGATCACGGTTATCGAACTCCGTTAACTCACAACTAAGCGTTGAGTTAATCAACACACTTTAACCCTGAAAATTAGGTATTTATACCCATGAAAAAATTACTACTAGCTACAGCACTTACTTCTATCGCCGCAACACCAATGTTTGCAACTGCAAACGAAATCGAATTTGGTGCCGACGTTCCTGTGATTCGTGGTCTAGTGATTGACGATGTATCAGCAGATCTCGCTTTAGGTGGCCAAGAATTCTACGAAGGTGCTCAATTTGAAGTGATCACTAACCGTGCGACTCAAGAAGAAGAAGTCACTGTAACTACGTCTAACGTACAAGCAGCAAAACTAGACGGCACAACTCCAGCTTTGTCTAAAGTACAACTTAAGCTGAACCAAGATTCAGAAGCTGGACACGAAGTAACTAAAACGCTTGCGGCGGGTAAACACAAACTAGCGGCTCGTCTAAATGTTGCACCTAAAGATTTGAAGTCTGGTTCTGCAATGGTGACAACAACCATCACTCTAAAATAACTATTTATCCTCCTTGACTCGATAACGATAAGCTGCACATGGAATATGGCTAGCAATGTTTATCTAACAAGCGGCATCCATCAACGGCCTGTTCTTTCGAGTGATGATATTAAATAGCAAAAAGCCCTCTTAATGAGGGCTTTATTAAACTCTGCACCCTGATAATAAGTCGTCCCACTTATTTCAACAGAGTTTAATTCGTCTTGATAATAAGACAGCTATTGATGTCTTACAACCATTAAATAACTATTCTATCAGTGTGTTGCAAATCGAGAGAGACTCACTTTATCCAATGCTTACCATTTCTTGTTGAAGATAACAAAATCAGTAACTATAAAAATCTGGACGGTACTTCAACATCACCTTTTCCATCGTTTTAAACACAAACTCTTCTTCTTGAGACGTTAACTCTCTGGTCGCATATTCCATTTCGGCGCGAATAACTTCGACTAACTCGTCATGGATCTTTTTGCCTTTTAAGGTTAGAAATATGCGTTTTGCATTCTTGTGGCTTGGATCTGGCGCGCTTGCTATCAGCTCATTTTTTTCAGCATGACGAATCAAACTCGTGACAGTACCTTTGCTGCGCTGAAGCCGTTCAGCCAAAACACTAGGACGTATGCCATCCTCATAATCTAGCTCCATTAGTACGAGCATCTGCTCAAAGTTGACCGTCGGGTACAACTTACTAATTTCATTTTGCATACGGTTCTGGACTAAACGAGCCACCATCCAGCTCATTCCTATGGATGTTTCATATAGTTTCTTGTTCGTATCTGACACTGCGAACCTCACTCCTCAATATTCATCCATCTGTGGATCTTTCTAGTCTGTCTAATTGATACCTTTATCAATCAAGGTTAGGTTATTCTTCAAACTTTTCACTACTTATTACTTAAAAGTTTGACATCAAACCAAAGCTTTTTACACGTTGCGACAGATCTCTTCGATCTGGCTAGAACTGAATGCTGTTTCCCAAACACAAAAACGCCCCGTCTAAAGACGAGGCGCTTTCACTAATCACAAGGTGTTACTTAGCAACCATAACCATCGCTGGACGGATCACACGGCCATTAAGCTCATAACCTTTCTGCATGACGAACATAACAGTGTTTGACTCATGGTCAGCACTTTCTTGAATCGACATTGCTTGGTGGTACTCAGGGTTAAACGCTTCACCTTCAGGATTGATTTCTTTCAAGCCGAACTTCGCGACAACATCAGAGAAAGTTTTGTGCGTCAGTTCTACCCCTTCAAGCAGTGGTTTAACCGCTTCATTTTCGCCATCAGCCGCTGCAATAGCGCGCTCTAGGTTATCGATAACAGGTAGCAGCTCTTCAGCAAACTTGTTTAAAGCGTACTTGCGAGCCTTATCGATTTCTTGCTCAGTACGACGACGCATGTTTTCTACTTCCGCTTTCGCACGTAGAACGCCATCTTGCTGATCTTTAATCTTTGCTTCGCTTGAAAGCAGAGCCGCTTCTAGTTGAGCAATTTTTGCTTCTTGCTCGTCTAGCTCAGTCTCTTCGTTCCATTCGATATCGGCGTCTGTACCAACGGCTTCAACTTCTGGCTCAACGGCAGTTTCTTGCTGTTGCAGCTCTTCTTCTTGGATCTTTTTTTCTTCGTGGCTCATGATATCTCCAGAATTCTCGCATTTGTGTTGCTTGCGTGCGACGTATACACGCGTTAATACACAAAAATTCGCATATTTAGCTAACTTGCCTTTATTATGGGGATGAAGATTGTCGAATCAAGCCTAATTGTGCCGGAAAAGCCATGAAAAAAACTTTTGAAGTGATCGCCATCATTGGTAAACCTCGAGATCAGCAAGCAATTCAAACTCATCGAGAGCTGTTTGAGTGGCTAACTGCCGAGGGTTACACTGTCTATATCGATGACCGTTTGGGCGATATTTTAAGTGATCTCCCACAAGAGAATTTTGCGAGTCTTATTCAACTTGGCAAAATTGCAGACCTTGCTGTTGTGGTTGGTGGCGACGGTAATATGCTCGGTGCAGCTCGCGTTTTGTCGCGGTTCGATATTTCTGTTATCGGTGTTAACCGCGGAAACCTTGGCTTTTTGACCGATCTTAACCCTGAAGATTTCAAAACAGCATTAAAAGCAGTGCTTGATGGTGAGTTTATCGAAGAAGAACGCTTTTTATTGGAAGCAGAGATCCATCGCCACAAGCAAATCAAAAGTCATAATGCAGCGCTAAACGAAGCGGTACTGCACCCAGGGCAAGTGGCTCACATGATTGAGTTTGAAGTCTACATTGATGATAGCTTCGCTTTCTCTCAACGCTCTGATGGCTTGATCATTTCCACCCCAACAGGTTCGACAGCCTATTCTCTTTCAGGTGGTGGCCCTATTTTGTCACCGAGCTTAAATGCCATCTCACTGGTCCCTATGTTTCCGCATACCCTGTCAAGCCGCCCATTGGTGGTTGATAGCAAACGTCGCATTAAACTTGTTGTCTCTCCCGATAACCGCGGTACTCAGGAAGTGAGTTGTGATGGTCAAGTTTCACTGCCAGTTTCACCTGGTGATGAAATACACATCTATCAAAGCCCAAATGTGCTCAAGTTGATCCACCCGAAAGACTATAGCTACTACCACGTATTGCGTAACAAGCTAGGCTGGGCAAGTAAGCTGTTTTAGATACAAAAGGGCGAATCGAGCGAGTAAATCAGGATTCGCTATGAAATCACACGTTACGGACTAGAGCGAAGCTTTGGCTTCGCTTTCCCGTTTATATCTCTGGATACAAGTCACTCCACGTAGGATTAACCTTCTCGATCAAATTGTTCTTCCACTCACGCTTCCATTTTTTCAGTTGCTTTTCTCGAGCAATTGCCTCTCTTATATCACTGAAAAGTTCAAAATAGACTAATCGGTTAATACGATAGCGCTTGGTAAAGCCTTCACAGATTCCGCTCTGATGCTGCCATACTCGCGCTTTGAGATTTGTCGTTACTCCAACGTAAATTGAACGTCTTGTCTGGTTAGATAGGATGTAAACCACTGGTTGTTTCATGGGTATCGTCATGACATAGGATTTAATGTCTAACGTGCCACGATAAGCTAATACAGTTGTATTGAAATAGTATTGTGTCCGAGTGCAAGTATCACAACTATCCCCCACAATATGGTGACTCTCGAAAGAGAGGAGCGACCATCCCTCGAATTGTCACTCCCAAGAGGTAGGAACGACCATCCCTAGAATTGTCATTCCCAAGAGGAAGGAACGACCATCCCTAGAATTGTCATTCCCAAGAGGAAGGAACGACCGAGTTGGGAATCTCTCTTTGAAATAGAAAACACTAGATTCCCTGCTCGCGCTTACGCGCTCCATGGAATGACAAAGATAAAGTTTGTCATTCCCAAGAAGGAGGAACGACCAAGTTGGGAGTATCTCTCTTAAACGGAAAATACTAGATCCCTTGCTCGCGCTTACGCGCTCCATGAAATGACAAAGGTAAAAATTTGTCATTCCCAAGAGAGAGGAACGACCGAGTTGGGAATCTCTCATTTAAACAAAAAACACTAGATCCCATGCTCGCGCTTGCGCGCTCCATGGAATGACAAAGGTAAAAGTTTGTCATTCCCGAGAGGAAGGAACGACCGAGTTGGGAATCTCTCATTAAACAAATAATACTAGATTCCCTGCTCGCGCTTACGCGCTCCATGGAATGACGATGGTCAACAATCGTGCCTCATAAAATAAGCACTGTCATTAACGTTCGCCTAGGACTTCAAAGTCATCACTGGCTAGGCGTGCTTTACCATCGGCATCTAGCTGCCAAACTTCCTTATGTACCACACCAAACGCTTGGTTCATCGTCCACTTGGCTGACAAAATATACGCATCGTCACCAAGGGGTTGCCATTCAACATCTGTGTACTCAACACTGTTAAAACCTTTGTCCATAATATCTTGCCAAAAAGCCTCGATTGCTTCGTGACCGGTAAAATCGCCAAATGGACGAGCATGCATGGTACACGTTTCTTGATACTGAGCTGCGCAACCTTTGGCGTCTTGCTGATTAAACGCGATTTGCCACGCCTTGATACCTTGCTTACACGCTTCTAATACTGCTTTAGGGTCTGATTTGTTCACGATTGTATCCATTTCTGTCTGGTAATTTTGATACCCCAAGTGTAGGTGTATTGATTACAATGAAATACAAAGACAATAGAAGTGACTGTTTAACAAAAGAGAACAATAATGAATAGACTCAGACAAATGTCTATCTTTGCCCATATCGTCGAACAAGGCTCTGTCTCGGCTGCCGCGGATAAACTCGAACTATCAAAGTCCGTTGTCAGCCAACACCTAAAAACGCTTGAGCAAGAACTTGGGATAACTCTACTAAAACGCACCACGCGCCGACAATCTTTGACCGAAATCGGCGAACAATTCTATCAAAGCTGCAAAAACATCAACCTCATCGCTGATACCGCGTGGGATAACACTCGCCAACATCAAACAGAGCCCTCGGGTAGAATTCGCATCACGGCACCACACGCATTGATGGACACCCTAATCGCACCTGTGATAGCCGATCTTATTAAGCTGTATCCGAAATTGCGCCCGGAGTTGATTAACGACGATCAACGACTCGACTTTATGCAGCATGACATTGATCTTGCCATCCGAGTCGGCCACTCCCCTGATAGCACGCTAAAACAAAGGCGTATTGGGCAGTTTCGCGATGTACTTTGTGGACACCCCAAAATGATAGGAAAACCTCTTGAAGAACTAGCTTATATCGCCAACTCTTGGCAAGGTCAGCAGTATGTGCACCATTTCCGTTCCTGCGAAAGCGTAGTACCACCGTTTGTAAGCCAAGCTAGGTGTATTACCAACTCATTTCATAGTTGTCTTGCCTTAATCCGTGCGGGCGCTGGTATTGGCCTTATCCCAGCCTTTTACCTTGAGCAACTCGACAACAGTATCGTTAACCTCACGCCAAGTTGGACTTTACCTGACAATACGGTTTTTGCGCTCACGGCTTATAACCATCACGCTCCGATCGCCGTGCAAAAATGCATCGAACTGTTAGCCAAACAATTATCATCTTAACCGAGACCAAACTGGTTCATGCTCGGATTTTTCATTTTCGAGCAAAGACTTATAAATAGTATTTGCTCAACTTCCTTGCAAAGTAGCTAAGAATTAAGCAAGCAATGTAACTTGATCGCGATTTTCCTCCACTTTGCTCACAATTTTTTGCCCACCTGTATTTACTGTATAAAGAAACAGTATATACTGAATCTATATACAGTATTGTTCATTTAAACAGGTAATTAAAATGCTGGCTCACTTAAGTGTTAATAATTTCGCTATTGTTAAGTCTTTGCAGCTAGAACTTTCTAAAGGCATGACCACCATTACGGGCGAAACAGGTGCAGGTAAATCCATTGCGATTGATGCGCTCGGTTTATGTTTGGGCGGACGCGCTGAAGCCTCCATGGTGCGCCAAGGTGAAGAAAAAACCGAAGTGAGTGCGGCTTTTTCATTGGAGAATAACCTCCACGCCACCCGCTGGTTAGAAGATAATGAACTGTTAGATAGCAATGACTGCATTTTGCGCCGCACCATCACAAAAGATGGTCGCTCACGCGCTTTTATTAACGGCAGCCCAGTCCCCCTTTCCCAACTAAAATCTTTAGGGCAACTGCTGATTAATATCCATGGTCAACACGCCCATCACCAGTTAATGAAAAGTGAATACCAACTGGCGATGCTCGATCAATACGCCGGACACCTTAGCTTGCTGAAAAATACCCGCAACGCTTACCAAACTTGGCGTCAGGCGGACAACAACTTAAAGCAGCTACGCGAAAATAGCGCACAAAACCAAGCGCAGAAACAGCTGTTGGAATACCAAATCAAAGAGCTCAATGAACTTTCACTTGGTGAGGAGGAGTATGAAGAACTCGAACAAGAACACAAACGCTTGTCCAATAGCGGAGAACTTGCCTCAACTTGCCAACAAGCCATCGAGCTTATTTACGAAGGTGAAGAGGTTAATGCGCTTGGTATTCTGCAATCAGCCAGTCACTCCTTAGTTCAGCTGGCTGAACTGGATGAGAAACTAGCGGAACTGCCCAATATGCTGGCAGAAGCGATCATCCAAGTAGAAGAGGCCAACAGTGAACTGCGCAACTACCTCGATAGCATTGATGTCGACCCCGCACGTATGGCTTTTGTTGAAGAACGTTTTTCAAAGGTGATGTCGATGTCGCGTAAACACCATGTTTTGCCAGAAGAGCTCTATCAGCACCATCAAGACTTATTGACACAAATTGAGCAACTTGATTGTTCAGATGAAAAACTGGAAGAACTCGCACAAGACGTCGAAACCAAGTACCAAGCGTTTTTGGCAAGTGCGGAGAAACTGCATAAATCACGTTGCCGCTACGCCAAAGAGCTCAACAAGCTTATCACTGCCAGCATGCATGAACTGAGCATGGAAAAAGCGCAGTTCAGTATCGAAGTGAACAACCAAGGCGCCCACCCTTCACCACTTGGTTTAGACAGCGTATGTTTTGTTGTATCGACGAACCCTGGTCAGCCTATGCAGCCAATAGCGAAAGTCGCTTCTGGTGGTGAGCTATCCCGTATCTCGTTGGCGATTCAAGTGATCACCGCGCAGAAAGTTGATACCCCTAGCCTGATCTTCGATGAGGTTGATGTCGGTATCAGTGGTCCGACAGCGGCCGTGGTAGGCAAAATGCTGCGTAAGCTTGGCGAGTCAACCCAAGTGCTGTGTGTTACGCATCTACCTCAAGTCGCGGGTTGTGGTCATCAACAGCTGTTTGTTGCTAAACAAACCAAAGCCGGCAAAACCGAAACGCGGATGAATCAGCTGGCAGAAGATCAACGTGTTGCAGAATTAGCTCGTTTGCTCGGTGGCAGCCAGATTACCGAATCAACACTTGCGAATGCTCGCGAGCTATTGATTGCGGCCTAATTCATTAATTTACGTGATTTGTATGCTGACTTTGCAACCAAATTCAAAAATCATGGTCTGAAATAATTCAAAACAAGATGAGCTTTTTACATTAGGGCAAAGCTTGTTTATTATCAGCCCAGTTTAACAAATGGATAGTTACAAGAATTTGAGTATGCAATTTAAAAAGTGGCTTATCGCATTACCTCTCGCTATGACAATGCTAACGGGTTGTTCACTGTTAGAAAAATTGGTTTATCGCATTGATATCAACCAAGGCAACTACATTGAGCAAGAAGCGGTAAACAAGTTAAAGTTTGGTATGAGCAAAGAGCAAGTTCGCTTTGTGATGGGCTCACCGATGCTAGTAGAAAACGGATACCCAAATACTTGGTATTACATCTACCATCACACCGAAGGGCATAACGCATCAATCCAACGAGATTTGATTGTGAGCTTCGATGACCAAGGACGCCTAGTTGAAGTGACTGGTGATTACCCTATTAGTGAATCTTTCTACGAGAGTATTAACTAATATTGAAACATTAAAAAGGCTCGCACAATGCGAGCCTTTGTTTTATTTGTACCACCCAAAACACAGTTAGTCTGTTTTACGCAGGGTATTTGGCTTACCGCCTGTCACAGGGTCTGCAGAACCCGCTGCTTTGGCCTGTTCCGCTCGTTTACGACGAATCTCTTTCGGATCAGCCAATAATGGGCGATAAATTTCAATTCGATCGCCATCGCGTACCGTCGCATCTAAACGCACATTTCGGCTATAGACACCAATTTTGTTTACTTTCAGATCAATCTCTGGGTAAAGCTCAAGCACGCCTGACTGGGCAATAATCTCTTCGGCTGTCATTGCTTTGTTTACCACAAGAGTGAATACACGTTGCTCATTTGGCAGTGCGTACACTACCTCAACATGGATCATATCCGACTCAATACTCATAACACTCGTACACCTGTTTCGCGCGTTTGGTAAAAGCGTTTACCATATTACTGGTCAACTCATTAAAAATTTTGCCGAAAGCGAGTTCAATCATCTTGCTGGAAAACTCAAATTCCAGTTTTAGCTCAACTTTACACGCTTGTTCATCAAGAGCAGTAAAGAACCAACCGCCCTTTAGGGTTTTAAATGGACCATCCACAAGGTTCATTAAAATTGCTTCACCCGCGACGAGTTCATTCGAAGTGGTAAACGTTTTGCTGATCCCCGCTTTTGAAACATCAACCGAAGCAACCATGCCTGATGCACTCGCCTCTAGAATACGCGATCCTGAACATCCAGGTAAAAATTCTGGATAACGGGCAACATCATTAACCAGATCAAACATCTGCTCAGCACTAAAGGACACCAACGCAGAACGAGTGACTTGCTTCATATATTCTCCTACTTCACGAACAATTGAGCGTTAAGCTCTAAGCAATTTTACTTTTATTTGCCTTGAGCGCAAATAAAGGGATTTGCTAACCCCACTACGCACCGTATAATGTCGCCATTATGGCAAAGAAAAATTCAAAACAAAAAGCGGGTAGCAATACTATCGCGCTTAACAAGAAAGCTCGCCACGAATACTTCATTGACGATGAAATTGAAGCTGGCTTGGAGCTACAAGGCTGGGAAGTGAAAGCCCTACGCCAAGGCAAAGCCAATATCGCAGAAAGCTATGTGTTTATGCGTGACGGAGAAGCCTTTATCAGCGGCATGACAATCACTCCTCTTAATCAAGCATCGACTCACGTTGTCGCAAACCCGACACGCGTGCGTAAACTACTAATGAGCCGTCGCGAACTCGACAACTTATTTGGTCGAATCAACCGTGAAGGTATGACACTTGCTGCCCTATCACTCTATTGGTCTCGCTCTTGGGTGAAGATTAAGATTGGTGTAGCAAAAGGTAAGAAACTGCACGATAAACGTACTGATCTTAAAGAAAAAGATTGGGCTCGTGAAAAAGCGCGCGTAATGAAGAGCGGATTGCGCTAATCTTGACCACTTAAGAGGTAGAGTACTAGACAGGTCTAGCTTTTCTGGTACTATGCTTCGAACACTTGGGGCTGATTTAGGATTCGACGGGAATTCAGAAGTCTGAGGTGCATGCCGAGGTGCGGTAGGCCTCGTTAACAAACCGCAAAAAAATAGTCGCAAACGACGAAAACTACGCACTAGCAGCTTAATAACCTGCTCAGAGCTCTCTCGCCCTAGCTTCCGCACGTAAGACGGGGAATTACGAGGGATCAAACCCAAACGCGCTAGTCCGGATTCTCCCGCCTGAGAGATGAACGACGAATTATAATTCAGGATAGCCATCAACTAGCGTGTCGGTTCGCAGGTCGGTGGTGAAATTAAAGATCGACTAAGCATGTAGTACCAATGATGAAAGGTTTTCGGACGCGGGTTCAACTCCCGCCAGCTCCACCAATTCATTGAATTAAGACGTCCCAGGACGTCTTTTTTTATACCTGTAAGAACCAAAAATCAATAACTTAGCATCCATTAAGGTTCCAGAGTGTTTCATGACATCTTTGACTTTTAGGAACCGTTGTAGGAACCTAGGATTTATGTTCCTAACTTTTGGTTCCTAAACATGCCGAGACAGACAAAACAGCTATCCGCTACGGAAGTCAAAAACGCTAAGCCGAAAGAAAAAGAGTATTACCTAGTAGATGGTCAAGGATTGAAACTACGAGTTTTACCTAGTGGTTCGAAACAGTGGCAACTCAATTACTATCGCCCTATAAGTGGAAAGCGCGCCAACCTAAGCCTAGGTAGATATCCTGACATTTCTCTTGTACAAGCAAGAAAAAGCTCTCTTTTAGCAAAAGAGCTGATCGCACAAGGTATTGATCCTCAAGAAGAACGAAAAAGACAACAACAAGCCCATAAAGAAATTCACGAGCACACATTCTTGAATGTCACTACTAAATGGTTTGAAATCAAAAAAGACTCGGTTACACCGGATTATGCCGTCGATATTTGGCGATCATTTGATTTGCATATCTTCCCGCATATTGCAGATAAACCAGTTAAAACGATTACGGCACCAGAAATCATTGAGCTCCTAAAACCAATAGAAGCCAAAGGAAGTTTAGAAACCGTTAAGCGCTTAGCTCAAAGACTCAATGAAGTGATGAACTTCGCGACGAACTGTGGGCTTATTCAAGCTAACCCACTCTCAGGCATTCGCGCTGCGTTCAAAAAGCCCAAAAAAGAAAATATGGCGGCTCTGGCACCCGCAGAGCTGCCTGAACTAATGGGCGCGATTGCCAATGCCAGTATCAAGCGAACTACGCGTTGTTTAATTGAGTGGCAACTGCATACAATGACACGCCCTGCGGAAGCATCTGGTGCTCGATGGGATGAAGTTGATTGGGAAGAGAAAGTTTGGACCATTCCCGCTGAGAGAATGAAAAAAAGAAGAGAGCATCGCATCCCGCTCACTGAGCAGATGCTGGCACTATTAGAAGTAATGAAGCCGATAAGCGGTCATCGTGATTTTGTTTTTCCGTCAGATAGAGACCCTAAGAAGCCCTGCAATAGCCAAACAGCGAATATGGCACTGAAACGTATGGGGTTTGCTGGTCGACTGGTTAGCCACGGCTTACGCTCACTAGCGAGTACAACACTCAACGAGCAAGGCTTTGATCCTGACTTAGTTGAGTCGGCATTGGCTCACGTCGATGATAATCAAGTCCGTAGCGCATACAACCGTACTGACTATCTAGAACGCAGAAAACCAATGATGTGCTGGTGGAGCGGGCATATAGAAGAGGCAGCCCAAGGCAACCTCTCAGTGACTGGGACTAGGCAGTTAAAAGCAATCTAGCACATAGATTCCACCAACTCACTATAATAGGAGACAGGAGTTTTTTGTACTTAAAAACTCCTTAGCACGTGGAAGTAGATACCCCCGGGCATGCCCGGGGTACTTACTGGTTACAACGCTAAAGCGCTGACCAAAATTACAAACAGCTAACGCTGTAGTTTTAGAATTGGCATTCATCCACGGATAAAATCGTGGTTTTCTGTATGAACAGAATAAAAATTTAGCTTAAAACTACACTATAACCGTTGGTAGATATTTACTAAAAGAAAACCAGCGTCAATCAAAAAAGCTATAGCAGGTTTCTTAGCTACTCGTCACCTTCTCTACAATAAAACAATTCCGATATATATTTAGTACAAATTCAGACTTGATCTACGTCCAATATACCTAACACTATCTTACCTATCTGATTTGCTAAATATGGTGGGACAGCATTTCCTACCTGAACATATTGCTGTGTTCTATTACCTTCGAACAAATAGTTATCTGGAAAAGTTTGTAAACGAGCAGCTTCTCTAACAGTCAAGCTTCTACATTGCTGTGGGTCATAATGAATGAAGTAGTGACCATCTTTAGATATATGGCTAGTCACTGTCGTTGCACATTTATTTGCGGCTTGGGTACGAAAACGATCCGCATGTGAACCGCTATCCCAGTTTTCGTGCTCAGGTGCAAGTTCTGCAGGGAAATCTCTCGCTTTAGGAGAAATGCCACCACTTAACTTTGTAAACGCAGCACTGAAGGCATAACGAAGTAAATCAGATGTCATATGTCCGCGAGTTGCATGGTTTAGCACACAGCCGGGATGGTTATATAAATACCAGCTTTCTAAATGTGGCGGGATGTTGTGCTCTTTTTCCATAAATAGACAGCTTTGGCGCTCAAGCCCAAGCAAAGGCTCTAGATCTAAATTATCCACAACTTCTCTATCAAATTTTGTTGCCAATATACGCTTTAGCTTTTTAGCGTTTAATCGAATTTGCTTCTCCCAGTCCTTCTGAACATCTTTCTGCTTAGAAAAGCCACTTCTGAGAGGAGGTAAATCTGATAGTACTTGTTGAACAGTGACGGTTTCTGCAATTGGAGCAATAGTTGCTGGTATACGGTTTATATCTTGACGGACACCCAACAGAATTACTCTATGACGAGCTTGGGGCACTCCATATTGCTCAGAACGAATAAGAAAATCAGAGGAGTCATCATATTTTGGATCCTTTGGATTTTTAGCCTCTACAACAAGCGAAAAAACTCTATATTGGGTTACATCGCGCGAGCTCGTTACCTTGCTAGGGTTCCTCAGATCTTCCAATATTTGAGGAAACATAACCTTACCGTTAATTTTGGCAGATAAAATACCGCGTACATTTTCCATCACAAACACATCTGGCTGCGCAATGGAAAGCACTTTAAGGTATTCCTTGTATAGGAAATTTCGATGGTCGTCTTCAGCCTTATAATCCTTATTTCCCGCATTGCGAGAGCGACCAGCTAGCGAATAGGCTTGGCAAGGAGGTCCACCAATGACAACCTTGGGCCCTATATGAGTTGCCAATAGTTCTCGAATGCGGTCGTGAATTAGTTCATTATCGTCACCAAGCGCTCTAGGCTGTTCTAATGTTTCGTTACTTGCCTCTTGAGCATGTTCTGGATACAAACAGAATAATTCTTCACGGGTTAGCTCCCCGCGAACGTACCTGAAGTAGCTATCTAAACCACCATCCAGAGCTTTTATTCTGCGATAGAAAGCTCGCGTTGTTAATGTTTTATGCGCAGATGGCTCTTTTTCTACAGATATACCGATTTTGAATGGAGAGTTTCCACTCTCGTCTGCGACTGAAGATATCCCCTCTCCTAACCCGCCGGGCCCAGCAAAGAGATCAATTACAAGAATTTCACCTGCCATCATTTAACTATTACCACCAATAAAAATGCCTGGCAATCATACCAGGCTAAAATTAACGGGCAACAGATTACTTTAGAAAAACAGATTTATGTTCTATGCACTCACTCAAATTTGATGACTGCTGATGGAAACTTGTTATACGTGAAAACCTTCTGCCTGCAGCTTCTTAAGCGCTTCAAATGCAATTTCACATTGTTTCGACGATGGCATTTTTCTGGGGATAGCCGAGCAAATTTCAATAATGCTATTTTCTCTAGGAGTCAGCATACCACGCTCTTTTGCCCAATTCTTAGCACTCTCCCAAAACTTAGCGCCTAGGTTATACACCTCAACTTCAACATTAATTGAGTTATCTAAGGCATTTTCAGCCTTTGCTTCCCGAACATTTTCATCAGCTAATTCAGAAGATATTATGACTCTCTTAAACGAGTTACTCAGCGGCAATTTACTTTCAACAAGCCTTTGCCAACAAAGGGGTTTCTTTGCCCATTCACTATAGTTTTTAATGCCCTCAGGTGGCGTTGTTATAACCTTCTGTGCTAGCTCACCAGACAAAAGAATGGAAGCCTTTAAATCTTCTGGAACCGATTGTATTTTCCATATGAGGTCAAGATCTATGACCATGCCTAAACTCTTGGCATCATTAACAAGTTTTGCAATTGAATATGTGACAATATTGGCTCGATAGCCTCCTTCATACCATTCGGCATTTGACACGAGCTTTTCTGTTGTTCTGAATATGATCGCTTTAGCTATCAATCTTTTAAACCAAATATCATTAAAAGCAGTTCCCTCTGCGCCCCAGTTTTTACCTATTGCTTTCGCAAACTCTGAAAAATTCTTTTGTGCACCTAGGCTCACAATATGCGGTAAGCATGCCCAAGTGTTTTCATATTTCGCAAGTTCTGTTTTTACAAAAAACTGCCCCCGAGGATATTCAGCATCGAACTTCTTACGCTCCGTTTGCGTTCTTCGGCTTCTTTCGTCTGCGAATTGACCTCTAGCTCGTTCATAGAACCACTTCGTTTCTCGATAACTATCTGTGCCTGATGGAGCTAAAATGCGTCGAGATAATTCCTCAATACGTATATGAAATGGATGATTAGCAAAGAAATCCGCTGCATTTACCTTATTCTGACTATTGGCATATTCAGAAATTCTAGGAACAACCTCTTCAGCGCATTCTTTTGGGGTTATAGTTAATTTCATTTGCACAAATACTTGCTGTATTTGTTCTTTATGCATCTTACTGGCCGCAAATAGCGACGCCGTAGTTTGACCACCATTCACTATTTGAAGGTTGTTCACACTAATCAATTCATAACCTGAGCTTGTCTTATCTACTTCTAGACTATCAGCCGTAGCGCTTAACCCATTGTTATAAGGGAAAAACATATGAGGCTCATCCCGAATGGTGTCACGGATACCCTTATTCACTTTACCCCGAGCCTGCAGAAAGCTTCTTACGTTAGACTCAAGTAGTCTTGGCCCCCATTTGTCATAAATTTCAGCAAGCTGCTTTCCCGGGATAACGGCTAAATAACTCTCTAGAGCATTACTTCCACCAGATGCTTTCAATATCGGAATACCACCTCCAAAGTCGTCTTTAAAGTTGATAACTGAATCAGCCCTGACAAGTCCTTGCTCCATAAAGCGCCGCAGACGTTTGATATCCCAGATGCTCAATGTAATTGGTCTTTCATCAATAACACCAAGGCTAGTAGCATCTGTTCTAGCTCTATAATCTCCATTGGTCGCTATAATCAATTTAACTTTTTCAACGCTACTCCAAGTTGCTTTGATCAAATCAGCCACACCAAATCCAGGGCTAGTTTCTTCCAGCATTTCCCGGAACCGATCATCAAGACTGGCATTCAGAAACCTAAAAAGTTTTTGCGATAAACGTTGAATATGCTCCTTGTGTAAAAGGCGAATACCTTTATCTAAAGTAAAATCACACAGTATAAGGCTCAATATGCCTTCATTTTCCCTTGGATCACCACCGTATCCATCAATTTGCGCTGGCCCACGAGAGTATAAACCTTCATAAAAAGCTCGATTGGCGCTTTCTACTTCGCCTGACTCAGTCAATAAGTCACCAACCTTTTCAAAGAATGCCTCTACCGTTACCAGCCCCAAGGCATCAGCATCACCTTGTACATCAGCGATAAACTGAACGTTGAAATCTTCAAGCTCTGTCATGTCTATATAAACTCTTGGAGGTAATTAACGGTATTGTCATTTATTTTAAAAGGCTCACAGGCATCTAAAGAAATAGAATATCTTACGTTCTGCACGCCTTGTGGTAGTGGGCAATTAACACGAGGAAAACCTTCAACTACTTCATAATGAGTGGTGGACCTTATCAGCCAACGGCGATCATCGTACGTATTTAATGGGTCATAACCTGTTGAGTAGATTGCATCTTCCCACTTCGTATAGGTACTACAATCTTCCTGAAATAAAGCCTCGGTTAACGCTACATGGTCATGCAGTGTCATACCTTCTGGTACAATTGCAGATTCGACATTAGTAACACTAAGAAATAAACGCCCACCATCACAGACAGCTAGCTGGTCTGCTGATGAAATAAAAATTGAAGGTGTTGCTGCAGTTCTTCGCGTTTTAACTTCAATACAGCATCCAATTAACTCAAAGTCTTTTGGAGCCCCAGAAGGTCCCTTCCATGCTTCAATTGCCACTTCAGAACCAAAACTGGTCGCGAGCTCTCGGAGAAAGGCTAATTCACCTATTAAACCACGTTGCTCTTCAATAGTGAGACCTTCTGAGCGTCCTGAACGTAAAAGATAATGCCACCTTTTAGTCCGCTGTATCGCCCTAGAAAGGGCTTCATCTAGGTCGGAAGCCTTCTCACCTGACTCAACGACATCTCTGCAGAGAGTTTCAAAAAGCTCCGCTTGGCTATTTTCTTTAAGGGCAAGAACAAATGCCCATCGACCAGATATTATCCTGAAGTTGGCAATGAGATTTTTGAGTTCAGGAAGCTTGGGCTTACTAATTGGCTCAATTGGCAATCTAAGCATAAGCGCTGGCTGATTGTCCTCTACAACAACCCAAAAAAAATCATACTGGCCGTTATGGTTAACTCTTCTTGCATTGCTGAGATCTAGCTCCTTCCATGGTGAATTATCCATTCAATTCAGCCTCATATTCCTCATCGATATCATCTTCACCGTAGAGTTCTTTGTAACGTTGTGTGTTAACGATATAAGCAACTTTCTCCGATGCTTTTTTTGAAACTGGAAGGCTGATCCCCCAGGCAACGACAGGGTAACTCGGAATCAAAGCCACTCTACTATCACCTTCTTTGCTTTTTGGTGCTTTTGGTTTAACAAAATGCAGAATAAATAATGGTTTATCTCGTACTTGCCGATAAATTGAGTCTGGGTAGTTACCATTCTTATCATAAGAGTTTTCAGCAACTTTCGCCTTACTTGGCTCAACACCCGCTTTTTCGATACCTCTAGATGCAACCCTCATTTTTTTACCACTAAAGGACATATACCCATCTGCTAGATCATCTAGATTAATAGAACGGTTTGTAGGAATGATACTAACCCCTAGCGTATTGTCTTCATCTCCTTTTTGTAGACTTGGGATTAGCAAGTCCCATAGAGCCAACTCATCTTCTTTTCGTGCGCTGAGATAGCTTCTTACTGGCCCAGTTTCAGTAATCACACTCTCAGGTGTATTGCTCCAACCCGCTAGGAACTCATCGATATATTGGATTGGCACATCACGAAGCAATAACCCCCATTGAGTATCTTCAATCGTGAAAGTGGCTTTTTTCAAATTAGAAACAAGCTTTTTAGCTATGGCTAAATTCGAATCTAACTTTGTAGAATCGACACTTACCTTGGCGGTTTCTATAAATCTATTTGAAAGACCAACAAAAGTAGTAACTTCGAGGCCTGATCCCATCTTATTTTTTGCGGTAACCAACAATGATGCAGGGTGACTGCGGACTGCAAGCCCGAAATCTTCAGGAGCCGCTTTAGCCTGATCCATTGCTTTGAGTTCATCATGAAGCTCTTCAGCTGCGTTGGCGATAAAGGCGTACCAATCTATAGCATCATCGGGCATCCAAATTCGACACAGATCTTCATATCCATTTCGATAGCCAAACCATCGTCCCATTTGCATTAAGGTATCGTACATCATGGTATTGCGCAGGAACCAAGTAACTGTAAGCCCCTCTAGAGTCAACCCTCGCGAGAGAGAGAAACCACCGACAGCAATGACAGTTTGTCCTCTATCACCTGAATTCGAGTAATCTAGCTCATTTGCTCTACTGTTAACTTCTACAACTTTGGCGGAAGCAATTGCATCAAAAATAGTTTTTTGTATCTCACTCCACTCAAACTCAATGTCTTGATACTCTGCTTCCCAGACTTCAAACAAAGCTTTGATTTCTGGGTCCTTCAACGCCGTGGTTAAAGATGAGTTTAATCTCAAAGAGTTTTGAATTCTTTCTAGCGCCTCATGCAATCGATTTTTTAACTGACTTTGTATTCGAGTGAATCGACTAGCATTAACCAGCATTGAACAATGTGAGCTTGATTGACCTCTTAAATTTCTAATGGCTCGCGATAATAGAAAAGTACGCAAAGCAAACATCAGCGAGTCGGGTAACTGATAGACCTCATGACCAATCTTATGCTTTATCGGTAGAAGGTCTTCATTATCCGAAATACTTCTTAACCAAACTGGCTCTTTGTCATCAGGCAGGCCATCGATAAAGATTTTCTTTGGACCAAAGTAGTTAGTTGGGGCATCGAGACCGATAATGAAATCTTTAGGGAATAGGTCCTCTTTGTGTACATCGTGGTTCTCATCCGGATCAATGAAAATATTCGCAAACGGAGTCGCTGTATAACCCACGTAGCAACTACGATGAAACATTTTTAAGAGGTCGCGTATTTGCCCATTTATCTTGGTTACCAATTTATCACTGTATTTAGTGTTGATTGATGCGTTATCAGCCTCATCATCGATGAGTAGCATTGGCTGGTCGATCATTTCTTTATCACCACGAGCGCTGTTGTCCTTAAGCCACTCAAGAAGATTTTCAAGCGTTCGGTGATTCTTTTTAATAACTAAAACGACTGGCACTCTATACGAGTCTATTTCACTGGTATTTGTTGATGCGGTAGGTTTATTAAAGTCTCTGGACGTATTCGTCAGACTAACAGGAGTTCTATTCGAATCAAAATGTCCAACACCGATAACATGCTTAGCATTTCCAGCTTTCTTATCAGAGTTTTTTCCAGTATCCCGACCTATGAATCCTTCATCGATTCGAATTTGAGTTTGATTACGAAGGTTATTATGTATACCTGCTACAACGATTATTAGGCGATATCCTGCATCAGCCGCCTTGCAGATCAAACTTGTATAATTCAGTGTTTTGCCACTTTGTACGTGACCAACAACCATACCTCTACGATCCCATGAGGAATATTCTTGGGGGTTCCCTAATCGGCCAAGTATCTTGTCTGTAACAATATCCGTACCTGTAATAACATCTCTAGGCAATCCATTATTTAGCAGGAGTTTCTCATATCTTTTCCAGTAGAAGGGGTCTATTTCTGATTTTGCATCGTCTAACCAAGGCTTAAACTTGACATTATCAACTATTGCACCGAGGCCAACTTTTATCCCTTGTTTTGACTCAATCTCACGAGCTATTTCCTCGATCACTGTGTCATCTAAATTACTATCTACTACTTTAGCAATATTCTTAACCAAACTTCTCAGCTCATCCTCTGATTTACGAGGTTGACTGTATAGTCCTGCTTCTACCATATCTAATACTTGCTGCCTGCTGCTCATAAGCCTTTTTCCTTGAGATAATTTGCAACTAGTCGTTCTGAAAGTTCCCAGTTTGATTGCAATAATGGATAATTTTGAAGAACATCTTTGATTCTATCCGGAGTAACATTGCTAACAAGCAGTGCATCAGTAAGGTCAACCACAACTTGATTCAAATCGGATTCAGAAGTCTGCATTGCAACAATTGACTCCGCGTTACCTACCAGTTCGGCATGAAGCGCATCAATAGGTAAGCCAGCACCAAGTAACCTAATACAGCGTTCAAACCCTTCTTTCAATTCATGAGGTAAACAATTTGAATAAGATTGAAATACTGGATGTTCTGAATTGGGTTTGAAGTGTATTCGACCCTCAACTTGGACTCGATTCCAAATAGGATGCATCGTGCCTTCAACTAGCCTTTTCCCCCGACTTCGATATGTTCTTTTAGAGGACCCAACGAAACGCTCTATGATTCGCTTGAGTCGCTCTCGAACCGGTTGAGGAAGCTGCGCCGAAGATTTCTTTACATCAATTTTCCATTGCGCATCCATCGTGTTAGGTATGTCGATGGCTATTCTACTCAATTTTGTTAGTTCAGTTTGCTTAGCAAGCCCCAGCCAGCTACCTGCAATAATTAATCTATTTTCTCTATAGATATATAGTCCTTGGGATTTTAGGTGGCCTTCTGGTCCACCAAGCTCGTCCCATTCATGTTGACTCATTTTTTTGTAGTGCGGAATGGTATAACTGCGTATACGAACATGGCCATTAGATAAACGAATGTTATCGTCCGGATCCTTCTGAGTCGATGGATGAAAAGAAGCCATTGGGTCCAACGGGGTTAATTGTCGATTATTGATACTTATTTGAAACTGCGACTTAGGAGCTTCTAAAAATCGATGAAAAGTAAGCCTTAAATGTCTCTCAGCGAGAGAGAACTCTGCATTCATATACTCAGTTTTTTTCCCTGGTGTATCAATTTCGCCGACTAATCGATCTAATTTTTTCCAAATAACAACCGTTCCAATCTCATCGAGCAAGTCATAGCCTAACTCACCTTCATAATCTTCAATCAGCTCTAATGTCCATGCATTTGTTTCGGCTACTAGATCTAAATCCCAGCGAGCACATGATGTAATTCCATCTTGCCTAGTTATGACAGTAAGTGAACGACACTGAGAAAAACTTGCACTTTTTAGACCTAAGCCAAAGCGCCCGAGTTCCGAAGGCAACCTGTCAAACGTGGGATTTTTACTACCTAATCTCATTGCTTCAAATAATTCACTTTCACTCATGCCTCTGCCATTGTCAGCGATGGCAACTGATGGAGAATTTGAAATAGTATCAACCACAAGACGAACTCGATCAGCCCCCGCCGAAATGGAGTTATCTATAATATCAGCCAAAGCAGTTTTGAGACTGTAGCCAAAGTCTCGATGTCCCTCAATAAGTGCTGAAGCATAGGGAGCAGCATCTATATAACGAGTGTCAGACTGCTTACTTAACATCATCGTACTCTCATGTTTTTTATGGATATATTATTCACCAACGAGACTATCACCTTTGTTGCGTATGACCAAAAATTTTCCGACATTCATAATCAATATCAATTGTAGTGGTCAACTAAAATTGGCCACGGCTTTAGAGTTTTCCCAATATAGTCTCTCTGACTCATTGGGACTTAGACCATCGTTATACTGATGTGGTCTGATTTGGCAGTAATATCCAGTGATGTTGCGAGTGATTTCTTGTTGAGCCTCAGCAAAGCTACGATAACCTACCGTTGGCACCCATTACGTTATCAGACTTCTAAAGAAACGCTCCATCGGTGCATTATCCCAGCATTTTCCTCGGCGAGATAAACTCTGTATTATTTGGAAAACGCCACAATAATTGGCGGTATTTACGACTGGTATAGTGACTACCTTGATCGCAGTGGAACATGACACCTTTAGGCTTACCACGAGACTCATAAGCCATCGAGAGAGCTTTGCCTGTTAACCTAGAATCAGGAGATAACGACTCGACCAACCAATCACTTTACGGGCAAAAAAATCGAAAACAACCGCTAAATACATCCACCGACTACCTGTCCAAATATACGGAACATCGCCCACCCAGACTTCATTTGGCCTGGTAACCGCAAACTGACGACCTAAGTTCAATACGTTCTTGTGAAGCCTTTCTGGAGCGATTCTTTGGTTCTTGCTCCCGCTGAGCCATTGCTTACGGCGTAAGCCTCGCTAACCAAGCTGCAAAGTCTTACTGCATCAGTATTGATTACCGTTCGGCGTTTAAGCCAATAGTTATAACTACTTCGATGAACATTGAAGACTTAATAGCTACCAAACCAGTAGTCAATATTTCACCTAGTAAAACCCCTTCATTGATTTTCGCACCTACCCCACCGCCTTGCATGCGCTTATAATCTTCGCTTCTCTCCATCTTTTAGGAAACTCACATGACTGTGGTATGTGAAACAGAAAGGCTGATTGTTCGTCATTTTGAGTTGAGCGACGCCGAATTTATTGTGCGCTTACTGAATCAAGATTCTTTTATTCGCTATATCGCGGATAAGAATGTCCGCACCGAAGAAGACGCGATCAACTACCTAAAACAAGGGCCGATGGCGAGCTACGTTAAGCATGGCTTTGGTCTTAGCTTGGTGATGCTCAAAGAGTGCCAGACTCCCATTGGCATGTGTGGAGTACTAAAACGGGATGAGCTTGAGTTTCCTGATTTGGGCTATGCGTTTCTAGATGAGTTTGCAGGCAAAGGCTATGCACGCGAAGCAGCAGCGCAAACACTGGCTGCCACGATGAATGTATGTCAATTGGATACCGTGCTTGCGGTTACCCTGCCAGACAATCTGAGATCAAATAAACTGCTTCAGGCTGTCGGGTTCGAGTTCAAACAAACCATGGAACTCTATGACATGCTCAATAACTTGTACCAATACCAACGTTAAGTGGCGAGTTATCTATTCTGCCAAGTCCTGAGTAAATACTTGGCAGATTATATTGCTGATCCTAAATCAGATACCTCGGGTTTGCCCGCAGCCACTCAATTACCGCTTGATTAAACTTCACCAACTTTGAGGGCGTGATTCTACGCTGGGCGTAAATCAAACTGAGCTTATGAGATTTCACCGACCACTCTGGCAACACCTCCACCAGCTCACCTCGCTTGATCATACTCTCTGCATGCATAAACGGCACACAGGCAAGCCCCATGCCTTGCTGAGCTAAAGATAAAATCGCTGTATAGGTATTGGCGCGAAGATTACCAATCACTTGCTTAAATAGCGCTTCATCCTCTCGCACCAATTGCAGGTGATTCCAGCGCTCGTTTTGGCTATTGAGAATAAAGAACTGCTGTTCAAGGTTGTCTATCGTAATCGGCTCTACAGAGTCTAGGTAGGCAGGCGCCGCCACCAACACATTGCGCATATAGCCGAGATCTTTCGCCACCACATCATCCGGCAGTGCGTCAAAGGCACGAATCGCCACATCAAACTCACCTAGCTCAATGCGCTTTTTTCCGGGGCCAAAATCGCAAATCACCTCAACTTTGGGGTTCTGTTGGCAATAATTGGGGATCACGCTTTGGCACAAGGAACGGCCAAACTCTAACGGCGCGGTAATACGCAGCTCGCCACTTACCTCCTGCGCCATATCTCGCACACGCATTTCCGCTTCGGTGGCTAATAGCTGGATCTGTTGCGCGCGGGTCAGTAAATCACGCCCTGACTCCGTCAAATTAATTGAGCGCGTAGTGCGATGGAACAATTTACTGTTTAGTGAACTTTCTAATCGCTGAATATGGCGTGACACCAAACCTTTGGAAACATCCAATTCCTCCGCGGCCTTGGTAAAGCTGCCTTCTTGCGCCACCGTCAAAAAAGTCTGTAGATAAGTAAGGTTCATGATTAACACCATTTAGTAAACAGTGCGCTCATTTTGTGTGGTTTTTCCGCAACACTCAAGGGAATAAGATACAAAACGTAAACACAACGGAGAGAAATTATGAAAATTTTAGTTATTGGCGCAGCGGGTACTATCGGTTCGGAAATTACAAAGGCTCTTACCCACAACCATCAAGTGATCACCGCAGGGAAAAACAGTGGTGATGTACAAATCGATATTGCAGATGTGAACTCGATTCACGCAGCATTAGATAAAGTGGGCAAAGTGGATGGCATCATTTGTGCCGCTGGCGATGTGGCCTTCAATACCTTTGAACAAATTAGCCGTGAAGAATGGGATGTCGGTATTAACAGTCGCCTAATGGGTCAAGTTAACCTCAGCCAAATCGCGCTTAACTACTTAAATGACAACGGCAGCATTACTTTAACCAGCGGCATCATCGCCGATTACCCAATTGCCTATGGGGTTAGTGCTGCAACACTGAATGGCGCTCTTGAGCATTTTGTTAGCGCGGTATCCCACGAACTGCCACGTGGTATTCGCGTTAATGCCGTTAGCCCAACAGTGGTGACAGAATCACTGGCTGTCTATGGCGACTATTTCCCTGGCTTTCATTCAATTGATGCCAAAGACGTTGCGCAGTTTTACCTACGCAGTGCATTAGGTATTGAGAATGGTAAAACCTTCAAAGCCTTTGCGGGCAATTAACGTCATTGGTGCAGATGAATGATATAGCGTTAATGCCAATCACTGACTGGTATTAACGCTTTACTGTGATGCAACTTGCCATCTTCGCTTCTGTAATCCCTATTGAACGACTTGGCTTAATTGGCGTTGAATGACTTTATCTTTCCACTTAGAAAAAGCCAAAGCCGCAATAAATAACGCAGATTGAATCAAAACAATACATGAACTGGTTGCGCCATCAATATGGTAACTGATGATCACACCAGCAAAGGTACTCACCAAAGACACCACACAAGCGGTGAACATCATCCATCCAAACTGTTTGGTCAGCATTAAAGCGATGATGCCCGGGCCGATCAGCATCGCCACCACCATAATAACGCCAACAATTTGAATTGAGGCAACGATGGCTAACGCCATTAATGACAGTAACCCGTAGTGCAGCAATTTGACATTCAGCCCCGCGACCTTAGCGTGACTTTTATCAAAGCAGTACAACATAAAGTCTTTGTATTTCACGGTCAAAATCAAAGTCACAATGACTGATGTGATCACGATTTGCCACATGTCTGCTGCCACGACACCAAGCATATTGCCAAATAGAATATGCGTTAAGTGATGCTCAGTTTCAATTTTAGCGAACAACACAATTCCCAACGCAAACAACGCGGAAAACACAATCCCCATCACCGTATCTTCTTTTATCCGGCTATTGTCTTTCACGTACCCTGTTAACAAAGCGCAACTGAGTCCAGAAATAAAAGCCCCGATACTTAAAGGTAGAGCAAGTACGTATGCCAAAATAACACCAGGCAGTACTGCATGAGAGATCGCATCTCCCATTAGTGCCCAACCTTTAAGCACCAAGTAGCAAGAAAGCACAGCACATACTATGGCGACAGCTGTACCAGCAAACAAAGCATGCTGCATAAAAGAGTAGCTAAGCGGCTCAATAAAATACTCAAACATCACGCTCTCTCCATTGCTCGGTTGGTTGCTTTTTGATTTGAATCGAATAGCGAGCTTTAAGTAACCCATATTTAGGCGCAAACAAAAACGCGATGATAAAAATTGCCGCTTGAGTTAGCACGATCAACCCACCCGTCACGCCGTCAACGTAATAACTTAAGTAAGTCCCAAACAAAGCTGATACCACGCCAATCACTGTCGCAAGAGTCAACATAACACCAAAACGGTCAGTGAGCAGATAAGCCGTTGCTCCGGGAATAATGACCAGAGCAATCACTAAAACAGCCCCAACCAACTGCAAAGACGCGACAGTACAGGCGCTCAATAAAGCGAAAAATACCACTTTTAGTTTGCCTGCTGATAACCCTACCGATGCAGCTTGGTTTTCATCAAAAAACAGCAACATCAAATCTTTCCAGATAAAAAACAAAATGGCTAAAGAGACACTGCCGATGATCAGCATTTGCTGTAAATCATCACTATCAACCGCCAAAATATTGCCAAAGATAATCGTCTGCACATCAACCGAAGTCGGATTGAGCGATATCATCAACATGCCGGCAGCAAAGAAGGTGGTAAAAACGAATCCGATTATCGCGTCTTCACGCAATGACGAGAGTGACTTAATAAAAAAGATACTTCCCGCCGCAAGAAAGCCAGAAAAAAAAGCCCCGACAGAAAATGGTAACCCTAGAGCGTAAGCCCCCGCGACTCCAGGAACAACGGCATGGGACAAGGCATCCCCCATCAAAGACCAACCTTTAAGCACTAAAAAGGCTGATAGAAAAGCACAGACCCCACCAACCAAGGCGGCGGCAATCATAGCGTTCGTCATATATTGATAGGCAAATGGCTCTAAGAGAAGATCAAACATGATGGGAGTTCTCCGTATTCTGATCTCTCACAATCACAGCGTCTGATTTGGATTTACCATAGAAAACCGCTGGTTTATCGTGGTCAGAAATGATCAGCATATTGCGCTCATCATCATCTTTATGCAGTGTTTTACCGGCGATATCGACTTGTTTTAGTGCACCACCAAAGGTGGCATGGAGGTTCTCTTGATTAAAAGTCGTTTCGGTAGAACCCGCGGCAATAATCGTGCGATTGATAAACAATACTTGATTACAGTAGTCCGGCACTGTGCCTAGATTGTGAGTCGAAACAAGGATTAAATGCCCCTGTTGTTGCAGTTCTTTCAGTAAGGACATGATGACATTTTCAGTATTGAAATCGACACCGGTAAAGGGCTCATCAAGCAAAATGATCTTACTTTTTTGCGCTAAGGCACGAGCTAGGAACACCCGTTTTTTTTGCCCGCCAGACAACTCCCCTATTTGTCGAGTCGCTAAATGGGCGATGCCCATTTTGTCCATGGCCTCATCCACTGCCAGATGATCTTTGCCACTAGGGATACGCAGAAATCCCATATAACCATAACGCCCCTGCATCACAACATCGCGTGTCAAAATGGGAAAGTTCCAATCAATATCTTCTGTCTGCGGCACATAGGCGACTAAGTTTTGCTTTAATGCTTGTTTGACGTTTTTACCCGCCAACTGAATTGAGCCAGTCGTTAAATCAACCAAACCCATAATGCCTTTAAACAGCGTCGATTTTCCCCCACCATTGATCCCGACTAGGGCACAGATAGTGCCCTGTTCGAGTGAGAAAGAGACATTATTGATGGCACTGTGTCCATTGCGATACACAACACCTACATCGTTTGCCACAATGCTCACTGAATTACTCATAATGTGAATCCTTCGGCGATCGTCTCTGTCGTAACACGCAATAGATCGAGGTAAGTTGGTACGGCCCCCTCTGCGGTCGTCAATGAATCCACATAAAGCACACCGCCATAACTTGCATTGGTTTCTTTCGCGACTTGTTTTGCAGGTTTCGGTGAAATTGTACTTTCACTAAACACCACTGGAATCTGGTTTTCGCGCACCTTATCAATCAGCGCTTTAACTTGCTGTGGTGTGCCTTGCTGATCAGCATTCATTGGCCACAAAAACGCTTCTTTAAAGCCGTAATCATGAGCAAGGTAACTGAATGCCCCTTCACTGGTGACAAGCCACTTACTGCTTGCCGCTATATCGGAAAAGGCCGCACGATTTTTCGCATCAATGGCTAAGATTTGTGACTTATACTGTTTCGCATTCGCACGATATTCATCGGCATTTTGCGGATCGTACTTCACCAAAGCATCGCGAATATTATCGACGTAGATGAGCGCGTTGTAGGC
Source organism: Vibrio panuliri (assembly GCF_009938205.1). Classification (NCBI taxonomy): domain Bacteria; kingdom Pseudomonadati; phylum Pseudomonadota; class Gammaproteobacteria; order Vibrionales; family Vibrionaceae; genus Vibrio; species Vibrio panuliri. The sequence continues at coordinate 757,891 of NZ_AP019654.1, read as the reverse complement.
AGACATCCACGCATGGGGATTGGGCTTACCCGTGTAAGGACCTGAGTAAATGGAGATCGGCTTAATCCCTTCAGTAACCACAATCGACGGGACGTCTTTTACATTATCAAAGAACTTCTCAAACCACAGTTCTAGATTCATCCCATTCCAGATTACCAAATCGGCTTTTTGTGCTTTAACAATATCCTTTGGCGTAGGCTGATAGCCATGAATTTCAGCTCCTGGTTTGGTAATTGAAACCACTTCGGCTGCATCCCCTGCTACGTTTTGTGCAATATCCTGAATCACAGTAAACGTAGTCACAACCTTAAACTTAGCAAACGCTGGCACACTTACACTAAGAAGTGCCAGTACCGACAACAGCGACAACTTAAACTTCATTTCATTTTCATTCCCTATGAGATTTAACCTTATTAATGATAATCATTCTCATTTGAGAGTAAAGTGAAATTTTCATTTTCTTCGCTTTTCACTCTGTTCATCTTTCTGGCTGATCACGGCTCAACATCTCTACCGTTCACTCATCTCGATGCAAACTTATCTGCAACAAAATCGACAATGAGACAGAAACAAGATAAGCATCTGAATTTAGACTATTTATTTTATTCACGTTTCACTTGAAATTGTCGTTATGTAACATGAAGGATGATATGAGTTGCATAATAGTTAAAGGAATGACGATGAAAAAAGATCTACCTATCTTTAAGCGACTGAGTGTCAATCTTGTCATGGCCGTTTTTATATCTTTGATGATAAGTGGTTGTCTTTACAACTACATCACGCTAGATATTGAAGATGGTTCCGTCGTTAAGGAGCGAATGTTCAACATTACTGGCTCCGTCTCGAGCGTAAAAGAAGGCACTTCAGTTCAATATAAGCAATTTCCTAGTATCACAGCCCCGGTTGCCACAGACGGCACCTTTACATTAGCTGGGTTACTGTTACCACCAGGAGAAACGACCTTAACCGTGCAGTCGCTCCTCAACGGAACCGTCAATGGTGAAACCAGTTTTAAAATCACCTATCAGCTGGAGTCAGGAGTCTCAGCGCTCTATTCTGCAGACGATAGCACCCCCGTTAACCTTTCAGTCGATGACCCACAAGATCCTGCATATGGCGCAAACCTCCTTATTGAAGCTGGCAGCGTGCAGATTCCTGCCGACGTTAAGTTAGAGGTTGGTATCGTCTCAGACGCAGAGCATATGCCTATTCTTCCGCAAGGCTATCAAGCCGTCGGTGCTCCGATCACCTTGCAGCCAATTGGGCAATCTTTTTCACCCGTCGCTCTCGCTGCAATACCTTACAACAGTGAAGAGGTTGCCGCTCTTGGCTTAGAACCACTGGTACTTGCGCTTGGGGATAACGGCTGGGAAGTCTACCCTCACACTTCGCTAACAGGCAGTCAGCTTGAAATCTCTATTAGCCAACTGTTTTATGGTGGGTTCATTGCTGCGGTAAAAAAGCCACAAGATGATCAAACTCTGGTGTTGAATACCACCCCTTCAGGCGCGTCCGTTTATCTAAACGGGGCGCTTCAACCTCAACTCTCACCGTTTGTGATTGAAAATGTCCCTAACGGTCAAAACGAAGTAAAACTCTATATCCCGGGCTACAACGAAAAGTTTGTCAGTTTTGATATGGCGACAGCGAGCGTAGAGCTTTCAGAGCAACTCGTAAGAGTTGACTCATCGCTTTCACCTTTGATTGAGTTAGTGCCTGAAATCACCGATGGGCTTGTTGTCTCAGATAACGTGTTTAAGCTCGTCGGCACAGTCGCCGATACCAATGGGACATTTGAAAACGGTCGGTTAGTACTTAACTTGAATGGCCTTGATTCTTTTATCTCAGTGACGGCAAATGGTGAGTTTGACCACACCATCTCATTATTGCCCGGTTCAAACAGTATTGAGCTGCGAGCGACTGATGCTCTCGGCAATACTGGCACCATACCGGCACTTGAGATCATCAATCGTGAAGGGCAGCAAGTCCAGTTGTTCTCTATCGACTCCACCGCACGTGCAGCCGCACAAAGCGCCACGCAAAATCGCTCTATTACCGTCGTATTGACATGGTCATCGAATGATACTGATGTGGATATGCACATTACCGATCCCAACGGTAATAAAGCGTGGTATGGCAGTCTAAGCGGCATCCCAGGCGCAAGACTAGATATCGATGATACTGATGGCTATGGGCCGGAGACATTTACATTTCTTGACCCCATTCCCGGTACCTACAAAGCGGACGTTCACTACTACTCCGATCATGGTAACGGCCCCACTACGGCGAACCTATCTATCCAAGTCGGTTCTCGTCTGATTTTTAATGACAGCCGCACGCTATCACATCGAGGATGGTGGAACGCACATACTTTTGATATTGACGATTTCTCGATTATCGAAGTGTTGCCGAACGATGGTGTGTTCACCACTTTGAATGGTGAGAATCAGCTTATCGTTACCCTAAATGTGCCCGAGCATATTGACCCTAGCACTATTGCGTTCGAAATCACTGAACTGTTAGAAAACCATCGTGTGAGCACGACTAACGGGGTTGACGGGACAAACTCAAAATCAATTGAGCTGACGCATGAAGGGCTAGACTCTCTAACCAGCCCAGCATCTCATAAGCTGAAATACCAAATCAAAGCGCTATCAGGTGGCGAAGAGACTGACCCTGTCGAAATAGTCCAAGATGTAAAATCCCAAATTCGCCAAGAGTACGTCGATAAACGCGATTTTCGTCCTGACTTTGCCCGTAATACTCCCACTCGCGACAGCATTATTACCGCGGCTAACTTCCCAGCAGGCATTACAAACTTCACATTTGATGAGTTCTCAACCTACTCGGATTACGGCCCAACTTATGCGGTGATCGGCGAATCAGTCCACATCGCTCAAACGATTCGCCAAGCTTGGGGTTATCCACTGCGTGTCACATCAGGTTGGCGTAACCCGAGAAGGAATGACTCTCTGGGTCCATCTAGCATTAATAGCTTCCATCAAACTGGAGACGCGGTGGATCTCAACCCATCTTGGAACTCAGCTCACTGGCCGCAAGGTGCCCTCACTTATCAACAAGCCCAGCAGGCGCTCACCAACTTGGCGAGAAACACCATGAATACCAACTATGACATTCTGTTTCATGCCAATCATTTGCATGTCGAGCTCGATCCTTAAGCGCACAAGTTAATGGCGATACTGCCAAACGTAAAAGGGCGAACCCAATGGTTCGCCCTTTGATTTTAACCGCCAAAGCATGGATAAGTGCTACGCCCTAGCTTTTCAGCTCAAAGCGCAAAAAGTCGTCGTCTTCATATAAGACGGTATGGCTAAACTGACCAAACTTGTAAACATTCGCCAGCACAGCAGAACGCTCATATACGCTTGAGCGAACTAGGAATGTAATCGGTGCCAGCATATTGCCTTCATCAGAGAAATGGCGATTAAGATCCGTTGCCAACACACAAATAAACTGTTTGCCTTCACCATACCCAAGGTCGACATCGTGGGGTGAAGAAAGCAACACGGTCAAACCGATATCTTTCTCAATTGAGCGTACCAACAGTAAATATTCCTCTAACTGCGTCAGAGAAACGGTTTCACTGTAGTTAATCAGCTCAAGGAACATCTTCTCCAGATCGTAGCTATTCCCTTTTGAGTGCTGGATTAATACCTTGATTTTTTTCTTCAATAACTTATATCGCTGCGAAGTTGCTTGTTTTTTTAGCCACAAGCGAAACAGCGAGTTCTTATCGACTAGACTCAGGCGTCGCCCTTTGTCTAACTGATGAAATTCAAGGTGTAACAAAGCACTTAGAGCCAATTCTCTAAGTAATAAATGAGTTCGTTCTTGTTGTGATAAAAGAGGTTTCAAAACTACTTACAAACTAAGATACCGAGCGAAAGACTCATGCCTAACCATTAGGCGCTGGTTATGGCTAACCAGCTCATCAACTGCTGTCTCGATGCAGTGATTGTGAGTAACGTTTTTGGGCTTGTCAGCTCAAGAGGCAAGAGGATAACCAAATATAAAATGCTTGTACAGTGGGATGAAAAACCAGCAGTGACACCGTGCCATAATTTCGCCCTATTTCGTTAAATTTATCCCTCTTTTGCCTTGGATCAATCTTCACGATTATTTCATGTCAGATAAAAACATCGTTCCCTACACTTGTTACTGAGAGCAAGGAGGTCATCATGATTGCTGTTCACAGAGAATACTGTTTAACCAACAGTCCAAACTTACATGCACATTTTGAAGTTAACCCAACCGGAAAGTTAGCAGTAGAAATCATCGAGTTAAACCAACGCCATATGACTGAGTTTGATGATCTCGTTTTCCAATCAAATCAAGGCGGCATCGAAGTGTGTGGCAAAGAACAAAGAGTACCTTGGCGCTGTCATTTAGCGATCTCGGATGCACTAGAGTTATCGACGCTGGTAGAAGAAGCCAATGAAGAGCTAGAAGTCTTGATGCGAGATTTGGTGTAAGCCTGATCGTTAAATACAAGGTGACATACTTTGTTGACCAAGTATCCAAACCTCCTACGGGAGGTTTTTCTTTGAGCGCCAAGCGACATTCGGCGAAAAATTATTGTCGTCTCCAATCAAAAACCTTACCACCAGCCACTGAAACTGTGAGTGCTTGATATATTTGCCATACTTAAAATCTGGCATGCTGACTAATAGTGATATACCCAAGTAACTTCAGCTTGAGGTAACTAATAGAGAAATAATAAGGACATAACGGAATATGGATGGTAACACCCCAAAACTTTCTCTGCGTACGATCGAACCCACGGATTATCCTGAACTGGCGACATTGATGGATCTTGTATTTCATGATGTCGGTGGGTCTTGGCCTCGCCTGACCATTATGGATTTGATTCACCAATTCCCTGATGGGCAAATATGCATCGAAGATAACGGTAAAATAGTCGGTGCCGCGTTAACGATTAAAGTTAACTACAATCGCTTCTCTCTCCCGCACCTCTATACCGATATCATCAACGAAAATAACGTGATTCAAAACCAAGTCACTGGTGATGCCATGTATGGCTTGGATGTGTTTGTGCATCCCGACTATCGCGGCTTAAGATTAGGTCGACGTTTGTACGACGCGCGCAAAGAACTGTGCCGCAGCAAAAACTTTAAAGCGATTTTGGCTGGTGGACGCATCCCCAATTACCACCAGCATGCCGACGAGTTAAGCGTCACCGAATACATAGAGAAAGTGCAACGGCGCGAACTCCACGATCCTATTCTGTCGTTCCAGCTCGCTAATGGCTTTGATGTTAAACGTATTATGCGCGGCTACTTACCGGAGGATGACGCGTCACAAGGCTACGCGACGCTGTTGGAGTGGGACAATTTTTTCTATGAGGAAGACATTGATTCGATTCATGATGTAGAGAAAACACTAGTTCGAATTGGTGTGGTTCAGTGGCAAATGCGTGCAATGCATGACTTAGAAGATCTGCTCGACCAAGCCGAGTTTTTTGTTTCTTCACTGGCAAACTACAAAGCCGATTTTGCCCTCTTCCCTGAGTTCTTTAATGCCCCACTAATGGGCTTACAAAAAGGACAAAACTCCGTTGAAGCGATTCGTTTTTTGGCCGAGTTTACCGAAGAAATTAAGAATCGTTTTTCCCAAATGGCCGTAACCTACAATATCAACATCATCGCTGGCAGTATGCCCGAAATAAGCGACGGCAAGCTATATAACGTGGCTTATCTATTGCAACGTGACGGACAGATCAACGCGCAATCTAAAATTCATATCACCCCACATGAGGAGAAAGATTGGGTGATTGATGGTGGCGATCAAGTGCATGTGTTCGAAACCGATGCCGGCAAAGTGGGGATCCTGATTTGCTACGACAGTGAATTCCCTGAACTTGGACGTATGATGGCCGAAGAAGGCGCTCAAATTATTTTTGTGCCGTTTTGGACCGACACCAAAAATGGTTACCAACGCGTTCGAATTTGCTCGCAAGCTCGTGCGATTGAAAACGAATGTTACGTCGCAATCGGCGGCAGCGTGGGTAACCTGCCAAGAGTAGATAATGTGGATATTCAATATGCGCAATCAGCGGTATTCTCCCCTTCGGATATCTACTTCCCTCACGATGCCACCTTAACCGAGGCTAACGCCAACACAGAAATGATCATCTTCGCTGATGTGGATTTGACCAAGCTAAAACAACTCAACACTGAAGGCTCAGTAACGAACCTACGCCATCGTAGACTCGATCTTTACGGCGGTTTTACCCGCCCTCAAACTGAATCATCCGATTAATCTAGCTATATTAGCCGCGAGTCTTTTACTCGCGGCACCCACACCGCCTCGTAAGAATCCCGACTCTATTTACATTACTTCTCATCAAGAATAATTACTGCCTCACAGTTAATTCATTGGCACTTGAGTAAGGTATATACCCAAGTAACCTCAAGGTGCTTGGTTCAGCGAGAATGCCTTGGCTTGCAGACAAGGCAACGAGTTGAAGATTTAGTGGTTCTAAATCAAAAATCGTTAACGATGTATGCGAGTCAAGGCAACTCGCCCTTCGGGAGCATGTCAGAGTCTCAATTTCGGCGTCAAACAACTTGGAAATAGTTATCTATTTCGCTGCGTCGTTTTCCTTGAACTCAAGTCAATGACAAGGCTCTGAATCCTGCATATTGAAGTCACTTGGGTATAAGTGACGCATTTACAATCTCAACCAGTTAACCATAGTCAATTGGAGGCAGAGATGGAAATAGTGCACCACGGCGGTAAACACACAGTTACTGGCTCATGCCATGAGCTCACGGTAGAGGGTCAATCCATTCTGATTGATTGCGGCTTGTTTCAAGGCGCAGATGAAAGACCACTAGAAATTGATTTTGCCATTGAGCACCTTTCTGCCCTACTCCTTACTCATGCCCATATTGACCATATAGGTCGCGTGCCTTGGTTAGTGGGTCATGGTTTCCATCAACCGATTTACTGTACCGAAGCAACGGCAGAACTGGTGCCGCTTATGCTCGAAGATGGTTTAAAGCTGCAACTGGGGTTGAGCAATAAAGAAGTTCAGTATGTGCTCAACCAAATAGATTGCCTTTTGCGCCCACAACCTTATAACCAATGGTTCAATATCGACCCCGAGGGGAAAAGACCACTGAAAGCCCGCTTTCAGCATGCCGGCCATATTCTTGGTTCATCCTATATTGAGATTCAACTGAGCAATGGTGAAATCGTCGTATTTTCTGGGGATCTTGGCCCGAGTAATACCCCATTACTTCCAGACCCAATCTCTCCAGAACGTGCTGACTACCTGTTAATTGAAACCACCTACGGCAACAAAATGCACGATGAAATAGAAAGTCGCGCACAGCGCCTAAAAGCGATTATCGACCGCTCACTCGCCGATGGCGGTGCTATTTTAATTCCAGCTTTTAGTGTTGGACGAACCCAAGAGTTACTGTTTGATATTGAACAGCTTATTCATCAGCATCAAATTGACGCCAATATTCCTATCATTCTCGATTCCCCCATGGCGCAAAAAGTCACTGAGTCGTACCGTCGTTTTAAAACCCTATGGGGAAAAGAGGCAAAGCAACGCTTAGCCGAGCAACGCCATCCACTGGCATTTGAGCAATGCATTACTGTGGATGAACATCGCTATCACCTCAAGTTAGTGAATCGTCTTAAATCGACAGGAGAACCGGCGATTGTGGTGGCAGCTTCAGGCATGTGCCAAGGTGGGCGGATTATGGACTACCTAAAGTCCTTACTTCCCGATGAACGCACCGATGTTTTGCTGGCAGGCTACCAAGCAGAAGGGACACTAGGACGGGCGATTCAAAACGGCGATATGCTGGTGGATATTGATGGAGAAGAAATCGAAATCAATGCGCAAGTGCATACCATGTCTGGCTATTCGGCCCATGCAGACCAAGCAGATTTGCTCGCATTTGTTCAAGGCATTAGTCAGCCACCAAAAGTGATCCATCTCATTCATGGCGAGGCGGAAAGTAAACGGGAGTTTTCCCATCAACTTCAGGCGCATGGCTATCATGTGATTGAGTGATGTTCTAACCAATAAAAAGTGCGCCACTCTAACCAAGTTGGCGCACTTTTTTATGCCCGACGACTTCAATACAATGAAATCAAAGAGGAAGTGACTAAATTAAGCCTCTATTTTCGCACTATGCCGTCGCAGGTTGGTGTCCACTCTCGCCACCATTCATAATGTCTGCAACAAACTGTGCTCGAGCCCCAAGAATCACTTGGACGCCGTGCTTACCGACTTTAATCACCCCCATTGCGCCAAGATCATTGATGCCATCTTCATCAATCAGTGACTGATCTTTCACTTCTAGACGCAGGCGGGTAATACATGCGCCAACCGTAGTGATATTGCCACGGCCACCTAGCAACTTAGTAATTTCAGCGGCAAGTTCATCGTTTTCAAGCGTGATCTCTTTACGCTCGGTATCTTCACGTCCAACGGTTTTAAAGTTGAACTTACGAATCGCAAAGCGGAACACCGTGTAGTAAATCGCAGCATTACAAGAGCCCCACAACAGCACATTCACCCAGTTGGTTTTAAAGCCATCCATTGCAGGCAGTACACCGAATGAAACGAAGTCGATAATACCTGCGGAGAATGTCTTACCAATATGAACATCCAGCGCGTAAGTCACCGCGTACGAGACGCCCGCCATAATCGCTGAGAACACATACAACAGTGGCGCAACGAAAATAAACGCGAACTCCACTGGCTCAGTAATACCAGTCACAAACGATGTTAAGGCAGCAGAACCCAAGATACCGGCGGCGATCTTCTTGTTTTTGTCATTCGCTTCATGGTACATCGCCAAACACGCAGCAGGGAAAGCAAACATGTAGATAGCGAAGTTACCAGACAAGAATTTACCCGCGTCAACGTACTCTTCGGTCGAGAAAGTTTTCACGCCATCTTCTAGCATCTTAAACCAAATAGTGTGGTCACCATTTACAACAGTACCCGCCGCTGTCGTGTACTCACCAAATGAGAACCAGTAAGGGCTGTAGAAGATATGGTGCAAACCAACTGGGATCAGCGCACGTTCCATAAAACCGTAAATAAAGGTAGAGACGTACATGTTACCGCTGTTCGCCATGTGAGAAAGCGAGTCGATACCTGATTGGATGTAAGACCAAATGTAAGGAAGAATTAAACCGATCAAAAACGCTGAAAATGCGGTGATAATAGGAACGAAGCGTTTACCCGCAAAAAAGCCGAGAAAATCTGGAAGCTTAGTATCAAAGAATTTCTGATACATGGTTGCCGCCAAGATACCAGCTATCAAACCACCAAAGACACCCGTCTGTAGCGTCGGGATCCCCATTACCATTGCATAGCGTCCACCACTCATTGCCATTTCTGGCGTAATGCCTAGTGCGACCCCCATAGTGGCATTCATCACCACCATTGCAACGATAGCAGCAAGGGCTGCAATACCGGATTCTTTGGTTAAGCCTACTGCTGCACCTACGGCGAACAATAGTGCTAGGTTGTCAAAAATAACCCCACCCGCACGCATCATGAGGGGCATATCAAGTTTTGCACCAAAAGCCAGTAACAGACCTGCGGCAGGTAGAATAGAGATTGGCAACATCAAAGCTTTACCAATTGAGGAAAGCTTGGATAGTCCACCCTTTAGACCTTCAATCATAATCATATCCATTTGTTGTTATACACTTTGCCAACAACAATTCTATCGATTGAAATCAAGTCTAAGGTTTCATTTTGCTATAGGTTTGTAAGCCCGCCCTTACAAAGCGACCGTGAAGATAACGATGAGAAAAGTATTAGGTACATGATGATCAAATTACCATCGGTCCATTGCGCAATCTGATGTTGATAGGCCCAAGTCACCTCACGGTGCTTGGGCATTAATCCCCTAGGGCAAAAGCTCGTCCTATTTATCCATGAACTTATGATAGAGACTCATGGTAGCCAGAATCAGGTAGCCGCTAAGTAAACCGGCTAAACCATTGCCGACAACCGAATAAGTGGCTGATACATAGGGTATCGAAGGCAGCATAGCGACGATATGTTCAATCGCATGATGCACAAATGGCAAACTATGAACCACAATACCACCACCGACTAAAAACATCGCAATAGTGCCGACTACCGTAAGGATTTTCATCAGCTTGGGCGCGGTTGCAACCAAGCCATTTCCCAAAGAGCCGAGTATGCCCTGACCTGAGCTTTTGCGCTGTAAATAGAAACCTAAGTCATCCATTTTCACAATGCCTGCCACTAACCCGTAAACACCAACCGTCATCAGCACCGCAATAAGGCTCATCACCAACACTTGCGTGATAAATGGATGGCCTTGTACAGTCCCAAGTGCGATGACAATGATCTCAGCTGAGAGAATAAAATCGGTGCGAATCGCCCCCTTAATTTTACTCTGCTCATACGCGACCAAATCCTCTTCACTTTGCTCTAGCGAAGCATCTATCGCTTGGTCTTGCTCAGGGTTGTGAGGGTGAAAGAACTTTTCATGTATTTTTTCCGCACCTTCAAAACAGAGAAACAGGCCACCAATCAGCAAAAGCGGTGTGATCAACCAAGGTGCAATCGAGCTAATCAACAGCGCTGCCGGCACCAAAATCAGCTTGTTTTTGAAAGAGCCTTTTGCCACACCCCATACGACAGGGATTTCTCGCTCGGCACGCACACCTGACACTTGTTGCGCGTTTAACGCTAAGTCATCTCCCAATACCCCTGCTGTTTTTCTGGCAGCCACTTTAGACATTAATGCCACATCATCTAATACCGTTGCGATATCATCCAGCAGCGTTAGTAAGCTCAATCCGGCCATCTTTTTACCCTTTACTGTCTATCTCTCTGAGTCAAATACGCTCAGATCGCTTTTAGATCATCATAAGCCAAAAACTCATTGTTGGTATCAATGTTGTCAGACGGCAAGATGGCTAGAGACGCAAAAAGGCGCCCAAATAGGCGCCTAAATAAGCAAATTCGCTCGTTAAAACTTAGTTTGCATATCTACGCTGTCGCAACTCAAACGACAGCACTGCGATTATGCTTTTAACGCTTGATCTAAGTCTTGCAGGATATCGTCAATATGTTCGATACCAACGGATAGACGAATCATCTCAGGCGAGACTCCCGCTTGTTTCTGTTCCGCTTCATCCAGTTGTCTATGCGTGGTAGAGGCAGGATGGCACGCCAGCGATTTGGCATCACCAATGTTTACCAAGCGCTTAAAGATCTGCAACGCATCGTAAAAACGGACTCCCGCATCATAACCCTCTTTAAGACCAAACGATAAAATCGCCGAAGGTTTACCCTGCATATACTTTTCAGCCAATGGGAAAAATGGCGAATCTGGTAAACCGGCATAACTCACCCAACTCACTTTGTCATGCTGTTTAAGAAATTGCGCCACTTTAAGCGCATTTTCCGTATGACGCTCCATGCGCAGCGATAAGGTTTCTAAACCTTGCATCAACATAAACGCATTCATTGGTGACATAGCAGAGCCAGTATTGCGCAAAGGTACGGTACGAGCACGACCAATAAACGCAGCCGGACCAAATGCTTCGGTATACACCACACCGTGATAAGAAGGCTCCGGTTGGTTAAACACAGGAAAACGCGCTTTGTGCTCAGCCCATGGGAACTTACCGGAATCAATAATAATACCGCCTAATGTTGTGCCATGACCGCCAACATACTTGGTGAGTGAATGCACCACGATATCAGCACCAAAGTCGATCGGCTTACACAGCGCAGGTGTCGCTACCGTATTATCAACAATGACAGGAACGCCTTGTGCGTGGGCTAAGTCCGCAACACGCTGTAAATCAATGATGTTACCGGCTGGGTTACCAATACTTTCACAATAGACGGCTTTAGTATTTTCATCGATAAGCTCAGCTAAGCTCTCGGGCTTATCGTCTTTGGCAAAACGAACTTCAATTCCTTGCTTTGGTAACATATGTGCAAACAAGGTGTAAGTGCCACCATAAAGCTGCGGCGTTGACACAATGTTATCTCCCGCTTCAGCAAGCGTCAGAATGGCATAGTTTATTGCTGCGCTACCGGCACTCACAACTAAGCCTGCAATTCCGCCCTCTAAGGCAGCCATACGCTTTTCGAGCACATCATTAGTTGGGTTCATAATACGGGTGTAGATATTGCCTGGAACCTCAAGGTTAAACAGATCTGCACCATGCTGCGCACTGTCAAACTCATAGGCGACAGTTTGATAAATTGGGGTAGCCACAGACTTAGTTGTCGGGTCCGTTTCGTAGCCGAAGTGAATCGCAAGAGTTTCGTCTTTCATAAATCATCCATGAAGGGTTGTTGACACCGTTCTAGCATGCCTAATTTTTCGCCTTTTCACTAGCATATAAGACACAAATTCTTTACCTCGACAATTATTTAGTAAAAAGCGTCGCCAACGCCCATCTTTACACCTAAAAACCAGATGCATATTTTATGAATGCTCACTTTTTAAGCATAAAAATTATATAAATTTCCACTGCGACCTAGATAAAGTCACTATTTTTGTTAACAAAAACCGCTAACTATCTCCATAAAACTTACCTATCGCCATACTACATTTCACTCACAAAGGTATAGATAAGATTTATTGCTCAATATCACAGAGATCACATCAACGAAACAAATCATTTAACATTTACGTTACACAAAGGTTAATATTCGCACGCAAACAAATTACAACAAACACAACATCTCGCTCACAATCATTACTAACAGGGAAAATGCTTATGCAGTCTATAGTTGATTTTCTGAATGGAATCATATGGAGTCCCGTGCTGATTTACTTATGTCTCGGCGCGGGCTTATTTTATTCGGTCATTACTCGCTTTGTTCAAATCCGTCACTTCTTTGAAATGTGGCGACTTCTCTTTTCAGGCAAAAGCTCTAAGAAAGGTATTTCCTCTTTCCAAGCGCTGGCTGTTTCACTCTCTGGCCGTGTCGGTACAGGTAACATCGCAGGTGTTGCAGCGGCAATTGGTTTTGGTGGCCCCGGTGCCGTATTTTGGATGTGGATGGTAGCCTTTTTTGGTGCAGCTACCGCCTATGCAGAGTCCACTCTCGCGCAAATTTATAAAGAGGACGATAACGGCGAATTCCGTGGCGGTCCCGCTTATTACATCGAAAAAGCGATGGGGCAAAAATGGTATGCGTGGATTTTTGCTATCGCAACAATCTTTGCCTGTGGCGTCTTGCTACCGGGTGTGCAATCAAACAGCATTGGTAATGCTGTTGAAGCCGCTTTTGGTTCAGGCCAAATGATTGAAACCGCTGTTGGTACCTTCAGTTTTGCTAAAATCTTTACCGGCACCGTCATCTCAATTATCCTCGCTTTCATCATTTTTGGTGGCGTGAAACGTATCGCGCATTTCACTCAAATTGTGGTGCCGTTTATGGCACTCGCATACATCGTGACCGCATTTGTAATCATCCTGCTCAACATCAGCGCCGTACCGGTTATTTTTGCCATGATCATCGAAGATGCATTCTCACCTATGGCAGGCTTTGGTGCTGCAATTGGTTGGGGTGTTAAACGTGGTGTTTATTCAAACGAGGCTGGGCAAGGTACTGGTCCTCACGCAGCCGCAGCGGCTAACGTTGATCACCCCGCTCAACAAGGTCTAGTGCAATCATTCTCAATCTACATCGATACGCTGCTCGTGTGTTCGGCAACTGCGTTTATGATTCTGATCACTGGAGCATACAACGTTCATGGTGCGGGAGAAGCATTCCTTATTCAGAATGTCGCTGCAGAGATCAGTGCTAACGGCCCTGTCTTTACTCAAATGGCAATCGAAAGTGCCCTTCCGGGTGTTGGTAAACCGTTTATTGCAGTGGCTCTGTTCTTCTTTGCTTTCACCACTATCTTGGCTTACTACTACATTGCGGAAACAAACATCGCCTACATTCGCCGTACATTTAAAGTCAGCGGTTTGATGTTTGTACTTAAGCTGGTGCTAATTTCTGCGGTGTTCTACGGCACGGTGAAAACCGCCAACTTAGCATGGGCAATGGGTGATGTTGGGGTTGGCTTAATGGCATGGTTAAACATTGTCGGAATACTGATCATCTTCTTCTTATCTAAGCCAGCAATAACAGCGCTTAAAGATTACGAAGCGCAGCAAAAAGAAGGGGTTGAAGAGTACACATTTAACCCTGTAAAACTGGGGATTAAAGGCGCAGATTACTGGGAAGATCGCTATCGCCGCGAACACGGCAACCCAGAAGTAAACACCAGTAAAGAAGTCGACGTAGAAGTGGTTAACAACACTTCATCATAATAAGAAAAGGCAGTGGTAACTAGCTGTAGGTAATCGCCACACAAGTTCGGCATGGCGAAAAAAAGGGGTTAACCAATTGGTTAACCCCTTTTCTTATAAACCGTTTACTGCATTAATTAAGCAGTAACTTGCTCAGCTGCAACAACTGGCTTAATGCGACGCTCACCAACAGGTAGAACTACGCGGCCAAATTCGCTGTTTAGTACTTGAGCCATCGCAAAGTAGATTGCGCTCGCACCAACGAAGATACCTTCGATACCCGCGATTGTGCCGATAAACGTGCTGCCTGTGAAATCACGAGCTGCAAGTAGGAAGAATAGGATAGTAAGTGAACCAAATACCACTTGCTTAGCCACTGGGTAGCAAAGTGAACCAATGAACATAAAGCCAGTGAAGATACCCCAAAGAGTTAGGTACCAACCCATGAAGCTGTGTGGGCTTGGTTGCGCTAGACCCATTTCAGGTAGAACAAGTAGACCAACAAGTGTTAGCCAGAATAGACCGTAAGAAGTAAACGCAGTTGTACCAAATGTGTCACCACGTTTGAAACACATCATACCTACAAGTACTTGACCTAGACCACCGTAGAAGATGCCCATAGCCAGAATCATAGAGTCAATTGGGAAAAAACCTGCGTTGTGGATGTTTAGCAGGATGGTTGTCATACCGAAACCCATTAGACCTAATGGTGCTGGGTTAGCCAGTTTTGTAGACATTGGCGCGTACCTTTTCAAAAAATGTGATAAAAATTACGCGCAGATTTTAGTGATACACCAAACAAACACAACATTAATCCACTGAAAACTTACATTGCACAAATCAACACAGACATAACTTTAGCCAACTTGGTCGATAAAATTATTAATTTTCAACGAAAATAGGTGCAATTCCTGAGAAAAACCAAACAGCACACACGAACTTCATGGAGAAATTTCCAGCAACTTTTGTGCAAAATACTAGCAAGACAAACAAAAAAACCAGCCCTAAGGCTGGTTTTTGATGTCTGCTAAATCAGCGGATTATTCCCACTCGATCGTCGCTGGTGGCTTACCAGAGATATCGTAAACAACGCGAGAAATACCATTCACTTCATTGATAATACGGTTAGAAACCTTACCTAGGAAGTCGTATGGTAGGTGTGCCCAATGCGCAGTCATAAAGTCGATGGTTTCTACAGCGCGTAGCGATACAACCCAATCGTATTTACGACCATCGCCCATTACGCCCACAGAGCGAACTGGTAGGAAAACCGTAAATGCTTGCGATACTTTGTCGTATAGGTCTGCAGCATGAAGCTCTTCAATAAAGATAGCATCAGCGCGACGTAGAAGATCACAGTACTCTTTCTTGATCTCGCCAAGTACACGTACACCTAGACCAGGACCTGGGAATGGGTGGCGGTAAAGCATGTTGTATGGCAGACCTAGCTCTAGACCAATCTTACGTACTTCATCTTTAAATAGCTCACGCAATGGCTCAACTAGACCCATCGCCATATCTTCTGGCAGACCGCCCACGTTGTGGTGTGATTTGATCACGTGCGCTTTGCCAGTTTTAGAAGCTGCAGATTCGATAACATCTGGGTAGATAGTGCCTTGCGCCAACCACTTAGCATTCTTCAATTTCTTCGATTCTTCATCAAATACTTCTACGAATACGTGACCGATGGTCTTACGCTTCTCTTCTGGATCCGATTTGCCTTTTAGTGCTTCAAGGAAGCGCTCTTCCGCATCAACTTTGATGATGTTTAGACCGAACTTGTCGCCAAACATATCCATTACTTGTTGACCTTCGTTTAAACGAAGTAGGCCGTTATCAACGAACACACATGTTAGTTTATCGCCGATTGCACGGTGAACAAGCATAGCAACGACTGAAGAGTCCACACCACCAGATAGACCAAGGATAACTTCGTCGTCACCCACTTGCTCTTTGATACGTGCAACGGCATCTTCAATGATAGATTCAGAAGTCCATAGACGCTCACAGCCACATACGCCAAGAACGAAGTTCTCAAGCATTTGCATGCCACCTTTAGTATGCGTTACTTCTGGGTGGAATTGTACGCCGTAGTATTTCTTCTCTTCGTTTGCCATTGCCGCATAAGGACAAGTGTCGGTTTCACCGATTTTCACGAAGTCTGCTGGGATCTCTACTACTTTGTCACCGTGGCTCATCCACACGTCTTGAGTTAGCTCAAGATCTTTAAAGATTGCAGATTCGCCAGAAACTTTAACTTGTGCGTAGCCAAACTCACGTTCAGTTGAACCTGCTACTTTACCACCTAGCTGTTCTGCCATAGTTTGCATGCCGTAACATACACCTAGTACTGGCACGCCAGAGTCAAATACGTATTGTGGAGCGCGTGGAGAGTTTTCTTCTGTTACGCTTTCAGGACCACCAGATAGAATGATACCGTCTGGATTGAATTCACGAATATCCGCTTCTTCTACATCCCAGCTCCATAGTTCACAGTAAACACCGATTTCACGAACACGGCGTGCAACAAGCTGAGTGTATTGAGAACCGAAGTCTAGGATCAGAATACGTTGGTCATGGATATTTTTAGTCATAATGAGCAGTCTTATAAGCTAGGTTATGAAAACGAGGCGAGTTTACCCGCCTCTTATCAATGCTTCAAGGAAAAAAGCAAACGTTTACGTCAGGTATATAGTTTTTATTCTTACTAAACTATTTCAGTTGAAAGCCACTACCGAATGAACGGAGAAAGTGCCAGTTTATAAACATACATTGAGCACTTTCGATGCCGCTATTGATTGAAATAGTTAGTAAAAATTAACCGCGACGGTAGTTTGGTGCTTCCTTAGTGATTTGAACGTCGTGCACGTGAGATTCCGCCATGCCCGCACCGGAGATGCGAACAAATTCAGCTTTAGTACGCATGTCTTCGATTGTTGCTGAGCCAGTTAGACCCATGCTTGAACGTAGACCACCCATTTGTTGGTGAACGATCTCTTTTAGAAGACCTTTGTATGCGATACGACCTTCAATACCTTCTGGTACTAGCTTGTCTGCTGCATTGTCTGATTGGAAGTAACGGTCTGAAGAACCTTGTGACATCGCGCCTAGTGAACCCATACCACGGTATGCTTTGTATGAACGACCATTGTAAAGAATCACTTCACCCGGCGCTTCTTCAGTACCAGCAAACATAGAGCCAACCATCACACATGATGCGCCCGCTACGATTGCTTTACAGATATCGCCAGAGAAACGAATACCGCCGTCAGCGATTACTGGAATACCGAATTCGTTTGCCACTTCTGCTGCATCGGCGATAGCTGTAACTTGAGGAACACCTACGCCAGTTACGATGCGAGTGGTACAAATAGAACCAGGGCCGATACCCACTTTAACTGCGCTTACGCCTGCATCAATCAGTGCACGTGCACCTGCACCTGTTGCTACGTTACCACCAATAATATCAAGGTTTGGGTAAGCCGCACGAGTTTCACGAATACGGTTTAGCACGCCTTCAGAGTGACCGTGTGAAGAGTCAATCAGTAGAACGTCTACACCCGCTTCAACTAGCGCTTGCACACGTTCTTCGTTGCCCGCACCTGCACCAACTGCTGCACCAACACGCAAACGACCTTGCGCATCTTTACATGCATTTGGTTTGGTCTCTGCTTTGTGGAAGTCTTTTGCGGTGATCATACCGGTAAGTTGGAACTCATCGTTTACTACCAGTACTTTTTCAACGCGTGCTTCATGCATTTTCTCTTGCACTTCTTCACGAGTTGCACCTTCTTTAACTGCCGCTAGGCGCTCTTTAGGTGTCATCACTGCTGATACTTTCTTAGAAAGGTCAGTCACAAAGCGCACATCACGACCAGTGATGATACCAACAAGTTCGTTACTATCTGTTACCACTGGGAAGCCAGCAAAGCCGTGCTTATCAGTCAGTGCAACAACTTCAGCGATGGTTGCTTCAGGGTTTACTGTTACAGGATCTGTCACCATGCCTGATTCGTACTTCTTAACCGCACGAACTTCAGCAGCTTGCTGCTCAATAGACATGTTTTTGTGGATAAAGCCAATGCCACCCTCTTGCGCTAGCGCGATAGCTAGACGAGCTTCAGTTACAGTGTCCATAGACGCTGAAATCATTGGGATGTTTAGGGTGATGTTCTTAGTAAGCTGAGTGCGAAGATCAGCTGTGTTTGGGAGAACGGTGGAGTGAGCTGGCACGAGTAGTACGTCATCGAATGTCAGCGCTTCTTTGGCAATTCTTAGCATTTGCAATATCTCACAATAGATAGGTAAAAAGAAAATCCAATCTCATCGTTTCGCATAATGAGTACAGAAAGTAGGAGAACTTTGCTGCATTTGGATTAGATATTGCGGTGGGATTATACGGTGAAGAGTGACGGTTGACCACAAATTTTTTAATTTTTTTCTTGCATTTACCCCCTTGCTATGTATTATATTGCCGCTAATTTCCATACTCACGCCTACGAGATTAGCTGTGTCATCTCTGACCAATCAAAATATCTTTACCGTATCGAGACTTAACGCAGAAGTGCGCCTTTTGCTTGAGAACGAAATGGGGATTGTTTGGCTGATTGGTGAGATATCTAACTTCTCCGCTCCCGTTTCCGGTCACTGGTACTTCACTCTTAAAGATGCCCGTGCGCAAGTCAAATGTGCCATGTTCCGTGGTAACAATCGTCATGTCTCTTTTAAGCCAACCAATGGTAACCAAGTTCTGGTTAAAGCACGTCTCTCTCTTTATGAGCCACGTGGTGACTACCAACTGATCATCGAAAGTATGCAACCAGAAGGCGATGGCAGACTACAGCAGCAATTTGAAGAGTTAAAAATGAAGCTCGCAGCCGAAGGGTTGTTTGCTCAAACTAATAAGCAAATTCTACCGGAACACCCGAAATGCGTGGGTATTGTCACCTCCAAAACTGGTGCGGCACTTTTTGATATTCTCGATGTACTTAAGCGACGCGACCCTTCACTACCAGTGATTATCTATCCCACAATGGTGCAAGGCGAAGAAGCGGCAATCCAAATTGCACAAGCGATCGGTTGTGCTAACAGCCGTAATGAATGTGATGTGCTTATTGTCGGTCGTGGTGGTGGTTCGTTAGAAGATCTTTGGTGTTTTAACAATGAAATATTGGCTCGCACTATTGCAGCCAGTCAGATCCCTATCATTAGTGCGGTCGGCCATGAAGTCGATGTCACCATCGCTGATTTCGTTGCCGATATGCGTGCACCAACACCTTCAGCCGCCGCCGAATTAGTGAGCCGTGATAACAGTCATAAAGCGCAAGGTCTTGCGACGCGTGAACAAAAACTGTTTGCTGCACTGCGCTACTACTTCGCTGAGCAAAAGCAGAGCTTGCGTCAGTTGGAGCATCGACTCGATCGACAGCATCCGAAACAACAATTGCAACGCCAAAGCCAGCAACTTGATGAACTCGACGGTCGTCTTCAACGTGCAATGCAGCGCTTTATTACTCAACATCAGCAAAAAATTGAGCGTCAGCTGCACCGTATTCAACTGCACTCGCCCGCTAAACGCCTGAGTTCGCAACAGGCAGCGCTCGCTCGTATTGAGCAAAAGCTATTAGATGCGATGGACAGAAAACTCCTGACCTCCCGCCACCAACTAGCACTGGCGGCAGAGAAACTGGATACCGTGAGTCCTCTGGCAACCCTAAAACGTGGTTACTCGATTACTCAAACAGACCAAGGTAATGTGGTTCACTCCGCTCAAGATGTAAAAACGGGCGATACTTTGATCACCCGCTTAGCCGATGGCGAACTGCGCTCTACCGTCAATTAGTCTGACTTCTTCTCGAACTCAAAACGCACTCGCGACTTGGACTTCAACTCATTGCAACTATTGCAGAAATAGTTAGCCGCGCCACAAGCTTGCAGTTTTTCTAACCGCGCCTGACACTCAGGACAATAACCAACTTTACTAAATGACTGCTGACATGGTTGGCAATGATAATCACCTTGCCACTCGAGTTCGTGTTGGCACTGAGGACACAAATTCTCGCTCATTCTCTTTACCTCATGCTTGCGATGGATCCTATTGTGTTGCTGTGATTGCTTGCACGCCATGATCTTTATCACGTCACAATCGCGCAAACGTTTTATTGACGACAAAGCAACCAATCTGCCAATATGATCTTCATAAGATCATCCGCTAAATCCATTTTGATCAGCGATCTGCCCTCAAAAGAATATTTATATAACCACATACCGAAAGCATAAGTTACATATCCTGTTTTTGGATTTCTAAAAGAATTAAACTCCACAAAACATTTAATATCGCACCACTTTCAGATTTTAATAAAAAGATCTCATTTATCTGTCGCTGGAGTTACATCGGTCTGCATTTCAATGTAATTTGGACTCGTTTCTTGCAGGCTCACTCTAATGCTGGTGTACTCTTTTAGGCTGTGAACATGGGTGCCACCACAAGGAATCTCCGCCAGTTTCGTTTCGCCCAGCTCACAACGCCAATAGCGTGAATCGGTCAATGCCTCACCATTACAATGCATCACAACCTCAGTACCTTGCTGTAGCCAATTATTAACCACTTGATTTACTTGGTTTTCTATCATGCTAAGCTGTGCAACCATATCGGCGCTATTTAAACCTCGTTTACGCAGTGTTTTACCTAAGCGGTAACTATCGACACATTTATCTTCGCTAACAAAGCTGGTCTCTTGAGCATAGCTATTGAAATCATAGTTCCCTAATGTGTCTTTGCGATCGGCATCTTTGCGCCAATACCCCTGCTCAGTTAACACCTTGTTGAGCGCCAAGAAAGCTAAGTGGCCAGCACTATGACCTCGGCTTAGTGCTTGTTGGTAAGTTTTATCGACACTCAGTAGCAGGCTGTTACTAGCACAAAATACGGCTTCTGTTTTTTCAACCACATGAACGACTACAAATGCCCAGCCAGCTTGATCGCGTTTTACGGGAATCGCTTTGTCGACATAAAGAGTGTTACTACACAGTTCAACGGCACCGACCAAGCAGTCGACGAGTGGATAAAGCTTATCTTTGTACGTTATTGCGCCTCTATCGGCAGGATGATCGGGCCAAATATGACTCACAGGATGAAAAGGAGTTCTATCGGTAACGATATAGGTGACATCACCTGATGTTTGGCTAAGTTGTACTTGTGCAGTCAGTTGCCAAGTTTGATGGCAGAACTGAGTAATAGTTGGCGTTACATTCATTGTAATTTCAATTTGGTTATTCTTTAGAGATAAAAAAAGCGCCTACATTGTAGGCGCTTTTCAAGTAAATCGTTAATGGTTACTTTTTACGGTTTTTAACCATGCTCATTAGGCGTTTACGGTTACGCTCTTGAGACAGTGTCATTTTGGTCGTTCTACCTTCAAATGGGTTTTCACTGTTTTGGAACTGGATACGAATTGGCGTACCCATGATCTCTAGTGACTTACGGTAGTAGTTCATCAAAAAGCGCTTGTATGAATCTGGTAGTTCGCGTACTTGGTTACCGTGGATAACGATAATTGGTGGGTTGTAACCACCCGCATGCGCGTATTTTAGTTTCACGCGGCGACCACGTACCATAGGTGGTTGGTGATCGTCGGTTGCCATCTTCATGATACGAGTCAGCACTGACGTACCTACACGAGTCGTTGCTGACTTGTAAGCCTCTTGTACTGATTCAAATAGGTGACCAACACCTGTACCGTGAAGCGCTGAAATAAAGTGAATACGAGCGAAGTCAACGAAGCCTAGACGACGGTCTAGTTCTTTCTTCACGGATTCTTTTACATCGTTATCCAGACCATCCCACTTGTTCACTGCTAAAACAATCGAGCGACCTGCATTAAGCGCAAAGCCGAGTAGGCTTAGATCTTGATCTGAGATATTTTCACGCGCATCGATGATCAAAAGTACCACGTTGGCATCTTCTACCGCTTTCAACGTTTTAACTACTGAGAATTTCTCAACCATTTCGTTGATACGTGTACGACGACGAACACCTGCAGTATCAATCAATACATACTCACGACCATCACGCTCCATTGGAATGTAGATAGAGTCGCGAGTCGTTCCTGGCATATCGTAAACAACCACACGCTCTTCACCAAGAATACGGTTAGTTAGGGTTGATTTACCTACGTTAGGACGACCGATAATCGCCAATTTAATTGGCTGATCTTGCAAACGCTTGAACTCAGCTTCCGCTTCTTCTTCGCTAAAATCAATTTGCTCTTGTTCTTCGTCTTCAAAGTCAGTTAGGTCAGTGATCTCACCTTGAGTCTCTTCAACGAATTTTTCTGCAAATGGGTTTAGCGCTAGATCGATCAATGCAGCAACACCACGACCATGAGCCGCTGCAATCTGGTACATCTCTTCCATACCAAGTTGCCAGAACTCTGCACTCGCAGCATCTGCATCGATACCATCAATCTTGTTAACCACCAGCATTGCTGGTTTTTCTAGCTTACGTAGATGTTGAGCAATGGCTTCATCTGCTGACGTTAAACCAGCACGACCATCCACCATGAAAAGTACCACATCAGCTTCATCAATCGCCGCGAGCGATTGCTGTGCCATTTTGGTCTCAACACCTTCTTCCGTACCATCGATACCGCCAGTATCGATGACGATAAATTCATGTTCACCAAGCTTAGCTTGGCCATATTTACGGTCACGAGTTAAGCCAGGGAAGTCCGCCACTAGCGCATCACGTGTACGAGTTAAGCGGTTAAACAACGTAGATTTACCTACGTTCGGACGCCCTACTAGAGCAACAACAGGAACCATAACAACCTCTACAATATTCTTTTCTTATGTAGTTATAGGTAACGACTGACAAGTTTTCCTCTTGCCAAATTGTTACCTATAGCCACACCAAATAAACTTAAATCTTTGTTTTATATAAACAAAACGACTCCTAACTGTCACCAGCCAGGAGCCGAATGTGAATTATATCACGAAATTATTCGCTGAGCGTCAGTTTCTTTACATTGCCATTGCGCGTAGTAATAACAATGCCATCATCAAGCAGAATAGGCCCTACAGCGAAACCGCCACTGCCTTCTTCTTGCATCGAAACAAACTCACCAGAGCTGCGATCGATCCAGTATAAATAACCTTCACTATCACCAACCACGACATAGTCACCCAGTACTTTCGGTGCAGTTAACAGGCGGTGCTCAAGCTGTTTGTTGTTCCAAAGCTCTGTACCACTGCGTGCGTCAACGGCTACCAAGTGATCTTTGTCTGTCACAAGGAATACTCGGCTACCGTCATTGGCTAAGTCAGTCGCAGACGAATAAGTACGCTTCCAGCCCGGTTGACCTGAACGCAAGTCGATTGCCGTTAATTGACCATTGTAACCAATAACAAACAGCGTGCTGCCCATTAGCATTGGCGATGCATCAACATCGACAATCCGGTCAATCTCTGTTGCGCCCTTTGGCGTCCCGATTGGTTGTTGCCAAATTAGCTGACCACGCTGAACAATAGCCGCAGCTAAACGACCATTCGCAGTACCCCAGAATACACCGCCAGAAACAGCCATTGGTGCGCTGGTTCCACGTAGTGTCAAGGTTGGTACTTCAGTGCTGATTGCCCACTTTTGCTCACCGCTTTGCTGATCAAGAGCAACAAGAACGCCTTCGCTAGTATGAGCCATCACTAGGTTTTCATCTGTCGCAGGGACAGATAACACTTCACCCTGAACCTTTGCGCGCCACAGTAACTCACCAGTTTCTTGGTTCAGTGCAATCACTTCACCATTTTCACTACCGATGAACAGTTTGTCATAAGCGGCCGCAATACCACCCGCTAGGCGAGCTGGTACATCTTGCTCTAGGTCGGTGCTCCACAGTTGATCACCGGTTTCCGGATTTAGCGCTGTCACTTCGCCCTGACGGCTCGCGACAAACACTTTGTCATAAGCGTAAGCTGGTGTTAGCTTGGAAAAATAGTGTTCGACGCCATCACCAACTGAGCGACTCCATACCGATGAAGCAGTAAATTCATTATCAACTTGCGGCACAGGAGCCATAACAATGGTGTCTTCTTCACTGGCACAACCAGCCAACACACTCAGTACTGCAACTGTCGTCAATGCCTTGTTCAGCAATTTCTTCATGCAACTTGCCCTTACTTGGCTAGATCATCCAACTTCATTTGTAGCGCTTCGCTTGCATCACCCGCTTGCTGTGCTTCGGTGTAAGCAGCGTAAGCACCTTCTGCATCTCCTTTGCGCAGTAAGATGTCACCTCGTAGCTCGTCAACGCGACCAGCCCAACCTTCATCAGTAATCGCATCAAGCTGTGCAATCGCTGCATCAAACTTACCTTGCTCTGATTGTAGGCGCGCCAAGCGGTAGTTAATCACGGCTTGTAGTGCTTGATCTTTTGTTGTGGTCACTGCCCATTGAAGCTGCTCAATCGCTGCATCTAACTGGTTTGCTTCAACCTGAACTTTCGCAAGTTGTAACGCAGCAAGTACCGCATATTCCGTCTCACCATTGGCATCGATAAAGCTTTGAACTTGTTGCTCTGCTTGCGCACCTGACGCGGCAAGGCTTTCAATTGCTTTGGTGTAGCTAATAGAGGCCGCTTCTTGAGCTGCAATTGTTGAATCTTGGTAGTAACGCCAGCCAAATAGACCGCCTAGACCGATCACAGCGCCAAAAATGACCGCTTTACCGTTCTCTTTCCACCAATCTTTAATCGCTTCAACTTGTTGTTCTTCGGTATCGTAGAGTTCCACTTCCTGTCCTCTTAAACAGTACAAAAGTGGCGACTCACATCGCCACTTTGCTAAATTCAAATTTGGTTAGATTAGCTCAGCGAGTTTGGCAATCACATCCGCTTGGCTATACGTCTCTTGCGTACCGCCAACCAGATCTTTCAACACCACGCTGTTATCAGCAACTTCGTTCTCACCAAGAACCAAAGCAACCACTGCACCCACTTTGTCTGCACGCTTAAATTGCTTCTTGAAGTTGCCGCCACCGAAGTGGTTCATGACACGGAGACCCGGTACTTGTTCGCGTAGCTGTTCAGCCAGCTTCATACCCGCCATCATCGTACCTTCACCCGCCGTCACCATGTAGACGTCTACGCTGCGACGAACTTCAGTTAATTCAAGGGTTTCTAGCATCAACACTAGACGCTCAAGTCCCATCGCAAAGCCAACCGCAGGGGTCGCTTTACCACCGAGTTGCTCAACAAGACCATCATAACGACCACCGCCACAAACGGTACCTTGTGAGCCAAGGCTTTCGGTAATCCATTCAAATACTGTGCGGTTGTAGTAGTCAAGACCACGAACAAGACGCTCATTTACTGTGTATTCGATACCCGCAGCATCAAGAAGTTCACACAAACCTGCAAAATGTTGCTTAGACTCATCATCTAAGTAATCCGACAGGCGAGGTGCGTCACCTAAGATCGCTTGTACATCAGGATTCTTAGTATCCAATACACGTAACGGGTTAGTATGCATACGACGTTTACAATCTTCATCCAGAACATCCATATGTTGTTCTAGGAATGCGATCAATGCTTCACGGTAGTTAGCACGAGCATCAAGAGAGCCAATTGAGTTCAGCTCAAGACGCACATGTTGATCAATGCCAAGCTCACGCCATAGACGCGCCGTCATCATAATAAGTTCAGCGTCAACGTCTGGGCCATTTAGACCAAACACTTCAACACCACATTGGTGGAACTGACGGTAGCGACCTTTTTGTGGACGCTCATGGCGGAACATTGGTCCCATGTACCATACACGTTGCTCTTGGTTGTAAAGCAAGCCGTTTTCAATCCCTGCGCGCACACAACCTGCGGTGCCTTCAGGACGTAGAGTTAGGCTGTCACCATTGCGATCTTCAAAGGTGTACATCTCTTTTTCTACTACATCCGTTACTTCGCCAATAGCACGACTAAATAGATGCGTCATCTCAACGATTGGCATGCGCATTTCATTGTAACCGTATGCGCTAATTACGTTTTTCACTGTGTTTTCTAGCTTCTGCCACAGTGGTGATTGAGTAGGGAGACAATCGTTCATGCCTCGAATTGCTTGAATTGGTTTTGCCACAATATTTACCGTAATTGTAATTACTTCGTTGAGATTTAGTTTTGCACTTTAATTTCAATGCGATTGCTTTCGTCCATAACGGCCGCTTTCGCACGAATTTTCGCTTCTAACTGATTGATCAGATCGTCGTTGTCAAAACGCTCTTTCTGACGTTTGCCATCTTCGTAAAATGCACTCTTCTTGTTGCTACCAGCAAGACCGAGGTGTGAAACCTCAGCTTCACCCGGCCCATTCACCACACAACCGATGATCGATACATCCATCGGCGTAATGATGTCTTCTAGGCGCTCTTCGAGTGCATTGACGGTGCCGATCACATCAAACTCTTGACGAGAACAGCTAGGGCAAGCAATAAAGTTAATGCCACGTGAGCGAATGCGCAGTGATTTTAGAATATCAAAGCCGACTTTGATCTCTTCAACTGGGTTCGCTGCTAATGAAATTCGTAATGTATCACCAATACCTTCTGCCAATAGCATACCTAGGCCAACCGATGATTTAACCGCGCCGGCACGAGCACCACCCGCCTCAGTAATACCGAGATGGAGCGGCTGATCGATTTTCTTCGCCAGCAAACGGTATGAATCGACGGCAAGGAACACATCTGACGCTTTTACGCTCACTTTGAATTGGTCAAAGTTGAGGCGATCAAGGATATCAACATGACGCATCGCAGATTCCACTAATGCTGCAGGCGTTGGTTCGCCATATTTCATCTGGATATCTTTTTCCAGAGAACCGCCGTTAACACCAATGCGAATCGGGATGTTTTTGTCACGTGCACAATCTACGACTGAACGAATACGCTCTTCGTTACCGATGTTGCCCGGGTTGATGCGTAAACAGTCCACACCATACTCCGCCACTTTTAGCGCAATACGGTAGTCAAAGTGAATGTCCGCCACGAGTGGAATGTTCACTTGCTGTTTGATTTGCTTAAATGCCTCTGCGGCATCCATGGTTGGCACAGATACGCGCACGATATCTGCACCGACATTTTCCAATGCTCGAATTTGTGCAACAGTCGCATCGACGTCTGTTGTTCTGGTGTTGGTCATTGACTGCACCGCAATCGGTGCGCCATCACCAATAGGCACATCGCCCACATAAATTCGAGTCGATGGGCGACGTTTAATAGGAGATTCGTGTTGCATAATCTTTTCTAAGGTAAGGTGAATCTTGCTGCTTTGCCTGCAGTATACCCAGAAAGGTCGACAGGTTCACTCGCTAATGTGATAGAAACGTTCTCTGGCGCACCCAAAATAACGTTATACGGCTTTTTACCGTCTAATGTTACCGTTTCTCCACCACGTTTAATGCCACTTAGTAGGGTTTTGCCCGTCGAATCTTTCACTTGCACCCAACATTCATCGTTAAAGCTTAACTCAAGGTGGTTAGCGCTCACTGCTGGCTTAGAGACGGCGTCATCCGCTTGCGGTTGTGCCGTTTGGGTTTCTGTCACTGGAGCCAATGGTGCGGTTTCGGCACTGTTTTGGCTCAGATCATCGTTTGCTTCAAGCGGAGTAAGCTCATTTGCAGCTTGGCTATCTTCTGCCACAGGAGATACCGGAGCGTTCTCGTCACTGTTCTCGTTACTAGGCTCTGCCGTTAGCTTATCAACGGAGGTATCCAGTAGCGGCGTTGACTCAGACTCAACCACAAGTGCCGCTTCGTCTTCATTGGTGATTTCAAGGGCATCTTTTTGCTTGTTCTGCCACCACCAAACCGAGGAGATAGCCACAATCACAATCACAATCCCCCAGGTCAAAGCCATGATGCGATTGTCGTGTTTTTCTCGATTGGTTTTACGCGAGAAGCTCTTCATTTTTTGTTCTTGCGGGGGCTGAGTGCCCATGGTGGCATCTAAAGCCGCCAATACTTCACCTTCGTCCGCATTGACCACTTTCGCGTATGATCGCAGGTAACCACGGGTAAAGGTTGCAACCTGATCCGGCTCGAACTCATTGCGCTCAATTTGCTCAATAATCGCCACTCGCAGACGCAAACGATCCGCAACTTGCTTTTGACTTAACCCGGCTTGTTCGCGTTTCTGTTTAAGAATAGTGCCCGGTTGAATGTGATTGTTTTCTGTATTCTCTTCTACGACAGCCGTCGGTTGCTCTGTATTCATTATGTCGTGTCTCTTGTTTTCCGATTGGCTCTCGCGACTTTTTATTCTTTTTTGTTTGTTGTCGTCTCAAACCAAGGTATTTAAATTTACTAACGTATTTATCAGTGAAGTGAAAACATCTTGCACACAAGATAAGGAGATGTCACTGATAAATTTGTTGCGACCTTCCCTAAGTATATGAGGTTGTTGTCTGAACAATCACTCAGGAACGTACTCAGTCTTCTGAGATACTTAAGTATGACTATTAATTCTAATAGATATAAAGCATGAAACAACACAATCGGGTTAGATAAATTACAGCAAGCTCAAGGTTTTTCTAAAAACTGACATTTTTAGCCAAGATAAAACCAATAAACTGCGAGATAGCTTTATTTTTATCAGTAATAAGTTGCAACAAAAAAGCCAGAGCATTGCTCTGGCTTCGATAGATAACTATTTAATTATACCGCTTTGATGTCAATTGCTTCACCTTTGGCAACTTTTGCCATTGCGGTGCGCTTAGTGCGGTCAATAACATCCCCCACCAACTGACCACATGCCGCATCGATATCGTCACCACGCGTTTTACGCACTGTGACGGTGTGATCAAGCTGCATTAATGTTTTTTGGAAGCGATCAATACGTGAGTTGCTTGGCTTCTTGTAAGGAGAACCTGGGTATGGGTTAAATGGGATCAGGTTAATCTTACACGGCGTATCTTTCATCAGTTCAGCCAATTCACGTGCGTGGTCCATATCATCGTTAACATGGTCCAATAACACGTACTCTACCGTCACTTTACCGCGGTTAGCATTTGAAGACGCGATGTAACGGCGTACTGAGGCTAAGAACTCTTGAATATCCCAACGGTCGTTAATCGGCATGATTTGGCTACGTAGCTTGTCGTTAGGCGCATGAAGAGAGATCGCTAATGCGACATCAATTTTGCCTGTCATCTGATCAAGACCAGAAACCACACCCGAAGTCGATACCGTTACGCGACGCTTTGAAAGACCAAAACCAAGGTCATCAAGCATCAAATCAAGTGCTGGAAGCAGGTTTTTCATGTTCAGAAGCGGCTCACCCATGCCCATCATTACTACGTTAGTAATTGGACGACGACCCGTCTCTTTCTCTAGACCAATTTCACGTGCTGCACGCCAAACCTGACCGATAATCTCAGACACTTTTAGGTTACGGTTAAAGCCTTGTTGAGCCGTTGAACAGAATTTACATTCCAATGCACAACCCACCTGCGAAGAAACACACAGTGTTGCGCGATCATCTTCAGGGATGTAAACCGTCTCAACGTCTTGGTCACCAACGCGCATTGCCCATTTGATGGTGCCATCAGATGAGTGCTGAGCTTCAGAAACCACCGGCGCTTTAATTTCACAACGGTGCTTCAACTTCTCACGCAATTTCTTGTTGATGTTGTTCATGTTGTCGAAATCATCAACACCAAAATGGTAGATCCACTTCATCACCTGCTCTGCGCGGAATGCTTTTTCGTCTAATTCTTCTGCAAAGAATTTACGCAATCCTTGGCGATCAAAATCAAGCAGGTTGATTTTTTCAGTAGTCATGAAGCCTCTCAACAACGGAACAATAAATAAGGGCGCGAATTTTACAGCCTTTAGCTAAGGACAACAAGTGTGACAAAGCCCTGTTTTTGCTAAGACATTAAAAAAGAAGTGATTAAAAATTAACCACCGCCATATTCGGGCATAACAAATCCCGCTAAACAGCGGGACTTAGCTAGGTTTTGGCTTAAGCACTCAGCAGTTTGATCTGCTCAACAATCGCTTTTAAACCATTGCCACGAGAAGGACTAAGATGGTCAATTAAACCTAACTGTGCAAAGTATCCATCAATATCAAACTGTTGGATCTGCTCACTGCTTTTATGGTTGTACGCCGCCATCACCAAAGCGATAAGCCCACGAACAATACGTGCGTCTGAGTCTGCGCAAAATGACCAAGTATCTCCTACTTGCTCACTGACTAACCATACTTGGCTTTCACAACCCGAGACAGTCACTTGCTGCGACTTCAATTCTTCAGGCATCACTGGCAGTTTTTTACCCCATTGAATCACCTGACGATAACGGTCTTCCCAACCACGCATACCTTGCATGGTTTCAACGATCTCGGTGGCGGTAATTTGAGTACCAAATGGATTGACTGGAAAGTTCGACATCATGCCACCTTACTTGCTGTGCTTTTGAATCAGTTTTTCGACGATACGTGCGACAGCAACAAAACCAAATGTCGCCGTGACCACGGTTGCGGCGCCAAACCCGCTCGCACAATCCATACGCTTAGGGCCTTCAGCGGTTGCTTTAACACCACACACGCTGCCATCCGCTTGAGGGTATTTTAGTTGCTCGGTGGAAAACACGCAGTCGATACCAAATTTACGTTGTGGATTTTTTGGGAAGTTATGATGGCGACGCAAGGTATCTTTAATCTTTTTCGCCAATGGGTCTTGAATAGTTTTTGTCAAATCAGCGACTTGGATTTGAGTCGGATCAACTTGACCACCAGCACCACCGGTTGCAATGACTTTGATTTTATTACTACGGCAGTATGCCAGCAGAGACGCTTTCGCTTTCACGCTATCAATCGCATCGAGCACGTAATCGTATTCTTTGCTTAGATACTCATGCTGGTTGTCTGGTGTAATAAAGTCATCAATCAAATTCACTTTACATTCTGGGTTAATCAACTTAACCCGTTCAGCCATCACTTCAATTTTACTTTGACCAACGGTACCACTCATCGCATGAATTTGGCGGTTAATATTGGTCACACACACATCGTCCATATCGATCAGCGTTAACTCACCAATACCAGTACGAGCAAGTGCTTCCACCGCCCATGAACCTACACCACCAATGCCAATCACACACACGTGTGCAGCACGGAGTATTTCCACTTCGCTATTGCCGTATAAACGGCGAGTACCACCAAAACGCTGGTTGTAGTTATCTGAAGCTGGAGTGTCTAATTCACGCATAACTCTAGTCCGTAAATCGGTTACAAAAAATAAGAGTGCGATTTATACGCACTCTTTATCGAAATGTCTATACTCGCTCTTTACACCGATAAGCGGCTTGAACGGAAAACCGTTAGTTTTGCTTCTCAGGCGGCATTGCCCAAGGAGCTTGAGTCGCTGAGTGTTGTAGACCTAGCTTCCAGACACGGCCAAAATGCTTGTAGTGACCCGCTTCTGTGCCCGCTCTAGGCCCCATACCATGGTAAAGATCAAGGTGGTTCTGTTTCACTGCGCCCCCCGTATCCAACACGATAAGTAGACGCAACTGGTGCGCACCACTCCAAGTGCCATCTGCGTTCAATAGTGGCACTTCAGCAAGGATTGGGGTTCCCATAGGCAAAATGGAACGATCACCAGCCACTGAAGCCATTGGCAACAGTGGAATTCCCGCCGATCCTGTCACTGGAGCATCTGCTCGCGGCGCAAAAAAGACAAAGGATGGATTTTGCTCAAGTACCTCACGTACCGTCGCTTCATCATTAGCCAGTACCCATTCTTTGATCGCTTTCATCGACATTTTTTCACGTGGCACTTCACCGCGTTCGATCAAAACCCGTCCGATGCTGACATACGCTTTGTTGTTTTTGCCGCCATAAGCAAAGTATTCAAGCGTATCGTCATCTTCAAAGTGAACAAAACCACTGCCTTGCACTTCCATTAAAAATGGGTCAATCATATTGGCGGCATAGCCTAACTCAAGGCCTTTACCCTCGAGCGCTCCGGCATAAATCTCAGCGCGTGTTGGACAATCTTGTGTGCAGTCAGGCTTAGCATAAACAGGATACTTAAAGGTTTCATTTGCTTGGTGACGAAGCTCCATAACTGGCGAAAAGTAACCAGTAAACAGCACATTGCCTTGCTTATCACCGCCCCCGAGCTGCGCAGTTTCAATACCAAAATTGCCTAGCTCACTCGGATCGCCGCTTTGCAGTACCCATTCATTGAGTGTTTCATACAACGGCTGATACACCTTCGCCATCGACGGCGAATTAATCACAACTTGCTCGGCTTGTTTATGGAACTCGGTAAAATCTCGCGTTGTGTTTGATTGTACGTTTTCCACTTTATTGAGCGTGGTATCAAACTCTTGGTCAAAATATTGTTGCGCACGATCAGTTGGCTGAGCACAACCAAAAAGCAGCGTGACGACTGCTAGCAGGATGATTTTTTTCATTATGTATAGAAGTCCATTAACGAGATAGCCCGAGCATGACAAACTCTCATTGCCGTCGTCAATGCTCGTGGTGTGTCTGAGTGTTAAATTTTGACGAAAACGGGCTGATAAGATTTGTCGGTTTGCAGTGTCATCTCATTCCAGTTTTCATTCTGAAACTTAAAGTGGCGCTCTTCGCTCCCCTGATGGAACGTTAGGAACTCACCATCAAATTGAAAGTCGGTGGCGACAACACGACCATCAATCGCGACGCCATGTTGACTGATCACAATACGATCCGCTCGATAAGGGGCGACATCTTGCTCAACCCAACTGCCGTATATCAATGACTCAGGGTGGGTCGCTTGCTGATATTTGACATTTAATAACATCATGCCTTGCAATAGCGCATATAACGCTACCATCGCACTCAACCACATCAGACCGCGTAACCAGCTAAATTGATATGGAAAGCTCAGCGTTTTTTTCCCCTGATCAGGCTTGTTTTTTACTCGTACGTTCATCCACGATTACCTCACAGAACACACCTCTACCCTCAAATAACCCCAAGCTACTTGGTTAAGTGAGTACAACTTCGCTATATACCATGCGCCCACCAGAGGCTCAATTTGTGGTGATTGATATTGGATATCTATTCCAAAAAAACACTTGCTTAAATTAGAATAAATTTGCACTATAATTACATAGTAATTCACCTAAGATGGACTTGATGTGAAAATACGTAGTACCGCATTAGTAAAAGGATTTCGTCAATCTGCCCCCTATGTGAATGCTCACCGAGGGAAAACCGTGGTGATCATGCTCGGGGGTGAAGCGTTTGCTGACGAGAACTTTAAAAACATAATCAGTGATTTAGCTTTACTTCATAGTTTGGGTGTAAAAGTCGTTCTGGTTCATGGTGCACGACCTCAGATTAATTCTATTCTGTCATCAAACTCGATTTCCAATGCCTATCACAAAGGCATTCGTGTGACTGATGAAAAATCTTTACCATTAGTTATGCAGGCAGCAGGACAGCTGCAACTCGCCATAACCGCCCAGCTATCGATGAGTTTAAGTAATACGCCAATGGCGGGAACCCAACTTAATGTTGTCAGTGGTAACTTTGTCATTGCTCAGCCTCTCGGTGTTGATGACGGTGTTGACTATTGCCATAGCGGTAAAATTCGCCGTATTGATATTGCTGGCATAAACCGGATGTTAGAGCAAGACTCGATCGTGTTGCTTGGCCCTATCGCCAGTTCAGTGACAGGCGAGTCTTTTAACCTCACCTCAGAAGAAGTCGCGACTCAAGTCGCTATTCGTTTAAATGCCGATAAGTTAATTGGTTTCTGTTCAGCACAAGGTATTTTGGATGAGCTCGGCAATGTAATCGCTGAGCTAGTGCCAAGAGAAGCAGAACAAATCCTGCAAAAGCTGGAGCAAGATGTCGACCAATCCAATGACAACACATCTGGCAGCTTAAGGTTCTTACGTGCCGCTATAACAGCATGCCGCGCAGGGGTTCCACGTAGTCACTTGGTCAGCTATAAAGTCGATGGCGCGCTGATCCAAGAGCTGTTCTCCTTAGATGGTATTGGTACGCAAATCGTTTATGCCAGCTCTGAACGTGTTCGCTTAGCGAAGATCGATGATATTGGCGGTATTTTGGATTTGATTCGCCCGCTCGAAGAGCAAGGTATCCTTGTGCGCCGCTCCCGCGAGCAATTGGAGCAAGAGATCCACCAGTTTACGATTATCGAAAAGGATGGTTTGATCATCGGCTGTGCCGCGCTTTATCCATACGTAGAAGAAAGTATGGCTGAAATGGCGTGTGTCGCCATTCATCATGAGTATCGCGATGGTAACCGTGGCTTAATTCTGCTCAATCACATGCGTCAGCAGTGCAAACAGCAAGGAATAAAGCAGTTATTCGTTCTCACGACCCATAGTTTGCACTGGTTCCGTGAGCAAGGCTTTTATGAAATGGGGGTTGAGTCTCTCCCTTCGCAGAAAAAGAATCTCTACAACTACCAAAGAAACTCAAAAATTTTGGCGATAAATACATAACATCACTAAACCGTTTGTATGACTGAATACGCAAACGATATCGTACAAAAGACCACCAATTTAAGTGGTCTTTTTTTGCATTTGTCTCATTTATGAGCTTTATTTCACAAATACAGTTGTATATTATTCATCCACTCGCAAACGAGTAGAATTGGAATCACCTCACTAGTTTAACTAGATCGCATGGATTGCTTTAAGTAGATAACGACAACGTCAACTAAGAGCAACTATCATGAAAACCGTTATTTGTAATTCGCTGCAAAGCTTCTGGGACATGGCTGAAAATGAACTTCTAACTAACTTGAGTGTTCATTGCGTGTTTCCTGTTTCAGATAGTCTAAAAAACTTTATCCTGACCCATCAAGCCGAGTATAAGATCCACAGTATCTCGTTTACTTCGGTTTTCAACTAAATATCGCCTTTGCTTGCTGGCGAGTCCATGGAGGGCAGAGTTACCCATTCACAAGTATTGTTGCGAGATGACCGCAATCGAAACCTTTGACAGGCAAGAGCATGTCAGCCCAGTTTCTAACAAGAGTCATTAACAAAACAATCGTCGTCAAATGGGTAAACCAAGGATGGTTCCTTTACTCCTTTAACCTATCAACCAAGCCACTCGCGCGCTCGGTCATAACTTTGATCCCCCGCTTCACAACTTCCGGCTGAACATACATAGCCAAACGCTTTTTCGCACGCGTAATGCCGGTATAGATCAACTCTCGAGTTAATATCGGGCTAAACTCCTTAGGCAAAATCAATAAAGTAAACTCAAACTCACTTCCCTGAGATTTATGAATGGTCATCGCATAAGCGGTTTCATGCTCTGGTACTCGGCTTGGCAATACGGATTTCACGCTACCGTCAGGCAGTTCAAAAAAGACTTTTAAGCGTGGTTCTTGCAGTGAGTCATCCCAAATACAAATACCGATATCACCATTATATAGCCCTAAGGCATGGTCATTGCGCGTGATCATAACAGGTCGACCGTGATACCAAAGCTCGTCTTGAGTTTGTACTCGCTTACGCGCGATTAGAGCGCGCTCAATTCGCTGGTTTAATCCCGATACGCCAAAATCACCTTCACGAATAGCACATAAAAGACGACAACGAGCAAAAGCATCCAAACCTGATTTAGCAAGTTGAGTCACTGATTCCAACTGTTCGGTATCAACATCGCGTTGACGCACCGCAATACGCTTAAGGTAAACACTGTATTCATTGACCATGGTTTGAATAAGCTGATCATAATGCTGCATGTCGAGTGGGTATTGAGCGATATCAGCAAAGTCACGCTGCCAAACGGCATCATAGTTAAAACCGGATCCTGCATTGACAGCTTTAGCAAGTTGACCAATCCCCGAGCGGGCATCAAATCGATAGCTTTTTTGCAGCATGCAAAGGCTGTCGCCAACTCGACTGCCTTTCTGACTGCTCTGGGTTAAAGAGTGATAACCTGACAGTTGAGCGATCAACTCCGCTTGGCTACTGCTGTAACCATATTGCTGGAAGGAGCAAATGTCCCCCAGAACAGCCCCGGCTTCAACAGAGGCGAGCTGATCCTTATCACCCAGTAAGATTAACCGAGCGTGTTTAGGGAGCGCATCGACTAACTTGTACATCATCGACAAATCCACCATCGAGGCTTCATCAACGACAAGAATATCCAAGTGCAGTGGATTCGCGTGGTTGTGACGAAACTCGACGCTATTTGGCAAAGCTCCCAATAAACGGTGTAATGTACTCGACTCTGTCGGTATCGCGGCTTTGAGTTCTGGACTCACCGGCAACTCGGCAATCGCTTTACCAATCGATTCAGTTAAGCGCGCAGCCGCCTTGCCCGTCGGCGCCACCAGCTTAATCGTGGGTATTTGTGATTTGTCACCATTGCTTTTGGCCTGCTCAATGAGGGCTACCAGCAGTTTTGTCACCGTGGTAGTTTTACCGGTTCCCGGTCCACCCGAAATCACGGCAAAGCGTTTACTCAAGGCAATCGCCGCCGCGACTTTCTGCCAGTTTACGCACGCCGCTTGTGGAACTAATTGTTCAAGGCTGGCTAAATGCTCGACACGCGTAGCCTGGAGTAAGACTTGGTCAATCGCAGGCCAATTCAACGAGTTGGAATCAACCACATCTAAGTGATCGCAAACTAATTGTTGGCGTTGCACTTGCGTCAAACCAGAGTTTTGCTCACCGCGACTCACGGCAGAAAATAGATACTGATAATTACGGGCAAACAGATGATCAAGCAAGTCAGCAAGCTTTTGTACTTCCGTAGGCTTTAAGCTCATCGGTGTCCCAAAGCTATTTAAACGCGCAGCGAGAGTCACTTCATAATGCCAATAACGATGGAGGTAGAGGCGTTCACCATCAAACACCAAAGGCAAGGCTTGAGCTTGATTGTCTATCGGTTTCGCCACCCAGACCGACTGCCCAAGTAACGACGGCCAGTCAATCGCAACTAAACGCTGATTTAACTCTAATGCCGCGTCACCATACATGCCGAGCTTCGCCGCCAAGTCAGTGGGTTGAGACTGCGCATCAGTCAGTGGCAAGCAAATATGTCCTTTACCTAGCTCACTGCTGACCACGCCAGCAATAAACGCAAGCTCGTCACTGCAAGATTTAGCAAATATAAACCGTGCCAGTTGATAATCTAGTTGACGTAGCGAGCCTTTTTGCGCCAAACGTTGAAGCGTAGCGAGCAACGGAGCCTGTGTCATTGAGGCTGGGGTTAGCGAAGGGGTCATAGTATTACTCATAAATCTAACGCCATTTGGCCTGCTGAATTACCACGAACATCAATTGCTTTACCTTCTATCAGTTGGTCTAACTCGGTCAAAAACTGCAAGCTGGGTTTTGCAGAGAATATGCCATGCTCGCCCTCTCCATCCATGCCACGCAAAAACAGATAATAAACCCCTCCAAAATGTTGTTGGTAATCATAGTTTTCAAGGCGACTGCGCAGAAAACGGTGCAACGCAAGGGCATAAATTTGGTATTGCAGATCATAGCGATGATCTGCCATTGCTTGGCGTAAAGCTTCACCATGATAATCTTCTATCCGATCACCAAGGTGATTCGACTTCCAGTCTAAAACATAATATTTGCCTTGATGTTCAAACACTAAGTCGATGAAGCCTTTTAACATGCCTTGTACGGTCTGAAATCCGAGATCACCCGCTTTAGCGGATAAGGGGTCATTACGCTGAATCACACGATTAAGCTCTGATGACGCCAATACCTCTATCGGTAACAAGAATTCCATTTCTACCAAGCGTTGGGCAGATGACTTTTGGTTTAAACGTAATGCTTTCCCATCTAATGGTGTCGCCAATACGGTATCCACCAATTGCTGCAAAATAGGCAACCATTCAGCTTCAAGTTGCTCACTCTCCATCAAGCCGAGAATCACTTGCTGATTAGCCTCACTATTGGCAGGCTCGGTAAACTCCACTTCTTCAAATAGGCTGTGTAGAAACGTACCCGGCCGCGCACCGCGAGGGAAAGTAAAAATCGAGCGTTCCGGTTCAACCAGTTCTTGATCATCTTCCTCTTGAGAAGAATCAACATCCAGTTTCAATAAATCATCATCGGCGCTGCTATGGTGTGAGCCTTGTTTGACAAGTCCTGAATAGCTGGTGATGCGCCAACTACGGTCGATCGGCTGAGCTAACTCTTTGGCATACAAATTCTCGACATGGGGCTCGCTGGCAATAAACCCCGAGTCATGGGATTTAGGTAAATCGGTTAATGCGACACAACTCAGCCCTTGGGTTTGTCGCTCAATGGCTTGAGTTAAATCATTGATTGTCCCTGCTTGACCATTTTGCAGCAGGTAGCCCATTGCACTGTGATGAACACCAGTGGGCTCTTTGGTTGAGCGCCCATTACGCAACGGCGCTGCCCCAATAAAGCAGCCATAAACAGCTCGCGTCAATGCAACATAAATAAGGCGCAAATCTTCGGCTAAGCGTTCTTTGTCTGCTTGAGCAAGTGCCGCCTCATTCTTGCTGATATCAAGGATGGTGGCATCCGCCGCTACATCATAATATTTCGCTTCACTGGCCGGTCGATAGGCGAGCACAAATGGCAAAAAGACGAGGTCATATTCCAGACCTTTTGACTTGTGGATGGTAACGATCTGCACCAGATTACGTTCGGATTCCAAACGCTGAATTTGGTCTTCACTACCACCTAAACCGTTTTGTGCATCACTGATCGCTTGTGCTAACCAACGTAATAAACCGTGGTCGCTCTCCAACTCACCGCTGGCTTGTTGCAGTAACTCTCCTAAGTGCATCAAGTCAGTCAGATGACGCTCACCATTCTCTTCTTCGAGCAATCGTTCTGCGACATGTCGTTTACTCATCACTGCACGTAACATAGGCAACACGCCACGTTGTAGCCAAAGTTTACGATACTCCTTGAACTCATTGATCGCATTTTCCCACACGCTTTCATCGTTGTTTAACGCATCTAAACTTCCGGCATCCAGTGCAAACAGTTCAGAGGCTAAACTTGCTCGTAGCGCGCGGTCATTTTCTGGTGTTAATACCGCCTGTAATAGACGCTGCACATCTTGGGCAATATTGGCATTAAACACACTATCTCGGTTAGAAAGGTAAACGCTGGCAATACCCTGTTTTGCTAACGCTTGTTTGATCAATCGTCCTTCACTGCCGGTACGAACCAATATGGCAATGTTACCCGCTTGAATCCCAGCGCGACCTTTCGCATGGGTAAAGTAAGCCTCACCTTGCTGGGAAGCCGTTAAAATGGTTTGAATTTGATCCGCTGTCGCCTGCGCCATTGCATCAAGGTATTCCCCTTTCGCTAATGGCTTATCCTCAGCCTCTTGCAGCCAGTAAGTCAGAGATGGTTGAACCTGCCCATTGAGTTGCCAAGTACGTAACTCTGCATTTGGGCTGGCAGCAACGGGAGTAAACGGAATATCTTGGTCATAAATAAATGCGCTGTCTGGCAGGGCGAACACTTGGTTAACCGCTGCGACCATATCTGCACTAGAACGCCAGTTGGTTCCGAGAGTAAAGTGCGAAGAAACCTGATTGCGCGCTTTAATATAGGTAAAGATATCCGCACCACGAAAACCGTAGATTGCCTGTTTGGGATCGCCGATCATAAACAGACCACATTCAGGATGTGGTAGATAGATACGGCTAAATATAGTGTATTGCAGTGGATCGGTATCTTGGAACTCATCGATCATAGCAACAGGGTAAAGCTCGCGAATGCGCTGCGCGAGTAAGCCAATCTCATCATTGTCGAGTGCGGCTGATAAATTAGTTAACAGATCATCAAATGAGAGCCACTGCTTTTGTTGCTTTGCTTTTGCGAGCATGATTCGGC
Source organism: Vibrio panuliri (assembly GCF_009938205.1). Classification (NCBI taxonomy): domain Bacteria; kingdom Pseudomonadati; phylum Pseudomonadota; class Gammaproteobacteria; order Vibrionales; family Vibrionaceae; genus Vibrio; species Vibrio panuliri. The sequence goes on along the minus strand of NZ_AP019654.1, from coordinate 717,683 downwards.
AATGTTCAATTGCATGAGCCAATAATGGGGCTCGTAGACTGATAGGCTCAGCAATAAACTGCTCAATAGCAGCAAACACAGGGTGTTCTGGCGCAGTACCTTTTGCGGTTTTGTCGCGCAATACATTCTGCGCAAACTTCTCCAACGCCTCCGGATAGTCATAGCCTGTGGTTTCAAGGCTTGCCCATTGGTCCACTGCAGCGAGCCAAGTTGGCAATGATTTCTTGCTATAACTGCGTTTGTTCACATCCGAATTAGCAATAAGATCATGGTAGTCTTTTTGCTCACTCCGCCACAATGCTTTTAACTGGTCGATTTGCTCAAGATTCGTTTGATGCAACGCCGCTAGATCACCTTGCATCGCAGGAACAGACAGTTTCAGCGGTGCACCGGTTAGGTATCCAGACACTTCTTTGAGCAATGCGGCCGGTGAACCCCAAATCGAGCGGACTTCACCCGCTAATTTCAGTGGTAGCGGATAGAAGTTACGTCGCCAGTAGTCGGCGATAATTTGTGCTTTAAGATGGCTTTCATCAGTCACGAACTCATTATCAAAACGACTGCCCGACTCAAAGGCATTTTGCGTGAGCATACGCTGACAGAAACCATGAATGGTATACACGGCCGCTTCATCCATTTGCCGCTCAGCTTGGAGCAAAATAGCAGCCGCTTGCTGATGGTCATCAATTTCATTCAATAGCGGTTCAATCACAGGATCACGACTTTCACCACGAGCAAACGCGATACGAGCATCGTGAATCCGCGCACGAATTCGATCTCGCAATTCCGCTGTTGCCGCTTCAGTAAATGTCACCACCAAGATTTGATCGACCGTTAAAGGCACTTGATGACGAGTCTCCTTGCTCCCATGCCCAAGCAACAAGCGCAAATATAGACCAGCAATAGTAAACGTTTTGCCCGTACCCGCCGAAGCTTCGATCAATCTCGCGCCATGCAAGGGGAACGTCATTGTTTCCAACGGTGTGACAACTGATGAAGATGTCATAACAATCAAACCTTTATGTAACTTTTAAATCAATTCGTTCACACCCTTTGGTGTGATCCAATCGTGATATTGAGGGTTTAGCTGCATGTTGCAGGTACCATTCGGGATTAATGAGACTCGACTCACAGAACATCCCCTAGTAAGGCTTTACTATCCGCGCCACGTGTTCAGCAATCAACATGATGCTGCAACCAACCGAATCATGGTCCCTCTGACCTGTGGCCGTACAGCGAACGCCCTACACAAAATAATGATTTTCTGGCGGCCACTTATTCCTTTGCTTTTCCCCATTACTCATCTTGTGCATCTCGCATATGTAATCTAGGTGCTTGCATCACCAATGCTGCCAATGTGCGTACCTCTTGTGCCAACTGCTCGTTCCACTGCGGCCAAATACGCGCAATGTAAGCATCTCTACCTTCACCAGAAGCGATAAAACTATCGTTGAACGCATCCGCCATTTTCTTCAGTGACTTTTCTTCATCATCCGCCCATTCACCACCACGACTAAAGCCCGCTTCAATCGCCGCTAATGCCGTCTTGGGAAAATAAGCAAGAGGTTGAGTCATACCTTGGTAAAATAGACGTACAAGTTCACCAAGCAACGTCTTCGCCATCTGCTGATCGTCTATCGCAGGATAGATAAGGTGCACGACACCTTCTTTGCGATCATACCCCAGCATATGAGTACGCTTTGCCACCCCCATGGCTGACATCGCCAAATGGTCAATCCAAGCGGCTAAGTAGTCTTGAGGACGAATTTTACCACTGCGATAACGCACTAAACCGGCTTGATAATGTTGAGTTAACCACCCTTGTAGATACACCAACTTATCCTCACCCAAAACATCTAAGCTCAGGTTAATTTCGATATCATCGACAGGGGCATTCGAAACAAAACTTAACACTTCTAACATTTGCTCGGCTTGAACTCGATTGGTTTCAAACTCAATCTCACCAAATGCGGCTACGGGCAACTTACCTTGTGCGCGTTGCTCGGTTACAAAGTTTTCGACCACATGCTCAGGGGCTGCTTGCCCTTCAAGGAGTTGATGCAACAAACCATCACGCATCTGGTAGCTTTCTAAGCCATTGAGTACAAAAGGCTCGTCATCAGGCAATATGGGTAGCGGTGGTTCAAACACCACTTTTAAGCGACGATTAAAGAAGTACTGGACTGGTAGACGCCAAAAACGTTGCAGTTCAACCATATCCAGTTCAAGTGGGTAACTCACATCCAACAAGTAATCACTCAATTGGCGATTAAACTCACCACTACGTTGTCCAGAACGATTGGCTGCAGGAAGCCACTCTTTGGCATAGCTTGCGGCATCCAAATTCGTCTCATCGGCGCTAAAGGCGTTAGGACTAAATGGCACCATAGTATGGTGCTGATGTAGATGAGCTAATAGCTTGTCGCCAGAGTCATCGACGCTCTGCTGCTCATCTCCCATCAAACAGTAATTTTGATGACAATACTCCATCAACTCAGACACTAGCACCGAGGGGACTCGCTCTGTATTGTCTTGGATCGAACGCCCCACATAACTAACGTAAAGGGTTTGTTGGGCAGAGAGAATCGCCTCTAAGAACAGGTAGCGGTCATCGTCTCGACGCGAACGATCCCCCGCACGCGTGCGACCATTCATCAAATCAAATCCTTCCGGAGGCATCGAGCGCGGGTAAACGCCATCATTCATCCCGAGCAAGCAGACCGCTTTAAAGGGAATGGAACGCATTGGCATCAATGTACAGAAGTTCACTTGCCCCGCAAGGAAGCGTTGGCTCACTCGTGTGCCAGAAAGCTTGTTGTTGAGATACTGTGCGATGATGCTAGGGGCTAAATCTTGGTTGAAAGCAGCATCCTCTAACTGCTCTTTAAGTGCCGCCAATGTGTCGCGAATCGACTTTAATGCGACTTCGCCTTCAAGTTCAACCTTAAAGAAATCATCCAACAAGCTGGTTAACAGCTGACGCCAACTATCCACATCTTGGGTTCGAGCAAGAGCTTGACGATAATGACTCACCATTTCGATAAAGTGTGCCAATTTCCCCGCAAGTTCGGCCCCCATTCCCTGCACTTCATTAAATGGGGCTAAGCTTTGCTCTCCATCATTAAATAAACCGGCTGATGAGGGCATCGCATACCCCAATAACATCCGTTCAATGCCAAACTGCCAAGTGTTTTGCGCGGTCGCTGGTAAGTCAAACTCACTGCCCGTTGCTGGGTTTAACCCCCAGCGAATACCAGACTCTTCGACCCACAACTTAGCTTGTAAGAACTCATCTTCACTCAGACCAAAGCGACTTAATATGGTTGGAGTTTCAAGCAGTTCAAGCAATTCAGAGGCGAGACAACGAGTATTAGCAAGGTTCACTAACTGCAGAAAAGCCGCCAAAATCGGACTCTCTTGATCGGCGGTTCGGTCGGAAATTGAGTAAGGGATATAACGCTCACCGGGCGCATTACCAAACACCGCCTGTATCGCAGGGCTGTAGGCGTTAATGTCAGCCACCATAACAATGATATCGCGTGGTTTAAGGCTTGCGTCAGCGTCAAACATCGCCAACAGTTGGTCATGCAGCACTTCTACTTCGCGCATTGGGCTATGGCAAGCGTGCAGCGTCAGCGAGTGATCACTTGGATCTATCGCCTGCTTATGATGACTAGCGATCAACTGATGATCATCTTGATGCTCTTCAAGGTTCAAAATATCAGCCTGAAGTTGATGCAATAGGGAATCGCGCTCAACCTCAACAAATGCTTCAATTTCATGGGATTCCAATTGCGACAGCAAATACATATTGTCGCGGCCCAGTTTCCCCATCGAGGCAAGCAAACTGTTACCCACCACATCGGTATGCAGTTCGTCATCGTAGTCGCTGGAAGCAAGATTATCTTCAATCGAACCTTTGAGCTGGTCAGTTTCACCTTCGTGATGAGACTGCTCGTCACGCCATACCAAGTGTTTACGTTGCTTGGCTGCGAGTTTGGCAAGGAATTTTCTATCCCGCACTTCCCCCCAGTAATAACGGCATGGATTGGTAAACATCAAATGAACGTCGATATGCTCACCCAGCGCTTTGAGCGCATCCATATAACGCGGTGGCAATGAAGAGATACCGAACACAAATAATCGCTTAGGTAAACCTTCCAGTTTGCCTTGATAGCTCCCAAGGCTATCAATAAAGTGTTCATACAAGTTGGCTCGATGATAAGGAGACTGGCCAAGTGCGACGGTATGATCATACAGTGCTTGCCATAACATCGGCTGCCAAGGATGTTCATCGCCTATCTCGATAACCGCTTGTCCCGACTCCCAACTGGCGATCCACTCAGGGCGATACACCAAATAACCATCGAAGATATCCGCGATTTTCTCAGCCAATTGATACAGCTTAGAACTGTCGATGTCATCATTCAGATAACGTTGCAGTGGAGCAAACTCAGGCTGGTCAAGCATGCTCGGCAAAATCTGCATCAACTTCCAACCCATTGACTCTTTATTGAAGGCACTGCGTTTGGGTACATCGGGCAGAACTTCGGTAAACATGTTCCAAATAAACGTCGCTGGTAGCGGGAACTCAAGGTTGGCGGCCACGCCAAACTCTTTCGCCAAAGCCATCTTCAACCATTGAGACATACCAGGACTTTGCACCAAAATTTGCTCTTTATCGAATGGATTTTCCAGTGGGTCGATTCGGACCAGTTCAACAAGTAGCGACTTTAAAACATCAACTTGATTGGAGTGATAAACGGTAAACAAAATGCATGCTCAACTGATTGATTCAATAGCGTTCAGATTAGCATAGTTACCTAACTCGCCATAGTTTTGCCAAGCGGCTGGTGCGTTAATTACAACCACAATCACCCCAAGTGACGACAAAAGCAACAACCACCAAAAACACCAAGGTTTAGCCACCATGATTTGGCTTAATCCCTGCTGTTAGTTCGCATTATTGATACTTATCTTGTTGAAATTTTAGCCATCAAGCTTAAAATCGCTCTTTGTTAGAATTGATTCTCATTTTTACTTAAGATTGTAATGAAAATTCACACCAACACCTGTCAACCAATTACAGCCTCCCCAACCACGGAGTTAATGGATACGATTAATGCTGCACTAGAAAATATGCAGCAAAGTGATAGTGCGTGTCGTGTAAATAGACAAGTGTTGGATTATCCGGATGCAAAACTCTCTCTGACATCTTTCAATTTTGGTACTTTTAGCACCGTATTTATCGAAGGGAAAATAGACCAAGCATTTACGATTCCAATTCAGAATAATCACGAGTTTCTCTCGCTCTCATTTGTGGTCAATGGCCAGATAACCACCACCTCTCATCAGTACGACTTCAAGAACATCGCCACATCAGGAAGTGCCCATTTTTGTTCCCATCGCTTCTTTTCAGGGCAAGAACTCTATGATGTCTGTGAACAGCTTAAAGTGGTTTTTATCTGCTTTAAACAGGGCTTTATACCGGAATTTGACACCTTATATACTCACAGCAAGGCATTGGAACAGTTCGGGTTTCAACATATGCATATCCATGCCAGTCACCCAATCCAAGATTGTGTCAACCTTCTCTTTTCTCCCTTGACCAGTGAAGCCTTGCTCCCAATGTACATTCAGGGCAAGAGCTATGAGCTACTCGCCCTTTGCGCGCAATCGCTGTTTAGTGAAATTCCACGAAAAACTGGCATCAGTGATACCGCGCTAAACCGAGTACACCAAGCCCGCGATATCTTAGAGAGGCAACTGCTCCACCCACCTAAAATTCACGATCTCGCTCATTTAGTCGGCACCAATGAATGCAGTCTAAAAAAAGAGTTTAAAGCGGTGTTTGATACCAGCCCTTACGCCTACGTTATTCAACGTAGAATGGAAAAGGCCTATCGACAAATCTTAACCAGCGATCTGCCGATCACCACCATTGCTCAAAACCATGGTTATAACAACACCAGCCATTTCGCATCGACTTTCTTCAAGTATTTTGGCATCCGCCCAAGAGGGCTTAAACAGTTACGTAAAAACCCAACCAGTCACTTGCAAGCCAAGTAATACCGCTCCTAATCTATTTGTGCCCCCAATGTTTGGCACCACTTTGCGCCTGCCATAAATCGAAGTATCGACCACGCTGAGTAAGAAGATCATGGTGTTTCCCTTGCTCAATCACCTGACCATCTTCGATCACGACGATTTTTCCTGCACTCACGATCGTCGATAAACGATGGGCAATGACTATCACAGTTTTGTTTTTCACTAAATTGTCGATAGCACTTTGCACCGCCACCTCACTTTCGGTATCAAGCGCAGCGGTGGGTTCATCAAGGATCAGAATCGGTGAGTCTTTTAATATCGCCCGCGCAATACTGATACGCTGCCTTTCTCCTCCAGAAAGTCGGCCACCAATATCACCGACTTGGGTGTCATATCCCAGTGGCAACTGCTCTATAAACTCATGGCAATTGGCGAGCTTTGCCGCCTGTGTAACCTGTTCGAATGTCGCATCAGGCTTAGCCATACGAATATTGGCTAAGATGCTATCATCGAACAAATAAACATCCTGAAATACAACCGAAACCAATTGACTCAATAGCTCAGGCTCTATCGCTCGTACATCGACACCACCAATAGTCACACTACCTTGTTGCGGGTCGGCATAACGCGTAATCATCCGAGTTACCGTTGTTTTACCAGCCCCTGAGGGGCCAACCAATGCGGTTAACTGACGCGCCGGAATGGTTAGGTTTAATGCCTGTAAATCTGGTCTTGGTGAATCATGATAAGCAAACTCGACCTGTTTTAACTCGATGTCATATTGGTTGGGCACCTGTGCTGGCAGTTGTGGCAAAGCTTGAATGGCAAGTAGCGCTTCAATACGCAATAAAGACGCCTCAATCAGATGGATGATTTTTGTATAGCCCACAAAGGCAGATAAAGGCTCCGCTAAACGCATAACAATCACAACGATAGCCGCCAATATGGGCAGTTGCGTCCAGCCAAGCAAAACAAAACTGACACCGACAGCAAAAACCAACAGTAATCCCAACTCAAACACGCTCGAGATCCAAATGCTGGGTTTGGTGGCACTTTTCTGTGCTTGAGTTTGAAACTGTTCGAGCTGACGGAAATTATCTTGCAACTGCTGAGCTTTATCACCAACACAGCCAGATGAACGAATAATTTCCAGCCCCTGAACATACTCAATAATATTGGCATTCATTTGATGATGAATACGTACATACGCATCAATGCCTTGAGAGTATTTAGGCGCTAACCAGCGATAAAGTGGTAACAAGGCGGGGAAAATAAGCATCAACAGTAATGCCAACCGCCAATCATAATAAAAAGCGCATAGCGCAATCACCACAGGGCAAACCAAAGCACTCAGCAATAGATTGGCAACCGTAAGAATATAAGCGAGATTCTCATCGACATTACCCAGTAATGTTGCCGTAAGCTCACCAGTGCGTTTATCACGTAATCGCTCTAACGGCACAATGCGTAGCTGCCGTCCCAAATGAGCACGAAGCTGATGCGACACTTTAGACATATCACCTTTAAAATCGAAACCCTGCGCTCGCCAACGAGCCAACACGCAAGCCCCACCAAGAAGCGACATGACAACTAACCAGTACCACACCTGCTCCGGCTGCTGACTGACAAACAGTGCATCAAAAATCGGCATCACGCAGGCAAAGGCTAAACCTTGTAATACCGAAGCGGCAAAGGTGGCCAAAAGCGCGAGCCTCAACGGCTGGCGGTAAGATCCACTCAGATTGCTTAATCGCTGCCATAAATCAAACCAGTTCACGGTTTCATTTGCTTGCTCGGCAACGGTGGCATTGTGCTGCTTCATACCCATTCTCCTTGCACTGTCTCACCACACATCTCTTCTTGCTGGCTCTGATAACACCATGATTGCGCCCGTTGATGGTTTTGCCACAAACGAGCATAGACGCCTTTTTGCGCCAATAAGTCACTGTGGCAACCTTGCTCGACAAGGCGTCCGTGCTCTAAGACTAAAATCTGGTCAACGTTTTGAATGGTATTGAGGCGATGCGCAACTAAGATGACGGTTTTACCTTCCATCAAGCGCGATAACGCCGCGATAATTGCCGCCTCATTTTCAGGATCAGAGAATGCCGTGGCTTCATCAAGCACCAGTATCGGGCGGTTCTGCAACACAGCGCGTGCGATGGTAATCCGCTGCTTTTGGCCGCCTGATAAAAATACCCCTCGCTCTCCAGGGCACGTTTGATAGCCTTGGGGCAACTGACAAATGAACTCGTCGGCTTGTGCCACTTTCGCCGCCGCAATGACATCTTCCATGGTGGCATTAGGACATCCAAGACGAATATTGTCAGCGATACTATGCGCGAAAAGAAACGTCTCTTGAAACACAAAAGCGACTTGGTTCATTAACGTTTCACTGCTCATCGAGCGAACATCAACACCCCCTATCTTTACCGCCCCTTGAGTCACATCCCAAAACCGAGGGATCAGTTGTGCGATGGTACTTTTCCCCGAACCTGAAGGGCCAACTAGCGCAGTAACACTGCCTTGCGCAACCGAAAAATCAATCTGATGAAGGACATTGCCCTGTGTCTCATCGTAGGCAAATCCAACCTGTTCGAAGCAAACACTATGATCCTGAGGTAGCTGAGTATTTTGTGGAATTGGCATCGCAGGAACATCCAATAGCTGCTCAATGCGCATCACGCTCATCTTGGCTTTTTCTACCAAATGAATCAGGGTGATCAATGGCGTAATCGCTTCAACCATACCGGTACCAATCAATAGCACCGCCACCCAAGTTATCATCGATAATGACTGCTGCCAGACCAGTGCTGAGCCGACCCACATAAGCACTAACATCGTTGGCAGAGCATGAAGCAAACCAAGAGAAAAACGCGATGAGAAGCTCACGCTTTCATACCAACTCACCACAATATCGCGAAATTTGTCCAGCGCATCTGAGTAGCGACGAAAACTGCTGCTGCCAGTTTCAAACGTGCGGACCACAGGCATTGCTTGCACATACTCAACAATCGTTGCACTCACTTCCTCTCTGGTTTCCATATAATGTTTCGATAAATCGTTATGACCTCGCATAGCAACGGCCAAAATAGCCATGCCCACGACAATCAACGCGACAACAGCGAAAGCCAAACGCCAATCGAGTAACAACAGTCCGATTAATGTGAGAATTGGTGCGATATAGGCTCTTGCATATAGGGGGGTACTATCGGCCACAAAAACATGCAGCTCTTTGACATCCTCTTGAATCACCTTACTGATCTTACTGGCACCAAATTGCTGAACAAAGCCCATCGAAACGTCGCCAAGATGTTGCGATAGCTGCGTTCTTAACAATCTTTCTAGTTTAAAGGCTGCGTAGTGAGACTGTGATAATGATTGCAATCGACCTAGGTATGCTGCAACCGCACACACTACTGCCAATCCGAACTGCTCAACTGGCCACGTCTGGCTCTGCTGTAAACTTTGCAGCGCAAGAGCGAGTAAATACAAGCCAACCAAAGCAAACAGCGCACTCAAGACAGACAGCGACATTGCAAATCGAATTTGCCATTTAACTGGAGCCATTATCTGCCAAGCACTTTTTGCTGAACGTGTTTCTTCCATAGTCAAAACTCCTAAAGTACTTATTGAGGCGATGTCTCGAGATAAATTTGATTTTTCCGAAGCAATAGAAAACCGCCACACACCGCCAGTACTAGGGCAAAACATGCGAAAGGTAAGTCTGTGTTGAGGTGGTAAAGCGACGTTGCTAACAGTGGACCGACTATATACCCCCCAGCTTGAGCACCAGCGGCAAGACCAGATGCAGCACCTAACTCATGCTCATTAACAGCGAGTGTCACCGCAGTATTAAAGCCCGTAGACACTAACCCCATCGAACAGCCAAACAACGCAAACAGGATATGCATTTGCCAGCTTGCCGAAGGGAAAACAAGTAACCCAAAAGCTGTGGCACCAAACAGAAGACCAAATAGCAGTTGGGTAAATGCGTGAGGAGAAAAACGACGAATCACCAAGACTTGTATTAATAGCGTCGCGATAGCAGAGCAAAGAAAACCAATACTGGTTTCGGCGGCTGCTTGTTCTGCCGTCAAACTAAATAGATCTTGATAGCGAAAGGCGGTTAACTGCATTAAGCCGGCAAAAGCGACAAAAAACACAAAGCCAATCAGTAAATAGATACGGATTCGAACATCGGTCACTCGCAATTTACTCTTGGTCGTCGTGACCGTTTGTGATGGCGCATTATTGGGCATAACCAATAAAACTAAACTGGCAGCGACTAGAGAAACCGCAGCAGAGACGTACAAGGGTAACGTTATCGAAACAACCACCAACACCGCCGCTATCGCCGGGCCGGCAATCATTCCCAAACCGAAGGCTGCTTGAATTGACGCCATGGCGGATGCCCGTTTCTCGATCGGACTCGACTCAGCCATCGCGGCTTGTACCGCAGGAAAAACCCCGCTAGAAAGCAAGGCATACGCCAAACGCGACAATGTCAGCAACCAAAATGTCACCGTCACCGACAGTAGACCAAAACGCCCTAGATCGCCGAACACAGCAAACACCGCCATAGAGATGGCATAGCCAAAGAAACCGAGAACAATCAGACGTTTCCGCCCCCACTCATCGCTTTTTCGTCCCCAAAAAGGAGCAGAAGCCATAAAAGCAATCGCCGCTAAGGTAAAGATTAAGGCAACTTGATGATCGGCAAGACCAATATCTCTCCCTAATGGTGGCAGTACCGAGAACAACACCGATTGGCCTGCGCCCACACAAGCCAAGCCAATCAATAAAGTCCAGACATTTAACTTACTCATACTTTCTCCCTGCTAGGTTAAAAATCGCAATAGGAAGAAAGCCAATAACCAAAACCGACCACCACAATGTTCGCGTTGGTTCAATAACAGAAACGCACACAGCATGCTTGGGCCAATACTGTGCGTGAAGAGATGACATTTTCATTCCCTTATAACGTATTTTAGAGTTATTAATGATAATGATTATCAATTATTCAAATACAAGAAATGGGAATTTTTATAACGGAAAAAGGAATTTGATAGATGAGAAAAGAAAAGATATCAATAGGTTTGAGGCAGTTCGCAACCATCGCAGCGCAAGTTAACTTACGCTGCGATTTCTCTGTTGGTTTTATTGCGTGACGGGTTGAAGAACAACACGGTGTGGTTGATAGAAATGGAAGTAGCGCGCAGCAACATAGCCCACAACTAAGGTTGCAATCCACAATTCACCCACCGCAAGCGCGTGCACTTGATCCACATAGCGGTCTGCAACATTAAGCTCGACCATCCAAGCACTGAGTTTAAACAATGCGGTAGAGCCGATAACCATTGGGAAAGTAAATGCCGCAAAGCCTGCGCTAAATGGAAGTCGAAGTAGTTTAATAAAAGCCAAATAGATCACCATGGTCATTAGCACCGCAATGCCAAACAACACACCCACAATTACTGGAGATGGATCAGTGGTGACACTTAGGTAACCTGCCAATGAAAGGCTAGCTGGCGCAGCCATAATTGCTAACGTTGGTTTTGCTGCATCAGGGATCTCACCGGCAAAGATCAAACGGTAAATCATCGCAGGAAGCATTACCGCATAAGCAACCAAACCAAAAATTAAAGTCGCTTGTGCAATCCATGCAAGCTGTGGATTGCCAGAAAATGACACATCGGCAACAACAATACCCACAGGTGGAACAAACCAACTTGGAACCATATGCGACAGTTCAAAACTTTTCGCACGGTGGTAAACAAAGCTGGCTAGGAAGCTAATATGCAAGACAACCGCAACCAGCCACAACGTATCCCCAACGAGGGCTGACCATTTACCCAAACAGTTGGACACCACCATCGTCGCCATCGCAAAAGTCGGAACGACACTACCCACCACAGGGTGCGCTAAATCTTGCGCTAATAGATGACGATGAAATAGAAATTTAACACTTAAGATAACCAGCAGCACTGAAGCGATCACTGCTCCGAACATTTGTCCATAACCATTTAGCGCTGCACCGTTCTCCCAGCACCAGCCAAGACTGGCAATACCAAGCGCAAGACCAGCCATTGGTGTTGGCGCGCCGAATACTTTTGCTTTAGTTGCTTTGATCATGGTTCACACTCTTTACTTTCTTTCTGTTCTGGCAATGATTCTACTCTTGCACTTTGTTTAGTTATATCTAATTATTTAGAACATTAGTTCAATAAAATAAAACAACCTTATCGCCGTGAACATCTCACTTAAACAACTCAAAGTTTTTGCCACTATTAATCACTACGATACATTAACCGAAGCGGCTGAGGCTCTGTTTCTATCCAAAGCGGCAGTCAGTATGGCGCTTGCGGAGTTAGAAAAACAGCTGGGTCACTCGCTCTTCGATCGCGTCAATAAACGCCTAATACTCAATCAAGAAGGGCAAAAGCTGTTGCCATTGGTGGATGAGTTACTGCATCGAGTGGAAGACATTGAACTGCTGCTTGATGATGATTCTACTCTCACGGGACAGTTGCGAATCGGGGCGAGTGATACCATTGGTAATCAAGTCGCACCTTACTTACTGAGTGACTTTCGACAACAAACTGCTCACCATGCACAGAGCTTATTCATCTCCAACTCGGCACTCATTTGCCAAAAACTGGTCGACTATGAACTGGATATCGCTCTGATTGAAGGGAAAACACTACACCCAGAACTGATCTCAACTCAGTTCAGCCAAGATGAAATGTGCATTATCTGTAGTCCAAACTCACCATTAGCTAGCTTAGTTTCGCCCAAAGTAGGCGATTTGGAAGCCAGTGAGTGGATCTTACGTGAAGCAGGCTCTGGTTCTCGCGAATTTTTCCTCCGAGCTATCGCGCCACGTATAGAACATTGGCATGAGGCATTTCAGCTCAATACCACCGAAGCTCTCATCAACTGTGTTTCCGCAGGGTTAGGACTTGGCTGTTTATCACGCTTAGCAGCGGCACCTGCGATAAGAGATGGACGGGTTGTCACCATCGAACTCCCCCTCGATATGAAACGTCGTTTTTGGTTGCTGGTACACAAAGAGAAATATCAGAGCCCGTTACTAAAAGCGTTTATCAAATTTTGCTATCAGTGGCAGCAATAAATTGGGTGAAGAGAGGATACTCACTGAGCACTCGGGTCGCAGTTTTGCTGCCCGTCCTAGACTTGCTCGCTCAAAAACTGTATAAAAAGCCAGTGATTAATTATTCATTCGAGCTAGAGGAATAACCATGGCTGTAATCGTTAAGTACGTGGTAGAACGCAACGGAGAAGAGAAAATGACTTTTACCTCTAAAGCGGACGCTGACGCATACGACAAAATGCTGGATATGGCAGACGAACTATTCGGACTGCTAGGTAAAAGCGAATTATTAGAAGACGAAGCGAAGCAAGAAGACTTGGCAATGTTCTTGGCACAGAACAAAGAAGAAGTACTTTACGCTCTCGGCGCAAAACGTCGCCCAGCTCCGAAGAAAGCGAAAAAAGTCGAAGCGGTTACCGACAACGCTGAAGAGCAACAAGAAGACGCGGCATAAGCTAGCCCATTCTTGTTTGACCGCTCAAAGAAAACCGAGGCTATTGCCTCGGTTTTTGTTGTTACATCTCTCCGTGAGAGATTCGCCCTTTCACATCATGTTCAAGCTCACGTTTCAGCTCTGCTTCAACATGCCCCGGAGCTTGCGTACTGCCTGAAATCAATCGATACATCGCTGGAATCACAAACAGCGTCACTAAGGTGGCAAAGCCCATACCAAAGAAAATCACTGTACCAACCGCAACACGCCCTTCATAGCCTGCTCCTGTCGAGATGATCAACGGAATAGCTCCTGCGAGTGTGGTAAACGCTGTCATCATAATTGGACGCAGACGACGCGCAGACGCATCGATAATTGCTTTTTCAAACTCTAAACCACGGTCACGCAGTTGGTTGGCAAACTCCACGATTAAGATACCGTTTTTGGTCACCATACCGATTAGCATAATCATACCGATCTGACTGTAGACGTTGAAACCTTGTTCCATCACAAACAAACCAAGGAAACCACCGAACACGCCCATAGGTACAGTCAGCATGACCACCAGTGGGTTAATAAAGCTTTCAAACTGCGCTGCCAATACTAGGTATGCCACCAAGAGTGCCAATGCGAACACCACCAGCACGCTTGACTGGTTTTCCTTATAATCTTTTGATTCACCGGAGTAGCTCACGCTGATATCACTCGGTAAATTATCAATGGCCTGTTGGTCGAGGTAATCCAATGCCTCACCTAAGGTATAACCATCTGACAAGTTGGCCGACACAGTTACCGATTTTTGCTTGTTGTAATGCGATAGACGCACCGCTGAGGCCACTTCTTCAATCTTGGTGATGGCATCTAAGGTAACCAACTCACCAGAAGCGGTACGCATATAGATCTGAGTTAAGTCAGCCGCGTTATTGAAGCTGTTCTCATCACCACGTAAGTAAACATCATACTCTTCACCACGCTCAACAAAGGTCGTTTCACGTTTACCGCCTAGCATAATCTCCAATGTATCAGAAATATCAGCCACGCTAATCCCCAACTCGGCAGCGCGTTGCTTATCAACAGTGACGAGAAGTTCAGGGGTTTTCTCCGAGTAATCAATCTCCGCCCCTTCCATATAAGGAGATTCTTCAGCCAATAGTTGCAGCTTCTCAGCCCAACCTTTTAACTCTTGGTAATCTGAGCCGCCAAGCACAAATTGTACAGGTTCGCTAGAGCCCCCTCTAAAACCTGGCATAAATGGGAATACACGAACATCGGCCATCCCGTTTAGCGCTTTACGCACCTCACCAAGCGCTTGCTGTGCCGTCACACTGCGATCATTCCAGTCATCTAGAATCATAATCACAAAGCCAGTTTGGTCACCCGCCATACCGCCAAAGGCCGGAGATTGCATCGAGAATGATTTTAGGAAGCCTTGCCCAAGTAAAGGCATTAAACGCTCTTCCACTTCATCCATATTGGCAGCCATACGGTTGTAACTAGTCGCATCAGCACCACGAACAAAGGCAAAAATTACCCCGCGGTCTTCACTTGGAGCCAATTGTGTTGGCACTTGCTGCATCAATCCATAGCTACCACCCAGACAAGCGAGAATCACTAAGGGTGCCGCCCACTTGGCTTTAAGTGCATAGCCAAGCAGTTTGCGATATCCACCTTCCAAACGTTGGAAGATTCGTTCAACAAACAGGTTGAAACGCCCACGCTTTACATTGGCTTTAAGCAGTTTGCTACCCAGTACAGGCGTTAAGGTCAACGCAACAAGCGATGAGAAAATCACTGACATCGCAAGCAGTACAGAAAACTCGGTGAACAATAAGCCAACCATACCGTCCATAAATGAAATCGGCAGGAACACCATCACAAGAACCAAGGTGGTTGCGATAACCGCAAATCCAACTTCTCGCGTCCCTTTATAGGCTGCCAGCAACGGCTTCTCGCCCCGTTCAATATGGTGGAAAATATTCTCTACCACCACGATGGCATCATCCACCACCAGACCGATGGATAGAATCAATGCCATTAGGGTGATCAAGTTAATCGAGAAACCAAAAAAGTACGCGGCGATAAAGGCTGAAATCAAAGAAACCGGCACGGTAACGGCAGGAATCAACGTTGCACGAGCCTGCCCAATAAACACATACAGAACCAGAATGACCAAGCCACCGGTAACAAATAAAGTGCTGTAGACTTCTTCTATCGAACGCTCAATAAATACGGTTGAGTCGTAATCGATCGCCAAGCGAGTGCCCTTGGGTAAGAATTTTTGAATCTTATCTACTTCAGCATGTACCAGTTTCGCCACCTCTAGCGGGTTGGCATCTGACTGCGGAACAATACCTAAGCTAACGTTGACCACACCATCGCTTTTAAACGTCGAGTTTTCGTTTTCAGCACCAATGTACACGTCGGCGACATCTTTCAGGTAGAGCGGCGTGCCGTCACTGGCGCGGCGCACAACCAAATATTCAAAGTCTTCTACATCCTGATAAGTACGAGCAGTGCGCACCGACATCACCGTTTGGTCATTACGAACCTGTCCTCCAGGACTTTCGAGGTTTTCACTGCGCAAGGCTTGAGTAATATCGGCGGTTGTTACGCCACGCCCTGCCATCAAATCCGGTTTGAGTTTCACGTACATAACTTTGTACAACCCACCGGAGATATCAACAGAACTGATGCCAGTTAGAAGGCTAAAACGGTCGATTAATACGCGTTCGACATAGTCCGTTAATTGCGTACGGTCCATCTCTGACGAACTTAGATTGATGTAAAGTGAGGCTTCACCCGAACCATTGTTTTTATAAACAATCGGATCATCAGCTTCTTCCGGTAGCGAGCGTTGAGCACGAGCCACCGCATCACGAACGTCGCTGACAC
The DNA here is from genome assembly GCF_009938205.1 of Vibrio panuliri. Lineage (NCBI taxonomy): Bacteria > Pseudomonadati > Pseudomonadota > Gammaproteobacteria > Vibrionales > Vibrionaceae > Vibrio > Vibrio panuliri. The sequence continues at coordinate 701,196 of NZ_AP019654.1, read as the reverse complement.
CGGTGTTTAAGTCGTAGCCAAGTTCGAAGGTAATGGTAATACGCGACATGCTATTGCGCGTGGTAGAGGTAATTTCATCGATACCACTGATGCCCGACAGTTGCTCTTCCAATGCCGAGGTAATTTGGCTTTCGATAATGGTCGCTGACGCGCCCTCATAGCGAGTGCTTACCGAGACCACTGGGCTTTCGATATCTGGCATTTCACGCACAGCGAGTTTCGAAAAGGAAACAATACCAAACACACACAGCAGCAAACTCAGCACCAACGCTGAGACCGGTCGCTTCACCGATACATCAGATAACCACATTACTTGTCACCTTTTACCGCTGGCTTGCTGCCCTGCTCGATGACATTCGCGCCATCACGCATGTTAACGATACCTTGCACAACAATACGCTGACCAATCTTTAAGCCTTTATTGATCACCACTTGATTTTCCACTCGGGCACCAAGAATCACTTCAGTACGCTGCGCAACATTATCATCTCCGATGACGTACACATAACGCTTAGTTCCTGAGTATTCCAAAGCTTGGACCGGAATAATCGGGGCATTAATAGCTGGGAAGTCCATATCCGCGAGCACAAGCATCCCCGGCTTTAGCTTAAGGTCTTGATTGGAAAAATGAATTCTCACGCGTAAATTCAGTGTCTCTTGGTTAATACGAGAATCGATGCCAATCACCTCACCACTGAAAACAACGTCATCCCAAGCACTGGTCGTCGCCGTTACTTCCATCCCCTTAGAGATTTGCGATAAATAACGCTCAGGGACTTGCAGATCCAACTCCATCACTGAGAGGTCATCTAATGACAGCAGTTCTGTGCCAGCAGAAACCATTTTTCCGCGGCTAAAATCAATAAAGCCGACCGTACCAGCAAAAGGTGCACTAATATGAAGATCTTTAAGGTCGGCGTTCGCGGCGTCTAAACGAGCTTGGGCAATTTCGACACTGGCTTTTTGCGCGTCAATTTCAGTTTGGGTGATCGCATTACGAGTAACAAGACGTTCAAACTCTTTCAACTTGCGCTGTTCATCCTTCAGATAAGCGTTAGCTTCTTTCACCGCAGCACGCGCCTTGTCATCATTTAGCTGGATCAGCAACTGCCCTTTTTTCACCGTTTGATTAGCCGAAACAGCAATTTGCTCGACTTTACCTGTCGTTTCAGGTGAAACCATCACCGATTGTGCCGCTTCCAACTTACCCACCAATGAGAGCGATTGAGAGACTTGGTGAGTTTGAACTTGCTCAGTCACGACAGTGACTGCTTGAGGACCCTGCGGGCGTTTCGCCAAAACAGCCGGCGATGCACTCAATATGGCAACCGTCAGTAAGCTTAAAATCAGTTTGTTTTTCATCGTTTGTAGTCATCCATTTATATCTACCGATATTTTAACCTCAAAAATCCTCGAATAACGTCAAGGAATGTAAATCCTAGATTCGATTCTCCTTTTAATACGGAGTAACACTGTGGATAGAGTTGCAAGGTGATCCTCGATTGCCTCATAATATGTCTATACAGGTTACTAGCAGTTCTGATGATGGCAAAAACGAAGAAGCAAGAGGTTTGCGAACACATTGTTCGATTTATTAAGAACAATCAACTTCGCAAAGGAGATAAGCTCGGCTCTGAAAGTGCGCTCGCTAAGCAATTTAATATGAGCCGGATGACAATTCGAGAAGCGACTCGAACGCTGATTGATGAAGGTTTAATTTATCGCGTAAATGGCTCTGGGCTATTTGTTGGCGAACCTAAATTAGTCAAACAAACCCATTATCATGAACTGACCTCGTTTAACGAACGCGCAAAACAGCAAGGGATGTTGGCAAAGCGAAAAGTCATATCGATAAATATTGAGAAACCTGACGAGCAAATTGCTCAGGAACTGCATATTAAGACATCAGATTATGTTTATCATATTGTTCGTTTAATGCAGTTTGACAGTATCCCTATTACGCTTGAAGACTTTTTCATGCCTGTCTCTATGTTTCCTAATTTAAACGTATCGATCCTTGAAAAATCTAAATACAAGTACGTCGAAACCACGACAAAACAAAAAGTGAATGAGAGTTTGCAACAACTCAAACCTATCATTGTCGAAGATGAAAACGTACGTAATTTATTAGACTTAGCACCAAACCAACCCGTAATGTGTGTACGAGAAGTGACATACCTTAAAGACGGAACGCCGTTTGAAGTAAACACCTCTATCTCCAATTCGAAATTGATTGAAATTAATCAAGTCGCTAAACGCTCAGAATAGCCGCTTAAAATACAAAAAAAGGAGCCGTACTTAATGTAAGGCTCCTAAATATCCTACAGGGGGTGTCGGATATTATAATGACTTAGCCAGATGCTCTGATAACTTAGGCAACCCCGGCTTAGTTAAATCAACCCCTCTAGCTTGAGAAACTAAGAAGCTAATATGTTGTAGTGGTATTACTGCTGTCACTTCATCGATCAGGTGCTCAGGTCGAACTAATATAAATTCTTGCAACTCTTGATGAGGTTTAGCGGCGATTAAATAAGCTTTAATACCGATTAAGCGTAATGCTCTAAACAAGTTGAATGCTTTATTTTCCTGATCATCAAAGTTTTCAATCACCACCACTCGAGTCGTATCAACGATTGAGTTTTGTGCACCATGAATGAACTCTTCCAAGTCAAATGCCATGGAGGGAACTCGAATCGTTTCAATGATCTTTAAAGCCCCTTCTACAGCAGTAACATTGTTGATACCTGAACCCGCAACCATCCAAGCAGAGCACTCCGACATTTCGCACAAATGTGTTTCAACAAATGCTTCGCTAGAACGCATAAACGATGGAAGACTTTGTGCTTGTTGTTGATAAGGCTCTAATTTGCCACTACCCGCGAGTTCTGCAGCAACAGAACACAGAGTTAGCAGTGAGGATGTATAGCCTTTCGTTCGGTAGATGACCGTTTCTAACCCGCAGCCAAACTCAATCGCTGCATCAGCTTCTAATGCAATAGGTTTTGTTGCGTCACCGACTAACGCCAGTGTCTTAAACTTACCTTTAACATGTTGCAATGCCGCATAGGTAGACAGGCTCGAACCACCTTGAGAAATAAAGATAAATAATGTGTTTTCATCATAAGATGCCAGATTATTGTAGGTGGTAAAGTCATAGGGATAATAATACTCAACCGGACAAGGAAAATGCTCAGCCGCAACACGAGCCGCATTTAAAGAAGTCCCTGAAGCGACCATAACTACTTTCAATTGCGCAACCTGACCAGAAAGCACTTTTGCCAGAGCCGCTCGAATACTAGGCAAATTTTCACCCGAAGCGATTAAGCTCAAAATCTCAGGCTGCTGATTGATATATGTCATCATATTATTCACTGGAAAATCCCTCTACAATAAACCAACTGCTTTACCAGCAATGCTGGCAACAATAATTCCAACCAAAATCTTATTTACTGAGTGTCCATTTTGAATCAGCTTATAACACAGCAGCGTTGCCCCTAACGGCAAGATATTCGGTAATATTTGGTCTAGAATATTTTGGAAGTTAACAATCGCACCGGACACTTCTATTTCAGTGGCTAAGTTGAGTTTAACCATTGTGGCGGTCATACCACCCACACACATTAAACCAACAATACCGAAGATCTTGTTTATCCGGTCAATCACGTTACCTGAAGCCATTTGGTCAATAAGTTTTGTACCTAACTTAAAACCTAAATTAAGACCAAACCAACGCACACCATAGTTAGGAATATTGAACAAAAGTAGAAACATCAACATACCCATAATTGAGCCTTGTTGAGCCATACTAATACCAATACCAGCGGCGATAATGCGGAATGTTCCCCAGAAGAATGAATCACCAATCCCTGACAACGGCGCCATCAATGAAGACTTGATGTTGTTCACCATGCTTGATTGCATTTTAGGGTTTTTACTGACTTCTTTTTCCAACGAAGCCGCCACGCCTAGAACAAATGGCGACATAGCCGGCGTAATATTAAATAACGCCATATTTCGCACTAAGGCATCTGACAACTGCGGCTTCGAATCACGATAATAGGCTTCTAGCGCAGGCGTGATTGAATAACAAAAGCCTAGAGCCTGCATTTTTTCGTAGTTGAAGGACAACTCCAACGTATTTGAGCGAAGGAAAATATCGCGTAGCACCTGCTTATCAATTTGATCGATAGCTTCACTTGGGCTCAATGGATTTGTTGCTTGAAAACTACTCATAAATCACCACCTCATCAGAGTCACTATCGTCACTATTATTGCTATTGTTTGAGTTCATGCGTTCAGTCAGCACCAGCGCAATGATTGCTCCTAATAGCGCGATACCTAGAATCGATAGTTTGAACAATGTTGCCAACAAGAAACCTAAGTAGAAGAAGACTTTTATTTCTCGGTTCCACAACAACTTAAGCAATAGTGCGAAACCAACTGCAGGCAATATTTTTGCCGATACCGCGATACCATCCAGAACGACTTGTGGAATCACTTCAATCGCACCTTTAACGGCATCAACACCAACCAATACCGATATAAAAGTCACGAACATCATTGGAATAGCCATCCAAGTGAAAAGGAACCAGTGCAGCCTTCCCAGTGCTTTTGTATCCCCTTTTTCAGCCAGTTCCATAGCCTTCGGCATCCGAGTCGCTCTGACTGTGTTAACGGTAATTTTTAGCGACTGCGTTAACATCGCAATCGGCAGTGCCAACGCTAAGGCAATTTCGACGCCTTGACCGGTCATCATCGCCAAAGCAGTGCCCATCACAGAACCTGTCACCGTATCGGGTGGCGTTGCCGAGCCAATAGTGACCACGCCCATAAACACGAGTTCAAGTGCCGCGCCCATCAAAATACCTGTTTCGATATCCCCCAATGCCAAACCTACGAGAGGCGCGAGAACAATAGGGCGGTTGATCATTGGAGAACCAAACATGTAATCCATGTAACCAAACAAGGTAACCAATGAAACTAAAAATGCGGGCCAAAGAGGTAACGTTACTGCGTCCATAATTCTCTCCCCTATAACTTGGTAGTCAGGTCAATCTTCACATCATCAGCAATTTGACGCGCTTCTATTTCCACGCCTCTTTCCGCCAAGCTGCGCAGCATGTCCTTATGTTCACTGTTCAAGAACACCGCATTATTGATGGCTTCTGCACCGTCGGTTTTACGAATTGAGCCTACGTTAATACTGCTTACCGATGGGACGAGTTCCGCCAATTTAGCGGCATCCGCTAACGTTTCGACGATAACAAAGAACTTCACTTTCTCATTGCGTTCGTCATTGAGTATTTTTGCTGTCGCTTCAACGGGACGAATGATGGTTTTCTTATCAGAAGGTGCCGACATCATTAATAATTTCGAACGAGTTTCATCTTCCGAGACAAGATCATTGGCGATAATAATGGCATTGCAATCAATCGTTTTAAGCCACGAGTAGACAACTTGACCATGTAGTAACCTATGATCAATGCGTAAATGTTTAATCATATTGAGCTCCGTAATTTTCTAAAATGAAATACTCTGAATCGCCAACTTACCCACCTCAGTGAGATGACACACCAAATCCGCAACATTTGTGAACGAGTCTCTCTCCATCGCCGCTTCTGTAAGAATACTGATGTTGGACCCTGTCAATGCAGCCGATGGTTTTCTATCTGTACAGATTTGCGCAGAAACTTGGAATGGGGTTCCTGATGGCACATCTGTACAAAACAGCACGCCATCACCTTGATCAACTTTTTGATAGGCTTCGATTAACAACGCCTCTAAATCTTCTCGAGACGTACCTTCAATAAAGTCTATATATTCAATATCTTGCTGTTGACCGACAATTGCTTCAACTGCACTTTTCATTCCTGAAGCGAAATGAATATGACCTGTAACGATAATTCCAATCATGCTATTCCTCACAAACCTGTACACAACCTGCATCTGTATGTACAGGTTGAGAGCATATTAGTAAAATAAACCTAATTTGAAAGTGATAACGTTCACGAATTAACCACAATGCAAAGTTAAAAAGTGATCGTATCGACATTTAGCTCAATAAAAGTAATTATGTTTGGCGGTAGGTTTAGCTGACCGTTGCCATTGCCGTGATTTGCGAAGTCAAAAGAGGGGACTGGCGTAATAAGAAGCGCCCAAATCTGCCTTAAAATGATTAATTACAAAGCTCTTTGTCCAAAAAGACACCATTCAACTCAAAATTAGAAGAAAAACTCTTTACAGTGTTTATGAGTTTGCTATGATGCGCTCCGCACTTGAGGGATGAGTTGGGAAAACATCACTTAAGTATAAAAATACCCTGGAGGGGTTCCCGAGTGGCCAAAGGGAGCAGACTGTAAATCTGCCGGCTCCGCCTTCGATGGTTCGAATCCGTCCCCCTCCACCATCTTTCTTCTTACGAGATTATCGTGAGAAACAACTTGAGTTCTGTGTTGGGAAAACATCACTTAAGTATAAAAACACCCTGGAGGGGTTCCCGAGTGGCCAAAGGGAGCAGACTGTAAATCTGCCGGCTCCGCCTTCGATGGTTCGAATCCGTCCCCCTCCACCATATTGAAAAGCCAGCTCATCGAGCTGGCTTTTTTCGTTTCTAAGCTCCATGTTACTCTCTGCGCCTATTTTCCTACCCAGCGCAGAGTCATTTCACCAATCGTGGAAAACAATCTCGTGATTTTTACCCTATTCTGCACAACCCAGTCAGCTAGAATAGTCTTGTCCATATCTATACGAGAATAAGTCATGACATTCCAAGTCGAAGTGTGTATCGATAACCTAGAGTCTCTGCACTATGCAATGGCAGGAGGAGCAGATCGTATTGAGCTGTGCTCTTCGCTTGCCCTAGGTGGTTTAACACCCAGTTTTGGTTTTATGCAACAAGCAAGCAGAGTTTCTAAGATTCCGGTTTATGCCATGATTCGCCCTCGTCAAGGCGACTTCCTTTATAGTGAGGAAGAGATTGAATCCATGCTGCTTGATATTGATGCCGCCGCCCAAGCTGGTCTTCAGGGCGTGGTGTTTGGAACATTAACCGCAATGGGTGATATTGATATGACTCACGCCAAGCGATTGGCTGAGCGTGCCCATCAACACAATTTAGGCATTACCTTCCACCGTGCGATCGATCAGTGCCGCGATTTTGCCCAAGCGATTGAGCTCATTGCCGAGCTAGGTTGTGAACGTATTCTAACTTCAGGACTCGCCCCCAACGCAGAACAAGGCATTGCGGTACTAAAACAGATGGTTGAGCTTGCCAATGGCCGCTTCGCGATTATGGCTGGCGCAGGTGTGACCCCAGACAATGCCCAAACCATTGCGACAACGACAGGTGTCACTCAACTGCATTTATCGGGTAAAACTACGCGCGCCAGTGGTATGAAGCTTATCGCCGAACAAGCGAAAATGGGCAATCAAGATCTGGATGATTTCATCGTGCCGGTGACCGCAACTGCAACAATTGCTCAGGTAGTCACAGCACTAAAATCGCTGAGTTAATATCGCCAAAGTGGTGCTATTTACGCACAAAAAAGGCGTAGTTCCCTACGCCCTTTCTCTTTAACGCAGTGCGTCATCAATACTCTGCTCACCAAGGTGACGCACATCTTTGCCCTTAACAAAGTAGATAATGTACTCACAGATGTTTTGACAACGGTCGCCAACACGCTCAATCGCACGGGCAGACCACATTACCTGTAAGATCTGCGGGATATTTTTTGGATCTTCCATCATATACGTCATCAATTGACGAATCACCGCCTCATACTCAGCATCAAGGCGATCATCCATCTTATAGACCGCTGCGGCTGCATCCACATCCATCCGAGCAAAAGCATCAAGCACTTGATGCAACATATTAACGGCTTGGCGGCAAAGGGGCTCTAAAGAGACATTGAAGGGTTTATCTTTCGACGATGGGTTCTCAATCGCCACTCTGGCAATGCGAGTCGCAACATCACCAATACGCTCAAGGTCGGTGATAGTTTTGATGATCGCCATAATCAAACGCAGATCTTTGGCGGTCGGTTGACGTTTCGCGATAATACGTGTGCACGCTTCATCAATCGACACTTCCATTGAGTTCACTTTATGATCATCACGCACCACTTTACGCGCCAACTCAATATCATCTTTGTGCAGTGCCTGCATAGCAAAGGAAAGCTGTTGCTCTACCAAGCCACCCATGGTTAAGACATGAGTACGAATCGACTCAAGTTCGACGTTAAACTGGCCTGAAATGTGGCGTCCAAAGTTCATGAATAAAGTGTGACTCCCTTGTAGATTGCAATCGAGATAGAACGATTCCGCATAGCGCAGGAAACGTTAACCATATCGTCCTGTAATATAGTCTTCTGTCTGTTTTTTCAATGGGGAAGTAAAAATAGAATCGGTATCTGAGTACTCGATCAATTTGCCCATATGAATAAACGCGGTGTGATCGCTCACACGAGCTGCTTGTTGCATGTTATGGGTGACAATAACAACCGTATATTGCGTTTTAAGCTCGTTAATCAACTCTTCAATCGTGAGAGTAGAGATGGGATCCAGTGCCGAGGTGGGCTCATCAAGTAGCAGAACTTCAGGCTCGATCGCAATCGCCCGAGCAATCACCAAACGCTGCTGCTGACCACCGGAAAGCCCAAAGGCATTTTCATGCATTCGATCTTTCACTTCATCCCAAAGTGCCGCAGCACGCAACGCACTTTCTGCGGCATCATCGAGTACGCGGCTGTTTTTAATTCCTTGCAATCGCAAGCCATACACCACGTTTTCATAGATCGATTTAGGAAATGGATTCGGACGTTGAAACACCATACCGACACGGCGTCTCAAGGTTGCTACATCGACATCTGGCTGGTACACATTTTTGCCGTGTAACTTCACTTCCCCCGTCACTCGACAACCTTCCACCAAATCATTCATACGATTAATGCAGCGTAACAATGTCGACTTTCCACAACCAGACGGACCGATAAAGGCCGTCACTTGACCTTTCGGAATTCGCATCGAAATATCACTCAATGCTTGGCTGTTTTGATAGAACAGATTCAGCCCTTCAATGGCGATAGCAGTTTGCTCATCACTTAGATTGTTCACATCTAATGGAGCTGGGTAGCCCAATGTTTGATTGACTGAAAACATACTTAATCTTGTCCCAAAGTTCGATATTTCTCGCGCAAATTATTACGAATGCTGATTGCGGTTAAGTTTAGTCCCACAATCACAGTCACGAGTAAAAATGAGGTTGCGTACACCAGTGGTCGGGCACTTTCGATATTGGTCGTTTGAAAGCCGACATCGTAAATATGGAAGCCCAAATGCATAAACTTACGCTCAAGATGCAGATAAGGGAACTGTCCATCAACCGGTAAGCTTGAAGCAAGTTTCACCGCCCCCACCAGCATCAAAGGCGCTACTTCCCCGGCAGCACGAGCAACAGCCAAAATTAAACCAGTAATGATTGCGGGGCTTGCCATCGGCAACACAATACGCCACATGGTTTCAAACTGCGTCGCACCTAATGCCAGCGAGCCATGACGCACTGAGTTAGGTATACGCGATAAGCCTTCCTCTGTTGCAACGATCACCACTGGTAACGTAAGCACGGCTAAGGTTAATGCCGACCATAACAGCCCAGGCGTTCCAAACGTTGGTGTTGGCAAACGCTCGGCATAAAACAGGTTGTCAATCGAAGCCCCTAGGGTATAGACAAAGAAACCCAGCCCAAACACCCCGTAGACAATCGACGGCACGCCCGCCAAGTTAATGACCGCGACACGAATGATTCGGGTAAAGAGATTGTTTTTGGCATATTCGTGGAGATAAATCGCTGCAATCACGCCTAACGGCATCACAATGACTGACATGATCAATACAAGCAGCACAGTACCAAACATGGCAGGAAATACGCCCCCTTCCGAGTTGGATTCTCGCGGAGACGTTGACAAGAACTTCCACACTTCTTTAGACCATTGCAACGCTTTGTCAGCAAAACTCATTTGGTTTGGGTACCAAATATCAAGAATTTGGCTCAAAGGCAGCAAAACGCGCTGTCCGGTCATATCTTCCACCAACAAACCCTGTCTCGCCAACTTGCGGCGCAAATCGTCCAGCTTGGCTTCTGCCTGTGAAAGCTGTTGGCTAAACTGTTTGGACTGCGAGTGGTATTGTCCAAGGTAATCTTCGTTAAGTTGGTCATTGAGCTCACGCTTGCGCTTTTCTAACCGCAGTTCATTGGCTTGTGAGCTAATCGCTTGTACTTCTTCTTCAATCACCCGCTCAATTTCGTTGCGTACCACTCGACTGAACTCCAGTGATTTCGCAAGGCGAGGTTGAAAGTCGTCATAGACCTGACCTGTGGCATCTTGATACGCCACTGGACGACCATAGAAATCGCCGCTACGCGCTCGTTCAATCACCGCCCACTCGGCAGGTTGTGTACGGCCGGTAATATCGATATCCAATATTGAGACAAAATCAGCTGGATAAAGATCTCGGTTCGCCACCTTGATGTTTAACCGCTCAACTTGTCCACTTTCAAGCGCGGAAGCAGGCAACGTAATCCCTAACTCTTGCAAATAAGCGACCGATACAGAGTCTTGGGCATACAGTTGCCCAACTAATATTTCACCATCAGCTTTGTTCCACTGATACAAAGGCGCTGGCCAAAAATAGGACAACCCTTTCCAGCCAATAAGCAGCAACAAGCCCAATACAGAGAGCAAACTAATGCTCACTGCACCGCCAGTTAGCCATATCCACGGCGCGCCTGATTTTAGCCACTTAAACACAAACAAGAGTCCTATTCATTTAACCTATAAAGAGCGATATTTTTCACGCAGGCGTTGGCGTACCCATTCAGCAATCGAGTTCACCGCAAAGGTAAACACCAACAAAATCAATGCCGCTAAAAAGAGAATTCTAAAGTGGGAGCTACCCACCTCTGACTCCGGCATTTCGACCGCAATGGTGGCCGAGAGCGTGCGCATACCCTCCAGAATATTCCAGTCCATAATTGGGGTATTACCGGTTGCCATCAGCACAATCATTGTCTCACCGACCGCGCGACCTAGTCCCATCATAATCGCAGAGAAGATCCCCGGGCTTGCGGTAAGCAAGACAACATAAATCAAGGTTTGCCAAGGTGTCGCACCTAACGCAAGCGAGCCATCAGACAGGTGCTTCGGCACGGAAAAGATCGCATCTTCTGCGATGGTAAAAATCGTGGGTATAACGGCAAATCCCATCGCAAAACCAACTACCAAGGCATTACGTTGGTCAAAATCGATGCCGATATCTGCAAGATAAATTCGCACATCGCCATTAAACAACCACGCCTCAATGGTGTCACTTTGTCCAAGAATCACAGCACTAAACATGACCAAACACGGCATCAAAATCAGTGCATGCCAACCATTGGGTAAGCGTCTTGTCCATCGGGTCGGTAAGCAATGCCATGCCACACCAATCATGATGATGACTAATGGCAATGACAGCAGTAGAACCACCACCGAGGTTAAATGACTTTCTACAATCGGTGCGAACCAAAGTCCGGCAAGAAAGCCGATAATTACCGTTGGCAATGCTTCCATCAACTCAATGGACGGCTTAACAAAGCGGCGCATGCGAGGCGTCATAAAATACGCCGTATAAATGGCCCCAAGTACCGCAATTGGAATCGCAAACAACATCGCAAAAGCGGCGGCTTTTAGCGTACCAAATGCAATTGGCACCAAACTAAATTTGGCTTCAAACTCATCGCTAGCTGACGTGGTTTGCCAAACATAGGCAGGCTCGGGATAACTCTCGTACCACACTTTTTGCCAAAGCGAAGATAGCGATACCTCAGGAAATGGATTATCGAGATGAGCAACACTGAGCGCTCCATCCGCATAGGCAACCAAATACTGTTCATTGTTCGACATTGCCGCCATCTTCGGCGCCTTGTTATAAGCACGCTCAAAGATCACCAGTTTTTCACTGGTTGTATAATGGCTTTGCACCATGCCATTGGTGTAAAAACTATAAAAGCCTTTGCGATAAGAGTCCGGCAACAAGAACTGAAGTTCTGCTGCAAGCTGAAACTCACGAATAAAGGTTAGGTGACGCTGCTGCTCATGCAGCACATCAAACCACTGTGAAACTAAACCATCGTTATGCGTGACCAATAATGACGAAGCGCCCGAGAGCACGTCTATATGGCTTACAGCATGTTTCACGCTCCCCTGACTCAAATCGACGATCTCACGTACCGTGAACTGCGCACCATATTGTTTGGCGACAATGAGATCCGATCCTTGTCGAAGATAGAGTGTCTGCCCATCTGGCGTTAGTATCAGTTGATCGACTTGCTCTAGTGTCTTGGGCAGTTGCCAGCTATGCACCTTGCCTGCTGAGTCGAGCCAACGCACGCGCACTTTCTGATCATTGTAGTACCCCACCAAAACCAACTGCTTGCCTTTGGCAAAAGCAAACTGAACCAACTCAACATCAGGAACACTTAGATCGATTGGGCTTTGGAAGAATTCAACTTCAGGTGCAAAAACACGTTGTCCTGCTTTAATCACATGATCCATTTGCGGTTGAAACAAAGAGACCTGACCTTGCGGTGTCGCAAAGCCATACCAATCATCAGCCGTTGGCATTGCGGAGAAAAGTGAAAAATCTTGGTTTAAATCCACAGACAGCTCAGGATCAACGTGCTTTGTCATGACATCCCAAAAGTCGACGACTCCTTGCTTGGATATCACGTAAGCGTGCTCACCGTAATCGTCAATCCCAGCTGCGATCGGCTCTGGAGTGGTAATATTCTGTTGGGCAATATTGGGGGTAAGTTTGGCATCAGAGAACAGCGGTAACACCATCATCGCCAAATAAACGAAGATCAAGACCAAAGCAGCCAGCACCCCAACGCCACCAGCAGACACAGCAAACTTGACTAGGCGATCTTTTACCAATCGCTTGCGATCTTTTTCTTTTAGCGAAAAATCAGCTTTCGTCATTTAACTCATACTCTGTGTCTGTGTTGGGGCGATTGCTCGCAAAATCGTGGTTAGTTATTGTGGGCAATTTAGGTCCATACAAGCCACCGGAAGCATCCAAAATAACGACGCGTTTTGTTCACTATAACGTAACGATGAGGGCATGCTCTGAACGACAAAACTCACCGCAAGCAACAAAAGTCAGAATCCTGCGGCTTGAAACCAATTGAGCATTGAACGCGTCAAGATTCTATTTCTGCCAGAGGGTATACTATTTCGCTTTGATGACAATTATATTACAGCAAGAAATAAATTACTGAATCCTATCAAATTATATTTTCGTACACAGTGTGCTATCTCGCCAACCTAGACGACGTTTGGGAGACTGTTTTGCAATAAAATCGTCACGAAAATGCCTTATTTTTAATCAGCTAACCTATACTTTTTTAACGTTATACCTAAGTAAATTCAGAATGTTGACTGTTATTACCGATTGGGTAATGAAGCGCTCGAAACCAACTTGGTTAGCGAAAATAAGGATCTCAGGATGAGTTCAGAAAAACTGTACATCGAAAAAGAGCTAAGTTGGCTGTCATTTAATGAACGCGTTTTGCAAGAAGCGGCAGACAAGTCGGTACCACTGATTGAACGTATCCGTTTCTTAGGTATTTTCTCCAATAACCTTGATGAGTTTTACAAGGTGCGTTTTGCTGATGTTAAACGCCGCATCCTGATCAGCCAAGAACGTGGCGGCAACGACAACTCCAAACACTTACTCACCAAGATGCAGTCCAAAGCACTTAAACTTAACGAGCGCTTTGATGAACTCTATCAAGAACTCATTCGGGAAATGGCGCGTCGACGTATTTTCCTAGTTAATGAACACCAACTCAGTGATGCGCAAAAAACTTGGGTTCAAAAGTATTTTCATCGCCAAGTTTTGCCTCATATGTCACCTGTGTTGTTGACCGATGAAATTGACCTGCTCCAATTTCTCAAAGATGAGTACGCTTATATCGCGGCAGAACTCAAACGCGACGATCACACTCAATACGTGCTGTTGGAAATTCCCACCGATCACTTACCGCGCTTTGTGATGGTGCCCGAGCAAAAAGGTAAGCGGCGTAAGACCATTATTCTGCTCGATAACATTATTCGCTTCTGTCTCGATGAGTTGTTTCGGGGCTTCTTTGATTACGATGAGATCCGAGGGTTTGCGATGAAAATGACTCGCGATGCGGAGTACGATTTAAGTCGTGAATTGGAATATAGCTTACTTGAGCAAATGTCAGAAGGAGTCAGCCAGCGCTTAACCGCCATGCCGGTACGTTTTGTTTACGAGCGTGACATGCCTGAAGCCATGCTGAACTTTTTATGTCAAAAGCTTGGTATTTCCAACTATGACAGCTTGATTCCCGGCTCACGCTACCACAACTTCAAAGATTTTATCGCCTTCCCCAATGTCGGACGTGAATATTTAGAAAACAAGCCATTACCGCCAATGCGTTGTGCCAACTTTAATGGCTTTGCCAACAGCTTTGATGCGATTAAAAACCAAGATATTTTACTCTACTACCCTTACCACACCTTTGAGCACATTACTGAGTTGGTGCGCCAAGCCTCATTTGATCCAAAAGTTCTAAGCATAAAGATCAACATATACCGCGTTGCGAAAGACTCGCGCTTAATGAACTCACTGATTGACTCCGTGCACAATGGCAAAAAAGTCACCGTGGTGGTTGAACTGCAAGCCCGCTTTGACGAAGAGGCGAATATCGAATGGGCGAAAGTGTTAACCGAAGCGGGTGTGCAAGTGATTTTTGGCACACCGGGGCTGAAAATACACTCTAAGCTATTGCTTATTAATCGACGGGAAAATGAGGAAATCGTTCGCTACGCCCACATTGGTACAGGCAACTTCCATGAGAAAACGGCGCGTATCTATACCGATTTTTCTCTGCTGACCGCCGACCCTGAAATTGCCAATGAAGTGCGTAATGTATTCGGCTATATCGAGAACCCGTACCGCCCGGTAAAATTTAACCATTTGATCGTCTCACCGCGTAACTCTCGCAGCCAGCTTTATCGCCTGATTGATAGCGAAACCGCCAACGCCAAACTGGGTAAAAAGGCGCAAATTACCCTAAAGGTAAACAACTTAGTCGACAAAGGATTGATCAACAAGCTCTATGGTGCCAGTGTCGCGGGCGTTGAAATTCGTATGGTAATCCGAGGAATGTGTGCCTTGGTTCCCGGTGTTGAAGGCGTTAGTGACAAAATTAAAATCATTAGCATTGTTGACCGTTTTCTTGAGCACCCGAGAGTATTAATCACCCACAACGATGGGGATCCGCAAGTCTATATCTCCTCAGCCGACTGGATGACGCGAAATATTGATCACCGTGTTGAAGTCGGTACGCCAGTTCGCGACCCGCGCCTAAAGCAACGTATCATCGACATCGTAAATATTCACTTCATTGATACCGTCAAGGCGCGCTGGATAGATAAAGAGATGAGCAATCGTTATGTTGCTCGCGGAAACCGTAAAAAAGTACGTTCACAATTAGCCATTTACGACTATCTTAAAAATGTAGAGAAGCAAGCTAAGAAGAACAATGAATCAAACACCTGATGTGAGAGACGTGGCGGCAATCGATCTAGGTTCGAACAGCTTCCATATGGTCGTTGCGAAAGTGGTGGGGCAAGAACTGCAGTTAGTGAGCCGCCACAAACAACGTGTGCGCTTAGCTGACGGGCTAGATGCACAGAACAATCTTGATAATACCGCTATCGAACGAGGTTTAGAGTGCTTAGCCATGTTTGCTGAACGCTTACAAGGTTTTGAAGTTAGCAATGTTCGCGTGGCTGCCACCCATACTTTACGCCAAGCAAACAACGCGCATATTTTTATTCAACGTGCACGAGAAGTCCTTCCCTTCCCAGTAGAAGTCATCGCAGGCGAAGAAGAGGCGCGTTTGATCTACCAAGGGGTCTCCCATACCCAACCGCAAGCAGAATCCAAGTTGATTGTTGATATCGGTGGTGGCAGCACCGAGATCATCTGCGGCACCGGTTTTGAACCCGAGCTACTCAATAGTAAACAGATAGGTTGTGTCAGTTTTACCAACAAGTATTTTGCTAACGGCAAGCTGTCCAATAAAAACTTTACCAATGCGATACTTGCTGCTGAACAAAAACTCGAATCTCTAGCGCACCGCTACCGAAAAAAAGGCTGGTCAATCGCCTTTGGATCTTCAGGCACAACCAAAGCGATTCGTGATGTGTTGGTCGGTCTAGGCCACGAAGATGGTATTATTACCGCGAAACGTCTTAACGCATTGATTGTTAAATTATCCCAATGGAATCACATCGATGATATAGAGTTAGATGGCTTAACTTCCGAACGAAAAGGGGTATTCGCTGCGGGCGTCACCATCATGTACGCCGTGTTTCTTGATCTTAAAATTAGCGAGATGCACTTTTCCGAAGGCGCCCTACGTGAAGGTTTACTTTACGAAATGGAAGAACGCTTCAAGCGTACCGATATTCGCATGCGCACCACGGAGAACTTAGCCAACAAACATCTGGTTGATTTAGAGCATGCTGCGCGAGTAAAAGGGCAAGCGGGTGAGTTTCTTAGCCAAATTCATAAGGATATTGGCATCAAAGCAAAATCAGAACTGTTTGATTTGCTTGACTGGAGCGCCCTACTTCATGAAGTTGGCTTAAGCATCAGCCTCAAAGCCTTTCACCGCCATTCAGCTTACATTTTGCGCCATACCACCATGCCGGGATTTAATGTTGAACAGCAACGCGTATTAGCAACCCTTGCCCGCTTTCAACGCAAAGCACTGAAACTCCATGAGATGGAAGAGTTCGCTTTGTATAAGAAAAAGCACATTATTGGGCTAGTGCGTATTTTGCGTTTGGCGATATTACTCAATGGGCAGCGCAGTGATGAGCCGCTCCCAGAGCTTAGCTTATCTGTCGAAGCAGATGATAAATGGGTACTAACTTGCAACGAGTTGAACTGGCTAGACAACAATCGCCTACTTCATGCCGATCTCCTGAGTGAGCAGAGCTATTGGCAGAGCGTTGATTGGCAGTTAGCCTTCAGTTGACGCGATAAACTAAGGCGTATTGTGCGCCCTAATTTCCCTTCGCTGGTGACTTGGTCTCGATGCCTACTTTCGCCAACTCTTGCTCAGCAATTTGCGGAGAAATGGCAACGTAGCCATCTTTTTCAACCAACTCTTGCCCCTGCTTAGAGTAGATAAAACGAATAAACTCCCGCTCTATTGGCGACAAGGTCTTGCTGGGATGCTTGTTAATATACACATAGAGATAACGCGATAGTGGGTACTTACCTGATAAGATATTGTCACGTGTCGGTTCAATATATTGATCAGCTTCGAGTGCAATTGGAATGCGTTTTACCCCCGAGACCTGATAGCCAACACCGGAGTAGCCGATGGTGTTGATCGATGAGGCCACCGACTGAACCACTGAAGCCGAGCCAGGTTGTTCATTCACATCATTACGGAAATCGCCGCCACACAAGGCATTTTTCTTGAAATAACCGTAAGTACCCGAGACTGAGTTACGACCAAACATCTGAATAGAACGGTGTGCCCAAGAGTAGTTCAATCCCAAATCAGCCCATGTTTTGACTGGCTTAGTTGCGCCACAACGCAAAGTAGCCGAGAAAAT
This sequence comes from Vibrio panuliri, assembly GCF_009938205.1. Lineage (NCBI taxonomy): Bacteria > Pseudomonadati > Pseudomonadota > Gammaproteobacteria > Vibrionales > Vibrionaceae > Vibrio > Vibrio panuliri. The sequence goes on along the minus strand of NZ_AP019654.1, from coordinate 683,491 downwards.
ACTGTCGAGCTGAGCAAAGTTAAGCCCCTGCATCGGATTATCTTGATGAACAAAGATGCCTATCGCATCAATAGCAACTCGTAACGCTGTCGGCTTATAGCCGTGAGCACGCTCAAACGCTTCAACTTCACTGTTGCGCATTGGTCGACTCATAGGACCAAACTGGGCGGTTTGTTCGGTAAGGGCCGGAGGGGCAGTAGAAGAGCCAGAGGCTTGTACTTGTCCGTTGACACCCGGATAGAGTTGCTTGAACTCCTCAACCCACAAGGTCGTCATTCCGGCTAAGGTATCAGAACCCACACTGGTCAACTCACCACTGATGCCGGGAACTTTCTTATAGACACGGAACTGCTCTTGTGCGAATGCGTAAGTGTTCACTAACCCCAAGCATAAAAAGATGACTGTTACCGCTAACCTTGCTTTCATTTATTTCACCACCAAACGTTCAGGTAAAATAAACGAGAACTTACTGCCAACACCCACTTTACTCTCAATATTTAAATGGGAGTCATGGTGAGTCAGTGCGTGTTTCACAATTGCAAGCCCAAGTCCGCTACCACCAGTATCGCGTGAGCGTGCTTTATCCACTCGGTAAAAGCGTTCCGTCAGGCGGTGTAAATGTTGAGGTTCTATCCCTTCACCACTGTCTTCCACTTCCAAACACGCGCCTTGCGCGGTGAGATACCAGCGCACATTCACATCGGCGCCAGGTGGGGTGTACTTAACGGCGTTGTAAACAAGGTTTGAGATTGCACTGCGCAATTGATCATCATCGCCCAATACCAATAACGAGTCATCCACTTCAAACTTAAGCTTATGATTTTGCTCGCCACTTAAACTAATGGCTTCTTTCTCTAAGACTTCAAGCATCGCAGGAACGTTAACCACTTCTTCAAGCTCATGCATTGGCGCAGCTTCGATTTTTGATAACGTGAGCAGTTGGTTCACCAAGCTGTTCATACGATTGAGCTGTTCCGTCATCACGCCATGGGCGCGGGACCACATCGGCCCCACCAACATATCCGGATCTTCCGTCATCTCCAGATAACCTTGCAAAACCGTCATTGGCGTACGCAGTTCGTGAGACACGTTAGCAAAGAAGTTGCGACGCATTCCTTCCAGTTGTTTTAACTGAGTCACGTCACGCACCACCATTAAGTGCTCACCTTCGGTATAAGGCACAATTCGCAGTTCTAGCATACGCTCAACATTAAGTGGAGAGCGCATCTCAAGAGGCTCAGAATAGTCTTGTTTATTGAGATACTTGATAAAGTCTGGCGTACGAATCAAATTGGAAATCGGCTGTCCGGAGTCGTCTGGCCAACGAAAACCCAGCAAATGCTGAGCAAGCTTGTTACACCAAACAATGTTACCTTCACTGCGAAATACCACTACGGCATCGGGGAGTGATTCTGCCCCATTGCGAAAACGGCGAATAAGATTGGTTAGCTCTTTACGTTTGCGGCGCTGACGCTGCTGTAAACGGTATATACCGTTGAACAGCGCTTCCCAGTTACCACTACCCGATGGTGGCGTAAGACGTTTCTCGTCCCATAACCATGCTGATAGACGCATTTGATTGTGTAAATGCCACACAAGCTGCAAAACCGTGGCAGCAAGCAGCAACCACGGCATATATCCGAAAATCCATCCGACAATCACCCAAGGGGTGTAAAAAAAAGCCAGCTCCCAGGCCAGCCTTTTCCAAGTTAACCTTTCAACCACTTACTTCTCCATCAGGTACTAAGCTTTGGTTGAGAAACGATAGCCTGCACCACGAACTGTTTGGATAAGTTTATCATGACCTTCCATTTCCAGTGCTTTACGCAGACGACGAATATGCACATCTACAGTACGATCTTCGACATAAACATTCGTACCCCAAACGTTGTTGAGTAACTGTTCACGACTGTAAACCCGTTCTTGATGCGTCATAAAGAAGTGCAACATCTTAAACTCTGTTGGTCCCATGTCTAATGGCTGGTCGTTCGCCGTGACACGGTGAGAGACTGGGTCAAGTTTGAGCCCTTGCACATCAATAACATCTTCCAATGCCGTTGGCGTAACGCGACGAATCACCGCTTTTAAACGCGCCACCAATTCTTTGGGTGAAAAAGGCTTGGTAATGTAATCATCCGCACCAACTTCTAAGCCACGCACCTTGTCTTCTTCTTCACCACGAGCTGTCAGCATCACCACCGGGATATTGCGCGTCAATTCTTCGCGCTTCATATGCTTAATGAAATTAATCCCGCTACCACCAGGTAGCATCCAATCCAGTAAAACGAGGTCTGGGAAGGGTTCGGCAAGTTTAGTTACCGCTGTATCGTAGTCTTCAGCTTCTACGGCTTGGTAACCCTTCTGTTCAAGAACAAAGCACAACATTTCACGAATTGGTGCTTCATCTTCAACAACTAGAATCCTTCTAGACATAATAAATAACCTTTCTTTAATCAGTTCTCTGAAATTAGGACCAACCCTCCTCAATCTCTTGATGGAGTAGCTAGGCGACAAATAAACTCAACAATGCATATCGATGCATTACATAATTTAGACGAGTTGCTGCGACCTACAACGCTAACGCTTCAAAAATGAAGAGGAAATACGCCTTCGATGCCTAGGCATTATTACTAGCAATTATGACACTTTTGTGACCTTTGCAAACAAATTTTCATAGAAGCTTCTTAATTGAATGGTTGAAAATCAATCAATAAGCGTTAGTGATTCCGAACTCGATTGATATTTTTCATATCCTAACAGACAAGCGGATAAAATTTGCCTAAGATGGACGACTTCAATGTTTAAGTAGAGAAAATGTATGTGGTTTAAAAACTGTCTGGTATACCGCGTGAACCGCGAGATTGATTTCAAAGCAGACCAGCTAGAGCAGCAATTGGCTGAGTTTCGTTTTACCCCTTGTGGCAGTCAAGACAAACAGAAATTTGGCTGGGTGACCGCGATGGGACGCCATGGCGATATGATGACTCATGTATCAGAAAACCACATCCTGATCTGCGCTAAAAAAGAAGAAAAAATGCTGCCTGCGTCAGTGATCAAAGAGTCATTGAATGCCAAGGTTGAGGCGATGGAAGCAGAAGAAGGTCGTCCACTGAAGAAGAAAGAAAAAGACAACCTTAAAGATGACATCGTGATGGATCTACTGCCACGAGCCTTTAGCCGTAGCAACCACACCTATGTATTAATTATGCCAAAACAAGGTTTTATCCTTGTCGATGCCAGCAGTTACAAAAAAGCAGAAGATGTACTGGCGCTACTGCGTAAAACCATGGGTAGCCTTCCTGTCGTGCCTGCAATTCCAGAAAGTGGCGTTGAAGTGACGCTAACAGAATGGGTTAAGACCGGTAACACCCCAGCAGGCTTTACCATGTTAGACGAAGCGGAACTTAAATCAGTGCTAGAAGAAGGCGGCGTCATCCGTTGTAAAAAGCAGGAACTGACCGCTGATGAAATCCGCAGCCATATCGAAGCGGACAAAATGGTGACTAAACTGGCGCTCAACTGGCAAGAGCGTATCGAGTTTATCTTGGCAGAAGATAGCAGCATCAAACGCTTGAAGTTCTATGATGAGCTGAAAGATCAAAACGATGATATTCCACGTGAAGATCAAGCCGCTCGTTTTGATGCGGACTTCTCATTGATGTGTGGCGAGTTAAGTGCATTTTTGCCAAATCTTTATGAAGCGTTGGGCGGTTTACCTAACCCGAACGCGTAATCTTCTCCCCAAGCCCTCGAAAGAGGGCTTTTTATTGCCCGCAAAATCTCGGTTTTTCTAGTCATTGGTCACATTTTGACGTAAAATTTGCGCCCCAATTCCATAAGGTGGAATTGGCCTGACTTGAGATCAGATTAATAGAGAATTGAGCAATGACGACAGATAAAGTATTCGTACCTGAGCTACTATCACCAGCAGGTAGCCTTAAAAACATGCGTTACGCATTCGCCTATGGCGCTGATGCCGTTTACGCAGGTCAACCTCGCTACAGCTTACGCGTGCGCAACAACGAGTTTAACCACGAAAACCTAAAAATCGGTATCGATGAAGCCCATGCCCTCGGTAAAAAGCTTTACGTGGTATGTAACATCCAGCCGCACAACTCTAAGCTAAAGACTTTCATTCGTGATCTAAAACCTGTGGTTGAAATGGGCCCTGACGCTCTGATCATGTCGGATCCAGGTCTAATCATGTTAGTACGTGAAGCTTTCCCTGAAATGCCTATCCACTTGTCAGTTCAAGCGAACGCTGTTAACTGGGCAACGGTTAAGTTCTGGGCATCACAAGGTGTTGAGCGCGTTATCGTCTCTCGTGAACTTTCTCTCGAAGAAATTGAAGAAATTCGTCAGCAGTGCCCTGAAACTGAAATCGAAGTATTCGTTCACGGTGCACTGTGTATGGCTTACTCTGGCCGCTGCCTACTGTCAGGTTACATCAATAAACGTGACCCTAACCAAGGGACATGCACTAACGCATGCCGCTGGGAATACAAAGTAGAAGAAGGCAAAGAGAACGACGCAGGCCAGATTGTTGAAGCTTTCGATCCAAATGAAGCGCAAGCAATTGAAGTTGCCGATGAGCGTCCAGAAACCACCATTGGTCGTGGTAAACCAACTGATGAAGTTGTCCTACTCTCTGAAAGTCACCGCCCTGAAGAAAAAATGGCGGCATTTGAAGATGAGCATGGTACTTACATCATGAACTCAAAAGATCTTCGTGCTATCCAACACGTAGAGCGCCTAACTCAGATGGGTGTACACTCACTTAAGATTGAAGGCCGTACTAAGTCGTTCTACTACTGCGCTCGTACTGCGCAAGTTTACCGTAAAGCGATTGATGACGCGGTTGCTGGTCGTCCATTTGACGAAAGCCTAATGACAACCCTAGAAAGCCTAGCACACCGTGGTTACACCGAAGGTTTCCTACGTCGTCATACTCATGATGCGTACCAAAACTACGACTACGGTTACTCAGTATCTGACGCACAACAGTTTGTGGGTGAGTTTACTGGCAAACGTCGCGGCGACCTTGTAGAAGTGGAAGTGAAGAACAAGTTTGTGGTTGGTGATAACCTTGAGCTGATGACGCCAAAAGGCAACATTAACTTCACACTTGAGGCGATGGAAAACCGTAAATCGGAAGTGATTGACGATGCAAAAGGCAATGGTCACTTCGTCTTTATTCCAGTACCACAAGACTTGGATCTTGAGTACGCGCTGCTTATGCGCAACCTGAACGATGGTCAGGATACTCGTAACCCAACGGGTAAGTAATCATGGCATTACTGATTACGGATAAGTGCATCAACTGCGATATGTGTGACCCAGAGTGCCCAAATGGTGCAATCTCTATGGGTGACAGCATTTTCGAAATCGATCCTAATCTGTGTACGGAGTGTAAAGGCCACTATGACAAGCCCACTTGTCAGTCGGTGTGCCCGATTACCAAGTGTATTATCACTGATCCAAACCATGTTGAAACGGACGAAGAACTGCTTGAGAAGTTCGTTATTATTCAAGGTTTAGCATAAAAGCAAAAGGCTCATCATTGATGAGCCTTTTTTGTATTGATCGACCTTAACCGGATTTGATAATGGGAAAGATATTGCAGTAAAGCTCTTTCTCGAATTGATACTCCAAATGATCTCGCCACTTTACTGCTTTGCCAATGGGAACTAAGTAAAAGGTCTCGCGCGATGTGTCAGTCACAAACGCTAATCCGTGTTGCATCAGTTCATAATGGACATCGTGAACAAATCCAGGGTCTAATCTTTGCCTGCCAGTGAGATGATTGACCTCCTCACGAGAAATCATCACTGATTCGGTAGCACTGCCAAATCTCAGCTTTAGCCACTCGGCAAAATCTTTTGCACATACCATAGTCATGGGAGTGTCCTTGCTCTAATTTCATAGGAAGTAAGCCGAGCATCCTATTTATAATCACATATCGAATAACCAACTCTGTTTTTATCTGTTTTTTTATGTACCCAACTACTCGTATTTACCGCCAGTTTTAGAGCATCCGTCGTCACTCCGGCGATACCTTAAAAGATAGGTAACCGATCTATGCGCAATCATCGACTAGCGCATCAAGGTACATATCATCTTAAGTCCTTTTAAATCTAGGAGAGGATGAGATGAATCTCCAGCTATAAAGTGTCAAATCTCATCGTTAAGGGCAGACGCTACAGGGTAGACGAGATAATTTATTTCGAATGATCAATAAGCTGAGTACACTGCCTAGGAAGGAATTTTTTTGGCTTTGATTTTACTTTGACAGTGGTTGAAGTCGCTGATTTCTCAACTTTAGTATTAGTTTTAGAACCACGATAGGTTTTTACGTTGTGCGCTTTCGCCGGCTTCCAACTCGCGACTTCCGCACCGCAACCATCTCCTTTCGGTGGTGGCTTTTGATCGACACAGTTAGCATCACCTTGAGGACAACGCAGCCGAACATGCATGTGGTAATTGTGCCCCCACCAAGGTCTTACTTTGCGCAGCCAATCTCGGTTTGCCCCCTCTAGGCTGCACAGCTTATCTTTGATAACAGGATGGACGAAAATACGCGCAACTTCATTATCTTGAGCGGCCATTTTCACAAGACGGAAATGACGATTATCCCAGTTAGCGCTGCTGAGTTTATACGCCGACATATCGACTAACGTCTTTGGCTTGGGGAGTGATAGTTGCGCAGACGAAAGTTTGGTGTCGGCAAGCCGAAACCAGATATCAGCATCAAGACCAGTTTGGTGACTGGTATGTCCGGAAGAAAAACGACCACCTTGCGGTAAAGACATATCACCAATCAATATGTGAGTGCGTAACTCACTGCGCGCTTTCGATGAGAGTCGCTCGATAAAAGCAATGGTATTAGGATGGCCGTAATAGCGTTTGTTTTGGCTACGTAAGACTTGATAGCCATGACCATTCAAAGGTAGAGCTTTGGCTCCGAGCAGACAGCCATTAGCATAACTGCCAATGGCTTCTGGAGAGAGTCGATTGGGTTGAGAAAAAGACTCCCAAGGCGATGCGAACAATGAAAACGACCAGAACAAAGTTAAGAAAATCGCCCAAGTCATTTTCATCGTATCACCTCTTAATAGTGCTCAGCGTTATCGTAGTAACCACTTGCATTCAGTGCGGTAAAGATCACGGCCACATTGACGTCTTGGCCCATAATTCCGCGCACCTGCTCAGTCACAATTCTCGCGACTGCATCCTGCTTCTCTTGACCACGATCGAACCAAAGCACTTCGACAAATGGGTAAGCAGGGTTTACTTCGCCCTCGTGGTAAAAGGTAGTGTAGACATACTCAAAAGTGAAGTCTTCACGTGGACAATCCATGTAAGGTTGTAGCTCATCAATCAGTGGCTTAGACAGTGTTTGTACTGTTTGTGGTTCGACTGCTCTAAAACGAAAATGTGGCATCTCTTGTTTCCTAATTATGGTTATGATTTTATCGCTCTACTTAAATACCTTACGATGACTGTTCGATGACAACTAAGAAAACCCATAAGATAAGTACAGGTTTATTCCAGGTTTATTCCAGGTTGCCAAGCAGGCAGTATCGTCAAGTAGAACGGGGTTACTATGATACCCAATTGCTGTGCAAAGGGTAACGACAAAGTCATATCATGCTCGCATAGCCAATAAAAAAGCCGCTTGAATGAAGCGGCTTTTCGATAGCATGACGGGTTATGGCATCTCGTCGAACTCTGCACCCTCTTTTTCTACTTGAGGTGGCATTAAGTGCTCTTTGGTAATACCCAGTTTCCATGCCAATGCCGAAGCAACATAGATCGATGAGTATGTACCCACGGTGATACCCAACAGCAATGCTGTGGCAAAACCATGAATCATCGCACCGCCTTGAGTAAACAGCGCGATAACCACAAATAACGTCGTACCAGAAGTGATCAAAGTACGGCTCAGGGTTTGTGTAATCGCACTATTGATCACTTCAACCGAGTCGCCTTTACGCATACGACGGAAGTTCTCACGAATACGGTCAAATACAACGATGGTATCATTGAGCGAGTAACCCACTACCGTCAGCAACGCTGCAACGATGGTCAGATCAACCTCAATCTGCATGATTGAGAACACACCCAAAGTGATAATGATATCGTGAGCAAGTGACATTACCGCACCGGCAGCGAGACGCCATTCGAATCGTACCGATACGTAGATCAAGATACAGATCAATGACACCAGAATCGCAAGACCACCAGCTTCAGTCAGTTCGTCACCTACGTTAGGACCAACGAACTCGATACGGCGCATCTCAACTTCTTTACCCGTGCCTTCTTTGATTGCAGAGATGATTTGGTTACCTAGCGTCTCACCTGAAATATCTTCACGTGGACTTAGGCGAACCATGACATCACGCGCACTACCGAAGTTTTGCACAATCGCGTCACCAAAGCCTTTCGCTTCCAGTGATGTACGAATTTCGTCAAGTTGCGCAGGCTGTTCAAAGCCGACTTCAATCAAGGTACCACCGGTAAAATCAAGACCCCAGTTCAACCATTTAGTCGAAAGAGTAAAGATCGATGCACCAATCATGAACAAAGAGAATACGAAAGCCACCTTTGACCAACGTAAAAAGTCGATCGTACTTTCTGCTTTTAGAATCTGAAACATATTAATTCCTAGCCTTAGATCGACAATTTATCGATGCGTTTACCACCGTAAAGCAGGTTAACCACACAACGGGTACCTACAATAGCTGTAAACATCGAAGTCAAAATACCAATCGATAGTGTTACCGCGAAACCTTTAATCGCCCCTGTACCAACTGCAAACAGAATGATTGCAGTAATCAGGGTCGTGATGTTGGCATCAGCGATAGTACTAAACGCGTTGGCGTAACCTTGGTGAATCGCTTGTTGTGGAGAACGCCCTTCAAGCAGTTCTTCACGAATACGTTCGAATATCAGTACGTTGGCATCAACCGCCATACCCACTGTCAATACGATACCGGCAATACCAGGCAGCGTCATTGTTGCCCCCGGAATCATCGACATAATACCGATAATCAGTACTAGGTTAGACATCAGCGCTAGGTTAGCAATCAGACCAAACTTACGGTAATAAACGACCGTAAACAGCATTACTGCCACCATACCCCAGATACAAGCTTGGATACCCATATCAATGTTTTGCTGACCCATTGATGGACCAATGGTACGCTCTTCGACAATCGAAATCGGCGCAATCAATGCACCAGCACGTAGTAGCAAGGCAAGGTTGTGTGCTTCAGCAGCAGAGTCAATACCCGTAATACGGAAGTTACGACCTAGTGCCGATTGAATCGTCGCTTGGTTGATCACTTCTTCATGCTTAGACAAAATTACTTTGCCTTCAGCTGTCTTACGACCACTGTCTTTGTACTCCGCAAATACCGTTGCCATTAGCTGACCGATATTTTTCTTCGAGAACGCAGACATCTTGTTACCACCTTCGCTATCCAGCGTGATGTTAACCTGTGGACGACCGTATTCATCGACGCTAGAGCTTGCATCCGTGATGCTCGCACCGCTGAGGATAACGCGTTTCTTAAGAACAACTGGACGACCATCAGTATCAAGCTTGATCTCTGAACCAGCTGGTGCACGACCATTTGCTGCCGCTGCTAAGTCCGCTTTTGAGTCTACTTCACGGAACTCTAGGGTTGCAGTTGCACCAAGAATCTCTTTTGCTCGCGCAGTATCTTGAACACCTGGAAGCTCAACCACGATACGGTTTGCACCTTGACGTTGCACAAGTGGTTCAGCAACACCCAGTTCATTTACGCGGTTACGTAAGATAGTAATGTTCTGATCGACCGCATAATTGCGGATCTCAGTGAGGCGTTGTTCGGTAAAGTTAGCAACTAAAGAGAAGCGACCATTGCCATCAGACTCAGTAAACACCATATCTGGGTGATTCTTTTCCAATAACGCTTTTGCTTGGGCAAGTTGCTCTTCGTTACGCAGCATCACTTCAACAGCATCTTTACCTGAAGGGCGAATAGCGCGGTAACGAATTTTTTCTTCACGCAGTTCACTGCGGAAAGCTTCTTCTTGTTGACCAACCAGTTTTTCCATAGCCGCGTCCATATCCACTTCCATCAAGAAGTGAACACCACCACGTAGGTCAAGACCTAGTTTCATTGGTGAAGCACCAATCGCTTCAAGCCAGTTTGGTGTTGCCGCAGCAAGGTTAAGCGCCACAATAGTATCTTTATCGAGGGCTTCACTAATAATGTCGCGCGCACTGATTTGAGTATCAGTGTCGTTAAAACGAACAAGAATTGATCCATTCTCTAAAGCAATGGATTTATAAGAAAGGCTCTGCTTATCGAGAGCTTGAGTGACAGAATCCAGCGTAGCCATATCTACAGAGGCGCCACGCGCCCCTGTAACTTGAATTGCCGGATCTTCACCGTATAAATTCGGAAGTGCATACAATGCCGCGATTGCAATCGCAAACATCACCATCAAGTACTTCCATAACGGGTATCGGTTTAGCACAGCGAGGATCCTTTAGCTGTATTAAAGAGATTTCAGTGTACCTTTTGGTAGCACTGCTGAAACGAAGTCTTTCTTGATAACAACTTCGTTGTTCGCGTTTAGCTCAATTGTGATGTAGTCATTGTCTTCTGCGATTTTAGTGATTTTACCCACTAGACCACCGTTAGTTAGCACTTCATCACCCTTGCCCATTGACGCCATTAGGCTTTTGTGTTCTTTAACACGCTTAGCTTGTGGACGGTAAATCATGAAATAAAAGATTACCGCAAACATCGCTAGCATGATGATCATTTCGAAACCGCCACCTGCTGGTGCTTCTGCTGCTGCGTGAGCCTGAGAAATAAACATGAAAATATCCTCTATTATATTTTTGATTGTCCAACAAATTGGGCTTTGGCCGGTTATATTCAAGTGCGCATATCGCTATTAGGGATCGCACTCTCAAAAATATCGAGCTTTTGCTCATTTGTTAGGCTGATGTGTCGATACACCAATCAGCCATTAATAAAAGCCTCAGGCAACGGCCTAAGGCTTGATTCTTGTTGTTACTTGCCTAGTGGCGGCACTTCGCGATTGCGACGTGCATAAAACTCTTCAACAAACTGGTCGAAGCGATCTTCATCAATCGCCGCACGGATGCTTTCCATCAAACGTTGGTAGTAACGTAAGTTATGAATAGTATTTAGACGTGCACCCAGAATTTCGTTACAACGGTCTAAGTGGTGAAGGTACGACTTAGAGTAGTTTTTACAAGTGTAACAGTCACAGTGCGGATCTAATGGTGTTGTATCTGTTTTATGTGTCGCATTACGGATCTTGATCACACCACCAGTCACAAATAGGTGACCATTACGGGCGTTACGCGTCGGCATTACACAGTCAAACATATCAATACCGCGGCGTACACCTTCTACTAAATCTTCTGGTTTGCCAACACCCATTAAGTAACGAGGTTTGTCAGTCGGAAGTTGTGGACAGGTGTGCTCAAGAATACGGTGCATATCTTCTTTCGGTTCGCCTACCGCTAGGCCACCGACTGCGTAACCGTCAAAGCCGATTTCAGTCAAACCTTTAACCGATACATCACGTAGGTCTTCGTACACGCCACCTTGAACGATACCAAATAGGTTGTTCTGGTTTTCTAGCTTGTCGAAGTGATCACGTGAGCGTTGTGCCCAACGTAGTGACATTTCCATCGATTTTTTTGCTTCGTCATGTGTCGCTGGGTATGGCGTACACTCGTCAAAGATCATTACGATGTCTGAACCTAGGTCTTTCTGGATTTCCATCGACTTCTCTGCGTCCATGAAAATCTTGTCACCGTTTACAGGGTTACGGAAGTGCACACCCTCTTCAGTGATTTTACGAATATCACCAAGGCTGAATACTTGGAAGCCACCTGAGTCAGTCAGGATAGGACCTTGCCAGTTCATGAAATCGTGCAAGTCACCGTGCATTTTCATCACTTCTTGACCAGGACGTAACCATAGGTGAAAAGTGTTACCTAGCAGAATTTCTGCGCCAGTCTCTTTCACTTCTTCAGGTGTCATACCTTTAACCGTACCGTAAGTACCTACAGGCATGAACGCTGGCGTTTGAACACTGCCGCGCTCAAACGTTAGCTGACCACGACGTGCATTGCCGTTGGTCTTTTTTAAATCAAATTTTAACTTCACGAAGCCTCCAATGTCAGAGAAACAGTCTGACTAAGATCTCGGGCATTTCTGCCCATACGATACCAATTACATCAATAATTCGATGCCATTGCTATGAGGAGCGGTCGCTTTTCCGTGCGAGATATGAAAAGTGCTCTTTTCATCCCTAGCCTACTGCTAGCACTCGTAAACTTTAAGACAAAGAGATTCCCTACTTGTTCGTTCCTCACTCTAGGGAATGACAAAGTCTGAGATTATTTCACGCTGAGTGACGGCAACATTATATGCTTACACCCACTATAAATAACGATTTTGTCATTCCTAAATCGAGGGACGAGATATCAGGAATCTCTATTCGTAATTTATGCCGTTTTCTTCTTAATGAACATCGAGTCACCATATGAGAAGAATCGATAGTGGTTCTCTACCGCATGCTTGTATGCATTCATGGTATTTTCGTAGCCGGCAAACGCGCTCACTAGCATGATCAAGGTTGACTCAGGCAAGTGGAAGTTAGTGATTAAGCAATCCACTAACTGATACTCATAGCCAGGGAAAATAAAGATTTCGGTATCACCAAAAAATGGCGCTAATTCGGTGCCTTTTTTCAATGCATCTTGAGCGGCACTTTCCAGTGAACGAACCGATGTTGTACCGACTGCAATCACTCGACCACCGCGCGCTTTAGTCGCGTTAATCGCGTCAACCACGTCTTGTGTCACTTCAACGTATTCAGCGTGCATGTGGTGATCATGGATATTGTCGACTTTCACTGGTTGGAACGTACCCGCACCCACATGCAGCGTCACGTATGCCAGTTCAGCACCCTTCGCTTTGATTTTCTCTAGCAAGACTTCATCAAAGTGTAAGCCTGCCGTTGGAGCGGCAACCGCACCTGGTTTTTGGTTATAAACCGTTTGGTAGCGCTCTTTATCCGCATCTTCATCAGGGCGATCGATGTATGGCGGCAGTGGCATGTGACCAATCTGCTCAAGAATTTCAAGCACAGTTTGCTCAGCATTAAACTTTAGTTCAAACAGGGCATCGTGACGTGCAACCATCTCGGCTGAAAACTCGTCATTTTCCCCAAGAAGAATGGTTGAACCTGGCTTAGGTGATTTAGAGCAGCGAACATGGGCTAGAATACTCTTTTCATCCAGCATGCGCTCCACCAGCACTTCAAGCTTACCACCCGACTCTTTACGACCAAACATGCGCGCTGGGATAACACGGGTATTATTAAAAACAACTAGGTCACCCGCTTCTATATGATTTAACACATCGGTAAACGAGCCATCTACCAACGCTCCGCTATTACCATCAAGTTGCAATAGACGACTTGCGGTACGTTCTGGTTGTGGGTAACGGGCGATCAGCTCATCAGGTAGGTCGAAATGGAAATCAGATACTTGCATGTTTTTGGTCTTAAATCGAGTTAACAATAGGGGTCACGAAACATTTCGCAGCCGACTAGTATATGTCGCCCAACCGCAATAGCAAGAATAGATGTTGTGATAAAAATTAATCGCGACAGAAATGTTTTGACTCCGTGCCAGTTGGCAAAAAATAAAATTGCAAAAGCATGGTACTTTTGCGCGATCTGTAACAGAATATTACCGCCATTAATAAAAATAATAATAAAGGACAAAGCGAAAATACTCGGCAATCATTCATATTATTAAGGTGGATAATCAATATGAAATTAAAGCAGCAACTCACGTATGGATTTGGAAGCATCATACTTTTGCTTCTCTTTACCAGCGCCATTTCTATTTTTCGCTTCGGCGAGACGAATCAGGGCTTCAATACCTACCGCAACCTCGCGCTGGCGAGCGTCAATAGCGGACAGATCCAAGCCAACCTGCTCGATGCTCGACTGGCGGTTAACAAGTACATCAAAACGCAACAAGCTGCGGATCTCAAAACCTTTGATAATCGCATCCAATCTATCTCTGCATTGATTGAGCAAATCACTCACCTCAAGCTGACTGACGTTCACAACCGTGAATTTGACGCCTTAAAGCAATCAATTAAGCAGTACCAAGACTCAGTACAGCAAGTAGCTCAGCTGATTAATCAGCGTAATCAATTGGTTAACGACAAACTCGATCCAAACGGTGCGCAAATGCAAAGCACCTTGGCTGAAATGATGACCGCAGCTAACAGCTCTGGCGATATGGAGTTGGCGCTGCACACCAGTGAGTTGCAAGAGAGTGTGCTGAGTGCGCGACTTTTCGCCGTTAAGTTTCTCGTCAACAATAGCCCAGCGGACGCAAGCGCAGCGGCAGAGCAGTTCTCTCAAATCCAAACTCGCCAACAAGTGCTTGAGCCATATCTATTAACCGGCGAGCAAAAAGCACAGTTTGCCACCTATCAACAAGCCTTTGCGACCTACAAACAGACGTTTGATCAGATCGTTGCGACCATCAATCAACGTAACCAAATCATCAGTGGTCAGTTGGATGTAATTGGCGCACAAGCGGCTAAGTCGATCGAAAACATCAAGGTATCAACCAAACAAGAGCAAGACACCGTAGGACCTAACATGGTGAATCAGCTCAATAGCGCCGAAAGCATTATCCTGTGGCTTGCCGCTATCGCAATCTTGATTGCCCTTGGCGTCGCAATCTTTATTTACCGCAGCATTAACCGTGTCGTCGGCGGTGAACCAAGCGAAATTCAACTCTTAGTTCAAGAAGTTTCAAAAGGTGACCTTTCCAGCGACATCCAAATTACCGGCAAAGAGAGCGGTATCTACGCCAATATTCTGGAAATGCGTGCTGAACTGCGTCGTATTATGCAAGGTTTTCACTCTATCTCTGATAGCGTGTCATCAGCCTCTGTCGAATTGGCAGCCGTGATGACGCAAACAGAAGCCAATGCACAGCAAGAACTGAGTCAGATCGAGCAAATTGCCACGGCCATTAATGAGCTATCTAGCACCGCATCAGAAGTCAGCCATAATGCTTCATCAGCAGAACAAGCCGCATCTGGTGCGACAGACAATGTTCATGCTGGTCAAAACGCGCTGCGCTCCTCTGATGAAGTGTCGCGTAAAGTGGAACACTCGATCGAAGAGACCACGAACATTGTCAACCAGCTACGCGAGTACTCGATTGAGATCGGTACTGTGGTGGAAGTGATCAACACCATCTCTGAACAGACTAACCTACTGGCGCTAAATGCCGCGATCGAAGCGGCTCGCGCCGGTGAGCAAGGGCGTGGTTTTGCAGTTGTAGCAGATGAAGTGCGCTCATTGGCGGCAAAAACTCAGCAATCGACGGTTGATATCCAAGAGATCATCTCTCGTCTGCAGTCACAAGCTGAGGAAGCCAATAAGTTTATGTCCGCCAATGTGACACTGGCAGAGGACTCACGTGCAATAAGCCAACAACTGGGAGACTCTTTTACTGCGATTGCTAAATCGGTAACACAAATCTCAGATATGAACACCCAAGTAGCTACGGCATCAGAAGAGCAATCGAGTGTGACTCATGATATCTCGCAAAATGTCAGCCTGACATTTGAAATCGTCAACCAGAACGTATCAGGTGTGCAGGAAAGTCAAAAGGCCAGTGAGGAACTCTCAAGCCTTGCGGCAGAACAGAAACATTTACTCAATTTCTTTAAGCTTTAACCCGTCCCGTTCAGGCACCCTCTATGGGTGCCTATCTCTCTGTTTTGGTTAGGTTAGTAAGCCAATTCAGGATATATTTCCTTACTAATAATAAGCACATTTTGCTAAGAATATTGCTTAGCTCCCAAAACCTTCCTGAGTTTAATCCTATAGTATTAATAGACCCCATTACCGGCATTCACGCGGTAACAATCTGCGCATATAACTGAGGAGGTTACCATGATAAGAGTCGAAGATATGATGACACGTAACCCGCACACCTTGTTACGCTCTCATCTCCTTTCTGACGCTAAACACACCATGGACGCATTAGGTATTCGTCATATCCCTATCGTGGATAGCAATCGCCATTTACTGGGTATCATTACTCAGCGTGATGTGCTGGCCGCGCAGGATTCCAACCTACAAAAAGAGACGGATGAGCCATCTTTTACGTTAAGTACTCCCCTGTACGAAGTGATGCGCACCAATGTCATGAGCGTTAGTCCCAAAGCAGGCCTTAAAGAGACAGCTATCTATATGCAAAAACACAAAGTGGGCTGCTTACCTATCGTTGATAAAGGCCGTTTAGTTGGCATTATGACCAACAGTGACTTTGTTGCCATTGCGATTAATTTGCTTGAGTTGCAAGAAGAAGTTGAGCCTGAAGAGGTTGAAGATTGATAAAAAAAGAGCGGCCCGAGCCGCTCAAAGAACATCAAAATTTATGCCTAAAAATTGTTTCTACCCAACTGAGTTGGGTGTATTCCTAGGGGTGTAAGTAGGAACAGAAATGAAATAATTATTGAAAGCCACCAAGTCTAGGGAAATAAATTCTTGGTGTCAGGTGATTGCAATCGTCCGACTCGAGCAATCACCCAACTTTCAACAATCACGTTGACTAAAACTGATCTTCTTCAGTAGAACCAGTTAGAGCCGTTACCGATGAGTTACCACCTTGGATGGTGTTCGTCATCTTATCAAAGTAGCCAGTTCCCACCTCTTGTTGGTGAGCAACGAAAGTATAACCTTTCTCAGCCGCTTCGAACTCTGGACGTTGAACCTTCTCAACGTAGTGACGCATACCTTCACCTTGAGCGTAAGCATGAGCCAACTCAAACATGTTAAACCACATGTTGTGGATACCTGCGAGCGTAATGAACTGGTACTTGTAACCCATATTCGCTAGCTCTTGCTGGAACTTAGCAATAGTCTCTGCATCTAGGTTTTTCTCCCAGTTGAAAGACGGTGAGCAGTTGTAAGCCAATAATTGATCTGGGTATTCTGCATGAATCGCTTCAGCAAACTTACGCGCTTCTTCCAAACATGGCGTCGCCGTCTCACACCAAATCAAATCAGCGTATGGTGCATAAGCTAAGCCACGAGAAATCGCTTGGTCGATACCTGCACGCACTCGGTAGAAGCCTTCTTGAGTGCGCTCACCTTCGATAAAGTCTTTATCGTATGGGTCACAGTCTGAAGTCAACAGGTCTGCTGCGTTCGCATCGGTACGAGCGATAACAAGAGTCGTCGTACCGGCAACGTCTGCTGCCAAGCGCGCTGCAACCAGTTTTTGTACCGCTTCTTGAGTCGGTACCAACACTTTACCGCCCATATGACCACATTTTTTCACTGACGCCAGCTGGTCTTCAAAGTGCACACCTGCAGCACCCGCATCAATCATCGACTTCATCAATTCGTAAGCGTTGAGTACACCACCAAACCCGGCTTCTGCATCGGCAACGATAGGTAAGAAGTAATCGATGCCGCCTTCTTCTGGAGATTTGCCACCTGCCCATTGGATTTGGTCCGCACGACGAAATGAGTTATTGATGCGTTTTACCACGGATGGAACTGAATCCACTGGGTATAACGATTGGTCTGGGTACATGGTTGATGCGGTATTATTGTCCGCGGCAACCTGCCAACCTGATAGATAAATCGCTTCAATTCCTGCTTTCGCTTGCTGAACGGCTTGACCACCGGTCAGTGCGCCAAGACAGTTGACGTAGCCCTTTTTCGCACTGCCATTAACCAGTGACCATAGTTTATCGGCACCACGTTGAGCGATGGTGTTCGCTGGAACCATAGAGCCGCGTAGCTCTACCACTTCTTCCGCACTGTATGGACGTTTAACGTTTTTCCAGCGTGGATTGGTTTCCCAGTCTTTCTCTAGAGCTTCAATTTGTTGGCGTCGAGTTAATGTCATTGGTCTATCCCTCATCATTTGCGCACTGCGCTTTGTTATTTGTACTGGCGGTACATCCTTCGCCACCAGAATTCCTTCACGTTATTGGTTAGATATGTTGTTAACTAATCGAGGTAGTCATACCCCGGAATAGTTAAAAAGTTGGTTAATTCATCACTAGTGGTCAGTTCTGCCATCAACTTGGCAGCTTCTTCAAAGCGCCCTGCTTGATAGCGAGCCTCGCCGACTTCCTGTTTGACCACTTCAATCTCTTCGGTTAGATACTGTTCAAATAGCGCCTTAGTCACCACCTGCCCGTTATCTAGATCTTTTCCATGTTGAATCCATTGCCAGATTGATGCGCGTGATATTTCTGCCGTTGCCGCATCTTCCATTAGGCCATAGATTGGCACACAACCATTGCCAGAAATCCACGCCTCGATGTATTGCAATGCCACGCGAATATTGTGGCGCATCCCCTGCTCAGTTCGTTCACCGGAACACGCTTCCAATAGTTGCTCAGCGGTAATTGGCGCATCTTCTTCGCGGCTAACATCTAATTGATTAGGACGCTCACCTAGCACCTTGCTAAATACTTCCATTGCCGTATCAGCAAGACCTGGGTGGGCAACCCATGTGCCATCATGACCGTTGTTGGCTTCTAAGGATTTATCGTTATGAATCTTGTCGAGAACTTGTTGATTCTGCACCGGGTCTTTAGCTGGGATAAACGCTGCCATTCCCCCCATCGCAAATGCACCACGCTTATGACATGTGCGTACCAACAGTCGCGAATAGGCATTGAGAAAAGGCTTATCCATTGTCACCACTTGACGATCTGGCAGCACGCGATCTGGGTGTTTTTTCAATGTTTTGATGTAACTAAAGATATAATCCCAACGCCCGCAGTTTAGACCGACAATATGCTCTTTTAGCGAGAACAAAATTTCATCCATCTCGAATACAGCTGGCAAGGTTTCAATCAGTACTGTTGCTTTGATGGTACCGGTGTTGAGCGCAAAATAGTCCTCTGTAAAATGGAACACATCACTCCACCACTTCGCCTCATGATGGGACTGTAGTTTTGGCACATAGAA
The DNA here is from genome assembly GCF_009938205.1 of Vibrio panuliri. Lineage (NCBI taxonomy): Bacteria > Pseudomonadati > Pseudomonadota > Gammaproteobacteria > Vibrionales > Vibrionaceae > Vibrio > Vibrio panuliri. The sequence goes on along the minus strand of NZ_AP019654.1, from coordinate 664,408 downwards.
GTAAGGTCCACTGCCTTTCTTTAACAGCGCTTGATAGTTGTTGTAGAAGTAAAGAGCGAAGTCAAAAAGAGCGCCGGGAATCACCTGCTGATCAAAAGTCACATGCTTTTCTTTAAGATGCAGGCCACGAACTCGGCAAATCAATACCGCAGGATCTTGGCTTAACTCATAATGTTTGCCGTTACCTGGATTGGTATAACTAATGGTGCCGCGCACCGCATCTCGCAAATTCACCTGACCATCCAACACTTTATCCCACGCAGGTGACATCGAGTCTTCAAAGTCCGCCATAAACACCTTCACATTAGCGTTTAAAGCGTTGATAACCATTTTGCGATCCGTTGGGCCAGTAATTTCTACACGACGATCTTGTAAGTCACTTGGAATACCAAGGATTTTCCAACTCCCTTCGCGAATATCTTGTGTTTCTGGCAAGAAGTCAGGCAGTTCCCCAGCGTCTATCGCAGCCTGCTTTTGCTCTCGGGCCGAGAGCAAACCGTCAATACGCGGAGCAAAGCGTTCACAAAGCAAAGCGAGGAAGGTCTGAGCCTCCTTAGGAAAAATCACTTGATGCTCTTGTGACACCTCGCCAGTAATACTCAGTCGGCGAAGGGTTTCTTGGGCTTCCTTGTTAGGTGTTGTTTTTTCCGGCGTTTGAGCAAGCATGATCTCTTCCTTTAAATCCGTTGCCGCACTTACATTTGTAATTAACAGACGACAATTTTATTAATAATTCCGACATAACCAGACGGTTTGGTTGGTGCTCTTTGGCTCTAAATTTAATCTATTCCGTTTTGATTTCAATCTAGACATAAGTCTTATCGAGCCTTTATTTAACTTACATCAGCACGATTGATAGAAAAAGAGCCAGAGCGAAGTTTGAAGTTTTATTCGGTAGGGGTAAAAGAGAGGTTTAAGCGACAATTAATGTAAGTAGTTACGTAATTTAATTTCAGTGAAATTTGGAAGGTAAAATTAATTCAAACGAACGTTTAAATAAACAAATAGGCAAATTACCTTTTATTTAACAATACCTTGCATCCTAAACAGACATCAACTTCAAACACGGATGAATTTGAAAGATGTAAAATTAACAATGTGAAATTTCACTATTTACTGAAATCTTCAAAGAAAAATCTCTGTAAAATTTTACAAGTTAAACTACACCAACAGGATAAAAAACTAAAAAGTGCACTAGTTACAGTGCACTTTAATTAAGATATGTCGAATCATCGGCTAATACTAATAGCTAAACCGCGGATTGAAGCCTGTTTAAAAATATCGCCAAGCGATGCGCCTGAGAGATTGAGGCTATGGTGATCCCGCTTATAGTAGTTCCGACACCACGTCTGCTAACTGATTAAACGTTTTCACGCGGGAGGAACTTGGACGCCACACTAACCCGATATGGCGATGGGCTTGCTGACCTGGCGGATCAACAACCACTAAGTTCTGATTGTCGATTAGGCCGTGATCAATCGCCATTTGTGGAATAAAAGTCGTACCTAAACCATTAGCCACCATTTGAACCAGTGTATGTAAACTGGTGGCAGAGAATGGGTTAATCTTCTCTTTTTCGGTTAACTGACACGCTGACACCGCATGCTCGGTTAGGCAGTGCTCTCTCTCGAGTAAAAAGACAAACTCATCAGGCAAGTCATCATAATGGATAGGAACTTTAATCGCCTCAGCCTGATTTCGGCTAATGATCATCCGAAATGGATCGCTGCCGACGATTTTGCTTTCCATGCCATCGATTTCCACTGGCAGAGCCAATATCAATACGTCTAACTCACCATTGCGCAATGCCGCTAGGAGGTTGGTCGTCGTATCTTCGCGAAGCAGCATATTGAGGTTAGGAAAACGTTGGTTGACCTCTTGCACTAAATCGCAAAGTAGAAAGGGGGCGATAGTTGGAATACAACCGACTTTTAATTGCCCTTCCATATCTCCACCTTGGCACAAACGTCCAAGCTCAACCAAATCTTGCCCTTTCGCAAGCAGATCACGCCCCTGTTGCACAACTAACTCTCCGGCATGAGTGAACACCAACGGGCTTTTCTTATCTTTCTTTTCATATAAAGGACAACCAATCAGCTCTTCGAGGTTTTGAATCCCCTTACTTAGCGTCGATTGGCTAACAAAGCATTTTTCTGCCGCATCACTAAAGTGACGGGTTTCATGCAGGGTTACCAAATAGTGTAATTGTTTGAGACTAGGCCATTTATTCATAGTTTTATCGTTATCTATTACTTGGGCAGTGATCGAAACAGCAGATTGCAATTTTATCGCTTTTTTCGATTAACTTAATCTATTTAATTCGCTTTTTTCAATACTACAATCTGTACTATAGTTTGTCCCGTACAAACACGGACCAAACCGAAACAGAGTTAACAGGTTTGGAACTTACCAAATATTTAGGAGCAAAAAAATGGTACTAGTTGGTCGTCAAGCCCCTGACTTTACTGCAGCAGCTGTTCTAGGTAACGGCGAAATCGTTGATAACTTCAACTTTGCAGAGTTCACTAAAGGTAAGAAAGCAGTTGTTTTCTTCTACCCACTAGACTTCACTTTCGTTTGCCCATCTGAGCTGATCGCATTCGACAACCGTTTTGAAGATTTCAAAGCAAAAGGTGTAGAAGTAATCGGTGTTTCTATCGATTCTCAGTTCTCTCACAACGCATGGCGTAACACTGCTGTTGAAAACGGCGGTATCGGTCAAGTTAAATACCCTCTAGTTGCAGACGTTAAGCACGAAATTTGTAAAGCTTACGACGTTGAGCACCCAGAAGCAGGCGTTGCATTCCGTGGTTCATTCCTAATCGACGAAGACGGTCTTGTACGTCACCAAGTTGTGAATGACCTTCCACTAGGTCGTAACATTGATGAAATGCTACGCATGGTTGACGCACTTAACTTCCACCAAACTCACGGTGAAGTTTGCCCAGCGCAGTGGGAAGAAGGTAAAGCAGGTATGGATGCATCACCTAAAGGTGTCGCAGCATTCCTATCTGAGCACTCATCTGACCTAGCTAAATAATTAGTCAGGTACCGAGCTAGAAAACTAGCTCACTATTACCCCCGCTCAACGGGTAATCGGTTGGACACAAATAAAGCATAAGCGCGAAAAGCGCAGCGCCAATCAGTAATAGTAAAGTCTCTAATGAAAAGCCCAATGCACCGCATTGGGCTTTTTTATTTGCCCTTAACAAACGCTATCGCTTTATAGTCATAGACGTATAGTAATGGGGTTTTATAGTGCTACTTGGTCTAAAAACCTTGTTGATGATCACACTTTCCTGGCGTTATGATAGCGACAAGGTGATGGGGTGCCACCGGAATCAAAAGATTCGAACCGCTTATAAAGCTGATGACTCCTACAGAAACGAAAACAGGTCAGCCCTGTTGGAAATGCTTTCGCCGCCTATATAGTGAAAGCAAGAGTTCTGTAGTGAGCAATTCAACTCTTCTCCAACCCCGCTCCTGTTTTCTCAAAAAATAAAAATACACTGGGAAAACATTATGCAATATTCACACGAAATCCAATCAATGTGCCCGATTCAACGCGGCGATCTGCATGCCTCTGCACCGATCCCTGTTGAAGGCGCAATGATCAATCCAAAAGACGTTATCGCGATTTCTGGTCTTAGCCACGGCGTTGGCGCTTGCGCTCCGCAACAAGGTGCGGCAAAACTGACCCTCAACGTTAAAAACGGCATCATTGAAGAAGCTTTGATTGAAACAATCGGCTGTTCTGGCATGACTCAATCAGCTGCCATGGCCGCAGAAATCCTCACCGGTAAAACCATTCTTGAAGCTCTGAATACCGACTTGGTGTGTGATGCTATCAACGTCGCAATGCGCGAAATCTTCCTGCAATTTGTTTACGGTCGTACACAATCTGCTTTCTCTGAAGGTGGCTTGGAAATTGGTGCCGCACTGGAAGATCTTGGTCAAACTCAGCGTAGCCAAGTAGGTACTAGCTACGCAACCAAAGCCAAAGGCGTACGTTATATGGAACTGGCTGAAGGCTACGTAACTAAACTCGCGCTAGATGAAAACAAAGAAGTGATTGGTTACCAATATCTCAACCTCGGCAAGATGATGAAAGCCATCAACGAAGGCGTACCTGCAGCAGAAGCCGCAGACAAAGCAACGGGGACTTACGGTCGTTTTGACGAAGCCGTAACAACCATCAACCCACGCCAACAATAATTGCCACCAGAGGATAGAGATCATGAACACAACAATGACTGAATCAGTACGTCGCACATTAGACGAAATGCAACTTTCTTCTCTGGAAGAGGCTTATCAATACTGTATGGATCGTGGTATCGACCCAAAAGCATTGGTGATGGACACTCAACCTATCGCGTTTGAGAGCGCAGCTGATGCTTATACACTGGGCACAGCATTGGCGATTTTCCGCGGTGCAAAAACAGCGGAAGCTGCAGCCAACATCATTGGTGAAGGTCTGCAAGCATGCACGAAAGCGGGCAGCGTGGCAGAGCAACGCCAAGTGGGTATCGGTCACGGTGCATTGGCGGCTCGTCTGTTAAATGAAGAAAGTGGCTGCTTTGCTTTTCTTGCCGGTCACGAGTCATTTGCCGCGGCAGAGGGCGCAATCAAAATCGCATTGAACGTCAATAAATCACGCAAAAATCCATTGAAAGTTATCTTGAATGGCTTGGGTAAAGACGCCGCTTACCTCATCTCACGCATTAATGGTTTCACTTACGTACGCACTCAATACAACTACCAAACTGGTGAGTTAGTGGAAGTAGAACGTCGCCGTTTCTCCCAAGGCCCACGTGGTGAGATCCTTTGTTACGGTGCTGATGATGTACGTGAAGGCGTGGCTATCATGCATAAAGAACAAGTAGACGTGAGCATCACAGGTAACTCAACCAACCCGACTCGCTTCCAACACCCTGTAGCAGGTATCTACAAAGCAGAACGTAACCGTGAAGGCATGCCTTATTTCTCTGTCGCATCAGGTGGTGGTACAGGCCGAACTCTTCACCCAGATAATGTCGCAGCTGGCCCTGCTTCGTATGGTATGACGGACACCATGGGTCGCATGCACGCAGATGCTCAGTTCGCAGGTAGCTCTTCAGTACCAGCGCACGTTGCCATGATGGGCTTTATCGGTATGGGTAACAATCCTATGGTGGGTGCAACGGTGGCTTTGGCTGTCGCAGTAGGCGAGCTAAGCCTTTGAGACACGGTATATAACCAAACCCAGTGTAGGGGGAGCGACTTCGGTCCTCCCCTTATTTTATTGCGGCAATAAGCCTTGCTTTCTTTGTGCTTATTTCGCTCGAAAACCTGTCAACATCGGGCTTTAGCGACACATTTCTCATCAGACAAACATATCGACAGAAAGACAAAAGGTATCCATCTACAGACTTTCTCTATTTCCCCTCTTTAAACTGCTCACCAGTCTCATTATGATGACTGTCAACAAATTCCAAGTTCTTGCCAGTGAAGCGGCGAGAAGCAAAAAGACTCAACACATGGAGATCAACTATGGCTTTCTTTTCTCTAGCCTTTGGTACAGCAACTAAAAACCGCGACGGCAAAATCATCGAAGCGTTTTTCCCAAACCCAGTGCTTAACCCTAGCGAAGATCTTGTTAACGCACTAGCAGCAGTAGCAGGTTACGAACAAGGCAACCAAGCTATCGAGATCTCTGCTGCACAAAGCGCAGAACTAGCAACAGTTTTCCAAGCAAACGGCGATGCAGCAAACGCATCTTTCGCAGCAAAAGCGGCAGAATCAGCACAACCGCTGGTACTGGTTATTCTTGCTAGTGACGAGCAGCCACAATCCGTTGCTGAAGGCTTCCTAAAACTGCAACTTATCTCTAACCGCCTAGTGAAGCCACACGGCACGGTACTCGACGGCATCTTCGGTCTACTGCACAACATCGCATGGACAAACGAAGGCCCTATCGATCTGCCAGAGCTGGCTGAGCGTCAAATCGAAGCGCGTCTTGCTGGCCGCGCCCTAAGCGTAGATTGCGTCGACAAGTTCCCTAAAATGGTGGACTACGTAGTACCAACAGGTGTGCGTATCGCTGACACTTCTCGCGTGCGTCTTGGCGCACACGTGGGTGAAGGCACAACGGTAATGCATGAAGGCTTCATCAACTTCAACGCGGGTACGACTGGCGTAAGCATGGTTGAAGGCCGTATCTCTGCGGGTGTTGTCGTTGGTAACGGTTCTGATATCGGTGGCGGTGCCTCTATCATGGGTACACTTTCTGGTGGTGGTAAAGTTGTGGTTTCTATCGGTGAGAACTCACTACTTGGCGCGAACGCTGGCCTTGGTTTCCCTATGGGCGACCGTTGTACTATCGAGTCGGGTCTATATGTCACTGCGGGTTCAAAAGTACGCATGCTTGACGCATCTGGCAACGAAGTTGAAATCGTGAAAGCTCGCGATCTTGCTAACGTATCTGATCTACTCTTCCGTCGTAACTCTGTGACTGGTCAAATTGAATGTTTGGCAAACAAGAGCGCGGTAGAGCTCAACGCAGAGCTGCACAAAAATAACTAATTGAGTGTTAGTTCCCTTAAAATCCCCGCCCTTGCTGGCGGGGATTTTTATTATCTCGATAAAAACAATTGATTATCTCTCCTCCCTCCTGCTCCTTATTATCAAGCCGCTAAACCTTGCCTAAGACTTCATCAATACAATGAAAAAACTGACTTATTTATTGCTTCTGCTACTGGGTGGTTGTTCACTTTCACCTGAGCAAGACACTTGCTATTGCCCTTCTACGCCACCGTCGGTTGTGACACCACCAGCGAACGCCAATCAAGAAAGTATCAACCAACTTCTTGCCTATGTGGCAAAGTTAGCCAAAGATCGCTGGGGTGAAGATGAGTTTGTTGAAGCTGGTAAGCACCGCTATGTAAAGTACCTCGATGGCTACAACACCCGCGCCCATATCGACTTTGATGCGGGCAAAATCTATGTATCAACCATCTCTCAGTATCAGCCAGAACAAAAGTTGCAGAAAGCCATCGTGCAGACGCTACTTATGCCTGCCGATCCTGCCCATGCTGAATTGTTTAGTGATAAAGAAGCTGTTTTACGTGGGAAACCTTTCTTACTTGGACAAGTATTGGACCATGATGGCAAACCCATAGAGTGGGAGTGGCGTGCCAACCGTTATGCCGACTATTTAATGGCAAACTCACTGCGCAGTAAGAGCATTAAACGTGGCAAGGCACTCTATGTGGAAATTACCATGGTCAGTGACCATCTGGAGCAACGGGAATACCAATACGCTGGGCTAATTCGTGACGCCGCTCGTCGTTACGGTTTGTCAGAAGATCTTATCTACTCGATTATCAAGACCGAAAGTAGCTTTAACCCATATGCGGTAAGCCATGCTGGCGCTTATGGCTTAATGCAGGTGATCCCAAAAACCGCTGGCGCGGATGTGTTTAACTTAGTAAAAAATAAACCCGGCATTCCAACTAAAGAATACCTCTTTGATCCTGCTAATAATATTGATACTGGTGCCGCTTATTTTTACATTTTGAAGAACCGATATTTACGTGAAGTAAAGAATCCAACTTCGATGCATTTCAGTATGATATCTGCCTACAACGGCGGGACGGGAAGAGTGCTATCCGCCTTTGATAGCGATCGCAAACGCGCCATGGTGAAACTGAACAACTCAAGCCCGAGGCAGGTTTACGACACGTTAACCACCAAACACCCGAAAGGGGAAGCGCGCCGATACTTGCAAAAAGTGCTCTACTTCCAGAAAGACTTCAATCTCGGCAATATTTAGACAAGGTTGTCACGGGATAAAACAAAGGCTTGGTGTTCACCAAGCCTTTTGCTTATCAGGTACTTAACCAGGGTGTCCGTCGACCCTTGGTGTTAGCAACATATAACCAAACTTCACTACAAATAGGGCAAAAGCGATCACCCATAACCCGCCGCTAATATCAATCATCAGCAACATATCGGCAGGGAACATGGCAACCCCAAAGCTACGAACTAACGCCGCTAACATCAAACTCGCAAATGCGAAAGCCATCTTAGGACCTTGATAAATCGCACGCCCAGTATGCCCCATTGTGACTCGAGCAATCATCGCCAAAATCAAACCGCTCAATGCACCGATGGCAAATAGATGAATCATATTGTGAGATGCGAAGGCATTTTGCCATAAACCACGCGCAAGCAAGCTCAGCGGAATACATAGATAGGCCGCATGAAGGGACCAAACCAACGGCTCTTTGAACGTTTTCCATGGCTGCCAACGTACAAAACGCACAGACTGAGCAACACCAGCAAATAGCATTATCCCTGCTCCCAACTGAGCCATCGCCAGCGGAAAAAAGCTTAAGATAAATAGCGCGACTAACGGTAGGTTTGCGGCCCACTCTAACCATAGAAGCGGTTGCGGTTTTTCAAAGTTGAAACGTCGCGCGGTAAAGAATGGGATAACGCGTCCACCCATAATCGACAACAACAAAGTGAACCACCATAGCATTGCTTGCCATACTGCCGAGGCTGAAAATGGCGGCATACCTTTCACACAAGCATAGCTGGCAAAGTTAGCGACAATCGCCAACAAAAACAAAGGCACAAAAAAGAGATTTCGGTAGCCTTTGGCTTTCACCACGCGCCAAGCCACTTCATAAGCGACAACAGCGAGAAACAAGGCATCAATAATTGAGATTAGCCAAAGTGGTGCGGGTGTCCAGAGCAACAAGCGAGGTGTCAACCAAAGCACCACTATGGCTAATAATCGATAACTTTTAGTGCCATTTATTCCTGTCCAGTTTTGTACTGCCGTTAATACAAAGCCAACCACAATCGCCATAGAAAAACCAAACAACATCTCATGAACATGCCACCATAGCGCAGGGACATTGAGGGTTTGCGGTTGACCATAGTGAAACATTGCGACCCAAACAGGAATCGCAATCAACGCATAGATTGCCCCCAGAAAGAAAAAAGGACGAAAACCAAGGCGTAAAATTGCAGGGATTTTTTCTTCAACCCGCTTATCAGTAATGTTGAGCACTATCAGACTCCAAAATATCGTTCTGAATCTTCTCTGCATTATTTGAGCCAAGTTTTAAAACCATTAAAATCAGCAATTTAAACAACAAAACCTTCAATAAAAGGTCATATTGACACTCACAATAAAGAGTCAATATGACCTTTTTAATTTATATTGACTTATCAGATGAAGAATTCAAAGCCTTGTGACTGAATTAGGCATCTCGAGGTTGGGGGGTATATAACACTCTGCAATAAGGTTGAACACAATGCACTTTGTCGAATGCGCAAATCTAAGTAGTATGAAACATCTTCGTTCAACCAATAGTAGCAATATGAATCAATATATCTTTGGCTATGGCAGCTTGATGAACTCTGCCTCTCGGCGCTTAACGGGGCAAACTTCCGCAGCGAGGCCTGCGGTCGCTCATGGGCTATGTCGCTATTGGGGAAAAGTCGATGAGAGTTATATCTTGGCACCATTAGTTGTGACACAGGGAGAGGGCTTAATCAATGGGGTTTTATTGCAGGTAGACGACGGCCAGTTGGTTGAGTTTGACCGACGCGAGCGTGGTTATCAGCGCATCCAGATTGGTCATCAAGACATTGACTGCCAACATCCTCTGTCTGAAACCGACCGCATCTGGATCTATGTGACTGAACAAGCCACACCACCTTGTGAGCTAAGCCCTATCGTACAAACCTATGTCGATACGGTACTGGCAGGTTGCTTGGAGATTTCTGAACAGTTTGCAGAGCAATTTATCCAACATACTATTGGTTGGCACCACCCGTTAGAGAATGATCGTCACCAACCTAAATATGGCAATCTTGCTGGCGTAACGGCGGAAAGCCGCCAAATCATTGATAAACTACTCGCAACCCGATAGCGCCCAACCACACGGCTGCCCTATTCGCGGCCGTTTTACCACTAAATAAGAAAACCTCTATACGCTCACTTTTTCGTCGATATAATAAGCCGCTTTTTCTTCCTTCTGCTGCTGAGCACTACCAATGTCTTCACTACCTAATGCAATTGATAAGCGCATGAGTATCCTCACGCTGACTTGGCCTTTATTCGTCGAAATTATGCTGCGAACTGCGATCAATACCAGTGATGTATTTATGCTCAGCAGTTACTCAGATAAAGCAGTATCAGCGGTTGGGGTGATCACGCAAATCTCTTTTTTCTTGATCATTATTTCTTCAATGGTAAGCAGTGGCACGGGTATTTTAATTGCGCAATATAACGGTTCTGAACGTCATCAAGAATCCTCCCATGTTGCGATTGCAAGTATCCTAATGTCAGCATTAGTTGGGGTGTTTTTGAGTCTGTTTGCTGTGACCGCAGCCTACTATTTGCTTCCCTACTATGGTTTAGAAAGCAAAGTTCAACACTATGCTCAAGAGTACTTGCTCATTAGTGGCTCGATGACATTTAACGTAACCATGGGGATCGTACTCACCACCATACTACGTAGCCATGGCTATTCGCGTGCTCCAATGGTGATTAACTTAATTGCGGGGGTGCTCAATATCGCGGGTAACTACATCGCGCTTTACCAACCCTTTGGCTTACCTGTCTTTGGCGTTCAAGGTGTGGCGATTTCGACCGTCACCAGCCAAGTACTGGGCACCCTGATGCTTTGTTATAAATTGCGCACAACAGATATTGAGCTCCCTTTTGCTCAATGGCGCGTTATTCCCAAAGTCATTTATCAACGCATTGTTCGTATTGGCATGATGAACGCGGGAGAAATGCTGTCATATAACCTCGCACAACTGACAATCATCTACTTTGTCGTTCAAATGGGCACCGCATCTCTGGCTGCATTTACTTATGCGCAAAACATCGCGCGTGTCTCTTTTGCCTTCGCTCTCGCGGTAGGACAAGGCAGCCAAATTCAAGCTGGCTATTTTATTGGTCGTGGTTGGGTAGATGCGATATTAAAACGTGTGCAAAAATACTTTGTAGTGGGTTTTCTCGTCACCAATATCGTTACGATCACCACCTATCTATTAAGCGATAGCATTATTCCACTCTTTACCGACCAAGCTGAAATTGCTGCGTTAACGGCCAGCCTAATCGCTGGTTCAATTTTGCTGGAAGCCGGGCGCGTGTTTAACCTTATTTTCATATCCGCCCTTAAAGCGGCTGGTGATATTCAGTTTCCAGTCAAAATGGGCATCTTGAGTATGTGGGGGCTTGGCGTGTTGTTCAGTTACCTACTTGGTGTGCATTGGGGTTATGGCGTTTTGGGAGCTTGGATCGCCATCGCCATGGATGAATGGTTCCGCGGTTTAATTATGGCCAGACGTTGGCGCAGCAAGATCTGGACACGTTATCAACTGACCTAAATCAGTTCGCTCAAACCCATATACTCATCATAGGCAACAGCATGACTGCATCAATTGCACAGCGTTCAATTAATGACAATCTTCTGACAATTGATAAATAAATAACCAATAAACTGGCCGTACATTATCCTATTTATATTGCTGCCATGAAAACAACAACCTATTCTCAGGATAAAACCCTGCGCGACGAATTTGCTTTGTCGCAATCAACCAAGAACATCATCCTTAAGCGCAGTCTGATGACTCTGATTGGTGTCGCAATCTGTTTGCTGGTCAACGTGGTTATGCGCGTTGATTACATTCTGCTGGGCAACACACTCGGTGAACTGTCTCTCACCGAAGGACTTGAGCAAGTGATGTTAATCATTGCTTCCGGCTCATTCTTTTACCTAGCGAGTCAACAGCCTAAACTGAAACACGCGGCGACATTAATTGCGGCTTTTTTCTTAGTCATGCTCATTCGTGAAAACGATGCGTTATTCGACTACATTGCCCACGGTTTTTGGCGCTACCCAGCCATGGCGGTCGCGTTCAGTGCAATTGCTTATGCCGTTCGCAACGGTAAACAAAGCCTGGACCAGTTAGCCGTTATTTTAAACAACCGCAACATGGGTATGCTACTACTCGGTATCGTTCTACTGTTGGTGTACTCACGCTTGTTTGGAATGGGGAATTTTTGGAAAGGGGTAATGCAAGAACACTATGTACGCGACGTCAAAAACATCGCTGAAGAAGGCACTGAACTGTTAGCCTACTGCATTATTGCCTTCTCATCATGTCGGTTAGCACGCTGCTTTAGAAAACAACACTAGAACACTGCCATTCGCGCTATCTGCACTTGCGATAGCGCGAATTTTTACTTGCTCCCCCGCCCCACGATCACCGTTTCTACCAACTCTCTCAGCCAACCATTTTTCTCTTCGCTAGCCCGACTAGTATGCCAAAGCATGGCAATATCGAAATCGGCGACGGGCACTGGTGGAGTAAAGGTGGTTAAAGTGTCATCAAAGCCAGCAGCATTAGCCATTTTCTCCGGAACAATGGCAATCAAGCGACGTTGTTTCAATAAATTACGTATGGTCAGGAAATTGCGCGATGCAACCGTGACATGACGCGTTAAGCCATGCTCTGCGAGTTTCTTATCTACTTGGGTAGCTAAGCTTCCATCTGGGCTCACAAGCGCTTGCTCAATGCCTGCAAATACCTCAAGCGTCAGTGATCCTTCCAAGTTTAAAACCTGACTATCAGCAAGACAGACGTGCTTTTCGGTATATAGGTATTGGCTATCAAACTCCTCATCAAGCGTTGGCATACTGCCAATCACAATATCCAATTTCTCTTGCTCAGTGATGCTGACATAGTTGCTGCGATTGACATTGATAAAACTCACCTGCGCGCGCGGGGCTTGGCGACGAATTTGATCATAAATAGCCGGCGCAAAAATAAACTCTGCGTAATCCGTCAAGCCAATACGGCACACTCCTGAGTAACTTTGTGGAGAAAAATGCTCTTTAGTCAACAAGTTGTGGGTTATTGAATCTAATAGCTGACCGACAATAGGAGCGATATGATGAGCATGCTCTGTGGGCTCCATTTTGTGCCCTTTGCGCACGAACAAAGGATCATCAAACAGTTGCCTTAACCGAGATAAACTATGGCTCATGGCAGACTGGCTGACAAAACTCTTTTCCGCTGCAATGCTAACGCTGCGATAACGATAAAGATAAGAGAATGTGACCAGCAAGTTTAAGTCGATATTACGCCATTGCAGATCGTTAGAGTTTGCCAAATTCACCATCCCATTTCATTCATAGATGAAATTAAATCTATTAATTTGAGTCATCATACTATTTTTTTTACTCTAACAGCAGTAAAGAACGATAAGGTTGTCATTCAGATGCTCTCGATATTTAAAACTTTTTTCTGGCTCGGTTGGATCAGCTTCGGTGGTCCTGCTGCGCATATCGGCTACTTTCGCCAAACTTTTGTAGAAAAACTCCAATGGCTGGATGATAGCGAGTACGCCCAAATAGTTGCGTTAAGCCAATTCCTACCGGGACCTGGTTCAAGCCAAGTGGGTTTTGCCCTTGGCTACAAACGCGGAGGGCTAACAGGTGCCTGCGCCGCTTTCATCGGTTTCACTCTTCCCTCGGTTCTGATCATGGTGCTACTGGCGGTAGTCTCGAGTCAGCTAACCGAAACCACCGCCTTTCAAAGCATAGTGCACGGATTAAAACTCCTAGCCGTAGTGGTAGTTGCGGATGCAACGTGGGGAATGTACAAAAACTTTTGTAAAAACACCCTCTCAGTTAGCTTATGTTTAGTCACCGCTATCGCTTTGTTGACGATACCAAGCATTGCGACACAAATGGTGGTATTGGTGATCGCCGCAGTCATTGGGGCAAGATACCTCAAAGGAGATGCGCCACTTGAATCGAAAGCATTCACTCCAACCATTTTGCCGTTGGCTCTATTTGCCATCATTCTATTGGGCTTGCCTTTGATTGCGCACCTTACGCCAACGCTTGGCTTGTTTAACGACTTTTTCCAAGCGGGTAGTTTGGTGTTCGGTGGCGGTCACGTTGTCCTACCGCTGTTACAAAACATTGTAGGCGACCAACTGAGCCAAGATGCTTTTTTGACTGGTTATGCCGCAGCGCAAGCAGTGCCAGGGCCGATGTTTACCTTTGCCACGTATATCGGGTATGAACTACAACCCAATGCACCAATTGCTGGCGCATTGGTAGCAACCATTGCCGTGTTCCTACCCGGTTTCTTGTTGCTACTTGGCGTACTTAAAAACTGGCAATCACTCGCACAAAAACCCCAAGTTGCTGGCGCGGTCAGTGGAGTGAATGCGGCAGTAGTAGGTTTGCTGGTATCGGCGCTCTACCAACCCGTGTTCACCAGTGCAGTCATCAACCCTATTGATGTCGCCTTAATTCTGGTCGGGTTCTATCTAATGAAACAGCTTAAACTGCCAATCATTTGGATGGTATTGACCTTTATTCTCGCTGGATTGGCGATGGGAATGATTTAGTGGAATGAGCCATTAACAAAGAGACGCACCATGCGTCTCTTTATCGTTTTATTGGATAGTAATGCTTGATCCTGATGCCCCCTGTCTCACCATAGAAAGCGCTCGCTCAAGATTCTTGTTTGCAACTTCATAGTAGGTGGGGTTCTTATCAATCGCTTGCTGAAGGTATGGAATAGCTTGTTCAGCCTTGCCCTGTAAAATCAAAAAGTAGCCGACATTATTAAGTGCTTCCGGTGGCGATAAATGACGACTGAACACATTCAACGCCTGACGAACCTGACCTTGTGACAAATAAACCAACGCTAAGTTATTTAGTGCTTTCTCATTGTCATTGTCTCGATTGAGCGCTGCTTTTGTGTAGACCATCGCTTTGGCATAGTCCTGAGACATGTAATAGGAGTAACCAAGATTGATAATCGCATCCAGGTTGTTGTTGTTAATTTCAATCGCATCAACAAATAACGATTGAGCCAACTCATGTTCACCTTTCACATCGTAGAGCACACCCAATCCATTGTATGCACCATCAGGAGACATACTGTCATATTCCAACTTTGCTATTCGCTCGGTTGAAATCGTCTCTTGGGTAAGATCCGGTGTGAGTTTCAAACGAATGAGATCCGCATTGATTGCTTTGATAAAGTAACTCATCCCTTCATCTGTTCGACCACTGCGACTATACAAAGCGCCCAACTCTTCTAGTGCACCAACATTGTCTGGATTCTCTTGTAGTGAGGCTTTAAACGCTCTTTCAGCCAACACGAGATCTGGCTTAGTTTGATGAATCTTACCGACGGTATACAGCGTCTTATCTTTGTGTTTGGCATTTGAAAATGTCAGTGAGCGTAAATATTCATAGAGCGCAAGATCGATATCTTTATTGGCTAGCGCCATATCGCCTCGTGCTAACGCTTCCTCTTCACTTTTCGGAGGTTCGGCACTAGTCAAACTCTCTACAGGCTTACCTGCATATAACGAGGTATCAAAATCATCGTTTGAGTTTGAGGACGCACACCCTGCTAATAAGGCAACCGCTAACGCAATCGCTGATGTTCTAATCCACATAATCATCCCTACCTTATGTTTGATTGTATTCGGTTAATTGTTGGCAAACGCATCCATTAACGAAATTAACGCTGGCCCTATCGCGACAATAAAGAAACATGGCCATATAAACATCACCATTGGAAACATCATTTTGACGGGAATTTTGGCGGCTTTCTCTTCCGCAGCTTGATAACGCTTGTCACGGTAGTCTTCGGTATATTCACGTAACGATTGCACGAGACTACCACCAATTCGCGAAGCATGACTCAACATGCTAACTAAGCCACTAATCTCATCAATCCCCGTTCTCACCACCAACTCTCGTAAGGCCTCTGGCATGGTTTTACCTGCTTGAATCTTGACACAAACCGTATCAAGTTCATCAGCCAGTTCAGGATGTGAAATCACTAACTCATCCGCCACCCGACGCAACGCCGCATTAAAACCAAGACCCGACTCCGTACATACCACGAGCAAGTCGAGCATATCCGGTACCCCTGCACGGATCAGAGCTTGGCGTTTTTTCACCATTCGGCTCAACAGATAGTCAGGTATAAACAGACCGCCACCCACAGATAAACAAATATAGACATACACATACTTAGAATCGGGTAGCGAAAAATAAATTAATACCGCAATCAGTAAGCCGATAATCGTGGTCACAAACTTGAGTGAGTAGAACAGCGTCAGTGAGTTATTCTGATGAAAGCCAGCATGCATCAGATGATGTCGAGTTGTTTGACGCTCTTTCTCATTTTTGGGTGACATTATGGGAGCAGCAAATGACTCCAAAGTGTCCACCATTTTACTGCTGTTCGCCGCGCCCTCTTTGTGATCACCAGATAGCTCCATTAAACGACGACGGAGGGGCGAATTTATACCGATCACAATCGAACCAACCGTAAGTACCACCAACATCGTAGTGACCAGCACCAAAATCATAATGACGGTTTCTTGATTGAGGCTTAAACCATTAATCCAATCGAATAAATCATCCATATGCTATACCTCAATATTAACGATCTTCCGAATCCATAACGTACCAATCGCAAGCGCTATCATGCCGACGCCAACCATCTTTAACCCTCGAGGATCAGAATGAAGCACTTGAATATATTCAGGATTAATTAGGTAGATGATGGCGTACAAACCAAATGGAGCGAGTACCAGTACCCATGCAGACATACGCGACTCGGCCGAGATCGTCTTTATTTTTCGCGAGAGTTTAAAGCGCGCTCGCAGGATTTGAGAAAGTTTGTCTAAGTTTTCCGTTAAGTTACCGCCGGTCTCTTTTTGCAGCAGCACCGCACTAGAAAAAGCCAACATGGAGATTGTTGGTGAACGCTCTGACATTTGCATAATGGCAAGGCGCAAATCATATCCGTAGTTAAGTAAGTTATAGGTGTTCAGGAACTCTGGCCCAAGCGGTGCGGGCATTTCCTTGCCCACTTCATAAAAGGCGTGGTTGAGAGGCTGCCCTGCTTGCAACACGCGCTTAATAATATCGAGCGCTTCAGGCAACTGTTCTTCAAATTTTTGTAGCCGATCGTTGATCATCTTCTGAATCACAAAGTACTCAACCACCCAAATCACAAACATCACACCGATGCTGAGATACCAGATCTGATTAAGAAGCAGCAATACCAGAAGAAACGCCACACCTACTAGAAAAGAGAGAAAGAGGAACTTACTAAAGCTAGTGCGAATACCAGCAAGATCGAGTTTCTTTTTCACGCTTTCAAAAAATGAGAACTGAATTAACCATTTCTCCAGCGGATTAAGATCTCGTAAAGCATTCTCTCGCAAAAGATTGATACTTTCCGCATCAATGTGCTTGTGGCTCTCACGCAGCCTCTTCATCAACTGCTTATGTCGTACTTTTTTACCCACCGAAGGGAGAATCAACGCTTGGCTAATCAAAAAGACCGAAAGAAAGAGCAAGATGAAAAACAGCGGCATTTGACTCTGCATAATCGCCTCCTCTAGCTCTTCTCGTTGAACAGTTCAAACGGCACATCTAAACCACGCTTGATCAATTGATCGTGGCAACTTGGTACAATCCCGGTTGCGACATAACGTCCCAGTACATTACCGTGCTCATCGACCCCTTGTCGTTTAAACGTAAAAATCTCTGACATGGTGATGATCTCACCTTCCATACCATTGATCTCTTGTATGCTGACCATACGACGTTTACCGTCTTCTTGGCGATCCATCTGGACCACCAAATGAATCGCTGAAGCGATTTGTGAACGCAGGTTCTTAGTTGAAACATTCCAGCCAGCCATCGAAAACATATTCTCTATACGGCTTAACGCATCCCGTGGAGTATTAGCATGAATGGTCGCTAACGAACCATCGTGTCCCGTGTTCATCGCTGAGAGCATATCTACCGCTTCGCTGCCACGAACCTCCCCCACCACGATGCGATCCGGTCGCATCCGTAGCGAGTTTTTAACCAGTTCCCGTTGAGGAATCTCTCCTTTGCCTTCTATGTTGGCCGGTCGCGTTTCTAAGCGGATGATATGAGGTTGTTGCAACTGCAGTTCAGCCGAGTCTTCAATCGTCACAATGCGCTGGTCGCTAGGAATAAAACTAGAAAGAATGTTTAAGCTGGTCGTTTTCCCCGAGCCTGTACCGCCTGAGATAAGTATGTTCATCTCCCCGACCACAGCTGCATTTAAGAACTTCGCCATGGGTTCGCTCACCGAGCCAAGTTCAAGCAAGTTGTCCATAGTTAGGCGCTCAACCGCAAAACGACGAATAGAAACAGAAGGCCCGTCAATCGCAAGTGGAGGAATAATGGCATTAAAGCGAGAGCCATCTTTGAGTCGCGCATCAACCATGGGAGATGACTCATCAATTCTGCGCCCAACTTGGCTGACGATTCGATCAATGATATTGCGTAGGTGGCGGTTGTCTAAAAAGGTATGAGGTGTGCGTTCTAGCTTACCAAAGCGCTCAACATAGATGTTTTTGGGTCCGTTAACCAAAATGTCTGAAATGGTACTATCAGCAAGCAGAGGTTCTAGCGGTCCTAAACCAAACACTTCATCTTCTATCTGCTTGACGATTCTCACTCGCGCTTCTGAACTCAAAGGATGGGTTTTGTCTTCATTGATCAAACGGCTGATCGCCTCTCGCAACTCTTCTCGACCACGATCTTCTTGAAGCTGAGAAAGAACACCTAAATCCAGAGTATCGAGTAATTTCTTGTGATAGTAGTGCTTAATCTCTTGTTCTTGCTCAAGTTGCTTCGTCTGCTCCTCTATCACTTTTAGCTTCGCTTCCATTGGCGTCATGGCATCACTTTGTACCACTTCAACCGCATGCTCAGGTTCGTGCTGAGGTGTAGTTGGAATATCTTGCAAGTTATGACTGACGTTTTTTCTTTTAAAAAACATAGCGTTCCCTCACTAACTAAAAAGCTTGCCAAACCAACCTTGTTTTTCCTTTTCAGGTTGCTCTATCTTGTGAGACAAATCCGCCAATGCCGTTTTAATGGCGCTATTTCGTTTTGCTTGTACGATCGGGTTGCCTAAATTCGCACACTCCATCGCAAGCTGAAAATTATTGGGGATCAGTATCACAGTTTTTTCTTCGAGCGTATCTTCTATATCTTTAAGTGATATTGGCGCTTTCTTTTCATATCGATTGACGACTAAATCCAACTGTTCGCTTTTTAAACCATAGTCGAACTCTAAACTTCTTACTAAATCGGTTGCATGTTTAACTGAGGTAATATTTTGCTGTAGGACGAGATAAACATGGGTGGCAGGAGAAACAACTTGCTGAAAGGTATGCTCAATTCCTCGCGACATATCAATCACAATATGACGATAGTATTGGCGCAAAACTGGCAGCAACTTGCTCACCTGTGACGCAAGCTTATGGTTTTGTTCTCGTGTTTCGGGACTAAAGCTCAAACAGCTTAACCCCGATGAATGTTTATAAACTAAACCATCTAAAGAGAACTCATCGAGATCGCCTAAGGCGTTGATGACATCGTTAATACTGTACTTAGGGCGACTATTAAGGTAATCCGCAACATCACTAAACTGGGTATCCAGATCAACAAGCAATACATTCCCTTTTGAGTATGTCGCAAGCTCGATGGCTGTGTTGGTCGCTAGTGTTGTCGCACCCGCTCCCCCTTTGGTATTGATAAAAAGTGTCAAGCTCCCCATCTCACGTGCCGCTACTTTATCCTCAGCAGTGACTTTAAGTAGTGGATAGAGCTCACCAAACTCTGCGGTCAATGAGAAGTAATCTGACGCCCCTAAGCGCAATGCCATTTTCAACGATGCGGTGTCGGTCTCTTCACCAAAAACAATTAAGGTACTGTTTTCTCCGGCAAGATGTTTATTGGTCGAGAAAACGTGAGCGACTTTCTGCGCCCATCCATCACCAACCTCAATGTAGACGATATCGGGTGCCGGTTTGTTCTCTAAAATATCTGGAGTAAAGTGCGACAACTCAATCCATTCAATATTCAAATTAATGCAATCCGAGACTTCTTTATCAATATGATGTTTAAATGATGAAGATGCGTATACCACCCATAACGTCAAGTTGGTTTTTAGCGTTAGATAGCTCTTCTTCTCTTCTAAATTTATTGGCTTTAGCATCACGCTACTCCTTTAGCAATCCGTGCGAGTCGCTCCGGTTGACGATATCTGCCTTAAAATGCCAAGGCTTTCAGCAGGTAAAATTGTCTCAAATGATGGTGTGTTTCCGGTGATGTCGAGCAAGGTTGAAAGAACCACAAAACGATAACTGTAATCAACGGCCCGCGCTCTGACATAACGAACCTGACTAAACTGCGCCTGCAAAGTTTCGTTATCAGCAATAGGGGTCGATAAAAAACCAGAAACATCTACCTCAGCGCCATTCGCGTCTAAATAAGCAATTTCTAAGTTGTCAGAATCAAACCCGGATGGGTAAAGATTACTCAACGAGTCTAATTGAGGGATGTCGTCACGGTCACTGATATGACATACCGTCGCTAAACGAGCCGCTCTTCGCGTGACTTCATTAACCATTTGTGTGGAATAAAAATAGGCGGCGAGTTCGAGAATCGCGAACAGTAGCAACAACACTGAGGTCGCAATAATAATAAACTCAACTTGAGTGACACCTCGTTGTATTTTCCTTTTCATCATGGTGCTGTCCTCATCTTGGCTGCCGCATCAAAAGTAAAGTTCAATGGGGTATCGCGAAAAGGTAAGCGTGAGAAAAACGGCGTGTAAGTGTATGAGGCGCTGAGCGTGACCTCTTTTGACGCTGGGGTAGGAATCGTCAACGTCACGTTATCTAAACCTAAATAATCGAGTAATTGTACCGGATCTGCAGCCACTGAAGGCGTCCCATACACTACGACATTTTTAATGTTGCTCTCGTCGGCAATTGAGCCAAAATCAAGTGTGCCGTAGGTATCGACCACCGCATATCTCACCCCATTCTGCAAAGCTTTGTTGACCTGAGTGTATTGAATCAATGCGCGACCAATATCAATAACTAAGACTGCCAACATCAAAAGTACCGGTAGCGCGATAACAAACTCCAACGCAGCCAAGCCACGCTGAGTACGCGAACGTTTTAACCATCGATTAGGGGGATTGACTATCATTCTTTTCATATCACGAAGCTCCACTCAGTGGATCTTTGTAAAGCTGAATGCGATACAATCCAGCGTCCTCAGGCTCAACGCCTGTCGAACCATTATTGATTATGCAATCATATAAAAACTGTCCAAACACCGAACTTTGCCCTGTTTGGCCAACACTTTGCAGTAAAAAGAAACACCCAAGTCCCATCACTTCATAAGTGGTTTTACCGCCAGCATCAGTGCAATCAACGATCGGTATACGCAGTATTCTTCGACCACTCGAACCACTCTCAGGTAAGTAACTGCTTTGATCGCAAATACCACCTTCACCCTGGCAACTCGCTAACTCTTGAACATAGTTGCTGTAATAAAAGTCCCCAGCATAATCTTCACCCTCTTCTGCTCGTACCGACGGCTCTTTAATGTACTTATCCGGTAAAATCGTGCCATCATCTTGCATCGGACCTTGGAAATTATTGAGTCGGGTGTTCAACCCTTGTGCGACTGGACCAATTGAGTTGCCTGGCTTGGTCAATACTGTTCCTCCAATGGTTGCACAGGCATTGTATGCTCCCGCCAGCGCTTGACGAACTAACGCAGAACCGCCACCACCTCCGCTGTTACCATTGCCATTGCCGTTTCCATTGCCGTTTCCGTTGCCATTTCCATTCCCGTTACCACTGTCGTCACTAGAGTCGGCAACTTGTCCAAAGTCGAGTAGATGGAAATTACCGGGCCCCATCTCGGTTGAACTTTGTGAACCTATTTTTAACTCATGAATTTGGTCCGGCGAGTTGTGAGCAGTATTCAAAATATCAACGCCTGCTTGCTGATAGCCCCAAGCGTTGTCTGCGTCACCACTCGGATCACCACACATGGCAATCGGCGTGATATTACAGACTTCATTAATGGCCGCGCTTCTTCCTGCCACCGCACTGGCCGAAACATTTTTGTCGACTCCGAACAGATAGCTTAAAAACTGGGTTAACTCGACATCCTGTACTGATACGCGCACATAAATATCATTGTTTCCCGCTGGCGGTGAGAAAGCCCCAGCAGCACTGAAGGTTTCAAGGTCAAATGAAAAGGTCACGGTCGTTAAGTCGTCACCGATTGCTAACTGATTATTCCCAGCTTCGCCAGAGAAACTGGCTAAGGTGCTTCTCGCAGCAGCTTCGGCCAGCGTCACGTCACCCGTTTCATCCGCGACAACCGCAGCAGATAACGCCGCAGAGTCGACAGCATTTTGCAAACGTGTTTTGTTCAACACTTGATGGTTCAAGTCAATACTGAACCCAGCAACTCCGAGTAAAAACAGCATAACTAAACTAATGAGCACCAAGGTTATGCCGCGCTGTTTAGCTCTTGGTGCGGATTGGTTGAGAGCCAACATAGCCCCTCCCAAGTGAATGCATCACTTACGTTTCTTGGCAATTCCTGCGCTAGGGTAATTCTCAAGGCTGGTTTGTGAGCGAGGCCCATGACCATCTGGAACATAACCTAGGTTTTCCTGCGTCGCGTTAGGGTTATAAACTTGCTCAGCTTTTAACTGACTAACACTGACGCCCAGTGCAGGTTCATTCGCACAGCCCACAAGGCTTAACGCGATAAACACCGTGCTTATTGAAATTACGTGTTTCATGTTCGCCTCCTAAAGACTGTGCCCAAATTTGCCCTCTGAACCACCATCAGCCGAACTGAACTCCATCGTGTCATTGGTATTATTTTGAATTGTGGTGGGTAATTGATATTTATCGAAATCCAATCGAGCGCCCTGTCCTAAAAGATAGAACTCAACATCATTAGGACTGACAAAACCATCGGTGGGTAGCGTAATATTGCGACGGTCAATCGGTTTAGCTAGACGTGGGGTCACCAAGATTACGAGCTCTGTTTCCCCAGAGGTAAACTCCTCTGATTTAAACAACTGCCCTAGAACTGGCACATCAGAAACGCCGGGAATACCATCGGCGACATTGCGCGCATTCTCACTTAGCAATCCTGCGATACCAATTGTTTGTCCGTC
The DNA here is from genome assembly GCF_009938205.1 of Vibrio panuliri. Classification (NCBI taxonomy): domain Bacteria; kingdom Pseudomonadati; phylum Pseudomonadota; class Gammaproteobacteria; order Vibrionales; family Vibrionaceae; genus Vibrio; species Vibrio panuliri. The sequence continues at coordinate 641,293 of NZ_AP019654.1, read as the reverse complement.
AGCCAATTCCAACGTACTCCCTGCACTACGCTTAGTGATAGGAGGAACAAAGAATGTCGCATTCACCTCTCCTGGGGTATAAGTGAGCACGCCTGAATTGGCCACTTCACTGACATCCACCAGCATCTGCAAATTGATTTTTTGGTCACTGAGTACGAACGGGATAAAATCAAGCGCTACCCCATATTCTTTATAATCGATGGTGATACCATTCTCATTTGGTACCGGAATCGGAAATTCACCACCGGCCAAAAATTCAGCTTTAGTGCCACTTAAAGCAGTTAAACTCGGTTCGGCAAGTACTTTTGCCACGCCGTTTTGCTTCGCGATATCGAGAGCGAAAGTGAAGAGTGTATTGCTATCGACAAATGAGCCAAGTAGACCGAAATCGTCAACAGAAGGGACATTTAAAATTGGACCGATACCATCAATACCCGCACCATTGGTTGTCGCCCCCCATGTAATATCACCGCTGCGTTGGAAGAAATGGAAATTAGAATCAAAACGGCGCACCAATGAACGCTGAACTTCAGCGACAGTAACTTCAAGAGTCACTTGCTGCGCGCCACCAATAGTCAAAAGGTTGATAACACTGCTCTCTTCGACTTGATCGTTCTTTGCGTCATCATTTTCATCAATAGATTCGCCAAGAGAGAAAGTTTCGGCAATCTTGATCGCGGTATCCATGTTTTGCTGAGTACTCACCAGCCCTTTGAGAACAATTTTGTCCTGAGAGCTATGAACTTCAATTCTTTCGTTCGGCAAAAACTCAAATAGTTTGGCTTTTAGAGAGTTAATATCATGCGTCACCTCTACGCTGAACGACTCTATGATCCGACCGCGCGAGTCCCAAACCGTGACATTGGTTGTCCCAAGCCGCTTACCAATTAAAAACAGTTCGTTGGATCGCAACACCAACATATCGACAATAGCTGGATCGCCCAAGGTGACTTTTTTCGCTTTACCCGAAATCACCACTTGGGTTGATTGGTGATGTGGAACGGTGACAATTTTGCCCGACTGGGCGGTCACTGCTTGGACAGAAAAACTCACTAGCAGCATCTGAATTAAGAGAAGTATTGTTCTTTTCATAAGTCACCTAATTGCTCACTCGGACTTTAGAAGCCTGAGTTCCTTTAATTACGGTCACACTTGGCGCAGGAGCTCTACGCTTCGCCACTACCGGCTGATCCACTTCATGAGGATTGCGTAGGGCGAGTTGAATATCCCCCTTACTGTTTTCCGTGAGTAGTTTTTCAGCCTCTTTTGGGGTCACTTCCAATGTCACCGCACGAACGATCACTGGTTTGTTATCATTGGTCTTGGCTGTCTGGTCTACGGCGAGAACCTTGATATTTTTGAGTATGGTACGCGTATTGGCATAATTACCCCGCGAACTGATGGTATTTAGCACATCGACTTTGTTCCCAGGTAATAGAAAACCCGCGACACCAATAACATCATTGACTCGAATGGTTACCGCGCGTTTGTTTTCTGGAATTAAGGCCGCTAACGTTGCCCCTTCACCCGGCAACGCTAAACGATTTGGATTCACCATCTCGCCCGCGTAAATGGTCGTTGCAACAATCTTACCAATGGCCTGATCCGCAGACTTAAGCGTCTCTTCTTTGATCCAGTCCACTTCCATTTGTTTGGTAGTAAAGTGCTTTTCTTCAAGTACTGTCCCTGGCTCCAATTCATTGGCAGCAATAAGGACGGGGTGCCGTTCAACCTGTTCAAGTTCAACCGTCGGCTGCGCTTGAGTATCCATCCAGCGCTTTGCGACATATACAGCTCCCAATCCAAATACCACTGATAGGAGCAATAACATTAAAATTTGACTCCGGCTCATAAGACGAAATCTCCCTTTCAATCAATGGTGAAGTACAATCCCCAAGCCGCGCGTAAGATGGTTGGAGACACTATTTTTTCTTTCTCTTCGAACACTAAAATGTCACGGCTGATACCTAACAAATCTTTCGGCAAACAAGGATAGAAACCGACTTGATGCGCTTGATGAAGTTCAAACACCACCTCAAAAAAAGACGTACAAAGCGTGAGTTCTCTTTGCTCCGCCACTTCTTGCCACAGATCGATGTAATCTTGCTTATCCAAAGGTGAAAATTCGATTTTGTAACCAATACGGCGCAAAAAGGCCGGATCCGCGATCGAGCTCGGGGGAAGGTTGGAAGAGAACGCTAATGTTAAGTAGAATGGCACGCTGATCTGTTGCCCATTAGGCAAACCAAGATGGTCGACCATGTATTCCATTGGCACAATCCAGCGATTTAACAACGCTTCGACAGGCATACTTTGTCGCCCTAGGTCATCAATCACCAAAATGCCATTGTTCGCCATCATCTGTAACGGCGCATTCCACACTCGGTTATGCTCATTATGGTTGACCTCTAGCATCTCCATAGTTAGTTCACCACCAACTTGAATATTTGGTCGTTCACACAGCACCCAGCGTTTATCATAATGGCGACTTAAGCTGGCAAATGTCTCTTGATGAATATTGTCCAAGCGCAAATGATGCTGGGGCGAATACACACGAATGACATTTCCATCTGCGTAAACTGCGTAAGGGATAAACACCGACGTACTGAGCGCATTTAACACTTTAGATGCAACGAAGCTCTTACCTGTACCAGCATGACCATAGAGCAACAACGCTCGACCAGAGTTAATCGCAGGCCCCAAAATGGGCACCAAATATTCCGAGCCATAAACGTCTGAAAGCGCTCTTTCCACATCATTGCGAGTAATTGGTTGAACACGAATATCTTGCGCTTTAACCACTTCAATATAACTCTCTAGTGCAATCGGAACGGGTCCTAGGTAAGCATCTTTACGGTACGCTATGTCAGCTTCAGCAATACCAAGTTCAGTCAAACCATAGCGGACATCAGAATACACACTGGTTGAAAAGTCTGTTGTAGGCTGAAACACAGTGACAAGGTTGCGATTACGCAGCTGGACAAGCGTATCTTCAACAATTTGCGAAACAACCCCTAAGCACTGCGTTAGCTCAATTAGGTCACTTTTCGGATAAGCGGCTAAATGCTTGAGCAACAAGTTCTCAACCACACTGGCGGGAATTCCAAGCTCCTTGGTATTTGCCGGAACTTTCGGAGGCGATACTTGCGGCACCAGTTCATTAGCTAGAGATGATCCCATCACTTCCTCCTGAAGTTTCGTTAATACAAGTAGTAGTAGCTTGCTAACCCTATGACGATTGCGGGCGCAAAAGGAATGACAAGTTTGGTTCGGTGACTAAACTTATAGGTGGTGCGATAGTAGTAATAGCCTTGCAGATTTTGCTGCAAAGAAAGCTGTGATGTAGCCAGAAACTGCGCTAAATAAAAGCAACTAACGACACCACCAGCCATAATGATTGCAGCTAACACTGGTAAAAGCTGGTCAAACCCAACCCAAAAGCCAATTACAAACAACAATTTGACATCACCCGCTGCCATGGCCTTTCGCCAGTAGAGAACTAATGCACCACAAAAAGCGATAAAAGCACCGGTCAAATGATCGGTTGCGTCTGTAGTCCCGTATGAAAAGACATGGACACATGAAACTACAAACAGCAACACTACCAACTTGTTCGGGATACGTTGGTTTTTGGCGTCAGATACCCCGATAACAAGCATTAGGCTCCAGAAGGCAACAAAAAGAATGTCAATCTGCATAGTCAATGGCTTCGAGTTAACGATGTCTAGACACCGCCGCCATCACCACCGTCGCCGCCATCGGCTTCGATGCCATCAATTTCATCAGCAACATCCTCAAACTTATCAGCGAGTGTGCCCCAGAAATCGATAGAAAGTAGTGCGGCTACAATCAATGCAGCGCCCAAAATGTACTCTAAAAGTGTTAGACCTTCTTCGTCTTCAATAAACTTTTGGATTTCATGGCGAATTGCTTTCATATCCCTGTCCTCAAAATAAACTCAAAGTTTTTCCTACAGTTCGCGTTGTCTCCGCGGTGCTGTAAATTAACAGTAGGACACCAAGAAATTCTAAAGTTAGGACTTTTTTGCCAATTGGTTGTACATTTTTGCCATCGGTAAATTCATACTTGTCTGCTAAAAAGATCACACTTTTCTTAATATTGTCTAAACTTCTTGTAATTACTGCTGATCAAACTATTCAATCTGTCACCTAGAAAACAATAAAACCAAGGTTTCAAGTTCGTCAGGCTATGGCTAGGAGGAAACTATAAGAACAACTGGAGAATTATAATGAAAAAAGACTTAGCCACTGTTCACTGGCTCGGTGCACCAGTTAGGCATTGCCCGCCTTACTTTATTGCGATGTTAGAGAAGCGTTTTGATGTAGTTGACTGTCAGCAAGACACCGCGATATTGAGTGAGAAGTCCGTCCGATACTGTTTTTTCTTCTATCGTCCCCAATATGAACAATGCCTCAGTAGCGCTGTTCTAATGTGTAAGAATCTTGATAAACACCTCATCGTTATTCATACCAATGAACTGGGTTGCTCCAACTTCGACGTGCCCTCGATTGTGGAAACTTATCAATTCAACCCAAGAACCGCTCTTGAGTGGCTCAATAAAATAGAGGTGAGTTACTTTTGGGATCTTTCCGCTCACCCCGGCTTAAGAGCATTTGAAGGCGAAATTGACATCGATATCAGCCCTGCCTTGTTTTATGTTTCAGAAAATATTCAAAAAGAGATTCGTGAAGAGGCGGCAGCCGCTCTATGTCACTACTCAGTGACCTATTTTTCTAAAGTGTTTAGTAAAAAAGTCGGCATGTGTTTCCGTGACTATGTTACCCATCAAAGAATTGACATGGCCAAGCGAATGCTTGCTGCAAGTAGCGATACAAAAATCGCCTACATCGCCTACTCATGTGGTTATCAAGACGTCTCGTACTTCTCACGCATATTTAAGAAGAAAACCGGCACGACACCAGGCGCTTATCGGCAAAATTACTAGGTCACACTTCTTTACGATATTGTTCCCTACCAGCTCACATCGTGCTAAAGTTAACATTGTGTTAACAAAAACATTTCCTTCTGGCTCGATAAGGTTGTACCTGCAGTTCGCTCTCTACTGTACGGAGATATCGACGACAGAAAGGACTATCTACTAATAACAGGGAGTTAACCAATGAATCAGCCGCACGAGTTGAAAATAAAAGGATGCACCTTACCCCCACCCAATGAAATGATCCTGAAATGGGCAGCTGAGCGCCCAAATGAGATTTATCTTAAGCAGATCATTAACCGCCAGTTTGTCGAATACACCTACGGGGAAGTGGCAGACAAAGCATTGCGTCTTGTCACCGCACTACGTGAACTCGGTGTCCAGCCGGGTGATAAAGTGGCGTTAATCTCTAAAAACTGCGCTGAGTGGTTTATTTGCGATATTGCCATGATGTTAGGTGACTACATCAGTGTGCCTGTGTTTCCCACCGCGGGTGCTGAAACCATAGAACATTGCGTGACACACAGTGGCAGTAAAGTTTTGATCGGAGGTAAGCTAGATGATGCGGCTGCCACAGAGCAGATTATTGATAAGTTCGATGAACTGATCACCATCAGTCTTCCCTATGACAGTGCACCGAAAAACTGTCAGCACCAGTTTAATCAATTGATACAAAATGCCAGCCCTAGTGAAGAACGACCAATCCACTATGACGACAAGTTAATGTCGATTGTTTACACCTCAGGAACCTCGGGGTTACCAAAAGGGGCAATGCTCACTTACGGAGCATTTTCATGGTCAGCGCAACAACTGATTAATCATATCGGCATTGAGAATGATGACCGCCTCTTCTCTTACTTGCCGCTGGCACACATTACCGAGCGTGTGTATATCTTTGGTTCATCGATAATGGGAGGCGTACAAACCGCCTTCCCTGAATCGCTCGACACCTTTATTGAAGACGTGAAAATGCAACGCCCAACGCTGTTTATCTCCGTACCGCGGCTTTGGACACTCTTCCAGCAGCGCATTCAAGATAAATTGCCGCAAAAGAAACTCAACTTCTTACTCAAGATTCCGTTTGTGAACTCATTGATTAAAAAGAAACTGGCGGAAGGTTTGGGGTTGGACCAAGCACGCGTACTTGGCTGTGGCTCCGCTCCAGTCTCGCCGGCTCTACTTGCTTGGTATCACAGCGTCGGACTGAACATTACCGAAGCTTGGGGAATGACTGAGTCTTTTGCTTACAGCACGCTCAACTATCCATTCCGCGCCGACAAAATTGGCAGTGTTGGGAATGCCGGTCCAGGCATCGAACTCAAAATCGCCGCCGACGAAGAGATTATGGTGAGAGGCAAAGGGTTGTTCTCTGGCTACTACAAAAATGATGAAGCGACTCAAGAAACCTTCGATGATGAAGGATGGCTGCATACTGGCGATATTGGCTATTTGGACAGTGAAGGCTACTTAACTATCCAAGGGCGTAAAAAAGACACCTTTAAAACCGCCAAAGGCAAATTTGTTGCCCCAGTCCCCATTGAGAAGAAGTTGTTTGAATACAGCCGCGTTGAAATGATGTGCTTAATTGGCTCTGGGCTACCCGCTCCTATCTTACTGGTGGTGCCACATGATTTCCCTAATTTTGACCGCGCACGCTATGAACGCACTAGTGAACGTGTCATTAAAAGAATGAATCAAGAGTTGGAATCTCATGAGCAGATCAAAGGGGTGTTAATGATCAAAGACCCTTGGAGCATTGAAAATGGCATCCTAACGCCAACACTCAAAATCAAACGCCATGTTCTTGAGAAAAAATACCATGATGTGGGAGCCAGTTGGCCTAAAGATAAACTGGTGGTGTGGGAGCAGTAGCAAAACGACCTAAGACAGAAAGGGCGCACTGCGCCCTTTTTGCTCGAAAATAGACTCACGCCTAAAATCGCCATGTAACACTCGCAACCTATCGCATCACCTTCCTCTTCTCTATCTTGCTCAGTATGATAGAAAACCAAGCCATGATTGAGTCAACCGACGCTGCTGACTAACGATAAAAGTGAGATTGATGGATAAGCGATTACGTTATCTTGCCGCGCTGCGCTATTTTGAAGTCGCCGCTCGTCAACAAAGCTACAGTAAAGCCGCAAATGAACTCTGCGTTAGCCAAGCCGCGGTGAGTCAAACCATACGTCGCTTAGAAGAAGAACTAAGCTGTAAACTCTTTGTGCGTAAGGGACGTAGCATGCTCCTCACCGCAAAAGGTGAAATGCTACTTAGCCATGTTTCAACTGGCTTTGAGCAAATCCTAAGCGGGTTAAACAAAATCCAGCAAGAACCGCTTGAAGGCGTATTAAAAGTTAGCGCCCCACCTTCTTTTGCTTCTCGCTGGCTTTTACCAAGGTTGTGGAAGTTCTCTATTGAGCATCCGGGGATTCCAATTCGAATCATCACCACATGTGAATCTTTGGATGTTCAACACGGTGAAGTAGACGTGGCAATCTGGCAGGGAGATGCCTGCTCCGCTTTAGAGGGACTTGAACAAGAGTTATTGCTTGAGGAAGCGATCTACCCTTTTTGCTCGCCAATGCTCGCACAATCAACATCATTTATCGAACCAAAACAACTACTTGATTGTTGGCTAATTCATTTTGATAACTCTGAAATCGACTGGAGCAAATGGTTTGCTCAGGCCGATGTCACAATGGATAAACAAACGGTACAGTGGATGGAAGTGGGAACGTTTGATATGGCGATGAGCGCCGTCGTTGCAGGGCATGGAGCCTGTTTAGCCAGTGACTCTCTAGCGGGGGATTTTATTGAGCGAGGGTTATTAGTGAAGCCTTTTGATTTGCCGCTCTCTCCGGGAATCCGGTTTCATCTGTTCACCTTGCGAGATTCAGCCAGAAAACAACGCATCAACGCGTTTACCACTTGGTTAAAACACGAGATCAAACAGAAATAGGCATAACTCGAACACCCTGATAAAGCCCTTAAATTCTCCAGCGTCCCCTAATTCAGGCAAATAAAAAAGCCTCGCAAATGCGAGGCTTTTCAATTCAAGCAATTAACTTAAGAATTACTTCTTAGCGTTACGCTCTTTAACTTCTGCAATCACTTGCTCCGCCACGTTGTTTGGACATGGGTTGTAGTGAGAGAATTCCATAGAGAACTGACCACGGCCAGAAGTCATAGTACGTAGAGTACCGATGTAACCAAACATTTCTGATAGAGGTACATCACCCTTGATACGTACGCCAGTAGTACCAGCTTGTTGATCTTTGATCATACCGCGACGACGGTTAAGGTCACCGATTACGTCACCAACGTGGTCTTCTGGAGTGAACACGTCAACTTTCATGATTGGCTCAAGAAGTTGCGCGCCAGCTTTAGGCATAGACTGACGGAATGCGCCTTTAGCAGCGATTTCGTAAGCGATAGCTGAAGAGTCAACTGCGTGGAAACCACCGTCGAATAGTTCAACTTCTACGTCTAGAGTTGGGAAGCCAGCTAGAACACCGTGGTCCATCATGCTAGCAAAACCTTTCTCAACTGCAGGCCAGAATTCTTTAGGAACGTTACCACCAACAACTGTTGAAGTGAACTTGAAGCCTGAACCTTGTTCCCCTGGACGGATGCGGTAGTCGATCTTACCGAACTGACCTGAACCACCAGACTGTTTCTTATGCGTGTAGCTATCTTCAACTGCTTGAGTGATAGTTTCACGGTAAGCTACCTGTGGAGCACCTACTTCTAGCTCAACGCCGTAAGTACGCTTCAGGATGTCAACTTTGATGTCTAGGTGAAGTTCGCCCATACCTTTAAGGATGGTTTCGCCTGAATCTTCGTCAGTTTCAACTTGGAATGATGGATCTTCTGCAACCATTTTACCGATCGCGATACCCATTTTCTCAGAACCGTTCTTATCTTTAGGCTTAACAGCGATAGAGATTACTGGTTCTGGGAAGATCATTGGCTCAAGAGTAACTTCGTGCTTAGGATCACATAGAGTGTGACCAGTCTTCACGTTCTTCATACCAACAACCGCGATGATGTCACCAGCTTGTGCTGAATCGATCTCGTTACGGTCGTTAGCGTGCATCTCAACCATACGGCCGATACGCTCAGTCTTACCAGTAGCTGAGTTAAGGATAGTGTCACCCTTCTTCATCTTACCAGCGTAGATACGGATGAACGTTAGTGCACCAAAGCGGTCGTCCATGATCTTGAACGCAAGCGCTTTTAGTGGCTCATCTGCAGATACAGTAGCGAATTCGCCAGTTGGCTCACCAGTTTCTGGGTTAGTTAGTGGTTGAGGATCTACTTCTGTTGGAGAAGGTAGGTAATCAACTACTGCGTCAAGAACAAGTTGGATACCTTTGTTCTTGTACGCTGAACCACAGTAAGTTGGGAAGAACGCTAGGTCACGAGTACCTTTACGGATACAACGTTTGATGTCTTCTAGAGAAGGCTCTTCGCCGTCCATGTAAGCCATCATTAGGTCGTCGTCTTGCTCAACTGCAGTTTCGATTAGCATTTCACGGTATTCAGCCGCTTTTTCTACTAGGTCAGCTGGGATATCTTCAACTGAGTAGTTCTCTGGAAGACCTGAGTCATCCCAAATGTAAGCTTTTTGGCTTAGTACGTCTACAACACCACAGAAGTCGTCTTCGATACCGATAGGTAGAGTCATTACTAGTGGAGTAGCACCTAGAACGTTTTGTACTTGATCTACAACTTTGTAGAAGTCAGCACCCATACGGTCTAGTTTGTTTACGAAGATTAGACGAGATACGTGAGATTCGTCAGCGTAACGCCAGTTAGTTTCAGACTGAGGCTCAACACCACCTGAACCACAGAATACACCGATACCACCGTCTAGTACTTTTAGAGAACGGTAAACTTCGATTGTGAAGTCAACGTGTCCAGGAGTATCGATGATATTTAGGCGGTGATCGTTCCAGAAACAAGTAGTAGCTGCAGACTGGATTGTGATACCACGTTCAGCTTCCTGCTCCATGAAGTCAGTAGTAGTTGAACCGTCGTGTGTGTCACCGATCTTGTGGATTTTACCAGTTAGCTTAAGGATACGCTCTGTAGAGGTAGTTTTACCCGCGTCTACGTGAGCAAAAATACCAATGTTTCTGTATTTTGATAAATCAGTCATTGTCTTACTCTGTTAATAAGGTATAAAGTGCGCGCAGAGTATATCACATTCTGTCAAGACTGATACCCTTGCGTGCAGTTGGATGAAAAAAAATATTTAGGCCACTATGACTCTGTCAAATAATAGCTAAGTTTCACTATTCTGCCGTCAAAATAACGCTCGTTTGAGACAATTATTTCTTCGTTTTTAGACTTTTCTTGTCACAGTAAATGCTATCAAAATGGACAAATTACCCCGAAAGAGGTCTTTGATAGCGAGATGAGAACCACCAGCAATAGCAAAGGAACTGTCGGCTTGCCAATCGCTTGCTTCCGCTAAGAGCTAATTTCAGTCTCAAGCAGTTATAATTCGGTCGCACTCTGTTTGCGCTTTTTATTACTATACATATTCTCGTCGGCGGCTTGAATTACTTTTTGATAATGAGCGTGCTCGGCAAACTGCGCACGACCAAAACTCACACCAACTTTCGCCGTAAACTGGCGTTTAAGATCCGCTTCAACACTCTCAATCGCAGCCTCAACTTCCTCGGTCAGGTTGCTACTGAAAATAATGCCAAACTCATCCCCGGAAATTCGATATAGGCGCGATGAATGTGGCAAATTGAGCGTTAACTTTTTGCTGAACTCAATCAGCAAACGGTCACCCATATCGTGACCATAACGGTCGTTACAGGATTTCAAACCATCGAGATCAATATAAATAAAGCTGCACTCTCTACCGACCGTCAGCAGATGCTTTTCCATCGCATAGCGGTTGGGTAAGCGAGTGAGCGGATCCGTTTGAGCGATCGTTAACATCTCCTGCGCCTGTTTGAGTGCTCGAGTTTTATCGGCTTCAAGCAGCACCATTTGATAGGCAATAACAAAGGAGAGCAACAGAACTTCACAAGCAACCGCCAGCAAACCGATATGAGACATGTAAATAGTCTGGAATCCTTGAATCTCCTCCTGAGAGATCGCAATCGCGCCGAGCACAACAAATCCTAAGTTTGCTAACAAGTAAAGGCGAGCAATAACGTTACCTTGCAAGCTTCGTCGTATGCCCACCAAGATACCGAACGCGAGAAAGATTCCGACAGAGAAACGATTAAACTCATTCTGATAATGGGGTAGCCAAAATGAAAGAACAATGAATAAAGAGAACAGCGAGATGATCAAACAGCCGACCTTCCAAAGTATCGGGTTACGCTGATTACTCACTTTCAATAAGGCAAGAACAAAGACGATATAAGCGATATTCGAGAATAAAATCGGCCAGCTAGCGCCGCCAAACCACCGACTCCCAAGTAAATGGGAGGCGGCTAATAACGAAGTCGCGTTAAAGATTAAGTTACCCAGTATAAACAAGGCATACATCAAATCCACCAAGTTCGAGCGAGCCAATGAAAGCACTAAGTAATAGAAAAACAGCGCAATCAGAATCCCCAACCCCACTAATGTGATGGTATTACCAACCCTAACCTGCTCAATATAATGATGTTTATCGATCACGAATGGCGTAGGCGGTGCAATATTAAACTGGGATTGTTGATAGGTGATCAGCGTATAGTGACCATGACGAAGATAGATGTTTTGACCATTTCGGAGAAAATAGTCACTTACATCATCGCGCCAGATTCCACCCTGTCGCACCGTAACTAAACTATCAAATTGGTCAAACAGCAGGTGCTTATATTCGCCGATCAACGCCGAGTTGCGAAAATCAATCACGAAGTCACCTGCGGTCAATACATGAAACTTCACCACACTGATCTGCTCGCCGCCCGTCAGTTCAAAACTCTTTTGTGGGGAGAGCGATTGAAGGTAAGAAGCTAAAGAGTGCTCTGACGTCCATGCCTCGCCTCGATACCATGCAGCAGGTTGCTCCACAGTATACTGAGGAACTAAGTGTCCATATGCCACATTTGAGAAAAGTAACACGAAAGCAAGCCAACAACGCAACCACATATCCCTTTGCACCGCATCCGTTAACAACGGGGCTCATTATGCATTAACAGCTTGCATTCGTACAAAATTGCAGCAAGTTTAACCAAAAATACGAGTCACATCTAAGTTTTATAACTCATCAAAAGCCTGAATAGCCTCAGATAGCTTCTTCACCCCATGTATTTGCATCCCTTCAATACCGCCTTTTGGCATATTGGCGGCTGGAACTATCGCTTTCTTAAAGCCATGTTTAAACGCCTCATTTAAGCGCTCTTGTCCGCTTGGCACAGGGCGAATCTCTCCGGCAAGTCCCACTTCACCAAATACCACTACATCTTTAGGTAACGGTCGGTCTCTAAAGCTAGATAATAGTGCCATCACAAGTGCAAGGTCGGCACTGGTCTCTGTAACTTTTACCCCACCAACAACGTTGACGAATACATCTTGGTCCGCCATTTGTAGACCGCCATGCTTGTGTAAAACAGCTAGCAATAATGACAGACGGTTTTGCTCAAGACCCACCGCAACACGACGCGGATTCGCCAACTGTGAGTAGTCCACCAGCGCTTGAATTTCGACCAATAGCGGGCGCGTTCCTTCCCAGACAACCATCACCGAACTGCCGGAGGTCTCTTCTTCTCCTCGAGAGAGGAAAATCGCAGACGGATTGCTCACTTCACGCAGTCCTTGCCCTGTCATGGCAAACACACCCAGTTCATTCACCGCACCAAAACGGTTTTTGTGGCTACGTAAGGTTCTAAATCGACTGTCTGTTCCACCATCAAGTAGTACCGAACAGTCAATAATGTGCTCAAGCACTTTCGGGCCAGCCAAAGTACCATCTTTGGTCACATGACCGACGATAAACACCGCAACATTATTCTGCTTGGCGTAGCGAGTGAGTGCCGTCGCCGATTCTCTCACCTGTGCCACGCTACCCGGCGAGGATTGAACATCAGCCACATGCATCACCTGAATCGAGTCGATCACCATAATTTTTGGCTGCTCTTTCTCTGCAATCTGACAAATGCGATCCACATTCGTTTCTGACAGCATTTTCAGGTTGTCTTTGGGTAAGCCTAAGCGTGAGGCGCGCATCGCGACTTGTTGCAAGGATTCTTCACCGGTGACATACAGTGTTGGCATCTGGGCAGACAAATAACACATCGTTTGTAGCAGTAGCGTCGATTTACCAGCACCTGGGCTACCACCAATCAAGATCGCCGCCCCCGGCACAACGCCACCACCGAGCACACGGTCAAGCTCTTTAAAGCCGCTGGTAAAGCGTGGTACTTCCTGCAAATCAATCTCAGATAGGGTCTGAACTTGACTCTCCGTGACAGCGCCAGCGTAACCGGTTAGGCGTTCATTTCGCGCAGCCGCCGGTGAAGCTGCAAGTCTAACTTCACTGATGGTGTTCCATGCTCCACAAGCATTGCATTGTCCTTGCCAGCGGGGGAAATCTGCGCCGCAATCATTACAAACGTATGCGCGTTTTGCTTTTGCCATGTGACCTCAATTGAATTTTGTGATGGTTGCTATCTAATAAGCCATGATATGGGCTTGATTCGCAGTAACATATCACTAAAGATCTATTTATCAAGGTCGATATCATTTTTGATAAGGAACATTCGCTAGGATCGCATGCAGCAAACTGAAGTCCTCTCCATCGCAGAAAAACTCATTCCGGTCTACAAAACGGATGATTTTGAACTCTTACTGTCCAAAGTTACGGATGGCGAGCCTCCTTCGCTTAAAATCTTGGTTAAGATGGAATTAAAGCGACTGATGACCCCCTGCTATCGCTCTATTGACCTTCGTGGTCGAGTCAAAGGTGAATGTCGCGAGTATGAACTTGACGGAATTATCCATTGGTTAGATGACGTTGCGTTTAACACCTACCACAAGAATGTTCGTAAGTTTAATGGCTATACCGAAGGTGTGTTTGAAGCCTTAAGTAACACACGTAATAGCTTTAAGGTGATGAACCAAAAAGGCAAACCTCAAGGTTCTGACCTAACCAACACCGCTATCACCTTCAACGCGGAACCCATCGTGATGGGGTACGATCTCAAACGTAAAGAAAACCGCCTCAAGCTTGCAACCCAAATCGTTATTCACCTATCAAGTGACCAACTAGTTCATGGGGTTACTGTTGATATTTCTCCTTCTGGCGGTAAGTTCAAAGTCCCGTCAGCGTTTGACTATAAACTGGGCGAAGTGATCACCATTCATTTTGTTGAGTTGGCAAGAACCAGCAAGATCCCCGGCATAAGCCAACACGTCAGTTACCGAATCGTTGGTATTGATGAGTCTTTTGAAAACGACGCGGTCAACTTTCTGCGCGTGCTCAAAGTCGATGATGTTGAGTTGGTCAACGATATCATGACGCATTGTCTGCAAAACGATACCCAACGGGCACGTCATGACAATCAAGATAAAGTGATTCGAGCTCGTTCGAGAGGTTATGAACACAACTACCTCAAACATACCTGCAACTTACCGATATTTTTTAGCGGTCATGAACTAAAACTGGTTCTGATGACCGAGAACAACCACAGCATTTGGCAATATTGGAATGACGAACGCAACCAACTGACGCTAAGCAATTTGTTCAGTCCGGAAAGGATGGAACTTATGACCAAGCCGGGTATGCGAGGGAGCAATAGCGTGCTCTACACCTTTAAACATCAGCACGCTGGCAAAGATCTGTTTTTCTCGATGATGATTCCCGAAGCAAGCCGTGAGTTACGCCAATTGTTTTGGCACGTTGGTGCTCATCGAGAGAGTTGGAAGGTTTTCCGCATTTCTGTTTTTGAGTTAAGTAATGAAGAACGGGCGCTGTTCGATGATTTACCACAAGAGTCGAGCGAACTCACGCAAGGTTTAACTCACTTTGCGATGTTGCAAGAGATCTCCGATGCCTGCTCAGGACAAGATTACTTATTGAGTGAGAAACCTCGCCTGAGCACCTCTGAACTCAACCAGTTCCGCCACAAACGTAACTGTAGCCATGTGCCAGTAAGCCTCTACTTTGATGCGCAGAACCGTCGAAAAGAGCCACGTTATCAGTTTCGCTCCCCGCTGTTTATTAGCTCAGGCGAGCAACAAGCGGCAGGCGTCACTCTGGATATCTCAAAACATGGTTTATATATAGCGTTAAGCACGCCCATCGAACTAAAAGCTGGAGATACCTGTCGCATCAACTTTAATGAGTTGCAACTGTATGACAAATCTTTGCCGCTGGATAACGTACCTTACAAAGTCATTCGTATCAGTCCGGGCGGAAAGCGAGTCCAGTTAGTGATTGAAGATAATGTACAGACCATTAAAACCATGGCGTTTTTTGGCAAGCTTATCGAACACAACCAAACCAAACTGACCGCCACTCAAGAGACATTGCCAAGCCATGAGATGCTAGAGAACTTGCACAATATTCTCTTAGATCGAATGATCAGTACGCCTCTGTTTGTCGAAAAGAAAGGTAACAGCCTTAAACCTAAAGTGATTGGCGTTAACTACCCTTTGCCTGCGCACTTAGCACTCTTTGCTAAAGTTGGGAAAAACAATCGCCTGTCGCTCGAAACCATTTACAAAGGACGTACCACCACCTTATTGGCCGCCCCAATGAAGCGAATTGAAGGCGCGAAACCGCAAGCCCAAGAGCTTTATATCTCAGCCATTAAGTTCGGCACACGCCTACAAACACTGCAAGCGAAACTGTGCTCGGAGTTTGAATCGACCAAGGAGCGTATTGAGTTTATTAAGAACAGTCAGAACATGGGCGAGTTTCATGCTCTGCGAATTTGTGCGGCACCAGTCTTCGACCCCATTACGGCGTTACTGCGCAAAGATTTGGAAGAGCTTAGCACCATTAGCATGCACCAAGCTCGAAGCTTAGAAAAAGAGATCTGCACGATTGTCGGTTACAGTGAGTACATTGATGTCACGGAAGAAGTCCTAATACGTCTCGAGCTAACTCAATAAAGACAAACGTGAAGCGAGCGACTAACCGCTCGCTTCACGTTTAAGGTAGCGGCTTAAAGCTCACCTTCTGTTGTTTAAGCAGTTGAGCCGACAAGATACACAAGACCCCACCTAAACCGACGTACCGCACTGCCGCTTGTGCCTGCTGTTCTACTTTAGGTTTTGCATGGTAGGCGACACCTAACCCAGCAGCACTCATCATCACCAAATCATTCGCGCCATCACCAACCGCGACAGTGTTGTGCAGCTCAATCTCATACTGATCGGCGAGGTGAACTAAAATTTCCGCTTTGGTTTGCGCGCTAACAACCTCTCCCAGCACCTGTCCGGTTAACTTGCCGTCGATAATCTCCAGTTGATTAGACTGCGCATAATCCAATCTCAATGTCTGCTGCAGATAGTCAGAAAAATAGGTAAAGCCACCAGAAGCGATCGCCGTTTTCCAACCAAACTGTTGTAGCGTATAGATAAGCTCTGGGAAGTCTGGCATCAATGGCAGGCTCTGTCTCACTTGTTCAAGAATGGCAGCATCAGCACCTGCAAGCTTACCAACTCGCTGGCGTAAACTCTGCTCAAAGTCCAACTCACCCTGCATTGCTCGCTCTGTGACTTCGGCGACCTCTTCACCCACTCCCGCAAGTTTGGCGATTTCATCAATACACTCAATCTGAATCGCAGTGGAGTCCATATCAAATACCATCAATCCCGGCTTAGTGAGATCAGGAAACTCACGCAAAGAGGCATAATCAAGCTCAAGCGCTTGGAGAATTTGCTCCAACTCACCATTCAACTCTCCGGCCATCAACGCCACTTCATACTCACCCACCTGCCAAACATCAACAATGGCGTTGTAGTCTCCGGTGAAAAAGTCGATATCTTCGAATTGTTGTGGTTGCAGATAATGACCAAACACTATCCAGCCCGCCTTTGTGCGGTCAAAGTTGGTCGACGCTTGGGCTTCCGGCAGTCGATTTAAGAGTGTCGTGCGGCGTTTGATCGCCAATTTTTTCAACATATCCATGTAAAAGATTCCGTTCAAATGTCCAACCAAGTTACCCTATTGCAATTTGGTTGCGCAAGTCTCAATATGCGCAGTGTAGACATTAACTATAGATTTTTGCCCAAATATCACTACCATCAAACTATAGAGTAGTGAGCTTTGAAAGGTAACGTATGGACTCTTCTCTGTTTTCATTTCGCATGGCGATTCGCGCACTGGTGATCTTATTTTTGATTGCTGGCGGCATCATGATTGCGATCAACAGCGTAAAAATTACCAAGGGTAATGAGCAAATCCAAGCAAACCAGTTGGAAACATTAACTAAGGTGCTGATCTCACAAGCATCTCTTTCCGCTGGCGCAATGATTGCCGATGCCGACCAAGAACGTTTGCTTAACCTCACTAACCAGTTGGCTGAAGATAAGTTGGTGTTTGACGCCACAATTTACGATGCCGAAGGGATCCGTTTAGCCTCCAGTGATCAAGCTAAGTCGGTACGTGAAATATTAGGGCTGGATACCCCGCTTGAGACCGCACGAATCGGTCGCCAACAGTTAGTTGAACCGATTATGCATGACAATGTGATCGTGGGCTTTATCCGTATGACCTTTGAAACAGGTCAGTTAACCGCGTTTTCCGATCACTACTACCGCAAGAGTGACCGTTATATGTACTCGATGGTTGGCGTCAGCTTTATTGCCGGTTTCTTATTGGCGTTTATTCTTCGCCGCAAGCCACAAGTAAAAGGCGAGAACTTACTGCTAAAAGAGATGAGTTAATGAAAAGCCGGCGCAAGCCGGTTTTTTTATTGCTGGACTATTCGGAAACGCTGACATTCCACACTGCGCTTCAACTTAATTTTGTCATTCCATGCCGTGCGTTAGCACGTGACAGGGAATCTGCTTTTCTCAGCAACTACGCCGACAAACTAAAACCAGATTCCCGACTCGCTACGCTCTCGAGAATGACAACTTTTTAATAGGGCTGTTCATATCGACAATGGCAAATTTTTCGTAAACCTACTCATATCGACAGTGGCAATTAAAGTGTATGGGTTAAAGCTGCCCTACCACACAGCGCCTCAACTTAACTTTGTCATTCTATGCCGTGCGTTAGCACGTGACAGGGAATCTGCTTTTCTCAGCAACTACGCCGACAAACTAAAACCAGATTCCCGACTCGCTACGCTCTCGAGAATGACAACTTTTTAATAGGGCTGTTCATATCGACAATGGCAAATTTTTCGTAAACCTACTCATATCAACAATGACAGCTGAACAATATGTATGCGTATAAAAAAGGTTGGCGATTAAGCCAACCTTTTCAAATCTCAATGAAAGCGCTATCAACGCTCACAGCAAAGCGTTCTTACCTCGCCGCTCTCTTTGCACAGCGCTCTTATCGGCAATTACTCTTCGTCACCAAGTAGTACTGAGTCTAGCGCGATAAGCATCATCTCGTTGAACGTGTTTTGACGCTCTTCAGAAGTGGTTTGCTCACCCGTTTTGATGTGGTCAGACACAGTACAGATAGTCAGTGCTTTTGCGCCGTATTCAGCAGCAACGCCGTAGATACCCGCCGCTTCCATCTCAACACCCACGATGCCGTATTTGTCCATTACGTCGAACATTTCAGGATCTGGTGTGTAGAACAGTTCTGCAGAGAATAGGTTACCCACTTTTACATCGATACCACGAGCTTTCGCTGCTTCTTCTGCTGCACGAACCATTTTGTAATCCGCGATAGCTGCAAAGTCATGACCTTTGAAACGAATACGGTTTACTTTAGAGTCAGTACACGCACCCATACCGATCACAACATCGCGCACTTTAATGTCTTCGTTTACAGCACCACAGCTGCCCACGCGAATCACTTTCTTAACACCAAAGTCTTTGATCAGTTCAGTCACGTAGATCGAGCATGAAGGAATACCCATACCGTGACCCATTACAGAGATCTTACGACCTTTGTAAGTACCTGTGTAACCGAACATATTACGAACATCACATACTTGTACAACGTCTTCTAGGAAGGTTTCCGCAATGTATTTAGCACGTAGCGGGTCACCCGGCATCAGTACTACATCAGCAAAAGCGCCCATTTCAGCATTAATATGTGGAGTTGCCATCGTATTTTCCTTTTCAAAATAGAAGAAGGCGCCAAATGAACGGCATTGACGCCAAATAACCAATTGACTCAGTAGTTAAGACTACTTGGTTGTCATAATTTACAAGAAGCTCTTGCCGTAATCCATTGGTGATGTAGCAAAATATTCTGCTAGCGTCTGACCAATATCCGCAAAAGAGTCACGACGGCCAAGCGAACCTGCTGGGATCTTTTGACCGTAAACCAATACCGGGATGTGCTCACGAGTATGGTCAGTGCCTTGCCATGTTGGATCACAACCGTGGTCAGCGGTTAGGATCAGAATGTCGTCTTCTTGCATCAATTCTAGTACTTCGTTGATGCGACCATCGAAATATTCTAGTGCCGCAGCATAGCCTGCCACATCACGGCGGTGACCGTAGGCAGAATCAAAGTCAACAAAGTTAGTAAACACAATCGTGTTATCGCCTGCTGCTTTAATTTGCTCAAGCGTCGCTTCAAACAGCGCCGGAATACCCGTCGCTTTCACTTTCTTAGTGATGCCACAGTTCGCATAGATATCTGCAATCTTACCGATCGATACCACTTCACCCTGCTTCTCATCTGCTAGCTTTTGCAGCACGGTAGCAGCTGGCGGCTCAACCGATAGGTCGCGGCGGTTACCCGTACGCTCAAACTGACCTTTACCAGCACCAATAAATGGACGCGCAATCACTCGACCAATGTTGTAGTCGGCTAGCTCTTCGCGCGCGATTTGGCACAATTCCAGTAAGCGATCTAAACCGAATGTCTCTTCATGACATGCGATTTGGAAAACTGAGTCTGCTGAAGTATAGAAGATAGGCAGACCTGTTTGCATATGTTCTTCACCAAGATCATCCAGAACTTGTGTTCCTGATGCGTGGCAGTTACCTAGGAAACCATCAAGACCTGCACGAGCAAGAATGCGATCGGTAAGCTCTTTAGGGAAGCTGTTCGATTTGTCAGTGAAGTACCCCCAATCAAACAACACAGGTACACCCGCAATTTCCCAGTGGCCTGATGGAGTATCTTTACCAGAAGAAAGCTCTGCCGCATGACCGTAAGCACCGATGATCTCAGCGTCAGCGTCCAAACCTGGAGCGAAATGCCCAGTTGATTCTTTGTGCGCCATTGCCAAACCAAGTTTTGACAGGTTAGGCAGTTTCAACATACCACTGCGTTGGTCATTGTCAGCAAGTCCTTTATCACACTGCTCCGCAATATGACCAAGTGTGTCAGAACCCACATCACCAAATTTATCAGCATCAGCAGTCGCACCGATACCAAATGAGTCTAGGACTAAAATAAATGCTCTTTTCATTGCTCGTTCCTCAGGCCCACTTGGATATCGTTATTATGAAAGCAGGCCTTGTTAAAATTACACGTCTTCAGCGCGGATTTGACAGTATACGTTAGGGGTTGGCATGTACTCACCACCGATAACGATCGCGTTGCGTAATGCGTTCGCCGCTTCTTGCCACTGCTGCTCATTACGGGCGTGAATAACAGCGAGAGGTTTAGTGTCATCCGCGATCTCGCCAAGACGAATAAAGCCATCAAAACCAACTGCATAATCAATTGCGTCTGTCGCTACGCGGCGACCACCACCCATAGAAACCACAGCCATACCGATCGCGCGAGTATCCATGGCAGAAACCACACCACTCTGCTCAGCAAATACTGGCTTAATAATTTCGGCTTTTTCTAGGTAGTTGTCATAGTTTTCAACGAAATCAGCTGGACCGCCAAGACCCGCGACCATCTTGCCGAAACATTCAGCTGCTTTACCGTTGTCTAATACTTCCATCAACTTAGCATTCGCCGCTTCTGTGTTTTCAGCCAGCTTACCAAGAACTAGCATTTCCGCACACGATGCCAAGGTCACTTCAAGTAGGCGTGGGTTACGGTATTCACCCGTTAAGAAGCGTACAGCTTCACGCACTTCTACTGCATTACCCGCTGAAGAAGCCAATACTTGGTTCATATCAGTTAGGATTGCAGTCGTCTTAGTGCCAGCACCATTTGCCACGGCTACGATCGATTTCGCAAGCTCTTCAGATGCTTCATAAGTTGGCATAAATGCACCAGAACCTACTTTTACATCCATCACGAGTGATTCAAGCCCCGCCGCCAATTTCTTCGATAGAATTGACGCTGTAATCAGAGAGATGTTGTCTACCGTGGCAGTAATATCACGCGTTGCGTATACACGTTTGTCCGCTGGCGCAAGATCGCCGGTTTGACCGATAATCGCGACACCTGCGTCTTTGGTTACCTGACCAAACACTTCGTTAGTCGGGGTAATGTTGTAGCCTGGGATCGACTCAAGCTTATCAAGCGTACCGCCGGTGTGCCCTAGACCACGTCCAGAAATCATTGGTACAAAGCCGCCACATGCTGCCACCATAGGGCCAAGCATCAGTGAAGTCACATCGCCCACACCACCCGTTGAATGTTTATCAACAATCGGGCCGCCAAAGTTCATATGGCTCCAATCAATCACCATGCCAGAATCACGCATCGCACATGTCAAAGCAATACGCTCAGGCATCGTCATTTCATTGAAGAAAATCGTCATCGCGAATGCGGCAATTTGACCTTCTGATACGGTATTGTTAGCCACACCTTGGATAAAAAAGTTAATTTCGTCAGCGGTGAGTACTTCGCCATCACGCTTTTTACGAATGATCTCTTGAGGTAAATACATTAGGTCCTCCCATACTCGTGCGAGTAAGGTTGTAAGGTAAAGAGGTCAAGACAAGGCGGCCGTCTGCCGACCTATCTTATTCAGACATAAACTGATTTGGTCAGTCATACCCTAAATAGTTGGCGTTGCAGCTAGGCGACAAGTAAGTTCATTCCTATGAGCATAGATAACTATGTGATTAGGATGAACTTACGAAGTCAACAACGCTGCAGCGTCAAATATGACGGGTATATTAGTAAGCGGCTGGATCCGCTTTCTCGTCTGTTACTTCTAATGTATTAAGAAGGTTAGTCAGTAGGCTCGATGCACCGAAACGGTAGTGACGAGCATCAACCCAGTTGTCACCTAGGATTTCATCAGCCATTGCTAGGTAAGCTTGCGCATCTTCAGCTGTACGTACACCACCCGCTGGTTTAAAACCAACAGTTTCAGCTACGTTCATGTCACGAATAACTTCTAGCATCATACGTGCGTATTCTGGTGTTGCGTTGACTGGCACTTTACCCGTTGAAGTTTTAATAAAGTCTGCACCCGCTTCAATACAGATTTGCGATGCTTTCTTAATTAGAGCTTCTTCTTTTAGTTCACCCGTTTCGATGATGACTTTAAGCAGAACGCTGTCACCACAAGCGGCTTTACATTGCTTAACTAGCTCAAAGCCAACTTCTTCATTACCTGCGATTAGAGCACGGTAAGGGAATACTACGTCGACTTCGTCTGCACCGTATGCGACTGCTGCTTTGGTTTCCGCTACTGCGATTTCGATATCGTCGTTACCGTGAGGGAAGTTAGTTACAGTAGCAATACGTACTTCTGGCGTACCTTGCTCACGAAGTGTCTTCTTAGCAATAGGAATAAAGCGAGGGTAAATACAGATAGCAGCTGTGTTACCTACTGCTGTCTTCGCATCATGACAAAGTGAAATAACTTTCGCATCTGTGTCGTCGTCATTTAGCGTCGTTAGGTCCATTAGTTTAAGTGCACGTAACGCTGCCGCTTTTAAATCGCTCATTTCTATCTCCGATCAATATTCAAAAATGTGACTGTCTCTGTTGCTCTCTGAGTATAGGCAGAGAAACAGTTATTGATGAACGGACTTGGTTCCTTGAAGACTCGGCGGCAAATAGCGAATTTGCCCCAATTGCTATCCTTGTCACCGCACAGTACCAGTTTGGCCTATGGCACAACAATCTATGATTGCGGTGTCTTTAATAGCATATAAAGCCACAATTGGCTTGTTCTATATGCTGGGTCAGGTAAATCATTTACCTGCTAGTGAGAATTCATTGCTAACTTGAACGCAATTTAATCCAAATTCTATCAATGACGCTTACCTTATAAAGAAACCGCGCAAAACTGTAGTAGCAAATAGAGCGCAAACGGTTTGTATCTCAAAATTCTTTAACCCTGTATTCATCGCAGTTCACACCTGACATTCAAGCAAAAACGAATACTGGTTAAAAACGAAAAATGCCCCGCAGCATATCAGTGCTACAGGGCATAATTTCAAATGGCGTCTATATTAAGCTAACTCTAATTACAGAGCTGCAAGGCTTAGACAGAAGCCTGCAATTGTTGCTGCCATTAAGTTAGATAATGTACCAGCAAGAACCGCTTTCATACCCATGCGTGCGATATCACCACGACGGTTTGGAGCCAAGCTACCTAGACCACCTAGTAGAATCGCGATAGACGATAGGTTAGCAAAGCCACAAAGAGCAAACGAGATAATAGCAACTGTCTTCTGAGACATTACTTGGCCCGTTTCAGCAACAACTTGAGCAGTTTCACCAATGTATGGAGTGAAGTTCAAGTAAGCTACGAACTCGTTGATAACCAGTTTTTGACCGATAAATGAACCAGCAACGATCGCTTCATCCCATGGCACACCGATTAGGAATGCTAGTGGAGAGAACGCGTAACCTAGGATAAGTTCTAGTGTCAGTTCAGGCATACCGAACCAGCCACCAATACCACCTAGCATGCCGTTCACAAGTGCGATTAGGCCAACGAATGCAATTAGCATTGCACCAACGTTAAGTGCAAGTTGTAGACCTGATGCCGCACCGCCTGCTGCTGCGTCGATAACGTTGGTTGGCTTGTCGTCACCACCGTCCATTGCCGCTTCAATATCTTCTTCAGGCTTGTCAGTTTCAGGGTGAAGGATCTTCGCGAATAGTAGACCACCTGGTGCCGCCATAAATGACGCTGCTACTAGGTACTCTAGTGGCACACCCATTGATGCGTAACCTGCTAGAACACCACCAGCTACTGATGCTAGACCACCACACATTACTGCAAATAGCTCAGATTGTGTCATCTTAGGTACGAACGGACGAACCACAAGTGGTGCTTCTGTTTGACCTACGAAAATGTTAGCTGCTGCAGACATAGATTCAGCGCGTGATGTACCTAGTGCTTTTTGCAAGCCGCCACCAAGGATCTTGATAACCCATTGCATAACGCCTAGGTAGTACAGAACTGAAATAAGTGCTGAGAAGAAAATCAGTGTTGGAAGTACACGGAACGCGAAGATAAAGCCGCCGCCACCAAATACTTCGAACATCTTGTCAGAAACAAGACCACCGAATAGGAAAGAGATACCATCGTTACCGTAGTTGATAACGTTAGATACACCTTGAGAGAAACCGTTTAAAAGGTCGCGACCCCAAGGTACGTAAAGAACAAATGCACCAAGTGCGAATTGGATAGCGAATGCGCCACCCACTGTTCTTAAGTTGATAGCTTTACGGTTAGATGAGAATGCAAATGCAATAGCAAGAAGCACTACCATACCGACTAGGCTCATAAACAGGCTCATAGTTTATGACTTCCTTATGTTATTTGTTGGCGTGTTACAAAGTGGAGCTCAAAAGCGTCGTGGATTATACTTATCAAGCCCAGTAAAAATAGTACTCAAGTCGCATTTTTTACCACACAACACGACATGTACATTAACAACTGAGACAACAATCACAAAACGCAACCGTTTAAATGGCTAATTTAGCATTTGCTTAATAAAAAATTAGCCAATTTCAAACATTTTCCGGGCCGATTTTGCTGTTTTTTGGGTAATCGTTTGCTCAGTTTCATTTCGAAGCAATATAAAAGAAGATAGAACATCTTTGGCAAATTTGGGCTGATTTACCTCTCCTTGATAGCCATAAAGTGGCATATCTGGCGCATCTGTTTCAAAAACAAGACGTTCAAGCGGGAAACGAGCGAACGCATCGCGTGTTTTTTGCGCCCGTTGGTATGTAATTGACCCTCCAACTCCAAGACACAACCCTTGCTGTATATACTGCATGCCAAGCTCATAGCTTCCCGTAAACCCGTGCACAATGCCGCCGCGAGTTAATGGGTACTTTTTCAGCAGTTTGAGTAACTCTTGGTGCGCTTTTCTCACATGCAGCAATACTGGTAATTGATATTGCTGCGCCAACTTTAATTGCTCTATCAACACATAAGTTTGCCGTTCTTCGTCATTGCGGCCATGGTAAAAATCTAGTCCACATTCGCCAATCGCGACGCACGTTTCTCCTTGTTCTAAACGCTCACGCATTACGACCAACTGATCGGCACTTGTTTCGGAGACAAACATCGGATGAATGCCGATCGCCCACTCCACCATTGCATGGTTCTTGGCATACTGTTTAATCGTCGCCCAATTACTGGCATCAATCCCAGGAACGATGATTTTCGCAACACCAGCCTGAGTAGCCTCAACGAGAGCCTGTTCAAGATTGATGCCTTTTTGCACCATTAGGTCCAAATGACAGTGGGTATCCATCAAGTTCATCAGCAATTTCCCCTCAACACAAAAAATCATCCTTTTTGCAACAAATGCGTACATCACAATTATGAGTAATAGATTATCCACGATAACGTTTTCTATTGATATCCATCACGATTTTGTATTCTTAACTGGTTTTAAATAAACCAAGCAAACGATAAAATGGCTAGTTAATGGTCGGAGCTGTTATCGCCTCGCCCTTTGTCCAATGGACACAAAGTTGACCCTATTTACTCTATGTAGCGAAACATTGATTTCATAATTGTTGGTTAATTGTGAAAACAGAGAGCAGCTACTTTCATATCGAATTTGCACTACTAAGGATCTGATAGTGAAAAACCCAATTCTGAAACTCTCTACTCTAGCACTTGCTATGTCGTCATTCAGTGTTTTCGCAGCTAAGCCCGCTGTTGTTTATGATACAGCCGGCAAGTTTGATAAATCATTTAATGAAGCGGTTTTCCAAAACGGTGTGAAAGTTTTCAACGCCGACAAAGGCGTCACTGTACGTGAGTTTGAACCGCAAAACGAAGCGCAACGCGAACAAGGTCTACGTCGTCTTGCAAGTCGTGGTTTCACACCAATCGTCGCGGTTGGCTTCAACATGTCATCTGCCGTTGAGAAAGTGGCAACCGAGTACCCAGATATTCAATTCACCATCATCGACTCTGTAGTTGATAAGCCAAACGTGCAATCTATCGTGTTCAAAGAGCACGAAGGTTCTTTCTTAGTTGGCGCACTGGCAGCTCGAGCATCAGCAACGGGCAAAGTCGGTTTTGTTGGCGGTATGGATATCCCTCTAATTCGTAAGTTTGAGTGTGGTTACCGTCAAGGTGCACATTATGCAAACCCTAATGTTGAGACATTCCTAAACATGACTGGTTCTACGCCAGCTGCATTTGCCGATCCAGCAAAAGGCTCTGAGTTGGCTAAATCTCAGTTCTCTAAAGGTGTTGACGTTATTTACGCTGCAGCAGGCGGTACAGGCATGGGCGTTTACCAGGCAGCGAAAGATGCCGGCAAGTTCGCTATCGGTGTTGACTCTAACCAAAACCACCTACAACCAGGCACGATGCTAACGTCAATGGTTAAGAAAGTGGGTGTTGCAGCGTACAACTCTTGGGATCAAGCAGAAAAAGGGACTTGGACACCAGGCGTTAAAGTTCTCGGTCTTAAAGAAGGTGCCGTAGAGTGGGCATACGATGATTACAACAAAGATCTCGTTTCTGCTGAAGACCGTGCTTACCTAGAGCAAATCCAAGCAGACATCGTGAGCGGTAAAGTTGCTGTCCATGATTACATGTCTAACAACTCATGTGACATCTAAACCGATTTGTAACGCTTAAAGCTGGTCCTCATTGAGGTCAGCCTAGCAATACGATAAACGCCGCTGCTGACGTAGTAGCGGCGTACTGTTATCTAAAAAGGCTTTATCCTGTGACACAAACTATTGCGATAGAACTCAATCGTATCGACAAGCGATTTGGTTCAGTACATGCAAACCGTGAAATCGATTTGAAAGTCCCTGCTGGAACTATCCATGGCATTATTGGCGAGAACGGCGCGGGCAAATCGACTCTGATGAGTATTATTTACGGCTTCTATCACGCTGATTCTGGCTCAATGTCAGTCAATGGCGCTCCATATAAACCAAATAACTCTCAAGATGCTATTCGTGCCGGGATTGGAATGGTGCACCAACACTTTATGTTGGTTGATACATTTTCAGTATTAGAAAATATTATCTTAGGGGCGGAAGAAGGCTGGAAGCTAGACGACACCCTATCTAAAGCTCGTCAAAAGCTTGAAGCATTGGCGAAAGATTACGGACTCGATGTACCGTTAGACACGCCTGTTGGTCAACTACCGGTTGGTCTGCAGCAACGAGTAGAAATACTGAAAGCGCTTTACCGCGGTGCAAAGATACTGATCCTCGATGAGCCAACAGGAGTACTCACCCCACAAGAAGCGGATCACCTTTTCCGTATCCTTGATAAACTGCGCGAACAAGGTACGACGATCATGATCATCACGCACAAACTGCGTGAAGTACTTGCGATTACCGATAACATCTCGGTCATGCGTCAAGGTGCAATGGTGTCACATGTTGTTACCGCAGAAACGAATAAAGAGCAACTAGCCGAACTGATGGTCGGACGTAAAGTACGCCTAAAGGTCGATAAGCAACCTGCAGATCCTAAAAAAGAGCTGATCACGGTTAAAGATCTACAATACTTCGACCACTCTGGTGTCGAACGCGTGAAAAAGGTCAGCTTCTCGGTACGCCAGGGAGAAGTTGTCGGTATTGCTGGTGTTTCCGGTAATGGCCAATCAGAGATCCTGAGTCTGCTGTCCGGGATTATCACACCAAGTTCAGGTTCTATCCTGCTTAACGGCAGCGAGCTAACCGCAGCTACCCCACTCGACCCTCAACAAGTACGAGCGATCGGTGTTAGTCACATCCCAGAAGATCGACACAAGCAAGGGTTGATCAATAAGTTTTCAGCCAAAGAAGCCTTTATCTTGGGTCACCAACATTTAAGTCAATATAACCAAGGCTTCCTACAAGATAAGAATGCGATTGAAAAAGCATGTCAAACCAGCATGGATAAGTGGGACGTACGCCCAAATGATCCATCGTTGAAAACCGCCAACTTCTCAGGTGGCAACCAACAGAAACTCGTGATCGCTCGTGAGATGGAGCAAGATCCAGATGTCATTCTTATTGGACAACCAACTCGTGGGGTCGACATCGGCGCGATTGAGTATATCCATCAACAGGTCATTGCCGCACGCGATGCCAACAAAGCGGTGTTATTGGTTTCAGTCGAATTAGATGAAATTCTCGCACTCGCAGATCGCATCCTAGTAGTATTTGATGGCACCATCGTTGGCGAAGTCGCGGCTTCACAAGCCGATGAAAAAACCCTTGGTTTGATGATGGCAAACATTCTGCCTGAGCATCTTCAGCAACCTGAAACGCAAGGAGCGCAATAATGAGTCAAGCAAAAGTACCTGCTTGGGTAACCATGGCGCTACTGCCTGCAATTAATGTGTTGGTGGCGTTTTTAGTTTCTGCATTGCTATTTATCTACATTGATATCAACCCAGTCGATGCGGCAAAAGTTATGTGGACCGGCGCTTTTGGCTATGCCGAAGGTCTCGGTTATACCTTGTACTATGCCACTGGTTTTGTCTTTACCGGCCTTGCAGTTGCCGTTGCCTTCCATGCTGGTCTATTTAACATTGGTGGTGAAGGGCAAGCGTATATTGGTGGTTTAGGCATCGGTCTTATCTGTCTGACGCTAGGTGAAGTCGCTCCTTGGTGGGTTGTCTTCCCTGTCGCGCTCATTGTTGGTGGTGCTTTTGGTGCGGCATGGGCTTTTATCCCTGCTTATCTGCAAGCAAAACGCGGTTCACACATCGTAATCACAACCATCATGTTTAACTTTATCGCCTCTTCACTTATGGCCTACTTACTGGTGGATATTTTAAAACCAGAGAACACCATGGCGACAGAAAGCCGAGTGTTTGCTGCAAGTAGTTGGCTGCCGAAGATGCACGAAATCTTGGCGGTATTCGGTATTGAAACTGCGCCAAGTCCACTTAACTTAAGCTTTATCTTCGCTTTACTCTGCTGTGTATTTGTTTGGTTGCTAATGTGGAACTCTCGCTGGGGTTACGAAATCCGAGCGGTCGGAGCCAACCCTACCGCAGCTGGCTATGCGGGCATTAAGTACGTCAAAGTGATTGTGCTGACCATGGTGATCTCTGGTATGTTGGCAGGTTTTTTTGGCCTCAACGTACTGCAAGGGGAACTGCACCAAATCAAGCTCAACTTCGTTGAAGGCTTTGGTTTTACCGGTATCGCTGTCGCGTTAATGGGGCGTAATCACCCAATTGGCGTTTTACTAGCGAGTTTGCTGTTTGGTTTCCTCTACCAAGGTGGTGCGGAGCTAAGTTTTGAGTACGGCGTTGACCGTAACATCGTTGTTGTGTTGCAAGGTTTGGTGATTCTCTTCTCTGGCGCCTTAGAACATATGTTTAGACCTCACTTAGAACGTGCATACCTCAAGTTTGCGGCTAAGAAACACCAGCAACCAACTGAGCAAGGAGCCTAAGCGTGTTTGAAACCATTATCTTAATGTTGGATGCAACACTGCGTGTTGCGACTCCTCTTATTCTGGCAGCCCTTGCGGGGATGTTCTGTGAACGTGCAGGTATCGTTAACATTGCATTAGAAGGTAAGCTGCTTGCCGCGGCTTTCACCGGCGCCGCAACGGCCCACGTGACTGGCTCGGCATGGTTAGGGCTTGGCGCGGGCATCGGTATCTCGATACTACTGTCATTGCTTCACGGCTTTGCCTCGATCACACACCGTGGTGATCAAGTCGTCAGTGGTATGGCAATCAATATCCTAGCGACAGGTTTAACCATTACCCTAGGTCGCCACTGGTTTAATCAAGGTGGTCAAACACCAGCCTTGTCTGGCGATGCTCGCTTCGCTCCGATTACCTTGCCTGGCGCTGATGCACTAGCTGATGTTCCTGTGATTGGTTTGCTTTATTCGGAGTTGATCAGTGGTCACTCGATTCTGGTGTACCTACTCATCGCAATTGTTCCCGCTACTTGGTACTTGTTATTTAAGACACGCTTTGGTTTGCGTTTACGCGCGGTAGGTGAGTCACCATCAGCGGTCGACACTGCAGGTATTTCTGTGGCCAAAGTGCGTTACTCTGCGGTAATTATCTGTGGCATCTTGGTTGGTATCGGTGGGGTTTATCTGTCAGTGGCTCAAACTGCGCAGTTCATCCCTAACATGAGTGCCGGTAAAGGCTATATGGCGCTGGCAGCTTTGATCTTTGGTAAGTGGCGTCCGTTCACCGCCATGGGGGCATGTCTGCTGTTCGGTTTCCTTGATGCTCTAGCGATTCGCATGCAAGGTGTCACTATTGGTGACTTCCCAATCCCTGTACAAGCTATCGAAGCAATACCATATATTCTAACGGTATTCTTACTAGCGGGCTTTATCGGTAAGGCTATTGCACCGAAGGCGATTGGTGTCCCTTACAGTAAAGAGCGCGAGTAAGCGTAAAGACGAATATTGAAAAAGGGAGTGATGCATCACTCCCTTTGTTTTTGCTCTTTATCTTCAGTCTCTGATGACGAGTCAGAGCGATAAGGTACGCAGCTTCGCTTATGCTCAGGGGTTAATCCCATTGAATGACACCACGCATCATATCGAGTAATCAAACGTTTGAACCACTGCCACATATCAACCCCTCTCGTCTCACATGATCACTGCTCTTCGCGCTTAAACACCAACTCTGTCGGCGAAGATTCTTCCTCAACAAAGTAGTAACCCGCCACATCAAACTTAGTGAGCTCGGCAACACTACTGATGCGGTTTTCGATGATATAACGTGCCATCATGCCGCGCGCTTTTTTGGCATAAAAGCTAATTACCTTGTACTGACCATTCTTACAATCTTTAAAGATTGGCGTAATCACTTGAGCATCAAGAGATTTAGGTTTAACTGCTTTAAAGTACTCATTGGACGCAAGGTTGACCAACACATTGTCACCTTGCGCTGAAATCGCTTGGTTAAGCTTGTCGGTAATCGTATTGCCCCAAAACTGATAGAGGTTGCTGCCCTTATCATTCGCCAATTTAGTGCCCATTTCCAAGCGGTATGGCTGCATCAAATCAAGCGGCTTCAGTAAACCATACAAACCAGACAGCATACGCAGGTGCTGTTGTGCATAGTCGAAATCATCGTCGGTTAATGTTTCCGCTTCAAGTCCTGTGTAGACATCACCTTTAAACGCCAAAATCGCCTGACGTGAATTCTCAGGAGTAAATGTCTCACTCCATTCTTGAAAACGTCCAACGTTAAGATCGGCAATCTTGTCGCTTACCTTCATCAGGCTAGCAACATCGGCTGGTGTCAGCTGACGGCATACGTCAATTAGCTGCTTAGAGTATTCAATCAACTCAGGTTGGGTATATTTTTCTGTG
This sequence comes from Vibrio panuliri, assembly GCF_009938205.1. NCBI lineage: Bacteria > Pseudomonadati > Pseudomonadota > Gammaproteobacteria > Vibrionales > Vibrionaceae > Vibrio > Vibrio panuliri. The sequence continues at coordinate 609,617 of NZ_AP019654.1, read as the reverse complement.
GCAAGCGGCGACTCATAATCAAGAGTCTTGGCAGGAGAAACAACAATCAGCATAACTTTACTCTATCCATATTCACTATTGTTATACCCAAATATACCGCCCTAACTAGATGCAACATATGGGTTTGACTTGTTAGATAGAGTACAAAAAAAGCCATGCATTGTCTGCATGGCTTGATTGATTAGTTCAATAGCTTTTAGCTATGACTAGATATCTTTCTTTGGATTGTCCCAAATACCTTCTTCAAGTTGTGACTTGAGCTCAGGGTAATCGTTGGCATCAAACGTTGGTAACTTGCCTTCTTTCAACTGACGGTTGTAGTCTTTCGCCAGTTTAATAACCGTACCAGACAATAAGATAATCGCGACTAAGTTAACAATCGCCATCAAACCCATCGACACGTCTGCAAGTGACCAAACCACTGGCAAAGATGCGAGTGCACCGAACATCACCATACCAAGTACAACCAAACGGAAAAGTCCTAAACCCGCTTTATGGTTATGCTCTAGGAACAATAAGTTGGTTTCTGCGTACGAGTAGTTGGCAATAATGGATGTAAAAGCAAAGAAGAAGATCGCAACGGCAACAAAAATACCGCCCCATTCACCTACTTGTGAGCTCAATGCAGCCTGTGTCAGTTCAATACCTGTTACAGCGCCACCTGGCACAAACTCGCCAGACATCAGGATAATCGCTACGGTCGCTGAACAAATCACGATAGTATCCATAAATACACCCAGCATTTGCACATAACCTTGTGATGCAGGATGCGGTGGATACGGAGTCGCGGATGCTGCTGCGTTTGGTGCAGAACCCATACCCGCTTCGTTCGAGAATAGACCGCGCTTGATACCATTAATCATGGCTTGTGCAATCGCATAACCTACACCACCAGCCGCAGCCTCTTGGAAACCAAACGCGCTCTTTACAATCAAAGTCAAGATTGCTGGTAGTTTCTCAATGTTTGAGAACATCACAAACAGTGCAAGCACAAGGTAGGCCAATGCCATAACTGGCACAATAAGTTCTGCCACGCGAGCAATACGCTTGATACCGCCGAAAATAATCACCGCAGAAAGTACCACAACCGCAATACCAACGTACTTATCTTCCCATCCGAACGCGGTATGCATCGCATTCGCGATCGAGTTAGCTTGTACTGCGTTGAACACCAAGCCAAACGCAATAATTAGGAAAATCGAGAACAATACGCCCATCCAGCGCATGCCAAGACCTTTTTCCATGTAGTAAGCTGGACCACCACGATAGTTGCCATCGTCGTCTTTGGTTTTGTATAGCTGTGCTAGTGTGCTTTCTGCAAAAGCGGTTGCCATACCCAACATGGCAATCAACCACATCCAGAAAATAGCACCCGGACCGCCAGCGGTTAAAGCAACTGCGACGCCCGCCATATTACCTGTACCAACACGTGCAGCAAGACTTGTACAAAGGGCTTGGAAAGAAGATATACCAGCGTTGTCTGCTTTTCGACTGTTCTTTAGAACTGAGAACATGTGGCCAAAATGGCGAAATTGAATAAAACCAAGGCGGATAGTAAAGTAAACGCCCACACCGACCAAAAGATAAACTAGAATAGAACCCCAAAGCAGGTCATTCATTAAATTAATTAAGTCTGTCATAACATCCTCAAAGTGAGTTTCGCCAATCCTTGCGTCCCTGCCTTCCATCTAGCTGCGTACTGAGTGTCAAGTTATGCCCAGTATTTATGATTTATTCTTTTACAGCTGAGATATGTAAAACTCGCTTCATGCTTCCCTTTTACGTATCGACGTATTTTTTGACGGAGCGGATAATGCAGGGAAGCCTAGCAAAAATCAATATGCAACCAAATGCATTGATATGTTATTTTTTACTATAAACTCACCATCGATTAACACATGCAAGCGCAAGTTAATTACCAAACAAAAACAATAACGCCAAGTTTTAACAACATTCAGACGAAAGCAAACGTGTACTACAGATATGTTTATCGATAGGGTGTAACCCCTTGTCAAATCTGGTAGTTAGTGGCTTCGTGTAGCTAAATTAATTCTATCTGCGGCGTACTTTCGGTAATCTGCGCCCTTCAATTCATTTCACGCCGCGCAACTAGCCGTTTAGAACAGGCGGTTAACATCAAAAATAGCTAATTTTGCACAAATTGACACGGCTAATCGCTCATTTTTTACCCTCTTGTCACCCTTAAAAAGCTAACCAGAGCACAAAAAAATCAAAAAATTCATTGAATCGCAACAAATGAGAAATCAATCATAGATAGGCTTTTTCCTCAATGGTATTAATCAGCAAATAACAATATAGAACAGAGGTAGCATATGGATGGCTTAAACTTTGACGATATGATGGAGATGGATTTTTCTAAAGGGCGCTCAGCAAGAAACAAACCAGTAAAACGAAAATGGCGAGAAATTGAAGCGATTAATGATCGACGCCGTTTGGAAAAAGAATTGCGCGATATGGATATCGGGCTCGATAGCATTGATGATTTAGAACTGTAAAAAAAGAGGCGTTATGCCTCTTTTTTGTTTTATGTAATCTCGCTGTCTGTCTCACGCACACGTTGGGCTAATTGGGCATATTGCTCTGCTATTGTGTGGCCAAATACCGGGTCATCGTCATCACTAGCAAACTGCAACTCGACCTCTTGCCAGTCTTGAACCGAGAATCGCTCGCAGATCATCGGTAGAATTTGCCGTTCCTCAAACTCCAAATGATCCCGTTGCGCCTTCATAAACTCTTCCAATTGCTCGATAAAGATTTGATGAGGAACCACGGCGTCTTGCAAAATCATCTCAACCGTATTCTGAAAGGAACGTGTTTTACACTCAAGCAGCTTGTGCTCAAACTCTAAGTTCTCCATCTCATCTTTATCACCGTAGTGTTCTAGATAATAGTGGTAAAGAATATCTTCCTTCGGATGGTGAGAGTTTTCAGAATGTTCTGATAGATAATCAACGACTTCCTTAATCAAGCTGTAGTTAACTGGCATTTCTTGCTTCAAGCGCTCCACTTTATCAGCCAGAATCGCCAATAATCGTATCATGTACCCATGCTCGCGCCTGATTTTTTCAATCATCATCGTGCCTCTCCTTAAACACACACTCTTTGTAAGTGTATAAAAGAATCCGCGACAACGCTTCGAGAGTGTTCAAGAAATAGACAAGAGTTATTGAACACTCTCAAATTAGTCCGCTTAAAGCCGCCATTAACCAATGGTTAATGGCAACCTCCAATCGATCGGCTGCAAGTTTTGTTGCATCAATAGTTGATTGGTCTGTGAAAAGTGTTTGCAGCCAAGAAACCCACGGTGAGCAGAGAGCGGAGATGGGTGAGGCGCTGCTAATACATGGTGCTTGTTGCGATCAATAAAGCGGCCTTTTTTCTGGGCATGTGCTCCCCACAACAAAAACACCACTCCCGAGTTATGCTGATTGATCGCCTCAATGACATGATCGGTAAACGTCTCCCAGCCCGTAGTCTTAGCATGAGAGTGCGCTTTACCCTGTTCAACGGTTAGCACAGTATTGAGTAGCAAAACTCCCTGCTCAGCCCAACTTTGTAGATAACCATGGGAAGGGATTTCAAACCCTTCAATATCTTGCGCTAACTCTTTGTACATATTGACTAATGACGGCGGCGTTTTCACCCCCGGCAGCACAGAGAAGCACAAACCATGCGCCTGATTAGGACCGTGGTAAGGGTCTTGTCCCAAAATGACTACTTTTACTTGGTTAAACTCAGTCGCTTTAAATGCATTGAACACATCAGCAGTAGGAGGAAAGATCGTCTTACCGTTCGCACGTTCTTGTTCAACATAGTTCATCGTTTGTTGAAAGTAGTCTTGCTGCTTTTGATCACCAATTACGTCATGCCAAGTGAGTGTCGAGGTCATGATTTGTTCCTTCTACTGAAATGAGGACATCTATTGTCGCAAAAAAGCAGTGACGGAACAAAACCTTACTATCAGTGATTAGCGGGACACCTTACGTTGTGGCGTTCGAAAGTGTCCCTGACCAGTAATATGACGATTGGGTACCGGTCGACGCACGAGTTGAGAGCGTGCTGGCAAAGTCATTGTATACATAGCGGCCTCCTTTAAGGTTTAAAGCTACTATGAAAAATTGATGCCACTTTAATCAGACGCGTGACTAATGCGCCCTATTCACTTACCGCTAACTGATGAAAAGTTCGCAGTTGCTCTATCTCTTGTTGCCAAAGTTCGGGCTCTATTGTTTCTAATATCAGAGGGATAGCATTAAAACGAGGGTCCTTGGCGATGTATTCAAAGCAGTGCCAACCAATCTCGCCTTTACCCAGTGCATGGTGTCTATCAACGCGACTCCCTAGGGCTGACTTTGAATCATTGATGTGCATTGCACGCAAATAATGCATCCCAACAATGCGGTCAAACTCTGCAAAGGTCGCTTCACACGCTTCAGGTGTTGAGAGGTCGTATCCCGCAGCAAACGTGTGACAGGTATCAATACACACCCCAACACGACTTTTGTCTTCTACCTGCTCGATGATCTCGGCAAGGTGCTCAAACTTCCATCCTAAGTTCGAGCCTTGACCTGCAGTGTTTTCTATCACCGCGATAACGTTTGGTACCGCCTGATGCGCTAAGTTGATCGACTCTGCTATTTTGCTCAAGCATTCTTGCTCGGAGATCTTATTGAGGTGACTCCCCGGATGAAAGTTAAGCAAGGTTAACCCCAGTTGCTGACAACGCGCCATCTCATCAATAAATGCGGCACGAGATTTCTCCAGCTTTTCTTCCTCTGGTGCACCTAAGTTAATCAAGTAGGAATCGTGCGGCAAAATCTGCTCTGCGGAAAACCCTAGCATTTTGCAATTCGCTTTGAAGGCACTGATGGTTTTTGGCTCTAAAGGCTTAGCCACCCACTGGCGCTGATTTTTAGTAAACAGTGCAAATGCATTCGCTCCAATCTCACGTGCTCGGAGTGGTGCTTGATCGACACCACCTGCCGCAGAAACATGGGCACCAATATACTTAATTTGTGACTTTGATCTCATTGTCATTTAACCACTTTACTCTTTCAGTTTGGCTACCAAAATACAGGTAGTTAGCTTAATTCATAACCATCAAAAACGGTATTTTGTAGTAAATTTACAACAAAATAACCATTTAACTATTTTTTAATTTATAAAATATTTTGTAATTGACAGTTTTTAAAGACTTTATTGATTTAACTCAACAAATTCACCTTCAAAAAATTAAGGTTTTTAGTTGTAATTTGACCTAAATCAATATTATTATAATGGATATTAGCTATATAATACTTAGCTCAACAAATAATTGAAAATTAACACCAATAAAAGCCACTATATTGTGGAATAGGAGAGAGTGATGATTCAAGGTATTCAAATTACTAAAGCAGCTAACGACGATCTACTAAACTCAATCTGGCTACTAGACAGCGAAAAGAATGAAGCACGTTGTGTTGCTGCATCTGCTGGCTACGAAGCGGACCAAGTTGTTGCAATCAGCGAGCTAGGTGAATACGAAAGCCGTGAAGTTGCCATCGAAGCTGCACCAAAAATCGAAGGTGGCCAACACCTGAACGTAAACGTACTACGTCGTGAAACTCTAGAAGACGCAGTTGCTCACCCAGAGAACTACCCACAGCTAACTATCCGTGTATCAGGCTACGCTGTGCGTTTTAACTCTCTAACTCCAGAGCAACAACGCGACGTTATCGCTCGTACTTTTACTGAGTCTCTATAATTTCAACTGCCACTCGGCACTAAAAATTAGACACTAAATTCGAAAAGCAGGCGCAAGCCTGCTTTTTTCTTTTTATCGAGCCAAAGCCGATGAAAAGAGCCCGCAACAAAAAACGACACTCACCACGGGTGTCGTTTTTGTATACAAGCGAAGATCCTTTGGTTAGATTGATACAATCATTCCACTTTGTCATTAATTGTTATGTTACTGGAAGGCATCGAGACGCTCATCACGCTTAGCAAAGCCAAAACCATGAGTCGAGCAGGCAGCCTGCTCTATATTAGCCAGTCAGCCGTCAGCAAGCGGATTTCTAACCTCGAAAAGAAGTTGGGTAAAAAACTGATCGTCCCCGATGGCAGAAATGTCCAGTTAACTGATGATGCGCTTAATCTTATCGCAAACATCGGCCCAACATTTAATGAGCTCAGGGGGCTGATTTACGAACAGCAGAGCATGGTTGAATCAAGCATGATTAGGCTCGATTGCTCAGAAACGTTAGTGGCAGGATATCTAGCTGACATTTTAGGTGGCTATTTTAGCCAAGAGCCTTATATCACGCTGACAACCAACCATACGCCGCGGATCGTTGAGAATGTGCAGTCAGGTAAAGCGCATATTGGTATTTGTGCGGGCTACCTCCCCTCTCAACACCAGTTGATGACCTTTGCGCTGTTTGATGAACCTTTTTACATCGTATCCAAACCGCGTTTAACCTCACTCCCAGAAACCATTATTACGAATGATTTGAGTAATCCAGCGAATACTTACCAATACGCTATTCTAACTCAGCTCAATGTCACTCCGATCATGCAAATGGACTCTTACATGGCCGCAGCACAATTAGCCTTAAGCGGTATTGCTCCTGCCTTAGTTCCGCTTTCTGTAATTAAAACATTGCAGATCGGCCAGCAGCACTGTCATCATTTTGATCAGCTACGACCACTTTCGCGACCAATCAATATTTGTCTACGTCCTTCAACTTATCGCAATGAGCGCATTAAAACATTGATAGCAACCATTGTTGATGCTGCTCCCAAAGCAGCTTACTTGCCATCAGCATAGACATAGTGATAACCAAAGGTCGAATCCAACGCTGTCCTTTGGTGACCACAACGCGGGCGCCAAGTTGCGCGCCAATAAATCCGCCGACCGCCATGACCAGTCCCAGTTCCCAAATTGGCAAACCAGCCAAGATAAAAAACAGCAATGCTGCAATGTTGGAGGTAAAGTTCAGCACTTTGGTCCGTGCTGTCGCATCGACCAGAGAATATTGTGCGATCGCGACAAAGCAGACAGTAAAAATGGAGCCGGTACCAGGGCCAAAAAAGCCGTCATAAAAACCGACACCACCACCAACACAAAGGGCGAATACCGCTTCAGGTAACTTGCTCTCGCCCTGTTCGGCCTTCGTTGTCGGGGCAAGCAAAAAGTAGAGTGAAATCGCAATCAACAAGAGCGGGATTAAGCTAGTTAGTACACCCGCATCAATATACTGCACCGCTTCAGCACCTATTGCTGAACCAATAAAAGTGCAAGCAATGGCTAAGCGCATTTCTTTTAGATTAACAATGCCGTTGCGCACAAAATACCAACTGGCAGAAAAGCTACCAAATGAGCTTTGCAATTTATTGGTGGCGAGCGCTTGAGTAGGAGGCACGCCTGCTGCAAGTAACGCGGGTAACGTTAATAAGCCGCCGCCACCAGCCATCGCATCAATAAAGCCCGCCGCTGTGGCAACTAACGCAAGCATCGCAAGAATTTCGAATGTCATTTCCATTTATGGCTCAATCACTAAGTCTGTTGTCTGAAGCTAACGTTATCATTTCTTATTCAATCGAGTTAGCGAAAGGTTCGATTACAACCTATTCCTAATTTTCAACAATTCAATGCCGACTAGAATCGCTACTGAACCACTCTTACTGGTATCAAGTTAAAAAAAAGCCCACTCAGTTGAGTGGGCTATTGATTATCTTTTTTACTCGTTAAGCTTGGCTAGCTTTTACTTTAGCGTGTAGCTCTTGCACTGATGTTACTGAGCTCTTCGCATCCGCAGTGTGTGCCATACACGTTGCAAACGCTGCGTTTAGCGTTGTAGTGTAGTTCACCTTCTCTGCGAGTGCGCCACGACGAAGTACTTTAGAGTCTTCAATCGCTTGGCGACCTGCTGCCGTGTTAACAATGTAGGTGTATTCATTGTTCTTGATGCGGTCAAGAATATGAGGACGACCTTCATGTACCTTGTTCACTAGACGAGGGTTGATGCCCGCTTCACCAAGAATAACCGCAGTACCGTGAGTCGCATCAAGTTGGTAACCCAGCTTAACTAGCTTAGACGCTAGGTCAACGACACGTTGCTTGTCTTCTTCACGAACTGACAGCAGCGCACGACCACCTTCAGGGTAAACACTGCCACAACCTAGTTCTGCTTTCGCGTATGCTTCAGCAAACGTTGCACCCACACCCATAACTTCACCCGTAGAGCGCATTTCAGGGCCCAATAGTGGGTCAACGCCAGGGAATTTGTTGAACGGTAGTACCACTTCTTTCACTGAGTAGTAAGGTGGAATAATCTCTTTAGTAAAGCCTTGCGACTCAAGAGATTGACCCGCCATTACACGTGCAGCGATTTTCGCTAGTGGTGCGCCGGTTGCTTTTGATACGAATGGAACCGTACGTGCAGCGCGAGGGTTAACTTCGATGAGGTAAACTTCGTTGTCTTTCACTGCGAACTGCGTGTTCATTAGACCACGTACACCCAATTCAAATGCGAGCTTCTCAACTTGCTCACGCATCTTGTCTTGGATCTCTTGGCTTAGCGTGTATGCCGGTAGCGAACATGCTGAGTCACCAGAGTGAACACCTGCCTGCTCAATGTGCTCCATGATGCCGCCAATCACGACGCGCTCGCCGTCACAGATAGCATCGATATCCACTTCTGTTGCGTCATCTAGGAAACGGTCAAGTAGGACTGGCGATTCGTTCGATACGCTTACCGCTTCATTGAAGTAGCGACGCAGGTCCGCTTCATCGTAGACGATTTCCATCGCACGACCACCCAGTACGTAGGAAGGACGTACCACCAGTGGGAAACCAATTTCTTTCGACTTCTCAACCGCTTGTTCCATCGTCGTTACTGTTGCGTTTTCTGGTTGTAGTAGACCTAAACGCTCTACTGCAGCTTGGAAACGCTCACGGTCTTCCGCACGGTCGATAGCATCTGGGCTAGTACCGATAATTGGCACACCTGCCGCTTCTAGTGCACGTGCCAGTTTCAGAGGCGTTTGACCACCGTACTGAACAATCACACCTTTTGGCTTTTCAACGCGTACGATTGAAAGCACATCTTCAAGCGTTACTGGCTCGAAATATAGACGGTCTGATGTATCGTAGTCAGTTGATACTGTCTCTGGGTTACAGTTAACCATAATGGTTTCATAACCGTCTTCACGCAGTGCTAGTGATGCGTGTACACAGCAGTAATCGAACTCGATACCTTGACCGATACGGTTTGGACCACCGCCCAATACCATGATCTTCTCTTTGTCGCTTGGGTTTGCTTCACACTCTTCATCGTAAGATGAGTACATGTATGCAGTATCTGATGAGAACTCTGCTGCGCAAGTATCAACGCGTTTGTACACAGGGTGGATGCCAAACTGGTCACGTAGGCGACGAATTTCGCTTTCCGACACACCAAGCAGTTTAGATAGACGCGCATCAGCAAAGCCTTTGCGTTTCATCTGACGTAGAACCGCTTCCGTTAAGCCAGCAAAACCGCCCGCTTTCACTTGCTCTTCCAGTTTCACTAGCTCTTCAATTTGCACAAGGAACCAGCGGTCAATTTGGGTCAAGTTGAACACGCCATCTACTGACATGCCCGCACGGAATGCATCAGCGATATACCAAATACGCTCAGCGCCCGCTTCTTTCAGCTCATGACGGATTTTAGTCAGTGCATCTGGTGAATCTAGGTCAACCATTTCATCGAAACCATTGGCACCTACTTCTAAGCCACGTAGTGCTTTTTGTAGTGATTCCTGCTGGTTACGACCAATCGCCATAACTTCACCCACCGACTTCATCTGTGTGGTTAGACGGTCGTTTGCACCGGCAAATTTCTCGAAGTTAAAGCGAGGAATCTTAGTCACAACGTAGTCGATAGTCGGTTCGAATGACGCTGGCGTCGCACCACCTGTGATGTCGTTTTGTAGCTCATCTAGCGTAAAGCCCACCGCCAGTTTCGCTGCAATCTTCGCGATTGGGAAACCTGTTGCTTTTGATGCAAGCGCAGATGAACGAGATACACGTGGGTTCATCTCGATGATAACCATACGGCCATCTTTCGGGTTAATACCAAACTGTACGTTTGAACCACCAGTTTCTACACCGATTTCACGTAGTACCGCTAGCGATGCATTACGCATCAACTGGTACTCTTTATCGGTTAGCGTCTGCGCAGGCGCCACGGTAATTGAGTCACCAGTGTGGATACCCATTGGGTCGAAGTTCTCGATTGAACATACGATGATACAGTTGTCCGCCTTATCGCGAACCACTTCCATCTCGTACTCTTTCCAACCGATCAAAGATTCATCAATCAATAGCTCATTCGTTGGCGACAAGTCCAAACCACGGCGACAGATTTCTTCAAATTCTTCTTTGTTGTAAGCGATACCACCACCAGTACCACCCATGGTAAATGACGGACGGATGATACATGGGAAGCCAACCATATCGAGCACTTTATAGGCTTCTTCCATGGTTTTCGCTGTATCTGCACGCGGACACTCAAGACCGATAGACTTCATGGCTTTGTCGAAACGAGAACGGTCTTCCGCTTTATCAATCGCGTCAGCCGTCGCACCGATCATCTCTACGCCGAACTCAGCTAAAACACCATGCTTCTCAAGGTCTAAAGCACAGTTTAGAGCTGTCTGACCACCCATGGTTGGCAGTACTGCATCTGGACGCTCTTTCTCAATGATCTTGCGTACCACTTCCCATTGAATTGGCTCAATGTAAGTGGCATCCGCCATCTCTGGGTCCGTCATGATAGTCGCAGGGTTCGAGTTCACAAGGATAACTCGGTAACCTTCTTCACGCAGTGCTTTACATGCTTGTGCGCCAGAGTAGTCAAACTCACATGCCTGACCGATAACGATCGGACCAGCACCTAGAATAAGAATACTTTGAATGTCAGTACGTTTTGGCATTATCTACTACTCCGAATTAAGCGCTGTGTTTTTTAATTAGTTCGATAAAGTGGTCAAAAAGCGGTGCCGCATCATGTGGGCCTGGGCTCGCTTCAGGGTGACCTTGGAAGCTAAATGCTGGCTTATCTGTGCGGTGGATACCTTGCAGCGAGCCATCAAATAGCGATACGTGAGTAGCACGTAAATTAGCTGGTAACGTATTTTCATCAGCAGCAAAACCGTGGTTCTGCGACGTAATCATTACAACGTTACGGTCTAGGTCTTTAACTGGGTGGTTAGCACCATGGTGGCCAAACTTCATTTTTACTGTTTGTGCTCCAGACGCTAGCGCAAGAATTTGGTGACCAAGACAGATACCGAAAATTGGTAAACCTTTCTCTAGGAATACTTTGGTTGCTTCAATCGCGTAAGTACATGGAGCTGGGTCGCCAGGGCCATTTGAAAGGAAAACGCCATCTGGATTCAGTGCTAACACTTCCTCTGCTGATGTTTCAGCAGGAACCACTGTTAGGCGGCAGCCGCGGTCAACCAACATTCGTAGGATATTGCGCTTGGCGCCGAAGTCGTAAGCCACAACGTGGTATGGCAACTCGCTGTCATCTTTCGCTTCTGGAAGACCACCCTCGAGCGTCCACGAACCTTGTTTCCATTGATACGCTTCTTGTGTTGTAACTTCTTTCGCAAGGTCCATACCTTTCAAGCCAGGGAATTCTTTCGCTTTTGCCAGCGCCAACGCTTCGTCTAGGTTGTTACCTGCAACGATACAACCATTTTGTGCGCCTTTTTCACGCAGAATACGAGTGAGCTTACGGGTATCAATATCAGCGATGCCGACGATATTTTGCGATTTGAGGTAATCAGAAAGGGACTGTTCGTTACGGAAGTTAGAAGCGATAAGAGGGAGATCGCGAATCACAAGGCCTTGAGCGTGGATTGAAGAGGATTCTTCGTCTTCGGAAGTGGTTCCGGTATTGCCAATGTGAGGATAAGTAAGAGTAACGATTTGCTGGGAATAGGAAGGATCAGTGAGGATTTCTTGGTACCCCGTCATCGAGGTATTAAAAACGACTTCACCAACGGAAATACCATCCGAACCAATGGACACTCCGCGGAACACTGTCCCATCTTCTAGGACTAACAGTGCTAATTTACTCAAGACAACCTCCAGAATAAAAATGCATAAATAATAAATTAATTTGCAACTTTGCCTTCCATTTCGCAATAAAAACGCGTTTTTTGGTATTACAGACAAATTGGCGTAATTCTAAAGATGGTTGTGACCAGTGTCAACATTGATAATAAAATAAAATGCAGTTTTAGAAAGATTCACAAGAAATGAAGCCAAACTAGCTAAAATAATAACTTTATCGCGCATTGTTAGTGTGATTTTGCCAACATTTTTCAATTCACCCCAAAAACGCCGCATAAAATTGACTAACAAAGTAAATGAACGAAAGCAAACGTTACGCAAGAAAGATAAGCTACTTTTTTAAGCCTTTAACCCAATTTAATCAGCATAAGCTAGTTATGAGACAATAAAAGTAATGATTTTTCGACAGTGAAATGAGATTAAAGCGAGGAGCATTGATCGCTAGATAAAGAAAGCGCCAGCCTTGGCTGACGCATAATTATTTATTTTAGAATGAGAGAAGAGTTCATACCCTCAATGTGCAATTTGATGACTAAATATCGTTTAATCCAAGCACATCAGTCATAGTATAGAAGCCTGACTGTTTATTATTTAACCACACCGCCGCTTTTACCGCGCCGTTTGCAAAGGTCATACGGTCCGTCGCTTTGTGAGTGATTTCGACACGCTCACCAATGTCGGCAAACATCGCGGTATGCTCACCGACGATATCACCAGCGCGAATAGTGGCAAAACCAATTTCATCTTTAGTACGTTCACCTGTAATACCCTCGCGAGCATAGACGGCGACATCGCTGAGCTTATTACCCATTGCTCCCGCAATCGCCTCACCCATACCAATCGCTGTACCAGATGGCGCATCCACTTTATGACGGTGGTGTGCTTCGACGATTTCTACATCGCAGTAGTCCCCCATCACCTTGGCCGCTTTTTCTAACAGTTTGAAAACTAGGTTAACACCAACAGAATAGTTAGGTGCCATCACGACGGGTACTGCTTTCGCCATTTCATCAATAAGCTGACGCTCTTGGTCAGTAAAACCTGTCGTACCAATCACAATGCTTTTCCCATGAGCTTTACATAGCTCTAGGTTTGCCAATGTGCTGGCAGGGGAAGTGAAATCGATAATGACGTCGAAGTGATCAACGGCTTTGGCTAGGTTATCAGTTAGGACAATGTCTAGCTTCCCTTCGCCACATAATTCACCAATGTCGACACCAACAAGCGATGATTCAGGACGTTCAGAACCCGCGCCTAATTGAGACTCTGGGTTTAGCTGGGTTGCTTTAACCAAATTGCGGCCCATGCGGCCGGCTGCTCCTGCAACTGCAATTCTAACCATTGCGAGATTTCTCCATGCTAAGTAACAAGATGAGATGATCCTCATCTTGTATAAAAGATCTTCGTATCTAAATTACCAATAAACGGTTGTGCTGGCTAGTTTTTTGCGACATTGATCATGAAAATTCTTTTATGACACGCTGTAAAATTGGCACGTTTGCCTCTGGAAACTGATAGTTATCAAGCTGATTGATTGTTACCCATTCTCCCACTTGTCCCTCTCGACCAAAAGGCTCACCTGAAAAATCAGTGACTAAAATAAAATCAAACTTAAGTGACTTATCCGGGTAGTCATACTCTAAATGCTCAAACAGCGATTGCTCAGTCACTAAGATACCAATCTCTTCATCAAGCTCACGCACCATCGCTTGCTCAATCGTTTCCCCCAGCTCAACTTTGCCGCCAGGAAACTCCCAGTACCCGCCCTTATGTTTATCATCAGGGCGCTTAGTGATAAAAATCTGCGACTTATCCTGATTAAATATCACTGCCGCTACGATATGAATACGCTTCATGTGAAAATTCCCCAAATTAGAATGCTTAACTGGCCATGCATCCTCATGAAGACGCAAAGACAACAGCACGCTTGCACGTAAAACCAGATTCCCTACTACGCTCATTCTTCGCTTTAGGGAATGACAAATAGTGACTTCATTCCTCGCTATAGGGAATGACGCGGGTAGTCACTTCACGACAAGCAATGACATAAATAGTGACTTCGCTACAAGACACACTACCAATAGCCAAGCACAAATTTTACCTAAAAAAAGAGCCGCCCTAAGCGACTCTTCATACAATACCTAAGTTTCTTGAAGCTAACCAAATACTAAGATTGATTAAGCTTAAGCTGTAATGGCTTAGAACAAGGCAGCGACGCGCAGTTTACATCTGTAAATGAGCATCGCTAACGCTGTAATCAGCCGTTACAGTAACGCTTTAATTAATCTTGCCGTGGCACTGCTTGTATTTTTTGCCGCTACCACATGGACATGGCTCATTACGGCCTACTTTACGCTCATCACGTACCACTGGCTGTTGAGCACCTGCTTCAGCATTATCTTCGCCATCAGCAAGTTGGTTTTCAGCTGTTGCGTGCTGTGCTTGAGCATGGCGAGCTGCCGCTTCAGCTTGTGCACGACGTTGCTCTTCCATACGTTCAACTTCTTCTTGCTGTTGAACTCGAACGCGCGAAAGCACTGTAATAACATCCGTTTTCAGCGAGTCTAGCAGACCTTCAAACAGTTCAAACGACTCACGCTTGTACTCTTGTTTCGGGTTTTTCTGTGCGTAACCACGTAGATGGATACCTTGGCGTAGGTGGTCCATCGCCGCTAGGTGCTCTTTCCACAGTGTATCAAGCGTTTGCAGCATGACTGATTTTTCGAAGTTGCGTAGTACTTGTGCACCAACCACTTCTTCTTTAGCGTTGTATACTTCAATCGCTTGATTGACGATCTTCTCGCGCAGCGCTTCTTCGTATAGCTTGTCGTCCGCTTCTAGCCACTCTTTCACTGGCGCATCAAGATCGAAGTCATTTTTCAGACGATCTTGCAGACCTTGTACATCCCACATTTCTTCAAGAGATTGTGGCGGGATATATTCGTCAATAATTGCGTTGATCACATCAAAACGGTTTTGCTCAATCATCTCGCTAATGTCTTCAACGCTCATTAGCTCATCACGCAACTCATAAACTACTTTACGCTGATCATTTGCAACGTCATCGTACTCAAGTAGCTGTTTACGAATATCAAAGTTACGACCTTCTACTTTACGCTGTGCTTTTTCAATTGAGCGAGAAAGCATCTTCGATTCGATTGCTTCACCTTCTTCCATACCACTTTGGATAAGGCTAGCCATACGATCAGAAGTAAAGATACGTAGCAGCGCATCTTCCATTGATAGGTAGAAACGTGAAGAACCTGCGTCACCTTGACGACCAGAACGACCACGAAGCTGGTTATCGATACGACGAGATTCATGACGTTCAGTACCGATGATGTGTAGACCACCAGACTCAAGCACTTGGTCATGTACTACGCGCCATTCTGCTTTGATGGTATCAATTTGCTCTTGCGTTGGGTTGCTTAGCTGTTCAACCTTCGCTTGCCAGCTACCACCAAGCACGATATCGGTACCACGACCCGCCATGTTAGTAGCGATAGTGACTGCACCAGGTGTACCTGCTTCTGCTACGATTTCCGCTTCTTTCTCGTGGAATTTCGCGTTCAATACGTTGTGCTTAATGTTGGCCTTTTTCAGTGCATTGGAAAGTAGCTCAGACTTTTCAATCGACACGGTACCCACTAGCGATGGTTGACCTTTAGCAACGCGCTCTTTGATATCTTCAATAATTGCGGCAAATTTTTCTTGCTCAGTACGGTACACCACATCTGGCATATCGTCGCGAATCATTGGTTTGTTGGTTGGGATAACCACTGTTTCCAAACCGTAGATAGATTGGAATTCGAATGCTTCTGTATCCGCTGTACCTGTCATACCTGACAGTTTTTCGTAAAGACGGAAGTAGTTCTGGAAGGTAATCGATGCCAGTGTTTGGTTTTCATTTTGGATCTTAACGCCTTCTTTGGCTTCCACCGCTTGGTGAAGACCTTCAGACCAACGACGACCCGGCATTGTACGACCCGTGTGTTCATCAACAATGACCACTTCACCTTGTTCGTTAACGATGTAGTCAACGTTAATTTCAAACAAGACGTGGGCACGTAGCGCAGCATTAACGTGATGTAACAGGCTGATATTCGCTGGTGAGTAAAGAGTATCACCCTCTTCCATCAAGCCGTTCTTAATCATCAACTCTTCAACAAACTCTTGGCCTGTTTCAGTAAGATGCACTTGCTTAGATTTCTCATCAACCGTGTAGTGACCATCACCACGGTACTCTTCTGAGTCTTCCTGATCTTGTTTTTGCAGATGTGGGATTAGAGTGTTGATGCGAGTGTATAGCTCTGAGCTATCCTCTGCAGGACCAGAAATGATAAGTGGTGTACGAGCTTCATCGATTAGAATCGAGTCCACTTCATCGACTACCGCAAAGAAGCGTTCACGTTGTACGCGGTCTTCAACACGGAATGCCATGTTGTCACGTAGGTAGTCAAAACCAAATTCGTTGTTTGTACCGTAAAGAATATCAGCTTGGTAAGCTTCTTTTTTCTCTTGAGGCGGCATGTTTGGCACGTTTACGCCAACAGTCATACCTAGGAATTCAAAGAGTGGGCGGTTTGTTTCCGCGTCACGCTTGGCAAGATAGTCGTTCACCGTAACGATGTGAACCCCTTTGCCTGGCAGCGCGTTTAAGTATGCTGGCAATGTTGCGGTCAGGGTTTTACCTTCACCAGTACGCATCTCTGCGATTTGACCCGCGTTAAGTACCATACCACCGATAAGCTGTACATCGAAGTGACGCATACCATATACACGCTTCGATGCTTCACGTACGGTTGCAAATGCTTCAGGCAGCAACTTATCTAAGTCTTCACCTTGTTCTAAGCGTTGGCGGAACTCGACCGTTTTTGCTTTTAGTTCTTCGTCAGATAGAGCTTCAAACGTTGGCTCATAGTTATTGATTTCTTTTACAATTTTTCTCAGGCGACGCAGTGTTCTGTCGTTGCGACTGCCAATAATCTTTGTCAGTAGCTTAGTTATCATCTTGTGTGAATCTCTCTATCAATCGATCGGCACGATCTCTACTTAATGCCTTCAGTCTCTTTCAGTTTTGAACTAAGAATACTGTGTTAAATCATTAATCACAGATATTGTGGTGAGAACTTAGATTTTCAAGGCGTTAAATCATATTAATAACGGAGTAGTGTAAGGTCTTTTGCCCTCAACAACCAATCTCTTATTGAATTGTTTGAAGCATTTGTGATTTTTTGTCGACGACCGACGCAAGTTTATCCGCTAAAAGACTATTCGTCGCCAAAGCGCTTAGCTAAAATATAAGGTGAATAAACAAACCAAGGGTTAGTCATGCGCGACCATCGCCCAACGTTGGGAAATGAGATTATCTCAGACTCCCGCTTTGCGAAATTACAACAGCATGCAGAAGAGATCATGACGATCAATAAGCTGCTGAAAACGATCCTACCGAAAAATACGGCGGATCATTGCCGCGTGGCAAACTTGCGTGACAATCATCTGGTTATCGAAGTGGCCAGTGCCGCTCTGATGATGAAGATCAACTACGATCGCTTGAACATTCTTAACCAACTTCGTGGGCAAGGATTCGCTCGATTAATTGCGGTTGAAGTGCAGATCAATCCCGATCTTTATCGAACCAAGGCCAGCGAAAAATCACAACCAGCCAAGCGACGCGACCCTATTTCTAATACCGCTGCGGAATATTTAAAAGCGATTTCTCACGGCGCTTCGCCCAAAGTCAAAGCTCGCTTAGAGAGTTTGGCGCAAATGGCAGACAAAAAAAAGGCATAAAAAAACCAGGCTGTTAGCCTGGTTTTTTCTCATCTAAGCTGCTTATGCTAAAACCATGTTTGGTTCTGCAAATGCGACTGGAGAGACTTCTTCTTGTTCGAACGTTACCCACTCCCACGCTTCTTGATCAGCAAGCACTGCACGAAGTAGTTGGTTGTTCAAACCGTGACCGGATTTAAAAGCACGGAATTCACCAATAATTGGGTGGCCACACATATAAAGATCGCCAATCGCATCCAGTACTTTGTGAGTAACGAACTCATTTTCAAAACGCAGACCTTCTTCGTTGAGAATACGGTAATCATCCAACACGATTGCATTGTCAAAACTACCACCCAACACTAGGTTTTGCGATTGTAAGTACTCGATATCACGCATAAAGCCGAAAGTACGCGCACGTGAAATCTCTTTAACGAAACCTTTAGACGAGAAGTCAAACACCAAACGCTGTTCATCCGACTCAATAGCAGGATGATTAAACTCAATCTCAAAGTCCATACGGAAACCATTGAAAGGCACAAACTCGGCCCATTTATCGCCATCTTCAAAGCGAACTGGTTTCTTAATACGAATAAAGCGTTTTGCTGCATTTTGCTCTTCGATGCCTGCTTGTTGTAGCAAGAAGACAAAAGGGCTAGCACTGCCATCCATAATTGGAATTTCAGGTGCATCAACTTCGATAATCACGTTGTCGATACCCATGCCAGCAAGAGCTGCATTCAAATGCTCTACTGTTGAGATACGAATACCTTGGTCGTTCACAAGTGCGGTACACAGCATGGTATCGCGAACAGATTCTGGATCCGCAGGAAAATCCACAGGTGGATTCACGTCTGTTCGACGGTAAATCACACCGGTGTTTGCAGCAGCTGGGCGAAGAGTCAAAGTTACTTTACGCCCTGAGTGTAAGCCTACACCGGTCGTTTTCACTATTTCTTTCAGAGTACGTTGTCTGATCATCTACTTGCCTCAGTAATGGTGCTACAAATCGCGGACGATATAATCATCGGTCGCGCATCGTATCACATTTTCGATCCGTGTCAAATTTTGACACAATTAATCAGCTTGACGACGTAAGAAGGCAGGGATGTCTAGATAGCCATCTTTTTCTACTTTCGGTGCCGTGCTTTGGCCTGAACCATTGCTTGCTGATGTAGATTGAGTTGCCGGTTGAGAAGCGACTTGTGGTTTCTCTTGCAATGTTTGTGCCGGTTTCTCTTCTACTTTTACCGCTGCTGGTTGTTGTGTTGCAACTGGTGACTGAGGTTGCGCCACTGGTGCAACTTTCGCTTTTCCGCCTGCTACTAACGTAATGTCAGGTTTCTTCTCGTTACCAATACCTGTTGCTACCACTGTAACACGAATTTCATCCGCCATGTCAGGGTCAAGTGACGTACCAATAACCACGGTTGCGTTGTCTGATGCGAAAGCTTTCACTGTGTTACCGACAGTTTCAAACTCATCAAGACGCATATCAAGACCTGCTGTGATATTGACAAGTACACCACGTGCGCCGGCAAGATCGATGTCTTCTAGAAGTGGGCTTGAGATAGCCATCTCTGCCGCTTCTTCCGCTCGGTCTTCACCTTTCGCAACGCCGCTACCCATCATTGCGTGACCCATTTCTGACATTACTGTGCGTACGTCAGCAAAGTCGACGTTGATCATGCCTGGGCGAGTGATCAGTTCCGCGATACCTTGCACCGCGTTCTTCAACACATCGTTTGCACTTGCAAAAGCTTCTAGCAGTGTAATGCCACGACCAAGAACTTTAAGTAGCTTTTCGTTTGGAATAGTAATAAGAGAGTCAACATGCTTTGACAGCTCTTCGATACCTTGTTCCGCAAACGCCATACGCTTCTTACCTTCGAAGCTAAATGGTTTTGTCACTACTGCAACCGTTAGGATACCTAACTCTTTTGCAACTTCAGCGATAACTGGTGCCGCACCTGTACCTGTGCCACCACCCATACCAGCTGCGATAAACACCATATCGGCGCCAAAGATAGATTCTTTAATTCTATCGCGATCTTCGAGAGCAGCGTCACGTCCCACTTGTGGGTTTGCACCCGCACCAAGACCCTTTGTCATGTCGCCACCAATTTGGATGACGCTGTTTACGCTTGTCTTACGCAGTGCTTGAGCATCAGTGTTGATGCTGATGAATTCAACACCTTCAATGGACTCACGTACCATGTGTTCAACGGCATTACCGCCACCGCCACCAACCCCAACGACTTTAATTACCGCATCGTCAGACATTTCCATCATCGGTTCAAACATGTGTTATCTCCGTTTTTCCTGCTGCTCAGGTTAAAACTCTTTTTGTATCCAATTACGCAAGCGATCAAATAACGAACTTACTGGCTGACGCTTTGGCTCGTTATATTCAGTATCTTCGTTAATCTGACTGTCTCGTGCGTAATGAAGTAAACCAACTGCCGTAGAATGATACGGCTCTTTTACATAATCAGTTAGACCACTCACCTCAAGAGGCTTGCCAACTCTAACTTGGTTGCGGAAAACGCGTTCCGCACATTCTACCAAACCTTCAATTCGCGCGGCACCACCAGTGAGTACTACACCAGCAGCTAAATGGTGTTTAATACCATCTTCACGCAACTTCTCTTGAACAGTATCGATAGTTTGGTTAACGAGTCCCATAAGTTCAGTATATCTCGGTTCAATCACTTCAGACAAAGTTTGTCGTTGCAAACTACGCGAAGGACGACCACCAACACTCGGAACGTTAACCGTGTCATCTTTGCTGACTAGCTCACTAAGAGCACAGCCATATTTCACTTTTATCTCTTCAGCATCACTAACTGGGGTGCCAAAAGCGAACGCGATATCACTTGTTACCGCATTGCCCGCATAAGAGAATACTTCGGTATGTCTTAGCGCACCACCTGTCCAGATAGAAACGTCCATTGTACCCGCACCGATATCTACCACGCACACGCCCAACTCACGTTCATCTTCAGTAATCACGGCATTACTTGCCGCTAAACCTGAATAGACCAAGTGTTCCACTGTTAAACCGCAACGTTCAACAGCTTTAATAATGTTTCTTGCCATATCATTGTGACAAGAGATCAAGTGCACACTCACTTCCATGCGCACCCCAGATAAACCTAGCGGGTTTTTAATTCCCTCTTGGTAATCAATGGTAAATTCTTGCGGAATTACATGAAGAATGCGCTGTTCATCACCAATTTTGATTGATTTTGCAGTATGGATCGCACGATCCATATCTTCTTGAGAGACTTCTTCATCGGAAATAGTTCCCATCCCTTTTTCAATGCGGCTCGCAATATGGCGACCTGAGATGGAAATAAATACGTTGCGAATCTGACATTCCGCCATCAGTTCCGCTTGATCTACAGCTCGCTGCACCGATTTCACCACGGACTCAAGATCGTTTACGCCACCTTTGTCCATACCACGTGATGGACTGGTACCGGCGCCAATGATGTTGATTTGACCGTCAGGTAGAATTTCACCTACCAATGCTGATACGGTTGCAGTGCCTATATCTAGACCAACAATAATGTTGTCATCAGCGGTCTTCGTCATCTGTGCTCTCTTGTTGTGACTCTTGTTCTGGGAACCAGCCTACCGCGGCTCCCGTATCATACCTAAGGTCAATATAACTCACGCGTTGAGCGTCACTACCTAGGCTGCTATACAACGAAACAAAACGATTAATGCGCTCATCGAGAGACTCTTTGCCTAACTCCAAACGAATACCGTTATCGAGAATAATTTGCCATGCGCGTCGATCATTTAAAACCAGTGAGGTAATGGTTAACCCTAGAGGTTCAAACAGTTGGCTAATTCTTTGCCAAGTTTCCAATACCTCAAGGTTTGAGCCTTTAGGACCATAGAGCTTAACTCTATCGCCTTTTAGCTTACCAATATCACCATTAAAGATCTGACCATGGTCATC
The DNA here is from genome assembly GCF_009938205.1 of Vibrio panuliri. Lineage (NCBI taxonomy): Bacteria > Pseudomonadati > Pseudomonadota > Gammaproteobacteria > Vibrionales > Vibrionaceae > Vibrio > Vibrio panuliri. Next base: position 587,748 of record NZ_AP019654.1, on the reverse strand, counting down.
TAACAAAACATCACCGTTCCAAATTGCTTTGGCGTGATGCTCAGTTAAAAACACTTTTATCGTATCCGGCCACTGTTTGCGGATGGAGACATGCGAGACCCAAGGGATCTGTTCGATCACGTCCTGCAATGTGTCGACATCTTGCGACATAAACGTCCCTACGTGCTCTAACGTAGAAAACGCTCGCTGTACGTCCAGCGCAGTAACGTATTCCAACTTGCCCTGAAGAACAAGTTTGGATAACGGCAAACGTTGATCGTCCCACATCCACGAAATGGTAGAAAAGAGTAGAGAGCCAATTAGGACAATCACCATAACAAAAAAGCCAGCACCCACGAGGTGCTTTTTAATGCTTGAGATGTCTTTCAGACGACGGTCTTGGGAAAAAGATGTACTAATCAAAGTCCGTTGCCCTTGTTATACGCTCGCAATTCTAAATCCTATCCCTTTGCATAGGCCAAAGCATTCACTATAACCCTCGGATTATACTGGGGTCGTAAAAAGTATCAAACCTTGAAAGTGAGAAATCGTTTTTTTAACGCAATAATTGCGCTAAATCTTCAAAAATCTCAATCTCACGCCTGCATTTTCGCGATGTTTAGTTTAAGTGCTGCTAATTGCTTAGCAACTTTACCCACATCACCAGCACCTTGCGTTAAAACAAGGTCACCATCTTGTAATACGTTCGCTAACGCCGCTGGCAGTGTCTCGCTATCCGGCACAAAGATCGGATCTATCTTGCCACGACTGCGAATAGTACGACATAACGAACGCCCATCCGCTCCCGCAATCGGCTTTTCACCCGCCGCATAGACATCCAGCATGATCAGAACATCGACCTGCTCTAATACGTTAGCAAAATCATCATAAAGGTCACGAGTACGGCTATAACGGTGTGGTTGAAAAATCATCACTAGGCGTTTATCTGCCCAACCACTGCGTGCCGCTTGAATCGTCACCCCGACTTCTGTTGGATGATGACCATAATCGTCAACCAACATCGCTTGACCATTGCCGGTCGCAAACTCACCGAGGTGATCAAAACGGCGCCCGGTACCTTGGGTTCCAAGCATTGCGCTTAAAATCGCCTCGTCAGAAATATCATCTTCGGTTGCAACCGCAATCGCAGCGGAAGCATTGAGGGCATTGTGTCGCCCTGGAATATTCAGCGTGATATCAAGGTTCGCACGGCCTTGACGTACTACGGTAAACTTACCTTGCTGACCTTCTTGGCGATAATTCTCAATTCGCACATCCGCATCTTCCGAGAAGCCGTAGGTGATCACTTGGCGGCTCACTCGAGGAATCAACTCACGAACGACTGGATCATCAATACATAAGATCGCTTGACCGTAGAAAGGCAAGTTATGCAGAAAGTCGATAAAGGTTTGCTTTAGCGTTTCAAAATCACCGCCATAAGTGTCCATATGGTCAGCTTCAATATTGGTAACAATACTCACCATTGGCTGAAGGTGTAAGAATGATGCATCACTTTCATCTGCTTCGGCAATCAAGATACGGCTTGAGCCTAAACGAGCGTTAGTTCCTGCGCTCTTCACTAGACCACCATTAACAAACGTTGGATCTAGACCAGCTTCTGAATAGATTTGTGTAACTAGTGCGGTTGTCGTGGTTTTACCATGTGTCCCCGCGACCGCAATACCGTGACGAAAACGCATCAACTCCGCCAGCATTTCTGCACGACGAACCACAGGGATACGCGCTTCTCGCGCGGCTTTAATCTCTGGGTTGGCTTCGTTGATCGCCGTTGAAACCACTACCACACTGGCCTGTGCAACATTGCTCTCATGATGGCCAATATATACTGTCGCCCCTTTCTCAGTTAGGCGCTCTGTGACCGCATTTTCTGCAATGTCAGAACCTGTAATTTGGTAACCCTCATTGAGTAGCACTTCAGCAATACCACTCATACCAGCCCCACCGATACCAATAAAGTGGATCGATTTTACGCGGCGCATCTCTGGAACCATTGCTCGAATCTGAGCTAAATCTTGTGTGTGTTTTACGGTCATCGTGTATCTCGTTATTTGGTTAGCGCGATAATCGCATCCGCTACAACGCGGTCCGCTTCTAACATAGCAGCACTTCTCGCTTTAAGAGCCATCTGTTGTAAGTGAGAGCGATCCAACGACTGGATTTCACTCACCAACTTATCGACGCTCAGCTCTGGCTGTTCAATCATTTTTGCCGCCCCGCACTCAACCAAATGGTCAGCATTTAGGGCCTGCTGTCTGTCTTTGTGCATAAATGGGATGAAAATAGCGCCCACCCCAGCCGCAGCAACTTCGGAAACCGTTAACGCTCCTGAGCGGCATACTAATAGATCGGCCCATTGGTATGCATCGGCAACATCATCAATAAACTCCATCGTCTCCGCTTGGGTGACTTGATGTTGTTGGTAAGCCTGTGCGACGTCTTGCTGACTGTTTTTACCCGCTTGGTGACGTACTTGATAACCCTCACCGAGCTTGGCCATCACTTCCGGCATCGTTTGATTAAGAATACGTGCACCTTGGCTTCCGCCCATCACTAAAATGCGGATCGGACCTTGACGATCAGCCATACGCACTTGCGGTTCAGCAAGAGCCACGACATCTTCACGTACTGGGTTGCCCACCACCTGCGCATCAGGAAATGCACCAGGAAAGGCTTGGAATACTTTCTTAGCAATTTTCGCCAACCATTGGTTGGTTAAACCCGCAACTGCATTTTGCTCATGCAGTACAACAGGGATACCGAGCAACCATGCCGCAATCCCGCCCGGACCGCTGACATAACCACCCATACCGAGCACTGCATCTGGGCGCCATGCCTTCATATGTGCTCGAGCTTGCAAAATCGCGTTAACAATCTGAAAAGGCGCTGCAATAAGACGCGCAATCCCTTGACCACGTAGCCCTTTCACTTTAATAAAGTCGATATCAATACCGTGCTTCGGTACCAACTCTGCTTCCATTCTATCCGCAGTACCTAACCAACGAATCTCCCAACCTTGTTGTTGCAGTTTTTTGGCGACCGCGAGACCCGGGAAAACATGCCCGCCTGTACCACCAGCCATTACCATTAAACGTTTTTTATTATTGCTCATCTTCTGTATTCTTTTCTATTTGCAGCGCTTTAAGACGGCACTCATGGTCAATTCTCAATAAGATTGAAACCGCGACTGACATAATAATTAAACTCGAACCACCGTAACTGATCAGTGGGAGGGTTAAACCTTTGGTTGGCACAATACCCGCCGCCGCACCTACATTGACCAATGTTTGGAACGCAAACCAAATACCAATACCAAAGGCTAAGTAACCACCAAAAAACTCATCACTCTCAAATGCTCGTCGCCCAATGAATATTGCTTTAAGTACCAAGCTAAAAATCAGCATCAGCACTAATACGACGCCAACAAAACCTAACTCTTCCGCCAACACGGCGAACACGAAGTCGGTATGAGCTTCTGGCAAGTAAGCCAGTTTCTGAATGGAGTTACCTAGACCTTGCCCAAACCAATCACCACGGCCAAATGCCATTAATGATTGCGTGAGCTGATAGCCACTGCCAAATGGGTTTTCCCAAGGGTCGAGAAATGACGTCACACGCTTCATACGATATGGCTCAGCAACGATCAATGCAATTACCGCGACAATACCGACAACCATTAAGGCAAGAAATTGGGTCAGCTTCGCTCCGGCAATAAACAACATGCCGAACAAGGTCACTAGCATTACGATCACCGTACCCAAATCTGGCTGAAACAGCAGTAGCACCGCAAAAGCACCAAACACGAGAATCGGCTTGATAAAGCCACCAAAAAACGTCGCACGAACTTCATCTTGTTTACGTACGAGATAACCCGCCATAAAGATAAATAGTGACAACTTGGCAACTTCTGCAGGTTGCAGGTTAAATAACCCGAGCGGGATCCAGCGCGAGGCACCGTTTACTGATTTACCGCCAACGAGCACCACAATCAATAATACGATTGCGATCCCGAGCAGAATTGAACTGAACTTAAGCCAGTGTTTGAGTTGCACTTGCAGTATGACTGCAGCCGTGGAAATCGCCAGCAACAAGAATACCGCATGACGGAACATAAAGTGGAAAGGCTGCCCAGTCAGACGATAGCTAATAGGGAAAGAAGCCGATGTCACCATCACCAAGCCAGTCAACATCAACCCGAGCGCAATCCACACTAATTGACGGTCAAAAAGTGCTTGTGGTGCTGGTTGAGTAAACCACTGTTTAAAATTAGCGACGTGTTCTCGCAACGGCATGTATTTAGTTATCTCTTATATTTCTAGCCAAGCTCTTAATCCATTAGTGGCTTAACGCACCGCCTGACACGGTGCTTATACTATATCGTTAGGCAAACTGCTTTGCCAATTCAGCAAAGGCATCACCACGCGCCATAAAGTTATCAAATTGGTCGAAACTCGCGCACGCTGGTGATAGCAACACCATGTCTCCCTCACTGAGTTGAGGTTTTGCCCACGTAATGATTTCTTGCATGGTATCAAAGCGCTTTGCCGAAGGGTGCAGCGCCATAAACTTATCACCATCAGCACCAAAGCAGCAAAGTTGCAGGTTTAAATTTGCTAGGACTGGCGCTAATTCACTAAAGTCAGCACCTTTACCATTTCCGCCAACCAGCAGATATAGCTTACCTGCTAAAGTTAAACCAGACAGCGCAGCTAACGTACTCGCTACATTGGTCGCTTTAGAGTCGTTAACCCACTTAATACCTTGATTATCCGCAACAACTTGGCAGCGATGTGTCAAACCTTGGTAAGATTTCATTGCTGGTAGGCCAGCTTTGAAGTCAACCCCTGCTTTGGCGAGCAAAGCAATGACCACCAATGCATTAGCCACATTGTGTCTGCCTACTAGGCTAAGCTGCTCAAGCGGTAAAATACGCTCACCAAGCCAAGTTAGATACTCGCATCCATCAAACTGACTCACGCAGGCATCGGCTGACGTTTCAATCGAGAATGTCACCAAATTTTCCGTCGCAGCGGGGTAAGTCTCTCGATCATCAGCATTGACGATACATGCTTGAGCATGGTCAAAAATACGCAATTTCGCTTGACGATAGTCCGCCATACCTTGATAGCGATCCATGTGATCTTCGGAAAGATTGAGAAAAGCACCCGCTACCAACTCTAAACTGGACGTTGTCTCGAGTTGAAAACTTGAAAGTTCAAGGACATACAGGTCAGCATCAAGCTCAAGCAAATCCAGTGCAGGTACGCCAATATTGCCGCCAACCCCAACGGCCAATCCAGAGGCTTTTGCCACCACACCCGTTAGATCCGTCACGGTACTTTTGCCGTTTGAGCCAGTAATGGCAATCACTGGCTTGTTGACATGCCATGCGAACAACTCAATATCACCAACGACAGGGATACCTGCGGTAAGCACTTGTTGAATCTCTGGCGTTGCTAAGGCAATACCTGGGTTGGTCACCACCAAATCAGCATCCAGTAACCAATCGGTTCGCCAACTGCCAGAATGCAGTTCGACTTCACTCGGTAGTTCATCGTGACCTGGGGGTGTACTGCGGGTATCAATTACCTTAACTTGCAAGGCAATCGGTAGACGCATGAGATGCTTAACAACAGAGAGCCCGGTGATACCGAGCCCTACAACCACAACTTTTTCAATACCTTGCCAACGCTGCATGGTCATGGTGTCAATTTCCTTAACGAACTTTAAGTGTCGCTAGACCAATCAGTACCAGCACAATAGAGATGATCCAAAAACGCACAATAACGCGTGGCTCAGGCCAACCCTTCAACTCATAGTGATGGTGAATCGGAGCCATACGGAAAATACGTTGTCCACGTAGTTTGTACGAGCCCACTTGCAGTATCACCGATAGGGTTTCCATAACAAACACCCCACCCATGATGACTAAAACAAATTCCTGACGAACCAACACTGCAATGGTACCCAGTGCACCGCCTAAAGCTAACGAGCCGACATCACCCATAAATACTTGTGCAGGATAGGTGTTAAACCATAAGAAGCCTAGCCCCGCGCCCACGATAGCCGTACACACCACAACGAGTTCAGAGGCGTAAGGTACATGTGGAATATGTAAGTAGCTAGCAAACTGAACGTTACCGGTTGCCCATGCAATTGCCGCAAAACCCGCTGCAACAAGCACTGTTGGCATAATCGCCAAGCCATCAAGACCATCGGTTAGGTTTACCGCATTACTGGTGCCGACGATAACAAAGTAAGTCAGTACAATGTACATCAAGCCTAATTGTGGCATCACTTCTTTAAAGAAAGGCACCACCAACTGCGTCGCGCTGGTATCGTGTCCATGAGCATAAAGAGCAAACGCCACTACCAAAGCGATCACGGATTGCCAGAAGTACTTCCAACGAGCAATAAGCCCATCAGTGTTCTTACGCACCACTTTACGATAGTCGTCGACAAAACCCACCGCACCATAGCCACCGAGAACAAAAATCACCGCCCATACGTAGGGATTACTCAAGTCCGCCCAAAGCAAAACAGTGGTGATAATGGCTGCAAGAATCATCACACCACCCATTGTTGGTGTGCCACGTTTACTGAAGTGAGATTCTGGACCTTCATTGCGCACCACTTGACCAATTTGCAACATCTGCAAACGACGAATCAAATGAGGGCCCATCCATAACGAAAGACCTAATGCAGTTAACACGCTTACAATGGCGCGAAACGATAGGTATTCAAACAGACGGAAGAATGAAAAATATGGCTGTAGCAGCTCTGCAAGCCAAATAATCATGAATAGATCTCCTTCAATGCAGTTGCAACTTTACTCATTCCAGCGCTATTGGCGCCTTTGACCAGTAAAGTATTAGGACCGATATGATGTGGCAACTGCTGTACTATAAATTCAATCATGCGGTCATGTGAGTCGAAGTGTTTTCCATGACAAACGTCGCTGATCACTCGTGTATCAGCACCGTACGTCAGTACTTGCTCGAAATTAAATGGGGCTGCATGTTCCCCGACTTGACGGTGAAGTTCAAGACTTTCATCACCTAACTCTGCCATATTCCCCAAAATAAGCCAGCGAGTACCATTAAATCCGGCTAATAGGTCTGCCGCGGCTTTCATCGCAGGAACACTCGCGTTGTAGCTATCGTCGATCAATTTAAGTTGCTCATTGAGCGCGACAACTTCAACGCGACCTTTTACTTTGGATAAATGAGCAAGTCCCGTCGCTACTTGAGTCAAGTCTGCACCTAACTCCAGAGCGAGTGCCGTTGCTGCAAGGGCATTGGCAACATTGTGTCGACCAATGATGCCCAACTGCACATTTTGGCTGCCAACCGGGGTATGAAGAGTAAAGTGCGCTTCGCCTGCATCATTCACTCCGATATTGTCAGCGAAGTAATCTGCGCTGGCATCCAGAGTGGAGAAGGTCTTAACTTGCTTGTCTGCTAGTGCTGCTTGCCAAAAATCACCACCGTGACTTTCTAGATTGACCACAGCCACACCGCCAGATTTCAAACCTTGGTAAATCTCACCTTTGGCCTGTTTTACTCCGTCAATAGAACCAAATCCTTCCAGGTGCGCCGCAGCAACGTTGTTCACTAAGGCAACATCTGGCGTAACTAACGCCGATGTATAAGCGATTTCACCAATATGGTTCGCTCCCAACTCAATCACTGCGTAATCATCATTTGGCGTAGAACGCAAAAGCGTCAACGGAACACCGATATCATTGTTAAAGTTGCCAGCGGTATAAAGCACCTGACCGTTAAGCGACATAATGCTCGCGACCATCTCTTTGACCGTCGTTTTTCCGCAACTTCCGGTGATAGCGACGGTTGGCGTGGTACATTGCTGATGAACATAAGCAGCCAACTGGCCCAAAGCGATTTTACTGTCTGGTACCACAAGTTGTGCGATGTCTAACTGTAAAGGACGAGAAACCAGTAGAGCGGCTGCGCCTGACTCTACCGCTTGATGAGCAAAATCATGAGCGTCAAAGCGTTCACCAACCAGCGCGACAAACAGGGCGCCAGATTCAATATTACGAGTATCGGTAGAAACTTGGGTGATCGTACAATCTTCACCAATTAACTCGGCATTCAAGACGCTAGCCAAATGGCTTAATGAGAGTGGAATCATGATGTAAGTCCTAAAAGTTGCTGCGCTGACTCACGGTCTGAATAGTGAATAGTTTCATTGGCAAGCACTTGGTAATCTTCATGCCCTTTACCCGCAAGGAGGATAATGTCATGCGCACTGGCGTTATTAAGCGCATATTGCAGTGCTTTAAAACGGTCATGTTCAACCACGGCATCACTTGGGTGACACATACCAGCCAGCATATCTTTGACGATTTCCTCAGCCTTCTCACTGCGTGGATTATCATCAGACAGAATAACCTTATCGGCTAACCGCTCGCCAATTTCAGCCATCATTGGTCGCTTACCTTTGTCTCGGTCACCACCACAGCCAAAGATTGCCCAAAGCTTACCTTGGCAATGAACACGCAGGGCCATTAATGCTTTTTCAAGCGCATCGGGAGTGTGAGCATAATCGACGACTACTTTAGCCTGACCTTGAGCGGCAAACAGCTCCATTCGCCCCAAAACCGGCACTAATTGAGCGGCACTCTCCAACAATTGCTGCTTATCAATCCCTAATGCCAACAGAGTGGTTAATGCCAACATCACATTGCTGGCATTAAATTCACCAATTAACGGCACATGAAAATGTCCCGCTCCGAACATACCGTCAAACGCAATATCAATGCCTTGTTCTGAATAGCCCACTGACGTTGCCCAAACAGCGTTGCCACTCTCTTGTGGCTCAAGTGATACCGCAATGGCATTCTCCAAACGCTTAATCCATTGCGCGCCGACTGCATCATCAACATTGATGATTGCATGTTGACATTCATGCTGAGTAAAGAGCGTAAATTTAGCTTCTGCGTACTCTTCCATCGTGCCGTGATAATCAAGGTGATCACGACTTAGGTTAGTAAATACGCCAGCGACAAATGGCAGTGCTTTTACACGCCCCTGAACTAGGCCATGTGAAGAAACCTCTAACGCCGTGTACTGAGCACCTTGTTCACCAAGTTGGGCAATCGTACGCTGCACATCGACTGCATTACCGGTTGTATTGGCAGCAGGTTGTAGCTGTTCAAGAAAGCCATTACCGGTTGTACCCATAACCGCTGCGCGATGCTCAACCAATCCTAACCATTGCGCTATAAGTTGAGTGATCGTCGTTTTACCATTCGTGCCCGTAACACCAATCAGTTGATTGTTGTGTTGCGCATACAAGCGCCCAGCAAGCTCAGAGAGAATATTGCCCAGTTCAGCAATATAAACGATGGCAATTTCATTTTGGTATTCCACCAAACCGTGAGGTTTGCTGTCGCACGCTTGAGCAATGACAGCATTCGCCCCTTTGCTCACAGCCGATGCGATAAACTGACGCCCATCAATCGCGTGGCCTTTAATTGCCACGAAGGTAACACCTTGCGCTATCTGTCGACTATCCAGTTCTAGCTGACGAACGTCGGTATTGGCGATAGCCTGTGGTACATCGAACCACGGTGCTAATAATTCTTTCAATGTGAGGCTTAACGACATATCCAAGGTCTCACTCTATTCCTGCTTAAATTTATTTTCATCTGGGGCGATGTTAAGGATCTGCAACGTCCCTTTTAAGATCTCAGAGAAAACTGGACCTGCAACCGAACCGCCGTAGTAGTTGTCACCTTGCGGCTCGTTAACAATCACAACGAGAGCGACGCGTGGATCACTCGCGGGCGCGACACCTGCGGTATAAGCAAAGTATTCATCGCCATAACCGCCCGCAATGGCTTTACGTGACGTCCCGGTTTTTGCAGCAACACGATAACCCGGCACAGCAGCTTTGGTTGCAGTACCACCCGGTTGCGTCACGGTTTCCAACATAGCGAGCACCATGCGTGCGTATTTCTCATCGATCACTTGGCGCGACAAGTCTTGCTGGTTGTTTTCAATAATATGAACAGGCTGGTACTCGCCGTGGTTACCCAGCGTGGCATAAGCGTGTGCCAGTTGTAACGGAGTAATCGTCAAACCATAACCAAATGACAGCGTCGCAATTTCAAACTGTGACCATCGACGTCGGTCAGGGAAAATACCCGTACTTTCACCACGCAGTGTCAAACCGGAAGACTCACCAAAGCCGACACTGCTATACATACCAAGCAAAGCTTCCAATGGCATTTCCAGCGCTAACTTGGCAACACCAATATTACTCGACTTCTTCAAGATGGTGGTTAAATCCGCTTTACCGACTTTTGATGTATCACGCACACGGCTTCCGCCCACCTGCATAATGCCATTGCCAGTATCAATCACGGTGTTTTCATCTGCAACGCCATTTTCCAATGCCGCCAGCACGACAAAAGGCTTCACCGTCGAACCGGGTTCAAAGGCGTCGGTAATGACTCGGTTACGCATTTTTGCTGATTGCAAATCCGCGCGATTGTTTGGGTTGTAGGAAGGCGCATTAACCATCGCGAGCACTGCGCCCGTTTTTACGTCCAGCACCACGGCTGAAGCTGATGTAGCACGGTAATCCGCTACCGCTTGCTTAATCGCTCGGTAGGCAATCGCTTGTAGTCTTTGATCGATGGTTAAGGTTAATGGCTTACCTTCTTCACGCTCTTCCAACGCAATGTTTTCTACCACACGGCCATAACGGTCTTTACGAATAATACGCTTACCCGCTTCACCAGTGAGCACTTTGTCGTAACTCACTTCGACCCCTTCAAGGCCATGTCCGTCAATCCCCGTCACACCAACAACATGGGCACTCACTTCGCCAGCAGGGTAATAACGACGTGATTCTTTCTTCAAGCCGATCCCCGCCAATTTCAGCTCACGAATATAGTTCGCCATCGCAGGGCTCACTTGACGCTGAAGATAGATAAAGCGACGAGACTTGTTCTGTTTGATCTTCTCAAGCATTTCTTGGCGGTCGAGTCCTAGCACATCGGCTAATGCGTGCCAGCGGTCAATATCACCCAAGCCTTGTTTCTGTTTGAAGATGGTCACCGGATCAGCCCATACCGCTTCAACAGGCACACTCACCGCTAATGGTTCGCCATTTCGGTCAGATATAATGCCACGTGCTGAATATAAGGTCTGAGCGCGTATAGAACGCATATCACCCTGCTTAATCAGGTTGTCCGGTTCCACGATTTGGATATAACCGATACGAGCAACAAGCGCAGCGAAGATAAGAAAAACAAAGAATAAAACCAAATAGAAACGCCAGCGAATTAGCTGTGGCGGCTCAATAGGGGTTGATTTGGTCGCAGGTTGGACTTTTTTGGCAGAACTCATGGTAAATCAATCACCACTTCTTTATCAGAATCAGGTCGTTTCATATCCAATTCTTTTTTGGCAACGGCTTGAACTCGGCTATGTTCTGCCAAAGCCGTCTCTTCTAACAGCAGGTTGCGCCACTCATCATCAAGACGTTCACGCTCTACCAGCGCTTGATCTTTTTCAGAGATAGCCGCTCGCGTATGGTGGGTTGTAAAAACCACCGCCATCGCACTTGCAAAGATAAGCATTAACGTTATCAAAGGAAGACGCCCGACTGTGAGTAAGTCGAGCCCAATCAGTTTTGCAAGGTTTGGCGTGGTTTTCTTCATAATACTGTTATAGTTTTTCAGCAATGCGCAGCACTGAGCTGCGAGAGCGCGCGTTTAACTCAATTTCTTGCTTGCTTGGCTTGATCGCTTTACCGACAGCTTTAAGATTCGCACTACCCATTGCTTTGATCTGTTCTTCGGTCAATGGAATACCGTGTGGCACTTCCGGCCCTTTGCTCTCTTTGCGAATAAAGCGTTTCACCATGCGATCTTCTAAAGAGTGGAAGCTAATCACCGATAGACGACCTTCAGGAGCCAAAATGCTTGCCGCTCCTTTCAGTGCGGTATCAATTTCTTCCAACTCACTGTTGATATAAATTCGGAACGCTTGGAATGCACGTGTCGCTGGGTGCTTTTTCTCTTTAAAGCTTTTTGGCGCAGCATCAGAAATCAGTTTTGCCAACTGGCCCGTGCGAGTCAGTGGTTCATTTTCTTCATTCTCACGATAAGCCACAATCGCTTTAGCAATGCGACGAGCATGCTTATCTTCACCAAACTCGCGAATCACCCAAGTGATATCATCAAGATCAGCTTCGACCAACCATTGTGAGACTGGAATGCCAGAAGTTGGGTCCATACGCATATCAAGCGGGCCATCCTTCATAAAACTGAAGCCACGCTCAGCATCATCTAATTGCGGAGAAGAAACACCTAAGTCAAATAGCACACCATCAACCTGACCAACGAGGTTGTGTTGCTCAGCATAGGTTGCGATGCCAGAAAAAGGACCATGTACGATAGTAAAGCGAGGATCGTCAATTTTTTTCGCCTCTTCAATCGCTTGTGGGTCACGGTCGATACTGAAAAGACGACCATTTTCCCCTAGCTTGGATAAGATTGTGCGACTGTGTCCGCCACGACCAAACGTACCATCGATGTAGGTGCCATCAGGCTTGATTGCCAATCCATCAATTGATTCATTTAGTAATACCGATATGTGTTTAAATGCTTCTGACATAGTTATCTCATCTAGCTAGCGTATTGATACGTGCTTGTTCTCAGTGTACTGATTTCATCATCCAGCGCCACCTTATCTAGCAGGCAACGCGTGATATTGCGCTAAGTTTATTGCTTACGGAATAATTTTGGTCAATAAAAAGCAAAAAACCACTACTCGCAAAGATATAAACGTAAAGCTCAAAATGCTTGTTGGTTTTTAACCATAAACCACGCAGTTCAAGCGGCGAGGAGGTTATCATACCTCGCTTGGTTCGGGAAATATTCGCCAAGGTTATTTATCGCATCCGATTAGATATGGGAACGAAAAAACTAAGATGCATGAAGAGATTTTTTAGCGATAAGATCACAAAGGCCCCGCATAAAGCGAGGCCTTGTGAATCCGAAGATTGGAGCCGACACATAAGCCGGGTTCTGTTCCGCTTGCGCGGCGGTAGCCATTCGTCTAGGCCAGCAATCGCTCACTGGCTCGAGCAACCTACCCGCCTCCTTACGCGAGCAACGCAATGTGGAGGCCTATTTGGTCTTGCTCCGGGTGGAGTTTACCCTGCAACGAACTGTTGCCAGTCGTCCGGTGCGCTCTTACCGCACCCTTTCACCCTTACCTGATCCCTTACGGGCCATCGGCGGTCTTCTCTCTGCTGCACTTGTCGTAGGCTTGCGCCCCCCAGGCGTTACCTGGCACCCTGCTCTATGGAGCCCGGACTTTCCTCCCCTTTGTCAGTCTCCCGAAGGACGTCAACGTCAGTTTCCCAAAGGACCTCAACGTCAGTCTCCCGAAGGACATCAACAAAGCAGCGACTACCCAGTCAACTCCGAGGGCGGATTGTATAGAGTTCAGAGTGATGTGTCTAGCGAGATCACAAATATGCTGTTATGAGCGGTTTAAGTGATTAGAAAGTAGGCGATGCGGGATGCGGGATGCGGGATGCGGGATGCGGGATGCGGGATGCGGGATGCGGGATATTTTGCCTTTTAGAGAACGGGGTGAGTCAATGGTTTCTCGTAATTGAGGGTTGGCATCAAACCTTACGCCCCTCAAGGGCGAGGCACTTTATATGTTTGTCATCCTCAAGAGCATAAGCATACCCCTGTCATCCTCAAGAGCGAGGGACGAGCGAGTTGGGGATCTCGCTTTCACTCAACAAAACAAGATTCCCTACTCGCGCTAACGCGCTCTATGGAATGACAAATTTAGATTAGCGCGAACTAATGCAACGCCCATTACTGCGTCACGAAGCACCGTGTTCCGTAGGACGAAACCCGCTCCCACGTCCCGAAGCGCAGCGTTCCGGTTCCCTTAATCCAGATTCTCCAACCCCCACTTATACAGAGCGTTCTTTTTCAGGTTATAGATTTCTGCAGCCAGTGCAGCGGCTTTTTTCAATGGCAGCTCTTTGGTTAAGATTGCCAGTGTGCGAGTTGCTTCATCTGGCAAGGTGTCATCGGCAACTTCACGATGTCCGTGAACAAGTAACACCATCTCCCCACGCTGTTGGTTGTCGTCGGCTTTCACCCACTCGACCAACTCTCCCAACGGTAAACCTTGGAAAGTTTCGAAGGTTTTCGTTAGCTCTCGCGCAAGTACCACTTCACGCTCAGGACCAAGAATATCCAACATGTCATCTAAAGAGTCTAAAATACGGTGAGGAGACTCATAAAAGATGCAAGTGCGCTCTACTTTTGCAATTTCGAGCAACTTATCTTTTCTTGCTTTGCTTTTTGGTGGTAAAAAGCCCTCGAAGCTAAAACGGTCCGATGGTAAACCTGACGCACTCAAGGCGGTAATCACCGCACAAGCACCAGGTAATGGCACAACTTTTACGCCCGCTTGACGACATTGCGAAACAAGATGGTAACCTGGGTCACTAATAAGGGGTGTACCCGCATCTGATACCAAGGCAATAGATTGACCTGCGAGTAATTTTTCGACCAAAACTTGTGCTTTTTGCTGTTCGTTATGATCATGTAATGGAAAGGTTTTGGTCGAAATATTAAAGTGAGCAAGTAGCTTTCCTGTATGACGTGTATCCTCTGCTGCGATAAGATCCACGTTGTTCAGAACTTCAATCGCACGTTGGGTAATATCACCTAAATTGCCAATTGGAGTCGGTACAATAAAGAGAGTTGGGATCTGTGCAGGTAAGGTTTTGTTATCTGTCATTTGTTTAGCATCACTTCAACGATTAATATAGACACAATCTTATACGGAATTTACGAAGAACTCATGGCCATAAATAACCAAAAGCGATTAAGTGTACCACGCTTACTGACTCCTGTAGCCCTCGCGGTCGTTTTAGCGGCGTGTTCGTCTACTTCATCGACATCTCGGTCTGTCGACATCACCAGTGATCCGACTCAATCGGTAACCAATTACCTGATGCGAGCTGACAGCAGCGAAGGAAGTGTACAGAGCGACTGGTTGATCATGGCATTAAAAGCCTCAGTTGAAGCCAACAATAGAAATCAGGCTCAACTGCTGATCAATCGCTTATCTCGTCAGCCATTGACGGACATGCAACAGGCCGAGTGGCAACTAGCTCGAGCTCAACTGCTGTACAACAATCAAGAATTTGACCAAGTCAGTGAGCTGTTGAACTTTCGCCCAACTTGGCGCCTAGCCAACGAACAGTGGAAGGATTACCACCAACTGCGTGCCGACACATTCGCCAAACAGAAAAACTATTTTGCTGCCGCTCAAGAGTTAACTCAGTTAGCGGAGTATGAAGCAAAATCTCAACAAGCGTATTTGGCGCAAAGCATTTGGGAAAACTTGTCCTACTACTCTGAAGCGCAAATCACGCAATTTTCAGCCGCTCCTGATCAAGAAGTTTTTGATGGTTGGTTGCAACTGGCGATTTACCAAGCCACATTGGCGAACAATATCCCGCAGCTCAAAAACACCTTAGAGCAATGGCTGGCTGAAAACCCAAGCCACCCAGCAGCGCTGTACACACCTCAATCGATTGAGGATATTTTGACCTTGGAAGTAACCAAGCCAGTCAACACCGCGCTGTTACTGCCACTGTCTGGTAAATTCGCCAAACAAGCCCAATTAATTCGCGATGGGTTTATCTTGCAGATGATGAACGACTCGCAGCGTGACCCAAATGCCACACTAACGGTCATTGATACCAATAACTCTGACCCAGCACGACTGCAACAGATGTTTATTGAAAAGAACATCGACTTTGTTGTTGGCCCGTTGGTTAAAGGTAACATCGAAGCACTGCAGCAAGCGCAAACGGCAACTGGAGCGCCGCTTCCAATGCTGGCACTAAATATTCCAGACCAAATTCAGACGGGGACGAACGTCTGTTATCTTGCGCTATCGCCAGAGCAAGAGGTTGCCCAAGCGGCTAAGCACCTGTTTGAACAAGGCTATCGCTACCCACTGATTCTTGCACCACAAGGTAAGCTAGGTCAGCGCGTTGTGGAAGCATTCGATCAAGAGTGGAAGAAATACAGCGACAATAAAGTGGCCGTAAACCTGTTTAGCGACAAACGCCAACTGCAACGCAATATCAACACTGCTTTTGGTCTACAAGATAGCCAACAGCACATTGCGCAGATGGAATCATTGCTGGGTATTTCCCTTGAGAGTCAACCTCGCAGCCGCCGAGACATCGACGCGGTCTATATCGTCGCTGGTAGCAGTGAGTTGACACTTATCAAACCTTTTATTGAGGTGGCAATTAACCCAGATACCAATCCACCTAAGCTGTTTTCAAACTCTCGCAGCAATAGCGGTCGTCAGCAATATGAAGACCTTACAGGGGTGATGTACAGTGATATTCCGCTGTTGATTCAACCAAACTCAGCAATTGAAGCGCAAATGAACCAAATGTGGCCAAAAGGCTCTAATGCAGAGAAACGCCTGCAAGCCTTGGGTATGGATGCTTATCTACTGATGGAGCAACTGCCACAAATGAAGATCATTCATGGTGCAACCGTTCAAGGTAACACCGGTGTGCTTAGTATCGACCAAAACTGTGTAGTACAGCGTGAAATAAGCTGGGCTGAACATGGCACTGCTGAGCAAGCTGAGTAGAGGTCTGTTTTTTGAGTCCCAAGCGGAAAAATATTTATCCGCTTGTGGGCTTGAGTTGATCGAACGAAATTTTCGCGCAAAGGGTGGCGAAATAGACATCATTATGCGCGATGGTCAATGCACTGTCTTTGTAGAAGTTCGTTACCGCAACAATCAACAATATGGGCATGCTGCTGAAACTGTTACTTATGTGAAACAGCAAAGATTGATTAAAGCCGCCAACCTTTGGCTACTTAAGCAAGGCATGTCTATTCACTCAACGGCTATTCGTTTTGACTTAGTCGCTATTCATCAAAATGGCGAACAAGTAGAATGGATAAAAAATGCAATTCAAGGATAACTGATGCTCGACAGCATTAAAGAGAGCTTTACCGAAAGCATTCAAATTCAAATCGCAGCAGCGGAAGCTCTGCCTGATGCCATTACCCATGCAGCACAAGCCATGGTATCAAGCCTGCTCAATGGCAATAAGATTCTTTGCTGTGGTAACGGCGGTTCTTCTTCCAATGCACAACAGTTCGTCTCATGCTTACTCAACCGTTTTGAAACTGAGCGCCCTAGCCTACCGGCGATGGCACTAACCTCAGACAACACCACTTTAACAGCAGTCGCGAACGACTATCACTACGAGCAAATTTTCTCTAAGCAGGTTCGTGCCTTTGGTCAACCGGGCGATATTCTGCTCGCTATTTCGACCAGTGGTAACAGTAAGAACGTCATCAAAGCGATGGAAGCGGCAGTAACGCGCGATATGACCATTATTGCCTTCACTGGTAAAGATGGCGGCGAAATGGCTGGCTTACTTGGTGAGCACGATGTTGAAATTCGCATACCTTCTCACAGAACGGCAAGAATTCATGAGGTTCACATGGTGACCTTACACTGCTTATGTGATTTGATAGATCAAGTTCTATTCCCAGCTCATGAAGAGTAAAGAGATGAAATTTGTAAAAGCCCTTTTTGTTTGCCTAGTTCTACTCTCAAGCACCGGATGTGCAGGTTTGTTTGTAGCTGGCGCAGCCACAACCGTGAATATCGTTACGGATACGCGAACCACCAAAGAAATCTGGAACGACAGCAACATCGAATTTGAAGTTGCCGGACTGACCAACAAAGCTCCATACAAAGGCGCGGTGCGTGTTACTGCGAGCTCTTATAAAGGCATCGTGGTACTGATGGGACAAGCGAGTAATGAGCAATTACTGAACGAGTTTGAACAGCAAGCACGCAAAGTGTCTGGTGTGACACAGATACACAATCAAGTTCGCATCAAACAGCCATTATCGCTTGGTGAAATTAGTCACGATAGTTGGATCACAACCAAGGTTAAATCATCGCTTGTCACTGATGATGAACTAAGCGGTACCAAAATCACCGTGATCACCGAAGATCGAGAAGTGTTCCTACTTGGTTATGTTTCTCGCGCTCACGCTGACAAAGCGGCGGAAGTCGCCCGCAATATCTCTGGTGTGAAGCAGGTCGTCAAAGCGTTCCAATACGGTGATTAACCAAAAAAACATTGATCAAAAAAAAGCAGCGTATCAACGCTGCTTTTTTTATACGACTTAGTCAGTTTACTTAACGACACGTAAACTCGGACGACCTTTAGGTCTTGGCGGTTCCTCATCAGAGTCTGACGACTCAGGTTGAGTTTCTTCAGCCAAAGATAACCCTTCATCAACCTCTTCGATGTAACCATCGTCAGCTTCTTCCAGCTCCATGTAGGCTTCTTCTGGGTCAAACATAGTCCCTGCTCCATTTTCACGAGCATAGATAGCTTGAACCGCATAAAGAGGCACAATCACAAGATGTGGACGACCACTAAAGCGAGCGTTGAAAGTAATTTCGTCATCGCCCAGTTGTAAATTACCTACCGCACGTGGCGCAACGTTAAGAATAATCTGTCCATCTTGAACAAATTCTTGTGGAACGCGAACACCAGGTAACGTAGCAGCTACAACAAGATGAGGAGTAAGATCGTTGTCCACCAGCCACTCATAAAATGCACGAAGCAAATATGGGCGGCGTGGGGTCATGCTTGAAATATCCATTAGCGCGAAATTAACGAACTAGGCGCATTTCACGTTCAGCTTCAGTCAGAGAAGCTAGGAATGAATCACGCTCAAATACGCGGTTCATGTAAATTTTAAGCTCTTTAGAACCTGGGCCTACTAGCTCGATACCTAATTGTGGTAAACGCCATAGTAACGGTGCTAGGTAGCAATCGATCAAGCTGAACTCTTCACTCATGAAGTACTCAAATTCAGCAAAAACAGGACCTAAAGTCAGTAGGTCATTGCGCAGTTTGTTACGTGCAGCATCTGATTCTTCAGCAGTACCGTTTACCACTTTCTCTGCTAGTGAGTACCAGTTCTTTTCGATACGGTAAATCATTAGACGGCTGTTACCACGAGCAACAGGGTAAACAGGCATTAGTGGTGGATGAGGGAATCGCTCATCTAGGTACTCCATGATAATTTTTGAATCATAAAGCGCCAATTCGCGATCAACTAGAGTTGGAACAGTTTTGTATGGGTTTAACTCAATCAATTCCGCAGGCAAGTTTGCTTCATCAACTAGCTCAACCTCAACGCTTACGCCCTTTTCAGCGAGAACAATGCGCACCTGATGGCTATACATATCAGATGCACTTGAGAATAGAGTCATCACAGAACGTTTATTGGCAGCTACAGCCATGGAGCCCTCCAGCACACTTACAGAAATAAAAAACAATGGAGGCTAAGCCTCCATTGTAAACAGTCAAATATGGTAATTAGCACGGTATGATAGCACAATTAATGCACATCACGCCAATACTCTTTCTTCAGCAACACCACGACAATGGTAAAGATCACAAGGAAGCCCATCACCCACCAGCCTAATGTATGACGTTCAAGCTTAACTGGGTCACCAGAGTACTCTAAGAAATTGACCAAATCACGTACCGCTTGATCGTACTCTTCTGTATTGAGCTCACCGGAACCATCGGTTTCAATGCCAACCACCACTTCAACCTCGGCACCATCAACCATTTTGGTACCCATAATAGGGGTAGGAATACCTTGCAGTTCCTCTAGCACATGTGGCATACCCACACTTGGGAACACAACGTTGTTCACACCAAATGGGCGCGCTGGGTCTTCATAAAAAGAGCGCAAGTAAGTGTAAAGCCAATCGGTGCCGCGAACGCGAGCAACTAAGGTCAGATCAGGTGCCGGACCACCAAACCATTTCGCAGCTTGTGCTTCAGGCATGGCATTTTCCATTAAGTCACCGACTTTAGCTGAAGGATCAAACATCAAGTTCTCCTTCATCAACTCAACAGGAATACCGATATCGCGAGCCACACGCTCATAACGTTGGTATTGCGCAGAGTGGCAACCAAAGCAGTAGTTCATAAATAGCTTGGCACCATTTTGCAATGACGCTTGATCTGACAAGTCATTGTTCGCTTTATCTAACGGTACATTGGCACCCGCTGCCATCGCCAAAGACGGCAACATTGCAAATAGCACTAAAATCCACTTTCTCATTTGAATGTCACCCTCTCTGGTAATGGTTTCGTTGCTTCGTTTTTACTGTAGAAATACAGCAGCACAAAGAACATGAAATAACCTAAGCTAAAGATTTGCGCCAGTAGCGTGTATAGAGGCGTTGCAGGCAGCGCACCTAAGACACCCAACGCAACAAAGCAGATGGTGAACTGAATAATATTGAACAAGTGGAACTTGCTACGGTAACGGTAAGAACGCACTTTACAGCGATCTAGCCATGGCAAAATAAACAACACCGCGATTGACGCACCCATGGCGATAACCCCAAGCAGTTTATCTGGAACCGCACGTAAGATTGCGTAGAACGGAGTGAAGTACCAAACCGGGGCAATGTGTTCTGGTGTCTTGAGTGGGTTAGCCGCTTCAAAGTTCGGTGGCTCAAGGAAGTAACCGCCCATCTCAGGGTTAAAGAACAGCACGTAACAGAACAAGAATAGGAAGCCAGCCACACCAACTAAATCTTTCACCGTACCGTAAGGGTGGAAAGGAATTGAGTCGATTATGTCGTACTTCTTAGAGTAGTAATCATGGAACTTAAATTGTGTCTGATAGTCCTCACCCATGCTTCCCTTCGGTAACTTGGTCTCAATACCGTCAGGGTTGTTTGAGCCAACCTCATGCAACGCCAACACGTGCAACACAATAAGGAGCAACAGAACAATCGGCAGTGCGATTACGTGAAGAGCAAAGAAGCGGTTAAGTGTCGCACCAGAGATAACGTAGTCACCTCGAATCCAAAGGGTTAAGTCATCACCAATCACTGGAATAGCGCCAAACAGCGAGATGATTACCTGAGCCCCCCAGTAAGACATCTGTCCCCAAGGCAATAAGTAACCCATAAAGGCTTCGGCCATCAACACAAGGAAGATAAGCATACCGAACACCCAAAGTAACTCACGAGGCTTTTGGTAAGAACCGTAGATCAAACCACGGAACATATGGAGGTAAACCACCACAAAAAATGCCGATGCGCCGGTTGAGTGCATATAACGCAACAACCAACCATACTCAACATCTCGCATGATGTATTCAATCGAAGCAAACGCGCCATCACCAGAAGGCACGTAGTTCATCGTCAACCAAATACCAGTGAGAATTTGGTTAACCAGCACCAGCATGGCTAGCGATCCAAATAGATACCAGAAGTTAAAGTTCTTTGGCATCGGATATTCAGAAAGGTGCTTTTTATACGCATTCATTGCGGGTAAGCGTTTTTCTACCCAATCAAGTAGAGCTTGCATTATGCCTCCCCTTCTTCGTCAACACCGATCATGATCTTGGCATCGCTTAAGTACATATGCTTAGGTACAACCAAGTTTAATGGCGCTGGTACACCTTGGAATACGCGACCAGCCATATCAAACTTAGAACCGTGACAAGGACAGAAGAAGCCTGATTTCACACCTTGAACTTGCTCACTAAAACTGTCAGGCAAATAGGTAGGAGAGCACCCAAGGTGAGTACAGATACCAACGGCAACGAAGTATTCTGGTTTAATTGAACGGAACGCATTCTGTGCATAAGCAGGTTGCTGCTCTTCACCGGATGCAGGGTCACGAAGCTGACCATCAAGATCTTTTAACGTATCGACGACTGATTGTGCACGGCGAACTACCCATACTGGTTTTCCTCGCCACTCCACACGCACCATTTGCCCCTCTTCCAGCTTGCTGATATCAACTTCAACTGGGGCACCTGCTGCTTTCGCTTTTTCACTTGGGTTCCAAGATTTAATAAAAGGCACGGCAACCGCTGCAGCTCCCAAACCACCAACAACCGCAGTTGTAGCAGTTAAGAAGCGTCTGCGACCGTTATTTAAAGGCGCATTGCTCATCCAAACATTCTCCCATTTGCTCCTTATGGATTATTGTTATTCCTTACCAAGAGCATGGCTAACAAATTGAGTTTTGTTGTATTTATTTGAGGGCAAATGATAATTAAAACCCTACTTTTTGACAAGGTAAAGCTACTTTTTTGCAACATTTATGGATACAAACGCTAAAGTCGTCACAAAAGCAGAACATTAAGAAAAGAACTATGCCAGAGGTGAGATTGGGGAAAGGATTTTCTTTACGCTAAAAAACAAAAAGCCTGGCATAAGCCAGGCTTTGAAGCCACATCCCAGTAAAACTGGAAAGCGAATCTTTGTAAAAAGATTAACGCTTAGAGAACTGTGGACGACGACGTGCTTTACGTAGACCAACTTTCTTACGTTCAACGCAACGAGCGTCACGAGTAACGTAACCAGCTGCACGTAGAGCAGGACGGAAAGATTCATCGTATTCCATTAGAGCACGTGTGATACCGTGACGGATCGCACCAGCTTGACCTGAAATACCGCCACCTTTAACAGTAACGTATAGGTCTAGTTTCTCAGTTAGTTCAACTAGCTCAAGAGGTTGCTTAACAACCATGCGAGAAGTTGGACGACCGAAGTACTCATCAAGGCTACGCTTGTTGATTACGATGTTGCCGCTGCCTGGTTTAATGAAAACACGTGCAGCTGAGCTTTTGCGACGGCCAGTGCCGTAGTATTGATTCTCTGCCATTTTCGAAATCCCCGATTAGATGTCTAGTACTTGTGGTTGTTGAGCAGCATGGTTGTGCTCAGCGCCAGCGTAAACTTTCAGCTTACGGTACATAGCACGGCCTAGAGGACCACGTGGTAGCATACCTTTAACCGCTAGTTCAAGAACCATTTCTGGCTTACGATCGATCAGCTTTTCAAAAGTGATTGATTTAAGACCACCAGGGAACTCTGAGTGACGGTAGTAAACTTTGTTCTTAGCTTTGTTACCAGTTACAGCAACTTTCTCCGCATTGATAACGATGATGTAGTCACCAGCGTCACAGTGTGGAGTGTATTCAGCTTTGTGTTTGCCACGTAGGCGAGATGCAATTTCACTTGCTAGACGGCCAAGAGTTTTACCTTCAGCGTCTACAACGTACCAGTCGCGTTTTACAGTTTCTGGTTTAGCAACGAAAGTTTTCATGCTAATAATAACCCGTTAATTTAAATTTAAACTTTTACAGGAGTACCCATGTACTCCCACACTGTCTAAGAGCCCAGTCATCACCCCTTCGAGCGGTTGGCACTCTCGACCTCATTCCGAAATAACTTCGATATCAGGTCTGCAGTAACGGTGGGTCGCAGGATTATAGAGAAGTGAGCTGAAAAAATCATCTCTTTTTTTTAAGAAAGATCTCACTTTTTACTGCAAAGGCTAATTTTCAGTTTACTTACGCCAAATGTTCTAGCGCGAGGTAATCATGACTTTGCATCTCAGTTAAACGCGAAAGACAACGCTTAAATTCAAACTCAAGCTGACCATGAGTATAAAGCTCTGCCATATCCACTTCAGCTGAAATGATTAACTTCACATTACGCTCATAGAACTCATCAACTAATGCAATAAAACGGCGAGCAGCATCATCAAGCGTGCGATCCATTTGCACTACATTAGCCAGCAGTACGCTATGGTAAATACGAGAGAGCTCAATATAGTCGTTCTGGCTGCGGGCCGTTTGACAAAGCTGAGCAAAGGTCGCATGCAAAACACCATCTGCTGCGTGCTCAACATCAATCAAGCGATGATTTATTTCAATCTGCTTTTGACTTTGCTTTCCTTCCCCAGCAAGTTGCTGATAATAACGCTGCATGTTGGCAGCCGCCGTTTGGTCCAGTGGATAATGATAGATCTCAGCCTGTTGCAAAGTCCGCAGACGGTAATCAATCCCACTGTCGACATTAATCACGTCACAATTTTGCTCTATCAGTGCTATCGCAGGTAAAAAACGCGCTCGTTGTAAACCATTGCGATACAACTCTGGTGGTGGAATATTTGAGGTCGCGACTAGAATCACCCCTCGGGCAAATAGTGCTTGAAACAGAGTACCAAGAATCATCGCATCGGTAATATCCGAGACAAAAAATTCATCAAAGCAGATGATGTCTGCTTCAGCTTTAAACTTATCCGCCACACTCTCAAGTGGGTCAGTTTCTGCCGCAAGAGCATTCAGCTCGTCATGTACCCGCAACATAAAACGGTGGAAGTGGACACGCATTTTCTTGTCGCTGGGCAAGGCGTCAAAAAACGTATCCATTAAATAGGTTTTCCCTCGTCCAACGCCTCCCCAAAAATAGAGCCCTTTCGGCGCTTGCGGGGCTGGTGCTTTTTTGCCTAGCCAACTTTTCCATTTGGGTATGGCAATCGTAGGGGTTTGTTGATAATCAATAAATTGATGATAGAGCGCATCAAGCGCTTCGACAGCTCGCAGTTGAGCACTGTCTTGCTGAAAATTATGCAGCGTAATATCAGCTTGATATTTTGCTAAGGGTGTCATGGGCTAGACCTTCGTTTCAGTGCAATACCTAGCTATCCACTCTTGCTGCTCTATAATAAATTTTGCGCAGTTTCGCTGGATAGGGTCACACGCATTTTTCTTTATTGGTTTAATTTCTCATAGTACCATGTGACATGAGCATGTGTAACCACTAGGTAAACAACATGTAAAACAAATAATAAGGAGCAATTATGCCTTGGATCTATGCCCTTGCTGGCCTGTTAGTTGGCGCAGTAATTGGATTTGCTATTTCTCGTCTTACAGCACCTAATTACAAGAAACAGAAAAACCTCTACAAAGATTTAGAAACCGCGAAGTTTGAGTTAGAACAGCAAAAACAAGAACTGACTGACCACTTTGCACAAACTGCTGAAATGCTCGATTCGCTCGGCAAAGAGTACACCAAGCTCTACCAACACATGTCAAAGACGTCATCAGAGCTTTTACCAAACATTCCTGCGCAAGATAACCCATTCGCGCAGAAAGTCGCTCAGCAAAACGCTTCAAATAGTGCCGATCAGTCACTAGAAGACGCACCGAAAGATTACGCTAACGGCGCAACTGGTTTGCTACGAGAAGAAAAGAAAGAGTATTTAGATTCACCAGATGGTGAAAGCGGAAAAAAAGCTTCTTAGTCACAGAATAAATTGCTTAACTTGTGAACTAAGTTGTTTTTTTCGAGTCATATCTCCCATAAGTAACTATTGTCCTGCTATTTATTACGTAAATAGTCGAACACGACAGAGCCAACGGATGCCCTCCATTCGTTGGCTCATAATAGGTCCTCACTTTATAGGAGTTATTCGATGAAAAAGCCTTTGCTTGTCTTAACTGCGCTATCTCTAAGCTTAAGTTCGATCATCACACCGTTACCTGCTTCAGCCGCATTACCTCTTTCCGTTGGCGGGGAGCAATTGCCCTCATTAGCCCCAATGTTAGAGAAAGTCACCCCAGCAGTGGTCAGCATTGATGTGGAAGGCACACAGGTCTCTCGACAACGCATCCCTGAACAGTTCCGCTTTTTCTTTGGTCCTGATTTCCCTGCCGAACAGTTACAAGAGCGCCCATTTAGAGGGCTTGGCTCAGGCGTGATTGTTGATGCTAAGAAAGGCTATATCGTTACAAACTTCCACGTAATCAAAGGCGCTGAAACCATTCAGGTCAAGCTACATGATGGTCGCGAATACGATGCTGAACTCATCGGTGGTGACGAAATGGCTGACATCGCATTGCTAAAACTGGAAGAAGCGAAAAATCTTACCCAAATAGAACTCGCAGATTCAGACCAACTTCGAGTTGGGGATTTTACCGTAGCTATCGGTAACCCTTTTGGTCTTGGTCAAACCGTAACATCCGGGATTGTCTCCGCACTTGGTCGCAGTGGTTTAAATATTGAGAACTTTGAAAACTTTATTCAAACCGACGCGGCCATTAACAGCGGGAACTCCGGTGGCGCGCTGGTCAATCTCAACGGTGAGTTGATTGGTATCAACACCGCAATCCTAGGGCCAAATGGCGGCAACGTTGGGATTGGCTTCGCCATTCCGTCCAATATGATGCGAAATCTTGCAGAACAAATTCTCGAGTTTGGTGAAGTGAAACGCGGCATGCTTGGGGTTCAAGGTGGCGAAGTCACCTCTGAACTTGCAGAGGCTCTGGGGTATGAGTCAAGTAAAGGTGCCTTTGTCAGCCAGATCATGCCGGATAGTGCCGCAGAAAAAGCGGGACTGAAAGCGGGCGATATTATCGTTTCAGTGAATGGTAAAGCGATCAGTACCTTCCACGAACTGCGTGCGAAAATTGGTACGCTTGGTGCGGGCAAAGAGATTGAACTCGGCGTGTTACGTGATGGCAAAGAGAAAAACTTTGACGTGGTACTTGGTGAGCAGACTAACGTGAAAACCACCGCAGACAAACTTCATGATGGTTTAGCGGGTGCAGAGTTAACCAACACCAATGCCAGTGACAAAGTGCAAGGGGTTAAAGTAACAGCGGTAGCCGAAGGTTCACCGGCTGAAGGTTATCAATTGCAAAAAGATGACATCATTATCGGCGTGAACCGCCAAAGAGTGAAAAATCTTGCAGAGTTTCGCGCGATTGTGGAAAAACACAAAGGTGTATTAGCGCTGAATATTCATCGAGGTGACCGTTCGATCTATCTCGTCGTGCGCTAAATTTGACAAAACACGCTTTAAACTAACAAGGACAGCGGAGAAATTCGCTGTCTTTTTTATATAATGCTATCCTTCTGATTTTATTCTATCTGTGATTTGTTTGGGGAAGGTATGCTCGGTTTTCTTTTGCGTTCAGTGGGGATTGGTCTCGCGACTGCTGCACTGCTGCTTTTAGCAGTGCCATCACTGCGTACCAACGTCCTGCCAGATACCATTACCCACCCTATCAATGATATGGCGACCTTAAAGGTTTCCTTTAATGATGCGGTGCGTAAAGCAGCCCCAGCGGTCGTCAACATCTATAGCCGAAAATATACCGAAGAAGATCGCTCTAAACTGCTGACTCAAGGCTTAGGCTCTGGTGTTATCGTCAGCGACAAGGGCTATATCATTACCAACTACCATGTGGTTGCTCAAGCCGATCAAATCATTGTGGCACTGCAAGATGGTCGTGTTGCCGCCGCTCAGTTAGTGGGTAAAGACCGCCGCACTGACATCGCCATCCTGCGTATTGAGGGAACCAATCTACCCGTTATCCCACTCAACCCAGATTATAAAGCCAAAGTGGGTGATATTGTTTTGGCGATTGGTAACCCTTACAACCTAGGTCAAACCACTACATTTGGTATCATCTCCGCGACTGGTCGCTCGTCAATCAGTGCGGGAGGCCGTCAAGCCTTTATTCAAACCGATGCGGCGATTAATGAAGGAAACTCCGGTGGTGCATTGGTGAATACTCGTGGTGAGTTAGTTGGCATTAACACCGCTTCGTTTCAACAAGCAACGGATCTTGAAACCTACGGTATTTCGTTTGCCATTCCTTATTCACTCGCCGACCTTATCATGAGAAAGATCATTGCCGATGGGCGAGTCATCCGTGGCTACATTGGTGTTGATGGTCAAGATATCACCTCTGTTACGGCTCGTTTACTCGGTAACGAACACCTTGGTGGCATTATTGTTTTAGGCGTTGATCCTAACGGTCCGGCAGCAGAAGCAGGCTTTCAATCACAAGATATTATCCTAAAGATTGATGGGCAAAAGATTAACGGTCGTCAGAGTGTGATGGAGATTGTCACAGAGCTACGCCCTGGTACAACCGTGGATATTGTCCTACTACGTAAAGGTGAGGAGATGACCGTTCCTGTCACGGTTGCTGAGGATAAAAGAGAATAGTCGCAGAGCCTTCTCTAGCCCGCTCAACAAGCATAAAAAAACCAGCCAATAGGCTGGTTTTTATTTTGCCGAGGATTACTCGTCAGCGCTCTCTTCACTGGAGTCGTCACCGGTATCAATTTCAATACGTGTGACTCGCTGCAAGCCGCGAGGCAGTAGTGCACCACGTCGACCGCGCTCACCGCGGAAGTTTTCCAAATCAGAAGGTTTCAAACCTAACTTACGCTTACCTGCATAGAGAGTAATCGAGCTTTCTTTAGGTATCGAGATAAGATGCGAAACGATCTCTTCTCGCTCTTTTGCCTTGGCTGCAGGGATGTTGATGATCTTGTTACCCTTACCTTTACCAAGTTGCGGCAGTTCCTTAATCGGGAATAGCAACATACGCCCTTGGTTGGTGATCGCTAAGATTTCATCACTGTCTAAATCGCGTATTGTCTGTGGTGTCATCACTTCCGAGTTTTGCGGTAGAGAGACTAATGCCTTACCACTGCGATTCTTCGACAACAGATCGCTGCCTTTACAAACAAACCCATAACCAGCATCAGAACCAATTAACCATAATTGAGATTCTTCACCCATGATCACTTGGCGTACAGAGGTCCCCGGCGCAATATTCAAGCGGCCCGTAATTGGCTCACCTTGACTGCGGGCAGAAGGTAACGAGTGAGACTCAAGCGAATAACTACGTCCGTCACTCCCCAAGAATACCGCTTGTTGGTTACTCTTACCTCGTGCATGTGCGAGGTAACTATCGCCAGATTTGTAGCTAAGACCTTGAGCATCCACATCATGACCTTTCGCATGGCGGATCCAACCTTTGTCAGAAAGAACCACAGTAATCGGCTCACTTGGTACTAGATCGCGCTCAGTGAGAGCTTTTGCTTCAGCACGTTCCACCAGCGGAGAACGGCGGTCATCGCCATACTTCTCAGCATCAGCCTTAATTTCTTTCTTCAGCAAGGTGTTTAGACGGCGCTCAGAACCCAATAGCTGTTCTAGTTTTTCGCGTTCTTTTTCTAACTCGTCTTGCTCACCACGGATCTTCATCTCTTCCAATTTAGCAAGATGACGAAGTTTGGTATCGAGAATTGCGTCCGCTTGAATATCCGTAATACCAAAGCGCGCCATAAGCACCGCTTTTGGATCATCTTCAGTACGGATGATTTCAATCACTTCATCTAGGTTTAAATACGCAACCAACAAACCTTCTAAGATATGTAGGCGTGCTAATACTTTATCTAGGCGGTATTGCAAACGACGAGTCACGGTGCCGCGGCGGAACTCAATCCACTCAGAGAGAATTTGTACTAAGCCTTTAACTTGCGGACGATTGTTTAGACCAATCATATTCAAGTTAACACGGAAGCTCTTTTCCAAATCGGTCGAAGCAAACAGGTGGTTCATCAACTGATCGCAATCAACACGGTTTGAGCGCGGCACAACTACGATACGCGTTGGGTTCTCGTGATCCGACTCATCACGCAAGTCTTCCACCATTGGCAGTTTCTTCGCGCGCATTTGGTTAGCTATCTGCTCAAGCAGTTTCGCGCCAGAGGTTTGGTGTGGCAGAGCTGTGATAACAATATCAGAGCCCTCTTTATGCCATACAGCACGCATCTTGATGCTGCCACGACCAGTACGATAGATCTTCTCGATTTCTGCCTGTGGCGACGTAATCTCGGCTTCTGTTGGGTAGTCAGGGCCTTTAACGAACTGCATCACATCCGCCAACTCCGCTTTCGGGTTGTCGATCATATGAATCGTCGCTTCCGCCACTTCACGCACGTTGTGTGGGGGAATGTCGGTAGCCATACCTACCGCAATACCGGTTACCCCATTCAGTAGGATATGGGGCAAACGCGCTGGCAACATTTGTGGCTCTTTCATCGTGCCATCAAAGTTTGGTTGCCATTCAACGGTACCTTGACCTAATTCACCCAGCAGAACCTCTGCAAACTTAGACAATTTGGCTTCGGTATAACGCATCGCCGCGAATGATTTCGGATCATCTGGCGCACCCCAGTTACCTTGACCATCAACCAATGGGTAGCGGTAAGAGAAAGGCTGAGCCATCAGTACCATCGCTTCGTAACACGCTGAGTCACCGTGCGGGTGGTATTTACCCAACACGTCACCAACAGTACGAGCAGATTTTTTGTATTTCGCCGACGCCGAAAGACCAAGCTCTGACATCGCGTAAATAATACGACGTTGAACCGGTTTTAAACCGTCACCAATATATGGCAACGCACGGTCCATAATGACGTACATTGAGTAGTTTAGATAAGCGTCTTCGGTGAACTTGCGCATTGGCAACTGTTCAACGCCATCATAAGTAATTTCTGTAGACATCCGTTAAACCTCTGCCATATCGCCGTTGTTCTGTAGCCATGAGCGGCGATCATCCGCGCGCTTTTTACCCAGCAGCATGTCCATCATCTCCATGGTCGCATCGCTATCATCAATAGTGAGCTGTACCAAGCGGCGAGTGTTTGGATCCATCGTAGTTTCACGCAGTTGAAGTGGGTTCATTTCACCCAGACCTTTAAATCGCTGTACGTTGATTTTGGCTTTCTTCTTCGACAGACGCTCTAAGATGCCTTCTTTTTCATCATCATCAAGGGCGTAGAACACTTCTTTACCGCAGTCGATTCGATACAGCGGTGGCATGGCAACATAAATATGCCCCGCTTCTACCAGCGCCCGGAAATGACGGGTAAACAGTGCGCACAACAGCGTGGCAATGTGCAGACCGTCTGAGTCCGCATCGGCAAGGATACAGATTTTACCGTAACGCAAGCTCTCTAGATTGTCGCTATCGGGGTCGATACCCAGCGCAACCGAAATATCGTGTACTTCTTGCGAAGCCAACACTTGATCTGCCGAGACTTCCCAAGTATTGAGGATTTTACCACGTAATGGCATCACCGCTTGGAACTCACGGTCACGAGCTTGTTTCGCCGAGCCGCCCGCCGAGTCCCCTTCCACAAAGAAGATTTCAGTACGATTTAAATCTTGTACAGAACAGTCGGTGAGTTTACCCGGTAGCGCCGGGCCTGATGCCACTTTCTTACGCACCACTTTTTTGCTCGCGCGCATACGGCGATGTGCGTTAGCAATACAGACTTCCGCCAGTAGCTCGGCGAGTTGTGGCTTTTCATTGAGCCACAAGCTGAAGACATCTTTCACCACACCAGAAACAAACGCTGCCGTTTGACGCGAAGAAAGACGCTCTTTGGTTTGGCCTGCGAACTGCGGATCTTGCATCTTGACCGATAACACGTATGAACAGCGATCAAACACGTCATCACCCGTTAGCTTCACACCACGTGGCAGTAGATTGCGGAATTCACAGAATTCACGCATCGCATCCAACAAGCCTTGGCGTAAACCATTCACATGGGTACCACCCTGTGCGGTAGGGATCAAGTTAACATAGCTTTCGGTGATCATCTCACCGCCTTCCGGTTGCCAGATCACAGCCCAGTTTGCCGCTTCCGTTTCACCAGAAAACTCACCAGTAAATGGCTCTTCTGGTAACACTGGGTAGCCTTTGACACCTTCAGCGAGGTAATCTTTCAGACCGTCTTCGTACAACCACTGGTAGTCTTTACCATTCACTTTATCGCTAAAGGTAATTTCAAGACCAGGACAAAGCACCGCTTTCGCACGCAGGTTATTAACCAAGCGTGTCACAGAGAAGTTGGCTGAATCAAAGTACTTCGCTTCAGGCCAAAAGTGCACACTGGTCCCTCGGTTACGACGACCACAAGTGCCCGTCACCGTTAGGTCAGAAACTTTATCACCATGTTCAAAAGCGATTTCATACACTTGACCGTCACGTCTTACAGTGACCTCTACACGTTTAGATAGCGCGTTTACTACCGAAATACCTACCCCGTGCAAACCACCTGAGAACTGGTAGTTTTTATTAGAAAACTTACCACCCGCGTGGAGTTTACAAAGGATAAGCTCAACCCCAGAAACTTTCTCTTCAGGGTGAATATCAACCGGCATACCACGGCCATCATCAATGACTTCCAATGATTGGTCTGCATGCAGAATCACTTGTACCTTGGAGGCATGTCCGGCAAGCGCTTCATCGACACTGTTGTCGATGACTTCTTGGCCCAAATGGTTTGGGCGCGCTGTATCCGTATACATCCCTGGTCGGCGACGTACTGGCTCCAAGCCATTAAGAACCTCAATGGCTCCAGCATTATATTGTTCAGTCATAATACGGAAATTCGTTATGGAAATTGAATTGGTTACTTTGCAGAGCGCTGGAAATGAGAAGGTGATTTTGCTTTAAAAATGACACAACTGCTGAATATCTAAGCGTCTTACACTTGCAATAGTATAGGGTGAACATAGTCTGGAAGAGACTAGTTTATGTCAAGTGGGATACGTAAGTAACGAGTAAATTTATGACTCTTCCCTCAATGAATGGCAAAAATTTGAGCAACTATCATTGAGAGAAAATTCATCACTCGAGTTATAAGCCTAAAAACTCGATGATCGGTTGCGGGTATCTTTCAAAGTCGATGAAACTATGATCGCCACCTTGCTCAACCGTCTGCTTTGATAAGGCAAACTTCGCCACCGCTTGACGATAATCAAGCACTTCATCTTCCGTTTGTTGCAACAACCAAAAATCGCTTGGGTTGTTGAGTGTTTCTACATCAAGGGCTTTAAGCTCATCAATATGACGATGTTCTAAAGTGTAGCGCTCATGGGTATAAGGATTCTCTTGTTCACCAAGATAATCCAGCAACAGCTCATAAGGCTTTACTGCAGGATTGACTAACACCGCTTTAAAACCAAAACGGCTGTTTAGCCACGTCGACATATACCCACCGAGCGAACTGCCCACTAAACCTATTTGGTAGTCAGAATGGTATTGCTCAATAAGTTCTAGCAAGGTTTGTGCGGCTTGCTCAGGGAAGCACGGCAATTGAGGAATCACAACTTTGATGTCTGGGCGATACGTATCGCAATACCCTTTCATCACATTGGCTTTATGGGATAACGGTGAACTGTTAAACCCATGGATATACAGTAACAAGGAGGGTTTCATGGTTTCGACTCTCTCGCGATTAGTTCTCTCTAAATCGCTGATTCTCATTTAGCAGAGGGGTCCCTAACGGGTTAATACCCGTTAGAGTCAAAATTGGGTGCAAATAGCCCATCTTCGAGACGCTTCACTCGCGTATCAAAACTACCATCAGCGTGAAGCTCTAACTCACGCCAACCTGGCGAACACGAGTCCAATGCAAAGTCGTCACTATTCGGCTTAAACTGGACGCAAGTTGAAGGCGTTGCGATCACAGTCGCGCCACTGTGCACCTTCTGCATGTCTTGGTGTACGTGCCCACACAAAATAGCGCGCACATTACTATGGCGTTCTACAACCTGCCAGAACTGCTCAGCATCTTTTAAAGTATGTTGATCCAACCACGCGCTACCAACCAACAGTGGGTGGTGATGCAATAGCACAAGCGTATGACGCTCAGGATATTGAGCAAGTTTGCTCTCTAGTAGCGCCAATTGGCTTTGACTTAGACGCCCGTGAGGAACACCCTCAACTTGAGAGTCGAGCAGAACCATTTGCCAGTGCTCGCCAAGCAGTGCATGTTCAACTTGCATAATCTGCTGCGATGGCATCACCGAGTTCATACTTGGCTTATAGTCATGGTTGCCCGGTAACCAGAAGCAATCTTGTTTTAATGGCTTGATACCTTCGGCAAATCGGCGGTAAGAAGCATCGCTGTGATCTTGAGAAATATCCCCCGTCGCCAAAATGGCGTCAAACTGGAAACTCTCATCAGTCACGGCTTCCACGACCGCTTTAAAACTCTCGTTTGTACAAACGCTAAGCAGACTTCCGTCTTCCGCTTCAAACAGATGAGTATCGGTGATTTGCAGTAATTTAATTGTGTCTTTCACTTTGGTGTTCGACGTCACTTTCAAATTTAAAACCTAAATATTCAGAGGCGTGCGGCTAATTCCATGCCGTAAACAAAACGACAGCCAATCGCCTAGAAAACGGTTCAACTGTGCTTTTTCGTCTTTTTGAACCATTTTATCATTCGGATAATCGTATCGAGCTTTCACTCGACTTAAGTATTCACTGCTACACACTTCTGCTACTCGAGCATCGTGGTAAAGCCTGACAGACATTTTCGGCAATGGAAATATAGGAACGTCATCACTTTGACAAATATCGACCAAAGTTGTGTACTTTGTGACTTCACCCACTTGTATTTGGTACGACATGCTGGCCGCTTGATAGCAGCGTACATCGCCGACGCTCGGTTGAGTGGGCAACAAAGCGTTTAACTTGGCGTAATTGGTCTCATAAACCCGCATCAATTCAGCCAAATCAACATGATACGGTTTTCTATTTATTACTCTTGCCATTCTGCCTGTAAACGTTGGTAGTTAAGTTGCAACCATTGTAGCGCAATAATAGAGGCGCCGTTTTCAAACCGACCGCTTTCTACCCATTGATATGCCTGCTCGCGAGTCACAACATGGACACGAATATCTTCACCTTCATAGTCTAACCCATGAACGCCATACGCGGTCGATGCATCAACTTCACCAACGAAAACATCTAAACGTTCAGAGCAACCACCAGAAGAAGGATAATAAGATGTCACCTTACTTAACCGGCCAACTTCTATGCCTGCTTCTTCCGTTGCCTCTCGACGTGCTACGTTTTCTGCACTCTCTGCTTTATCGATAATGCCAGCAACAATTTCCAACTGCCAAGGGTTCTCATGCTCTAAGGCTCCAACGCGAATTTGCTCAACCAACACGACACTATCTGTCGTGGGATCATAAGGAAGCAGCGCCGCAGCATGTCCACGTTCAAACATTTCACGCTCAATGACTTCACTCCAACCACCTTCAAACAATCGATGCTTAAAACGGTACTTGACCATCTTAAAGAAGCCTTGGAAAAGCGTCTCTTTTGATATTATTTCGACATCTTGTGTGGAAAATATTGGTGAATCATTATTCAACTGTTGCATTTAACACCCCTGTCAATGAATCATATAGTTTACTGAGAGTCTTAAAGTTGTTCCATCGACTCAGCTCAACTTTTTGTATAATTTTTCTAAAAATATTTAAGTTTGCATCTTTTTTATTGCACAGATGGTCAATTAATTGTAAAAGATTGCAAAGTTTAGAATGAATTAGCGCCAATTTGAGTTACACTCATGAACAGCAGAACCCAATTTTATATTTAGCAGGAATCTAACCCATGAAAAAACTGCTTCCACTTTTTATCAGTGCAGCACTAGGTAGCCTTAGTACTTCCGCTTGGGCTGATACTCTGGCAGATATCTATAACCAAGCAAAAGAAAACGATCCAACATTGCTCAAGGCAGCTGCAGAACGTGATGCTGCATTTGAAGCAATCAATCAAAGCCGTGCAGATCTGTTACCGCAGATTAGCTTAAGCGCGAGCTATGATCTTGATCGTGGTGAGCAAGATACAACAAGCCGTGGAACGTTAGACGGCGATAAAAATACATTTGCTGCCGGCATTGGATTTTCTCAAGAGATCTACGATCGCTCAAGCTGGGTAACACTCGATATCGCAGAAATGTCTGCACGTCAGCTTGATTCCGCGTATGCCGCGTCTCAACAAGCGCTAATCTTGCGTGTATCGCAAGCCTACTTTGATGTTTTACGCGCTCAAGACACTTTAGTTTTTGTTCAAGCAGAAAAAGCCGCGGTTGGCCGCCAATTAGAGCAAACAAAACAGCGTTTTGAGGTAGGTCTATCAGCGATCACTGACGTACATGATGCACAAGCGCAGTACGATGCAGTATTGGCCGATGAAGTTCTAGCCCAAAATAGCCTAACTAACAGCTATGAAGGCTTGCGCGAAATCACGGGGCAAGAACACGCAAACTTAGATGTGCTGGATACCAACCGCTTCTCTGCAAGTAAGACCGCAGAGAGTATTGACCAGATGTTAAAAGATGCGCAGCAAAAGAACCTAAACTTGCTGTCTAGCCGTATTGCGCAAGATATTGCCAAAGAGCAAATTTCACTAGCAAGCTCTGGTCACCTACCAACACTTAGCCTAGATGGTAAGTATGGTATCAGCGATGTTTCAAACTCTAGCGATGATTACGACGCAGACAACTTCAATGTTGGTTTGAATCTATCGTTGCCACTTTACCTAGGTGGTAAAGTTAACTCTGCAACCAAAGAAGCCGAGTTTGGTTATGTCGCCGCAAGTCAGCAACTTGAAGCAACCTACCGTAGCGTAGTAAAAGATGTGCGTGCGTTTAACAACAACATCAGCGCTTCGATTGGTGCACTACGTGCGTATGAGCAAACCGTGGTCTCTGCACAATCGGCACTTGAAGCAACAGAAGCTGGTTTTGATGTGGGTACACGTACGATTGTTGACGTATTAGACTCAACACGTCGCCTGTACGATGCGAACAAAAACCTATCTAACGCTCGCTATGATTACATCATAAGCGTACTGCAACTGCGCCAAGCAGTCGGCTCTTTGAATGAGCAAGATATTCTCGATATCAATGCCGGTCTAAAGCCAGCAAAGTAGTAGTTTAAAGCATAAAAAAACCTGCTCGATGAGCAGGTTTTTTTTCGTCTTGCGTTTGAAGCAATGATTACTCTTGCTCGCGGAATACCACTAAGCGTTTCGGAGCGACGCGACCATTGTCATCTATTTGCGCGACACCGATAAAGAGCTTTTCTTTGCCACTTGTCATGCGCACCGTACCTTCTGCTGGCGCACCAGCAACTTGTACAGGCATACCATGTTGAACTAAATCCGTTAACTCGGCATTCATGTTCACTTCTGGTAGGTCTTCGACAGCGGTATCCATCGGCAACAACAGAGGATCAAGTAACTCGCGCGGTGCAATCTCTTCACGATGTGCTTGCTCAAGCAATTCATTCAACTGCTCTAGCGTTACCATACGTTCATAAGGATACTTCGCAACGCCAGTGCGACGCAGCATAGTTACGTGAGCACCGCAGCCCAGCATTTCACCTAAATCGTCAACGATAGTGCGGATGTAAGTACCTTTCGAGCAGTGCACTTCCATCTCCACTTCATCGCCTTCAAAACGATGCAGTACTATTTCGTATACGGTGATCTTGCGCGATTCACGTGGTACCTCAATGCCTTTACGTGCGTATTCGTACAAAGGTTTACCTTGGTACTTAAGCGCAGAGAACATAGATGGTACTTGATCAGATTCACCACGGAATTTATCGATGCACGCTTCTAGCTTAGCCAGATCCACGTCGACTGGGCGAGTTTCAACCACTTCACCATCAGAATCAGAGGTATCCGTGCGCTCACCCAACTTGGCAATAACGCGGTAGCGTTTATCTGAGTCCAATAGGAACTGAGAAAACTTGGTCGCTTCACCTAAGCAAATTGGCAGCATGCCCGTTGCTAGAGGATCCAGAGCGCCAGTATGACCCGCTTTTTCTGCAAAGTAGATACGCTTTACTTTTTGTAGCGCATCGTTTGATGAAATACCGGTTGGCTTATCCAATAGGATCACGCCATCAATAGGACGACCTTTGCGACGACGAGCCATTACTCTTCGTCCTCACGACCCGCATCTTTTTGCTTCTGCTTGTCGTTAGTGACAACTTCAGTCACAAGATTCGACATACGCATACCTTCCACTAAAGTGTTGTCGTAGTGGAAACGAATTTCAGGTGTTAGACGTAAACGAATACGCTTACCTAGCATCATGCGGATGTGAACTTCATGCTCGCGCAGAGCAGCAAGGCATGATTCCGGTGTTTGCTCACCCACGCATAGGAAAGTCACAAATACTTTCGCGTAAGCAAGGTCACGAGAGACTTCTACGTCTGAGATGGTAACCATACCCAAACGTGAATCACGAACTTCGCGCTGCAGGATCATCGCAAGTTCTTTTTGCAGCTGCTGTGCTACGCGCTGCGTGCGGCTAAATTCTTTTGACATAATTCTTCTCTTATATAGAAAGAATGGGGGGATGGTTAACCCAGCCCCCCATGGCGTATTCAACAACCAGTCATTGCATTAAAGCAATTTTAGTCAATTAATCCAGTGTACGTTTGATTTCCACTGTTTCGAATACTTCGATTTGGTCACCTGCGCGAACGTCATTGTAGTTCTTAACGCCGATACCACACTCGTAGCCATTCTTAACTTCAGCAACGTCGTCTTTAAAGCGACGTAGTGACTCAAGCTCACCTTCGTAGATTACTACGTTATCACGTAGTACACGGATTGGCGCGTTACGCTTGATCAAACCTTCGGTTACCATACAACCTGCGATTGCGCCCAGTTTTGGTGACTTAAATACGTCACGAACTTCAGCAAGACCAATGATCTCTTGCTTGAATTCTGGAGCAAGCATACCACCCATCGCTTGTTTAACTTCGTCGATTAGCTGGTAGATGATTGAGTAGTAACGTAGATCAACACTTGCTGCTTCAATAGCACGGCGAGCAGAAGCGTCAGCACGTACGTTAAAGCCAAGGATGATTGCGTTTGAAGCTTCTGCTAGAACTGCGTCAGTTTCAGTGATACCACCTACACCAGAACCTACGATGTTAACTTTAACTTCGTCAGTTGATAGTTTCAGTAGTGAGTCAGCGATTGCTTCTACAGAACCTTGTACGTCAGCTTTTAGTACTACGTTCAGTTCAGCAACTTCACCAGCAGCCATGTTCGCGAACATGTTCTCTAGTTTAGATTTCTGCTGACGAGCAAGTTTCACTTCACGGAACTTACCAGCACGGTAGTTTGCAACTTCACGCGCTTTACGCTCATCACGAACCACTGTCGCTTCGTCACCTGATGAAGGTACACCTGAAAGACCTAGAATCTCTACAGGGATTGAAGGACCAGCTTCAGTGATCTCTTTACCTAGCTCATCGCGCATTGCACGTACACGGCCGTATTCTTGACCACATAGTACGATGTCGCCTTTATGCAGAGTACCTGATTGAACAAGTACAGTAGCAACAGGACCACGACCTTTGTCTAGACGAGATTCAACAACCACACCAGATGCCATACCTTCAGCAACAGCTGTAAGTTCTAGAACTTCTGATTGTAGAAGGATTGCTTCTAGAAGACCTTCGATGTTTGTACCCTGTTTCGCAGAGATGTGAACAAACATGTTCTCACCGCCCCACTCCTCAGGAATAACGTCGTATTGAGCTAGCTCGTTCTTAACGTTATCTGGGTTCGCGTCTTCTTTATCGATCTTGTTTACAGCAACAATCAGAGGAACGCCTGCCGCTTTCGCGTGCTGGATCGCTTCCACTGTTTGTGGCATTACGCCATCGTCCGCAGCCACAACTAGTACAACGATATCTGTCGCTTGAGCACCACGAGCACGCATTGCAGTAAACGCCGCGTGTCCAGGAGTATCAAGGAAAGTGATCATACCGTTTTCAGTTTCAACGTGGTATGCACCGATGTGCTGTGTGATACCACCAGCTTCGCCAGAAGCAACGTGGGTACGACGGATGTAGTCAAGTGTTGACGTTTTACCGTGGTCAACGTGACCCATGATAGTAACAACAGGTGCACGTGGCACAGCTTCAGCGTTGTTATCACGATCGCTTAGTACAGCTTCTTCAAGTTCGTTTTCTTTGCGAAGAACTACCTTGTGACCCATCTCTTCTGCAACAAGTTGTGCAGTTTCTTGGTCGATCACTTGGTTGATGGTCGCCATTGCGCCCATCTTCATCATCACTTTGATAACTTCTGTTGCTTTAACAGACATCTTGTTCGCAAGTTCAGACAGAACGATCGTTTCACCGATCACAACGTCAGCTTTCGCTACTGCGGCAGTCTTATCGAAAGCCTGTTGCATTGAACTTGGTTTCGCCAACTTACCTTTTTGACGACCGCCTTTACCACCACGAGGGTTACGACCGCCACGCTCTTGCTCATCAGTCTTAGCAGACATTTTCTTCTGCTTACGACGACGGCTAGCGCCTTCTACTTTACGATCTGCTTCATCTTCGGCTTCACGTGCGTAACGTGAAGTCGTTACATGGTAATCTGTATTTTCCATATCACCCTTTTTCTCTTCTGCAGCAGACCAACGCTCTTGGTTCTTTTCAGCCATCTCGCGAGCTTCTTCAAGCTTGCGCTGACTATCCTCTTCAGCCTTACGCTTGGCTTCTTCTTCCTGACGACGCTTAAGCTCGTCGGCCTCTTTTCGCGCTGCTTCTTGCTTAATTTTTTCTTCAGCACTGCGTTCAGCATTCG
The DNA here is from genome assembly GCF_009938205.1 of Vibrio panuliri. Classification (NCBI taxonomy): domain Bacteria; kingdom Pseudomonadati; phylum Pseudomonadota; class Gammaproteobacteria; order Vibrionales; family Vibrionaceae; genus Vibrio; species Vibrio panuliri. Next base: position 547,508 of record NZ_AP019654.1, on the reverse strand, counting down.
CTTTCTCTGCTTCTGCTTTACGTTGTGCTTCCGCTTCACGCTTAGCTTTTTCTTCAGCTTCGCGTTGTGCTTTTGCTTCAGCTTCACGTTTAGCTGCTTCTTCAGCTTCACGTTTAGCCGCTTCTTCTGCCTCACGCATAGCTGCTTCTTCAGCTTCGCGTTTAGCTTGATCTTCAATTGAACTGCGTTTCACGTAAGTACGTTTCTTACGCACTTCAACTTGAACATCTTTACTCTTGCCGCCACCAGCGTTGACACTCAGAGTGCTACGAGTCTTACGTTGTAATGTAAGGCGTGTAGGCGCTGAATCACCCGACGTATCGCCGTGTTCTTTTTTAAGATGGCTGAGAAGCTGTTGCTTCTCGCCTTCTGAAATCGCATCACCGCTAGATTTGTTAATACCAGCGTCAGCAAGTTGTTCTATTAAGCGGTCAACTGGCGTGCCAATCTCTTCACTCAGAGTTTTTACTGTAAGTTGTGTCATTCCGCTTCCTCCTTGCTGAATATTATTCTTCGTCTCCGAACCAACAAATGTTACGTGCAGCCATAATTAGTTCACCAGCACGCTCTTCTGTTAGTCCTTCGATTCCTTCTAGATCATCGATACCCTGGTCAGCTAGGTCTTCAAGTGTTGCAACACCTTTAGCAGCCAGTTTGAATGCCATTTCACGTTCTAGACCTTCAAGGCCAAGTAGATCTTCAGCCGGCTCCAGACCTTCGAAAGACTCTTCTTGAGCAAGAGCAAGTGTAGTTAGTGCTTCTTTTGCACGGCTACGCAGCTCTTCGATTAATTCTTCGTTAAGACCGTCGATTTCTAGAAGCTCGTTTACTGGTACGTAAGCAATCTCTTCTAGAGTTGAGAAACCTTCTTCAACCAATAGTTGAGCAAAGTCTTCTTCGATATCTAGGTACTTCATGAAGTTTTCGATAGACGCTTGAGACTCTTCAGCGTGTTTCTTCTGAAGATCCGCTACTGTCATCACATTCAGTTCCCAACCAGTTAGTTGAGACGCTAGACGTACGTTTTGACCGTTACGACCAATCGCTTGTGCTAGGTTATCAGCTTCAACAGCGATGTCCATTGCGTGTGCATCTTCATCAACGATGATAGAAGCAACATCTGCTGGTGCCATTGCGTTGATAACGAACTGTGCTGGGTTATCATCCCAAAGCACGATATCGATACGCTCACCGCCAAGCTCGCCAGATACTGCTTGTACACGTGCACCACGCATACCAACACATGCACCCACTGGGTCGATACGTTTGTCGTTGGTTTTCACTGCGATTTTAGCACGAGAACCTGGATCGCGAGCAGCGCCTTTCAGCTCAATGATCTCTTCAGCAATTTCAGGCACTTCTACACGGAATAGTTCTTGTAGCATCTCAGGCTTAGAACGTGTTACGAATAGCTGGAAGCCGCGCGCTTCTGGGGCAACTTTGTAAAGTAGACCACGTACACGGTCGCCTGGGCGGAAGTTTTCACGTGGAAGTTGGTCATCACGTAGAATGACCGCTTCAGCGTTGTTACCTAGGTCAAGCACGATTGTTTCGCGGTTAACTTTCTTAACAACGCCTGTCACTAGCTCACCTTCATTGTCGATGAACTGTTCAACGATTTGTGCACGCTCAGCTTCACGTACTTTTTGTACGATAACTTGCTTAGCAGTTTGTGTCGTGATGCGGTCGAATGTTACTGATTCGATTTCGTCTTCAACGTAGTCGCCCAGTTCAACAGTTTCATCATCAAAACGAGCCGCTTCTAGAGAGATCTCTTTTGTTGGGAACTCAACTTCTTCAACCACTAACCAACGGCGGAAAGTTTCAAATTCGCCTGTTTTACGGTCAATAGCAACGCGAACGTCGATCTCGATTTCACGTTTTTTCTTAGTAGAAGTAGCTAGAGCGATTTCTAGTGCTTCGAAAATACGTTCACGAGGTACACCTTTCTCGTTCGATACTGCCTCTGCTACCGCTAAAATTTCTTTACTCATTTATTTAGCCTCTAAGCTTTAATTTTTAGGGACCTAAAATTTAGGGATCAGGTTAGCTTTGGAAATGTTGCTTAACGCAAACTGCTCTTCGTTACCTTCAACAGTAACAGAGATGGTTTCACCATCAATCGAGTGAATAATACCTTTCCACTTACGACGGTTACCAACAGCCATCTTCAAAACGATGCTCACTTCATGACCAATAAATTGCTCATAGTGGGCAGCTTTAAATAGTGGTCTTTCTAGACCCGGTGAGGAGACCTCAAGGTTATAAGCCACTGAAATAGGATCTTCTACATCGAGAACAGCGCTTACTTGATGGCTCACTTCTGCACAAGCGTCAACATTAATACCATTTTCGTGATCAATGTAGATACGCAGTGTTGAGTGCTCACCTGCACGAATAAATTCTAATCCAACCAACTCGTAGCCAATCGCCTCTACAGGCGCTTCAAGCATTTCAGTTAGTTGTCTTTCTAAACCAGTCATTTGAACCACTCCAGAAACAAAAAAAGGGCATAGAGCCCAATTTAAATTCCAAGCAAGACCTAAATTTTCTATTACAAAAATTTAGATAATAAAAAACCCCGATTAAGTCGGGGTTTTTTATTGCTGGACCCTGATGTGTTAAACATTAGCTGTTTAACTCGCAAAACGAAAGCAAAGCGTTCTGCGCAAACTTGCCTAATCCAGAGGATTGGTTGCGGGGGCCGGATTTGAACCGACGACCTTCGGGTTATGAGCCCGACGAGCTACCAAGCTGCTCCACCCCGCGTCCGACTTGGTGAGCATTATACGCTCAACTCAAGGTTTTACAAGTTTGTAATCAATGGTGCCGAGAGAGGGACTCGAACCCTCACACCTAAGGCACTAGCACCTCATGCTAGCGTGTCTACCAATTTCACCATCTCGGCAGCGTAATCGCTTATTGCGGGATTTCTTCGCTCACTGGAGCTGGAACATCACTCGCTACATCATCAGCTGTTTGTTCGATAACTTGACCTTGTGTCGGGTCAACCCACTGAGATTCAGTTTTATGAGTTGACATGTTACCAAGCACTAGGCTGATGACAAAAAATACTGTTGCAAAAATTGCAGTCATTCGGGTTAGGAAGTTACCTGAGCCGCTTGCGCCAAACACTGTGTTTGATGCGCCTGCACCGAACGAGGCTCCCATATCTGCGCCTTTACCTTGTTGAATCAACACGAGGCCGATTACACCAACCGCTGCCAACAGGTAAATCACAAGTAGAACTGAAAACATGTTGTCCACCTATGTTCCAAATTGTTAGGCCAGCGCCGCTTTGGTCAATCTTCCAAAACAAGGCTAGCGACCTCCTTAATGAAGGCGGAGCAATACTAGCGAAACCTATGAGTACTGACAAGAGAAAATTGACAAAAAAGCACAACTTGAGATTCAAACGGTCAAAAAAGGGGCAATCTCACACTATTCCCCTAAAAAACAAAGAGAGAAGGCTCTGCTTCTCTCTCTATTTCTGCTTTGTGGGTTAGAAGCTCGCTTTTACAGCGTCGGCAATTTTCAGTGCTGAACTCTGTACAAGCTGCGCATCTTCACCTTCTACCATCACGCGGATCAAAGGTTCAGTGCCCGACTTGCGCAGTAGCACGCGTCCCTTTTCACCAAGTGTCGCTTCAACTTGCGCAACTGAATCTTTCACAGCCTGCGCTTCAAGTGGGTTTGAGTCTCCACTAAAGCGTACATTTTCGAGAACTTGAGGGTAAAGCGTCATACCTTGAGATAGCTCATGCAGTGACAGGTTGCTACCGACAACCGATGCCAGTACTTGCAGTGCAGCAACAATTGCATCACCGGTGGTCACTTTATCCAATAGGATCACGTGGCCTGAGTTTTCAGCGCCAATCTTCCAGCCTTTCTCAAGCAATTTCTCCATCACATAGCGGTCACCCACGGCTGCACGGATAAACGGAATACCCAGTTGCTTAAGGCCATTTTCCATCCCAAGGTTAGTCATTAGGGTACCCACTACCCCGCCCTTGAGTTCGCCACGACGCATCGCATCACGGGCAATGATGTAGGCAATTTGGTCACCATCAACTTTATTACCAAGATGATCGACCATGATGATACGGTCACCATCACCATCAAAGGCCAAACCAAGATCGGCACCTTCAGCCACAACACGCGCTTGCAGTGCTCGCACATCCGTAGCACCGACTTCATCGTTGATGTTAGTACCATTTGGCTCAACACCCATCGCAATCACTTCAGCGCCAAGCTCTTTAAACACATTTGGTGCGATGTGATAAGTGGCACCATGAGCACAATCGACCACGATTTTTAAACCGGTTAAATGTAGCTCAGATGGGAATGTGCCTTTACAGAACTCGATATAACGACCCGCCGCATCAGTTAAACGGCTCGCTTTACCTAACATCGCAGATTCAACGCACTCGATGTCTTTGTCCAGTTCAGCTTCAATTGCCAGTTCAACTTCATCCGGTAATTTGGTGCCTTCTGAAGAGAAGAATTTAATGCCGTTATCGTAATAAGGGTTGTGAGAAGCCGAAATAACAATCCCCGCTTCTGCGCGGAAAGTTTGGGTAAGATAAGCAACCGCTGGGGTTGGCATTGGGCCAGTGAATGTTGCTTTTAAACCCGCCGCCGCTAAACCAGCTTCAAGTGCTGATTCAAGCATATAACCTGAGATTCGGGTATCTTTGCCAATGATGACTTGTTTGGTGCCTTGCTTTGCCAGCACGCGACCAGCAGCCCAGCCAAGTTTTAGAACAAAATCAGGAGTGATAGGGTACTGTCCAACTTTGCCACGAACTCCGTCGGTACCAAAATAACGTCTTTTGTCAGACATGGGGATTCCTTTGTTTTTAATTATTGATTGTCTAAAGTGGCACACACCACTTTAATCGCATCAAGCGTTTGTTCAAAATCGTGTACGCGTATAATTTGAGCGCCCTTCATCGCAGCGATAGTCGCGCAACTAACACTCGCTGCCATACACTCTGCTGGAGCCTTATCCAAAAGCCTAAATAACATAGACTTACGCGACATACCCGCTAACACAGGCAAGCCAAACTGATGGAACGCTTCTAAGTTAGCCAGCATATGGTAATTGTGTTCTAGTGTTTTGCCAAAGCCAAAACCCGGATCAAGGATCAAATTATCACGTTTGATACCCGCCTTTTCACACTCAGCAATTCTGGCGTGCAAAAAATCGCAGACATCAGCCATTAAATCATCGTAGTGAGGATTCGCTTGCATAGTACGAGGTTGTCCTTGCATATGCATTAGGCAAATCGGTAAACCGGATTGCGCTGCCACTTCGATAGCACCTGGCTCTTGGAGTGCGCGAACATCATTGATCAAGTCAGCACCTGCCAGTATTGCTTGGCGCATAACTTCCGCTTTACTGGTATCGATTGAGATCCACACATCATGTTTTTCTCTAATCGCTTTAATTACAGGAATCACACGTGCCAGCTCTTCTTCTAAACTGACATCCGGTGCTCCGGGACGAGTTGACTCACCACCGATATCGATAATCGACACGCCAGCCGCAATCATTTTTTCGGCTTGCTGTAGGGCGTTCTCAATGGTGTTAAATTTGCCACCGTCGGAAAATGAATCTGGCGTAACATTGAGTATTGCCATCACTTGCGGTGTGGAAAGGTCGAGTGTTTTGTTATTGGCTGTAATTTTCATCGTAGACTTGGGTATAAATACAAAAACCCCGAGTTTCCTCGGGGTTTAATACTAAGTAACGGGTTACTCAGAGTCTTTTTTCTCAGTCGCTTCAGTTGAAGTGCTTTCTTGAGAAGTTGGTTGCTCTGCCGTTTCTTCAGGCTGCTGTGGTTTCTCTTGAGCTTCTTCTTTCACCTCAGGTTTTGCTTGAGGCTTATCATCAGATTTGTTGCTCAGACTGTCTGCCCAACCAGCAGGCTCACGAATGTCGGTTTTACGTTCCATCAAGTCATCAATTTGACCCGCGTCGATGGTTTCGTATTTCACTAGCGCATCTTTCATCGCGTGCATGATATCCATGTTTTCTTCTAGGATCTTCTTCGCACGGTCATAGTTGCGGTCGATAATCTTACGAACTTCATCGTCGATTAACTTCGCCGTATCGTCTGATACATGCTTAGTTTGCGTCACGCTGCGACCTAGGAACACTTCACCTTCGTCTTCTGCATAAAGTAGCGGACCCAGTTTTTCAGAGAAGCCCCATTGAGTCACCATCTTACGAGCGATATCAGTGGCACGTTCGATATCGTTCGAAGCACCTGTTGAAACTTTATCGGCACCGTAAATCAGCTCTTCAGCTAGACGACCACCGTATAGGCTCGAGATCATCGATTCTAGATGCTGACGAGACATACTTACGCGATCTTGCTCTGGTAGGTACATAGTCACACCCAACGCACGACCACGTGGAATGATAGACACTTTGTACACAGGATCGTGCTCAGGAACTAGACGACCAACGATAGCGTGACCCGCTTCGTGGTAGGCAGTCGATTCTTTGGTTTCTTCTGAAAGCACCATTGAACGACGCTCTGCACCCATCATGATCTTGTCTTTCGCCAGTTCAAACTCAACCATAGAAACGTTGCGTTTGTTACCACGCGCAGCAAATAGAGCCGCTTCGTTAACTAGGTTAGCTAGGTCTGCGCCCGAGAAGCCTGGAGTACCACGTGCGATTAGCGATGGTTCTACATCACCCGCTAGCGGTACTTTACGCATGTGAACTTTCAGGATCTGCTCACGACCACGAACGTCTGGTAGACCTACAACAACTTGACGGTCAAAACGACCAGGACGAAGTAGTGCAGGGTCAAGTACGTCAGGACGGTTAGTTGCCGCGATAACGATAATACCTTCGTTACCTTCGAAACCATCCATCTCTACTAGCATTTGGTTTAGTGTTTGTTCACGTTCATCATGACCACCACCAACACCCGCGCCACGTTGACGACCTACCGCATCGATCTCATCGATAAAGATGATACAAGGTGCGGCTTTCTTCGCTTGTTCAAACATGTCACGTACACGAGATGCACCTACACCGACGAACATTTCAACGAAGTCAGAACCTGAGATAGTAAAGAATGGTACCTTAGCTTCACCAGCAATCGCTTTTGCCAATAGTGTTTTACCCGTACCTGGAGGACCGACCATCAACACACCTGTTGGGATCTTACCACCCAACTTTTGGAAGCGACTTGGATCGCGTAGGTAATCGACCAGCTCTTTCACATCTTCTTTTGCTTCATCACAACCTGCAACGTCAGCAAATGTTGTTTTGATTTGCTCTTCACTCATCATGCGAGCTTTACTCTTACCGAAGGACATTGCGCCTTTACCGCCGCCGCCTTGCATTTGACGCATGAAGAAAATCCATACACCAATCAGTAAGATCATTGGGAACCATGAGATGAAGATAGTACCTAGAAGGCTTTGCTCTTCTGGTGGAGTGCCTTGTACTTTCACATTTTGGTTGATTAGGTCATCAAGAAGTTTCTGATCGTACACCGGCATGTAGGTAACGTATTTAGCACCGCCGCCACGACGAACGAAAGAGATCTCGCCATCTTTAAAAGTTGCTTCTTGAATCTGGCCTTGGCCAACTTCCTGTACGAATGTAGTGTAATCAACCGCTCTGCCGCTATTTTCACTTGGCCCGAAGCTCTGGAAAACCGACATCAACACTACGGCGATTACTAGCCACAGAATTAAATTTTTTGCCATGTCACTCAAGGTGTCAGCCTCGCGATAACTAATTGTAATTAAAGGTAGGGTACTACAGTTCTTAGACTGTAGCTATAGTGTTAACGACCGCTTAGATAAGCAAATAGTTAACCTTTGTAACCAGTGGCTACGATAAAGACTTCTCGGGAGCGCGCTCTCGAAGAGTCAGGTTTACGAACTTTTACCGTTGTAAACATTTCACGAACTTCTTTCACGTATTGATCAAATCCTTCTCCCTGAAAGACTTTTACGACAAAGCTACCATTTGTGGCTAGAACTTGTCGACACATATCCAACGCAAGTTCAACTAAATACATAGCGCGTGGCTGGTCTACCGAGTTATTACCCGCAATATTGGGTGCCATGTCTGACATTACTACGTCCACCATCGCTGGTTGGATTCTTTCGAGCAGAGCTTCAAGTACAGCATCGTCTCTAAAGTCACCTTGCAGGAAGCTCACACCAGCAATTGGGTCCATTGGAAGTAGGTCACATGCAATAATCTGACCTTCCTCTCCTACTATTTTAGCAGCATATTGAGACCAACCACCTGGAGCAGCGCCCAAATCGACGACAGTCATCCCAGATTTCAACAATTTATCTTTTGCTTGGATCTCTTCAATCTTGAAGTAAGCGCGAGAACGGTAGCCCTTTTTACGAGCTTCGTTGGCATACTTGTCGTCGAAGTGTTCCTTCAACCAACGGCCGGAACTGGCCGAGTGTTTCTGTTTACTCATTTTAATCTCAACAAGGGACAAATATGGAGCTATTGTTGTAATAGGCGACGCCTATTGCTCAATAAATTATAGTCTTTGCCATTAGATGGCGTTAAAATAGCTTTTTTCAACCCTTATTCTATAGAAAATTGGCCGCGTAATGAACCTAAGCACCAAACAAAAGCAGCACCTAAAAGGCCTAGCGCACAGCTTAAAACCTGTCGTGCTTCTAGGCGCAAACGGACTAACGGAAGCTGTTCTAGCGGAAATTGAAATTGCACTGAATCACCACGAACTGATCAAAGTGAAGATCGCATCTGAAGATCGCGAAACAAAAGTTTTGATTATTGATGCTATCGTTCGTGAAACGGGTGCAGAAAAAGTACAAGTGATCGGTAAGACACTGATTCTTTTCCGCCAAACTGAAGAGCGCAAAATCGAGCTTCCACGTAAGTAATTGCTCGATGACAACGCAACAAAAAGGTCGCCTAGGCGACCTTTTTGCATTTGAACCAATCAATACATTTAAATGTATTCAACGCGATCAATTTCGAAGTCGCGCTCACCGCCAGGCGTAGAGATAACAACTTCATCGCCTTCCATTTTACCGATAAGGCCTCGTGCAATTGGTGAACTTACTGAAATACGGCCACTCTTAATGTCCGCTTCATCGTCACCGACGATTTGGTAAGTTTTTTCGTCTTCTGTATCGCAATCAATCAGCGTAACGGTCGCACCAAAGATAATCTTACCAGTGTTTTCCATCTTAGTTACGTCGATAACTTGCGCGACAGATAGCTTATATTCAATGTCACGAATTTGAGCTTCACAGATACCCTGCTCTTCACGAGCAGCATGATACTCAGCGTTTTCTTTCAAGTCGCCCAATTCACGCGCTTCTGCAATTGCTTCAGAAATCTTTGGACGAAGCTTTAATAATCTATCAAGTTCTTGGCGCAGCTTTTGCTCGCCAGCAACTGTCATTGGAACCTTTTCCATCATATACCTCTATGCCAAAGCACGCTTTGGACAAAATAAAACTACCCAGCTCCAAGGAACTAGGTAGTCGATACACATATTCATTTAGTCTAGTGTAAACAAACTTGTCGGCTAAATCATCTTAAATCCATTTGTCTCTGTGTTGATCTTACATTCGGTCACATTTCTGACTTCTAAACATGCAAACTCACGCCTCACTCTAAATCAAAAAGACTAAAAAAAACAAAATAACGCCTAATTTAACAGCAAGAAAAAATTCAAAAATAAACTTTATATAACATACACATAGACAAACAACAGGCAAATAAAACAGCGTTCAAAATCCAAATTTATATCGTTTTACTAACGAGATAGGGAACTTTGGCGGTACAACTTGATTCACGAAATGCCTCAGCATCAACTCATTGATTTATCAAACGTCAAACGTATGCGTGGCACTCAAGCAAGAAATCGAAGCGTACCGGACAATTCTGCTTCATTTCGACATAACAATATTTATGGACAATAAATTAGGATTACTAAGATGAACAAAACTCTGATTGCCCTAGCAGTATCAGCAGCAGCATTGGCAACTGGCGCTAACGCTTCTGAAATCTACAACCAAGACGGCAACTCGATCGCTATGGGTGGTCGCGCTGAAGCGCGTCTATCACTTAAAGATGGCAAAGCTGAAGACAAGACTCGTGTACGTCTAAACTTCCTAGGTAAAGCGCAAATCACTGACGGTCTATACGGTGTAGGTTTCTACGAAGGTGAATTCAACACTAACGATGATGGCCGCGCGACTGATACTGACGCAAACGACCTAACTAACCGTTACGCATACGCTGGTCTAGGTGGTGCATTTGGTGAAATCACTTACGGTAAAAACGACGGTGCACTAGGCGTTATCACTGACTTTACGGATATCATGGCTTACCACGGTAACTCTGCAGCATACAAAATCGCTGTAGCAGACCGTTCAGACAACATGATTTCATACAAAGGTCAATTTGCTGACCTAGGTGTAAAAGCAAGCTACCGCTTTGCTGACCGTCTTGAAGCAGCTAATGGTGACCTATCTGACAACGATGCAGATGGCTACTCACTATCAGCAATCTACGCGCTAGGCGAGAGCGGCGTAAAACTAGGTGCAGGTTACGCAGATGGCAACCAAGCATTTGAAAGCGTAAAAGACAGCGGCAATTACGATGTGCTATTGGATCGTAGCCAATATATGCTAGCGGCATCTTACACTATCAACGATTTCTACTTCGCAGGTACGTTTGTTGATGGTCAAGATAAAGACAAAGCAAACGGCGAGAAAATTGATAACACTGGTTACGAATTTGCAGCGGCATACACTTACAACCAAGCAGTGTTTACCACTACATACAACTACCTAGAAGCGAAAGACAAAACTTCTGGTCAAAAAGCGGATGCTGTAGATAACATCGCAATTGATGCAACTTACTACTTCAAGCCAAACTTCCGCGGTTATGTATCGTACAACTTCAACCTTCTATCAGCAGATGATAAGAACGTTGACGGTCACAAAATCGGTAAAGCAGATTCTGAAGACGAACTAGCACTAGGTCTACGTTACGACTTCTAATTGCTGACTTTGAGTCACAAACATCAAACGCCTGCTCGCTAGCAGGCGTTTTTTTTATATACTCAAACCATCACTCGTCAAACGGGCTACTAACTCAGATTATGTCTTTTTCTCGTCACCTGCTTCTTGCTAGCAGCATTGCCTTGTTCGCCACCAACAGCATAGCTTATGCACCACTCGACTACTTACCCCAAGGAAGTCGAGTTTCCATCGCAATAGAGCCGCTTAACGGTGAAACTCCTTATCTCACTACATCCAATCGTAGCCAGTTCTTTCCGCCAGCCAGTACCCTTAAAGTGGTCACGGCATTAGCCACTAAATTGGCATTGGGCGATGATTTCCAGTTCAAAACTGAACTGGCGAGCGATCAAAGAGATGTGGTGATTCGTTTCAGTGGCGACCCAACCCTACAACGCGAAGATCTTAAACAGTTACTGGCTTTAGGCAAACAACAAGGTATTAGCCGTATTCGTGGTGATATCTGGTTAGATAATAGCGCCTTTAGTGGGTACGAAAGAGCCATTGGGTGGCCTTGGGACATTATCGGTGTTTGCTACAGCGCCCCTTCTTCCGCAGTCTCTTTAGATGAAAACTGTGTTAATGCCTCCATTTACACCAACAAAAATGGTTCAACGCGCGTCTATACCCCAGAGCATTTTCCGATCTATGTCAGCTCAACAGCAATCACTGTCTCAAAACAACAACAGGAGCAAACTCGCTGTGATTTGGAGCTGCAAGTCTCGCCAGATAATCATTATCAACTGCAAGGGTGCCTTGTTGAACGCAGTAAGCCCCTGCCTCTTAAGTTTGCGGTCCAAGACCCGGCACTATATACACAACGCACTGTGCATAGCTTACTAAGTGAGCTTGATATAAAACTTGATGGCAATATTCGTATTGGCTCCCCCCCATCAAACCATTATCAGCCGTTAGCCACCCATAACTCCGCTAAGTTGCCTGATTTACTGCGTACCATGCTGAGAAAATCAGACAACCTCATCGCTGACAACCTAACCAAAGCATTAGGTGCCAAATACTTTTCTCAAGCGGGTAGCTATAACAATGGGACACAAACCATCAAACAAGTCATTCTCGAGCAGACGGGGATTAACCTAGAACGTAATAAGATCACCGATGGCTCGGGACTCTCGCGAAATAACCGTTTTACCAGTGAAGATATGGCGGCAGTGCTGCGCTATATCTGGCAACATGACAAAACATTAGGATTGGTCGACTTGATGCCCACCGCTGGTGAGAACGGAACACTGAAGTACCGCAGCAGTATGCGGAATGCGCCAATCAAGGGTCAATTAGTCGCCAAAAGTGGTTCGGTTTATGGTAGCTATAATATGGCAGGTTATGGCTTAGATAAATCAGGCCAACCAACAACGCTGTTTGTACAGTTTGTCGCCGACTACTTACCAGACAAAAAGGGCGATGATAAACCTACCATCGCCCCAATCACTCAGTTTGAACAAATGTTCTATCAGGATGTGCTCAAATACAGTCAGTTTAGTCCTAAGAAGTAATTGACTACGCTAAAGTAAATCCACATACCTGAAATATCGACAACTGACGCTAATACTGGACTCACAAGCACCGCTGGGTCCAGTTTACACACTCGCGCTAGAATCGGCAGTAAACCACCCAATGAAGTCGATAGTGTGACTTGAACAAACAGCGCAACGGCAATCGCCAAAGCAACCCTATAAATATCAAAACCACCGGCACTGTTGATATCACTGAAGATCAATACTCGTCCAACAATCACTAGCGCGACAGCAACGGCTAAGCAAATCGCCACACGGCTCTCTTTCCACAACACGGACAACCACTGCCGTTTACGTATCTCTCCTGTTGCCAGACCACGAATTACTATCGTTGCAGCTTGAGTACCGGTATTGCCCCCCGCCGCAGCGATAACAGGCATGTAAACCGCCAATAGCACCAGTTGACTTAAGGTATCTTCATATTGAGCGATAATAAGCCCAGATAAGATCCCCATAAGTGCTAGACCAATGATCCAACCGATGCGTTGTTTAACGTGCTGTCCAACTGAGGTGGTCAAGTAACTTTGACTTGGCATACCTTCTGAGTAAATCAATCCCAATCGGTTTGCGTAGTGGCGTGCCAACTTATCTTTACCCTGCAACGCCAAATCAGAGATCAGCCGCTGTACATAGCCCACTGAGCAATGCTGCAAGATCGCGACCGCTTCTTCTAATGGCATAACCTTGAGAAGATCAACTTGCTGCGCTTGGTCATATTTTAAAAATGCATTCCTTGCAGCACCAATTTCCTCAACTGAAAAGTTTGGTGAGTTTTCCACGTAGATGTTATTCATTACCGTCATGGGCGAATCTCCCGATTAGCTTAAGGTAACGACCATCAAATATAGCCACCCACTGATGTCTGCCGACAAAAACAGAAAAACACCCAGCTCCCTGATGAGCGACAACTCAACACAGTGAACTCTGATTAAGGCTATATTGGAATCTAGAAAAGAGAGGAGAAAAATAAAAGAGGGATCAAAAAGATGCTCTACCCGTTGGGTAGAGACGAGGAAACGCCAATACCGAAGCGGGTTATTTTTCTCCCCTCATACTAGGGGGATGGTCGGTATTGTTCATAAAAGTCTCCAAAATCGCTGCACTTCTCGCAGCGCGAGCATGATAGCAAAACTGTGCTGAAATTACAGACAAAAATCGCGATAAATAGCATAAAAAAAGCGCCGATAACGGCGCTTTATTAATCATAGATAAATGATTACTTAATCGTAATACGAGCAAACTTACGTTTACCCACTTGGAATACATAAGTGCCCGCTGCTGGTGTTAGTTTTGCATCAGCAACTTTTTCACCATCCATCTTCGCCGCGCCTTGCTTAACCATGCGCATTGCATCAGAAGTTGAAGCACATAGACCCGCTTCTTTTAGCAAGTTAGCCACTGGCGTTTCTGCTGCAAACTCAAACTCTGGCATATCTTCAGGAATTTGGTTTTTAGCAAAACGGTTGATGAACTCTTGCTCTGCAGCGTCTGCATCTGCTTCAGTGTGGAAGCGAGCGATGATCTCTTTCGCAAGCAAGATTTTGATGTCGCGTGGGTTTTTGCCTTCAGCTACATCCGCTTTGAACTGTACAATCTCACCCAGCGGGCGGAATGATAGTAGCTCGTAGTAGCTCCACATTAGATCGTCAGAGATTGACATGATCTTACCAAACATCTCGCTTGGTGCTTCGCTGATACCGATGTAGTTGTTTGCTGACTTAGACATCTTCTTCTCGCCATCTAGGCCAACAAGAAGAGGCATCATCAGTACTGCTTGCGGTTTTTGACCATTAGCTTTTTGCAGTTCACGACCCATTAGCAGGTTGAACTTCTGGTCAGTACCACCTAGCTCTACGTCAGTTTCCATTGCAACTGAGTCATAACCTTGAAGCAGCGGATACATAAACTCATGAATAGCAATTGGCTGACCACCAGCATAACGCTTTTTAAAATCATCACGTTCTAGCATACGCGCCACAGTTTGGTGCGAAGCAAGGCGGATCATACCCTCAGCGCCTAGTTCAGATAGCCACTCAGAGTTAAATGAAATCGTCGTTTTAGCTGGGTCAAGAATCTTGAACACCTGCTCTTTATACGTTTCTGCATTTTGTAGAACCTGTTCACGGCTTAGCGGTGGACGGGTAGTATTTTTACCTGATGGGTCACCAACCATCGCAGTAAAGTCACCAATTAGGAAGGTAACTTCGTGTCCAAGCTCTTGGAACGTGCGCAGTTTGTTAAAAATAACCGTATGACCAAGATGGATATCTGGTGCTGTTGGATCGGCACCTAGCTTAATGCGAAGAGGACGTCCCTCTTTCAGCTTCGCAATCAGTTCATCTTCAGGGATCAGTTCTTCTACACCGCGCTTAATCTCGGCCAGTGCTGCTTCAATACTCGCCATTCTTGTTCACTCCCACAGATTTGGCAAAAATTCGATAATTTTACATCTTACTTGAATAGCGATGCTTTTTGAAACCAGTTAGACTAGGCAGTTAGCTTTTTTTGTCGAATTTTTAGTACGGACATACGATGTTGTCTCTTTTTGCTCGATTACCAAGGATTCATCGAGCGCTGATTATCCTATTTATTGCCTTGATCGGTGTTGCGCTCGCATTACCCGAACCTCAGTCTTTGCGCCAAGAAAAAGGCTTTTACGACGTGGGTAAAATTTATCCATTGGAAATTGAAGGCGCCAATTTAACGCTCGCGACGCAAACTTCTCCATTGGCTCAACTTGAGTGGAAAAAGTTTACTGTCGGTTCTGGTGAAAGTGCTGCAGTTGTCTTCCAACGCGCCGGACTCTCATCACGACTGCTGTATAACCTAACGAATTCGGGAAAAGAAATTAAAGCGCAGTTAACCAAGCTACGTCCCGGTGACGTATTACAGTTTGGTTTTGATGCCAATAATGACTTAGTGCAGATCCGACGCCCAATTAATACTTATGAAGCTTATGTCATCACCCAAACAGCGGATGGCTACCAAGGCGGCATCGAGAGCAAAGAGGTCAACTATCAATACAACTACGCAGAAGCCTCGATCACTTCTAACTTCTGGAATGCTGCAAAGTCCGCAGGATTAACCGCAAATCAGATCATGGAGCTAGCCGGTATCTTCGGTTGGGATATTGACTTCGCGCTCGATATTCGCTCAGGAGATAGCTTTAAGATTCTTTACCAAGAAAAGATTGTTGAAGGTGAAGTGGTAGAGCGCGGTCAAATTATCGCCGCAATTTTTACCAACCAAGGCGATACATTTAAAGCCATTTTGGATGATAAAACCGGTAACTATTTTGATGAGAATGGTCGAGCAATGAAGAAAGCGTTTCTCCGCTCTCCGCTCGATTTTCGTCGTGTGACTTCTAACTTTAATCCAACTCGACGCCATCCAGTCACAGGGAAAGTCCGAGCGCACCGAGGGACGGATTACGCCGCACCTGTAGGTACACCAATCTGGGCTGCTGGCGATGGTATTGTGCAAAAATCAAGTTACAACCAGTTCAACGGTAACTATGTGTTTATAAAACACAGCAATACCTACATCACCAAATACCTACACCTACAACGCCGGATGGTCAAAACTGGTCAGCGGGTAAAACAAGGACAAACTATTGGTACCTTAGGTGGCACTGGGCGTGTAACCGGTCCTCATCTCCATTACGAGTTTTTGGTTAATGGCGTACATAAAAATGCTCGCACCGTAAAATTGCCACAATCAAAATCTCTCACCGGGAAAGCGAAGCAAACCTTTATGGCAAACGCCGACCTACGTTTAAAGAAACTGGAACGCTACCGCGAACTGTTGGCATACAATTAGAAAAAAAGCGCTGATCATTCAGCGCTTTTTATTTTTAGTTCTACGAGAGTCACTTGAGTATTTTACGGTTGCTCAGCAGCGACCGGCGAGTCATCCTCTTGTGGTAATTGATTTCGCCCTAACATCAACAAACAAGGCGTCAGCACCAGAGTGAGCAAGGTAGCAAACGCCAACCCACCAGACACTGCTGTCGCTAGTTGTGACCACCATTGAGTACTTGGCGCACCAAACTCCACTTTCTGATTGATCAGATCGATGTTCATCTCCAACACCATGGGTAGTAACCCTAAAATCGTGGTCACCGTAGTGAGCAAGACGGGTCTTAAACGTTGAACACCTGTGCGTAATATTGCTTCTCGCTTCTCTAGGCCGCGCCGACGCAACTGATTGTAGGTATCAATCAATACAATATTGTTGTTGACCACGATCCCCGCAAGGGCAATCACGCCGATCCCTGACATCACGACCCCAAAAGGACGTTGGAAGATCAGTAATCCTGCAAAAACCCCAACAGTTGAGAATAACACTGCGCTTAAGATCAAGAACGCTTGATAAAAACTATTGAACTGAGTAATTAGGATCAGCGCCATCACGACTAATGCAACTAAGAAGGCTGACTGCAAAAACGCGGATGAATTCTCTTGCTCTTCGTTTTGCCCACGCAACTTAAACTCCACACCATCAACAAAATCAATTTGGCTCAGCGCCTCATCAATCTTGGGCAACTCAAGGGCAAGGTTGTAGCCCTCTTTTATGTCTGCCTTGATGCTTATGATGCGATGCCCATCGACGCGATGAATCGTATCTTGCTTATGGTCTGGTACGATACTCGCAAAGTTAGTCAGAGGTACCATCCCCATCGCCGTCTTAACTCGCAGCTCATCAAACTTGCCGATATCACGCTTATCTTCTGGATAACGAACAATGATATCGACTTCTTCATTCGAATCGTCTGGCAGGTAATCGCCTATTTTCAAACCATTGGTAACAAACTGCACCGTATTACCCACTAGGGTGGCATCGGCGGCAAAGCGAGAAGCATCATCACGGCGAATATCAATCTGCCAATCAATCCCATCTTTGCTTGAGTTGTCACTAATATTGGTCAGTGCAGCGTAGTTATTCGCCCACTCACGAACTTGCTTTGCCGCGCTATCGAGATCATTTAAGTTGAGAGCGGACATTTCAATCACCAAATCACTTTCCACAGGTGGACCCGCATCTGGGAATTTGTACTCAATCTCAACACCTGCATATTGGTCAGTTTGTTGCTTAAGTTCTTCAATGATGGTTTTGACTTTGCGACGATACTGCCAATCAACGGGAGTGATTTGGATCTGACCGATTTCATCATCCCCGCCAGTGCGAGTGTAGACACTTTCAAACTCATCATGCCCCAACATCATCTGTTCAATATCGCGCATGATGTTATCTTTTTCGTTGATCGATAGATCACCGTATGAACGCACTTTTACGGTAAAAAATGGCGGGTCAACTTCAGGGAAAAACTCGGCGCCAAGCCCGGCCTTGTTATAAGCTGCACCAACCCCAAATGCTAATGCAACCGCCAACAATAGAATTTTGACAGGATGGCTCAAAGCAACATTAAGCGTTTGATAATAAAGCTTAGTAATCCCTGTAGCCTGAGAAAAATCTCCGTCATGCAGAGCAACCATACGCTCTCTGCTCACCTGAGTGACATGTTGTGGTTTGCCAAACATCCCCCCAAGCACCGGAACGAACAGCATGGCCATCACCAAGGAGGCAAACAGCGTCGCAATCAAAGTCAGTGGGAGAAATTTCATAAACTCGCCAGTGATATCAGGCCAAAATAGCAGTGGAGCAAACGCCGCTAACGTTGTGGCCGTTGAGGCGGTAATAGGCCAAGCCATCCGCTTTGCTGCATCACGATAGGCTTGTTTTCTCGGTGTCCCTTCTTGCATACGCCTGTCAGCAAACTCCGTGACCACAATCGCACCATCAACCAGCATGCCAACCGCCATAATAAAGGAGAACAACACGATAATATTAATGGTGACACCAAACACTGACAGCGCGAGTAAGCCAGCAAGAAAAGACCCCGGTATAGATATACCCACCAACAATGCGGTTCGCATACCTAGAATCGCGATGATCACAATCACCACTAAGATGATCGCTGACAAAATATTGTTTTGCAGGTCATTCAACATCATTTTGACATCGTCTGACTGATCCCAGGTGTATTTAACCAATAAATTATCGGGCCACTGAGTGCTCTTTTGCGCCTCACTTAATACCGCTTTAACCAGAGCCACAGTCTCAATAATGTTTTCACCAGCTCGTTTACTTACGTCAAGAACAACGGCTGACTCACCATCTAAACGGGCATAGCTTTCCGGATCACGAAACGCGCGTCGAACGGTCGCAACATCAGCAAAAGTAATCACTTGCTTGCCATCGACTTTAATTGGCAGTTCTAGGACATCTTTGATCGAATCAAATACCGAAGGGACTTTGACCGAGAAGCGTCCATATCCGGTATCAACAAATCCGGCTGCCACCACGCGGTTATTGAGGGCAATCAGGTTGTAAATATCCGCTTGATCCAAGCCATAACTTTCCATCAAAAGCGGATCAACGATAATTTCGACAATATCTTCACGGTCACCCGCGATATCCACTTCAAGCACTTGGCGATAGCTTTCTAGCTTATCTTGCAATCGACGGGCGATTTGGACAATTGTGCGCTCTGGCACAGTTCCATAGAGCACCAAAGACAAGACGGGCTCTTCTGCCGCCAGAGTCACTTCATTAACCGTAGGCTCATCACTATCTTCAGGTAGTTTGGGCTTAGCGAGGTCAACCGCTTCACGCACATCTGCCATGGCTTTGTTGAGATCCACGCCGACGGAGAACTCCAACATAACTGAGGCATGTCCCTCAGAGGCCGTTGCCGTCATCTCTTTCACCCCTTCAATTGAGCGCAATTCTTGCTCAATCGGGCGCACCAACAGACGTTCAGCATCAACCGGTGAAATACCTTGGTGTCCTACTGATACATAAATAATGGGAATGGTGATATCAGGACTCGACTCTTTGGGGATGGTGACATAAGTGATCACACCAGCAATCAAAATAAACACCAACAGCACCATCATGGTTCGCGTACGAGAAAGCGCCGCATCAATTAGACTAAACATGCGACCCCCTATTGAGCTTTTGACTCAGTGCTTGGCACCGCAATCACTTGGTCACCATCGCGAACAAAACCTTGTCCTGTCGTAATAATATCGACTTGCTCACCCAATCCTGTCAGCCACACGCCATCTTGCTCTGCTTTGACCAACTGGATCGGTATAAACTTCACCGTATTTTGCTCAATCAAGGTTTTTACGCCAAGATTGCCCGCCTCATCTAGCGCTAACATGGCTGGCGTGATCTTGACCGCCAATTGGTCTTGAAGGTTCAACTCAACCTCAGTACTCACACCTGCAGGAATAAGTTGTTGTGGATTTTCGACTTCCACTTCAATTGGGAATGTATTTGTCGAAGAGGATGAGACTCGCGCAATATAACGCACCACACCTTGAGTGGTTTGCCCATTAATAAAGCGAACGGTCGCAGGTTGGTTAATTTTGATCTCTTGGATATGCCGCTCACTCACATCAGCTTCAATCACGATCTTATCCAGATCAATTAAGGTCGCGACCGGATCACCGATGCCAACAAAGTCTCCTTGCTCGATAAAGAGGTGATCAACCACGCCATCAAACGGTGCTTTGACCTGAGTATTACGTAGAGCCAACTTGGCATTACTCACAACTGCTTTGGCTTCGACCAATAGTGCTTGTGCATTCGCAAACGCAACTTCACCTTGCAAGCCTTTGCTTTTCAGTGATTGCGCTGCTTTAAACTCTTTCTCACGAACCGTAAGCATCGCTTCAGCCCGTTTGAGTTGAATCGCCAGATCACCTTTATCAATCACCGCAATCACTTGGTTGCGTTTGACTCGGTCACCTTTATTGACGACAAGATTGACGATTTTGCCTGCAATTTCCGCCCCTAATTTCGCTTCGCGATCGGGTGCGGTTCGCCCGTAAAGGTCAATCGTTTTATGCGTCGATTGGGCGTTAAACGTATTGAAGGAGACTCGGGCAAGAGGAACTTCTCTCTCTTGCTCTGCAGTGGATGGCGTCACTTCTTGAGAGTGTGAGTTGACGCCCATTGCCAACCATATACCTAGCAGAACAACTAAAATTAGCGAGATAAAAACAGGTCGGACTGATAAAAAACGAAATATAGACAACTTAGCCATAACTATCCTTAAAACTACATAAGCGACATCCAGCGTGCTTAAGATTCCTTTTTACTGTTTTTTATAGTTTTTTGTTCAAAAAGGACCACATTAATCTTTTCTTCTTGGCTAGCATAACAAGCTTGATTGAGATGACAAGTTTACAAAATATTCTCTTTTCTATAACGACAACAAATATGACACTGATCATTATTTGTTCAATTTATGCAATAGGTAAAATAAAAGCTGCCATTGGCAGCTTTTCACTCTAACGTCTTGCTGGGCGTTAAACGCTAAATGACGCACCACAACCGCAAGTCGTCGTGGCATTAGGGTTGTTGACGAAGAAACGCGATCCTTCCAGACCTTCGGTATAATCAACTTCGCCACCAATCAGGTACTGTAGACTCATAGGGTCAACCACCAGCGTCACACCGCTGTTTACAATCGTGGTATCACCATCATTCACATTTTCATCGAAGGTAAAACCATACTGAAAACCACTACAGCCACCACCAGTGATGTAAACGCGTAGCTTTAAATTTGGGTTTTCTTCTTCAGCAATCAAAGTGTTTACGCGCTTCGCGGCTGCATCAGAAAATGTTAGGGGAATATTGGCTTCGCTCACACCGACCTCTCTCACTTGTCTCTACTGCTTATGAATCGCCTGAGTCGGGTCATAGTTTGTGCAGCAGTTTTGTTTTATTGATAGCGTGATTATCTAATACCTGAGTGCAGCGTTCAAGTATTCACCGCCGATTGAGTAATTGAATGCGTAAAGTAATGATTCTATAAATTAGCATTCCGTAAGTTAGATCTTAATTTACCCAGATTTTGTTGGAAAACGTTTTTCATCCTCGTGAGGAGGGGTACAATGCCCACCTACTTGGTCCGAGCAATCAAAAGAGGATATTTCAATGACCAAATCAGCAGACCTATATGAAAAAGCGCAAAAAACCATTCCAGGCGGCGTAAACTCCCCTGTTCGAGCTTTTAACGGCGTTGGTGGCGCACCAGTATTTGTTGAACGTGCTGATGGCCCTCTAATTTTTGATGCAGACGGTAAAGCTTACATTGACTACGTCGGCTCTTGGGGACCAATGATTCTTGGCCATAACCATGTCGCTATTCGCGAAGCTGTTATTGCCGCAGCGCAACGTGGTTTGAGCTTCGGAGCACCAACAGAACTTGAAATCAACATGGCAGAGTTGGTAAGCGAGTTGGTTCCGTCGATGGAACAAGTTCGCATGGTGAGCTCAGGTACAGAAGCAACCATGAGCGCAATTCGCTTAGCTCGAGGTTTTACTGGCCGTGACAAAATCATCAAATTTGAAGGTTGCTACCATGGTCACGCTGATAGCCTATTGGTAAAAGCAGGTTCTGGTGCGTTAACGCTCGGTCAACCAAGCTCTCCAGGCGTACCGGCTGATTTTGCGAAGTACACACTAACGGCAACCTTTAATGACCTTGACTCTGTACGTGAACTATTTGCGGCTAACAAAGACGAGATCGCTTGTATTATCGTTGAGCCTGTAGCCGGCAACATGAACTGCATTCCTCCAGTTGACGGTTTCCACCAAGGCCTACGCGAAATCTGTGACCAAGAAGGCGCACTATTGATCTTCGACGAGGTAATGACTGGTTTCCGCGTAGCACTTGGTGGCGCTCAAGCTCATTACAACATCAAACCGGATCTAACCACACTTGGTAAAGTGATTGGTGGTGGAATGCCTGTAGGGGCATTTGGTGGTCGTCGTGACGTGATGCAATACATTGCACCAACAGGTCCAGTTTACCAAGCGGGTACGCTTTCAGGTAACCCTGTGGCCATGGCGGCAGGCTTTGCTTGTCTAAATGTACTGCGCGCGGAAGGCAACGAAGAGCGTTTAGCTTACATCACTAAACAGTTAGCGGAAGGCTTTAAACAGTTGGCAGATAAACATGGTGTTCCACTAGTGGTAAACCAAGTTGGCGGTATGTTTGGTTTCTTCTTTACTGACCAAGAAACGGTAACTTGCTACGAAGATGTGACTAAGTGTGATGTTGAGCGCTTCAAGCGTTTCTTCCACTTGATGCTTGATTACGGTGTTTATCTTGCGCCATCAGCATTTGAGGCTAGCTTTACTTCTCTGGCTCATGGCAGCAAAGAAATTGAAGCGACGCTCAGCGCAGCAGATCGTTGCTTTGCTATTCTTGCTCAAGAAGCTAAATAATCACATCTTCAAGATAAGGCTGCTTAGGCAGCCTTTTTATTGCCAGTAAACAGCAACGAGCAGCACCAAAGCTGAGATCAGCAACGCAAACCAAGGAATGCGCTTTTTACTCGCTTTTGCATTTTCACCACTGCATTTATCGTTATTACAACATCCCATCACTTGCCTCTCTCGCCATTCAAACCAAGACCTAACCTGCACAGTAGATTGACACTAACTGGCAAAAAATGCCCTATCCTTTTCAATGCGGGCTCACCTATCGTATTAAGATGACTTAGAAAGAGTCTCAAACTCTCAAATCAGCATCTTGAAGTCGCTTAGGTATCAAGCCATTATATACTCAAGTGACTTCAAGATGCAGGATTCAGATCATTTGAACCAAGCACCTTGTTATACTGTATATCTGAACTATAAATTGGACACTACTGTGACAGAAAAAGTTAAAATTACGTCAGGACACTGGGTTTTGGTCGCCGCTCTGTTAGCGTCTGCCTTTGCTTGCTTTTTGTTGATCGAGCCCTATGTTAACTCTATTGTGATGGCATTTATTCTGTCACTGCTTATGTTTCCGATTCATGAGTGGATTGAAAGCAAGCTCCCTCAACACAAAAACCTCGTTTCATTTCTCTCTTGTGTGGTACTCACTTTTATTATCGTGATTCCTCTATTGTTCGTGTTTGCCGCTATTGTTCAGCAAGGCACGGTGTTTTCCCAAAATGTCTATTACTGGGTGACCCATGGTGGAATTCAAGAAGTCTTCGCTCACCCTTGGGTGGTGAAAGGATTATCGGTAGTCAATACCTATCTCCCATTTGAAGAAATTCAGCCGCAAGAAATCGCTCAGCGAGTGGCACAGTTTGCGACCGCATTTGGCAGTAATATTGTTGGTTTTAGTGCCAAAATTCTCGGCGATGCCACCAACTTTTTGATGTCTTTCTTCTTAATGTTGTTTGTGTTGTTCTTTTTGCTACGCGATCACGACAAAATCATCTCGGCGATGCGCCACATTTTGCCCCTTTCTCGCAGCCAAGAAGATAAGCTGCTCAATGAAGTAGAAAAAGTTGCGAAATCAGCGGTAATGGGCTCTTTCTTGACCGCGATTGCACAAGGTCTCGCAGGCGGCTTTGGTATGTGGTTGGCTGGTTTCCCTGGGCTATTTTGGGGCACCATGATGGGCTTTGCGTCCTTTATTCCTGTCGTTGGCACGGCGCTAATTTGGATTCCAGCCACTATCTATCTATTTATTACCGGTGACACGACTTGGGCGATCTTCTTGCTAGTTTGGAGCGTTGCCATTGTCGGTTCCATCGATAATCTGCTGCGTCCACTGTTAATGCAAGGCAGTGCCGGAATGAATACCTTGATGATTTTCTTCTCACTACTTGGGGGTCTGCATCTATTTGGCCTGATTGGCCTAATTTATGGCCCAATCATTTTTGCTGTGACCATGGTGCTCTTTAACATCTACGAAGAAGAGTTTTCTGATTTCCTTTCCAAACAAGATAATAGCTAACACGCTTCTACCTCCCCGCAGCCTTGGTATTAAAAGCCAAGGCTGCTGATACGCTATTTCCCCAATACCGAAAGGACATAGCGCTGACGCATCCTTGCCAAAGAAAGGATAGATAAGTTAGCACCCAGCGTTGCTTTATGCGAAAATCGCCTCTCTTTTTTCTTTAACTGAGCGAACCCATGTCTGCTTATACTGCCCCTAGCCAAATTGCTGAACGTCAACTTGCCTATTTCGAAGGTAAACACGTGCTAGTTGCTGGCGAAGCCGAAGATCTGTTTCCTGTTGAGCTGTCGAAACACTGCGAGTCTGTGACAGTCTTTACGACAAACTATGGCTATCATCGTCAACTGCAAAGTTGCAACGGCATTTCATCTTGTTTTGGGGCTGAATTTAGCCAAGAGACTAACGCCGATATGGTGCTGTTATATTGGCCAAAAGCGAAAGCGGAAGCGGAATATCTACTGGCGATGTTAATGGCAAAGCTAGGGCAAGGAACCGAGATCGTTGTGGTCGGAGAAAATCGTTCAGGCGTAAAAAGTATTGAAAAAATGTTTAAGCCTTATGGCTTGATCAAGAAATTCGATTCAGCCCGTCGCTGCTCTTTCTATTGGGGGCAGTGCCACCAAGAAGTGAAACCTTTTAGCCTGCAAGATTGGTTCAAAACTTATCAAGTCAACTACCAAGAACACACTCTAACTATCAAGAGCTTACCAGGCGTATTTAGCCACGGTGAATTTGATATTGGCAGTAAACTTCTGCTTGATACATTGCCGCAACTCAACAATAAGGTTTTGGATTTTGGTTGTGGTGCTGGCGTGATTGGCAGCGTAATGGCAACACTTAACCCAGCCATTGAACTGGAAATGTGTGACATTAGTGCACTCGCTATCGAATCATCAAAAGCGACTCTGGCAGCCAATAATCTTCAAGGGAAAGTGTTTGCATCTGATGTCTATTCAGCATGCAGCAATGACTACCAATTTATCATTAGTAATCCCCCTTTCCATTCGGGACTAGACACCAGCTATAGTGCAACAGAAACCTTGCTAAGAGATGCGCCGAAACAGCTAACCCCAAATGGCGAACTGCTGATTGTTGCCAATAGTTTTTTACAGTACCCACCAATTATTGAGCAAGCTTTTGGAAAATGCGACACGCTAAATAAGACCAACAAGTTTGCTATTTACTACGCCAAAAACTGATCACCCTGCCCAGAAAAGTCCTTTTTTCTGGGCATACTTCCCTGCTACAACGAAATTCTGCGTCGCCTACCACGCTTTAGGTCGCACTTACTTGTCAAAGTAAAAAAACTCGTTAATTTTGTCATTTTAGGAAAACCATACCCAAGTAATTGAAACTGACGTGACCCCACTTTTCACTCAGTGCCTTCCAATAAGTGGTATACAAGTTTAACGTTGAGCGGCATCAAGCCCAGACTAATGGAAAGTCGTACTCTTATTATGTTTAAGTTGTATCGGAAACAACGCTTTAAGCGTCTACAAAATACTTTAATGGCGGCTTTTTTAGCGCTTAGTATCACCCCATTGACTGTCATCGCACTCTTCTTTTTGCACTCTCATAGTCAAGACCTGCAGGAACAAAGTACCTCACACCTCGTTTCGGTGCGAGATAGTAAACACCAGCAAATCACTGACTACCTCAATGCGCGTGAGTCAGAAGTTATGGGCTTTGTTCGCTCTGAACTCGCCTATGCAAGCGGTGGGCGTTTCTACGGATTAGTTAACGCCTTTCAGAGTTTGGGGCTCGACATCGATCAAGCTCGAGAATATGCACAAAAGCGCTATATTCAAGGCTCTGGCGATAGAATCAAAACATCAATATTGCCGGAATCACCGATCTTTAATGGTACGGAGCGCTATCGATTGCTGCATACCCGCTACCATCGTTCATTTTTGGAACTACTCAAACGCTCTGATTTTGATGATATTTTGCTAGTCGACATTCATGGCAATGTCACTTATTCCATCTTTAAACATGACTACTTTGGGACAAACTTAGTTGATGGAAAATATCGAGA
Organism: Vibrio panuliri; assembly: GCF_009938205.1. Lineage (NCBI taxonomy): Bacteria > Pseudomonadati > Pseudomonadota > Gammaproteobacteria > Vibrionales > Vibrionaceae > Vibrio > Vibrio panuliri. Next base: position 521,053 of record NZ_AP019654.1, on the reverse strand, counting down.
TAGCAATCTTGGTTTAGCGTTTAAAAAACTACGTGACGAAGTGTCGCGCAATCAGAAAAACAACCCAGACTATACACCTGTGGTTTTTTCTGACTTTATGTCTGAAAACGGCAAAAGCTATGCTTGGATTGGTGCTCCTATTATTCAGCAAGGCTATCTGCACAGCTACGCCATGTTTCGATTGCCAAACAACAGTCTTACCCGTTTAATTGCCGACAATAACGGCCTATGGTCGATGAAAACGCTGTTAGTCGGCACTGACAACAAGCTCAGAACTCTTTCTTACCAGCAGCAAGACGTCGATAACAACCAATCCATAATCGATACTGCCTTTAAGCAAACTTCGGCGGTTGGCACCTTTACCAATGCCTTGGGCGAAGAAACCATTGCCGCCTATAGTCATATCCAATCTAAAGGCTTGGATTGGGCACTGGTGGTTGAAGTTCCCGAGAAAGAAGCCTTTGCCCGCGTTCAACAACTAGAAACACTATTTATCTTTGCCATGCTGTTCGCGATAGTGTTGGTGGTGATCGCTTCCCACTATCTTTCTAACTTCATTACCGCGCCATTACTTAAATTGACTTGGTCAGCCGAGAAAGCCTCTGCCGGTGACCTAAATGCGGAAATCAATACCGAGCGTAAAGATGAAATTGGTCGTCTTGCGATTTCTTTTGAGCGTATGCAGCGTTCAATTAGAGAAAAAATGCAGTTAATTAAAGAGCAGAATGAAGAGCTTGAAAGCAACATCAAACTGATTCAAACCAAAAACGAAGAACTGCAACTGGCGAACAAACTCAAAGATGAATTTCTTGCCACTACCTCTCACGAACTACGTACACCACTGCATGGTATGGTAGGTATTGCCGAAGCCTTAGTTTCTGGTGCCAATGGACCAATCCGTTCAGAGCATAAGTACCAATTAGATATTATTATCAGCAGCGGCCAACGCTTAGCGACACTGGTCGATGATTTACTCGACTATCACAAAATGCGCTATGGCAACCTGGATATTGATACCAGCGCAGTCGATTTATCGAGCGCAACCCGCCTTGTTCTCGAACTCTCATCTCATCTACTCGGCGGTAAGCAAATACGTATCATCAACCAAGTTCCACTTGAACCTGTATGGGTTGCTGCTGATCCGCAACGAGTGGAGCAGGTTCTCTATAATTTGGTTGGTAATGCGATTAAGTACACCCGTGAAGGAAAAATTGTCATTTCCGCCAATATTGTCGACGCAAAAATGCGAGTACAAGTGGTCGATACGGGCCAAGGAATCCCTGCAGACCAACTCGAACATATTTTCGAACCACTGATTCAAGCAGGTAATGACAGTAGCCGCTATCGTCAAGGGGCTGGACTTGGGCTCTCTATCAGTCGCCAGCTTGTCGAGTTGATGGGAGGCTCCTTATATGTCAGCAGTCAACCGATGGTCGGCACAACATTTAGCTTTACCTTACCGCTGGCAACAGAAGAGCAGATCGCACTAGCCAGTCATAATGACAGCATGCATTTCAAGGCTCCTGAGAGCTTTGAAGTAGAGGAAAGTGAAGCGGCCAACCTACCTGAAAACCCTGATGGTGAGTTGCTACTCGTGGTGGATGATGAACCGGTAAACCTGAGAGTGCTGGATAGTTTCTTAAAACTCTCTGGTTATCGAGTTCGTACCGCTAAAGATGGTTATGAGGCCCTGCAATCCATTGAAGAAGAAAAACCGGAGCTGGTATTACTCGATGTCATGATGCCGGGCCTTAGCGGCTATCAAGTGTGTGAAGCGATCCGTGAACAGTTCGATAGCATCTCGCTGCCTGTCATCATGTTAACCGCGCTCAATCAAACCGATGACCGCATCCGTGGGTTTAACTCTGGTGCCAATGATTACCTATCGAAACCTTTTAATAAGCAAGAGCTTGCGGCTAGGATGCGTGTCCATCTCTCAGCAAGCCAAGCTGAAAAACGACGACTGGAAAATCAACAGCTTCAAGATGAGTTACGCCAACGCTCCGCAATTGAAGCGAGCTTGATTGAGACTCAAGGCCGACTTCTAGAGCAGCTAGAGTCTGCACCAGAAGCGATTATTTGCACCCGAGCAGATGGCAAAGTTCGTTTTGCTAACGAAGCCGCTGCAAGGTTATTTAAGCGCTCAGTTGAACAGCTAAAACGCTCGATTGCCGAAGATTTGCTCTCTCCCAAGTTTATCGATATCAAGCAAGATCACTACTGCGGCAAGGTCGATATCTATATTGGCGATACTCGCCAACATATTGATGGGGATATTTTGCGCTTACCTGATGCCTCTGGCCTTAAGTCAATGTACATCTTTGATCACGGTGGTGGAGCTAATGCTGCACGTATTAACAATCTCGAGACGGCCATTGACGCTCTGAGTAGTTATGCCTTTGATGGCGACAAAGCGAAGCTGCAACAACTCAAAGAGCTCGGCGGCGAGTTTACTCGTCTTGCAGACCGCGTCGCAGGTGATCAAAAGTCCAAACAAGACCTAATGCGCGAAGTGTTGGTTGATGCCATGACCAATGCTCTAGACTACTGGGAAAGCTCAACCGGCCATAGTAAGTTTACTTTTGCCGAACAAAGTGGCTTATGGCGCGTCTACCTAGACCGAAGCACTCTGCAAACGCGAACTTTAGACAAATACTTACGTATTGAAACGCTGCCTAAAACCCCTCGCTGGCGCACTGTACTCAACTCACTTGAATACATCCTTAGCCACTGCTCAGCGATGACACCACAACGCAGTAAAATAGAAGAGCTTCGAGACAAGCTTCAGCATCTGCTAACAACTTAGACACATCGTAAGCTGGAAAAAAACTCATCGCTTGCGATGAGTTTTTTTATGCAAGCAAATCAGCATGCAATCAGTTTTTATACGATACAAAAGAACTCTTAATTTGCTGTCAAAAACGCAGAAACATCACCAGTAACGAGCGATTTCTTTTCCTTACACTCGTCATTTGAGCAATATTTAAACGTATTTGAGAGAACTATCACAACAATACGGCAGATTTAAATTAGCGTAATAAATTAACCACGCAGCGCTTAGGTGACAGAGATCTCAATGAAGAGAGCGATATTAGAAACCAAACTAGGAAAAAGAACATAAGCGTAGTAAGCACTAACATTAAACTTTTAACTTCTGCCATTTTGCGAGTGATTTCAATGTTATAAAACCGTGTATTTTTTCATCTCAGCCAGAACTATTAACGTTATTAACGTAGGAAATGGGCTTTTTAACGTTTTTAACGGGAAACGAAATTGCGCGAATCGCAAAAACGGTGTTTTCTTAACCCTGCCTAAGGCCTACAGGCCACTCTAGTTTGATTAACACCTCCGACGTTATTCAGATGAATTTGAGGTAGGCCTTAGAGAGTGTTCATCAATTGATAACATTCATATCCATTAGTGAAATGAAAGCAAATAGTAAGGAACAGCTATGCTTGCCAACATTAAAAAAACTGCACTAGCAACAGCAATTATTGCCACCGCGGCAACAAGTTTTGCATCGGTTGCAACAGCTGCTGAGCGCAGTGAACTAACTATCCACCCTAAAGAGTTTACGACCTTTGTACGTAACTTTAACCCATACTTGGGTGCAACAAACCTGCACACAACAACGGACTTTATTTACGAGCCGCTTGTAGTGTTCAATGAAATGCAAGGCAACACTCCTGTATTCCGTCTAGCAGAGAACTACACCATTGCTGACGATCTACTAAGCGTTGTATTTGACATTCGTAAAGGTGTTAAGTGGTCTGACGGTGAAACGTTTAACGCGGACGACGTAATTTACTCTTTCAACCTTGTTAAAGAGAAGCCAGAACTTGACCAAGCAGGTACTAACGCTTGGGTAGCCAAGGTAGAGAAACTAAACGACTACCAAGTGAAGTTCTACGTAACTGAAGCAAACTCAAACGCTGCTTACGAAATCGTTAAACTACCAATCGTACCTGAGCACATTTGGAGCAAGGTAGCAGATCCTGCAACATTCACGAACGAAAACCCTGTAGGTAGTGGTCCATTTACGGAAATTGCTACTTTCACACCTCAACTTTACGTTCAATGTGAAAACCCGAATTACTGGGATGCTGACAACCTAGATGTAGACTGTCTACGCGTTCCGCAAATCGCGAACAACGACCAGTTCCTAGGCAAAGTAGTTAACGGTGAAATGGACTGGACCTCTTCTTTCATTCCAGATATTGACCGTACATACGCTGCAGCAAGCCCTAACCACCAATACTGGTACCCGCCAGCAGGTACTCAGGCATTTGTGGTGAACTTCAAGCACCCAGATCCAGCGAAGCACGAAGCACTAACTAACGTTGATTTCCGTCGTGCATTCTCGATGGCTCTTGACCGCCAAACTATCATCGACATCGCGTTCTACGGTGGCGGTACAGTGAATGACTTCGCTTCAGGTCTAGGTTACGCATTTAAGACTTGGTCTGACGAAGAAACTCACAAGAAATACCAAGGCTTTAACACTTACAACGTTGAAGGTGCTAAAGAGTTGCTAGCGAAAGCAGGCTTTAAAGATGTCAACAAAGATGGTTTCGTTGATACACCGTCAGGTAAATCTTTTGAACTGCTAATCCAATCGCCAAACGGTTGGACTGACTTCAACAACACAGTTCAACTTGCTGTTGAGCAACTTGCTGAGGTTGGCATTAAAGCGAAAGCTCGTACACCAGATTTCTCTGTGTACAACCAAGCGATGCTCGAAGCAACTTATGATGTTGCTTACACCAACTACTTCCACGGTGCAGACCCTCACATGTACTGGAACAGTGGTTACAACTCAAATCTTCAAACTGGCGACGGTATGCCTCGTTTCGCACTGCACTACTACAAAAATGCAGAGCTAGACAAACTGCTTAACGGCTTCTACAAAACAGCTGACAAGCAAAAGCAACTTGAGATTGCACACAACATCCAAGCAATCATCGCCGCAGACCAAGTAACGATTCCTGTGATGTCTGGTGCATACATGTTCCAGTACAACACAACTCGCTTTACTGGTTGGTGGAACGAAGAAAATCCTAAGGGCCGTCCAAACATCTGGGCTGGTATCCCTGAGCGTCTACTACACGTACTGGACCTAAAACCAGTTAAGTAATAGGCAATCAATCTAGCGGCGTACGTTCTGTACGCCGCACATCCCCCTCCTTCTACTAGCAAAGAAAGATATGGCGCAATGCGTCAGGGGATTTTGCGCTCAAATTTGTAGTTTCGCGATGAGCGACCTGACACCAGGAACAGGGAAAATCTGGGTGAGTAAGGTGAAGTTATGGGTTATTTTTTAAGACGTTTGTCATTTTATTTTGTCGCCCTTTTAGTTGCGGCAACATTGAACTTTATTATTCCGCGAGCAATGCCTGGTGATCCAGTGACAATGATGTTCGCGAACGCTTCGGTTCAGGTAACGCCTGAACGTATTGAAGCAATGAAACAACTTCTCGGCTTTGTTGATGGCCCTATTTGGGTTCAATACTTCGCTTACATGAAGAACATTCTAAGCTGGGAACTGGGTACTTCAATTCAGTTTTACCCTCTATCTGTGAATGAACTACTGGGTGGTGCTTTTGGCTGGTCACTCTTTCTAGCAGGCACGGCGGTTATTCTTTCTTTCTCGCTAGGCTCTATCTTAGGTATCTACGCTGCGTGGAAACGTGGTAGCAAGTACGATGCATTTGTTACACCTGGGATGCTAGTTATCCAAGCGGTTCCTCAAGTTGTTATTGCAATGATTGCACTCTTTACCTTTGCAATTGGCTTGAAATGGTTCCCAACTGGCTACGCTTACACCGCGGGTACGATGCCGGATTGGACAAGCTGGGCATTTATCAAAGATGTTGCTTATCACGCTGTACTTCCTTTGTTCTGTGCAACGATCGTCCAAGTTGGTGGCTTCTTGGTTAACATGCGCAACAACATGATTAACCTGCTAGCAGAAGATTACATCACCATGGCAAAGGGTAAAGGCCTTAACGAGAAACGTATCGTATTCAACTACGCAGCTCGTAACGCGATGCTACCAAGTGTTACTGCACTTTCAATGGCACTCGGTATGGCGATTGGTGGTCAGTTAATCATTGAAATCATCTTTAACTACCCAGGTCTTGGTTCTGTTCTCTTTAACGCGATTAAAGCGCGTGATTATCAAGTTCTTCAAGGTCAGCTTCTAATCATGACGTTGTTCATGCTGTTCTTTAACCTACTTGCTGACATGCTTTACGTTGTTCTAGACCCTCGCCTACGTAAGGGAGGCAAATAATTATGAAAGGTTTCCTAAAACTGGTTGTCGGTAACCCGATGGCACTCGTAGGTAGCATTATTCTGACACTGTTTGTGTTGATCGCTGTATTTGCACCATTTTTGGCCAAGCATGCGCCAGATAAACGCACGGGTAACCCACATGAATACCCTTCGATTGTCGTTAAGTCAGCACAAGCCAATCCTGATGGTTGGGTAGCGAAAAACCTTGCCGATGACCGCCGCACACTGATTATGTCGAAAAAAGCGGATCACGTAATGGGTACTAGCCGCATGGGACGTGACGTTTGGTCTCAATTCGTCCACGGCGCGCGTGTTTCACTGGCCGTTGGTTTTGGTGCCGGTATGACCGTATGTTTCCTTGCTACCGTCATCGGTATCTCAGCAGGATACTTTGGCGGACGAGTGGATGACATTCTCACCGCTGCGATGAACATCATGCTGGTCATTCCGCAATACCCACTACTGTTTGTACTTGCCGCATTTATCGGCGAGGCCGGGCCTCTGACCATCGCCTTAATCATAGGCTTCACCGCCTGGGCGTGGGGGGCGCGTGTCATACGCTCCCAAACCATGGCACTGCGTGAAAAAGAGTTTGTCAAAGCCGCTGAGGTTCTAGGTGAATCATCATGGCGCATTATCTTTGTCGAAATCTTGCCAAACCTGATTCCAATTGTTGGTGCAAGTTTCATCGGTTCAGTAATGTACGCCATCATGATGGAAGCGACGATTTCCTTCTTAGGTCTTGGTGATCCAAACACCGTTAGTTGGGGCATCATGCTGTACAACGTTCAAACATCTTCATCAATGCTAATCGGCGCTTGGTGGGAACTGCTGGCACCTTGTACTGCACTTATCTTGCTAATGACTGGTTTAGCACTGCTTAACTTTGCGGTTGATGAAATTGCTAACCCACAGCTTCGTTCTCACAAAGGTATGAAACGCTGGAAGAAACTTGCTGAGCAAGAGAAGAAAGAGCGTGAACCTGAACTGCCACCACAAAATGCACTTTGGAGCGGAGATAAATAATCATGACTGCACCACTAATTTCTATCCGCAACCTATGCGTTGACTATATTACTGCTTCTGGTGATGTCCGCGCTTGTAACAACGTGAGCTTCGATCTTGCGCCAGGTGAAGTATTTGGCCTAGCTGGTGAATCGGGCTGCGGTAAATCCACTGTCGCCTTCTCGCTAATGCGCCTACATAAGCCGCCAGCGTTTATCACTGGTGGTGAAGTAATCTTCAATGGTGAAAACATCTTGGAGTACAGCGATGAGCGTATGCAATCGTTCCGTTGGAGCGAGATGTCGATGGTTTTCCAAAGCGCGATGAACGCACTCAACCCAGTACTAACGATGGAAGAGCAGTTCTGTGATGTGATTATGCGTCATACCAACATGACACGTGAGCAAGCTCGCCGACGCGCTGAAGGACTATTGGAAATTGTTGATATTCACCCGAATCGTCTAACGGACTATCCGCACCAGTTCTCTGGTGGTATGCGTCAACGATTGGTTATCGCAATTGCGCTCGCGCTGAATCCAAAAATGATCATCATGGATGAACCAACCACCGCTTTAGATGTTGTGGTTCAACGCGAGATTTTGCAAAAGATCTACGCTCTGAAAGAAGAGTTTGGTTTCTCGATTCTGTTTATTACTCACGACCTTTCACTGATGGTCGAGTTCTCTGACCGAATCGGCATTATGTACTCAGGTGAACTGATTGAAGTTGCACCATCGAAAGAAATTTTAACAAGCCCATACCACCCTTACACCAAGGGGTTGGGTAGCTCATTCCCACCTCTTACTGGGCCGAAAACGAAACTGACGGGCATTCCGGGTAACCCACTTAACTTACTCGAAATTCCACAAGGTTGCCGTTTCCAAGCTCGTTGTGACCGAGTCCATGACAAATGTACTCAAGTGGCCACCAAGTTAAGACAGATTGAGCCAAATCGCTTCTCAAACTGCCACCTTTACGGTGAGCCAATTGCCCAGACAAAGATCTAGCAATGTAAAAAAGCACAACAAAAAATTTCTGGAGACAATTATGAGCAAAGAATATGGCGAACTACTGGTAGAGGGTAAAAACCTCGTCAAAGATTTTCCTATCAGTAGTAATGCCCTAAAACAACCAATGATGCGTGCTATCAACGACGTATCATTCAAAATGTACAAAAGTCGTGGTCTTGCTGTTGTTGGTGAGTCTGGTTCAGGTAAATCAACCACGGCTAAGATGATCGCTAAAATGTATGCGCCAACCTCAGGTACGATTGAGTATAAAGGCCGTGACATTCTTAGTATCAACTCAAGAGCTGACCTAATGCACTACCGCGAAGGCGTGCAAATGGTTTGGCAAGACCCGTTCGGCTCTTTAAACCCAACACACAATATCTTTCACCATATTGCACGCCCACTTCTGATTCATAAAAAGATCAAACCGGGCAACAAAAAGGAGCTGGAAGAACGCGTTTATGATCTGCTTGAACAAGTGGGATTGATCCCGCCAAAAGAGACAGCGGAAAAGTTCCCACACCAGCTTTCTGGTGGACAACGTCAACGTGTTAACTTAGCCCGTAATATTGCAGTTGGTGCTGAAGTGGTACTCGCAGATGAACCCACTTCAATGCTTGATGTATCGATTCGTGCCGGCGTACTTAACCTGATGGAAGAGATGAAGTTTGAGAAACAAATGTCTCTACTTTACATCACGCATGACATCGCCACCGCCCGCTACATTGCCGAAGACCTTGCGGTTATGTATGTCGGACATATGGTCGAATGGGGCGACACCGAGGAGATCATTCACGATCCGCAACACCCTTACACGCAATTGCTGGTCTCTGCGGTACCGGATCCAAGTAAATCAATTCACGAGAAGCTTAAAGGCAATAAAGGGGAGATCCCACTTTGGACACCTGAGTCTATCGGCTGCCCATTTGCAGGTCGCTGTACACACGCGACGGATAAATGTCGTGATCGTTTACCGGGCGTGACACAACTATCTGAAAACCACTTTGTACGTTGTTATTTGTACGAGAGCTAAGCTCAACCCAGTCAAGAGCCTCAGCTCTTGGCTGGAAATTATTTCATACTGAAGCCATTTTTATTGCGGAGACAGCATGTTGCTAGTTGCTAACCACATTGGTTATGAATCCCTTGGGCCTAAACAGGCTGTGTTGATGACGAGAACACCTCACCTGTCCACTACCACTGCCTTACTGGTGAGTGCTGACAGTCATCAAACTGTTGCGTCTATTGAAGTCGAGAAAGGCGGAAGAGTTGCACATTGGCACCAAGGGAATTTTTTTCGCATTAATTTTTCAGAGTTTAAACAAGCTGGACGTTATTACCTACGTGTTGACAACATCCGTTCTGAAGAGTTTGAAATTGGCTCCGGCGTGCTAATGCGCCAGACATTCTCTGACGTATTGCATTACTTCAAATCACAACGCTGCGGCGGCATATTCGATAAACAAGACCGTCACGCTCCTATTTTAGGCAGCAGTCAAACCATTGATGCACACGGTGGTTGGTACGATGCCTCCGGCGATGTGAGTAAATACCTCAGCCACCTTTCCTACGCTAACTATTTCAATCCACAGCAAATACCTATGGTGGTTTGGAATATGATTAAAGGGCTGGACTTGGTGGGGGAAAATGAAAAATTCGCTAAATTTTCCTACGTTCGCTTAGTCGAAGAGGCACTATTTGGTGCGGATTTCTTAGTGCGTATGCAAAGCACAGATGGCTTTTTCTATATGACCGTATTCGACAAATGGTCAAAAGACATCAAGCAACGCGAAGTTTGTGCATATGCAACACAGCAAGGACATAAATCTGAAGACTATCATGCTGGTTTCAGACAAGGTGGTGGGGTCGCCATCGCAGCGCTCGCGAAAGCAGCAACCCTATCTGAGTCAGGCGAATATCAATCCACTGACTACTTACAAGCGGCAGAAAAAGGCTATTGGCACTTAAAAGAGTTCAACACCCGCTATGTCAATGATGGTGAAGAAAATATTATCGATGAATATTGCGCTTTGCTCGCCACTGTTGAGTTGTATCGAGCAAGTCAAAACAGTGACTATTTAGCGGAAAGCCGACTATGGGCAAATCGCCTAGCGGCACGTCAAACATCCGATCAACAGCAAGCGTACTACTGGGCAGCTAATCGTGATGGTTCACGTCCTTATTTCCACGCCGCAGAAGCAGGTTTACCAGTCATCGCATTATGTGAGTACTTAAGTATTGAATCAGAGCCTAGTGCCTTGCAATCGTTCGCTCAGGTCGTCGAGCAAGCCGTGAGCTTTGAGTTAAGTATTACAAAACAAGTCGCTAACCCATTTGGCTACCCACGCCAGTATGTCAAACCCGTCAATGGTAGCAAGCGAGATGCATTTTTCGTTGCCCATGACAATGAAACCGGATACTGGTGGCAAGGCGAAAACGCACGCTTAGGATCACTGGCCAGCATGGCGTTTCTTGCCCAGGACTTTATTCACGACGTAGAGAAGAAAAAACAACTGATTGAGTTTGGGCAAAATGCCCTCAACTGGATCGTTGGCCACAACCCATACAATATGTGCATGCTTGATGGTTTTGGTCATAACAATCCTGACTATTTGCCTGATTTAGGCTTCTTTAACGCTAAAGGTGGCATTTGCAACGGTATTACAGGCGGTTTTGAGGACGAAGAGGACATCGCATTTAATCCTGCAAAACAGAAAGATGATATGTTGCAAAACTGGCGCTGGGGTGAGCAATGGATTCCTCACGGAGCTTGGTATTTGCTCGCCATCATGTGTCAGTTCAACCATTTTGACAGCTTAAAGGACTAATTGAATGACTCTATATTATGTCGGGATTGATGGGGGTGGCACATCATGTCGCGCTCGAATTCGAAATGAGCAAAATCAACTGTTGGGCGAAGCGAAAAGCGGCAGTGCCAACATTATGCTTGGGGCGGAAATAGCCATGGCTTCAATTATTGAAGCCATCACTCTTGCCGCCAACCAAGCGGGTTTAACAGCAGACCATTTTAAACAAATGCATGTAGGGCTTGCATTGGCAGGAGCGGAACACCAAAACTCTTGGCACGCTTTTATGGCACAAAGTCATCCGTTTGCCTCTTTGGTACTCAACACTGACGCCTATGGCGCATGCCTTGGTGCTCATAATGGTGATGATGGCGCGATTATGATTGGTGGAACAGGATCTTGCGGGATTTTCTTGCAAGGGGGTGAACAACACGTCGTCGGTGGACGCGAGTTCCCAATTTCCGACCAAGGTGGCGGTGCCGTAATGGGGTTAAGATTGATTCAACAGGTATTGCTGGCCTACGACGGCATTGTTGAAAAGACCCCGCTTGCTCAACATGTTTTACAGCACTTCAATCATGATGTAGACGCCATTGTCGAGTGGTCAAAAACCGCTATTCCCAAAGACTATGGTCAATTTTCTCCAGCTATTTTTGAACACGCATACCAAGGCGACACGCTTGCAATTTCAATGCTTAAACAGACTGCAGCCGATATTGAGATGTTCTTAACCGCCTTAAACCAACGAGGCGCAACACGCATCTGTTTAATGGGCAGCATCGCCGAACGCATTCAAGATTGGCTCTCTCCACCAGTACAGCAATGGATAGTTTCCCCGCAGTTTGACGCAATTGAAGGGGCAATCATGATGGCTGGTCATAACGAGCACAATCTGTATTAAGGATTACGAGATATGAGCTATCGAGTCGACCTCACCGTCTTATCAGAGCAAAAGCAATACTGCCGATTCGGTGTGACATTGCATAACCTTTCCGATCAAGATCTGCTTGATTGGAAACTGCAGTTTATTATCGACCGTTACATTCTTCCTGATAGCTTCACCAACGGTGCTATCAAACAGGTGGGCAGTTTTTGCTGCGTGACTCCAGATATTGACGTCTTAGCAGCAAATGCACATTACTATTGCGAGTTTAGTATCAACACAGCCCCTCTGCGCTACCATACCGATGGGTTTAAAGATGCCCTAATCGTTGAGCAGAATGGTGCAATAAAGCATTCGGTCGTAGTCACACCGATCGCTCTAGCATCCCCGTATCGTGAACGTACTGAACTGCCTGTTGTTGAGGCCGATCGGTTAGCTCTCATCCCGAAGCCGAACCAGATAACCACGCAAAATGGGCGCTATTTGCTGTCGCCTAACAGCCAGATCACTTTACAGTCAACACGTGCAGAAAAAGCCGCGACATGGCTGCAAGTTGAACTGGAGTCGATCTATCAATTTAAAACCAACCCGATTGGCCATAGTGAGATTCTCTTTCGCAATAATCCAACGCTGGATGAAGGTGAATACAATCTAACCGTCTCCGCGCAGGGAGTGCGCATCGAATCAGGCTCAGCCAGCGGGTTTGTGCATGCCTGTGCCACTTTATTGCAATTGGTTGAAGTCACCGAACAAGCCAATACACTGCAAGTGCCTTATGTCGAAATTTCTGACACTCCGCGTTTCCGCTACCGTGGCATGATGCTTGATTGCGCACGTCACTTCCATCCTGTTGAGCGGGTAAAAAGGCTGATCAATCACCTAGCGCACTACAAGTTTAATCATTTTCATTGGCACCTCACCGATGATGAAGGCTGGCGCATTGAAATAAAAGCCTTCCCTGAACTCACTGACATCGGGGCGAAACGTGGTGTCGGCACGGCACTTGAACCACAATTTAGTACTCTGGATGACGTGCACCAAGGGTTCTACTCACAGCAAGAAATTCGTGATGTGATCAGCTATGCCGAAGAACGCGGTATCACTGTGATCCCAGAAATTGATATCCCCGGTCATTGCCGAGCAGCGCTAAAATCGCTGCCTGAACTGCTGCAAGATCAAGATGATCAATCTCACTATCGCAGCATTCAACACTACAATGACAACGTCCTCTCTCCTGCTCTTGCTGGCACCTACGAGTTTTTAGACAAAGTACTCAAAGAGGTCGCTGAACTGTTTCCATCACCCTGGGTACATATTGGTGCTGATGAAGTGCCAGATGGGGTGTGGGTCAATAGCCCTAAATGCCAAGCATTAATGGCTGAGCACGGCTACCACAGCGCGAAAGAGCTCCAAGGACACCTACTTCGCTATGCCGAAAAATCGCTACAGAAGCTAGGCAAGCGAATGGTGGGTTGGGAAGAAGCTCAGCATGGTAACAAGGTGAGCAAAGACACCATTATTTACTCATGGTTGAGCGAAGAGGCGGCACTAAACTGCGCAAACCAAGGCTTCGATGTCATCTTGCAACCTGCTCAGTTCACCTATCTCGATATGACTCAAGATTACTCACCAGATGAACCAGGTGTCGACTGGGCAAGTACCATTCCTCTCGAGACTGCTTATCGTTATGAACCGCTTATCGAAGTACCGGATAGCGATCCGCTTCGCAAACGAATTCTAGGTATTCAATGCGCGCTGTGGTGTGAAATTGTGACTCACCAACAACGCATGGATTACATGATCTTCCCACGCTTGACGGCGCTAGCAGAAGCCTGTTGGACAAACAAACCGCAACGAGAATGGTTCGATTACCTATCCCGTTTGAAAGGGCACTTAGCACTGTTAGACAGACAGAACATTAAATATCGCCAACCGTGGACAAACCAATAACTACTAACAGCAAAAAAGACTGTTAGATGTTTTCACTAGCTTAAAAATTTAACCACCTAAGAGTGGCTTGGTAAAAAGGAAACTAAGATGAAATACGGCTATTTCGATAATGACAATCGTGAATATGTCATCACCCGCCCAGACGTTCCAGCACCGTGGACGAACTATTTAGGTACCGAAAAATTCTGTACCGTTATTTCGCACAACGCTGGTGGCTACTCTTTCTATAACTCACCAGAGTACAACCGCGTGACGAAGTTCCGTCCTAACGCAACCTTTGATCGTCCTGGACATTATGTCTATCTGCGCGATGATCAAACCGGTGATTATTGGTCAATCTCTTGGCAACCGGTAGCGAAAAGCCTTGATGAAGCGAGCTATGAAGTTCGTCACGGCTTGTCATACTCGAAATTTAAGTGTGATTACAATGGAATAGAAGCGACTAAAACCTTGTTTGTTCCTAAAGGGGAAGATGCGGAAGTTTGGGATGTAGTGATCAAAAACACCTCAGATAAACCACGCACCATCAGCGCATTCTCATTTGTTGAGTTCTCATTTAGCCACATTCAATCGGATAATCAAAACCATCAGATGTCGCTTTACTCGGCAGGAACCGCTTACCAAAATGGCGTGATTGAGTACGACCTGTACTACAACACCAATGATTTCGAAGGCTTCTACTACCTTGCTTCAACATTTGATCCAGACTCATACGACGGCCAACGAGATAGCTTCCTTGGCTTATACCGAGATGAATCGAACCCACTAGCCGTTGAACAAGGTTCATGTTTTAACACCGCACAAACTTGTTACAACCACTGTGGTTCATTACACAAACAGTTCACCATTCAACCGGGTGAAGAAGTCCGTTTTGCTTACATTCTTGGTATTGGTAAAGGCAACGGTGAACGCCTGCGTGCAAAATATCAAAATCTTGCAGAAGTCGACAAAGCTTTTGCTGGCATCAAAGCGCACTGGGATGAACGTTGCGGCAAGTTCCAAGTGAAATCGCCAAACCAAGGTCTAGACACCATGATCAACGCATGGACCCTATACCAAGCAGAAACGTGTGTGGTTTGGTCTCGCTTTGCATCATTTATCGAAGTGGGTGGTCGTACTGGTTTGGGTTACCGTGATACTGCGCAAGACGCAATCTCTGTCCCACATGCCAACCCTGCCATGACACGTAAACGTATTGTTGACTTACTACGTGGGCAAGTGAAAGCGGGTTACGGTCTACACCTATTTGATCCAGATTGGTTCGATCCGGAGAAAGCGGATGTCAAACCATCAAAATCCCCAACCGTTGTACCAACACCTTCAGATGAAGATAAGATCCACGGCATCGAAGATACTTGTTCTGATGACCATTTATGGCTAGTGCCAACGATCTGTAAGTACGTAATGGAAACTGGCGAGCACAGCTTCTTTAACGAAATGATCCCTTATGCAGATGGTGGCGATGCTAGCGTTTACGACCATATGAAAGCGGCATTGGACTTCTCGGCTGAGTACGTGGGTCAAACGGGTATCTGTAAAGGTCTTCGTGCTGACTGGAATGACTGTTTAAACCTAGGTGGTGGTGAGTCGTCAATGGTCTCGTTCCTCCACTTCTGGGCACTGCAAGAGTTTATCGACCTCGCTAAATTCTTGGGTAAAGCGGAAGACGTTGAGAAATACACTGTAATGGCAGCGAACGTGCGTGAAGCATGTGAAACGCACCTTTGGGATGACGAAGGCGGTTGGTACATCCGTGGTCTTACTAAGAACGGTGACAAGATAGGTACAGCGCAGCAAAAAGAAGGCCGCGTCCACCTTGAGTCAAACACACTAGCCGTATTGTCTGGTGCGGTCTCACAAGAGCGTGGTGAACGTGCAATGGATGCGGTTGATGAGAACCTATTCTCTGAGTACGGCCTACACCTAAACTCACCATCATTTGCCACACCGAATGATGATATTGGCTTCGTCACTCGCGTATACCAAGGCGTAAAAGAAAACGGCGCGATCTTCTCGCATCCAAACCCATGGGCTTGGGTTGCAGAAGCAAAACTTGGCCGCGGTGACCGTGCAATGAAGTTCTACGACGCACTTAACCCATACAATCAAAACGATATGATTGAAAAACGCGTTGCTGAACCATACTCATACGTTCAGTTCATCATGGGTCGTGACCACCAAGACCATGGTCGTGCAAACCACCCATGGCTAACCGGTACTTCTGGTTGGGCTTACTTTGCCGTCACTAACTTCATTCTAGGTGTGCGTACTGGTTTTGATGGTCTAACTATCGATCCATGTATCCCAACGAACTGGCCTGGTTTCGAAGTGACTCGTCAATGGCTTGGCGCAACTTACAACATCAAAGTTGTTAACCCTGACTCTGTAAGCAAAGGCGTAAAATCAATTACGGTAAACGGTGAACTGGTCAACGGCAGCGCAGTACCAGTTCAAGCTGAAGGCAGCGTTAACGAAGTTATTGTCACTCTAGGCTAAAAACATCGGGCAGCCACTAGGCTGCCCTCATTCTTAAAGGAATATCCCATGATCCAATTTGGTACAGGCGGTTGGCGCGCCTTTATTGGTGAAGAGTTCACTAAGGATAATGTATGCCTTGTCGCACAAGCTTTGGCAAACATCATCAATGATGAGCAAGTGGCCGAACGTGGTTTTGTCATTGGCTATGACCGCCGTTTTCTTTCTGACAAAGCAGGACGTTGGTTTGCAGAAGTTCTGGCAGCAAATGGCATAAAAGTCAGCTTTATCGACAAATTTGTTCCAACACCGATTGTGATGTTTAAAGCCAAAGAGATGAACTGTGCTTACTCTGCTTGCATTACAGCATCGCATAACCCTGCGGATTACAACGGTATCAAAGTCTTCATCGAAGGTGGACGTGATGCCGATGAAGTGATCACTCATAAAATCGAACAACAGATTGCGATTTTAAACGCAGAGCAAGTTCAATCGGTTGAATTTGAACAGGCGATCGATGACAAACTGATTGAAATCATCAACCCGATGAACGACTTCGTCGACTCAATTATTAACTTCATCGATATTGAAGCGATCAAAAAAGCCAACTTACGCGTCCTGATTGACCCGATGTTTGGGGTAGCGAAAAACGCTCTGCAAACCGTGTTGATCAATGGTCGCTGTGAAGTCGATGTTATTCACGATGGCAAAAACCCTGATTTTGGTGGTCTAATGCCTTCACCGAGCGCGGCAACCTTGTATCGCTTGATGCACATCGTTGCTCACGAAGGTTACGACATTGGTATCGGAACCGATGGCGACGCCGATCGTCTCGGCATCATTGATGAGAAGGGGCACTTTATTCATCCCAACGAAGTACTGATGCTGCTTTACTACTACCTGCTTGAGTACAAAGGTTGGAAAGGCTCTGTGGTGCGCAATATTGCGACCACGCATATTCTGGATAAGATTGCCGCGGATCACGGTGAGAAAAGCTTTGAGGTTCCAGTTGGCTTTAAACACATTAGCTCTCAAATGGAAGCGGATGATTCATTGATTGGTGGTGAAAGCTCAGGTGGCTTAACCATTCGCGGTCATATCAAGGGCAAAGATGGCGTGTTCGCCTCCAGTCTTCTGGTCGAAATGATTTCTGTCACAGGTAAGAAACTCTCCGAGTTACTCGACGAAATCTATAGCAAGTATGGTTATGCCTATACCGCCGAAGGAGATTGCAAGTTCAAGCCCGCAGTCAAACAAGCTTTGCATCGCAAGATCTACGTCGAAAAGCAATTGCCTGAGTTTGAGTTTGAAATCGAGAAAGTCAGCTATGAAGATGGCGCGAAAGTGTACTTCAAAAATGGCGGTTGGGTCATCGCTCGCTTCTCTGGCACAGAACCACTGCTGCGTATTTTTGCCGAAATGTCGGACAAACAAACCGCAGAGCGTGTTGTAGAACAGGTTAAAGCGTTTCTACAACTCTAAACTCTACCAAGCTCCTCGAGCACCCTATAGGTGGAGAGCACTTGCCCAGCTAATCGCTGGGCTTTTTTCATCCTTTAGGATGATTCAAACATCGACTAAAACGCCAGAACACCTTGAGTATCAACTTTGACCGAAACCATTTGACCAATTGTCAAAGCCTCTGCAGAACTGGCATAGAGCTTGTTTCCATGAGCATCAATCACATAACGGCAATGATCGCCCATAAACTGCTGCTCAGTCACCTTAACTTGGCTTTCTTCGGTCGCGCTTATCTGGATATGTTGAGGACGAAGCAGTAACTCACAACTGGCTTGCAGCTCGATTTGCTGTTGTGCAATGGCCTCTATGATGCCAAGGTCAGTTTCAAACTCGGTCGCCGAGATTCGCTTCGCCTGAAGATAGCTTCCACCACCTAGAAAGTCAGCGACAAACTTGCTGGACGGCTGATAATAAAGCTCACCTGCAGTGCCATATTGCTCGATCACACCGTGATTCATCACCGCCATCTTATCAGCAAAAGCAAAAGCTTCTTCTCGACTATGGGTAACAAAAATAGCAGTCACACCTTGCTGTTTGAAGATCTTACGGATTTCACCAATAAGCTCATGACGTACTTGAGTATCGATATTAGAAAACGGTTCATCGAGCAGCAGCAAATCCGGCTTATAAGCAAGCGAACGAGCAATTGCCACACGCTGTTGTTGACCACCGGAGAGCTGATGAGGATAACGTTCACCATATTGTTCAAGATGGACTAATGCCAGCATCTCTGCCACTTTAGCTTGCTTCTCTGCCGCTGATAAATGGCGCAAGCCAAACGCGACATTCTGCTCGACGGTTAAGTGAGGAAACAGCGCGTAATCTTGGAAAATCATACCAATGTTGCGCTGTTCTGGAGGCAGCCAGTTTTCACCATCGTCGATAGTCATATCATTAAGCGTCATTGAGCCAGAACTCAACGGCAACAACCCAGCAATCGCCTTAAGCAAGGTGGTTTTACCACAACCACTCGCCCCGAGAAGACAGATAATCTCCCCTTGCTCAACTTGCAAAGAGAGCTCCTTTAAGATGGTCGTTTGCTCATCATACTTACAGGTAAGATTTTTTATAGAAAGTGCACAGCTCATCAATGTACCTGCTCTAAAGAACGGTTGACCAACACCAAAGGAACCAGCCCAACAAGGACAAGAAGAACAGCAGGCATTGCGGCCAGTTCTAGGTGTTCATCGGAGGCAAAGTTATAAACATAGGTTGCCAGTGTCTCAAAGTTAAATGGACGCAGCAACAAAGAGGCATTGAGTTCCTTCATTGACTCAATAAAGACCAATAATCCAGCGATTAGCGCCCCCCGGCGTATCAGCGGTAAATGCACTCGACGCAGCATTTGGTTTGCATTACACCCCATGGTTCGAGAAGCCATATCAAGCGAAGGCGAGACTTTGCTCAAGCTACTTTCAATACTGCCAATGGCTACCGCGGAGAATCGCACCACCAAGGCAAAGATAATCGCGAACATTGAGCCGGAGAAAATAAGCCCCGGACGCCCCCACTCCATAAGCTTGGCAATATCATTCACTAAGTGATCCATAAACAGCACTGGCACCATCACGCCGATTGCCAATACTGTCCCGGGAACCGCATAGCCAAGTGATGAAAAACGCATAAAGGCGATCGCACTGCGTGTCGCGGATAAACGCTGATAAAAGTTAACCACCAGCGCTATCAATACCGCAATCAATGCTGCACTCAGTGAAACATACAAGCTATTGATGGCGTATTGCTGAAACTCTGCCGTCCAACTTTGTGCAAAATACTTGTATGCATAAATTAGCAACTGACCTAGAGGGAAAATAAACGCAACGGCAACCAACCCCCAGCACCAGGTGAGCGCAGCCCACTTTTTCCAGCCCTGTAGTTGATAACGAAAGTCCTCTCGACTACTAAACTGACTCTGAAATAGCTTCTGCTTGCGGCGACTATAGCGCTCAGTTGAAAGTAGCAAAATCACTATCACCAACATAATCGCAGAAATTTTTGCGGCGGCGGTTAAGCTCGAATAACCCAACCAGGTGTCGTAAACGGCGGTGGTTAAGGTGTTAACCGCAAAATAGCTCACCGTACCAAAATCACCAATCGTTTCCATCGCCACCAACGACAGACCAACGGCAATCGCCGGACGCACTAGAGGAAGAGAGATGCGATAAAAACTTTCCCAAGGAGAGCACTTCAAAAGACGAGCTGATTGCAACAGAGAAACGTTCTGCTCCATAAACGCGGCTCGGCAGAGTAAGTAAACATATGGGTAAAGAACCAGAGCGAGAACGACAATCGCACCACCAAGCGTTCGAATATCGGGAAACCAATAATCTCCGGCTTGCCAGCCCATAAGATCTCGTAAGGCGATTTGGATCGGTCCGGCAAAATCAAACCAGTCCGTAAAGATGTAACCGACAATGTAGGCCGGCATCGCCAGCGGTAAAACCAGCGCCCACTGCAAAGTTCGCTCAGTCGGTAGTCGACACATCGCCATCAACCAAGCTGATGGGATACCAAATACCAGTGAGAGCAACATCACCCCGAGCGCCAACACGACTGTATTGAAGGTATACGTCGGCAATACGGTAGACATTAAATGAGAGAACAGCTCATCAGTTTCACCGATTGCGGTAAAAAATATCGCGAAAATAGGCAAAACCAGTGGCAGGGCTAACGTCCCACTACTGGTTTTCCAAATAGAGTTTTTTTCTTTCATCGCCTAATCATTGCAGGCGGAAAAAGATGCAACCCTTTTGGTATTGCATCTCATTTTCCATATTTTAACGAGGGTATTTTTATACCCTTAATGCAGCTTAAAGGTCAAACTTCACTTCATCAAGCAACTTGATTGCTGCTTCATGTTGATCAGCGATTTTATCCAAAGCAATCGGGTCTGCTTTGAACTCACCCCAAGAAGCAACCAACGCAGAAGGTTTCACATCTGCTTTCACTGGGTACTCATAGTTAACTTCTGCATACATGCTTTGAGCTTTATCACCCGCAAGGAACTCCATAAGCTTCACTGCGTTATCTTTATTTGGTGAGTACTTCGCCAGCGCCATACCAGAGATATTAACGTGTGTACCAGTGGTTTTTTGATTCGGGAAATTGATGTAAACCGCATCAGCCCAAGCTTTTTGCTCTTTGTCGTTAACCATTTTACCTAGGTAGTAGCTGTTACCTAGAGAAACGTCACAAAGACCTTCTTTAATCGCTTTAACTTGCGCGCGGTCGTTACCTTGTGGCTTACGAGCAAGGTTGGCTTTTACGCCTTCTAACCACTCTTTGGTTGCTGCTTCACCATTTTCAGCAATCATCGCTGACACTAGTGATACGTTGTAAGGGTGCTTACCGCTACGAGTACAAATTTTGCCTTTAAACTCAGGCTTAGCAAGGTCTGCATAAGTAAAATCATCACCTAGCTTACCGACACGATCGCGTGAAGAGTAAACGCTACGGGTACGAGTCGTAAGAGCAAACCACTCGTTGTCAGCATCTTGATATTGAGCAGGAATATTCTTTTCTAGTACGTCGCTGTTAACGGCCTGTACAAGCCCTTTTTCAGTCAGTTCAGACAGACGGCTAATATCAACAGTTAGGATAACGTCTGCTGGACTATATTCACCTTCTTGCGCCAGTTTCTCTGCCAAACCTTTTTTCGCAAATTTCACATTTACTTTGATGCCTGTTTCTTTAGTGAACTCGTTGAACATAGGTTCAACTAGGAAAGGTTGACGGTAAGAGTAAACGTTCACTTCATCAGCAGCCATCGCTGTTGGGGCAAGAGTTGCACAAGCGAGTGCAGAAAGAGTTAACAGCTTTTTCATTTTTTATTCCTTTACTTTCTAAATGATAATATTTATCAGTTGCGTTATTATATTCATGTAGCTTTAGAAAACAATTCATAAAAAGAAAAAACCTGCTAACGGGAGCAGGTTTTTTGTGTAACAAAGTTATAATATGCTACTTGACGGATACAAATTCCGGATAAGCCCCAACGCCACAATCATGCATATCCATACCTTCCAACTCTTCGTCTTCCGAGACACGGATACCAACTGTCGCTTTCAATATCGCCCATACCACTAAACTCGCGCCAAACACCCAAGCAAAGATCACCGCCGCTCCCAACAACTGAGCACCAAATGTAGCGTCACCATTGCTCAAAGGAACCACCATCAAGCCAAAGAAACCACATACGCCATGCACCGAGATTGCACCTACAGGATCATCAATCTTCAGCTTATCCAATGCCACGATACTAAATACCACTAGCGAACCAGAAACGGCACCAATCGAAAGCGCGTAAACTGGAGATGGTGATAAAGGATCGGCGGTAATCGCAACCAAACCCGCTAAAGCACCGTTCAAAATCATCGTCAGGTCTGCTTTACCCCATGTGGTTTTACACACTAGCAATGCGGCAATGGCACCGGCAACTGCTGCTGCGTTCGTGTTCAAGAAAATTTGGCCGACGGCTGTTGCATTCTCAAAATCCGAGACCATCAGCTGAGAGCCGCCGTTAAATCCAAACCAGCCAAACCAAAGAATAAAAGTACCTAGCGTTGCCAATGGCATGTTTGATCCTGGAATTGGGTAAATTTCACCGTTTTTACCGTATTTACCCTTACGCGCTCCGAGCAAAAGTACCCCTGCTAACGCCGCCGCAGCACCCGCCATATGAACAATACCTGAACCAGCGAAATCACTAAATCCAGCCTCAGAGAGGAAACCGCCACCCCAAGTCCAGTAGCCTTCCATTGGATAAATAAATGCCGTTAGTACCGCGGAGAAAATTAAAAATGACCATAACTTCATTCGCTCAGCAACCGCTCCGGAAACCACCGACATTGCCGTTGCCACGAACACAACTTGGAAGAAAAAGTCTGACTCTAGCGAATGATCGGCGCCCTCCCCCTGAGTACCAATCAACGCTCCGAATGAAGGCAACCAACCCCCTTCACCGTTATCCACATACATGATGTTGTAACCAACTATCAGGTAGGTGGTACAAGCAATCGCGTAGAGACAGACGTTTTTAGTTAAAATTTCCGTGGTATTTTTAGAGCGGACTAGCCCTGCTTCTAACATGGCAAACCCCGCTGCCATCCACATCACCAGCGCGCCTGAAATGAGAAAGAAAAAAGTGTCGAGGGCGTAACGCAGTTCCGCTACCGTTAATGATAATTCCATGAGTATTCTCCAATCCTTGAGTTTTACAGTGCTTCTACATCCATTTCACCAGTACGGATTCGCACCGCTTGGCTCAGGTCATACACAAAAATCTTGCCGTCGCCGATCTTGCCTGTGTGAGCCGCTTTTGAAACGGCTTCAATCACACGGTCGACGTTTTCTGCTTGAGTGGCGATTTCCAATTTCACCTTGGGCAAAAAATCTACCTGATACTCTGCTCCACGATATAACTCGGTATGACCTTTTTGACGGCCAAATCCCTTAACTTCTGATACCGTCATTCCCTCGATTCCGACATCTGCAAGTGCTTCACGCACATCGTCCAATTTGAACGGTTTGATTATGGCGTTAATTAGTTTCATTGCGTCCTCTCTCAGATCTATTGTCCTTTTCCTTTCTTAATCCAAGTGACGTGCCAACTATTTAAACCATTGATTAATAAATACTTAACAAACAAACACGTTATCAAACTCAAAAAAGGCGCACCAATCTGGTGCGCCTTTTCACAAATATAAAGCAAATTTTGAGTGTTTTATCAGAACTCAGCTTATCGAGTCGATAGGAAGCGTTTCCACTGCTCAATCATGATGGCAAAGTCTTCTATACCGCAACTGGCAGTACTCTCGCTGTCATAAAAATCAAACTCACTATCCGCATCCATCACTTCACCATGAGCCAGTACATTCTCCTGCACCACTACTTCATCACCATGAATCGCAAGACTGATTTCAGTACCTTCGAGAAACTGCTCACCATGGGGATGGGCTAGAGCTTGTTCAATGATCGCTTCAACGCACTCGATTTTTTGCCAATCTTTACCAATTTCATCTTGTAACCAACGGCCGACTATTTCATGCCCCATACTGCACTTCACGTAGTATTCACCCATTAGCGTATTGCGAATAAATTCAAATTCCATCGTCACAGTCCAGCTAGTCAAAATCGCGAGAGTATAGACAGATATCCCCTCCAGAGCAAAGCTCTCGCTATGTCTTATCTGTTTTCTCCGATTAACTTGGGAATATTGTTCCCACAAATCAGCGATGATATTGTGTTTCTTTACCTTTGAATGCGGCAATCAATGCAATTAAACGAAACCATCGCTCGACAAATTGTCGAACGAACGATGAAGATCATTCCATACTCCATCAATGTCATGGACGAGTTTGGTCGAATTATTGCTTCTGGCGATCCTTCACGTCTGCGCCAACGTCATGAGGGTTCCATCCTTGCCATCGCCGAACAACGTGTGGTCGCGATAGATCAAGCAACGGCCGATCATTTGAAAGGCGTAAAACCGGGCATTAACTTACCGATCATGTCACACGAGCAGGTGATTGGCGTTATCGGTATCTCTGGCGAACCTGACGATGTGCACCAGTATGGTGAACTGGTCAAAATGACAGCCGAACTGATCCTTGAACAAGCTGAGCTGATGTCTCAAGTTGAATGGCATAAACGTCATCGAGAAGAGTTAGTCATGCAGTTGATTCAAGGCGCCTCTGTCAATGACAGTCAAATCCGAGTGATTGCCGAAAGATTGGAGCTCGACCTTACCAAGCCACGTATCGCCGCAATCGTAAAGGTGATGCCTGATGAACATTCCGCACCATTGTCGCTAGCCAACTTACAACAACTGGTCCATCTATTAGAGTTTCCTGAACGCGACAACCTTGTTGGCATACTGTCGGTCTCAACCAATGAAGTCGTGGTACTAAAACCAATCGAACTCACCAATGAAGGCTGGTCACTTGAGAAAGAACGTAAACGCGTAACAAAGCTACTCAAACGCGTTCGCCAGTTAGGCAAGTTTAAGATTCGCATCGCTTTAGGTGAGTACTTTGCTGATGAAGAGGGACTCAGTAAATCTTATCAAACCGCCAAATTGACGTTAAGTTCAGTGGAAGAGCATCAAGGTGAGGTGTTCTTTTACCAAAATCACCGCTTACCCGTCCTTTTAAGTAGTCTATTTGAAGAGTCATGGAAAGCGGATCAACTCAGAGAACCGTTTGATCTACTAGTAAAAAATGACCCTAAAAAAACCTTAGAAAAAACCCTTAAAGAATATTTTGTACAGAATTGTGACGCTTATCAAACTTGCCAAAAGCTGCATATTCACCGTAATACTCTTCGCTACCGACTAGAGCGAATAGAGGAAATTACATCATTAAATATCAATAAGTTAGATGATAAGCTGCATCTCTATCTCGCTCTAAACCTCTTTCATCACTAAGTATGAATTTGTGCACATGCACAAAAATATCGTTATTTCAGCCATAAGATTTGTCGGGCACTCTAAAGACGCTAGCAAGTAGCACGTCTATAGTGCCCTCAAAACTATTCTTACCCTCTTTTTGGAAATACCCATGGCTGAAGTCTCTACTCTTGGCGCCCTAGCAGCACTCGTTGTCGCCATCGCGCTAATCTTACGAAAAGTTCCACCTGCATACGGTATGATTATCGGTGCTCTTGTTGGTGGTGTTGTTGGCGGTGTTTCGCTCACTGACACGGTATCGCTAATGATTGGCGGTGCTCAAGGCATTGTTACCGCCGTACTGCGCATTCTAGCCGCAGGTGTTCTGGCAGGCGTGCTGATTGAGTCAGGAGCGGCCACATCCATTGCTGAAACCATTGTGAAGAAAGTCGGCGAGACTCGCGCGCTGCTTGCTCTTGCTCTAGCCACTCTTATTTTGACTGCAGTTGGCGTATTCGTTGACGTAGCGGTTATTACTGTTTCTCCAATCGCGCTTGCGATTGCTCAGCGTGCCAATATCTCTAAAACAGCCATTCTTCTTGCCATGGTCGGTGGTGGTAAAGCGGGTAACGTAATGTCACCAAACCCAAATGCCATCGCAGCCGCTGACGCATTTAACGTTCCTTTGACTTCTGTTATGGCTGCAGGTGTGATTCCTGGTCTATTTGGTCTGGCACTGGCTTACTTCATTGCCAAGCGTCTCACCAATAAAGGCAGCATGGTACACGAAAGTGAAGTCGTGTCTGTTGATCACAGCAAACTACCAACCTTTGGTGCCGCAATTGTTGCACCGCTTGTGGCGATTGCACTGCTTGCGCTTCGCCCAATTGCAGGAATTAACGTTGACCCACTAATTGCTCTACCTCTTGGTGGCTTCATTGGTGCGGTAGTAATGGGGCGCTTTAATGATACCAACCACTTTGCTGTCTCGGGTCTAAGCCGTATGGCTCCGGTTGCAGTCATGCTTCTTGGTACTGGTACGCTTGCAGGCATTATTGCTAACTCAGGTTTGAAAGGTGGATTGATTGAAATTCTGACGGCTTCAGGTTTGCCATCTTACCTACTAGCGCCAATCTCAGGTGCAATGATGTCGCTGGCAACAGCGTCAACTACAGCGGGTACTGCGGTTGCAGCCAGCGTATTTAGCCACACTATTTTGGAGCTTGGCGTCCCAGCTCTAGCGGGTGCGGCAATGATTCACTCAGGTGCAACCGTACTTGATCACATGCCTCACGGCAGCTTCTTCCACGCGACAGGTGGTGCAGTTCACATGGATATTCGTGAGCGTCTTAAGCTCATTCCTTACGAGTCAGCGGTTGGTCTAATGATCGCGTTTGTCTCTACCATGATGTTCGGCGTATTTGGTTTATTTGTTTAAGGCGTTTAGGTATCACTATGAAAATTGTTATTGCTCCAGATTCTTACAAAGAAAGTCTTAGCGCGATGGACGTCGCAGTTGCTATCGAGCAGGGATTCAAACAAGTCCTGCCAGAGGCCGAATACATCAAACTGCCGATGGCAGATGGTGGCGAAGGTACGGTTCAATCGCTGGTTGACGCGACTGGCGGTGAGATCATTGAACATACAGTAACAGGTCCTCTAGGCCAAGCAGTGACTGGGTTCTACGGCCTAATGGGTGATGGTAAAACGGCCATCATTGAAATGGCGGCGGCATCCGGTCTACACCTAGTAGAGCCAGAGAAACGTAATCCGATGATCACCACCACTCTAGGGACTGGTGAACTAATCAAAGCAGTACTGGATAAAGGTGTTGAGCACATCATCGTTGGTATCGGCGGCAGTGCGACTAACGACGGCGGTCTAGGTATGGCGCAAGCGCTAGGTATTCGCCTACTTGATGAATCAGGCCAATCACTTGGTTTTGGCGGTGGTGAATTGGCGAAACTGCACACCATCGATATGAGTGACCTTGATCCTCGCCTAGCCAATGTACGCTTAGAAGTGGCGTGTGATGTTGATAACCCACTATGCGGTGAGAAAGGCGCATCACAAGTATTTGGTCCGCAAAAAGGCGCAACACCAGAGATGGTCGCGCAACTAGACAGTAACCTTGCTCACTATGCGGCAGTGATTAAACAGCAATTGGGTCACGATGTGCTAAACCGTCCTGGTGCTGGCGCGGCAGGTGGTTTAGGTGCAGCATTAATGGGACTGCTAAACGCAGAACTGCGCCCAGGCATCGAAATCGTGATGGATGCGGTCAACCTATCAGAAGTGGTTGCTGATGCTGATCTCGTTATCACTGGTGAAGGTCGTATCGATAGCCAAACTATCCATGGTAAAACACCGATTGGTGTCGCGCGCACCGCGAAAAAACACAATGTACCGGTAATCGGCATTGCTGGCTGTCTAACTCAAGATTGTGGTGTGGTGCATCAGCACGGTATCGATGCGGTATTTGCTGTAGTTAACCGCTCAGTGGACCTACCAACCGCGCTAGTAGAAGCGGCACAAAACATCGAGTTAACCGCGCGTAACGTTGCTGCGATGCTGCAAGTGAAGCTGTAATTCCCAGACTTTCCTTTAATTGATAAAAACAAAAAACCGCTGAATTATCAGCGGTTTTTTTATTAACTAAGCTTTATTCTAAAACAAGCTTATGCAGGCTCTTGGAAAATCACTTCATCCGCTTTCTTGGTGTACTGATCCATCTTATGGAAATTCAAGTAACGGTAAGTATCCGCCGCAGTCGCATCAATTTGCTTAGCGTATTCTAGATACTCTTCTTTGCTTGGAATCTTACCTAGAATCGCCCCCACTGCCGCAAGTTCTGCAGAAGCTAGGTATACGTTTGCTCCTGTGCCTAGACGGTTCGGGAAGTTACGCGTTGACGTCGACATTACTGTCGCTTTATCTGCTACGCGTGCTTGGTTACCCATACATAGCGAACATCCTGGCGTTTCAATACGAACCCCAGCACGACCGTAAATACCGTAGTAACCTTCTTCGGTTAGCTGATCTTTATCCATCTTAGTTGGCGGTGCGACCCAAAGGCGCGTATCGAGCTGCCCACCAAACTGCTCAAGTAGCTTACCAGCGGCACGGAAGTGACCGATGTTAGTCATACATGAACCAATAAAGACTTCATCGATTTGTGTACCTTGCACTTCAGACAACAGGCGAGCATCATCGGGATCGTTTGGCGCACATAGAATTGGCTCGTGAATATCCGCAAGGTCAATTTCAATCACGTGGGCATACTCAGCATCAGCATCCGCTTCCATCAGTTCAGGATTTGCCAGCCACTCTTCCATCGCTGTGATACGACGCTCAATCGTACGGCGGTCACCGTAACCTTCAGAGATCATCCACTTAAGCATAGTGATGTTCGAGTTTAGGTACTCTTCCACTGACTCTTGCGACAGCTTAACCGTACAACCAGCAGCAGAACGCTCTGCTGATGCGTCAGAGAGCTCAAATGCCTGCTCAACGGTTAGGTGCTCAACACCTTCAATCTCTAGGACACGACCAGAGAATTCGTTGATCTTACCCGCTTTCTCAACCGTCAGTAGACCTTGCTGAATGGCATAGTAAGGGATGGCATGAACAAGATCACGAAGCGTGATACCTGGCTGCATGTCACCTTTAAAGCGCACAAGGATAGATTCAGGCATATCCAATGGCATAACACCGGTTGCCGCTGCAAACGCGACTAGACCAGAGCCTGCCGGGAATGAGATACCGAGTGGGAAACGAGTATGTGAGTCGCCACCCGTACCCACTGTATCAGGCAGTAGCATACGGTTTAGCCATGAGTGGATAACACCGTCACCCGGACGCAATGAGACACCACCACGATTCATAATAAAGTCAGGCAGTGTGTGGTGGGTATTTACATCGACAGGTTTTGGATATGCCGAGGTGTGACAGAATGATTGCATTACTAGGTCTGCCGAGAAACCAAGACAGGCTAAATCTTTCAGCTCATCACGCGTCATTGGACCGGTTGTATCTTGCGAGCCGACTGTCGTCATCTTAGGTTCACAGTACTGACCTGCACGTACGCCTTCTACGCCACATGCTTTACCAACCATTTTTTGTGCCAGTGTGTAGCCTTTCGTTGACGCAGATGGGTCAATTGGCTTAGCAAATAGATCCGTTTCTTCTAGACCTAGTGAAGCACGTGCACGACTGGTTAAGCCTCGCCCGATGATTAGTGGAATACGACCACCAGCGCGAACTTCATCAAGCAGAACTTTGCTCAGTTCAAACTTAGAAATTTCTTCGTTGTTCTTGCGCACAACACCTTCGTATGGGTAGATATCAATCACATCACCCATATTCATATTTTGCACGTCTAGCTCAATTGGCAGGGCTCCTGAATCTTCCATTGTGTTATAGAAGATTGGCGCAATTTTACCACCCAAGCAGATACCACCAGTGCGTTTGTTTGGCACGTATGGGATATCTTCTCCCATAAACCAAAGCACTGAGTTGGTTGCGGACTTACGTGAAGAACCCGTACCAACTACATCACCAACGTAAGCGAGAGGAATGCCTTCTTTCTGCAGTTCTTCAATTTGGGTAATCGGACCAACGCTGCCCGGTTCATCGGGATTAATGCCCTCACGTTCCATTTTAAGCATCGCTTTTGCGTGAACCGGAATATCAGGACGCGACCAAGCATCAGGCGCAGGAGACAAGTCATCAGTGTTGGTTTCACCAGTGACTTTGAAAACTTTAACCGTAATTTTTTCCGCAACTTTCTCTTTTGCAGTAAACCACTCAGCATCCGCCCATGATTGCAAAACCTGTTTCGCATACGAGTTACCAGCTTTCGCTTTCTCTTCAACATCGTAGAAAGCATCAAACATCAGCAAGGTATGAGACAGCGCTTTGACAGAAATTGGAGCTAAAGCCTCATCGTCCAGCAACTCAACTAGCGGCGCAATGTTGTAACCACCTTGCATCGTACCTAGTAACTGGGCCGCTTTTTCACGGCTCACTAACGGAGAAGCAACTTCACCTTTTGCAACTGCGGTCAAAAAACCCGCTTTAACATAAGCAGCTTCATCAACACCTGGTGGAATTCGGTTTTCTAACAGGTCAAGAATGCACGCTTCTTCACCTTGTGGTGGGTTCTTTAATAACTCAACAAGTCCAGCAACTTGCTCAGCATCTAAAGGCTTCGGAACAACTCCTTCAGCAGCACGCTCTGCGACGTGTTTACGGTAGGCTTCAAGCACGACTTTTTCCTCTCATTGCGGTTTCTCCCCGATTTATGTTTGTTATAAACATGAGGAGTAAACATCCTTGGAAACTTGGCTCTCCATTGCCATATTGTCATTCGTTTTTGACTGATAAACAGCGCCAGAGAGGCCAAACTGTGGGCGGCATAATAGCAAATTTAACGATAAATTAAAATCTCATCATTTTGACCAACACAACAACTTAAGACTAAAGTTCTATGCTTAATCTGCTATTTCTGCCGAGTACAAAGCATTGTTTTGTGTAAAAAGCAAATCTGATTCACTATTTAAATGAGGTCCCGACAATTAAATAGATCGAATCAAAGTTATCTTCTGTTCGCCCGTAGGCAAACATAATCGGCCCAATAGGTGAGTCAATCCCAGCAAATATCGACCCTGCGGTATACAGAGGTGCATCGGACAAGCCGACATCAGGATCAGACCAAACCCCACCATATTCTAGCGATGCTCCCAGATAGAGTGGCGAAGTAAAGACCCCGAAATCATTGTCAAACCAACGATAGCGATAAACTAGGCTACCAAACACTTTGTTTTTACCAATCAGGCTATTACGTGGAATACCCGACAATTGTAAAAAGCCACCGATATCTTCCGGATCGGTTGGCAAACTGGAGTTTTGGCTCTCAACAAACCCTCCCTCCAAGCTTGCGACCAAAGTATGGCGAGAAATACTCTTTGCCGCAGAGAACTTGGCGCCAAATTCGTACGAGACATCACTATCTTCACCAGAAAAAACCGAATTGGGTTCTCCTTCCGTTCTATCCTTAGAAACTAAATAGCGCAAATCTAAATAAACGCCTCGAGTCGGCAAACTGTAGTTATCAAGCGTATCAATACGATAGTTCGCAAACACACCTTGTCGAGTGAACGATACATCCCCCAACGATGGTAGCGTAGAGAACAACGCGTCACCTTCTGTATAGCGAACGCCAACCTTAAACTCTCGCCATAATGTTTCTTGGTAACCTAGCGCCCACTCAACCGCCCATTCGTTATAACTTACCGGTAAGAAATCCTTTGTTGATTCAAGACTGGTTGACTCAAAGCCATCAATCGGTGCGTTACGTTTTTGCCGACTATATTCCGCACCCAATGTGGTGAATAGCTTCTGATTAAAAAGAAATGGACGGTAGAACTCTGCTTCAATCAGTTTGTCCGTCCCGACTTCAAGATTGGTTCTTAACTCTGCACCATTCTGGTTTAAGTCGGTGAAATTTGTTGATACGCCAATCGAGTATTGGCTATCCGTATTAAAATCATCTTCAAGGAAAAAACGAAAATTCATGTAGTTGGGGCCCCATGATTTTTCATTCACATCAAAGATAACCGTATTTTCACCATCTTCTTGCGCATAACGATATTTAACGAGTTCAAAACGGTCGAGTGCATACAGGTCTTGTACACTCTGTTCAAGTTGCTTAGTGGATAAAACTTGACCGGTTTCGATGTTAAGGCGGTTTTTCAGCAACTCATCGCTGTAGTGGGTATTGTTGTTGATGGCAATCTTATCAACTAAGGTGTTATCACCATACTGAAGCTGCTTACGCGCCTCTTGTTTGGCATCAACATACTTCTGATAATCGGCGCTGCTTAAAGCAAGGGATTGCAAACGCTCTTGCTGTGCCATCGCAATGCGTATCCCCTCTTGATAGGCTTCTGGCATGCGATCAAACTGGGTCGTTTCCATATCCCCAACTTCGGGGCGCAATAGCAGGTCTTGTTCACTTAACGTGTCTGCTTGGCGGTTAGTACTGCTGCGTACCAAATAGTTAGAAAGCTGATCCGCCACCGTGAAAAGGTCGGTAAAATCTTCTTCTTCTTTGTAGTCAGTGCTGATATCAACTGCGATGACTACGTCAGCGCCAAGCTCTCGCGCAACGTCCACCGGCATATTGTTCGTCACACCACCATCGACAAGCAAACGCTCGCCAATTCGATATGGCGGAAGCGCGCCTGGTACAGACATACTTGCCATCATCGCATCGACAATATAGCCATGGTCAATCACCACAGGCTCAAGCTTGATGATGTCGGTGGCAACAGAGCGATAAGGAATAGCTAAGTCATCAAAAGAATCAAAAGCAGGCAAGTTACCCGTGGTCTCGCGCAGAATTTGTAACATTCCTTGACCGCGAACCACACCACGCATCCCTTTGATTCCCGTCAGATCAAAACCAATATCGGTTGTGAGTTGATAGCGGTCCTCATACTCTTTGTCTCGAACCCGACGCTCACTGCGATCAACACGATCTCGGTAGCCGCTGTTCCAATCCACACTTACGATAAATGCTTCGATTTCATCAGCGCTCATTCCGGTCGCATACAAACCACCAACATAAGCGCCCATACTCGTCCCCGTGATGTAATCAACGGGAATACGCATCTGCTCAAGCGCTTTTAGCACCCCGATATGTGCAGCTCCTTTGGCACCACCACCAGCAAGCACTAAGGCCACTTTAGGCCTAGATTCTGGCGTATTTGACGTTGCTGCCATCACTCCTGTGGACACAAACGCCATCACTGTCAGTAAGAGACTGAGCTTTTTCACCGGTGATGTTCCTTCATATTGGGTTTATTTTGAGCTACCAGGTAAAGATTTTCTTTAACCAATCCGCAGGCTGATTATTACACTCTTGCTGAAACTTATCATGTTCATCCCAAACTGGCAGCCTAAAATTGTTATCACAATCAAGGACTAAATCACCGTTAGCACTTTTAGCAAAACCAAATGTCGAAATACCCTTCGGCCAAGGGAGAACTAATTTGTTAGGGATACGATGTTGTAAGTACTCGGCATAAACTCGTAAAGCGCCGCTTGAGCCCGTAAGTTTGATGGATTTATTGTCATCGCGTCCTAGCCAAATGGTGGTCACTTCCCGTCCATCAATCCCCACAAACCAACTGTCTTTCGTGTCATTACTGGTACCCGTTTTTCCCGCTAGAGCTGAGGATGCGAACTGGCTATTTAAGAAGCGACCCGTTCCCTCTGCCACGCCTCGCTTCATCGCGTAAGTGGTCAGCCATGCCGCGCGCTGATCAACCGTTTGCTGCGCTTTGGGTAGAGATTGATACAGCACATTACCTTCCATATCGACCACAGAGCGCAAAGCAGATAGTTTGGCCTGCTTACCAGAGTTGGTTAGCGTCTGGTACATCTGCGCCACTTGGAATGGCGTAAGACTGAATGACCCAAGGAACATCGATGGTACAGGACGAATTTCCTGCTTATCTACGCCAAGCTTGGTAAAAGTATCCATCACTTGAGGAATACCTAGCTGCATACCCAACTGGACTGTGGGTACATTCAAGGATTTGGCTAGCGCAAGATACAAAGGCACATCACCACGATATTTACGGTCATAGTTACGAGGCGTCCAAACGTTGCCTTTTGAACCTTTTAGGCTCAGTGGTTGGTCATTTAACGTGGTAGCTAAGCTGTAACGCTCTGGCTGTTGTAATGCCGTCAAATACACAGCCGGCTTTGCCAGTGAGCCAATTTGGCGACTAGCATTAAGCGCTCGGTTAAACCCATCGTAGCCCGTGCGCTTGCCACCAACCATGGCACGAATTTCACCACTATGTCGGTCAACCGCGATCGCGGCCCCTTCTAAGTTCTTACCCGCTACTTTTGCCAACTGTGGGATCTTCTTCTCAATCGCTTTTTCAAGTTCATGTTGTGAGACCGGGTCCAGTGAGGTAAAGACTCTTAAACCTTTATCTGCCTCAAATGCGCCGCCTACCTTTTCTTTTAGTTCAATATTCAACTGTTGAAAATATGCAGGCTGTCGGCTGGCGATGCGAGGATTATCTTGAATATCCAATGGGCGACTTGCCGCCTCGTCAAACTCACTCGCGGTGAGGTAACCTTGTTGCATCATCAAACGTAGCACTAAGTCTCGGCGTGTTTTAGCTCTGTCTGGGTAACGGACTGGATTGTAATAAGAAGGCCCTTTCACCATACCAACTAACAAAGCAAGTTGATCGATACGCAGTTCTTGAATCGGTTGTCCAAAATACAAACGTGCGGCAAGACCAAATCCATGTACCGCTTCGCCACCGCTCTGCCCTAAATAGACTTCGTTTAGATACGCTTCCAGAATCCGGTCTTTGTCATAACGGTAGTCAAGAATGATCGCAATGTACGCCTCACGAATTTTCCGCCACAACGTGCGATCACTGGTTAAAAATAGGTTCTTAGCTAACTGCTGAGTCAAGGTACTACCACCTTGAACGGTGCGACCAGCTTTGAGGTTAACCACCATGGCACGCGCAATGGCAATTGGCGAAACCCCGTCATGATGATAGAAATCGCGATCTTCTGTTACCAGCAAAGCATCAACCATCACTTCAGGGAACTGCTCACGACGCAAAAAGAGCCGCTGCTCATCTCGGTTCTTTTCTAACATGCCAAGCATTTTAGGTTCGATACGCAGGTAGCCCAGATCTCCCGGCTTATCCAGCGACTGAATTCGACTCAAGCCATTGCTGTCAAAATGCAGCATGACGCGACGTTCCGCCTCTGGACCATCATTGAACTCAAAAGGTCGACGAATCAGCTCTATCTTGGTCGAAGATGACGAGTATTCACCCGCATACTTAGGTTGACGAACTTTACGATAGTTCAGAACATCCAGTTCGTTGCGCACTTCTTGGATGCTGATGTCATCCCCTGGCGCAAGGTTTAGGATCCGTGCGTAAACGACCGTTGGCAACTCAAACAACTGCCCTTCAAATTTCTGCTTAACCAAGCTATCAAGATAGATACCAATAAACAGCATGACAGCCATACCCACTAAGGCCAGCTTCCAACTGATTCCCCATAATTTCTTCAACCATGACGACTGTCCTCGGGGTGATTTCTTCTTGGGGGTAGTTTTACGACGCTTCGCTGGCGTTTTCTTTGCGGCAGGTTTGCGTGGCGTTTTGGTTGTTTTATTTGTCATGGTTACTGATTGAACTGTCTTTTGGTTTTGGTTGTTGCAATATGATTAGCAGGGTCATCCGGCCAAACGTGCTTAGGATAACGACCTTTCATCTCTTTTTTAACGTCTTGATACGCCCCTGACCAAAAACTTGCAAGATTACTGGTTCTTTGAAGTGGGCGCTGTGCGGGAGATAGCAATTCAAGTACGACGGTCTTTTTCCCCAATGCGACCGTGGGAGAGCTCTGCTCCCCAAATACCTCTTGCATCCGTACTGATAGCACTGGCTCATGCCCCACTCGGTAATCGATCTTCTTTCTACTGCCTGTGGGCAGTTGAAAATGAGTGGGTAGCCAGTGGTCAATTTCTTGGTTAAGTGGCCAAGCTAAATAGGCCGATAGCGCCTCAGTAAGGTTCACTTGCTGCAGTGCCTTGGCGGATTTGATGCCAACCATATAGGGTTCAAGCCACAAGGGCAAATTATCGAGTAACGCTTTGTCATCAAAGGCAGGCCAATCTTGCTCTGGCATCCACTCAATCCCACAACGAATACGCGCCAAAAGCTCATTGGCAGCATCATTCCAATTCAGGCAAGTTAATCCTTGGCGCTGAACATAATTAAGTAAAGCCTGTGTCGTTTTCTCCGCATCTGGAGCAGGAAGCTCTTTACTGTCCACGATGAGTTTTTGCCAATACAAACGCTGCTCTGCTGTCAACTTACCGCGTTTATCATCCCAATCAACAACGTCTAGTTGCTCAAACTTGTCTGCCAACTCATCACGTAATTGATGGATATCTAAGGCGATGGCAGAGTAAATTAGAGCAGAGTCCCCTTGGCTACGCATCAGATCAATTGCGACAAGATACTCGCTGTCACTCAGTTGCTCCCCTTCTCGGCATTGCGCACCATGCCCATTTGCAAGCAAGAAACGCTCGCTATGAGCTCGACGTTGAGCCACACGGTCGGGAAAGGCTAACGCAAGTAACACAGGCATCAAGCGCTCATCCAAGTCGGCTAATTTGAATTGCAGGTTAAGTTTGTGCGCGAGGTTTTGCGCACGTGCCATCACCACTTTTTGCTTACTGTGCTTGTTCAACTGCAACCGCTGAACACTGTGAGCAAAATCCACCACATTGCGCTCTGGCTCTTCGAGTAAAGCGGCAAGGGCAAGCGCACTATTTTGCCATGCGTCATGCGCCAAAGCATGGACCAACATTGAGCCAGTACGAGGCTCCAACCCTAGCTGATGCACTTTTTTACCCACTGCTGTGAGTTGGTATTTTGCATCCATAAGCCCAAGAGAAATGAGTAATGCCCTTGCTTGGGTAAGTGCACTATTCGCTGGCACATCCAACCAACGGAGCTCGTTGACATCAAAACACCCCCATTGCGCGAGCTCCATGGCAAGCGGAGCTAAGTCAGAATGCAAAATTTCTGCACTGGGTACATAAGGCTGTTGAGTAAGCTGGTTTTCACTGTAGAGGCGTAAGCACACACCCGCTTCAATCCGGCCAGCACGCCCCGCCCGTTGCTCTGCCGATGATTGAGCAATCCGAACCTGATCCAACTTGGTGATACCGGTTTTCAAATCAAACTTGGCTACCCGCTCTAAACCAGAATCAACGACAAGGCGAATCCCCTCAATCGTAAGCGAAGTTTCAGCGATATTGGTCGCCAATACGACCTTGCGCTTACCTGTGGGGGCTGGTTGGATTGCCGCTTGCTGTTGCGCAAAGTTTAGTTGCCCATAGAGAGGGCAAATCTCGATATCTGCCGCGAGATCAGTTAAGCGTTCTTGCACCTGAAAAATGCTACCAACGCCGGGTAAAAACGCTAATAGTGAGCCTTGCTCATGCGCCATCAGGGTATGAATTTGCTTCACCATCACATCGACGAAGCGCTCATTCGGTTTGAGAGGCTGATAACGAAATTCGACGGGAAAGCTACGCCCCTGTGACTCAACATAATCGGCCTCAGGCATCAAGTGAGATAGAGCTTGCTGGTCGAGAGTCGCAGACATGACCACCAACTTAAGATCATCACGCAATGCTTCTTGAATCTCTAAACAGAGTGCCAATCCCATGTCAGCATGAATACTGCGTTCATGAAATTCATCAAAGATAATCAAGTCAACACCAGTAAGTTCAGGATCGCTTTGGATCATGCGGGTCATGATCCCTTCTGTCACAATCTCTAGCTGAGTCTCTTGGCTTACTTTTACTTCACCACGAACACGATAACCAACACGTTGCCCCACTTTTTCGCCTAATTGCTTGGCTAAAAAATGGGCAATGTTGCGTGCTGCCAATCGACGCGGCTCTAACATAATTATTTTGCCAGATACCACGCCTTGCGTGAGCAGCTGTAACGGGAAGTAGGTCGATTTACCCGCACCAGGGGCAGCTTTAAGAATAACTTGAGACGCGCTGCGCACCGCACTGATCAGCGCAGGCATCACGCCTTCAATTGGCAGTTGTGACAATGGTAAGACCTTATGATGTAATAGTGTTAACGCTCATCATTGTACCCAAAAGCGATTTTAAATGAAGTTTGAACCTTGCCTACAATCAGCTACCTTAATTAAACGCTATAAACGTTTTTTAGCGGATATAACCCTAGATGATGGCAGCGAACGCACCATTCACTGCGCCAATACTGGGGCAATGACAGGGTGTGCAGCTCCCGGGAACAGAGTGTGGTTTTCTACCTCTGACAATCCTAAGCGCAAATACCCTAACAGTTGGGAAATAAGTGAAACGCTAACTGGCGATCGGATTTGTATCAACACAGCACGAGCGAATCAACTGGCTGTTGAAGGCATCGAGAGCGGTGTGATTCAAGAACTGCAAAACTATTCGCAACTGCGAACCGAGGTAAAATACGGTAATGAGAACAGTCGTATCGATGTATTGCTTAGCGCTCCAGAACAACCGAATTGCTACATTGAGGTCAAAAGCGTCACCTTGTTAGATGACCACAAACAAGGACAAGGTTATTTTCCTGATGCCGTCACCACAAGAGGTCAAAAGCACCTACGTGAACTCGCAGAAATGGTCAAAAATGGGAACCGTTCAGTACTTTTATTCATTGTTTTACATTCGGGGATTGAAAAAGTTTCCCCTGCCCACCATATAGACGCGGATTATTCACAATTACTGGAAAAAGCAATAGAACAAGGAGTGGAAATTTTGTGCTACAAAGCCGATATTTCCCATAGTGAGATAAAGCTCGTAAAGGCTGTAGATTTCAGTTATCTCGGCTAAAAAATGATGCAGTCTTCACATTGGCGTTAACTTTACTCAACAGTATTTGCCTCCTAAAGTTCTTTTTGCTATAGATACCCGCCTTAAATTAGCTGCTCAAGCAGTTGACTAGGTGTTAGTAGGAGATGCTGCATGCCAGAATCGAAGAAAAAAGCGCTAGGCATCCTAGCCATTGCAGGTGTTGAGCCATATCAAGAAAAGCCGGGTGAAGAATACATGTCACCTGAGCAAGTGGCTCACTTTACAAAGATTTTAACAGCTTGGCGCAACCAGCTACGTGAAGAAGTAGAGCGTACTGTGCACCATATGCAAGATGAAGCGGCAAACTTTCCGGATCCCGTTGACCGTGCTTCTCAGGAAGAAGAATTCAGCCTAGAACTACGTAACCGTGACCGTGAACGTCGCTTGATCAAGAAGATCGAAAAAACATTGAACAAATTGGAAGATGATGATTTCGGCTTCTGTGAGTCTTGCGGTATTGAGATTGGCATTCGTCGCCTAGAGGCACGTCCAACGGCTGATCTATGTATCGACTGTAAAACTCTTGCAGAGATCAAAGAGAGACAGATGCAAGGTTAATTGATTGCAGATGACTATTGAAAAGGGAGCGTATATGCTCCCTTTTTGGTTTAATTAGTTTCATTTTAGTCGGTCCCGTTATGTATATCGGTCGTTTCGCCCCTTCCCCTTCAGGCCCACTCCACTTTGGCTCGCTGATTGCAGCCTTAGGGAGTTACTTTCAAGCTAAAGCCAATCAAGGCCAATGGTTGGTTCGTATCGAAGATATTGACCCACCACGAGAAATGCCTGGCGCTTCAGAGCTTATCTTGCGCACTCTCGAAGCATACCAGCTCGAATGGGATGGCGAAGTGGTGTATCAGAGCCAGCGACACCACCTTTATCAACAGCAAATTGATGCTTGGATCAGCTCAGGTCAAGCCTACTACTGCCAATGTACCCGAAAAGCGATCAAAGAGAGTGGTGGTTACTACCTAGGTACTTGTCGAGACAAACAGTTAAGCAATGATACCCCGAGTGCCACTCGTCTACGCATGACTCAGCCTGTTTATGAGTTTATTGACCAAAAACATGGCCGGTTGACCATTCCTCATCCGCTCGCAGAGGAAGATTTCATTATTAAACGTCGTGATGGTTTATTCGCTTATAACCTTGCGGTGGTTCTAGATGATATTGACCAAGGCGTGACTGAAGTAGTGCGCGGCGCAGACTTAATTGAACCGACAGGCAGACAAATTAGTTTGTATAAAATGTTAGGGCAATCTCCTATCCATTATTTGCACTTGCCACTCGCCTTGGACGAAAACGGGCAGAAGTTGTCGAAACAGAACCACGCTCCGGCCATTGATAATAGCAATCCCAAGCCCGCATTATTAGAAGCGATGCACTTTCTCGGCTTCCAATTAGACCCGCATATTGAGCAGGGTAATTTAGATGAAATTATCGCTTGGGGGGTCGAAAACTGGCAGATTTGCCAACTACCAAACACAACCGAGATCACACCAAGATTCTCAAATCGCCCTCGGTAAGCTATTATTAGCCGCAAATTCGCCCTAAAGCCTCAGAATTTAGATGGAAGCAGAGCTGGTTTAACCGCCACATTTTGCTAAAAGCACATGAATAGAAACGACTATACACCAAGTGAGCCAATCAGCTTTCCGGAGCTCGCTCTCAACATTTTAACTCGCCAAGAGCACAATATTTCGCGTAAGCAAATCAGCGATAATGCGCTGAAGGTACTTTACCGACTTCATGGTGCAGGCTTTGATGCCTTTCTTGTAGGAGGCGGTGTTCGCGATCTATTGCTAGGGCAAAACCCAAAAGATTTTGATATTGCGACTAACGCAACCCCAGAGCAAATTCGTCAGCTATTTAAGAACTGTCGTCTTATTGGTCGCCGCTTCCGCTTAGCGCACATTATGTTTGGCCGTGACATTGTTGAGGTGGCGACGTTCCGTGGCCATCACCAAGAGCCAAGTAAAAATGTGTCGCAGCAATCGAAAGAAGGCATGCTGCTACGTGACAACGTTTACGGTACCGTTGATGAAGACGCAGAACGTCGAGACTTCACCATCAACGCGATGTATTACAGCATCGCTAATTATGCGATCCACGATTACGCGGGTGGTATTGAAGACTTAGAAGACAAGCTCATTCGTCTAATTGGTGATCCTGAAACTCGCTATCGTGAAGATCCTGTACGTATGTTACGTGCGGTTCGTTTTGCCGTGAAACTCGACTTCGATATCGAAGAAGATACCGCAGCACCAATTGAGGCTCTTTCTCATCTGCTGAAAGAGATCCCTGCTGCACGCCTGTACGAAGAATCCCTAAAAATGCTACAAACAGGTTATGGCTTAGAAACGTACCATCTGATGCGTGAGTACAACTTGTTCCAGCAACTTTTCCCTGCTGTATCTGAGTTTTTCACCAACAGTTACGACTCGAAAACAGAGCAAATGCTTGACCTTGTACTGGATTCAACCGATCAGCGCGTTGAAGAAGGCAAACGAATCAATCCAGCATTTATGTTTGCTGCAATGTTGTGGTATCCACTACAAGCAAAAGCCGATGAGTTGATGGAGTCACGTAATCTTTGTCATTACGATGCGGTCATGGAAGCAAGCAATTACATTCTTGATGATCAAGTTCGTTCGATTGCGATTCCCCGCCGTCACACTGCGACCATTCGTGAAATTTGGCAGCTGCAAATGCGCTTACCACGCCGCAACGGTAAACGTGCATTCCGCTTAATGGAACTGAATAAGTTCCGTGCCGGTTTTGATTTCCTCGAAATGCGTGGTGAAATTGAAGGTGGTGATACGGAACAACTCGCGAAATGGTGGCACACATTCCAAAATGCGGGTCGCAATATGCGTCAAGCGATGGTCAATGACTTAGACAGCGCTGACTCAGGCAAACCAAGTTTCCGTCGTCGCAAGAGCGGCAATAAAAAACGCAGCTATCGCAAGAGTAAAAGCGAGTCATGATTACTGCCTATATTGCTGTCGGGAGTAACCTTGCCGATCCTGTTGCCCAAGCGAAAGCTGCGATTGATGCTTTGAAAACGCTGCCAAAGTCAGCGTTGATCCAGGCTTCACAGTTGTACAGCAGCTCGCCAATGGGGCCGCAAGACCAACCCGACTACATCAATGCAGTCGTGGCGATTAAAACCGAATTAACGCCACTTGAACTGCTCGATTGCACTCAAGCGATCGAGTTAGAGCAAGGGCGAGTCCGTAAAGATGAGCGTTGGGGCCCAAGAACCTTAGACCTAGATATTATTCTTTATGGCAATGAAGTGATCGATTCCGAGCGCCTAGTCGTCCCACATTATGGGATGAAAGAACGTGAATTTGTTCTCTATCCGCTCGTAGAAATCGCACCTAATTTAACTCTCCCTGATGGGACTGAGCTGACGCAGTTACTTACCCAAGTTGACCGCAATGGGCTCAGCGTTTGGCAGTCATAGCCAGATCCTAGTAAGGAAAAAAACATGAAAAAAATCAGTATCAACGACCTGATGAAGTGGAAACAAGAAGGTCGTAAATTCGCTTCTTCTACTGCGTACGACGCAAGCTTTGCTCAACTGTTTGAGCAACAAGAGATGCCGGTTTTATTGGTCGGCGACTCTCTGGGCATGGTTCTACAAGGTGAATCAACTACTTTACCTGTGACTGTAGACGATATTGCTTACCACACGCGCTGTGTGCGCGCTGGTAGCCCGAACAGCCTTTTAATGGCTGATATGCCATTTATGAGCTACGCAACGCCTGAGCAAGCGTGTGAGAACGCTGGTAAGCTTATGCGCGCGGGTGCCAATATGGTTAAGATCGAAGGTGGTGATTGGTTAGTTGATACCGTGAAGATGCTCACCGAGCGCGCCGTACCAGTTTGTGCCCATTTAGGCTTAACACCACAATCTGTGAATATTTTTGGTGGCTTCAAGGTTCAAGGCCGTGAACAAGACAAAGCTGACCGTATGGTTCGTGATGCATTAGCACTGCAAGAAGCTGGCGCGCAAATCGTTCTGCTTGAATGCGTGCCATCGGAACTCGCTGCGCGTATTACTGAAGTTCTTGATGTACCTGTAATTGGTATCGGTACGGGTAATGTCACGGACGGTCAAATTCTCGTGATGCACGATATGTTCGGCATTTCGGCTAACTACATGCCAAAATTCTCAAAAAACTTCCTTGCTGAAACTGGCGATTTGCGCACAGCAGTAACAAAATACATTCAAGATGTGGAAACTGGCGCTTTCCCTGACGAAGCTCATACGATTGCCTAGAGGAGTTGAGCATGCAAACATTTACTGAGATTTCAGCTCTTCGTGAGCAGATCAAACAGTACAAGCGTGACGGGCGCAAAATCGCTTTCGTACCAACGATGGGGAATCTGCATGATGGACACCTCACTTTGACACGCAAAGCACGCGAAGTTGCGGATATCGTTGTGGTGAGCATCTTTGTTAACCCAATGCAGTTTGAACGTGCCGATGACCTCAACAACTACCCTCGTACTTTGGAAGATGATCTCAGTAAACTGAACGGTGAAGGGGTTGATTTAGTTTTCACTCCAACACCGGATGTTATTTACCCTGAAGGGCTAGACAAGCAGACATTTGTTGATGTTCCTGGCTTGTCCAGCATGCTAGAGGGTGCTTCACGTCCGGGTCACTTCCGTGGTGTATCCACTATCGTGACTAAGCTGTTTAACATCATCACACCTGATGTAGCATGCTTTGGCGAAAAAGATTATCAACAGTTGGCAATCATCCGCAAGATGGTCGAAGACATGGCGATGGACATTGAGATCATCGGTGTGCCTACCGTTCGAGAAATGGATGGACTAGCGATGAGCTCGCGTAATGGTCTATTGACGCTTGATGAACGCCAACGTGCCCCAGTTTTAGCTCGCACTATGCGTTGGATCAGCAGCGCTATCCGCGGTGGTCGCGTTGATTACGCATCCATTGTTGAAGATGCGAGCGATCAACTTCGTGCTGCGGGTTTACAGCCTGATGAGATCTTTATCCGCGATACTCGCACCTTACTGCCGATCACCGCAGAAACCACGCAAGCCGTGATTCTAATGTCAGCGTTCCTTGGTAAAGCTCGTCTTATCGACAACCAAACCGTTGATATGACAGGTGAAGCTGTCGAAGATAGCTCTGAAGGCTAAAAGCAAAGCCGCGAGAATTTATTGCGCTTCGCTTAGAAAACAAAAAAGGTTGGCCGATGCCAACCTTTTTTTCAGCGTTTAAATCGCACTAAACAGTCTCTATCTCGTTTCTCTAGCAACACTTCTCGGAGCGCCGCACTCTGCTATGCTACGAACGCAATCCTATCCCTTTGGTCACTAAATAATGAGCCACGGCATACAGAGCAACC
Organism: Vibrio panuliri; assembly: GCF_009938205.1. Taxonomy (NCBI): domain Bacteria; kingdom Pseudomonadati; phylum Pseudomonadota; class Gammaproteobacteria; order Vibrionales; family Vibrionaceae; genus Vibrio; species Vibrio panuliri. Next base: position 476,836 of record NZ_AP019654.1, on the reverse strand, counting down.
ACAAAGATACTCAGTACCGCAAATGACATACCGATACCGACGTCTGAAACCCCAAGAAAACCGTAGCGGAAAGCATTGACCATGTAGACGATTGGGTTGATTTTCGATACACCTTGCCAAAACTCGGGTAACAAGCTGATTGAATAAAACACCCCACCTAGATAAGTAAGCGGTGTTAATACAAATGTCGGGATAATCGAAATATCATCAAAGGTACGTGCAAACACCGCATTGATTAATCCGCCAAGCGAGAACACAACTGAGGTCATAAACACCGTAGCAATAATAATTCCCCAATGCTCTACTTGCAGGTCAACAAACAGCAACGAAACAAACGTCACAATCGTACCCACCAATAAACCCCGCACAACACCGCCCATCACAAAGCCCAATATGATGACGTAGTTTGGCACTGGCGCCACTAACAACTCTTCGATATTGCGTTGGAACTTAGAGCTAAAAAATGACGAAGCAACATTTGAATACGAGTTGGTGATCACCGACATCATAATCAAGCCCGGCACGATATATTCCATGTAACTAAAGCCATTCATTTCACCAATGCGCGAGCCAATTAAGCTACCGAAAATAATGAAATAAAGCGTCATGGTGATCGCGGGAGGAACTAAGGTTTGCACCCAAATACGCGTGAAGCGATTCACCTCTTTAGTTAATAAACTACAAAAGGCCGTCCAGTAAAGTTGATACATTAGCCTTCACCTCGAGTTTGTTGTTGAACAATACTGACAAACAGTTCTTCCAAACGATTGGCTTTGTTACGCATCGACATCACTTGAATACCACTTTGTGTTAGCTGACTGAATACCGGATTAAGACCCTGAGTCTTCTCTACCTCAATCTCTAGAGAGCCATTAACCACTCGCTGCGATACGACTCGCTCAAGTTGTGGCACCTCTCCCTCGCCTTCAATGTCTAGAATAAACGTCTCAACATGCAGTTTCGCGAGTAACGACTTCATCGACGTATTTTCAATCAGTTCACCACGATTGATAATGCCAATATTGCGGCACAGCATTTCCGCCTCTTCTAGATAATGGGTGGTCAAAATAATCGTAATGCCCTGCTGTTGGTTAATCTCTTTGAGAAACTCCCACATCGAACGACGCAATTCGATATCAACCCCAGCAGTTGGTTCATCGAGAATCAATAGCTGTGGCTCGTGCATCAGCGCACGGGCAATCATCAAGCGACGCTTCATACCACCAGAGAGGTTACGCGCACGCTCTTTGCGTTTTTCCCACAAATCAAGCTTAGTTAGGTACTTCTGCGCGCGCTCTTTTGCCAAAGACTTTGACACGCCGTAGTAACCCGCTTGTTGCATCACAATCTGTTCGACCGTCTCAAACTGATTAAAATTGAACTCTTGCGGTACAAGCCCGAGGTTTTGCTTTGCTAGTTCAAGATCAGTATCAATGTCAAAGCCGAACACTTTGACCTTACCCGATGTTTTATTGACCAGTGATGAAATCACACCGATGGTGGTCGACTTACCCGCTCCGTTAGGACCAAGTAAAGCGTAGAAATCCCCTTTCTCAACATTCAGGCTAATTCCCTTCAGCGCCTCAAAACCACCTGCATAGGTTTTACGCAACTGATCGATTTCTAATGCGTACATAGCTTCTCGTATCTGTTTGATATCATGATTACCTAAAATCACGATTGAATGTATCAGTTGAAGTTAGTTTATCGTCGAGTAACGATGATTACAATTAAACCTTTCTATTTTTTTCGAAATATTCTCGTCGACTGTTATGGCTTAGCGAAATAAACAAAAACGCCGTGAGCATAAACCCACGGCGTTCAATAACATCGCTCTAATTAGATTGAGTAAACAAGCTCATCATTCCCTTCAACCCGCTTAATCGCAGCCCGTAGTGCTTCATAACGAAATGAATAAGTGTTTTCTATCGGCACTAAATCAAGGATATGGAACTTCTCTAACTGCTGCCATATTTGCTTGTTAGGACATAGCAAATAGACTGCACAATTGGCATCTAGAGCATCATTAATCGCATTTTCTAATGCCAAACCAACCGTAACATCAATCATGGGAACGTCGGTTAAATCGAGGATCATCGCCTCGTAGTCGGCAATACTAGTGTGTTGACGAGAAATCGCTTTGGAAACACTGAAAATCATCGGTCCGGATAGGTAAAAGAACAGCACCTTTCCATTAGCTTTATCCAGTAATCCCCGCTCACTCTCGGTAAGGGGCACATCATCTTCATCAGCATCACTAATCGCTTTAACATGACGGGACTGTACGCGACTCAGGCGTTCAATAATGATGATGTTGGAAATAAAGACCCCTAACCCCACCGCCGCGATGAGATCAACAAACACCGTCAGCATCATTACGCCGTACATGATCGCCATGCCCTGCATGCTGACTTTGTGCGCGCGTTGGATAAAGCTCCAATCTAAAATGTTGAAACCCACATAAACGGCAATACCCGCCAATACAGCCATTGGAATTGGCTCGGTTAGCCCACCAGCCACCAATACCACTAACGCCAACATTAAAGCACGAATCACTCCAGATAGTGGCGAACGCGCTCCCACTTGGATATTGGTCACGGTGCCCATGGTTGCCCCAGCACCCGGTAGTGCCCCGAATAGACCCGAAATCATGTTGGCTAAGCCTTGTCCACGCAACTCTTTATCAGAATCATGCTCTTTACGTGTTAACGAGTCACCAATTACCGCGGTAAGCAAAGTATCAATACAACCGAGTGTGCCAAGTACTAAGGCATCAATCACCATGGTGGTGAACATCTCTGCATTGATATGAGGCATAACCAATGACGGCAAACCTGCGGGAATTTCACCAATTCGACGTATCGATTCGGTATCAAACAGCACGACAGAAAGCAATGTCACCACGACTAACGCAACCAATTGAGCCGGGACATATTTACGGTATTGCTCTGGGAAGAAAAATAGAATACTGAGGGTTAGCGCGCCTAAAAACAGCTCAGAGAAATGAATATTGCTCAGTAATTCAGGGAGTGCCGTAAGCGTCCCCATCACCCCACCAGAAGGCGCGGCATGCCCGAGTAATGGCGATATTTGCAGAATAATTAATATCACACCTATCCCCGACATAAAGCCAGAGATCACGCTATAAGGCATCAAAGTGACGTATTTACCCAACTTAAGTGTGCCGAGTAAGATCTGAAAAGCTCCAGCCATCATCACGACGGTAAAGGTCATCGCCATCCCTGTTTCTGGATACTTAGCCATCATGCTGGTTAGCACTGCGGTCATAATTACCGTCATCGGACCGGTTGGCTCTGATATCAAGGTTGATGAACCACCGAACAAAGCGGCAAAGAGTCCCACCATGATAGCGCCCCATAGACCAGCTTCAGCGCCTGCGCCTGAAGCGACACCGAACGCCAATGCCAGTGGCAGAGAGATGATCGCGGTCGTAACACCACCAAATAAATCCCCTTTAAGGTTGATGTCTTTAAAACGCTTACCAAACAACATATTGCTCCCTGTAATATGCGAAAACTTTGCTTAACTGTAACAAATGTTTCTAGCCACTTAAAAGTGTTAACTGGAGCCCATTCTAGCTTCCACATCAACAACGCCATCGTTAGGCGCCAAGTTTATGTCTTTTCTTGCGATAACACGTCAGATGAGTATCTCTTGACGCATTTTTAACGGGATTGAATTTGTAACATTGTGTATATTATCGCTTAGAAACTTTAGGGATAATCGAAATACCATGCCGCAAATCAAACAGCTATTTGATAACAACTCTAAGTGGTCGGAAGAAATTAAATCTGAACGACCGGAATATTTTGCCAAGCTTGCGAAAGGACAAAAGCCTGATTTTCTCTGGATAGGTTGCTCTGATAGCCGCGTTCCAGCAGAACGATTAACTGGACTATTTTCTGGAGAGTTATTCGTCCACCGCAACGTTGCGAATCTTGTGATTCATACCGACCTCAACTGCCTTTCTGTGGTTCAATATGCTGTCGATGTGCTAAAGATTGAGCACATTATCATCTGTGGTCACTACGGATGTGGTGGGGTAAATGCCGCAATCGACAACCCTAAACTGGGTTTGATTAATAACTGGCTGCTACATATTCGCGATATTTACTTCAAACATCGCCACTACTTAGATCAGATGCCTGAATCGGATAAAGCCGATAAATTGTCCGAACTAAACGTTGCTGAGCAAGTATATAACTTGGGTAATTCAACCATTATGCAAAATGCTTGGGAGCGTGGTCAGGAAGTGGAAATTCATGGTGTGGTTTATGGTATTGAAGATGGTCGCTTAGAATATCTCGGCATCCGTTCTCACTCGGCAGAAACGGTCGAAGCTTCGTATCAGAAGGCTTTGGATAAAATCCTCAACCCTGAATATAAGCTACTGTGTCGATAGTCTCGTCGTAAAGACAAGGCTCATAGTAAAAACCCATCGTAATACGATGGGTTTTTTAATCGAACAAAGCGCGCAATTATTCCTGAGGAACAACCTTACCAATGAAAGGTAAATGGCGATATTTTTGTGCGTAATCAATACCCACACCAACCACAAACTCATCTGGGATTTCAAACCCTACCCACTTCACAGGCACATCAACTTCACGGCGAGAAGGTTTATCCAGTAGCGTGCAAATTTCTATCGATTTAGGCTCACGTAACGATAGGATTTCTTTCACTTTAGCTAGAGTATTGCCCGTATCGATAATATCTTCGACTAGCAGTACGTCTTTACCTTTGATGTCATCATCAAGGTCTTTCAAAATACGCACATCACGCGAGCTTTCCATGGTATTACCGTAGCTAGAAGCGGTCATAAAGTCGACTTGGTGAGTTAACTCTACTGCACGCGCTAAGTCCGCCATAAATACGAATGAGCCGCGTAGCAGCCCCACCATTACAAGATCTTCACTACCTTGATAGTGCTCGGTGATTTGCTGACCTAGTTCACGTACACGTTTCTGAACTTCCTGCTCAGAAATCATTACTTCTACTGTGTGTTTCATACCATTCTCGTTTGTCGTTGCAGCATTTAACTAAGCGTAGTTTAAACACTGGCGAAATTTTCAAGACGCGTAGTTTAACATTCCAGCAAGCGAAGAAAAAACCTTATGCCAAGAGTTTTCATAGAACCCCATTAACAACATGACCTTTCGCACGTTACTAACAAATGTGATTATTAAATATACTGAAATTATTGACCCATAGCATATGCACCATTACACTCATAAACGCAATATGCAATTAATAAAATAATTATTAGGGCAAAGCCCACACTACCCCCAGAAATCGTTCTCTCTCTTGGTCTGGCTCTGTTTGGTAAGCCGTCTGGATAGAGCTTATTAGTCCAGATGTATTGAACGCATGGAAGGTATCAACTCTATTGGCAAGGAATTAATAATGGACTCAATAGCAAAAAGACCTCGTACACGTCTTTCGCCCAAAAAGCGTAAACAGCAACTTATGGACATTTCACTTGAAGTGTTCGCTCGTCGAGGCATTGGTCGTGGTGGTCACGCAGATATTGCGGAAATCGCTCAGGTTTCTGTCGCGACAGTATTCAACTACTTCCCGACTCGTGAAGATTTGGTTGATGATGTGCTGAATTATGTCGTGCGCCAGTTCTCTAACTTCCTATCAGATAATATTGATCTCGATTTGCATGCAAAAGAGAACTTAGCCAACATAACGAGCGCTATGCTTGATTTGATCGCACAAGATTGCGACTGGTTAAGAGTTTGGTTTGAATGGAGTGCGTCTACGCGCGATGAGGTGTGGCCGCTGTTTGTTAGCACAAATCGCACCAATCAACTGCTGGTAAAAAACATGTTTATCAAGGCACAAGAGCGTGGCGAAGTGTGTGACGAACATGACTCTGAAGATCTTGCAACGCTGTTCCACGGTATTTGTTACTCACTGTTTGTTCAAGCAAACCGTAGTCGTGAGCATAGCGAACTCGTCAAGCTCGCAGATAGCTATCTAAATATGCTCTGCATCTACAAGACAGAACATCATTAAAATTCAACACCACTCGTTACCTCTGCTGTATGTAACGAGTTTTGTTTAAGCATTTTGCTTAGATAATAAAAAACCGCTGCAATGCAGCGGTTTTCTTTATTTGGCTCTAAGAAGAATTACTTTTTCTTCTTCACAGCTTTCTTGTTTGGCAGGTCAGTAATTGAACCTTCAAATACTTCAGCAGCAAGACCAACAGACTCGTGTAGCGTTGGGTGAGCGTGGATAGTAAGTGCGATATCTTCCGCATCACAACCCATCTCGATCGCTAGACCGATTTCACCTAGCAGTTCACCACCGTTAGTACCCACGATAGCACCACCGATAACACGATGAGTCTCTTTGTCGAAGATTAGCTTAGTCATACCGTCTGCACAGTCAGATGCGATTGCACGACCTGATGCTGCCCATGGGAATGTCGCAACTTCGTACTTGATGCCTTCTGCTTTTGCTTCTTTCTCAGTCTTACCAACCCATGCAACTTCTGGCTCAGTGTAAGCGATTGAAGGAATTACTTTAGGATCGAAGTAGTGCTTCTTACCAGAAATAACTTCAGCCGCTACGTGACCTTCATGCACACCTTTGTGCGCAAGCATTGGTTGACCAACGATATCACCGATAGCGAAGATGTGCGGTACGTTAGTACGCATTTGCTTATCAACGTTGATAAAGCCACGCTCATCCACTTCGATACCTGCTTTTTCACCATCAATCAATAGACCGTTTGGTACGCGACCGATAGCCACTAGAACTGCATCGTAACGCTCAGCTTCTGCTGGTGCTTTCTTGCCTTCCATTGAAACGTAGATTCCATCTTCTTTCGCTTCAACTGCAGTTACTTTAGTTTCTAGCATCAGGTTGAATTTCTTCTCGATGCGTTTAGTAAACACTTTAACGATGTCTTTATCCGCTGCTGGGATAACTTGGTCAAACATCTCAACCACATCGACTTTCGAACCTAGAGAGTGGTAAACCGTACCCATTTCTAGACCGATGATACCACCACCCATGATAAGCAGTTTTTCTGGTACTTCTTTAAGCTCAAGCGCGTCTGTTGAATCCCAAATACGTGGGTCTTCATGTGGGATAAATGGCAGTTTAATTGGACGAGAACCCGCTGCAACGATTGCGTTATCAAAGTTAACGACTGTCGCTTCACCTTCACCCTCAACTAGGATTGAGTTAGGACCAGTGAACTTACCGTAGCCATTAACCACAGTTACGTTACGCATTTTCGCCATGCCAGCTAGACCACCAGTCAGCTGAGTCACTACTTTTTCTTTCCAAATACGGATTTTGCTGATGTCAGTTTGTGGCTCACCAAACACAACACCATGCTCAGCCATCGCTTTTGCTTCTTCGATAACTTTAGATACGTGCAATAGTGCTTTTGATGGGATACAACCTACGTTAAGACATACACCACCAAGAGTGCTGTAACGCTCAACTAGAACGGTCTCTAGACCTAAGTCTGCACAACGGAATGCAGCAGAGTAACCAGCAGGACCAGAACCAAGTACAACAACTTGGGCTTTAATTTCTTTGCTCATTTTGACCTCTTGTAGTCATTATCCCTAACAGGCTGAATAGGTATTGATGTTATGTGTTCAAACTTTTTTGCTTGTTTTAAACAGCTTTTCAGACCGTCAATATTTTACAGAGATGTTAACGATGTGAAAAGTAAATCAATTTAGCCTGTGAGCTAGACAGCAATTCGACCTTACATACTCACACAATAAGTGGGAATTTGGTCCAATTGTCAGGTAATAGTGTTAATGGAGGCGACAATCATGCCGCCTCTCGTTCGTCTTGTCTAAATTAAAGAACTAGACGACGGATGTCTGAAAGCGCACCGTTTAGGAAAGTGATGAAACGCGCACCTTCCGCACCATCGATCACACGGTGGTCGTATGATAGAGATAGTGGAAGTTGTAGGCGAGGTTCAAACTCTTTACCGTTCCATACAGGCTTCATTTCAGACTTAGACACACCAAGGATACCAACTTCTGGCGCATTTACGATTGGCGTAAATGCAGTACCGCCGATACCACCTAGGCTAGAGATAGTGAAACAGCCACCTTGCATATCAGCTGCAGTCAGTTTACCAGCACGTGCTTTCTTCGATACTTCAGCCAACTCACGAGATAGCTCGTAGATACCTTTCTTGTTCACGTCTTTAAATACAGGAACAACTAGACCGTTTGGTGTATCTACTGCGATACCGATGTTCACGTATTTCTTCAGAATTAGGCTCTCGCCGTCTTCTGATAGAGAAGAGTTGAACGCTGGGAATGCTTCTAGTGCTTTCGCTGCCGCTTTCATGATGAACACAAGTGGCGTGATCTTCATACCAGTGTCGTTCTTCGCTTCAATCGCGTTTTGCTCTTTACGGAACGCTTCTAGCTCAGTGATATCTGCGTTATCCCATTGAGTAACGTGTGGGATCATCACCCAGTTACGGTGCAGGTTCGCGCCAGAGATCTTCTTAATGCGAGATAGAGGCTGAACTTCTGTTTCACCAAACTTGCTGAAGTCAACTTTTGGCCATGGTAGTAGACCAAGAGCGCTGCCGTCACCTTTACCAGATGCTGCGGCACCAGACTCAAGACGCTTAAGTGCTTCTTTCACGTAGTTTTGAACGTCTTCTTTCAGAATACGGCTCTTACGACCAGAACCTTTAACCTTAGAAAGGTTAACGCCAAATTCACGCGCTAGACGACGAACCACTGGAGAAGCATGAGCGTACTCATTGTTCTCTTGGAAGTCGTTTGATGCAGGTGCTGCTGCCGGAGCTTCAGCTTTTGGACGGTCCGCCGCAGCGGCTGGTGCTGCCGCTTGTACTACTGGAGCTGCTGCCACTGGAGCCGCAACTGCCACAGGAGTCCCTGCGACTTCAAATACCATGATGAGTGAGCCAGTTGACACTTTGTCGCCAGCTGCAATCTTGATCTCTTTAACGGTACCAGCAAATGGTGCTGGTACTTCCATTGAAGCTTTGTCGCCTTCAACAGTGATTAGAGATTGCTCTTCTTCTACTGTATCGCCAACTGCAACCATGATTTCGGTTACTTCAACTTCGTCGCCGCCGATATCTGGAACGTTTACTTCTTTAGAAGACGCCGCTACTGGAGCCGCTGCAGGTGCTGCTTCTGCTACAACAGGAGCCGCTACTGCGCCTGAACCTGCTGTTTCAAATACCATGATTAGTGAACCAGTCGATACTTTATCGCCAGCAGCTACTTTGATCTCTTTTAGTACGCCAGCGAATGGGGCTGGAACTTCCATAGAAGCTTTATCGCCTTCTACAGTGATTAGAGATTGTTCTTCTTCGATGCTGTCGCCGATCGCTACCATGATTTCAGTAACTTCAACTTCATCACCGCCGATATCTGGAACATGAACTTCTTTAAGCTCGTTTGCTACAGATGCCGCAGGCGCTGCCGCTGCTGCTTGAGGAGCTGATACAGGAGCCGCTTCAGCGGCACCTTCAGCAGGAGAGCCTGCCTCTTCAAAAATCATGATTAGAGAACCGGTAGAAACCTTGTCGCCTTCTGCAACTTTGATTTCTTTCACGATACCAGCTTGAGAAGCTGGAACTTCCATAGAAGCCTTGTCGCCTTCTACAGTGATTAGAGACTGCTCTTCTTCAACCTTGTCGCCAACGCTTACAAGAATCTCAGTAACTTCAACCTCATCCGCACCGATGTCTGGTACATTAATTTCGATTGCCATTGCTTATCTACCTTTTACTTAAGCGTTGTCTTATGCGTATAGCGGGTTAGTTTTTTCAGTGTCGATGTCGAATTTCTTAATCGCTTCAACAACGACTGATTTCTCAACTTCACCACGTTTCATTAGTTCAGTTAGGGCTGCAACTACGACGTAACCAGCATTCACTTCAAAGTGACGACGTAGGTTGTCGCGGCTGTCTGAGCGACCAAAACCGTCAGTACCCAGTACTTTGTAAGACTCAGCAGGAACGAACGCACGTACTTGCTCTGCGTAGTTCTTCATGTAGTCAGTCGCTGCGATTGCAGGCTCTTTACCAAGTACAGTTGTGATGTAAGGTACTTTCGCTTCCGCTTCTGGGTGAAGCATGTTGAAGCGCTCTGCATCTTGACCGTCACGAGTTAGTTCGTTGAATGATGTTACTGAGTAAACATCAGACGCTACGCCGTAATCTTCGCTTAGGATTTGAGCTGCTTTACGTACTTCATTCATGATAGTACCAGAGCTCATTAGCTGAACTTTTGCATTTGAACCTGCGTAAGTTTCTAGCTTGTAAATACCCTTACGGATGCCTTCTTCAGCGCCTTCTGGCATTGCTGGCATTGCGTAGTTTTCGTTCATTAGCGTTAGGTAGTAGAACACGTTCTCTTGGTTCTCACCGTACATGCGACGGATACCGTCTTGCATGATAACTGCTAGTTCGTATGCGAATGTTGGGTCGTAAGAAATACAGTTAGGAACCGTACCCGCCATGATGTGCGAGTGACCATCTTCGTGCTGTAGACCTTCACCGTTTAGCGTTGTACGACCTGCTGTAGCGCCAAGTAGGAAACCACGAGCTTGTTGGTCACCAGCCATCCATGCCATATCACCTACACGTTGGAAACCAAACATTGAGTAGTAGATGTAGAATGGAATCATTGGCAGGTTGTTCGTGCTGTAAGAAGTTGCAGCCGCGACCCAAGATGCCATTGAGCCTAGCTCGTTGATACCTTCTTGTAGAACTTGACCAGAAGTTGCTTCTTTGTAGTAAGAGACTACGCCGCGGTCTTCTGGAGTATATTCTTGACCGTGTGGGTTGTAGATACCGATCTGGCGGAATAGACCTTCCATACCAAACGTACGTGCTTCATCACAGATGATAGGAACGATGTTCTTACCAATTTGCTTATCTTTAAGCAGGATGTTTAGGGTACGTACGTAAGCCATCGTGGTTGAAATTTCACGCTTTTGCTCACCAAGTAGAGGAGCAAACTCTTCCAGTGCAGGCACTTGGAACTCACTAGTGAACTTCGGTAGACGCTTAGGTGTGTAACCTAGTAGCGCTTGACGACGACCGTGTAGGTAGTTGTATTCAGGTGAACCTTCTTCCAATGTTAGATATGGAAGTTTCTTCATATCTTCATCTGAAATCAGATCTTGTAGACCTAGGCGATCACGTAGGTGTTGAACATGAGTCATGTCCATTTTCTTAACACCGTGCGCGATGTTCTTACCTTCCGCTGCTTCACCCATGCCGTAACCTTTGATGGTTTTCGCAAGGATTACCGTTGGTTTGCCTTGAGTCTCTTTCGCGTTATTGAATGCCGCGAATAGTTTAGATGAATCGTGACCACCACGCTTAAGGGCGAAGATCTCGTCATCAGTCATATCTGCTACAAGTGCCGCTGTTTCTGGGTACTTGCCAAAGAAGTGTTCACGTACGTAAGCACCATCTTTAGATTTGAACGTTTGGTAGTCACCATCGATAGTCTCGTTCATAAGCTGTAGTAGCTTACCTGAGGTATCTTTCGCTAGTAGTGAATCCCAGTTGTTACCCCAGATTACTTTTACTACGTTCCAACCTGCACCTTTGAATAGACCTTCAAGTTCTTGAATGATCTTACCGTTACCCATTACAGGACCGTCTAGACGCTGCAGGTTACAGTTGATTAGGAAGCAAAGGTTGTCTAGCTTCTCACGAGAAGCAAACGATAGTGCACCGCGTGATTCTGGCTCATCCATCTCACCGTCGCCAAGGAAAGCGTAAACACGTTGAGCTGAAGTATCTTTAAGACCACGGCCTTCTAGGTATTTTAGGAAACGAGCTTGGTAGATCGCAGAGATAGGACCAAGACCCATAGATACCGTAGGGAACTGCCAAAATTCAGGAAGTAGTTTAGGGTGTGGGTATGAAGGAACACCTTTACCATCCACTTCTTGACGGAAGTTGTCTAGTTGTTCTTCAGTTAGGCGACCTTCAACGAAAGCGCGAGAGTAGATCCCAGGAGAGATGTGACCTTGGTAGTAAACCAAGTCGCCGCCGTCTACGTCGTTCGCTGCGCGGAAGAAGTGGTTGAAACACACTTCGTAAAACGCTGCTGCTGACTGGTAAGAAGCCATGTGACCACCTAGGTCTAGGTCTTTCTTAGAAGCACGTAGAACGATCATGATTGCGTTCCAACGGATGATTGAACGAATACGACGCTCGAGCGTGGTGTCACCTGGGTAAGCCGGCTCTTGTGCGGCTGGAATCGTGTTGATGTAGTTAGTATTGATACCTGTTGGCATATCTACACCATCAAGACGTGCTTTCTCTAGAACGGTTTCTAGTAGAAATTGTGCACGCTCAACACCTTCTTCACGTACCACTGACTCAAGTGCTTCTAGCCAATCTTGAGTTTCCAGTGCATCTACGTCATGCTTCATATCAGACATGGCGATCTATCCTTCTGTTGGTTGGATCTACTGATTTAAGCAACAACTCTTATGAGTTGTTACCTTGCTGAATTCGACGCAGAGAGCGCTCTCGTCGAGACTCTTCACGAGTCAAATCCAACAATGTTTCTTCAATATAAGCCAAATGCGAATGTGACATCTCACGCGCCTTTTCAGGCTGACCAGATACTATCGCATCCACAATATTGGCTCGATGTTTACTCACTTTCTCTACCACTTCTTCGCGGCGATGTAGTAATTTTAAATTCTGTAGAATGTTCTGCTCGAGCAGTGGGGCAAGACTTCTAACGATATGCAACAGCACCACATTGTGGGCAGCTTCAGTTAGAGCAATAAGAAACTGCATAACCGCCGCAGATTCCGTTTCCACATTCTGCTTTTCCTGCTCTGCACTGATGTTCTCAAGTGCGGCTTGAATTCGAGCAAAATCTTCATCGGTACCACGCAAGGCTGCAAAGTAAGCGGAAATACCTTCCATCGCGTGGCGCGACTCCAGCAAGTCCAACTGAGTTTCAGAGTGGCTAGACAGTAAATTTAGCAGAGGATCTGAAAAACTTGTCCAAATCGTCTCACTAACAAACGTACCACCACCTTGACGGCGAGTTAGAAGACGTTTCGCTTCTAATCTCTGGATGGCTTCTCGAATCGAAGGACGAGAAACATCGAACTGTTTTGCCAGTTCTCGCTCAGGAGGCAGTTGCTGCCCCGGAGACAATGTTCCCTCTACAATCAGCCGCTCAAGTTCTTGTTCAATCACATCAGAGAGCTTGGGCTGTCGAATCCTTTGATAAGCCATACTTATACAGTTTTCTCTTTGCAGTTAATTGGTAATACCAATTTTCAATGGCGTAGAAATTAACATATTTGCGACGCAAGTTCCAGCCAAAAATTGACCTAAATCATAGAACAGGGTTAACAGCAACAAACCATTAACAATAGTTAAGAAATAAGGCAATGATATTGGTCTTACCAATTACAAAATATAAACAGGAGGGAGTAAGACGTGCTAGCGATCACGCTTTAATTGGTAAGTTTTATGGAAAAATGAAGATTTATTGAAAAATATAGAGTTATTTTGGAAAGAAAAGTAATACCACTTTTGCAACAATTGGACGTCAACAAGAAAAATTTCCCTTTATTTTATATAAAATTCAACGCTTTATATAAAATAAAACGTTGGGTTCATCGTTTTTATTTGGCCTCAATGGCATCAATCAGTAACTGCAGTGATTGATTACCTCTGAACTCGTTAACATCAAGTTTATAAGCTAGATGCACTGTTTTTACCGATGCATCCGGCCAACGACGTAGGTCTACATTAAAAGCAATGCCATCCAGCATAATGTTAGTCGGGTGACCTTTAAACAAAGGTTCCAGCATCAGTTTTAAGTGTTTTTCTCCGACTAATTTTTGATGCAGTACTTTAAACTCGCCGTCAAATACGGGCTCTGGAAATGCTTGCCCCCATGGCCCACCGGCTCGAAGCATTTGCGCAACGTGCATTGAAAACTCTTCCGGTTTTAGTTCGCCATCAGAAAGAATCACACCTTTTAGTGCCGCTTCATCCAATTCACACTTAACCGCCTCGTCAAACAGCTTGGCAAAACGTTCAAAGTTGTTCTCTTCAATCGATAGACCTGCCGCCATAGCATGACCACCAAACTTAATAATTAACCCCGGATTTTGAGTATCAATACGATCAAGCGTATCGCGCATATGCAAGCCGGGAATTGAACGACAAGATCCTTTAATCACGCCATCGCCACCATCAGCAAAGGCGATGACTGGACGATGGAACTTCTCTTTAATCCGTGATGCAAGAATACCTATTACCCCTTGGTGCCAATCCCTTTGAAACAAGACTAACCCGTAGGGTAATGCCGCATTTTCTCCAAACTGAAGGCGCTCACAAAATGCCATCGCTTCCTGCTTCATGCCCTCTTCGATCTCTTTGCGAGTTTGGTTCAAGCCATCCAACTCACTTGCCATACGACGCGCAGCATGAATATTGTTACTGAGCAGCAACTCAACGCCAAATGACATGTCATCCAAACGCCCTGCAGCATTAATTCGAGGACCAAGAGCAAAACCAAAATCAGAGGCAACTAAACGGCTGGCATCTTTTTTAGCCACTTCGATTAATGCTTGAATACCCGGGCGAGCCAACCCCGCACGGATACGTTGCAAACCTTGATGTACCAGAATACGGTTGTTTTCATCTAATGCGACGACATCAGCAACCGTGCCCAGCGCGACGAGATCGATCAGTTCCATCAATTTAGGCTCTGGTTTGCCTTGTTGTTGGAACCAACCCAAATTACGCATATGAACACACAGTGCCATCATCAGATAAAAAGCCACACCAACACCCGCTAGTGATTTAGAGGGAAAGGCACACTCTTGTAAGTTAGGGTTAACCATTGCATCAGCATTCGGTAGCTCAGAGCCTGGCAAATGGTGATCAGTCACTAAAACTTGTAAGCCCTTCTCTTTGGCATAACGCACTCCTTCAATTGAAGATACACCGTTATCGACAGTCATGATCACTTGAGCACCAAGTTCAATCGCCTGATCAACAACTTCTGGACTCAATCCATAGCCATCTTCAAAGCGATTAGGCACCAAGTAGTCAACATTACTACTGCCAAGCATGCGCAAAGCAAGAACCGACAACGCCGAACTGGTTGCACCGTCGGCATCAAAGTCTCCCACCACAATAATGCGCTGGTTGGTTTTTATTGCTTCAAACAGCAATTCCACCGCTAGCTGGATACCGTGCAATTTCTGAAATGAGTGCAGACCGCGAGCACCCGTTTCGAGTTGCTCAACAGAAGTAATACCACGCGACAAATAAATACGCTTGAGCAGTGGTGCTATGGTATCAGGCAGCAGTGATGTGTCTTGCTCAGGACGGCGTTGAATTTCTATCATATCAAAATAAAAATAGGCTCTATCGAGCCTATTTCCTTAGGTTATTTCTGTTCTAGTCGTTTCAGTAACTGCTCAGCGGGTAGATAGCCACCTACCATCTCACCACTCGGTAAGAAAATCGCTGGCGTGCCACTAATACCAAGTTCGCGACCTAACATATATTGCTTCTGGATAGTATCCTGACACTGAGCAAAGTTCTCACCTTTTGCCGGGAACTTACGGTTAACTTTACCATCATGCATCGCTGCTTGTTGATCGTCGGCACACCAGATAGAAGCCATTTGATCTGCAACACCGCCTACAGGTCCCTGACGAGGGAATGCCATATAGCGCACAGTAATGCCAAGATCGTTATAGTCTTGCATTTCATTGTGTAGTTTTACGCAATAGCCACAAGTGATGTCAGTAAATACCGTCACCACGTATTTTTCATCTTTCGCTTTAAACTCAATAGTTGAGTCTTTCATCGCCTCAATTTTAGCGGCATTAATTGGCGCTTGGCGCTGTGCAAGTACATCTTGATACTGACCATTTTGATCGAGCTTATAAAGCGTTCCTGCCAAGAAATACTGTCCATCTGGTGAAGCAAATAGAACTCCGCCGTTAGTTTGAATTTCAACCAAGCCGTTAATATCGGCAGGTACTACGTCGTCAACTTGTAGACCAAGTTTAGCAAAACGCTCTGTGAGCTCAGCTTTGTTAAAATCACTGTCAACACTCGCGCTTGCAAAAGAAGAGACTGCTAAAAATGGCAGTGCAAGTAATGTCATTCGGCGTAATACGCTCATTGTTTTCACCTTAAGTAGTTGCCAAAGCAAAGGCTTATGCCCTTGGGTGGTGTTCGCTATGAAGCTGCTTCAATCGCTCAGTTGCGACGTGAGTATAAATTTGTGTCGTCGACAAGTCACTATGTCCAAGCAACATCTGCACAACACGGAGATCTGCGCCATAGTTTAGCAAGTGCGTAGCAAAGGCGTGGCGCAAAACGTGAGGAGAGAGTAACTCGGTATCGATTCCCGCAATGACCGCATAGTACTTGATACGATGCCAAAACGTCTGACGGGTCATCTGTCGCGCACGTTTACTGGGGAAAACCACATCCGAGGTTTGCTCCCCAAGTAACTCAGACCGTCCTTGCTGCAGAAAAGTTTCAATCCACTCAATCGCGTTTTCACCCATTGGCACCAAACGCTCTTTACCACCTTTACCTGTGACGCGCACAACGCCTTGGCGTAAACTGATATTTTCCATGGTTAAACTCACCAACTCAGTCACACGCAGCCCAGTCGCGTAGAGCAACTCAAGCATTGCTTTGTCGCGTAACTCCATTGCATCATTTGGGTCCGGTGCATTAAGCAAAGCATCCACTTGTGTTTCAGTCAGATCTTTGGGCAGTCGTTTAGGCAACTTAGGGCTCACCAGCAACGCACTTGGATCGTCACTTCGAATCTTTTCTCGATGTAGATACTGAAACAGTCGTCGAATTGCCGACAACATTCTTGCTCGTGATGTTTGCTTGTAGTCTTGGTCAACTAACCAAGTTTGGTACTCCTGCAAACCAGATAAGCTAATAAAGTCGAGTCGATAATTGTGCTCTTGCATCCAAGCCAATAGCTTGACTAAATCGGTGCGGTAAGAAGAGAGCGTATTCTCTGAAAGACCACGTTCCATCCACATCGCATCCAGAAACTGTTCAACAATACCGTGATCGGGCGAGACAAATTCTGACACAATAACTCTCTAATTCTGGTGTTCTCTATTTATCGTTACTGTAAATGCATACAGCAAACAAAGCCATAAAAAACTCATTTTCCACCGATATTCACTGCAAAGCTGATCGTTTTATGGTTAGAATTCGCCAACCGCTCAATAACAAAGATACACAATGATGAAAATCGGTCTATTTTATGGTTCAACCACTTGCTACACCGAAATGGCAGCAGAGAAGATGCGCGCCATCATTGGTGAAGAGTTGGTCGACATTCACAATGTAAAAGAAACACCATTAGAAACAATGGCAGACTACGATCTGTTATTACTCGGGATCTCAACATGGGATTTCGGCGAAATCCAAGAAGATTGGCAAGCGATTTGGGAGACTATTGGCACGGTGTCACTACAAGGAAAAACCGTGGCACTGTTTGGTTTAGGCGATCAAGAAGGCTATGGAGAGTGGTACCTTGATGCAATGGGCCTTCTGCATGAGCAAGTCAAACTCGCGGGCGCAACGGTGATTGGTTACTGGCCGAACGATGAACAGTATCAGTTCGAAGCTTCTAAAGCGTTAACGGAAGATGGCAGCATGTTTGTTGGCTTAGCGCTTGATGAAGATTCACAATACGATCTCAGCGACGAGCGTATTGCTACTTGGATTGAGCAAGTGCTCACCGAATATCACGAATCTTTATAAGATTTAAAAACGCTTCACTGCGAGAGTCGGGAACGCTTGCGTTTTTAACCCAAGCTTCGAGAGTCGCGAGGAAACTCGCGACATAAAATCTCAACCTCTCGCATCCAAACTCTTCCCCTCTCACTTCTCACTTCTCACTTCTCACTTCTCACTTCTCACTTCTCAATTCTCAATTCTCAATTCTCAATTCTCAATTCTCAATTCTCAATTCTCAATTCTCAATTCTCAATTCTTAGCGCAGCGCATCTCTATATCTTGTCCAATCAAATACCAACCCCGGATCAGTCTTACGCAGCGGCGCAATATATTGGTGTCCAGTAATGCGTGGAATCGTAATCTGTGGATAGCGCATCATTAAGCTCTGTGTCAGTGTGGTGAGTGCTTGATATTGCTCATCGGTATAGGCGACATAGTCACTGCCTTCCATTTCAATCCCAATCGAATAATCATTGCAGCGCTCACGCCCAGCAAAACTGGAGGCACCCGCATGCCAAGCACGGTCAAGAAACGAGACAAATTGCACTATTTCACCATCACGGCGGATCAAACAGTGCGCTGACACCCCCATCGTGTGGATCACGCGGAAAAATGGATGCTCTTCAGGGTCAAGATTGCCAAGAAAAAACTGCTCAATGTATGGACCGCCAAACTGACCGGGTGGCAAGCTGATATTATGAATCACCAATAGCGAGATATCTTGCTTGTCGCTGCGCTGATCAAAAAAAGGCGACGGGACATGACGGGCTTGTTTGTACCAACCTTGAGAATCTATCATTGAGTGCTTTCTCACCATCCATAAACAGGGGTTAATTTTAACTTTTTGCCATTAAAATGCGAGATTAATGGCTGAATTTCACACGCAGTCAGCGTATCATGCCCTCCTCTGTTCAACTGCGTATTAGATTTGCGATGAAAAACACACACAACAGCCAAGAGCGTCTTGAATATTTGAAGCAACAACTGCCTTTAGAAATTACTCGAGCAGTCAGTGAAACGCTAAGAGAAGATTTAGGTGGCACACTGGATGCTGCAACCGACATTACCGCAAGTCTAATTCCTGCAGAGGCGCACAATGTAGCGACCATCATCACCCGCGAACACGGTGTCTTCTGTGGTCAAGCTTGGGCTGATGAAGTGTTTAAGCAGCTTGGCGGTGAAGTAACGATTGAATGGCATGTTCAAGATGGCGATAAAGTTGAGCCAAACCAAGTACTGTGCACGCTTTCTGGCCCTGCTCGTGCGTTATTAACCGGTGAGCGCAATGCCATGAACTTTATCCAGACGCTATCTGGCTGTGCCACTATCACTGCTGAGTATGCCAAACAACTTGAGGGAACCGAGTGTCGCCTGCTCGACACACGCAAAACCATTCCCGGCCTACGTAGTGCATTAAAGTATGCCGTGGCTTGTGGTGGTGGTTACAATCACCGTATCGGTGTATTTGATGCTTACCTGATTAAAGAGAACCATATCATTGCTTGTGGCGGCATCTCTCAAGCAATCAAAACCGCTCAAGAATTAAACCCTGGCAAACCGGTTGAAGTTGAAACAGAAAGCCTAGATGAGCTGCGTGAAGCAATTGAGGCGGGAGCTGACATCATTATGCTGGATAACTTTACCACGGATATGATGCGTGAGGCGGTGGCTATTAACGCTGGTCGTGCGGCACTAGAAAACTCTGGGAATGTCACCCTTGAAACGATTCGTGAATATGCAGAAACTGGGGTTGATTACATCTCAGTGGGTGCGTTAACGAAGCACCTGAAAGCCATGGATCTTTCCATGCGCTTTAAGTAGAGCAGGTTCTACGTTCGCTCAGGCTACTCTTGGGAGTAGCCTTTTTAATATCTTAAAAACAAGTCGATATTAGTTTATGCTCTATCATTACACTGCTTTGCCAAGGATCTGATAATGAAAAAATACCTCGCGGTAATTTTAGCGTTTCTCGCTCTATCTGGCTGCGCGACCTTTGATGAAGGTGTGAAATCTGTCGCTGACGATCTCAACCGTAAAGTGCACGGCGATTTTGACTAAACAGATCGCGTACTCTAGATAGTAAAACGCCCTCGATAAGAGGGCGTTGCTTATTTTAGAGCTTCCGTCTGAGTAACATCACCGCGATGGAAAGGAACACAATACTTGGCATTATCGCGCCAAAAGCCGGTGGAATGTTGTATACCAAACTTAATGGCCCGAAAAACTCACTAGAGATATAGAACGTAAATCCAGCCACCACGCCAGATAAAATCCGCGCGCCCATGGTCACACTTCGCAATGGACCAAAGATAAATGACAACGCCATCAACATCATCACAGCAATCGAAAATGGCTGCGTCACTTTACGCCAGAAAGCTAGCTCATAACGAGAAGCATCCTGCTCAGAGGCTTTCAAATAATCCACGTAATCATACAGACCACTTAAGGATAACTCTTCAGGTTTAACCGTCACGACGGCCAGCTTGTCCGGCTCCAATGATGTAGTCCAACGATACTCAGGCAACTGAGTTTTAGAAAGTTGTACATCGTTATCCATATTCGATACTTCAACATCTTTCATTACCCACTGGTTATCAGCCGAGTATTCAACCTCTTTAGCAAAAAATACTTTGGTTAGCTTCTTTTGCTCATCAAAGCGCCACATATTTAGGCCGTATAGTTTGTCGTCTTCAATCTTACCAATAAAGATAAAATCATTGGCATCACGTGCCCAGACACCCGTCCTCACTGACATAATCGCGCCGTTTGAAGTGGCAAATGCACGAAGGTCACGGGCCATTTTTTGCGCCTGAGGAGCCCCCCACTGACCAAGCAAGGTCACAATGATCATCAGAGGTACTGCGGTTTTCAACACAGATAGACCGATATCCAACTTAGAAAAGCCTGCCGCTTGCATCACCACGAGCTCTGAACTGGATGCTAACATTCCCAAACCAATCAACGCGCCAAGCAACGCTGCCATCGGGAAAAACATCTCGATATCGCGTGGAATACTGAGCAATACGAACAACAGCGCTTGCAATAGGTCATAGGTACCTTCGCCAACTTTACGCAACTGTTCTACATACTTGATGATGGCAGAAAGCCCGACAAAGGTAGCCAGTACCAATGAGGAGGTCGCAATAATCGTTCTACCGATGTAAAGGTCTAAAATCTTAAACACGACTTAGGCTGCCTTCTTTTTTTGTCTCAGTTTATCTTTAAAGCGTCGCACTGGAATACTATCCATTAAGTTGATCGCCACGGCGGTCACTAACAAAGCAAAGTTGATTGGCCACATCCCGATAAAGGACGGAATCGCGCCATCTTCTAACGCTGATTTCGTCGCACTAATTGCAAGGAAATAAGCCAAATAAATCAAGATTGCAGGTCCCATTTTCGCAAAGCGTCCTTGGCGAGGGTTCACCGCAGAAAGTGGCACAACTAACATTGTCAGCAATGGAATACAAACCACCAGTGAAATACGCCACTGCAATTCGGCTTGCGCTTTGGGATCCGGGTTTTTAAACAGATCCATGGTAGGAATCGCTTCCCAATCGCGACCTTTGCGTTTTACTTCACTTTGCCCGATAACGCCTTGGTACTGTTCAAACTGAGTCACCATATAATCAATGCGTGTTGGTACGCCTTCATAGCGAGTACCATCAAACATTCGAATGACTTGGCGCCCATCACTCAACTCTTTAACTTCACCTGACTGAGCAAAAGCGACACTTGGCAAAATAGAGTCTCTTGGGCGCATTTGAGCAACAAATACTCCCTCTAACTTGTCGTCATCAATGTCATCAATAAAGACAATCGATGAACCATCTGGTGTGCCTTGAAAGTGACCTTTTTTTAGTAGATCAACACTGTTTTCAGCTTGCATCTTTTCTTCAAGCTGAATGATCTTCTCTTGGCTATACGGTGACAACACAAAAGCGTTAAATCCCGCAGCTACACCAGTGATCACCGCCAAATAGAGCGCGGCACGAATAAGAAACTTATTACCAATACCCGTCGCGTTCATTACGGTAATTTCACTTTCCGCATACAGACGCCCAAAGGTAAGCAAGATCCCCAAGAACAGACTCAAAGGCAGCATTAGCAAGCCCATCGATGGCATACTCAAGCCAACGTAGTGCATCACTAATCCAGCTGGAATTTCACCATCAGAGGCCTCGGCCAAAACACGAATCAGTTTTTGGCTCAAAAACACCAGAAAGAGGATAAAGAATATCGCAAATTGGCTTTTGAGTGTCTCGCGGATCAAATATCTAACAATAATCACGCTGAAATTACCTATACAAAACTTGTTTTTTTAATTGAATCACTATAATTTCCCGTTGAACCCTTTATTTTTAAAAATTTCTAACTGAGTGTTAGCTTGCTTAATTTAAAGGTAGTTCCGTTTAAGGAATCAACAAGTAAGCAGGCATTATCTAACATTTAGTTCTATTTGTCTTCAGGATGTAGGAGTACGCATGGAGTTCAGTGTAAAAAGTGGTAGCCCTGAGAAACAACGCAGCGCTTGTATCGTCGTGGGCGTATTCGAGCCACGTCGCCTTTCTCCAGTTGCCGAACAACTAGATAAAATCAGCGATGGCTATATCAGCTCACTGCTTCGCCGCGGTGATTTAGAAGGTAAACCAGGTCAAATGTTGCTATTGCATCAAGTACCAGGTGTGCTTTCAGAGCGTGTATTGCTGGTTGGCTGTGGTAAAGAGCGCGAGCTTGGTGAACGTCAATATAAAGAAATCATTCAAAAAACAATCAACACGCTAAACGAAACTGGTTCAATGGAAGCGGTTTGCTTCTTAACAGAACTACACGTAAAAGGACGCGATACTTACTGGAAAGTGCGTCAAGCGGTTGAAGCGACTAAAGATGGTTTGTACACATTTGATCAGTTCAAAACCGTTAAACCGGAAACTCGTCGCCCACTTCGCAAGCTAGTGTTCAACGTACCAACTCGTCGTGAGCTTAACCTTGGTGAACGTGCGATTGCACACGGTCTTGCTGTTGCTTCAGGCGTAAAAGCATCCAAAGATCTTGGTAACATGCCACCAAACGTTGCTAACCCTGCTTACCTTGCCTCTCAAGCCCGTCGCCTTGCCGATGATTATGAGTCAATCACATCAAAAATCATTGGTGAGCAAGAGATGGAAAAACTGGGTATGACTTCATACCTAGCCGTTGGCCGTGGTTCTAAGAACGAGTCGATGATGTCAATCATCGAGTACAAAGGTAATCCAGATCCAGAAGCAAAACCGATTGTTCTTGTTGGTAAAGGCCTAACCTTCGACTCTGGCGGTATCTCAATTAAGCCAAGTGAAGGCATGGACGAGATGAAGTACGACATGTGTGGTGCGGCTTCCGTATTCGGCACCATGAAAGCACTGGCGAAACTGAATCTACCATTGAACGTTATCGGTGTACTCGCCGGTTGTGAAAACATGCCAGGCAGTAATGCTTATCGCCCAGGTGATATTCTAACGACGATGTCAGGTCAAACCGTTGAAGTGCTTAACACCGACGCAGAAGGTCGTTTGGTGCTTTGTGATGCACTCACCTACGTTGAACGTTTTGAACCAGATTGCGTGATTGATGTTGCAACACTCACTGGCGCATGTGTGATTGCTCTAGGTCATCACATCAGTGGTGTTCTATCAAACCACAACCCACTATCTCACGAGCTAGTCAATGCTTCAGAGCAAGCCAGTGACCGTGCGTGGCGTCTACCAATGGCTGACGAATACCACGAACAGCTAAAGAGCCCGTTTGCTGATATGGCAAACATCGGTGGTCGACCAGCAGGTACCATCACTGCGGGCTGCTTCCTATCTAAGTTTGCTAAGAAATATAACTGGGCACACATTGATATCGCAGGTACAGCTTGGAAGTCTGGCGCAGCAAAAGGCTCGACGGGTCGTCCGGTCTCAATGCTTGTCCAATTCCTGTTGAACCGCAGCGGCCAAGAGACAGAAGAATAATTTCTGTAAAATTAGAAAAAGGGCCGCAAGGCCCTTTTTTAATAGACTGACCAAACAAGGTGAGTCTCGATACTTTGGCAAGAGAGAGCGTGATGCAAACAGCCACTTTCTACATTGTAAAACCAGAAAGCCCGCAAGCAGTCTCGGCGGGGTTTGCCGCATATGCGGTATTTCTCAGCCAACACTTTGCCCGCCAAGGCGCTAAAGTTTATCTAAACTGCAATGATAAACATCATGCAGAAGCCATGGCAGAGCTATTTTGGCAAGTCGATGCAGATAAGTTTGTCGCGCATAATCTTGTTGGTGAAGGACCACGCTACGCCACCAATATCGAAATCGGTCATCAAGGGGTTAAACCCTCATGGAACCGTCAATTGGTAATTAATTTGGCGGAAAATGAGACAACCTTTGCGAACAAGTTTGCAGAGGTGGTAGACTTCGTTCCTTGCGAAGAAAAAGCTAAACAGCTCGCACGCGAAAGGTATAAAATCTACCGTCAAGCTGGCTACCAGCTACAAACGATCGAGATCGAACATCCGTAACGGTCAATCCTTATAGTTAAGCTCTCCTTCCAGAGAGTTCACTTATAAGAATTGACCATGATTAACCAGAACCAGTCCTCGAAATAGTTGGGCTTAGAGCAAGGCAACCAGTGAGTAAACTCATGAGCATACATAAGTATGTGATTGAGCTTTATGAATGCAGTTAACGCCGCTATCAGCCCAAATATGATGAGGAGAAAGAGCGCTATGGAAAAAACATACAACCCAACTTCAATCGAACAAGCTCTGTATCAGACTTGGGAAGAGCAAGGCTACTTCAAGCCACACGGTGACACGACTAAAGAAGCTTACAGCATCATGATCCCGCCACCGAACGTCACTGGTAGCCTACATATGGGCCACGCGTTCCAAGACACGATCATGGATACTCTTATCCGTTGTGAGCGTATGAAGGGTAAAAACACCCTTTGGCAAGTGGGTACTGACCACGCTGGTATCGCCACTCAGATGGTTGTTGAGCGTAAGATCGCAGCTGAAGAAGGCAAAACCAAACACGATTACGGTCGTGAAGCTTTCATCGACAAAATCTGGGAATGGAAAGGCGAATCTGGCGGTACTATCACTAAGCAGTTGCGCCGTCTTGGTGCATCAGTAGACTGGGATCGTGAGCGCTTTACGATGGATGACGGTCTATCAAATGCCGTGCAAGAAGTATTCGTACGCCTTTACCAAGACGACCTTATCTACCGTGGTAAGCGTCTAGTTAACTGGGACCCTAAACTGCACACCGCTATCTCTGATCTTGAAGTCGAGAACAAAGATACTAAAGGCCACATGTGGCACTTCCGCTACCCGCTAGCAGACGGCGTGAAAACAGCTGATGGCAAAGACTACATCGTGGTTGCAACCACGCGTCCTGAAACCATGCTTGGCGATACTGGTGTTGCAGTTAACCCTGAAGACCCTCGCTACAAAGATCTAATTGGTAAAGAAATTATTCTTCCTCTGGTTGATCGTCGCATCCTTATCGTGGGCGATGAGCACGCAGATATGGAAAAAGGTACTGGCTGTGTGAAAATCACACCTGCGCACGACTTCAACGACTACGAAGTGGGTAAACGCCACCAGCTACCAATGATCAACATTCTGACTTTCGATGCCAACATCCGTGATGCAGCTGAAGTATTCAATACTAACGGCGAAGCGTCTGATGTTTACGGTACTGAACTACCTGCGAAATACCACGGTATGGAGCGTTTTGCTGCGCGTAAAGCAATCGTGGCTGAATTTGATGAGCTAGGTCTACTTGAAGAAGTGAAAGATCACGACCTACAAGTCCCTTACGGCGACCGTGGCGGCGTGGTTATTGAACCAATGCTAACAGACCAATGGTACGTACGTACTGCACCGCTAGCGAAAACAGCCGTTGAAGCGGTTGAAAACGGCGATATCCAATTCGTACCTAAGCAATACGAAAACATGTACTTCTCTTGGATGCGTGACGTTCAAGACTGGTGTATCTCTCGTCAGCTATGGTGGGGTCACCGCATCCCGGCATGGTACGACAACCAAGGCAATGTTTACGTAGGTCGCAGTGAAGACGAAGTTCGTCAAAACAATAACCTAGAGTCAGTTATCGAACTACACCAAGACGAAGATGTACTGGATACA
This sequence comes from Vibrio panuliri, assembly GCF_009938205.1. NCBI lineage: Bacteria > Pseudomonadati > Pseudomonadota > Gammaproteobacteria > Vibrionales > Vibrionaceae > Vibrio > Vibrio panuliri. Next base: position 450,866 of record NZ_AP019654.1, on the reverse strand, counting down.
TGGTTCTCTTCTGCACTTTGGACATTTGGTACACAAGGCTGGCCAGAGCAAACTGATGATCTGAAAGTATTCCACCCTTCAGACGTGCTAGTAACTGGCTTTGACATCATCTTCTTCTGGGTTGCGCGCATGATCATGATGACCATGCACTTCGTTAAAGACGAAAACGGCAAACCACAAGTACCATTCAAAACGGTTTACGTTACTGGTCTTATCCGTGACGAAAACGGCGACAAGATGTCTAAGTCAAAAGGTAACGTGCTTGACCCAATCGATATGATCGATGGTATCGACCTTGAGTCTCTAGTTGAAAAACGCTGTGGCAACATGATGCAGCCTCAACTAGCAGCGAAGATCGAGAAGAACACGCGTAAGACATTTGAAAACGGTATCGAAGCCTACGGTACAGACGCGCTGCGCTTTACACTTGCTGCGATGGCATCAACGGGTCGTGATATCAACTGGGATATGAAGCGTCTTGAAGGTTACCGCAACTTCTGTAACAAACTATGGAACGCAAGCCGTTACGTAATGATGAACACAGAAGAGCAAGATTGTGGCTTCAACGGTGGTGAGATTGAATACTCACTAGCGGACAAATGGATCGAGTCTCAGTTTGAACTAGCAGCGAAATCGTTCAACAACCATATCGACAACTTCCGTCTAGATATGGCTGCAAACACGCTATATGAGTTCATCTGGAACCAATTCTGTGACTGGTACCTAGAGCTAACTAAACCGGTTCTATGGAAAGGCACTGAAGCACAACAACGTGGTACTCGTCGCACGCTAATCACGGTACTTGAGAAGACGCTACGTCTAGCTCACCCAGTGATCCCTTACATCACCGAAACTATCTGGCAAAGCATCAAGCCACTAGTAGAAGGTGTTGAAGGCGAGACCATCATGCTACAAGCACTACCTCAATACGACGAAGCGAACTTCAACCAAGAAGCGCTAGACGATATCGAGTGGGTAAAAGCGTTCATCACAAGCATCCGTAACCTACGAGCAGAATACGACATCAACCCAGGTAAACCTCTGGAAGTGATGCTGAAAGCTGACGAGAAAGATGCTGCGCGCCTTGAAGCGAACAAGCAAGTACTGATGTCTCTAGCGAAACTAGAATCGGTACGCGTGCTAGCAGCAGGTGAAGAAACACCAGCGTGTGCAACTGCACTAGTAGCTAAGTCTGAGCTAATGATCCCAATGGCGGGTCTGATCGACAAAGATGCAGAGCTTGCTCGTCTTGATGGCGAAATCAAGAAGACGCACGGCGAGATCAAACGTCTAGAAGGTAAACTAGGCAACCAAGGTTTCGTTGCTAAAGCACCTGAAGCGGTTGTTGCGCAAGAGCGTGAAAAGCTAGTTGGCTACCAAGAGACACTAGCGAAACTTGAAGAGCAAAAAGCGACTATTGCTGCACTGTAGTTTAAGCGAACGCACAACAGAAAGACCGGTCTGATGACCGGTCTTTTTTTATCTCAGATACAGAAAATATCACACCACTCGATTTTGCTGCTCACCATCCATATAAGCGCGAATATTATCCATCAAAATATGGGTTAATTTTTCAATTGCCGAATCGCTTCCCCAAGCAATATGAGGCGTGAATAATAAGTTAGGCAAGTGACTATTGGCTAGTAACGGATTGCTCTCGTCGGCAGGCTCTTGGCTAAAGACATCCACACCTGCACCACCAATCTGTCGCGCTTTCAACGCATCAACTAATGCCTGCTCATTGACTAAGCCACCCCGTCCGGTATTAATCACCAATGCGTTCGGTTTCATCTTAGCCAACTCGTTGGCTCCAATCAGATCACAGGTCTCTTCAGTAAGCGGGCAATGTAAGGTGACGACATCCGATAGCATCAGCACCCGCTCAAAAGGTAAATACCCCTCTCGACAACGACTCACTCCTTTGCGTTCGGCAAAAATCACATTCATCCCTAACGCTTTAGCTAAAGTGGCTGTCGCCTGTCCGAGTTCACCACTGCCAATCACACCAAGCGTTGAACCGACGATGTCGCCAATAGGATGAGTGAAAAAACAAAACTGCTGTTTACGCTGCCATTCTCCAGCAGCAATATCTCTATGGTAGCCAATCAAGTTGCGTCTTAACGCAAACATCAACCCGATAACATGCTCAGGTACTGATTGAGTAGCGTAGCCGCGTACATTTGCCACAGCAATTCCAGCCTCACGGCAGTAATCGATATCTACGTTGTTATAGCCTGTCGCTGAAACCGCGATTAACTCTAAATTAGGCAGTAGAGAGAGGGTGCTCCGTTCCAGCACGACTTTGTTGGTAATAACGATTTGCGCGTTACTCAAGCGTTCAACCACTTGGTGTTGCTCGGTGCTATCGTACTCCACCCATTGGTGATCAAAGGGTAAATGGGGAAATTCTATATGAGAAGGAATGGTCGAACGATCAAGAAAGACAACAGTAGGCAGTGACATAAATTTCTCCTTAGTTCACTGCCCATAATCCAACCTACGTGAAAGTAATTGGCGTTGCATTTCTCACGTCACTATGGTCTTGGCAGCGTTTTGTAGTCCGGTAATTTTCGCACAGGGTCGAAATAGTTAAACAGCATCTCTTCTGCTTCCGGATAAAAGTCACATGGAACAAAGATGCTTCGAAGCCAATGACTACGTGGATGATAAAAGCTGAGCTCAGCAGCATGCAGGGCCAATCGGTCAGAACAGCTAAATGCTTCCCCCTCTGAGTAGAACTCATCACCGACTATGGGGTGTCCTAACGCCTGCATATGGACACGAAGTTGATGAGAGCGACCAGTGACAGGCAATAATCTTACGATAGTCGTTTTCTCTTCGTATTTCGCTACTTGAAAAAGCGTTTTTGACGGTTTCCCTGTCTCATAACACACTTTCTGTCTCGGCCTGTTTTCCCAATCACAAATCAGTGGAAACTCTAGCACACCTTCGCTTTGTTCAACATGTCCCCATACTCGAGCATAGTAAACCTTGTGCGTTAAACGGTATTGAAACTGCTTTTTCAGCGCACTCTCGGCACGCTTGTGCTTTGCTAGAACCATTAGACCTGACGTGTCCATATCAAGGCGATGAACGATCTGAGCATCAGGATGCGTTTCTTGTACGCGGCTCCAAGCACTGTCATGGTGCTCAGGTAAACGGCCCGGCACTGACAGTAACCCTGATGGTTTATTGATCGCTAGGATATGCTCATCTTCATAGACGATTTCAACCCAAGGTTCGCGAGGCGGGTTGTATTCCAGCATTGCCATGTTACTTACTCCAAGAGACGAGCGATAGACTTGTACCTATCGCTCGGTATAGCTGAGATTATTGGTGAGAAACCACGATCATACGCAGTGAGTCTAGTTGGAACTGCGCTTTGCTTATGTAACCCGTTAGCTCTTTGATTTGTGCATCAATCGCTTCAATCTCTTCGTCACGGATGTTTGGGTTGACCGCTTTCAACGCTTGAAGACGCTCTAGCTCACCGTTCAGGCTCACTTGCATCTCTTGCTGAGCTTGAACTCGAATCGCTTCAACTTTGCTTTCAACCAACTTATCGCCCGCACCAATAAGTTGATGGACTTGCGCTTGCACAGACGTTACCAACTTAGCCGCAATATGACGACCAACAGGGCTTAGCTGACGGTTAAAGCTTTCAAATTCCACCTGTTCAGAAAGATCGTTACCTTTACCATCTAACATCATGCGAATTGGTGTTTGTGGTAGAAAACGGCTGATTCCACTGCGTTTCGGTGCTTGTGCATCAACCTTGTAAACCAACTCAAGCAACATAGTACCGACTGGTAGCGCTTTGTTTTTCAATAGCGATACTGCAGCAGTGCCCACACCTTCACTCATCAACAAGTCAATGCCACCTTGGATCATTGGGTGTTCCCAGCTAATAAAGTGCATATCTTCGCGCGATAACGCAGTGTCACGGTCAAAAGTGATCGTCGCACCTTCGTATGGCAAACCTGGATAGCTAGGCACCATCATGTGACCAGAAGGAGTTACAACCAGTGCGTTTTCACCTTTGTCATCTTGATCCAAACCGATGGTATCAAACAGACTAAGCGCGAACGTCACTAGGTTGGTATCACCATCCGTCGCTGAAATTTTCTCAACAATCTCTTGTGCTCGCTCACCACCATTTGAGTGCATCTCAAGCAGACGGTCACGTCCTTGTTCAAGTTGCGCTTTGAGCTCTTTGTTCATTTGAGCGGATTCTTCAATCACCTCATCTAAACCTTCGCTAGTACCCGACGCCAAAATTTCAATCAAACGGTCAGAGAAGCGGTCGTATACCGCGCGTCCAGTTGGGCAGGTTTCTGCAAACGCATTCAAACCTTCATCGAACCAACGAGCCAAAATCGCCTGAGATGTACCTTCTAGGTACGGCACATGCACGTCGATATCACGACTTTGGCCAATACGATCCAAACGACCAATACGTTGTTCAAGTAAATCTGGGTTAAATGGCAAATCGAACATCACAAGTTGGTTCGCAAACTGGAAGTTACGACCTTCAGAGCCGATTTCACTACAGATCAATACCTGTGCACCGCCTTCTTCTTGAGCAAAGTAAGCCGCCGCTTTATCACGCTCAAGAATCGACATTCCTTCATGGAATACGGTCGCACGGATACCTTCACGCTCACGCAGTGCTTGCTCCAATTGCAGTGCTGTGCTGGCACGCGATGCAATCACCAAGATTTTGTCACTGCGCTTATCTTTGATTTTTTCTAATAGCCAGTTAACACGCGAGTCAAACTGCCACCAGCTTGAGTCTTCTCCTTCAAACTCTTGGAAGATCTCTTCTGGGTAAAGATTTTTCAATGCACGAGCTTCTGGACTCATCTTGCCACCGATCATGCCAGCAACACGCATTGACGTCGTGTATTGCTGAGGAATCGCCATTGGCAGTAGATGAACATTGCGGGTTGGGAAACCTTTGATCGCAGCACGCGTGTTACGGAACAACACACGACCAGTACCATGGCGATCCATTAGATTGTCAATCAGCTCTTGGCGCGCGGCAGCTTTTTCTGCCTCATCACTGTTGCTTTCAATAATGCGGAACAACGGCTCAACGTCTTGTTCTGATAGCAACTCAGTAATTTGGTTTTTCGCTTCATCAGGCAGTGCCTGACCAGAGAACAGCATGCTTACCGAGTCGGCAACAGGTGCGTATTGCTCTTCTTCTTTGACAAATGCTTGGTAATCGTAGAAACGGTCTGAATCGAGCAGACGCAGACGGGCAAAGTGACTCTCACGACCCAATTGCTCTGGAGTAGCGGTTAGCAGTAGAACACCCGGAGTGCGCTCTGCTAAACCTTCCACTACTTGGTATTCGCGGCTCGGTTTATCTTGGCTCCACTCAAGGTGGTGCGCTTCATCGACAACCAGCAGATCCCATTCACCTTCGAGTGCTTGGTCATAACGCTTGCGGCTTTTACGTAAGAAATCGAGTGAGCACAACACATATTGCTGAGTATCAAATGGGTTATCTGACTCAGCAAATGCTTCGATACAGCGTTCTTCATCAAAAATAGAGAAGTGCAGGTTGAAGCGACGCATCATCTCCACCAGCCATTGGTGCTGGAGCGTTTCAGGTACGACAATAAGGATGCGCTCAGCACGACCCGCCAACACTTGTTGATGGATAATCATACCCGCTTCGATAGTCTTACCTAGACCCACTTCATCAGCTAGCAATACGCGAGGTGCGTGACGGCGACCAACTTCATGAGCAATATAAAGCTGATGAGGGATCAAACCTGCACGCATGCCGCAAAGACCACGCATTGGGCTCTTATGTTGCTCATATTGGTTTTTTAGTGCTCGGTAACGTAAGACAAAGTTGTCCATGCGATCAATTTGCCCCGCAAACAACTTGTCTTGTGGCTTATTGAAACGAATTTGGTTGCTCAGCATGATTTCACGCAGAACCGTTTCCTCTTCGTTATCTTCACGTTGACCAACGTATGAAAGTAGTCCTTGCTCTTCAACCACTTGCTCCACTTTTAGCGACCAACCCTGCTGGCTTTCAACGACATCACCAACATTGAATATCACTCGAGTTACGGGCGCATCGCTACGGGCATATACACGGTTCTCTTCTGATGCAGCAAACATTAATGTTACTGTACGAGCATCCAATGCCACCACGGTTCCTAAACCTAGATCACTTTCCGTATCGCTAATCCAGCGTTGGCCCAAAGCAAATGTCATGAATCGACTACCTCATTTAATAAATCGTTTTTATATACAAGCAACAGAATGACAAAAGTACAAAGCCTCATCACCAGTTCCTTTCTCAGGATAACAATGACGCAATAGAGTTATATCAACGTTACTTGGGTATATTTTAGCTGCTCTCACGCCATTTCAAAGGCGGCTGACGGGGAAATTTAACGGTCAGCTTTGGCGCGGAAAAAGGTCGCTAATAGTACTCGAAGCTGTGACATTGGTCACGTGCCTAGCGCGCATTTCCAAACAAATTTTCAACCTATTTGCTCCTGACATCAAAGTGTAAGAAAGCAGTGGCACAACTAAAAACACTGATTGGATTAACCAAAGTTACACAGTAAAAGCCTATTTGCGCCGAAAAATCAGACCAACGCCCCCACTTACAGTCAGCGAGAATAAGGTTAACAAATGCAACTTTAACAAAATCAGGTATATACTTTTATTAACGCATGGGTGAAATGGATTTTTACTCTTTGCGCCACTCATGCGTATAAAAAGACGATCAATACGGGTTTGCTAGTTGGCTCTCCCGCTCGGTCAGACAACAGAGCGTTGAGTCCCAATTAAGCTAGCAAGCAGTTAGTCAGCCTCACAACAGTGAGCACTGCGCCGCTTAGCGGCAGGAGACGCTTATGGGTGATACGGACAGAAAACTCTTCGTTCTCGATACCAATATTCTACTTCACGAACCTTTCGCCATTTTTTCCTTTCAAGAACACGATGTGGTTATCCCCATGACAGTGTTAGAAGAGCTGGACCGAATTAAAGATAGTAAGCGCGATGTCGCTCGCGATGCTCGAGTTGCGATACGTGCATTAGAAGCCCTATTTAAAGATGCCACTCCGGATGAGATATCGGAAGGTATCCCAATCAGTCGCGACAAGGGAAGTACAGGTCACATCGCGATACTCGCCGATTTTGAACTGCAAGAGACCATCAAAGCGTTTGCCGATAAAGCGGGTGACAACCGTATTCTTAACGCAACGCTGTATTTACAAAACAAACGCGCTCCTCGAGAAGTCATTTTAGTCACCAAAGATATCAATATGCGTCTACGCGCGAAAGGTGCTGGCGTGCGGTTTGTTGAAGATTATCGTAGTGACCAATTAATTGACGATGTGCAGTACCTCACCAAAGGTTTTCAACAAATTGAAGGGGATTTTTGGTCGAATGTCGATCAAGTTGAAAGTAAAAACCTGGCCGGACGCACCTATCACACTCTGGCTCGAGAACCTTTTGAGCCCACCTACCTTAATCAATACGTGATTGATGACGACAGTGACTTTGTCGGGCGAGTCGCTCAGGTCGATGCTGACTCGATTACATTGCAAGATCTCAGTCGAGAGCGCCTAATGCATCGTCGGGCATGGGATATTACGCCCAAAAATATCTATCAGGCGATGGCGCTTGATGCCCTGCTTGATCCAGACATTGACTTAGTGATCCTCACCGGAGCGGCTGGTAGCGGAAAAACACTACTCGCACTGGCAGCGGCGTTGGAGCAAAACATTGAAAAAAACATGTTTGATAAAATCATCGTCACCCGAAACACACCCGATATTGGCGAATCGATCGGTTTTTTACCCGGCAGTGAAGAAGAAAAAATGCTGCCATGGCTAGCGGCGGTTACCGACACTCTCGAAGCACTGCATAAAAATGATCACTGTACGGAAGGATCCCTAAAATACATCTGTGACAAAGCCAACATTCAGTTCAAATCGATTAATTTTATGCGTGGTCGCTCTATTCAGAATGCCTTCGTGCTATTGGATGAATGTCAAAACCTAACGGCTTCACAAATCAAAACCATCATTACTCGATGTGGCGAAGGAACGAAGATCGTCTGTTCAGGCAACTTGGCACAAATAGACTCTCACTATTTAACCCCTGTCACCTCAGGTTTAACGTATATGGTAGAGCGCTTTAAGAACTTCGAAGGTAGTGCCAACATTCATCTCAATGGTGTGGTTCGCAGCCGCCTTGCAGAATATGCCGAAGAGAATCTCTAACGCCCAACGGTGACTAATTAACTAACAATGGTGAATTTATATATTAAATTCACCATTTATTTAAAAATAATTATTCACAAAAAGGCCATTTTTATGTTTTACTACCTTTATGGTTTATCACACTCAAGGATTAGAGTATGGCGTTCAATCTTCGCAACCGTAATTTTGTTAAATTACTCGACTTCACACCAAAAGAGATCCAGTTTTTACTCGATCTTTCTGCCGATCTAAAAATGGCTAAGTACTCAGGTACAGAACAACCTAAATTGCAGGGAAAAAACATCGCACTGATCTTTGAGAAAGCCTCCACCCGAACTCGCTGTGCGTTTGAAGTCGCCGCATTCGATCAAGGTGCACAAGTCTCTTATATCGGCCCCTCAGGGTCGCAAATTGGCCATAAAGAATCGATGAAAGACACCGCACGTGTTTTAGGACGTATGTACGACGGCATCGAATATCGTGGGTTTGGCCAGCCAATTGTCGAAGAGTTAGCTGAACATGCTGGTGTACCAGTGTGGAATGGTTTGACGGATGAGTTTCATCCCACACAAATTTTGGCTGATTTTCTGACGATGCTTGAACACGGACAAGGCAAGCAGTTGTCTGAGATTAGCTTTGCTTACCTTGGTGACGCGCGCAATAACATGGGGAACTCATTGATGGTTGGGGCAGCCAAAATGGGGATGGATATTCGCCTCGTCGCGCCACAGCAGTTTTGGCCAGAGCAAGAATTGGTCACAACTTGTCAATCTATCGCCAAACAGACAGGGGCCAAAATAACGCTGACTGAAAGTGTTGATGAAGGCGTGCAAGGCTGCGACTTTTTATACACCGATGTGTGGGTATCGATGGGCGAAGCTCCAGAGGCATGGGATGAGCGTGTCGCGCTGATGACACCTTATCAAGTGAATATGGACGTAATCGCCAAAACGGGTAACCCACAGGTCAAATTTATGCACTGTCTACCCGCTTTCCACAATGATGAAACAAGCGTGGGCAAAGAAGTCGCAGAAAAATATGGCATACAAGGCTTAGAGGTGACCGAAGAGGTGTTTGAATCGCCGTACTCGATTGTGTTTGATGAAGCGGAAAACCGTATGCATACGATTAAAGCCGTCATGGTTGCGACACTAGGCAACTAAAAAGCAACGTTGTTCACTCTAAAAGCGCTAAGTAATCGCTTGCGCTCGACAATCTTCTGCGTATAATGCACGACAATTTGTCTGGAGGTTGTAAAAAATGCCACGTAATTCGTGTTCTACAATGCGCTTTACTTACGGTGAGCTAGCAAGCTTACTGGCTGCTTATTTTACACTTTCCATCAGTTTTTAAAGCCTCCCTATTGGGGGGCTTTTTTATTGCCTAAATTTTAGTTTTTCTAGTCAGATAGGGATGACGATTATGACCAACACGCTTTACAACAAGCACATCATTTCGATTCCAGAGCTATCACGTACAGAGCTCGAGTTAATAGTTCAAACCGCCGGCCAGCTTAAAGCTGAACCCAATCCAAATCTGATAAAAAATAAGGTGGTAGCAAGCTGTTTCTTTGAACCATCCACACGTACTCGTCTTTCATTCGAGACTGCCATTCAACGCATTGGTGGCGATGTGATTGGTTTTGATAATGCTGGAAATACCTCGCTGGCGAACAAAGGCGAAACCCTAGCAGACTCTATTCAGGTTATTTCTACCTATGTCGATGCGTTTGTGATGCGCCACCCGCGCGAGGGAGCCGCGCGCTTAGCTTCTGAGTTTTCTAATGGCGTACCCGTTATCAACGCTGGCGATGGGGCCAACCAGCACCCGACACAAACTCTACTAGACCTATACACCATCTCGGAGACACAAGGTCGCTTAGACAATATCAATATCGCCTTTGTCGGTGACTTAAAGTATGGGCGTACCGTCCATTCACTGACTCAAGCCCTTGCGAAGTTCAACAATGTTCGTTTCTTCTTTGTCGCACCGGAAGCGCTCGCAATGCCTGACTATATTTGCGAAGAGTTAGACGAAGCCAGCATTGAATACAGCTTGCATACCGATATGGAAAGCGTGATTCCAGAACTGGATATTCTCTACATGACACGCGTGCAAAAAGAACGTTTTGATGAGTCAGAGTATGCCCACATTAAATCTGCCTATATTTTGACCGCGTCAATGCTGGAAGAAGCTCGCAGTAATCTTAAAGTGCTACATCCACTACCACGTGTTGATGAGATCACGACAGATGTCGATAAAACCCCCCATGCTTACTACTTCCAACAAGCTGAAAATGGCGTATATGCCCGTCAAGCCTTGTTAGCTTTAGTTTTAAATCAATCACTGTAATCGAGGGAGAATCATTATGGCTAAAGAAACTCAATTGCAGGTTGAAGCAATTAAAAACGGTACGGTCATCGACCATATTCCCGCTCAAGTTGGTATTAAAGTACTGAAACTATTTAGCATGCATAAAAGCAAGCAACGCGTGACGATTGGCTTAAACCTGCCGTCATCCGCATTGGGGCATAAAGACTTACTGAAAATCGAAAATGTTTTTATCAGTGAAGAGCAAGCAAGCAAACTTGCCCTGTATGCTCCGCATGCGACAGTCAACCAGATCGAAAATTATCAAGTGGTTAGAAAGCTTGCACTGACGTTACCAGAACGCGTTAACAATGTGTTTGCGTGCCCAAATACCAACTGTATTACTCATGGCGAACCCGTTGAAAGCAGCTTTAAAGTGTTTGAGAAAAACCACGACGTGCGTTTAAAGTGCAAATACTGTGAAAAAGTGTTCTCTCGCGAAATCGTGACTGAGCGTTAAGCCAATTTTCGCTACGCCATCACATTGCTTAAAAATACCTCACTATTGTGGGGTATTTTACTCTTTACCGTACGGTAATTCACAGGCACACTAGTAGTTCAAACCCTTTGTTTTTTAATGAGATAATTAACATGACAAAAGTACTTCATACAGAATCGGCACCTGCCGCAATCGGTCCTTACGTTCAAGGTGTAGACTTAGGCAACATGGTGATGACCTCAGGACAAATCCCGGTTAATCCTGTTACAGGTGAAGTTTCTGCCGACATCCGCCTGCAAGCTCGCCAATCTTTAGAGAATGTAAAAGCCGTGGTTGAAGCTTCTGGCCTTGGTGTTGCGGACATTGTGAAAATGACCGTGTTTGTCAAAGATCTGAATGATTTTGGTGCGGTTAATGAAGTGTATGGCGCCTTCTTCGACGAACACGATGTGACTCACTACCCTGCTCGTTCTTGTGTCGAAGTCGCTCGTCTACCAAAAGATGTCGGCATTGAAATTGAAGCGATTGCTATACGTAAATAGCATCCAAAATAAAGGCGAGCATCCAGCTCGCCTTTTTAACCTTAGCGTTCATGCCATCAGCTATTTAAAGCCTTTCACCTTTTTGATCAAATCGTAAGCATTTTGAATCTCTTGTGATTTTTCTTTCGCCACGTTCATCATCTCTGGTGGTAAACCTTTCGCCATTAGCTTATCTGGATGGTGTTCATTCATCAGTTTACGGTGAGCACGCTTAACGGTTTTAGCATCGGCATCTTCATCGACCCCCAGTACTTTATAAGCATCACTCAGTTGGCTGGCAGAAGAAGCTTGTTGCCACTGGCCTGATTGCTGCTGACCGCCCCCATGAGCGCCAAAACCACCTCGTTGAAAACGAAAGGCCGCTTCTTGCATACGCAGGCGCTGTTCCAATTGCTGCGCAGAAAAACCTAATCGCTGAGCGACACGATGCAATAAATCGCGCTCACTTGGATGAATTTCACCATCGGCAAACGCTGCTGAAATCTGTAGCTCTAAAAAAAACTGCAGTAAATCAAAACGTCCGCCGGATGAAATTTTGACGCGTTCAAGCACTGAATCGAGCGGAAAGTCGGCTGATTTACCCTCTCGAAAGGCATCCTGCGCGGCTTTACGTTGCTCACCATGTAAGTTCATTCGATCCATCATCGCACTCGCTAACTGGATCTCTTCAGGCGTCACTTGACCTTTAGCTTTAGCTAGATGCCCCATGACTGCGAATGCAGCTTTGAAGAACTCATCTTGTTTCTGAGCCTGACTAGGACCATGACTAAAAGGCGAGGAGTTAAAACCAGCTTGGCTAAGCCGACGAGCTTTATCGAACTGATGGCCAAGGAAAAGACCAAATAGTGCGCCAAACAGCCCACCAAACAGAAAGCCAAAAAAAGTACCGAGAATTTTGCCAAAAATATGCATTATGTGCTCTCAATCTATGAATTTTATCATCGTTACGCGGTCTGATAGTGCCGGATGGTTTAAATTCCTTTATGATAAAGACCGTTTTTTCTTTGTTCGGTTGTCTATTCACCGAATTTATCAAGTTCAACAGGATAGTAAAACTCGATGTCACGTTTTCCACGTACGTTACTAGCCGCTTCAATCAGTGCTGCGTTTTTTGCGCCTCAGATTCAAGCAAATGAAACCGTAGTAGACGCTAGTGTGCAGGAACTGCCCGCTATAGATCAATGCTTGATCGACCAACCAGAAGCAGAAAATCCAAATCAGCAGCCAATTACGGTTGAAGCTGACAGCCTTGAAGGTGTCAACGGTGACAAAGCCACTTATAGCGGTAATGTCGTTGTGGTACAAGGCAAAAAGCGCATGAAGGCTGATAGTGTCACTTTGCACCAACAAGATAACGTTGTGGTGGCTGAAGGCAACGTTGTATTCAGCGATGGCGCGGTAAAAACTGTTTCTGACAAAGCAGTCAACAACCTAAACACCGAGTATGTTGAGCTGAACAATACCAAGTATCAATTCTTATGTGAGCCAGGGCGTGGTGAGGCGGTTTATGTCTCCAAAACTGGTAAAGCGATGTACGAAATTGAAGATGGTTCGATTACTTCTTGCCCTGAGGGTGACAACTCTTGGCAAATGAAAGCGTCCAGTATTGAAATCGACCAAAACGAAGAAGAAGCCACATTTTTTAATCCACGTTTTGAAATACAGCGCGTACCGGTTTTCTACTTACCTTACCTAACTGTGCCTATTGGTGATACACGTAAGACGGGCTTCCTTTACCCGACAGCGTCCTACGGTTCGAGTGACGGTATTGAGTTTGAAGTGCCAATTTATTGGAACCTAGCGCCAAATTACGATTTGGCAACCACTCTGAAATATATGGAAGCGCGTGGCACACAGTTAAATAGTACCTTCCGCTACCTCACCTCATTTGGACAAGGTGAGGTTGAGTCAGAGTATCTGCCTGATGATAAAAAACACCCAGAGAAAGGTGATCGCTGGGCGATGCAATACACCCACGATGGCATCTATCAGCAGAACTGGAAGTTCCATATTGATTACTCCAAAGTCAGTGATATCGATTACTTTACCGATGTAGATTCAAACATCGGTAAGCGTGAAGATGGTCAATTGATTCAAGAAGGCGAATTCCAGTACCGTACAAGGAACTGGGACGCAACGTTGTTGGCGCGAGATTTTCAAGTACTGACCGAAGCGGGTAACCTGCCGTATCGTATCTTGCCGCAGTTGTCGTTTAACTATTACTCGCCAGAAATTGCACCCTATATAGATTTTGATGTTATCAGCCAAGTATCACGTTTTGATACCGATGATAAAACCAAACCATCGGCAACTCGTGTGCATGTGGAACCGGGGATTACGATACCAATCCATAGTACTTGGGGTTCTTGGACCACAGAAGCGCGTATTTTAGGCACTCACTATCAACAAGACTTAGATGGGGTTGATACCTCATTTAGAGATACTGATGGTGATGGTAAAAATGACAATTCCACCTATGGCCTAAAAGAAAACGTAACTCGCGTTATTCCTGAGTTCCGCAGCCATGCAGGTTTAGTGCTGGAACGCGACGCTCACGTACTGGGCAACTACACCCAAACCCTTGAGCCGCAAATTCAGTACCTATATGTACCGAAAGAAGATCAATCAGATATCTTTTTGTACGATACAACCTTACTGCAAACGGACTACTATGGTTTGTTCCGCAGCCGTAAGTTTAGTGGTGTTGACTATATCGCACCGGCCAACCAGTTTAGTTATGGTGCCTCCACTCGCTTCTTTGATGATGAGTACAAAGAGCGTTTAAATATCTCGTTTGGTCAAATTTTCTATCTTGACCGTTCGACCAAAAATTCAGTTTCAACACCATCTGAAGATGAATCAACCCGCTACTCTGCATGGTCGATTGAAATGGACTTCAACTATGATGATTATCTCTTCTACCACGGTGGTGTGCAGTACGACATTGACTCAAGCGAAATGCAAGTCGCTAACAGTACCTTGGAATATCGAATCGCTGACGGCTACCTACAGGGTAACTACCGCTATGTTACCGAGAGTTATATCCAACAGACTGTTGACTTAAATAGTATTGCTGGTGATGGTGGTATTAACAGCATAACACGCAAAGGGATTTCTCAAGCGGGCTTACTTGCTGGCTATACCTTCTCACCAAACTGGAATGCGAGTGCGCAATATTTCTATGACCTCACGACCAGTCAGGCGATCGAATGGCTAGCGCGCCTCAACTATATTGATGACTGTTGGTATATTGGCTTTACCTACACCAACCAGTTACGCGGTTGGAAGCCAGATTTTTCAAGCTATCCGAACGCAGAAGCTGAATACGAAAATAACTTCAGTATCAACTTCGGTATTGTTGGCTTTGGTACCAATATGGGTACGGATTCTGATGATGGTGGCAACTCTCTTGGCTATGGCCGCCCGTTCTTCCTAAACAACTAATTTTTTCGCCAGCCGTTAGGCTGGCAAACATCGAAGGGTTATTGATGAAAATTTGGAACAAAGCGCTGCTTACCCTTGTAGCGGCATGCCATATCGGTGTTGCTAACGCTAATGTGGTTGAAATGGACAAAGTTGCCATCATTGTTAATGATGGCGTGGTACTACAAAGTGATATCGATAACGCACTAAAAACACTGGCAATTAACGCACAAAAAAGCGGCCAGTCGCTCCCAGCTAAAGATGTCTTAATCGGACAGGTTGAAGAAAAACTCATTCTAGAGACTATTCAACAACAAGAAGCCGAGCGTATCGGTGTTCGAGTTGACGATACCCGTCTTAATGCTGCCATTGAAGATATTGCTAAAAGCAACAATCAAAGCGTTGAACAGTTGATTGCCTCGCTTACTGTCGAAGGCATCACCTACCCTGAATTTCGCGAGCAGATTCGCAAAGAGATTGCGGCAAGTGAAGCTCGTAATACTCTAGTGCGTCGCCGTGTCAATATCTTGCCAGCTGAAGTCGATAACCTAGCTGAAGTTTTGGCAAACGAAACCAATGCAACGGTTCAATATAAAATTGGGCACATTCAACTACGCGTTAACGACGGTGAAGATAAAACCAAAGTCCAACAACAAGCCAATGAATTAGTCGAGCGCCTCAAACAAGGTGAAGACTTTGAAACTTTGGCATACACCTATTCAAAAGGGCCTAAGGCACTACAAGGTGGTGATTGGGGTTGGATGCGCAAAGAAGAAATGCCGACCATTTTCGCCGATCAAATCAAGTTGCAAAATAAAGGAAGCATCATCGGTCCATTTAGCAGCGGCGTCGGCTACCACATCCTTAAAATTGAAGATGTTAAGGGTTTAGAGACCGTCGCAGTAACAGAAGTGAATGCGCGCCATATCTTGATCAAACCGACCGTCATTTTAAGCGATGAAGGGGTGCAAAATCAGCTAAACGAAATCATCCGCCAGGTAAAAGCGGGTGAAGCAACTTTCGGTGAACTCGCTCAGCAATACAGTCAAGACCCTGGCTCTGCGGCACAGAATGGTGAGCTGGGCTATCAAACTTCGGATCTATATGTACCTGAATTTAAACACCAAGTTGATACCCTACCGGTTGGCCAAATCAGCGCGCCATTTAAAACCGTTCACGGGTGGCATATTGTTGAAGTGTTAGATCGTCGCGAAGTTGACCGTACTGACTCTGCAATGAAAAACAAAGCTTACCGAATTTTGTTTAATCGCAAGTTCAATGAAGAAGTCAGCGCTTGGTTACAAGAAATTCGTGCCGGCGCCTATGTTGAACTGGTAAAGGATCAGCAAAATGACAATTAAACGTATCGTTGTAACCGCCGGCGAACCTGCTGGTATTGGCCCAGATTTAGTCCTCGCTCTGTCTAAAGAGGCTTGGGATCATCAAATTGTTGTCTGCGCCGACAAAAACATGTTGGCACAACGTGCCGATTTATTGGGTATTGAGGTGGAACTAGTCAATTACGATGCTTCACAGCCGATTACCCCTCAACAAGCTGGCTCTTTGATTGTTGATCATATTCCAGTTGCGCATGCAGTGAAGGCTGGCGAACTAAACGAAGCGAATGGGCACTATGTTTTGCACACACTTGAGCGCGCAACCAATGGTTGTATGACAGGTGAGTTTGATGCTGTAGTCACCGGCCCTGTGCACAAAGGGGTCATTAACCGCGCTGGTGTGGCATTTAGCGGACACACTGAGTTCTTTGCCGAAAAATCCAATACCCCATTGGTAGTGATGATGCTTGCCACTGAAGGACTTCGAGTGGCATTGGTGACCACACACCTTCCATTGGCGTACATTCCTCAAGCCGTTACTGCAGAGCGACTAGAAAAGATCATTGATATTTTACATACCGATCTAGTAGAAAAATTTGCTATTCGTCAGCCAAACATCTATGTTTGCGGGCTTAATCCTCACGCAGGGGAAGATGGCTGCTTAGGCAGAGAAGAAATTGAGACCATTACGCCAACTTTAGAGCGTATGAAGCTGGAAAAAGGCATCAACTTGATTGGTCCACTTCCTGCTGACACCATCTTTAATGAAAAGTACTTACAAGATGCAGACACCGTCTTAGGCATGTATCACGACCAAGTACTTCCCGTGCTAAAATACAAAGGATTTGGCCGTTCAGTGAATATCACACTGGGCCTACCATTTATTCGGACATCGGTGGACCACGGTACAGCACTTGATCTTGCTGGTACAGGTTCAGCAGATACAGGGAGCTTCCGAACAGCACTGGCGTACGCAATAGATTTAGTAGAGAAGAAACAATGAGAAATGATGTCCATTTAGGACACAAAGCGCGTAAACGTTTTGGTCAAAACTTCCTAAACGACCCTTATATTATTGATGGCATCGTTTCTGCCATCAATCCAAGACCAGGTCAAAACTTGGTTGAGATTGGACCAGGTCTTGGTGCGATTACCGAGCCTGTTGGTCGTGAAGTCGATAAGTTTACTGTGATCGAACTTGACCGTGACTTAGCGGAGCGTTTACGTAACCATCCAGATTTAGCCGATAAATTAACCATTCATGAAGGCGACGCGATGCGCTTCGACTTTACTCAACTGGTTAAGCCAAACAACAAATTGCGTATTTTCGGTAATCTACCTTACAACATCTCGACGCCATTGATGTTCCACCTGTTTGAATTCCATGCGGATATTCAAGACATGCACTTTATGTTGCAAAAAGAAGTGGTTAATCGTCTAGCCGCAGGACCTGGCAGCAAAGCCTATGGCCGCCTTACGGTTATGGCTCAGTACTACTGTAAGGTGGTACCTGTACTAGAAGTACCACCAACCGCTTTTGTGCCGCCACCTAAAGTCGACTCAGCAGTTGTACGATTGGTGCCATATGAAACGCTACCACACCCAGCAACCAGCTTAAAATGGCTTGAGCGAGTGTGCCGTGAAGGCTTTAACCAACGTCGTAAAACCGTACGTAACTGCTACAAAGCACTAATGAGTGCCGAGATTTTGGAAGAGCTTGGGGTAAACCCAGCGATGCGTCCAGAAAATCTCACCTTAGAGCAATTTGTGGCAATGGCAAACTGGCTAGATGCCAACAGCAGCCATAACGCATAAATCAACCCCAAGGGCGCATTCGCGCCCTTTTGTTTATATCAATCTAGAGAAGTCGAAGTGATCTTTTTTAATTGGTATGCTTATACGAGGAGTCTATATGGATGTCTTACAACCTTGTATCAAAGTCCAAGTCCACAGTCGCTATATCGCAGAACAATCCGACCCTGCGGCAAAACGCTATATCTTTGCTTATCTAGTGACGATCAAAAACCTCAGCACCGAGACGGTTCAGCTCATTAGCCGCCGCTGGTTGATAACCGATGCTAACGGTAAACAAGTGTCGGTTGAAGGCGAAGGTGTGGTTGGACAGCAACCATTTATCCAAGGCAATGACGAATACACCTACACCAGCGGCACTGCAATAGAAACACCGGTCGGGGTGATGCAAGGTCAATACATTATGCTCGATGCCAGCGGTAAAGAGTTCGCAGCCGAAATCGAACCATTTCGTCTCGCTATCCCCAACGTACTCAATTAGGAAAAATTTGTGGCAACATACATTGTTGGTGATATTCAAGGTTGTTTTGACGAACTCAAGCAACTGTTGGATAACGTCCAGTTTGATCCATCCAATGATCAACTTTGGCTAGCTGGAGACCTCGTTGCTCGAGGTCCTAAATCTCTGGATACCCTACGTTTTGTCAAACAGCTCGGTGACAGCGCTCGCGTGGTTCTAGGAAACCATGACTTGCATTTACTCGCCGTTTCATTAGGTATTCATCGAGTTAAAGATAAAGATCAAACCGCACCGATCTTCGCTGCAAACGATAAAGATGAACTGTTGGAATGGTTGCGCCACCAACCGCTAATGGCAGAGCACGATGAGTTTGTTATGTGCCATGCGGGTATTTCTCCACAATGGGATTTAGCCACTGCCCGAGCTAACGCGAAAGAAGTTGAGCAAATATTACAAAGCGATGATTGGGCTTGGCTAATCGAAAACATGTACGCTAACCAACCCGATTTGTGGGATGACAAGCTGCAAGGTATTGAGCGCTATCGCTATATTATTAATGCCTTTACCCGAATGCGTTTTTGCTTTGCCGATGCTCGTTTAGATATGGAGTGTAAACTTCCACCACAAGAAATCATCACTGAAGAACTGATGCCTTGGTTTAAACTGCCAAGCCGGCTCCCATTAGATAAAACCGTGATCTTTGGTCATTGGGCGGCGCTTGAAGGGTACCAAAGTGATTCAGAGATCGGGTTAGATACTGGCTGTGTCTGGGGCGGTTGTTTGACAATGTTGCGTTGGGAAGATAAACAGTTTTTCACTCAACCTGCATTGGTTTAGATTGAGACAAAAGCGCTCTGCTTCGCTTTGAGAATATAGAATCGAGAGGCGAGACAATTTCTCTCCCTCTCAATTCTAAGTTATCCAAATACTCTTAAGTTCTATCTAGAACCGTAAAGCGCATATCGTAAGCGTTCTTATCATCCGCATGGTAGTGCTCAGAATAGCTCTCAACAAAGCTTTCCCCCCATGCAGGGAACTGAGTATCACCCTCAATTTGCGCGTCTATGTGAGTGATATAGAGACGCGTAGCAATTGGTAAGCATGCTGCGTAAATTGCGCCGCCACCGATAATCATCACTTCTTCCACATCGCCAGCAATCTCTAGCGCCTGCTCAATTGATGTTGCGGTTTCAACCCCTTCAATGTGAAGAGTGCTGTCACGGCTAATTACGATATTTTGACGGCCAGGCAACGGTCGGCCGATCGACTCAAATGTTTTTCGCCCCATGACGACAGGTTTACCCAATGTGCAACGCTTAAACCAAGCGAAATCTGCGGGCAAGTGCCATGGCATTTGGTTATCTTTACCAATAATACGCTCGTTTGCCATCGCGGCAATCATGCTAATAATCATCCATTTATCCCATTCTGGTTGAGCTATATTCGACCTACACAATAGGACGACGGCGATAGAATAACAAACCTGGCATGGCTAAACCAACTGCAAGCCCGGCGATAATAAACATCGCTTTTAGGAAGTTTGTCGCGAGCATTTCCAGTAGTTGAGGTTCAAAGCCTCGATGATTCAGCTCAACCAGAGCGATCATCGCCTTAAAAGCAAAGACTCCGGGTACCATTGGAATTAATGACGCCACGGTAAAGACTTTCGGGTGAGCCAAAAGTTTATGTGACCAATGTACGCCGATCATGCCAACAAACGTCGCAGCAAAGAAAGTCGCCCACTCGATAGGAATACCAAAGTGCATCATCAAGTAACGAGAACCATGCCCTAGAGCACCACCTAATGCGCAGTATTTTAGCGCTTTCACTGGCACGTTAAACACTAAAGCAAAACCAACCGCAGGGATGGAGGCAAAGAACATATCATTGGCGAGACCGAGTAGAAGCTGCATCAAACTCATAGTAACCATCCCCATACATCAAACACACTCATTGCAGCGATAATGCCAAGACAGGTTGAGAGCGTCAGCAAACTCGCCATGACAAAACGGGCAATACCCATATTGACATAACCTTTAAGCATATCTGCAACGAAGTTAATTAATGGCACCCCTGGCACCAACATTAATACCGATGATGCCATCACTAACGTGGGCACATTACCAATATCGTAAATGTAGGCTTGAACAGAAATAGCGGTGGTAACAAATGCTGTCACCGCAAAGTTAAGTAAAGGGTTAAAGTGGCGATGACCAATCTCTTGACGCACCATCATGCCAACAGCTGACGCTAGGAACGTCATGCCAAATACGGCCCAATCACCACCAGCAAGACGAGCAAATGCAGCACAAGAGAGACCAATCATAAATACCACCAGCCAGCGGTTATAACGTTCAGGGCTGATTTGATTTAGCTTATGTTGGGCGAGATAGTCATCAATAATGCCCCGCTCGAGCATAATGCAAATACGCTGTACTTGAGTGACCACACGCATATTAATGCCGCGATCAGCACAACGTCGCGCCGTGGTAATACAGTGTCCACGATTTACTGTCGTCACAACTAAAGAGCTTGAGGAAAGAGAGACTTCAACTTCATCCATGCCGCAGGCAAGACCAATCCTTTCCATAATGCTGCCCACCAAAGCGCTCTCAGCACCATGGGCGAGAAGCATTTGACCTGCTTGTGCAATTAAGCGAGAGACCGCTCGTTGCTTTGTGTCCATACTAATTTAACGACTCCTAAATCCTGTCACATGCTCGAAGGGCTGATTGTGACGAAAATTTCAACAAATAACTTTGATTCAAACCAAGTTTGATTTCAGACGTAAAAAAGCCGCAACGAAAATTGCGGCTTTCAACTAGATTAGAAGATCAATCACGTACGTAAACAACGTGCCCGTCGTCTTCTTCGTCGTCCCAATCATCCCAATCGTCATCATCTTCAGTGATCACGTCTTTACCAGACATGGCGTCTTTATGGTAATCGTCCCACATAAAGTCGACTTTCTCTTCTTCGCTGATCTCTTCTTCACCACGAGGAAGTGATTCCATAAAGTCAGCCAGTTTATAACAAAGCTCTTTCGTGCCTTGCTTGTTAACGGCAGAAATCTTGAAGTATTCTTCTTCCCAACCTAGTGCGTCCAGAATGCCTTGAATCACTTCATCGGCTTCTTCTTCTGGCATCAGATCGACTTTGTTAAAGACTAACCAACGAGGCTTATCAGCCAACTTCTCACTGTACTGCTCAAGCTCATCAATGATCGTTAGAGCATTTTGGATCGGATCCGATTGATCAATCGGCATAATATCGATCATATGCAATAACACGCGACAACGCTCTAGGTGCTTCAAGAAGCGAATACCAAGACCCGCACCATCAGCAGCACCTTCAATTAGACCTGGGATGTCAGCCACTACAAAGCTCTTCTCAGGTACAACACTCACCACGCCAAGACTTGGGATTAGCGTTGTAAATGGGTAATCTGCCACTTTTGGTTTTGCAGCGGATACCGCGCGAATGAACGTCGACTTACCTGCATTTGGTAAGCCCAGCATACCAACGTCTGCTAGCAATAGTAGCTCAAGACGCAGTTCACGTACTTCACCTTTAGTACCCAAGGTTTTCTGGCGTGGCGCACGGTTAACTGAAGATTTGAAACGCGTGTTACCAAGACCATGCCAGCCGCCTTTTGCAACCATCATCTTCTTGCCGTGTTCCGCGACTTCCGCTACCACTTCATTGGTGTGAATATCAACCGCACGAGTCCCGACAGGTACACGTAGCACTTTGTCTTTACCACGTTTGCCCGTACAGTTACCGCCACGACCATTTTCACCACGTTCTGCTTCATAGAAGCGCTGGAAACGGTAATCAATCAGGGTATTGAGGTTCTCGTCAGCTTGGATATAGATATCACCGCCATCACCACCATCACCACCGTCAGGACCACCTTTAGTGATAAATTTCTCACGCCAAAAACTGACGACACCACTACCGCCATCACCGGCTTGAACTTTTACTACCGCTTCATCAACGAATTTCATCTGTAACTCCGCATTGTGTGCGTTGCAATATCACTTACAAGGCTTATATAAGCCAATTGACAATGATATAAATTCTAGCAGATCCCATTTACAGATCGATCACCTGAGATCTTGGGTCGCTCTACTTTGGACCAAATAGCGAGAGGTTTTCTCTTAAGCTTACACCGCGTTAAAAGCCTCTGGATATTTGCCCTTGCTAAAAATAAAAAACCCCGCCGAATCGGCAGGGCTTTTAAATTCAGCTAGAAACCTAATTTCTAAGCTAAGAATCTGATTATTCAGCAGATTCGATGCTTACGAATTTACGGTTTTTAGGACCTTTCACTTCAAACTTAACTTTACCGTCAGTTAGAGCGAATAGAGTGTGGTCTTTACCAAGGCCTACGTTGTTACCAGCGTGGAACTTAGTACCACGTTGACGAACAATGATGTTACCTGCAAGAACAGATTCACCACCGAAACGCTTAACACCTAGACGTTTGCTTTCTGAATCGCGGCCGTTACGAGTAGAACCACCAGCTTTTTTGTGTGCCATTGTTAAACTCTCCTAATCGATTAAGCGTTGATACCAGTGATTTTCACTTCTGTGAACCACTGACGGTGACCTTGTTGCTTACGAGAGTGCTTACGACGACGGAACTTAACGATTTTAACTTTATCGCCACGACCGTGTTGTACAACCTCAGCTACAACTTTACCGCCCTCTACAAGAGGAGCGCCAACTTTAATGTCTTCACCGTTAGCAACAAGTAGAACTTTATCAAATTCAACAGTTGCACCAGTTTCAACGTCTAATTTTTCTAAACGAAGAGTTTGACCTTCGCTTACACGGTGTTGTTTACCACCAGATTGGAAAACAGCGTACATATTTTACTCCGCTTTTTCCGCACAGCCGTTGCATTCATTTTGAGCAATAGGGTGTGCGCTAAACTAATCATCAATAGGGCGCAGATTCTACAGAAGAGATGCCACTATGACAAGCCATATTTTGAAAAAATTGGCGAAAAGCTAGTCGCCAATTAAAAGTGCCGAGATCATGCCCTTAAAGCATGTATTTATCAACGTTTTTTAGTGTATTATTCACTTAACAATTTAGATAAAAATACCAGACAGGTTCTAACCTCAGCCGGAATTACAATGGATTTTAAAGCTATCCAAGCGCTTACTGCCGATGACATGGCAAAAGTGAACGAAACTATTCAAGCCCAGCTAAACTCTGATGTATCTCTAATCAACCAACTTGGTTTCTATATCGTCAGTGGCGGTGGTAAACGCATTCGCCCACTGTTAGCGGTATTGACGGCTCGTGCGCTTGGTTATCAAGGAAGTGCTCATACCACAGCCGCAGCCTTTATAGAGTTTATCCACACAGCAACCCTGTTGCACGATGATGTCGTGGATGAATCAGATATGCGTCGAGGCAAAGCAACCGCGAATGCAGCATTTGGTAATGCAGCAAGTGTGTTAGTCGGCGACTTTATCTACACTCGTTCATTTCAGATGATGACCGAACTTGGTTCGATGAAGATACTTAAGTTGATGAGTGATGCCGTCAACATCATCGCCGAAGGGGAAGTGTTACAGTTAATGAACTGTAACGATCCAGACACGACTGAAGATAGCTACATGCAAGTTATCTACTCTAAAACAGCGCGTCTGTTTGAAGCCGCCACGCAAATAGGGGCAATTCTGACCGACTCTTCTGCTGACGTTGAGCTGGCAATGCAAAACTACGGTAAATACCTCGGCACTGCATTCCAACTGATTGACGACGTGATGGATTACACTGCGGATGGTAAAGAGATGGGTAAAAATGTTGGTGATGACCTCGCGGAAGGCAAACCGACATTACCACTACTCCATGCCATGAAACATGGCAATGCAGAACAAGCGGCAATGATCCGTGAAGCGATTGAAAAAGCCAACGGCATGGATCGTCTTGATGACATACTACGCACCATGGATCAAACAGGATCTTTAGAATACACCCGAGCAAAAGCGATTGAAGAAGCAGACAAAGCCATCGCTGAACTTGATGTACTTCCAGAGTCCGATTACAAGCAAGCGCTCATCACGTTGGCTCATCTATCTGTTCATCGCAGCAAATAGATTGGCCTAATAAAAATTAAGGAGGTAAGCCACATGGTTTACCTCCTTTTCTTTCTATACAGTATATAGTGGTTAGTAATATTGATCGCAGCCGTGATGAAGCTGAGGTTCATCAACGATTTCATCTATGCCAACCGCAAACTGCTCGCGACTTTCACTGTTTTCAATCAGTAATGACTGAGTCACCTCATCAATGACCAACACTCGACCACTTCCCTGAAGACTCTCAACCAACATACCGCGCTTAATTTCTGATAGTTCCATAATCTCTCTCCTCTCTCGCTAATCCGGTACGATAGAGCAGTATGTAAAGATCAAAAAAGCCGATATCAAACTATCGGCTTTTTACTACTCTTGAGGAGTTTGGAGATTACTTAACGAAATCGACACCAACTTGGATATCACCACTTAGTGTTTCAAGCATGCCATCTAATGCTGCTTTCTCATAAGCACTTAGTTCGCCATAGCTCAGCACTTCCTCTACGCCGTCCTTGCCAAGCTTCACTGGTTGAGCAAAGAATGGAGCATGCTCTCCCGCACCTTCTACGTAGGCACACTCAATCACACCCTCTTCACCTTGAAGCGCTTTCACGAGTGCCAAACCAAAACGACATGCCGCTTGTCCCATAGAAAGAGTCGCAGAACCACCGCCCGCTTTAGCTTCAACCACTTCAGTACCTGCATTTTGGATACGTTTTGTCAGTGCTTCGACTTCTTCAGCGCTAAACTCAACACCTTCCACCTGAGAAAGTAACGGTAAAATAGTCACACCAGAATGCCCGCCAATCACAGGAACGCGTACCTCACCGGGATCTTTATCTTTCAACTCAGCAACAAAGGTTTCAGAACGAATCACGTCAAGCGTTGTTACACCAAATAGCTTGCGCTTGTCATATACGCCAGCATTCTTTAGTACTTCTGCAGCGATAGGCACTGTGGTGTTGACTGGATTCGTGATGATACCCACACAAGCGGTTGGACAAACGACAGCGATCTTCTCCGCAAGTGACTTTACGATACCTGCATTAACATTAAAAAGATCGGCACGATCCATACCTGGTTTACGTGCAACACCAGCTGAAATTAGAACCACGTCTGCACCGTCAAGTGCTGGCGTCGGATCTTCACCAGCGTAACCTTTGATCGAAACAGGCGTTGGGATATGGCTAAGATCCGCAGCAACACCCGGAGTCACAGGGGCGATATCATAAAGAGCTAGATCTGAGCCTGCAGGAAGGCGATTCTTAAGTAGTAGGGCTAGGGCTTGACCGATGCCACCAGCGGCACCAATTACAGCTACTTTCATCGTAGTTCTCCTTGAGAGGTAGTCTCTTCTATATTTTGGTAGGGTAATTTGTAAATTATTATGTAAATCAAACTATAGCATTTAACGTCCAATTACAATTATTTAACGTCAGCTTTGCGACGCTACGCAATTTGACTTTTTCGTGCCACAAAAAAAGGTGGCGGATGATAGCATGATAACCCCCTAATTCCGCAAGGATTTATCATCATTTCAACGCGGCTTATCTCGGATATAAATCGCATCTATTAAAGGTTTAAAATTTCGTGACCGCAGCGAGTTATTTTCCTACTCAACTGGCACAAAATGCATGTTTATGCGAAAATATGCACTTATTTCCATTGGCAAGTTGAAAGAAGAACTATGCGTCATACAGAAAAACAAGATAATCTCGTGCGCGCTTTCAAAGCGTTATTAAAAGAAGAACGTTTTGGTTCACAGGGCGACATTGTTGAGGCACTTAAAAACGAAGGGTTTGAAAACATCAATCAGTCAAAAGTTTCTCGCATGTTGACCAAATTTGGTGCTGTACGAACTCGCAATGCAAAAATGGAAATGGTCTACTGCCTTCCCGCGGAGCTCGGTGTACCAACAGTTTCAAGCTCACTGCGCGAACTCGTTTTAGATATTGATTACAACGCAGCATTGGTTGTTATCCATACGGGACCAGGAGCTGCCCAGCTGATTGCCCGCTTACTTGACTCATTAGGTAAGTCAGAAGGCATTTTGGGTGTGGTTGCTGGCGACGATACGATTTTCATTACCCCTACCCTCACAATTAGTACTGAGCAACTGTTTAACTCTGTTTGCGAGTTATTCGAATACGCAGGCTAATCTGTTGGAAAACCTAGCTAAGACATTGATCACACCAATTATTTGGTGTGATTTACTTCACAACTTAACTAAAAACCCTACCTAGATCCCATCTCAGATAACTATCTGAGGGAAAAGAGTTTTCCCTAAAAAGACCGAATAGAATACCTCGGCCAAAAAAAGCCATTCTTACTAAAAACTTTAACAATCATGTAATTATCTATTGTTTTTTTGGTATTATTTAGCAACTTTTTCAACAAAAGGATTGAAAAAGATGCCGTTTCCCTAAGGGAACTCTTTTAGCAACTACACTTGCTAAAGGACCAATAATGAATAAAGGAAGGAACATTCATGGCATTTAACAAACTTATTCAAGCAGGTGCGATTGCCGCTGCCATCATGGGAGCTGGCGCAGTTAATGCACAAGAGTTTATTACGATTGGTACTGGCTCGGTAACGGGTGTGTACTACCCTACTGGTGGTGCGATCTGTAAGCTTGTTAACAAAGGCCGTAAAGAACACAATATTCGCTGTTCTGTAGAGTCTACTGGCGGTTCGATTTACAACGTTAATACGATTCGAGCTGGCGAACTAGACTTCGGCATTGTTCAGTCTGACTGGCAATACCATGGATACAACGGTACAAGTAAGTTTGCAGACCAAGGTGCATACAAAGATCTACGCGCTGTATTCTCACTACACACTGAACCATTCAACATTATTGCCCGCTCGGATGCTGGTATCGAAAGCGTCGCTGATCTGGCTGGTAAGCGAGTGAATATCGGCAACCCTGGCTCTGGTGACCGCGCAACGATGGGCGTAGTAATGGAAGCAATGGGTTGGACAAACGATAGCTTCAAACTCGCATCTGAGCTTAAAGGCTCTGAGCGCTCTCAAGCTTTATGTGACAATAAAATTGACGCATTTGTTTACGTCGTTGGTCATCCAAACGGTTCAATCAAAGAAGCGACCACTTCTTGTGATGCAAAACTGATCCCAGCGACAGGTGAAGCCATTGACAAGATCGTTGCCGACAACCCTTATTACGCATTTAGCACTGTACCTGCCGGTATGTATCGCGGAACAGAGCAAGATGTAAATAGTTTCGGCGTGGCTGCAACAATGGTTACAACGGCTAAAGTGTCGGATGAAATTGCTTATAACGTCGCTAAAGCGGTATTTGAAAACTTTGATACCTTCAAACGTCTTCACCCTGCATTCGCTAATCTAAAGAAAGAGGACATGGTCCAAGCTGGCCTTTCAATTCCTCTTCACCCTGGTGCAGAGAAATACTACAAAGAAGTAGGCTTACTCAAATAGTCCACTTAGGCAAGGAGCCCCGCTCCTTGCCTACTGTCTCAACTTAATATCAGACTCTTTTTGGGTTTCAAACATGAAACTCCTGTCTTCTTATATCTAAATTTTCCGACGCTTCACGGAGTCAGTCACTACACTGTTAGAAGCGCAAGGTTCAAAGCAAACAACAACGAACCCAATATAACAAGGATAACCTCCATGACGCAGACTACTACACCATCGCAAGATGTGCAGGATATGGTAGCCCAAGCCGATACAGGGGCGCGCTCACCGAAAGGCATTTCGGGGCGTATCTTATGGTTTGTTCCGCTGTGTTGGTCTCTTTTCCAACTTTGGTATGCCTCCCCATTACCGTTTATTTTTAATTTTGGTGTACTTAACGATACAGAAGCGCGCTCGATTCATCTAATGTTCGCGGTGTTTCTCGCTTTTACCGCTTATCCGGCACTAAAAAATTCACCTCGTGATCATATCCCACTGCTTGATTGGATCTTGGCATTAGCAGGCAGTTTCTCAGCGGCATACATCTATATATTTTATACCGGTCTTGCCGAACGATCCGGTGCCCCAACCCAACCCGATATTGTCGTAGCCGTCATTGGCATGTTATTGCTGCTTGAAGCAACTCGACGCGCTTTGGGACCACCATTGATGGTTGTCGCTGCAGTATTCCTGCTCTATACCTTTGCAGGCCCTCATATGCCAGATGTTATTGCCCATAAAGGGGCGAGCCTGAATAAGGCGATGTCTCATCTATGGCTGACAACCGAAGGGGTATTTGGTGTTGCTCTAGGGGTGTCGACATCCTTTGTATTCTTGTTTGTCCTATTTGGTGCCATGTTAGAGCGAGCTGGGGCAGGAGCCTACTTTATTAAAGTCGCCTTTTCTATGCTCGGTCATATGAAAGGTGGTCCGGCAAAAGCCGCCGTGGTGGCATCAGGGCTATCTGGGTTAGTCTCAGGATCTTCCATTGCCAACGTAGTCACAACCGGTACGTTTACGATTCCTTTGATGAAACGAGTTGGTTTCCCTGGAACAAAAGCTGGCGCTGTAGAGGTAGCGGCTTCGACCAATGGTCAGTTAACACCACCTATTATGGGCGCTGCCGCGTTTTTGATGGTTGAGTATGTCGGTATTTCCTACGTAGAAGTGATCAAAGCAGCATTACTACCAGCGCTAATCTCTTATATCGCCTTGATTTATATTGTTCATCTTGAGGCCTGTAAGGCTGGCATGACTGGCTTACCACGACGCCACAATCCAACCCTTTTGCAAAATCTACTTTCATTTACCGGAACCATACTCGGATTAGTCGTGATCAGTGCTGTGGTTTACTACGGTATTGGCTGGACCAAAGATGTGTTTGGTGATGCCGCTACGCCGATTGTGACAGTTGCATTGTTTGTGGCTTATCTGGGGCTACTCAGCATCTCAGCAAAATATGCCGATGCCGGTAATATCGAGATCGATGCAGAACTGACGGAGGTTCCAGATCCCGGCCCGACCGTTAAATCTGGTTTGCATTATTTGTTACCAATCGTCGTGCTGGTGTGGTGTTTAACCGTTGAACGTTTCTCTCCCGGTCTGTCTGCTTTCTGGGCAACCGTATTTATGATCTTTATTTTGATCACGCAACGCCCACTCTTAGCATTAATGGGCAAAACGGGTGACGTAACAGAGCAAACCAAACAAGGCTTTGTTGACCTTGCAGAAAGCTTAGTCACAGGCGCTCGCAATATGATTGGTATTGGTGTAGCAACCGCTGCCGCAGGTACTGTGGTAGGAGTCGTGACATTAACTGGCATCGGGTTAGTGATGACGGAGTTCGTCGAATTTATTTCCGGTGGTAACGTTATTCTGATGCTGCTGTTCACCGCAGTGATCAGTCTAATTCTTGGTATGGGCTTGCCGACTACAGCTAACTATATTGTCGTCTCTACGTTGATGGCGCCAGTGATTGTCACCTTGGGCGCTCAACATGGCTTGATTATTCCATTAATTGCGGTCCATCTTTTCGTCTTCTACTTTGGTATTTTGGCAGACGATACCCCACCAGTAGGCTTGGCTGCTTTTGCTGCCGCAGCTATTGCTAAATCGGACCCAATTCGTACTGGTATTCAAGGCTTTACTTACGATATTCGAACCGCCATTTTGCCCTTTATGTTTATCTTCAATACTCAACTATTAATGATGGGCATTGATACATGGTGGCATTTAATGCTGACTGTATTTTCTTCTATTATCGCCATGCTGCTCTTCTCCGCAGCCACACAGGGGTGGTGGTTTACCCGTAATAAATGGTGGGAAACCTTGTTACTACTCGCACTTACCTTTTCCTTCTTCCGCCCTGGTTTTTGGTGGGATATGGTCTATCCAGCAAAAGTGCTTTCTCCTGGGACGGAAATCGCTCAAATTGTCGAAAAACTCGATATTGGGCAAACATTAGAACTGCGCGTGGCAGGTGAAACACTTGAAGGTGATATGGTGGAAAAAACTGTCAGATTACCCTTTGAGGATGAAGCAACGACTGCCGAGCAACGCATCAGCTCAATGGGGCTAATGTTAACCGACAATCAAGGCAAAATGATTGTCGATATGGTGGAGTTTGGCAGCCCAGCCGAGGCATCAGGTATCGATTTCGACTGGCAGATAAAGTGGGTAGTTCAGGATGCCGATCGCCCAATGAAAGAGTGGGTATTCTTACCATGTCTGCTCATCGTGATTGCTTTGGGAGCCAACCAAAGACGTCGAATTCGTAAGCAAGCGTTGAATGCTTAACGTCAAACACGAGACCTAAAAGAGAATCAGTGATGTATAAAAAAATTCTTGTCCCTGTGGATTTAAATGAAAATGGTTTTTCTGATCGTGCTATCGAGATAGCGGTCTGGCATGCCAAGCAATCAAACGCCGAGCTGCACTTGTTGACTGTACTGCCAGGCATTCATATGCCAATGGTAGCGAGCTATTTTCCTAAAGATGCCGCCGATGTGATGAAACGTGATGTGGAAAAGCAGCTAAAACAATTCGCCACTAAGCATATTGACGCTGATGTGGTACATCGTGTGCATATTGCAGAGGGTAAAACTTACAAAACCATTTTGAAGTATGCCGAAAAACTCGGTTCAGACCTTATTATTATGCCAAGTCACAAACGCTCTAAAATCGATAAGGCTGTACTTGGTTCAGTGGCGAGCAAAGTGGTACAAGCTTCACCGATCAACGTATTAGTCGTTAAACCCCAGAGTTAACTCCACTAAGTACAAAAGGCGCTCTCATGAGCGCCTTTTTAATAGTTTATACCTATCAAACAAATCATTTCTAGCCATTATCTTTATTTAAAATCATCAGTGATAATTGTTTCATCACCACTGACCAATGATTTTAAATTATGAAAAAGACACTTACTTTTGCCAGCATTCATTTTTCGATCGCCTTTACCGTAGCATACCTACTGACCGGTGATATTATCATTGGTAGTATGATTGCCATGCTTGAACCAAGCGTGAACACTGTCGCTTTCTACTTCCATGAACTGGTGTGGAGCAAAACTCCAGCCCTAACGCAACTTTCGCGCAACCCTAAAATCAAGACCTCAAGCTTTGCTATCGTTCACTTTAGCGTTGCCTTTGGCGTAGTATATCTATTAACGGGTGATGCCTTTGTCGGCGGTATTATGGCTGCGATAGAACCCACCATTAACACCTGTGCCTACTACTTCCATGAGAAGGTCTGGTTACGTAAGCAATCGCAACGTTATCAACTGACTGGCGCCCATTAATTAAACGGGGTAATGCTGAACACAGTAATCCTCACTCAAGCCAACTTTATAGTGTTGCGTCTGACCGTCTAAAACCACCTCAAGTTGATACAAATGATCAGCATTGGGCTGGTTAAGATCAAAATAGATAGGTGCATCCACTTGAAACAATGCGCTGGTCTGATTGTTACGCACATCAATAGGCAGATGATAGGTCATACCATTGAACTTAACAGATGCTGATACCAGTCCCGCAGCATAAGTGGTGTAGTAGAGATCCACCTTAAACTCACACCCTCCACCATGGTGCCAAATCTGCTCTGTCGCCACGTAATCTAAGCGGACATGACGTATAAACTGCAGATAAGGGGCAACCCAAATCCCAAGACGTTCATCATGCTTAACCACATCTTTATTACCCAAATTACATACGCGTTCAAGTTCGATATCGTCAACTAACCAATCGTCATCTTGATGGAGAAACAGTATTTCAAATCGATTACGTCCTAGTTGCAAGTATGGGCGGATATCCTTTTTATATAGCGATTGCGTACCATCGCAATCAAATACAGCGACGCCATTAACTCTGACCTCGGCATGGTAATCGACACCACCAATCACAAGATCAACAGCGGGGAACGCCAACATAGATTCATCAACTTCAATGTCGTGCATTAAATGCCATTCTTGCTCCACTATCTGCGATTGAGCAAGAGAGCTAGGTAAAATCTGGCTTAAAGGCGCGGGAAACGTTATATCGTCTTGAGGGATCGTTAAATCAGTCAAAGGAGAGAGTTGCCAAAGACCGGCGAGAGAGAGTTCCATCTTATTCAAACTTGCGCTAGATCAATATTTTGTTGATTATAGAGAATACACGTCTCAATAGATAGCTCCCAGAAACAAAAATACCAGCTCGAAAGCTGGTATTCATTACACTAAACCTGTGGGACAAACTTAGTAATCTTCGTCGTCTTCATCTTCTTCAGAATAAAGCGCGTCTTCACCTTCGTAGTAAGTACCCCAACCGTCGTAGATGATGTCGTATTTTTCAGCCAGATGAACCAGCTTTTCCACTTGAGCATCAATTGCTTCTGGATTAAGTGCCGACTCCATTGTTGCATCGCAACACAATAGCTTGTTGCCGTCTTCGTCTTCAGTTTCTTCAGCTTCTAGCACTTCGAAACCCATCTTAAACGCTTCAACCACCGCTTTCTCTAGTGTGTCAAAATCTTCAGCAAAAAGGTGATGCTCAATTTCGTATAACGCATCTGGATCACTGCCATCTTCTAGCAATGCTTGGATAATATCGCGAGTCTCTTCCTTTTGAATCTCAATTAATTCTTCTACTGATAGATATTCATCTTCGTGAGACATAGTTGTGCTCCAGAGTGTGATAACAATATTTGACGATTTCTCGCGACGAAATATCGCACGGTTCAACAAAAAATACTACCTAGAATCGCTGCTTGGTATGATCTTTCTTACGATCTTGTGTCTCATTGAGCTTTATCTGCTTAAAACGATCAAAGGCTCACTTTATGAGAATCAACCACTTCAGGATAAAGTATCGTTGTGCAAATCGTCCTATTTTAATGATAAATGCCTATTTATGAGCGCTAACGTCGATTTCATGCAGATCATCAAGTTTGCATAATCAAACAAAAACTGCCGCCAATTGATAGAATTTCCGGGTAAAGATTAACTTCACAAGGATAAACTGGCAAAACCATACCATTCAATTCCAGCATAGGTACTCATAAAGTTAAGTTGTTACGAAATCCTAACTGTAGGTTTATTCGTAATATAGCCACCAATTGCCATATAAGTTTCTGTAATTTCGATAATAGCCAGATGTTAATTCCATAAAACAAGCTTGCATCTTTTCATTAACATTGTCATAAATAGAACAGGAATCAAAGTAAGGATACAAAATGAGTAAGTTGTATGTCGGCTCTGAAGTTGGTCAACTAAAGCGAGTTCTGTTACATAGACCTGAGCGTGCGCTCACTCACTTAACACCATCAAATTGCCACGAGCTGCTGTTTGATGATGTGCTCGCAGTGGATGCGGCCGGTGATGAACACGATGTTTTCGCAAATACACTCAAACAACAAGATGTCGAAGTCTTGCTACTGCATGATTTGCTGGTTGAGACGTTAGAAGTCGCTGAGGCTCGTCAATGGTTACTCGATACTCAAATTTCAGACTTTCGCTACGGTCCAATGTTTGGACGTGATTTTCGTGATTATCTCTCGGAAATGGATAACGAACATTTGGCGTGTGTATTACTCGGCGGGTTGGCATACTCTGAGCTACCGTTTAAATCCGCATCAATCTTACCGAAACTTAACCGTGCATTAGATTTCGCGATTGAACCATTACCTAATCATCTTTTTACCCGAGATACATCATGTTGGGTATATGGCGGAGTTTCTCTTAATCCTATGATGATGCCCGCCCGTCAACGTGAAACCAATCATCTTAGAGCCATTTATCGTTGGCACCCTGTTTTTTCCGGACAAGATTTTATCAAATACTTTGGCAATGAAGACCTATATTATGATAACGCAACGATAGAGGGCGGAGATGTTCTCGTTATCGGTAAAGGTGCAGTGCTAATAGGCATGTCTGAACGCACTACCTCACAAGGGATTGAGAATTTGGCGGCTGCGCTGTTTAAACATCGCCAAGCCGACCAAGTGATAGTCACAGAGCTACCCAAAAATCGCGCTTGCATGCATTTAGATACTGTGATGACTCATATGGATGTTGATACGTTCTCGCTCTACCCTGAAATCGTACGTAAAGATATGAATACTTGGTGTTTAACACCAAAGGGAGATGGTCAGTTGCAGATAAAACAAACCAATGATCTTACTGGTTCGATCGAAAAAGCGCTTGGCTTAGATGCGCTTAAGATTATCACAACAGGTGGTGATAATTACGAGGCCGAACGAGAGCAATGGAATGACGCCAACAATGTCCTGACGGTCAAACCCGGTGTCGTCATTGGCTATGAACGCAATGTCTACACTAATGAGAAATATGACAAAGCAGGGATAACCGTATTGCCAATACCAGGCAATGAACTGGGTAGAGGTCGGGGTGGCGCTCGCTGTATGAGCTGCCCAATTGAGCGAGAGGGAATTTGAGTTTTTAGGCGCTACGCTTGAAGAAATGAGAGCTGAGAGCTGAGATTTTAGAATGGAGAGCGAAGCACTAAAAAACTAGATTCAAGAAAATGAGCATTTATTCCCTTAAAAACAACAAGGCTGACGTCATTACGTCAGCCTTGTTGTTAGAGCGGAAAATCGAACAAGCACTTTTCAAT
Organism: Vibrio panuliri; assembly: GCF_009938205.1. Taxonomy (NCBI): domain Bacteria; kingdom Pseudomonadati; phylum Pseudomonadota; class Gammaproteobacteria; order Vibrionales; family Vibrionaceae; genus Vibrio; species Vibrio panuliri. The sequence goes on along the minus strand of NZ_AP019654.1, from coordinate 415,603 downwards.
TATCAAACGAAGTGCTCTCGCTGCTAAAACTGCTACTCCGTACCACCAACCGTGATTGAATCTAGTTTCAAGGTTGGTTGACCAACGCCAACCGGTACACTTTGCCCAGCTTTCCCGCACACACCAACGCCGCGGTCGATACTAAGGTCATTACCCACCATCGACACTTGCTGCATGGCTTCAATCCCAGAACCGATTAGTGTGGCACCTTTTACAGGGCGTGTAATCTTACCATCTTCGATAAGGTAGGCTTCTGACGTCGAGAAAACAAACTTACCGGACGTGATATCGACTTGGCCACCACCAAAGTTTGGCGCATACAGACCTTTCTTCACCGTTGAGATAATTTCTTCTGGCGTATGCTCACCTGGTAACATATAAGTATTGGTCATGCGTGGCATTGGTAAGTGTGCGTATGACTCGCGACGGCCGTTACCTGTTGGCGCAACCCCCATTAAGCGAGCATTTAACTTATCTTGCATGTAACCTTTTAGTACACCATTTTCAATCAGCGTGTTGTATTGACCTGCAACACCCTCGTCATCAACGTTCAGTGAGCCACGCAGGTCTGTCAACGTTCCATCATCAACAATGGTACAGTGCTTAGAAGTGACTTGTTCACCAATACGGCCACTAAATACTGAAGACTCTTTACGGTTAAAATCACCTTCTAAACCATGACCAACTGCCTCATGCAGTAGTACGCCTGGCCAGCCCGAACCTAATACCACTGGCATAGTGCCCGCCGGTGCCGCATCCGCTTCCAAATTAACTAAAGCCATACGAATCGCTTCATCTGCAAATTGATACGCGACTTGCTGACCTTGCTGCGAAGTTAAGAAATAATCGTAAGTATAGCGACCGCCACCACCTGCACTACCGCGCTCACGACGTTCACCACGCTGTGCCAATACGGTAATAGACAAGCGAACCAACGGACGCACATCGCCCGCATAGGTGCCATCTGTCGCGGCCACCAGCATTTGCTCATGAACACCACTTAGACTGATCGACACTTCTTGCACCAGTGGTTCTTTGGTTCGGATGTATGCATCAAGCTCTTTAAGCAGGGCTGTTTTCTGCTGCTTCTGCCATGTTTCTAACGGGTTTACCGCCGCATAGTAAGCTTGATTATCAAAACGTTTGAAAGCTTGCACTTTGCCATTCTGGCCTTGCTGGGCAATGCCGCGTGCGGCAATAGCACTTTGCTTCAAGCCTTCAAGCTGAATCTGATCTGAGTAGGCAAAGCCCGTTTTTTCACCCGTCACTGCACGGACACCAAGACCGCAATCGATATTGAATGAGCCATCTTTGATAATGCTATCTTCTAATACCAAAGACTCATGCCAACTGGATTGGAAATAGATATCAGCGTAGTCAATCTGACGAGTCGCAATGCTTTCTAGTGTGCTCGCGATATCCTGCTCGGATAAACCAGCAGGTTTTAGTAGGGCTTCTTCTACGTGATTAATTGTCATATTTCGCTCTTACATTTTAATTCGATTATCAAAGCGGTTGTGGCTCATCACCGGCATCGTCGCTCTGATTTCAGTCACTGCTTGTAAATCTATCTCAACCAATAGATTACCCACAGCGTCATCTAAACTTGCAAACACGTCGCCCCATGGCGAGATCACCATGGAGTGCCCCCAAGTTTGTCGTCCACCTTGATGGGTACCTGTTTGGTTTACGGCAACAATCCAAGACTGTGTTTCTATCGCGCGAGCAGTCAATAAAGGTTGCCAATGAGCTTGCCCAGTCACCGCAGTGAAGGCTGCGGGAACGACGATAATATTCGCGCCTTTGCGAGCTAACTCACTATACAGTTGTGGGAAGCGCACATCATAACAAATAGTCAGCCCCAAGTGGGCGAAAGGCGTCTCTATCGTCACAATCTCCGCCCCTGGTTTGAAAGTCTCTGACTCTCGATAGCGCTGATGACTATCGGCAACATCGACATCAAACATATGTAGCTTGTCATAATGTGCGACCAAATTACCTAAGTCATTGAAGACCAATAAGGTCGTGGTTACATCTGTGCCTCGCAGAATGGGCATACTACCAATCAACAACCAAACTCCGTAGCGCTTCGCTATGTCACTAATACGAGTTTGCAAAGCACCACTTTGTAATGGCTCAGCATATTGATGGTAATCACGCCGCGAACCAAAAACGATTGAGTTCTCAGGCGTAATTACCCATTTTGCTCCTTGTTCAGCAAGCGCTGCCACTTGCTGCTCAATGTACGCTAAATTAATCTCAGGATCGGGCCCTGAAGTCATCTGAATCAAGCCAACTCTTTCCATGAGCAGTACTCCTTAATCAACGGCGTCTAGCAACTTCTTCGGCAGTTTGAACTCACCTTTACTGCGGGAGAGTTCTTTTACGACCGGCGAGTCCAACGGTCCTTTTACTTCATAATCTACCTGAGTAAAGACCTCAACTACCGGAGAGATCACCGTGGTAATTGCCAACACATAGAGTGCCGTTTGCGGTGCCACGGCAAAGGCGCTTAAGACCGGAATACCTGACGTGATATCCGGCACAAAATTCACTTCCGCATCAACCGTTCTATTATTTAGATTCGCTAAGCCTTTGATATTCATCTCACCCGCGACGGCATCCATTCGAATATCGTTGGTGAGGAAAATGCCATTTTTAATCTCACCGCTGCCGGTAATCGAGTTAAACGCCATGCCTTTATCAAACACATCACTAAAATCGAGCTGCATTTTGCGAATGATAGAATCGAGACTAAATAAGCCCAGCAATCTAGCCGCACCGCTAACATCGGAAATCAAACCCTTGCCAAGTTTCGTGCTAACACTGCCTGAAAGACTGCTCACACGCATTCCCCAAGGTGAACCACGCCAACTCAACTTTGCATCAATATCAAACGGGGCTTTTTGAATCCCCGATGTAATACCAAAGCGCTCCATAACTTCACTGTTGTTGTCGCCTGAGATAAGTAAATCCATATTAGTCTGACTCTTATCCCCATCCAACAACCAGTTGCCGGTCACTTTCACTTCACTGCTACCACTTTTGAGTGAAATATCTCGCCAATAAAGACGGTTACCTTGACGTTGCAAATCAAGATGTGCCTGACCAAGTTTGTATCCCTGTACCCACAGTTCATCAATTGACAAAGTGATGTTAGGCAGCTGTTTATGTAACTTACGATCAAAATCGTCCACCAGCGGTAAGCTTGGGTCTTCAGCTTCAAATAGACTGCGTCGTTTGACCGCGTCTTCTTCAAGTTTAGGGAAGAACAGGTTCAAATGCTGTAATTTAACTGATAGATCATAAGGTGATATATAGTTCGCCTCACCCACCGCTTGTTGGCTGTTTAAAGCCATATGCCAGCCAAGATTTTTTCGCTTGGCATCAAAACGAACATCATTCCACTCAACATTCGCCAACGTTAACTCATCGACTTTAATACTCACCCGCTCAGGCGTTGGGATTGTCGGTGTATTTAATTGTGCCAATGCATAGGTTTGTTTGGCTGTCGGATGAGTTAGAGCCGCTAACCATGCATCCAAATCAAAGGATTGCGTTCTAATTTGCAAATCATGACCGACGATTGGGCTAATTTTGAAGCTGCCTTTACCAAGCACCAAATTAGTCGCAGTCAGCACTGGCGTCTCTGGTCGAATATCAATTTCAGTCTGATACTTAAAGTTTGGCATTTGCAATCGAGCAGTAACAGTCTCTTGGTTACCTGATGCCTGTAGTGTTGCCTTACCTTTCTCTCCAATTTTGCGCCCCAATGGGTATGGGTATTGGCTGGCCAGCATCTGCATATCGGCACTGGCATCTATTTGGTAAGTAAAACCGATATCGTTAAGTTGAATCGCGACGTTGGTCTGCCAAGGAACATGGCCTGATATCGGTTTTAACCACTGGTCACCGACATAAGGTGCTAGAGGTTTTGTTGCCCAATCCCCTACAACATCAATATCAATGTTATAGCCTGTTTTTGCGCTCTCTCCACTGAAATCAATCGCGACAGGTTGACTAAGCAAATTGGCAGAAAGCCCTGCGGCTTTCACCACATCATTATCAAACTCAATACGACCTGAGACCTTATCCAGTTCCATTGGTGGCGCATCAATGGTGACATCATTACCACTCAACTCCGCATAACCCCAAGCTCGGGTATCAAAATCATCAAAAGGGACTTTAAGCTGAAAATCTGATGTTACCTTACCGTCTACCTGCACAGCGGTTAGCGCCGCCCCTACAGAATCAACCAAAGGTGATGCCATCATGTAATCTCGCACTTTGTCGCCATCACCGGACACCGATGCTTCGATTTCTATATGACCATCTTCTGCCAACTCTGGAATACGACCGGTAATTCGACTCGCCTTAACCCCGCGCAATACCGCGCTGTGTGAGTCTAAGTACATTGCATCGTTTTGAAACAGCAAATCCAGTTGTAACTTGGTTATTGCAGGCCAAGTGGTATCAAAACTAAATGTCGCATCTTTTAAACCAACCCAAGCTTGGAACATACCGTTGTGATTAGCATATGGAAACTCATTGAGTTCACCATACCAAAGCAGTTTTGCGGTATTCACTTTACCGCCTTGAATCGCAGTCGAGAGATAATCCGTCAGCTCCTGACCCAACGCTAATGTTGGCAGGTAACGCCAGGTTTCCCCTGCATTAAACAGATCAGCTTCAGCATAAAACGACAAGAACGGACTTTTCCCGCTTGGGAAGTCTAATCGAAACGCCCCTAATACCTGCAAATCAGGTGTTGCTGCGGTCACTTTGTCAGCCCATAGTCGCCAACCTTGTTCACCAAGGTTTTGCCAAACAAGATCCACTTCACCCTGTTTAATACGCAGCGGCGCTTGAAATACATCGCCATACGGTAATACGTCATCAAGAAGCGTCGCTTTCACACGTGCTTGATGATAGTCACCACTTACTTTTGCTTCTAAGTGATTAATGCCAGGCAGCAGTTCCCACTGTGCCATTCGACCCTGACGAAGATTGGCCGAATATTTAATAGACTCAATCTCACTCCCCATTTGCACTCGGATATCTTCTAGGCTTCCACCTAAAGCGAAAGTATGGAGTAACTCGGTAATCTGACTAGAGTTGGGCGCTAACTTAACCAACGGTGAGATAGCACTAATATCAAGTTGCGAAGCATTGAGTTGCCAGCGTTCGTCTTGCCAATTGAAAGCAATATCAAGCTCTGGCCATTCAGTGTCATCGGTGCGCAATTTAAGTGAGTGAGCATTTACTTGCCAACCATTGCCGCTTGGTTCAAGTTCGAACACACCTGACTCAAACATCAACTCATGTCGCCCACCTTCTTGCCAAATTAGCTCTGAAGGGAGAACTTCAAGATAAGCGTTAACAGGCTTACTATGATTGACCGTCAGCCAACCATTTAGGCTCACTTCACCTTTTTCGATGCCGGTCTCATCCTGCATGTACTCAGTCAACCAGTTGGTTAGCAGAATGTTTTCAGCAGAAAGGTAGAATTCTCCCGACACATCCACCAATGAGCCGTGGTCAATAAAGTTGGCTTTAACGTTAAGCGAGTTAATCTTCGCTTCAGGAATGGTAATGTCACCTTCCGCAGCGTGATGGTTCTCTTGGTTATGCCATTTCAACTGCGCGATATTGAGCGTGCGCTCCTCACCATTGAGAGCGTTAAACAACACACTTGAATCACTTAAAGTAAAGTGATCCAGTTGGCGTAAAAGCAACTTGTCAATTTGTTCAACAACGCTTTTTTGAGATCCCTTCGGGGCAAGTTTTGGCGCTTGATTGAGATTTTTTTCCCATTGAATAGAGCGGATATCAATCTTAAGCCCATGCACATTTAAGTCAGCGACAACTGGCTCGAGCTGTAAAACCGATTGAATCAGATCAAACTCAACTTCGACCGTTTCAGCCGCAAAGCCGATGCCACTTCCTTCTGGCGTATTTGCTCTCACTTGCACCAGTGAGATAGAGGGGTGGGTATTTCGCCAAAAACCACTGATATCACCAATATCAAACTCAAAGCCTGTGCCTTGGTTAACCCAAGTTTGGATCTCTTTTTGAAAGTGGTTCAGTTGTGGCAAAGCAATACGCAGTGTTGTGACAGCAATGGCAAGCAATACCATTACTGTCAATAACACCCAGAGTAAGCTTTGTGCGATACGACTTAATCTTGAGTTCACTCGTACCTTCTACATCATTACAACGTCAAAGTGCTCTTGAACATAGAGCGGTTCTGATTGGATTTTCACTTGTTTACCGATGAATACTTCAAGTTCAGCTAATGCATGCGACTCGTCACCTTGCAGGGTGTCTGCAACCGCAGGAGATGCGTATACCACGAAGTTGTCAGCATCATAAGCACGATTTACGCGCGTAATCTCGCGTAAAATTTCATAGCACACTGTTTCAACGGTTTTCACGCGTCCGCGCCCTTCACATGTAGGACAGGTTGAACATAAAACATGCTCAATACTTTCGCGCGTTCGTTTGCGTGTCATCTCAACCAAACCTAGGCTGGTAAATCCATTGATATTGGTTTTCACTCGATCTTTATCGAGCGCATTTTCCAATGAGACCACAACACGTTTACGATGTTCTTCAGACAGCATATCGATAAAATCAATAATGATAATGCCGCCTAAGTTGCGTAAGCGTAACTGACGAGCAATCGCTTGAGTCGCCTCTACATTGGTATTAAAGATTGTCTCTTCGAGATTACGACGACCAACAAAAGCCCCAGTGTTGATATCAATGGTGGTCATAGCTTCTGTTTGATCGATAATCAAATAGCCACCAGATTTAAGATCCACCTTACGATCCAGCGAACGTTGAATTTCGTTCTCGGTGTCGTACATATCAAAGATTGGCTTGTCGCCCTCATACAGCTCAAGCTTTTCGGTCAACTCTGGGACGTACTCGCTAGTAAACTCTTTAAGATTCTCGAACTCTAATCGAGAGTCGACGAGGATTTTGGTTAGTTCTGTACCGACAAAATCACGCAGAATACGCTGTGATAAGCCCAACTCACCGTACAGAGTAGAGCGAGTTTTATACTTACTACGACGTTCATTCACTTTCGACCAAAGACGTTTTAGGAATGCTGCATCTTGAGATAGTTCCTGCTCATCAGCACCTTCCGCAGCGGTACGAATAATAAAGCCACCATCTTCATCGCAATAATGCGCCACGACTTTCTTTAGACGTTCACGTTCTTTTTCGCTTTCAATGCGCTGAGAGACACCGACATGGCTTGCTCCTGGCATAAACACCAAATAACGAGAAGGTAAGGTGATGTCCGTTGTTAGCCGTGCGCCCTTTGTCCCAAGAGGGTCTTTCACCACTTGAACAACAATATCTTGGCCTTGACGAACTAACTCGGAAATATCACGAACTTGGAACTGCTGCTTTTCGTTTTCTGCCACACACTCGGTGTGAGGCACGATATCGGACGCATGGAGAAATGCCGCTTTATCCAAGCCAATATCAACAAAAGCTGCTTGCATACCGGGTAAGACACGACTGACTTTACCCTTATAGATGTTCCCTACAATACCGCGTTTTGCTTCGCGCTCAACATGGACTTCCTGTAAAACGCCTTCTTCGATCATCGCCACACGAGTTTCGCTCGGGGTCACATTGATCAACAACTCTGCACTCATGAGCGCACCTCAAATTTGAATTATAAAAATTTGTGCAAGAGCTGGTCAGTTTCAAATAGCGGTAAACCAACGACAGCGGAATAGCTGCCTTCGATTCGAGTGACAAAGCGCCCTCCAATACCTTGGATCGCATAACTGCCAGCTTTATCGCATGGTTCTCCAGATTGCCAGTATTGTTCGATTTCTTGTTCTGACAACGGCTTAAACCATACGTCGGTAGTCACAACTACCGTTTCTTGTTTTTGTTTACTTGCGACCGTTACTGCCGTCATCACCTGATGTGAGCGTCCCGATAGTCGCATCAGCATCTCTTTTGCATGCTGATAATCATTCGGTTTTTCCAATACAGTCTGATCACAGACCACTATGGTGTCAGAGCCAATGACAACCGAGTCTGCCGCAAGAGCAACACCTGCTAGAGCTTTATCTTTAGATAAGCGCACAACATAATCATAAGCACTTTCATCGGTTTGACGCACCTCTTCAACATCGGTGCGAACAATTGAAAACTGATAACCAAGTTGCTCTAGCAGTTCTTTACGTCTTGGGGAGCCAGAGGCCAATAAAATAGATGGTTGCATGGCTACCTCACATGCCAATGGCGTCTTATGCGGCGCATCAGCAAGAACATCCACGGCCATAAAATACAGTTAATTAACCCAGCCCACAGCGACATTGGGTTAAAAGTAATATCTTGAATGAGGTACTCACCGAAGAATATCATCACTTCAAGGGCTATCGAGAGTAAACCAATCACCAGCGCCTGCTGCCAAAGCGCCATATTGCGCAAAACCAGAAAGTTGAGTGCCACAATATAGATCAGTATCGACATCATCATGCCACGGATACCCAAGGTAGATCCCAACAGCAAATCCCAGAGTAACCCTAATATTAGAGCAGTACCAACATTTACGCGATGTGGCAGTGCCAATACCCAATAACAGGTAACCAGTAACAGCCAAGACGGGCGCAACACATCCAACACTCCCGGCCAAGGAATGGTCTGAAGTGTTAAGGCAATGATAAATGACACTAAGATTGCCATCTTACCTTTCAGTACACTATTCGCCATTGGTGGTTACCTCTGCCATATTACTTGGTTCTGCCGACTGTACTTTTTCTTGGCGAGAGTCACTTGGCCAAATCAATAGCAAGTAGCGCAGTCGTTCAAAGTCCACCACGGGATCGGCTTCGATCAGTGCAAATTCTCGATGACTGTCGCGCTCAACTTTGTCGATATAAGCGACAGGATATCCTTCAGGATAAACGCCTCCTAGACCCGAGGTCACCAATAAGTCACCATCCTGAATATCGGTACTAATTGGGATATGATCTAGGTGGATCTTGTCTACTTTACTGTTACCCGATGCAATCACACGAATATCATTGCGAATCACTTGAACTGGAATCGCACTATTAGAGTCAATTAATAGTAATACTCGGCTATTGTGGGCGGAAACAAAGGTTACTTGCCCCACAATTCCTTTCTCATTGGCGACAGGTTGACCGACGTAAACGCCGTCAATATGCCCTTTATCGATCACCACTTGATGGCGATAGGGGGAAGAGTCGACTGCCATCACTTCTGCGACGACTTTACGTTCATCTCGCACAAAGGAAGAACCAAGTAATTTACGTAGACGTTGGTTCTCTTCTCGATATTGATCAAGAAGGAGTAAATCATTTTTTAAACGCAGCACTTCTCGCTTAAGCGCACGATTACTTTCTATCGCCGCTTGGCTAGTGTTAAACCGTTCGTACACTCCGTCAAACATCTCTCGGGGCACATCAGCAAGATACTGAATTGGCGCAACAATGCTGTTCAATAAATAGCGCACTTGGGCAAAAGCACCTAAACGACTATCAGCCAGCATAAGGCTGGCTGATAAAATCACGGCGAAAAATAGGCGTAATTGAAGTGAAGGTCCTCGGCCAAAGATCGGCTTCATTGAGTTTGAGTTCCTTATTTCTATAATGTTTGCCCAACCTAGTGGTTGGGCAACAGCGATTATTCTTCGCTAAATAGATCGCCACCATGCATGTCGATCATTTCAAGAGCTTTACCACCACCACGAGCAACACAAGTCAGCGGGTCTTCAGCAATAACGACTGGAATACCTGTCTCTTCGGTTAATAGGCGATCAAGATCTTTTAGTAGAGCACCACCACCTGTTAGCACCATACCATTTTCAGAGATATCTGACGCCAATTCTGGTGGGCACTGTTCCAATGCCACCATCACGGCTGAAACAATACCTGTTAGCGGTTCTTGTAGCGCTTCAAGGATTTCGTTTGAGTTTAGGCTAAAGCTGCGTGGAACACCCTCAGCTAGGTTACGACCACGAACTTCAATCTCTTGAACTTCGTCACCAGGGTAAGCAGAACCGATTTCATGTTTGATCTTCTCAGCCGTCGCTTCACCAATTAAGCTGCCGTAGTTACGACGCACATAGTTGATGATTGCTTCATCAAAGCGGTCACCACCGATACGAACTGAAGATGAGTACACGACACCGTTCAATGAGATAACCGCGACTTCAGTCGTACCGCCACCAATATCGACCACCATTGAGCCCGTTGGTTCTGATACACGCAAGCCTGCGCCAATTGCCGCCGCCATTGGTTCGTCGATTAAATACACTTCGCGTGCACCAGCACCGAGTGCTGATTCACGAATCGCACGGCGCTCTACTTGTGTTGAACCACAAGGAACACAAACCAATACGCGAGGGCTTGGTTTTAATACGCTATTGTCGTGCACTTGCTTAATAAAGTGCTGCAACATTTTCTCAGTAACGTAAAAGTCGGCAATAACGCCATCTTTCATAGGACGGATCGCTGAAATGTTTCCTGGCGTACGACCTAACATTTGCTTCGCCGCATGGCCGACAGCCGCTACGCTTTTTCCTGCGCGGTTACGATCTTGGCGAATTGCGACTACTGAAGGTTCGTCAAGGACAATGCCTTGACCTTTGACATAAATAAGGGTGTTGGCTGTACCTAAATCGATTGATAGGTCATTCGAAAAGATGCCACGAAGTTTTTTGAACATATTCTTCGTTCGTCCTGAAAGAATTAGAAGATAAAAAATTGGTCTAAATGTACCAATGCCTCGCCATCACAGCAAGGCATTGTCTAAGAAAGATGGAGTGAAACACGCAATTTCTAACAGTTTCCTTACGTAGCGCCACTTTTTAATAAAAATTACAGCCCGGTCAGCCCCTCTTCGCTGCGGAAGATGATCTTGTCATTACCGCGATATATACCGAAGGTGACCACCGTGGATGGATCTTCATCACCTAGCCCATGCCAGTTATATTGCAACCATGGTTGGTTTGTCCCTTTACTTCCACATTTAACTGTTGAGTCCAATGTTTGTGGCGAAGCATGCGTACTATCACTGAGATCATCAAGCTTTAACCAAAACTGCACTTGCTCTCGTAAACTCTTATCGCTGTCAGCATTTGCCATTAGAGCATCGGAGAGACCATCCTTAACCTTAGTAAAACTATCTGCTCCCGCTAATTCCGATGTCGAATTACTAGGGGTAGATTGCCATAATGGCTTTTTGCATTGATAGTTATCTGCCGTCAAAAATCCAGATGCATCATCGGATTGATTGACAACAAATTTGGATCCATTCCAGTACTCCACTCTTAACGGTACGTTAAAATTAGTCCCAGATACGCCGCCCAAATGCCCCAACACCATTCTTCCATAACGAAGTTTAGGCTGATAGATAAATGCTTGGTAGTCGAGCTTATTTCCGTCCTCATCGAGGAAAAAGACCGGGTCAATACCATCGACTTGCAATGCATAATCGGTTAAGGTCGCCTCAGATGCTCCCGTGTTAAAAGGACCATTTTCTTTAGTCGCTAACGGGGCGCTTAGAGCTGAAGTGCGATACCTCAGTACTTTCGCATTCGAATCGTCGAGCTCCCAATAAGAATATTGACTTGTGCTATCCGAATCCTCTCGCCATTGACCAGCCGCGACGTTGAGCTGAAGTTCATTTTTCTTGAATGAATTACTCTCTTGCCAGAGCGTGAATTTCGCTTGAAGAGGTTTAGAAAAATCATCGTAGTTTTTGACGTTTTTACTATCCAAAGTCACTGCTTCCACTTTGACAGCAACATTCGCAAACGGCTGGCTCAAATAAGTCACATCACCCTGGCTTGCTGGTGCCTGCCACTCACTCTTATTGATGGCAAAACGGTAAGGATAGAATCTTCCCACATTGCGATAGCCCTGTTGAATATCCATATCCCAATAATCATCGCTATCGACCATCAACTTCAGTTGCCCTACTTCATTCCAACTTAGTGAGTCAAAAAGATAATAGCCATCCTGTTCACTGGCAGTATAGGTTTTACTGACATTGCCACTCAGCTCCCCTAGCTCACCACCGCTCGGCAAACTGATATCATGCGTCACTTTGAGCGTAATTTCACCAGCTTGCCCTAAAGAAAAGTTCTCTGTAATGTTGCCTTTATCGCAATAACTATCGAGTGTCGCGACCTCACCCGTTATGTTTCCACCTTGCCAACGAATCGGCAAGGCAGCGAAGGCAAAAGACTCTCCCGCCGCCACAAAGTGCTCGCTAGTTGGATCATCGATATCGCCATTTGGCAGCGGTTTGAGGGTTGGGCGGCATAAGGCAAAAGTCCAAGGTCGTGCTTTAAACTTAAGTTCGCCGATAATCTGCTTGCTTTCCGTTATCGGACAATCGACCACCTCAACACCCTGACGATAAAAATCTTGGCATTTTACGGTATCGATAAGTTGCCCTTTATATCGCCCTGCATCATTAAATTGGATATCAGCAGCCACTTGCCCAGCTTTGAACGCCGCCGTCAGAGTGAGTTTGTTTGAATTGTTTTGCCAACTTCCTGGTATGAAAGAGGTATTGTGTAAGTTTTTCTCGCTGATCGTTTTTTCATAGTTACCAACGATAGTATTTCCATCAGTGCTACATGCTAGCGCTTTAATCGAGACCTTATCCGGATAACCAGCAATCAATTCTTTCTCTTGACCGTCGTTGATATCAAACACAACTGGCGCAAAGACAAGGTGGCTAGTGTCGCTAATCGCATCGTGACCAACCACATTGGCTTTTACTTCGATTGGACCATAGTCATTGTTCGCTTTGGAATCGACTGTAAATTCAAACCAACTCTTCGCGGCATCATATTTCACACGCGTAAAGCTAAGAGCATTTGGTGAGGTGCTGTATAGATTCACCAAACTGTTGCCGATGTTTTGAATGGGCTTACCATCTTTATCAAAGACTTTGACATACACTTTGTTGTTGTCAGCGCACTGAAGATACATATTGGTTGGAACAATCTCTATTGCGCTGATATCGGGCTCAACTGTTCCGGTACAATTAAGTTGGTTTGTCGCGTTAATGGAGTTACTACCACCACTTATCGCAATCGAATGCGAAGTAACGCCACCATTAATAGTGTTACGCCAACCACTGACACCAAAACCATTGTCTTTGTCATCAGCTCGCTTATCTACGTAAATATAAGCATTGATCTCAACGTTGTGAACATCGGATTTAAGATAGAAATTCGCCTTATCTCCATGACCGAGAAACAGCAAATTTTCACTTTTGGCATTGTTGCCAACATTAATTTTGATGTCTGATTTTTCAAACAGTATTTCTTTGTAGTTAATCTCGGTCGGACCATTAACCTGCAGACTCGCCCCTTCTGCCTCAAACTTAAGAATGCTGAAGTAGTAGCGCCCTCCAGCGAGCACCAGCGTTGCATCTTCCGCTACCTTAACGTCTTTATATACACCGGGAGTTAAGTAACAATCTCTGAGATTATCCTTTTTACAATCTTTATCTGGTTTATTGCCCGTATAAGGGAACGTCCCCAACGACTTAGGAAAGCCATCGACGGCTGGCTTGGTATTGCTAAGCATCGTCTTACAACTAACGAGATTACCATCTCCATCGATACAATCTTTGTAACCCGTACTTGAAGAGAGAAAGAGCTCTGTTTCATTCTTGCCTAGCTGAACATAGTTGCTCGCCCCCACTTGCAGCGCACCAAATGGATTGCCACTCGGCAAGATATAGTTAGTTTGTACCGTATTAGGGACATAGGGGCAGATATCGAGCTTAAAATCTGGTACGACGGGTTTCTCATCCAGCGGGCCACAACGCAAGTTATGTAACTCATCGTCGTCATCTTCATGCTCGAATACTGCATAAGCTTTGTGAGAGGTATAGTGAGTCCAAAGAGTCTTAGTTATGCTTTCTGACCATTGACCTGATTTATAGACGTAATAGGTAATGTCACCATAATAGGCATTGCCACGGTGACCTTGGTAGTCGTAGTCGATTCGTATCGTTGCTCCCGGCTCTTTGTCGACACTCGGGTCATAAAAGAGCACATTTGGATAATCATCATCGTCATCACTGGTCCATACCGCAATATCTTTGTATCTATCGTTTTTTTTATTGCTGGCAAAAAACAGCACTTCGTCATCAAAGTCCCATTTATTTTTTGAAATGCGACCTTTATGCTGGCTGTAGAATGAAGATGATTGCTCACCATAATCCGCATAGACGGTAAAATCTTGCTTAAAGTTGACCCGACAATATTCAACTAAGTCATCATCAGCATAAACGCCAAGAGAAACGAGAGAAACAAGCAGTGACAGCACGATATGTTTCATTATTCTGACTCCCTTACCCAAATTTCTTCACTGCGCTCAACTGCGCTTTTTCCTGAGCCACAAACCACCCGAGCAGTGAGCTTGTAATAGAAAATGCCATCCAGCTTTCCAACCCCACCACAACTGGTTTCCTTGAGTTGGCAGTTCATTGTGACCTCGGTGAACTTACCGTCGCCATCAGTAAAATCCGGCAACGCCATCTTATCTTTTGGTTTACAGTTTGCTTTGACCGCTGAGCTGGCTGAGTCCAACGGATAAAAGCGTGTTAGCACGTCCTCGTTAACTGACTGAGCCAACAGCCAAGCTTGAGTTCCCAGCAGTTCTTTCGCATGAGAGTCGGTATTAGACCACTGAATACGACTAAGGTGAGTGGCAAGAAATCCCATCACCACCAAGACAAAGATCACCACGATAAGCAAGCTACCTTGCTGATACTTACTACGGGACATTTAACACCTGCACGTCTTGTTCAAACCGAGTGGTTTCGTTGTTTTGACTAAAGTGCAACTCAATATGCACAACGCCACTGTGCTGCACTCCTGCGGGTTGATACTCAATCGCCCCACTCACTTTAACCTCTGATGTATCAATTAACGGCATTGCCTGTCCACTGCCAACTTTACGAGTGATTTTTTCGTCTCCAAGGCAATAAGCGATCTGTCGATCATTGGCAGAGATATACTGCCGATTGACCACAGATCCTCCGATTAACTGATTGGCTTTGCCCTCGAGGGTAAACGTTGCACCTGAAATCGTAGGATCAGATATCTCTTTCACACCACTCAAAGAAAAACTATTGGGTAAGTCACTTAACGTTTGCCCAGCCAGAAGTTGTTGGGTGGGATTGATCACTAGCTGTTTATCGCTCAAATCGCCCACGGTGGCATTCTCATCACCGACAATAAAGTGAATATCACTGCCAGAGACCGCATAGAACCCAGACTCAATGATCGGATAAAAAGACAAACATAAGCCATCGGAAACAAACACATTAGGTAGCGCATGACGAACTTCTCGCGTCATTTTTTCCAGCACAAACTGCGCTTGAGTTTGTAGCCTTTGCCGATCAACGCTTTGCGCATAACCTTTGGTTCCTAGCTCGACAAAACCAGCAATCCCCATCACTAATATCGTCCCCACAATCATAGTGACGACCATCTCAATCAAAGTGAAACCGCGCGTTTTCATTAGTAGTTCCCCCGATAAGCAACATACTCAATCGGTGTTTGCTTACCTGCAGTCACAATAAGGTCGATGCGCTTCATGCGACGAGAACTACTATCAGGCGCATAACTCACCTTGATGTCTAAACGGAAATTGTGATAACCACTCTCTTTTTCATTAGAAATTAAATCATACAAGTCACGACAGCTTGCCGTTCCATTGGGCACCCAGCACCCTTCATAGTCATCGATATCATTCAAATCCTTTACTGCTTCACTATCGTCCCAGTTGGTAGTACATGGCAAAGCAGCAGGATCAACCGAGGAACAACGTATTTCATTGCCGAGACCTTGGGTATTTTGATCAAACTTACGTGACAAAATATTGGTCATCACGCTTTGTGCAAGCGCAGCCGAGCGAGATTGATAATGCGGGTCAGCTGAACTCGCCAATTGCGGAACTAAAAAGCTGGTCAAAGTCACCATGGCGATGGCCATCATCACCATTGCCACGACGCTTTCAATAAGAGTAAAACCGCGCCATCTTTGCATTAATCGCACCCCGATTTCGAGATAAGCCCATTAGCACAAACGGAGACAATAGCCTGACTGCCTTGCCCGTGGATGGTAACCTCAACCCCACCGCTAGCCACATTTAGTGGGTTACCCAGTAGATCAAATGAGATCTCACTCACGGGAGCGGAAAAGGTAACGCCATCTTCTGCCACCCAGTCGCTGCGCCCATCAGGGTGCGCACAACCTTCTACCGAGCCAAAACAGTGACTGCTGATTGACAATCTCAGGCTATCATTGGCATCAGTTACATTGGAGTGCATGCGATTAAGTTGCACTTGGCGAGCGATTGAAATCACAGAGTCTTGAATAACAAGTACAGAAAAACTGCCTACGCCGATATATCGACTAGCAGCATATAAAGAGAGTATGGCCAGTAATATGATCACAATGATCAGTTCGACCAGTGTAAAGCCTAACCGCTTGCGAATATTCATCCTACCTGCGTCAACTTTAAGTAAACTTTTGTATTATACCGAAAAGAGTTAAGAAATTGTTGGATTATTGGGGGTTTTGAGAAGAACATAAAAAAGGCCAGCTAAGCTGGCCTTTTTTATGAATTAATTATCGCATTTTTGTACGGTAATCACTGGCTCAGAACCATCTGTGGTGTTCATCGTGTATTTAACAAGACACTTAGCATCTTCTTTTGAGCTTTCAAAAGAGTAAGAGATCGTATTAGTACCTGAACTTACAACCTTCCAATCACTGTCTGAACCAGACAAACCAACTACTGCTCGTCCGATACCATCTTCTGATGCTTTTGGATATCCCAGAATAGTCGTAATATCTTGACCATTTGTGCCGCCAGATACTGCACCTGGATTGCTCTTTTCGACACCGCTAACCGCAGCACGACCATATACAATACCCGTTGCTCCAGCCATTGCACCTTTTAAGCCTTCTAGTGATGCATTGCGCGCATCATCTTGTAGGTTAAGGAAACGTGGCGCTGCCGTCACTGCAAGAATACCTAGAATAACAATTACCACCACTAGTTCGATTAGGGTGAAACCGCCTTGTCTTTTCATAGTAAAATCTCTCTTATTTTAAGTTTCGCAGCATTACTGCAAGGTTACGGTCACACGACCAGTTTCAATTTCATACTCAAACTTGTGCTCAGTCCCACCTTCGCGCTGTACATAGACGCAAATATTGGAGGCTTTATTCGCTTGAGCGGAATATTTTACATCGCGGTTTTTCACCGCATTGTCAACAGTATCAACTTTCGGAGGATTCTGAAGCAAGTTCTCCATCAGGTTAATACAAGCTTGATCTGTTAAGCCCGTCGGAAATTCACCATTATCCGGCACAATATCAAGCGGGTAACCATCGCGATACACTGTACTGGCACCGTTTGATGTTTTCGAGCGCGTCAACCAAAAGTCAACACCATCATAATTCACGTAGTTCTGTTTCTCTGCGCCAACGATTTTTGATGGGCGAGCCTCAGCTTCCCATTGAGCACGAGCAGAAAGCACGCCCGTCGCAAAACCGCCAGCAACCCCTTCAATACTCGCTTTTTTTGCTTCATCGGTGACATCGAGAAAACGGGGTAATGCCGCAACCGCCAGTAAACCGACAACAACGATTACAACCACTAGTTCAACTAAGGAAAATCCAGCTTGCTTATTGTTTTTCATCTTCTTCCTCACCCGTTTGTGCTAGGCATTATACGCTCCTTGTACAATATTACTACTGGAGAGCGTCAATTTTCCTATTCTGACGAAAAGCTGACACTGACGCTGAATTTATCATCGACAAGTCCAATCAAAATCGCCTCATGATTACCATAAAAGTACTGACACTGAAAATCTGACGATGTTGAATTATCGTTGATTTTTTTTGGTAAAGTGCCTAAAACTCGCTGCTCTTGATATAAAAGATCCATCCAGTAACCACAATCGACTTTATTTGTCTGGTGCAGTGGTAATGGCCACCCTTTAGCAGAATAGTGAATAAACTTTTGATGTACGTTCAATTGCGCTGGCTGCCCAGCCAGCAGCCACTCTTGTTTGTAAAAGTTTGCTCGGTCAAGAATACGTTTACCAGCCACGACCAATGCCGTACTACTCGCCTCTTGTTCTACTTTATGCCAAGCAAGCAAAAAGGCCATCACTAAAACCATGATAAGCAGTAACCAAACGGCAAAGCGGGAACGTCTAATCTGTTTCGGCATATTAACCTTTTAGTGCATCCATCATGCCCCACATTGGTAGGAAAATACCCAATGCAAGAACCAACACCATGCCAGCCACAACCACCAATAAGAATGGCTCGATTCTAGCGGTTAATGTTTTGAGATCGTAATCCACTTCTCGGTCATAAAAGTCCGCAACTTCAATCAAGAGCTCATCAATTCGACCGGTCTCTTCCCCAACCGAGATCATCTGAATCACCAAAGGGGTAAACACTCCGCTGGCGATAGCGGTATTGGAAATCGAACTACCAGCTTCTATCGAGGCTTTCATTTCTAACAATCGATTCTCTAAAAATCGGTTATCTAGCGCCTCAGCTGAGAGTGCCAACGACTGGTTTAACGGCACGCCCGCTTTTAACATCAATGAGAAAGTGCGGGAAAAACGAGCTAACTGAGCACGATTGACGACACTGCCAATAACGGGCATTCGTAAGCGAAATTTATCCCACTTCTCGCGTCCTTTTGCCGTTTGAACCCAAGCTCGAAAAGCAAAAAGGAGACCAAAAATAGCCGCCAACATAAATGGCCAATAGTTAACAAAAAAGTCAGATGTTGCGATCAAAATCCGTGTTGGTAAAGGCAAATCAACCCCAAAACGGGCAAACATACTGGAAAACTGGGGGATCACTTTGACGTTTAAAACAAACATCGCCAAGGTGATAAAAATGATCACGAAAGTCGGATAACGCATCGCTGTTTTTATTCGCTTGCGGGTTTCCAACTCTTGCTCGTAGTAGTTAGCAAGTTGCAGCAATGCATCATCTAAGCGACCCGTATTCTCACCAACGCTGAGCATAGAGACAAACAACGGACTAAATACCTTAGGGTGAAGCTGCATCGCACTTGATAAACTACGACCATTGGTTAACTCATTGGTGACGTCTTCTAAAGCTTCTTTTAGTTGCTTGTTGCTACAGTTTTGCGTTAACCCACGCATTGAACGTAATAGAGGCACACCGGCTTTGGTTAAGCTGTACATTTGACGACAGAAAATAACCAGCACCTCTAATGGAATCGCTGGAGTAAATAGTGCCGAAAGGTCGAGGTTCAATCCGCCACGCTGCTTACCCGCATTAATCTCTGTCGGGATCACCCCTTTAGCCATCAACGCTTCGGTGGCCAGTTCAACTGTGGCAGCCTCAACATGACCAGAGACCTTACTGCCATCTAAATTTCTACCTCGGTAATGAAATACGGACATAGCTCTTCCTACAAGTAGATCGCTTGAACGCTGCCAGAGGTATCACCTTCGCCAAGGTTCATGACTTCTTCAAAGCTCACGACTCCTTGCATCGCCAATTCCATAGCCGACGCGAGTAATGGTTTGTAGTTTTCAGAGCTGCGCGCGATTTGAGTGAAGCCAACTGCGTCATTTGCACGCAGAGCATCCATCATGTTCTGCTCAAGCTCGAGGATTTCAAATACACCGATACGTCCTCGGTAGCCGGTTAAGTTGCAGTTTTGACACCCACGCCCTCTGACAAAGCTCGCCTCGACTTGGTTTGGGAATCGCTCCATCAACCATTGGCGATGGCTCTCTTCCAAATGGTGCTCAGTCTTACAGTCAGGGCATACCTTGCGCACGAGTCGCTGTGCGACAACAGCTCTCACAGCACTGGCAACCAAATAGCCTGGAGCCCCCATATCCATCATGCGCAATGCACTATCAACTGCATCGTTGGTATGCAGAGTACTCAACACAAGGTGACCGGTTAAAGCGGCTCGCAAACCAATTTCTACTGTTTCTTGGTCGCGCATCTCACCAACAAGAATAATATCTGGGTCTTGACGTAAAAAGCTGCGCAAGATGGTAGAGAAATCTAAATTGATCTTCGAATTAACCTGCACTTGGTTCACTCGTGGCAAGCGATACTCGACCGGATCTTCAACGGTAATAATTTTCTTACTAGGCTCATTAAGTTCGCTTAGCGCGCCATACAAGGTGGTGGTTTTACCCGACCCCGTCGGTCCTGTAACCAAAATCATACCGTGAGGACGTCGCAATTGAGCTCGAAGTCGAGCAAGCAAATCTGCTGGCAACCCTGATTCTTCTAGCTTACGGACCCCTGATGATTGGTTGAGCAAACGCATTACCACAGACTCACCATACTGCACGGGCATCGTCGACATACGTATATCTACCGACTGTCCCTTCGCTTTAATGTTAAAGCGACCATCTTGAGGTAAGCGCTTCTCAGAAATGTCCAAGTTCGCCATCAGTTTTAGACGTAAAACCAGAGCTGGAGCGATATTCACTTCATTGAGTAGAGTTTCATGCAGTACTCCATCGATACGTTGGCGCAAGCGCAAGATATTCGCATCGGGCTCAATATGGATATCCGAAGCGCCAACTTGGATGGCATCTTCAAACAAAGAGTTGATTAGCTTTACAACGGTAACTTCATCGCTATCCGCATCTTCAATATTAAAATCAAATGCTTCATTAACTTGATGCTCTGCTTGTAATTGCTCGGCAAATGACGCGATCTCTTTGGTACGACGATAGTATCGGTCAAAACCATCCACCAATTGCTTTTCTGGCGCGATAACAAAGTCAATTGCGTATTGTGGAAGTTGAGATAACAGGGATTCTTGAGCAAACAAGTCGGCCGGGTCACTCATCGCGACGCGCAGCGTATCTTGGTTACGTCCAATCACTAACGCTCGAAGACGACGAGCATGCACTTCTGGCAGCAGTTGCACCGCATCAATATCTACATTCATGCGGCTAAGATCGATAAGCGGTACATCCAATTGTTGCGCGAGGAAGCTCAACATTTGCTTTTCAGTCAAAAAGCCGAGGTCGATTAACGTCGCGCCAAGCTTACGCCCCGACGCTTTCTGAGCTTGCAGTGCTTGTTCAACTTGTTGTTCGGTAATGATCCCTTCTTCAACCAACAAATCGCCAAGGCGCTTTCTTAACTTAATTTTCATTTGGCTGCTCCTGTAAACGACCTAGCAAAGCCAAACGGTCACGGATAAATTGCTGAGACTGGCTAGACAAACCCACCTTGTTTAGCGCCTGTTGATACGATTTCTGCGCCTTATCAAGCTCGAATGCTCGCTCTTGTTGAATACCGAGTCCCAACCACCAGCGCCCATTTTGCGGCTCTAACTGCACCAATAACTGATAGCTCTCTAGAGCCACATCATCTTGGCCACTTTTTTGTGCTAACGCTGCACGTAGTGATAAATATTCGCTGTTTGGGTGACTAGGCAAATAAACTAATGGCGTCAATGCCGCGCTAGTTTGCTGCTCTTTAATCAGCAATTTGGCCATCGCGATTCGTAAACTCTGATCATCCTGAGCAAGCGCGATCCCTTGCTGCAATAGATCCACAGATTTCCGGACTTCACCTTTACCATAAAATAGCGCCGCCAAGGTTTGACGTACCTCGCTATCACGTGGGGTGTAACGCAATGCATCGTTAAAGTGGCTTATTGCGCTGGCAAGATCATTGGCATCCAGCGCTTTTTTAGCTCGGCTTTGTGCTTTGGCTGCGAGCTGAGTTGGCGTTAACTCAACTTGTTCAACAACCACTTCCCCCGAAGAGACTGCTGCATCCGCTTGTGTTGCTTGATTATCCTGCACACTTTCATCACGCGAAAGCGCAACCTGAGCAAGATGTATAGATGATTGAGTGGTCAAATCCGTTTCTTCAACCTGCGCTAGAGGCTTTTCTACTGTCGAGACTTGAGGCACTGACGAGGTTTCTTTGGCGATGTTCTGTTTCGCCACCGCTTGCACCTTACGAGGAGCCGAATAAATGACTTCACTAGATTGAGATGGTTTTACCGTTGGAGAGGAGATCGACGAAGCAGCGGCACGCACGGGTTGCTGGGTAACCTCGCTGGTAATCTGACTTGGTGGCATTGATTGCTGAGAAATCGCCCAACCACCAACAGCAAGACTTAAACTAAAGCCGCCGATAACCCACGGCAGAGCGTTGGTTTTTTTTACCACTTGTACTTGTGCTTTCTCTATCTGCGCTTTAGTAACCGTCTGTGATTTAGATAACTCAGACAGCGCGTTGTTAATCGCACTCATGCTTTACTCCATCCCCATAAAACCGGGCTTTTAAACTTTGGTTTGCAAGCATCAAATGTGTCGTGAATGGCATGATACAAATCACCATTCGTTACCGTATTGAGGCTTTGACTGCTAGCCAACACTAAACTTTTATGGCAAATCTGATTGATAAGCCTTGGAACTCCATAACTCGCTCGCCAAATTGCTTTCTGTTGTGGCACAGAAAATACCGCCATCTTCGCCCCTGCCTTGGCAAGCCGACTATCGATATAAGCAACCGTTTCATCGAGAGACAAGGCTCTCAACTTTGCACTGAAGGTGATCCGTTGGCGAAACTGGCGCAGGTGATATTGCTCCAAACGAATATCCAGCTCTGGTTGTCCAAATAACACAATCTGCAGTAGTTTGTTCTGCTCTGTTTCCAAATTGCCAAATAGGCGCAACACTTCCAGCGCTTCATCACTCAGAGCTTGCGCCTCATCCACCAGTACAACAACTTGCTTACCTTGCTTGGCTAGAGCCACTAAGCGCATTTGAATTTGTTCTACAAGCTTGGTTTTATCAAGACACTCTACGGCAAGTTCGCTGGCAACGGCTTGTCTCAGTTCATCCCCAGAAAGAGCAGGATTAGGTAAATAAACCAACTGGATATGAGGCTCAAAATGGTTGACGAGCATGCGACATACCATTGTTTTGCCAGTGCCGACTTCACCTGTCACTTTTATCAGCCCTTCCCCCATCGAAAGAGCCGAGTTAACCACTTGAATCGCTTCATAATGAGGCTCAAGCCCAAGAAACAGTTCGGTATTGGGCGTGAGGTGGAAAGGCAGCTGACTAAAACCAAAGCGCTCTAGATACATAGACGACTACTGTTGTTGTTCAGGGAACCATTCTTGTAACAGATCTCGTGAACGTTCGAGTTCTTTTTGCCAAGTGTTCACGCCAACGACAGTTGGCTTAAGCAAAATCACCAATTCCGTTTTTTGCTGCAACTTCGAAGTATTCCTAAATAGATGCCCTAACCCAGGTACATCCCCTAAAAATGGCACTTTAGATACTTGATCTATCGTATTGGACTTCATTAATCCACCGATGACGACGACATCGCCATCTTGAGCACGAATGACCGAGTCAGACTCTCGAATAGAGCTACTTGCGAGAGGTAACGTAATTTTGTTACCACCAAAACCGATCTCTTTTACTTGCTCATTCACTTCAATGACTGCCGGATGCACATGCAATAGCACGTTTCCTTGGTCATCGATTTGCGGAGTCACATCAAGAGAAATACCAGAGAAAAATGGCGTGAGTTCAACTTCCGGTGATGGTTCAGAGTTGTCACCAGAACCGACAACGCTCGAAAGATCGGTTACAAAATACTCATCGGTACCCACTTTGATGACCGCTTTTTGGTTATTTGAAGCCGTCACTCGTGGGCTTGAAAGCACATTTAAATCACCTTGGGTAGCCATAAAGCTAATTACTGCATCAAAGCTGCCACTGGAGATAACTAAGTTGGTCTGTCCGCCCAGTAAGGTCCCGATTGTATCTAGCCCTGGTAGAGCTGGAGCACTGCCATTATCAAGTGCGGTAGAACCCTGCCCGATAGTGTACTTAGTACCATTCGAGGTAAAGGCTTTGCTCCAGTTAATACCTTGTTGATAGCCATCACTCAGAGTAACTTCGAGGATCTTGGCTTCCAAAATAACTTGTCGGTGCATGCGTTGTTGTGAAACCCCGAGAAATTCGCGCACTTGACGAATCTCATCTGGGTACGCGCGTATAGTGATCACACTCGCTTGAGGCGTCACTACCACTGATTGTCCGCTACCACTACCAATTAACTGCGCAACCGCCATTTGTAATTGCGGCCAAAAATCACTTTCACTTGTGGTTTCAATTTCAGTGCCGCCACTTGCCGTTGAAGAGCGAGAGTTACTTGATGAGTTAGAAGAACTTGACGATGAAGATGATGATGAGTTACTCGAATTATTATTCGAGGAGTTATCATTGTTCGTGATGGTGCCAGTAGTAATTGAGGTCAACGAGCGACCAGCACGCTTAAATTGCAAATAGTCTACTGGAATGGTTACGGTGCGTAGCCCCGCAGGATAAACCTGAATGACCTTGCCGACCATCTGCACATCGTAGCCGTACATATCACTTACTACCGCCAGCACTTCATCGAGTGTGACATCAGAAAGGTTCACCGTGATCTTGCCACTCACCTCCGGGTGAATAGCGGCACTGTACTCTGTGCCTTTGACTAGGCTGGCAAAGAAGGCGCGCGCATCAACACCATTCGCCTTGACGCGAAAACGTTTCACGGTTTTATTTTGCTCGATCGCCATACCATCCAAGTCAGGCATCAAATCCGCTTCCACCGAGGCAGGCAATTGCTCTAAAGCATGACTATTTGACTGATTAATCGCTTCATTCAAAGCACCTTTCGCTTCTACAGGATCGCGGTGCCCCATAGAACACCCTGCCAATGATGCAAGAGAGATGGCTAAAACAACTTTACGCATACGATTCCAATAACCTTATTGTTTTACTTCTAGGGGGAACAGTTCCAGTTTCCACTGTTTACTGCCGCGGGTCACTGTGACGTAGTCAGCACTGATTTGCTTAACTCTAAATCCAGCAATATTTTCGCCTGTAGCTTTGGTATGCCCATCTAAAATGGCATAACAATCACGACTTTCGCCGCACACAATACTTTGCAAGTTAGGCACACGCGGCTGCACCACTTTTTTCTTAGCAACCGCTTTAGGGGCTTGCTGCCAATTCAGTGGTGCGGTGGGATCTTGAGATGCCATCGCAGCAAAAGAGAATCCAAAGACGATGAGTAGGGCTTTATTAACCACCGATAAACTCCTGTCTAGTACCAAGCGTGTAAACCTCTAACACCAATCGCGCTTTAGGGTAAGCATCCACTTGGTAATAAAAACTGCGCCAATAGTAGTTGACTGGCAATGACTCCAACGTTTCTAAATACTGAAGAATGGCAAAATAATTCCCCGTCAGCTCTAAGCGCACAGGGTGAAGGTAATAACCCGCATAATTTTCCGAGGCGTGACCGCTCACAATCGGTTCTGCTCTCATCGATTCTAACGAAACCAAGTGCAAACCTTTCGTACCCGCAAGCACATCTTCAAGTAACTTAGCCATTTGACTAGGTGAAATAAGATCTTCGATTACTTTGGCCAACAATTCAGACAGTGACTGGCTTTCCGTTAGTAATCTCTTGTACTCGATATTAATGTCCTGATCTGGATCTTTTTTGAGTTTTGCGGTCAGCGCAGAAATTTGCTTATCAAGGCGCTGATTATTCTGTTTAGTCGTCGCAATTTGTTGTTTAAGAGACTGATTTGTATTCAGTGCGGGCTCCAGCAACAAGGTAAACATACCTATCACCATCACGACGACAAGACACAGCGTCAGCAACCACTTTTCTCGCTGACTTAACTTTGCAAAACCGTCTCCCCACTTCTGCCAATGTGCTCTCATCACTCTTTTACCTCTTCTTTGGTGCGCAACTCAAAAGTAAGGATATCTTGCTCATTACGAGCAATTTTTAGTTTCTCAAATGAGCGTCCAACGAGATTGATTTCACTCTTAAACTGATTAACCCAGTTTGGTATTGCCTGAGGATCTCGAGCTAAACCTTTAATATCAAGATTATCCGCGTCCATACGGATTGAGCTTAACGAAATGTCGTTGCGACCTAACTGCGCTAACGACTGCATTACGCCGGAATACCCAACTTGCTGTTGACCATCGTATTTTGATACTGCAGCCAAAGAGTCTTGCTTAGATTGAATCTCTTCTTTAAGCCTCTCTACGGCATGTACTTTTTCCGGTGAGGGGCGATGCTTAACTATACGCTGATTCAAACTAGCAAGCTGTTGATTGAATTCTGTTTCTTGCGACTGAGCGACCTGTAGCTCATTTTCCAATTGACTGTTTTGCCAAGTCGAGTAAGCCGATATGATGCCAATTAATAGAGCTAACCCACCGCAACCGATCATCACATTATTTAGCGTGAATCGTTCAACTTTTGGTTTAAGGTGTTTTGGGTAAAGATTAATCGCGGCGCTGTTGTCTTGATTGGCAAACTGCGCCAACAACTCACCCGAATCAACTTTCACATTAGATAATGGAGCAACTTTAACGCTGAGGCGCTCATCAAGGGCTTGTGCGAGTTCCTCATCATTGTCTTCATCACAACAGACTTTCATATGATGCAAGGTTGCACCACGTAATTGAGAAGACAAATAATCTATCGAGCGCTGCAGTTCGAGTGCGATACCATCAAGTTGCAGTCCGCTCGTAGCAACGCCAGTCAGTGGAGGAGTGATACCACGAATAGTTCGCTGAAATACACAGCGTGAGTCGACAAATGCACTGACCTTATAAGCCGCGCCTTTACTCTGCTGCAATAAAACAAAACGTTCAGTATCAGCACAAACCAAAGGCCAAATATCATCTTCAACAAGCACTCGACCAAGCGTCAATTTAAGCTTGCTTAATTTGCTGACAAACCCTAAAAGCGCAGACTTAGCGATAACATAAACATGCAGCTTATTACTGGTCGGTAGCGGAATGGCATCTGCTACGATCTCAGTAACTTTTTCACTGATCAAATCTTTAAGTAGGAATGGCAGAGTGAGGCTCAGTTCCTCTTGGGGAACATTTGGCTTATCTATCTGATAGTTTTGATAAAGGTTGGAGTTTATAACTAGGTCTATCGCGCTGTCACTTACCCCAGCCTGTGCCAACGCATCCAGCAAATGATCCTGCCAATCACCGGATTCGAAAGAAATTTTCTGAGGTAGAGTGCCACCATTCCATTTAGAGAAGTAGAGTGCATTCGGCTGAACAACCACTTGCAAACTATTTTCAGTGCTGTTGCTAGCACTAAACTTTCCTATTAGAGATTGAATGTTCATTTACAACTAACTTCTTCGCCAACGGTTACGCCGCCCAATTTGAATGTTTGACTTGGACTGACTAGGTTTGTCTGCTTGCAGTTCTGGTATCATTTGTTCTTCAGGGGCAAAGTAGCGCCCTTGAACGCCCTGTACACCAAGTGTCAGCAGCGTATTGTACTCTTGCTTTTGATCGACACCAACCGCGATAACTTGAGTATGTAAACCTTCACATGCGCCCAGTAAACTGCGTACAAACAATTGATTTTCATGCCGATGATCAATTTGCTTTATCAAGCTACGGTGAAGCTTAAGATAATCAATTGATAGTTCTTTTAGGTAGTAAGTACTGACAATCGATCGCCCCGCTTGCCCTACGACAACTCGACAACCTAACCCATTTAGCATCTTTATTACAGGTCTCATATAGTCGAGATGCTGCACGAGTCGAGCTTCTGCAAACTCAAATAACAATCGCTGACGTTTTTCAGTTGGTAGTTGTAGTAACTCATCCCTGAACCAACGAAAGTACTTCTTGCTAGCAAAAGGAGTCACATGAAGGTTGATAGAGTAACATAAACTATTTTTTGACGCTTTCAAAAATCTGGCGACCGCCAAAAAAACAGAACGATCTAAAACACTTTCATAGCCAACAGACTCGATTGCAGTGTTAAAACGTGACGCTTTAATCAATCCTTTCTGGGGATCGAGAATCCGTACGAACAACTCATGGTGGATCAATTGAGGCTGTTGATCTTCGAGCAAATAGCATGGTTGCGAAAAAATATAGACACTATCTGGCGTTAATACTTGATCAAACAACGTTCGCCAACGAACACTTCCCCGCTCTTCTTCTTGTGGAGAGAGTTTGTTAAAGCGCGTCCAAGTATTCATTTGCTGTAGACGAGCACTCTTCAGCGCAGTTTCTGTTTCATCCAGTATTTTTCCTTGTCGTTCCCCTTCTCGGAACATGGTAATACCAATATGACACCAATTCTCTTTATCCAATGGTTCAGGTAACTGCAAGTTTTCAAATCTTTTCAGACAGTTATTTGCAATGCTTGCCATTTCTTTAGTGCCTAAATGTGGGGCAAATACGGCAAAGTCCGCTTCATAATAGCGGGATAAAATAATATCGGGATAACGCAAAATCACCTTATTAATCGCTTCACCCATCGCAATGATGAACTGATTAGCCGCCTGCTTATCGACCTCTTCTTTCACTCGATCCCAATCATCAATACGGATCAGCATCGCACCACCATGAGAGCCGCTTTCGGAAAGTGCCGCTTCCAATTTGCTATCAAACAGAACTCGATTTGCTGTTCCTGTTAGCTGATCAAGAAAAGTTTGGGTACGAATAAAAGTATCAAAACGACTGCGCTCTTGACGTGCGTCTTGCAGTTCATCAATAAGACGATCAAGGGCTTCACTCGCAGTATAGGGCCATTCTCGAAGATCACCTTTGGCAAACTCCTCGACACGACCCGCCAAAATCATCCGCCCTCGCTCTTCGAGTAACTCTGAGCCAAGTAGCTGTTCTTCCAGCCATTTCAAGCCACGTATAAGGCAGAAAATAACTAAAGCCACTGCCAAGGTAATTGACCAGAGCGCCTCAAGAGAGTAGCCATAGCCAACATACGGTGGAACGGCAGTAAATTTGATTTTAAAACCGCTGTTCCGCTCAAGAGGATATTCAGCGTGATAAAACAAAGACGGGTCTATTTTAGAGGAGGTGTCGCGATAACGGTAAATGACTCCCGCTTGCGAAGAAAGCTCCATCTCAACGATGTTCGATGCTTGTAGCATCTTTGGCATCCAACGTTGCATAGAATACGCAGCGTCAGGATCTTCCATCTCTTTGTCGACGACTTCGACAATTCCATTGAGGGACTGATTGAGGTAAACGTGTCCGAGGCTACGAAACGATAACGTACCACCCAAGAACAAAATAAACATCGCACTTATCACGATCACAGTTACAAAAGCAACCAAGCGCGTACTCAATTTTAAGGTAGGCGTATACCTCATAAAATGGAGTTCCCTCTCGATGAATTTAGTCAGTTAGTATTATACGCTAGCGCAATATTTCTAGCACCGATTACCTCTTTCCATAGAGGTGCTTAAAGTCAGCGAGCTCGATTATCAAACATCGCAGAAATACCAAGCTCACTATATAAAAAAGCCGCGATAATCGCGGCTTTTTTCGACTTTAAAAGGATTAAAACGGGATGTCGTCGTCAAAATCCATTGGCGGCTCATTGTACTGAGGCTGTTGCTGAGGTGCATGTTGCTGTTGAGGCGCAGGTTTTTGCTGCATTGCAGGCTGCTGCGGCTGTCCCCAACCTTGCTGTTGCTGCTGTTGTGGCTGATGACCACCCATAGGCGCACCTTGTCCACCTTGGCGACCACCTAGCATTTGCATCACACCGTTATAGCCTTGAACAACCACTTCGGTGGTGTATTGGTCTTGGCCTTGTTGGTTCTGCCATTTGCGAGTTTGAAGTTGACCTTCAATATATACTTGTGAACCTTTACGTAGATATTCGCCAGCAACTTCTGCCAGTTTGCCAAACAGGGCAACACGATGCCACTCAGTTTTCTCACGTTGTTCACCTGTCGCCTTATCGCGCCAAGTTTCTGAAGTTGCAATAGTAATATTTGCAACTGCGCCACCGCTAGGCATGTAGCGCACTTCTGGGTCCTGACCTAAGTTACCCACTAAAATAACTTTGTTTACTCCACGGCTAGCCATGTTTCGCTCCGTCTAGATTCGTTTATGTTCAATTTCAATAGCGCATAAGGATAACACTCGAGTTGTAAATCGAACAACTGTTCCTGTTCATCTGGTACGTAACTTTCTTGTCGCTGCTCTCAGATTCCAATACTTTCACCGCTTTCCATGTACCAAAACTCAATGAGATAACGAAAATTTACTATCAAATTTGCAACTACCTAGTAATTCATACTGACGATGAATCGCGCTTTGCTAACAAATCAGACAGGATAACGAGTAGAAATTGGCAAAAATAGATAAGAGTGAGCTATGGCTAAAAACATCTACGCACGAACCTTATATTTCCTATGTGAAAACAAAAATGCCCATTACCCTATTGTAGACCTAATCGAAAAAAAACTCTGTGTGCCGATTCCTCGCATGGAACCTGAAGATTTTATGCTCGCCATGCAACAGCATAAACACAAAATTTTGTTAATTGATCATAACAACTATCAGCAACTGCAAAGCGCAATCCGCAATCTCCCCCTCTCGAACAAGATCTTTGAAACCGTGATCTTTAATGTTGAAAGACGGCTGACCACGGATGAACTGTTGAGTTTTGGTAACTTGAAAGCACTGTTTTACAAAGATGATAGTATCACTCGAATAGCCCAAGGATGTGGTGAAGTGATTAACAGCCAGAATTGGTTACCTCGCAAAGTAGCCGCACAACTTCTGCATTACTATCGCCATGTCATCGATAGCCAAACCTCTCCCGCGACCGTGGATTTAACAACCAGAGAAATCCAAATTTTACGTAGCTTGCAAACAGGGGCATCAAATAATCAAATTGCCGAAGATTTGTTTATCAGCGAGTTCACCGTCAAATCGCACCTTTACCAAATATTTAAAAAACTCTCAGTTAAAAATCGAGTACAAGCGATTTCATGGGCAAAACAGCACTTAATGTCTTAAAAATAACTCATTAGATAGAAAATCAACTTTTGCACTACTTGGTTAATTATCTATTCATCTAAACCGTGCTATCTTGTTTGACAATTTCAAATACGTCAGAGAGATAAAGGGTTTTATCATGATTAAAAAGTGCCTATTTCCGGCGGCAGGTTACGGCACACGTTTCCTGCCAGCCACCAAGTCGATGCCAAAAGAGATGATGCCAGTCGTCAACAAGCCATTGATTGAGTACGGTGTTGAAGAAGCAATTCAAGCAGGCATGAATGGTATGTGTATCGTCACAGGTCGTGGCAAACATTCCATCATGGATCACTTTGATAAAAACTATGAGCTTGAACACCAGATTAGCGGTACCAATAAAGAAGAATTGCTTGTTGATATCCGTGACATCATTGATTCAGCTAACTTTACTTATATTCGTCAACGTGAAATGAAAGGTCTAGGTCATGCGATTTTGACTGGTCGCGAGTTAATTGGTGATGAACCTTTCGCTGTCGTGTTAGCTGACGATTTATGTGTCAATGAACAAGAAGGCGTATTGGCACAAATGGTTGCGTTGTTTAAACAGTTCCGCTGTTCAATTGTTGCTGTTCAAGAAGTCCCAGAAAATGAAACACACAAATACGGTGTTATTTCCGGTGAAATGATCAAAGACGATATTTTCCGTGTTGATGACATGGTTGAAAAACCTGAACCAGGCACAGCACCAAGTAACCTCGCAATCATCGGTCGTTATATTCTGACCCCAGATATCTTTGAGCTAATTGAGCAAACCGAGCCAGGCAAAGGTGGAGAAATTCAAATCACGGATGCACTGCTCAAGCAAGCCAAGGCGGGCTGTGTTCTGGCGTATAAGTTTAAAGGACAACGTTTTGACTGCGGTAGTGTTGAAGGTTATATCGAAGCAACAAACTACTGTTTTGAAAACCTTTACCTTAAAGACAGCAAAAAGACCGAGCTCGACAAACACTCAACCGCTAAACAAAGCTAACTCACGTATAAAGAGCAGCCTTCGCGCTGCTCTTACTGTTTTTATGTCCAGTATTTTCTTTGAACATTTCTCGCACTGTGTAATACTAGAAGTTCTTCCCATACAGAGCGATAACCATGGACAAGATAGAAGTACGCGGAGCCCGCACCCATAACCTAAAAAACATCAATCTCACCATTCCACGCGATAAGCTGATTGTTATCACTGGTTTATCCGGCTCCGGAAAATCGTCTTTAGCTTTCGATACTCTGTATGCAGAAGGGCAGCGTCGTTACGTAGAATCCCTTTCAGCCTACGCCCGCCAGTTTTTGTCATTGATGGAAAAACCGGATGTTGACCATATTGAAGGGTTGTCACCGGCCATTTCTATTGAACAAAAATCGACGTCACATAACCCGCGCTCCACTGTCGGTACAATAACTGAAGTATATGACTACTTGCGTTTGCTCTATGCACGTGTAGGGGAGCCTCGCTGCCCTACACATAAAGTCGCTCTTGCCGCCCAGACTGTGTCACAAATGGTCGACAAAGTTCTTGAGATGCCTGAAGGCTCTAAATTGATGCTGCTGGCGCCGATTGTCAAAGAGCGCAAAGGGGAACATGTCAAAACGCTAGAGAACTTGGCGGCTCAAGGTTTCATTCGCGCCCGTATTGATGGAGAAACCTGTGATTTATCCGATCCACCGACACTAGAGCTACACAAAAAGCACACCATTGAAGTCGTTGTCGATCGCTTTAAAGTCCGTGCCGATCTCCAACAACGATTGGCAGAATCATTTGAGACAACCCTTGAACTGTCAGGCGGAATTGCCGTTGTCGCCCCAATGGATGGGGACGATGACGAAGTGGTGTTTTCTGCTAACTTTGCTTGCCCGCACTGTGGCTACAGTATGCAAGAACTGGAACCTCGTCTGTTCTCTTTCAACAATCCAGCGGGCGCCTGTGGGACTTGTGATGGCTTGGGTGTTCAGCAATATTTTGACCCTGCACGGGTGATCCAAGATGAGTCACTCAGTCTCGCTCAAGGGGCAATTCGCGGCTGGGATCAAAAGAACTACTACTACTTCCAAATGCTAACGTCACTGGCAAAGCATTATGATTTTGACCTCAATCAGCCATTCAATCAGTTACCAAAAAAAATCCAAGATGTGATTTTAAAAGGCTCAGGGCGCACGGAAGTTGAGTTTAACTACATTAATGACCGTGGTGATATTCGGGTAAAACGCCATCCATTTGAAGGGATTCTCAATACCCTTGAACGCCGCTATCGCGATACCGAATCAAACTCAGTGCGAGAAGATTTGGCCAAATATATTTCAACCAAATGTTGTGCCAGCTGCGATGGCAGCCGCCTACGCTTGGAAGCTCGCAATGTGTTTATCGGCGACACCACGCTACCAGAGATTGTCGAGCTGAGCATTGCCGACGCTCTTAGCTTCTTCGCAAATCTCCAATTAGAAGGTCAGCGCGCTAAGATTGCCGAGAAAGTGATGAAAGAAATCAATGACCGACTTGAGTTTTTGGTTAACGTCGGTCTTAACTACCTTAATCTGTCGCGCAGTGCTGAAACGCTCTCTGGTGGTGAGGCTCAGCGCATCCGTCTAGCAAGTCAAATTGGTGCGGGACTGGTTGGGGTAATGTATGTTCTGGACGAACCTTCAATTGGCTTGCATCAGCGTGACAACGAGCGGCTACTAAAAACCCTCACTCATTTGCGAGACTTAGGTAATACCGTACTCGTCGTAGAACATGATGAAGATGCAATCCGCTGCGCCGATCACGTCATCGATATTGGCCCTGGGGCTGGTGTGCATGGAGGCCAAGTAGTGGCTCAAGGTACGATGCAGGAGATCCTGCAAGTACCAGAGTCATTGACGGGTCAATACCTTTCAGGAACCAAGCAGATTGCTGTACCTGAAAAACGCACGCCATTTAATAAAAGCAAAGTTGTTGAGCTTATCGGCGCCACTGGTAACAACCTAAAAACGGTTGACCTGACTATTCCTGTCGGTCTGTTTAGTTGTATTACTGGTGTGTCGGGATCTGGTAAATCGACACTGATCAATGACACTTTCTTTAAAATTGCTCATACCCAATTAAATGGCGCGACCACTGCAATGCCTGCGCCATACAAAAAAATTAAAGGTCTTGAACACTTTGATAAAGTCATCGACATTGATCAGAGCCCAATTGGTCGCACACCACGCTCAAATCCAGCCACTTATACTGGTATTTTCACCCCGATCCGTGAATTATTCTCTGGTACTCAGGAAGCGCGTTCTCGTGGTTATAAGCCAGGCCGTTTTAGCTTTAACGTGCGCGGAGGGCGATGCGAAGCATGCCAAGGTGATGGCGTGATTAAAGTTGAAATGCACTTCCTACCGGACGTCTATGTGCCTTGTGATGTGTGTAAAGGGAAACGCTACAATCGTGAAACTCTCGAAGTCCGCTATAAAGGGAAGACCATCGACGAAGTTCTAGAAATGACCGTCGAAGATGCGCGTCAATTCTTTGAACCAGTACCAGTCATTGCCCGTAAACTACAAACCTTAATCGATGTTGGCCTCTCTTACATCCGACTAGGGCAAGCGGCAACCACGTTATCTGGAGGCGAAGCGCAACGAGTCAAATTAGCACGAGAGCTTTCGAAACGAGATACGGGCAAAACGCTTTACATCTTGGATGAGCCAACGACAGGTTTGCATTTCCATGATATTCAACAATTGCTTACTGTACTGCATCGCCTAAGAGATCACGGCAACACAGTCGTGGTCATCGAGCACAACCTAGATGTAATTAAAACGGCGGATTGGATCGTTGACCTTGGCCCCGAAGGTGGTCAAGGCGGTGGTGAAATCATCGCTCAAGGTACGCCTGAAGAAGTGGCGCAAATCAAAGGATCCCACACCGCACGCTTCCTTGAACCTATGTTAAAATAGCAAAGTCTAGAGATGGTTGACCTTTAAATTCCCCTAACAGCGCTGCAAAAATCAACGCTAAAGGTCAACACAACCCTCAAACCAGCGTATCATACGCTGGTTTTGTTTTGTAAAAGTGACCCTATGGCAACCATACATCTAACTGGAACACAGCTTGAGCCTCAAGCGCCAAGACTCCCACTCATTCGACCTTTTTTGGTGTCACTTGGGGCCATTTACATATTGGCTATGCACTTTTTCATGCCAAACCCAGGTGGATCCGGTCTTGCTTTATCATTTAACGCAACAACTTGGATCGCATTTGGCCTATCCATCGCGATCGGTCTTTATCAAATTGGTAGTGAAGGGAAACTGCGCTTTAACAAACTCACCATAGTGCTGTTTATCGCCAGCCTGATGATGACAGCTCCGGTTCTCTATCCAGAGAGTTCCGTTGAACTCTCATTCAATCGTCTAGTCGGACTGTGGATGGGTTTTCTGCTGTTGGTGATTTTGCAACAGTTTCGCTTTAGTAATCGTCAAAAACAGCGACTACTGTGGTTTATTGTTATTGCCGTGGCAATTCAAGCCATCTTTGGTTGGGTGCAATATTTATTGCTCGAACCAGGTAATATTTTTGGCTACAACACCTTATACAACAGACCTTATGGCATTTTCCAACAGCCCAATGTGATGGCGAGTTTTCTTGCCACAGGGCTTGTCATCTCAGCCTATTTGCTCTCTCGTCAACCAATAAAGTATCAACGCAAACTTAGTGATGTCTCACTGCTGTACTTGATGCCTTTGCTGACCATCCCGCTGATTATTGTGCTGGCATCACGAACTGGTTGGCTGGGCGCCGGCATTGCCGTTGCTCTAGTGTTGCCCTACCTTTATCGGTTTGCCACACACAAACGCATTGCAGGCTGGAGTTTGTCTGCCCTTGTTGGTGTCGTGCTTGGCTTAATACTGCCAATTATCGCTTCTTCTGGCAGTGCTGATAACTCAAGTGATTTTATTGAGAGTAAAATTAACCTTGAAAGCCCGCGAACTTACACATTTCCACAGGCGCTCGATATGTTTATCGAGAAACCTTTCTCTGGTTATGGCTACGGTAAGTTTGAATCGGAGTACATTCTCTACACAGCCCGTCAGCATCAACTAAACACTCATTACCACGCAGGGTTACCTGCAATGGATCATCCGCACAATGAATTACTCTACTGGGGAGTTGAAGGTGGGTTACTGCCGGTACTCGGTATCGTATTGGCGGCGGTATTTTTACTACTGAGAATGTATCAAGCGAAGAAAGGGACGCGATTAGCCATGTTTGGCTTGTTTGTCCCTATCGTCCTACATAGCCAACTTGAGTATCCTTTTTATCATTCATTTGTTCATTGGATTACATTTATCGTTTTGCTCTACTGGGTCGATCAACGCTCTAACAGCTACCGTGTCGCGTCGTTTAGCAAGGTCTCGCAAATCGCTCTGCGCGCATTGAGTTTAGTCATTCCGATAGTGACGACTTTGTACATGACCAGTGCTTTGCATACCAATTATGTACTAACGCAGTTTGAACGTTCTAATCCTAAGCAACCAGAATTGTTGGAGCAAGTGAGTAACCCTGTGGTTTGGAAAGATCGCTATGATTGGGATGTTTACAGTACTTATCTGAATATCGGATTAATTTCCCAAAACCCAGACTTTATTCAGCCATATATCGACTGGTCATTACAGATCATCAGAAATAAACCAAGACCCGCGTTCTACAATAACTTAATTATGGCTTATCAGGGACTTGGCGACACACAGAAAGCAGAGCAAATCCGGACGGAAGCGAAGTTTCTCTTCCCCGAACGAGATTTTGATAAAGTGCAGTACATCGCTCCAGACATCAATGCACTAAAACCATCATCAGCACAGACCAGCAATGATGAGTAACAACAGAAAAGCGGCGAAAAATTTCGCCGCTTTTCTGTTAGATAAAAATCAATTCATTATAGAGTTAACGACTCTTCGAGCGCTCTTAAACACAACGCGACATTCTCCTCTCGAGCGCCATACCCCATCAAACCGATTCGCCAAGCTTTGCCAGCCAGCGCCCCCAAACCCGCTCCAACCTCGAGGTTGTAAGTTTGCAGTAAGTGGTTACGCACTTTCGCCTCATCAATTCCTTGAGGCAGATAAACCGCATTCAATTGAGGTAAACGATACGCTTGTTCAACCACAAAACGAAAACCGAGCTTTTCTAACCCAATCTTTAACTTTTCATGCATCGCTTGATGGCGTTGCCATGCATTTTCTAAACCTTCATTTTTCAGTATCAACAGTGCCTCATGTAAGGCATAGAGGCTATTTACTGGCGCTGTATGATGATAGCTACGCTTGCCTTCCCCACTCCAATAGCCCAAAACTAAGCTCTGATCTAAAAACCAACTCTGTACTGGTGTTGAGCGGCGCTGAATTTTCTCAATCGCTTGTGCTGAAAACGTTAAAGGAGCAAGCCCCGGCACACACGATAGACATTTCTGACTGCCCGAGTAAACGGCGTCTAACTGCCATTCATCCACCTTCAGTGGTACGCCACCAAGTGACGTCACGGTATCAACAATGGTAAGAGCACCATACTGTTTTGCCAATGCACCAATAGCCTGCGCATCAGACACTGCTCCCGTTGACGTTTCAGCATGAACAAATGCGACCATCTTGGCATCAGGGTTGTCTTTCAGTGCTTGAGCTACTTTATCAACCGTGACTGGTGCACCCCACTCGTCATCCACCACCACAGCTTCACCACCAGCACGAATCACGTTTTCACGCATTCGTTCGCCAAAGACCCCGTTACGGCACACAATCACTTTATCGCCGGCCTCAATTAAGTTAACAAAACAGGCTTCCATTCCCGCACTTCCCGGGGCTGATACTGCAATCGTAAACTCATTTTCGGTTTGAAATGCATACTTTAGTAGTTGCTTTAACTCATCCATCATTGCGATAAATAGCGGGTCCAAATGACCAACCGTTGGACGACTTAATGCCTGCAATACTTGAGGAGAAATATCAGAGGGTCCCGGCCCCATTAAGATTCGACGCGGTGGAATAAAACTTTGAATGGTCATAATTGCTCCTTGCAGCATACTTTAGTTCAACTCAGGTAAGGCCACATTAAATCAAGTTCTCACAATGAACAATTGTTCATAAGTCTATATAGTGATGTAACTGCGATACATTTACTTGCGAGATAGTTGTTAATTTTTATCGAAATTAAGTAAAAATAGCGATTGACTTTGATCACATAAAACCGTTCAATAATTAAACACAGAAGAGGAGCACTGCCTAGGTAGATGCATCGTGGAGCCGCAACTCCAGCACGATTCATTGAGGGAGAGCAGTGCCGAGACGTCGCTAAATTGTCGGTTTAGTGTCGTCGGTTGACTTGAGTTGACTCTCATCAACTGTCATCAGCGCCGCCTGATGATGCGCTTCTGAGGTGATTATTATTACCAAATAACTTACCTCTATATATCGCACAACACTCTCTTCTCGTCCGTTCTAATCGGACCAAAACAAAGGACGTTGGGAAACCAGCAATAACATTTAGGAAGCCGTGGAGAATCGCTGTGAGTTCTTTTAATGTCGCCAAATTTGGCGGAACTAGTGTCGCAAATTTTGAAGCCATGAGCCGCTGTGCGGTCATTATCGAAAACAACCCCAATACCAAACTGGTTGTCAGTAGCGCTTGCTCTGGCGTCACCAATCTATTGGTTGAATTAGCCAATGGTGTCAGTGATGAGCAAATGAGAACAGAGCTGCTGCAGAAACTGGCTAATATTCACGACGCCATTCTGGCAGAGCTTAAAGACGCCACAGAAACGGCCAATGAGGTGTACAAGATCCTCGATACCGTCACAAGCTTGGCGGAAGCCGCTTCAATTCAATCAAGCCACAAATTGACTGATCACCTTGTCGCTTGTGGCGAGTTGATCTCTACACACATTTTGGCGCAATTACTGCGAGAAAGAGGCATCAATGCTGTTCGCTTTGATATTCGCCAAGTTCTGCGTACTGACGATAATTTCGGCAAAGCAGAGCCTGACGTACCCCAAACGGCGCAACTAGCAGAAGCGCTCTTACTGCCACTTTGCCGAGATCATGTTGTTGTGACACAAGGATTTATTGGCTCAGATGAGCATGGTAATACGACCACACTTGGTCGTGGAGGTAGCGACTACAGTGCCGCACTGATTGCTGAAGCTGTTAAGGCTGAAGGGTTAGAGATTTGGACTGATGTACCCGGCATTTACACCACCGATCCTCGTATCGCAGAAAAAGCGGCTCCAATTGCAGAAATTAGCTTTAGCGAAGCCTCTGAAATGGCAAATTTCGGCGCTAAAATCCTTCACCCATCAACGCTAGTA
This sequence comes from Vibrio panuliri, assembly GCF_009938205.1. Lineage (NCBI taxonomy): Bacteria > Pseudomonadati > Pseudomonadota > Gammaproteobacteria > Vibrionales > Vibrionaceae > Vibrio > Vibrio panuliri. The sequence goes on along the minus strand of NZ_AP019654.1, from coordinate 376,319 downwards.
CCTGCACTTCGACATGATATTCCAGTCTTTGTTGGCTCATCGAAAGAGCCTGAAAAAGGGGGAACATGGATTCGTCATCAGGTGCAAAGCTCACCATTATTCCGCGCTTTAGCACTGCGCTGCAATCAAACAATGGTGACACTACGCAGCGATAAAATGTTCCATGCGTACGGATTCCTTGCCAAAGTTTTTGAGATCCTCGCCAAGCACAAAGTGTCGGTTGATTTGATCACAACATCAGAGATCAGTGTATCTCTCACCTTAGATCAAACCGATACATCGGGTGGAGCACCACAACTGCCGATAGCAGCACGCGAAGAGTTAGAACAGTTGTGCACCGTTGAGATTGAGCAGAATCTATGTCTAGTAGCACTGATTGGTAACAATATGAGTGAAAGCAGAGGCTATGCCAAACAAGTCTTTGGCACGCTAGAAGATATGAACTTACGTATGATCTGCTTTGGCGCAAGTCCACACAACTTATGCTTCCTCGTCCATGAATCCGTCTCTCGTCAGGCAATTCAAAAACTGCACAAAGAGTTATTTGAAGCCTAAATAGGCGAACGAAAAGATAAAAACCGAGCAGTGCTCGGTTTTTACTTTCTTCTGTGTATCTGCGCTTACCATCTGTTCAGTGGCTAATCAGTCCATATCGATCTTTACATCATTTAATAGCCCCGAAGAGAAACCATCCCCACGTTGCGTTTTAAGCATAATTCGCAGATCATTGGCGGAATCAGCGCTATGCAAAGCATCATCTTCGCCCACCTTGTCATCAATAACCAACTGATACAGCGCTTGATCAAATGTCTGCATACCCGTTTGCTGCGACTTCGCCATCGTAGACTTAAGTTCATGCAAATCTCCACGACGGATCAGATCAGCGATTCTAGGAGTATTGAGTAATATCTCAAATGCACCATGGCGACCTTGACCATCTTTATCGCGCAGCAACTGCTGACCAACAACCCCTTTTAAGTTCATCGAGAGATCGAATAAAAATTGCTCTTTCTTTTCCTTCGGAACCAAATGAAGAATCCGCTCTAGAGCTTGGTTGGCATTATTGGCATGCAGGGTTGCCATACATAAGTGCCCGGTCTCCGCAAACGCCATCGCATATTCCATCGTTTCACGGCTACGAATCTCACCAATCAGAATCATATCAGGCGCTTGCCGTAATGAATTCTTAAGCGCTATCTCATAACTTTCTGTGTCTAACCCTACTTCACGCTGAGTCACAATGCACTTTTGATGTTGATGAACAAACTCGATGGGATCTTCCACCGTCAAAATATGCCCAGAACGATGCGAATTCCGATACCCCGTCATTGCCGCCATCGTGGTTGATTTTCCCGAGCCCGTCGCACCTACCACTAGCACTAACCCTCGTTTTGCCGTGGCGAGATCTTTTAAAACCTCCGGTAAATGCAAAGACTCAAAGGTAGGAATTTCCGTTTCAATACGTCTAATCACCGCACCTGGTAGTTCGCGTTGGAAAAAAGCCGATACACGAAAACGGCCAAACTCACGCACAACAGCAAAATTCGCTTCACGAGACGCACGAAATTCATCTTGACGCACTTGCTCCATCACCGAATCCAACAAAGCAAAAACTTGCTGCTCAGTCAGGGGCTCTCCCACGGGCTGCAAGTCACCATCAATACGGTACAGAATCGGAGCCCCCACGGTAATGTATAGATCCGAGGCCTTTTGCTGTTTCATTCCTTGAAGAAAGGTATCCATTGCCATGCTTATTTCCTAGTAATCCAACGATCCGATTTTTTGCTCAACCTCTTGTGGTTCTACCAATCCTTTTGCGATCAATTGCTTAGCATTTTGCTCGATAGTTTGCATCCCCTGCGAAGCGCCCGTCTGAATAACTGAGTACATTTGAGCCACTTTATCTTCACGGATCAGGTTACGAATCGCTGGGGTCGCCATCATGATTTCATGGCATGCGACACGCCCACCACCGATGCGCTTGAGAAGTTTTTGTGCAATAACCGCACGCAGCGATTCAGACAACATTGAGCGCACCATGTCTTTATCACTTCCTGGAAATACATCAATAATACGGTCAATCGTTTTTGCCGCTGAACTGGTATGCAGTGTCCCAAACACTAAATGACCGGTCTCTGCCGCCGTCAACGCCAAACTAATCGTCTCTTGGTCACGTAACTCACCCACCAAAATGACATCAGGGTCTTCACGTAGTGCACTGCGTAACGCCGCTTTGAAACTGTGCGTATCACGGTGTACTTCTCGCTGGTTGACGAGACACTTCTGATTTTGGTGCACAAACTCAATCGGGTCTTCAATAGTTAAAATGTGTTTGTTGTGATTACGATTGATGTAATCCACCATCGCCGCAAGTGTGGTTGACTTACCGGAACCTGTCGGTCCCGTCACCAGTACTAAACCTTTTTCAATATTGGCGATTTTTTCAAATATCTGCGGTGCTTCAAGTTGCTCTAAGGTAGGAATCGTCGTAGGAATGGTACGAAATACCGCTGCACACCCCCGCGCCTGATTAAACGCATTGACGCGAAAACGACCGACATCAGGTAATTCAAATGAAAAGTCGACTTCGAGACGCTCCTCAAATTCACTGCGCTGCGCATCGTTCATAATCTCAAACACCAAACGGTGGACGTCAGCATGGCTAAACTCAGGTACGCTCAGCTTTCTGACCTCACCGTCAATACGCACCATTGGAGAAACACCTGCAGAAAGATGTAGATCTGACGCATTATGTTTTACACTAAAGTCCAGTAACTCAGCGATATCCATTTAAATTCCTTAGTAAAGTTAGATATGAGTAGTATTCAACAAAATATTGAACAGATCACCTCGGAGATCTTAAGCGCACAGCAAAAATGTGGTCGTGCTCAAGAGTCAGTACAACTTCTTGCTGTAAGTAAAACCAAACCAAACCAAGCAGTGCTCGAAGCGGCGCAAGCGGGTCAAGTTGCATTCGGTGAAAACTACGTCCAAGAAGGCGTAGACAAAATAGCACACTTTGCAGCTCATCATCCTGAGCTTGAGATTGAGTGGCACTTTATTGGCCCAATTCAATCCAATAAAACTCGCCCGGTTGCAGAGAATTTTGCTTGGGTTCATACCATTGATCGCGCTAAGATCGCCCAGCGCCTTAGCGATCAACGACCAGTTGAGATGCCACCTCTACAAGTGTTGATTCAAGTCAACACCAGTGGCGAAGAGTCAAAATCTGGCATTGATGAAGAACAAGTTTTTGCACTAGCAGAGTTGATTTCGTCCCTACCTAACCTCACGTTAAGAGGGTTGATGTCAATTCCTGCCAATGTGCCAGACTATGCATCACAACTAAATGCGTTTAACCAGTTGGCTGACTTAAAGCAGCGCCTGAGCGAACGCCTCCCAGAGCAACAATTAGACACCCTCTCAATGGGGATGAGTGGCGATATGGAAGCCGCCATCGAAGCTGGTAGCACCATGGTTCGAATCGGAACCGCTATTTTCGGTGCTCGTGACTACAGCAAAAAATAACATTATTCAGTAGGAAGCCATCATGGATCATAAGAAAATCACATTTATCGGCGCTGGTAACATGGCGCGTTCAATCATTGCAGGGCTGCTCGCTAGCGGCTACCCAGCCGAGCTGATTACCGCAACTGACCCGAATCAAGATCAACGTGATTTTCTCTCTGATCAATATGGTATTAATACCAATGCGGATAACAAAGCGGCAGCAGATGGTGCAGACGTCATCGTATTAGCGGTGAAACCCCAACTGATGTCGTTAGTGGCTGAAGGTATGCAGGCTATTGATTACCAGAATAAACTAGTAATCTCTATCGCTGCAGGAATCAGTGCAGAACGTCTAAATCAGATGTTTGCCGCTAAGTTAAACCTCGTTCGCGTAATGCCAAATACTCCAGCCCTAGTAAGCAAGGGAATGAGTGGTCTTTACGCACCAGACAGCATTGGCTCAACAGATAAGCAATTTGCCGCTGACTTAATGAGTGCGGTAGGGAAAGTATGCTGGGTTGAGCAGGAGTCTGGGATCAACAACGTGATTGCAGCTGCTGGCAGCGCACCTGCATATTTCTTCCTGTTTATGGAAGCCATGCAGGCTGAAGCAATCCAACAAGGATTTGATGCAAAAACCGCACGTTTATTGGTGCAACAATCGGCTTTAGGTGCTGCGGAAATGGTTATCGCAAACCCAGAAACTGAGCTTTCAACTTTACGTGAGCAAGTGACCTCGAAAGGAGGCACCACCGCTGAAGCGATTCGCACCTTTAATGAACACCAGTTGGCCGATATCGTGGCAAAAGCCATGCAGGCTGCGGTAATTCGTGCAGAAGAAATGGAAAAACTATTTTAATAATCAGCTCACTCAATGCTGTTTAAACACAAGGGCAACTTATGAATTCAATGAGTTTTCTAATCTCCACCTTGTTTGATCTCTATATCATGGTGGTTTTATTGCGTATCTGGCTACAAGCGGCTCGCGCAGATTTCTATAACCCATTCTCACAGTTTATTGTTAAAGCAACTCAGCCTGTGATTGGTCCATTGCGCCGCGTGATTCCATCAGTCGGTAATATTGACTTAGCCACCGTACTATTCGCTTTCTTACTGTGTGTATTGAAGTTTGTGAGTCTAATGTTGATTGCCTCTGGTGGCGCTTTTGCCTTTAGTGCCGACTTCCTTTTCCTTGGCTTGTTATCACTAATCAAAGCAGCTGGCGGCTTACTATTTTGGGTACTGCTGATTCGCGCCATTTTAAGTTGGGTAAGCCAAGGCCGTAGCCCAATTGAATATGTGTTCCATCAATTGACTGAGCCAATGCTTGCACCAATTCGCCGAATTATTCCGGCGATGGGTGGCTTTGACCTTAGCGTATTGGTGCTATTTATTGGTCTCCAATTTGCCAACTTCCTAATTGGTGATTTAATCGGTCCAATTTGGTTCCAGCTATAATGTCTGTAGCGGTATGGCGAGAAGGCGAGGATATTATTCTTCGCCTTTATATCCAACCCAAAGCAAGCCGAGACAAAATCGTCGGCTTACACGGTGAAGAGGTCAAAATTGCCATCACGGCTCCACCAGTGGATGGCAAAGCCAATGCTCACTTGAGCAAATACTTGGCGAAGCAATTTAAAGTGGCGAAAGGATTGGTCAATATAGAAAAAGGCGAACTTGGAAGACACAAACAAGTCCGTATCGTATCCGCCAATCAAATCCCTGACGAAATCGAAGCCATCCTATGATGGCTTTTTGTTTATCTATATGGACGTAATGATATGAAAAATTGGCTAATGATAGCTTTTATCGCTTGCTTTGCTCTGCCCTCATATGCCGGGCAGTTTAAAACAATTAAAGATGTGGAAGCCCACTACTCCGCATTCAACTCCACTTTTTTAACCCCTCAGGTCGCCCGAACCTATCAATTAAAACGCAGTGGTTATTCTGCAATTCTCAATATCAGCTTGCTTGATACATCTCAGGTCGGTAAGCCTGCTGTCAGCGGGAAAATTAGCGGAACCGCCAAAAATCTTATCGGTCAAACTCGTCAACTTGAGTTTCGTGAAGTGAAAGAAGGCGACGCCATCTATTACCTCGCTGAGTTTGCGATTAGCGAAGAGGAAAATATTCGCTTTAATATCGATATCGACGCTGGCAATAAAGGCAAAGGGGCTTTAAAGTTCACGCAGAAGTTTTATGTTGAAGATTAAACAGGATCAATCATGAGCAAGATTGTATTAGCGACGGGCAACCAAGGTAAAGTGCGCGAAATGGCAGACCTATTGTCAGACTTCGGTTTCGAAGTGCTGGCACAAAGTGAGTTTAACGTGTCCGACGCCGATGAAACAGGTACTACGTTTATCGAAAATGCGATTATCAAAGCACGTCACGCTGCCCAAGAAACAGGGTTACCTGCAATTGCTGATGACTCAGGTCTTGAAGTTGACTACCTTAAAGGCGCGCCTGGCATCTACTCTGCGCGTTATGCAGGTCAGGGCGCAAGTGATGAAGACAACCTAAACAAACTCCTCAACGCGATGCAAGACGTGCCTGAAGAACAACGTAGTGCGCGTTTTCACTGTGTATTGGTACTAATGCGTCATGCCGATGATCCAACCCCTATCGTGTGTCATGGTAAATGGGAAGGCCGTATCCTCACAGAAGCGCAAGGTGAAAATGGATTTGGTTACGACCCGATCTTCTACGTACCTGAGGATAACTGCTCATCGGCGCAATTAGAACCGGCACGTAAAAAGCAATTATCTCATCGCGGCAAAGCCTTAAAAGCACTGTTTTCAGCACTTGCGGAGCAGCGTTAATCGATGCAATTAGTACCACCTGCACTTAGCTTGTATGTACACATTCCATGGTGTGTACAAAAATGCCCTTATTGTGATTTTAACTCCCACGCTCTAAAGGCAGAGATCCCAGAAGAGCAGTACATCAACGCTCTACTGGAGGATTTAGATCGTGATATTGAAAAGTACCAGTTAAAACTGGCACCGCGCCCACTGCATTCAATCTTTATCGGCGGTGGTACGCCCAGCCTAATTTCTGCTGAAGGCATAAAGCATCTGCTCAACGGAATCGAGCAACGTATCCCGTTTAAGCCAGATATTGAAGTGACCATGGAGGCTAACCCCGGCACAGTCGAAACTGAGCGCTTTATTGGTTATCAGGCTGCTGGAGTGACACGAATTTCAATCGGCGTTCAGAGTTTTGCTGCAGATAAGCTCGAAAAACTTGGTCGTATTCACGGTCAACAAGAAGCGGTCAATGCAGCCCAACTGGCTCATCAGATCGGGTTAAAAAGCTTTAATCTAGACCTTATGCATGGTTTGCCGGATCAAAGTATCGAACAGGCGCTGGCAGATCTTGAGCAAGCTATTATGCTCGATCCTCCGCACTTATCTTGGTATCAGTTGACTATCGAACCCAACACTATGTTCTACTACAAGCCACCAACATTGCCCGATGATGATGAGCTATGGGACATTTTTGAACTTGGGCATAAAAAGCTTGCAGATGCTGGCTACGTACAATACGAAATTTCTGGCTACAGCAAACCTGGTTACCAATGTCAGCACAACCTGAACTACTGGCGCTTCGGTGACTATCTTGGCATTGGTTGTGGCTCACACGGTAAACTGAGTTTTAGTGATGGGCGTATTATTCGCACCACCAAAACTAAGCACCCACGAGGCTATCTTGCTGCCTACCAGAATATGGTCAAACCCTATTTAAGTGATGAATTTGAAGTAGCAGCAGCCGATCGGCCATTTGAATTCTTTATGAACCGCTTCCGTTTACTCGAAGCCTGCCCAAAACAGGACTTTGTCGATACAACGGGACTTGAGCTCACTGCAATTCAAGACACCATCGATTGGGCTATTGAGCAGCAATATCTATCTGAAAACGAAACCCATTGGCAGATAACCGAAAAGGGTAAATTGTTTTTGAACGATCTCCTCGAAGCATTTATGGCGGATGAAGAGTAATAAGATTCGAGAAGTGAGAGCGCCTTATAAACCGGGCTTGAGATGTGAGATTAAAAATAACAAGGGTCAGCAGATGCTGACCCTTTTGTTATTCATTCTGATAAGTGAGGTTTCTCGATTCTCGCCTCTAAATTCTCACTTCTTAACTACTAGAAAATCGAGCGTCCAATCCGCTCTGATAGCAGTTCTAACGCTTTGGTTCCTGCAAGAGAGTTTCCTGATGCATCTAACTCAGGTGACCATACTGCGATACTCATTTCACCAGGTACAATCGCAATAATGCCACCACCGACACCGGATTTACCCGGCATCCCAACACGGTAAGCAAATTCTCCCGCACCGTCATAAAGGCCACAGGTAGCCAACAACGCGTTGAGTTGCTTAGTTTGCATTGGCGTAATAATCTGCTTACCCGTTTGCACCGAGACACCTTTATTCGCTAAGTAACTAAAGGTTTTCGCCAAATCCACACAGTTCATTTTCAACGCACAAGCATGAAAGTAGTTGGCAAGCACAGGGATAACGTCATTCTCAAAGTTTCCAAATGAACGCATTAAATAAGCGATAGCCGCATTGCGATCACTGTGCATCATCTCTGATGCTGCGACCACTTTGTCGTAGACGATATGATCTTCACCTGAAAGTTGGCGAACAAACTCGAGTAAACGGTGGCGTGGTGCCGAAAGGCGACTGTGCAAAAGATCCGCCACAACAATAGCCCCCGCATTGATAAATGGATTACGTGGGATACCCTGCTCCATTTCCAATTGAATCATAGAGTTAAATGCCTGACCTGACGGCTCTTTACCAACACGAGCCCAAATTTCTTCAGGCTTATACAGAGACATTGCGAGCGTTAAACCAAGTGCTTTGGAGATCGATTGAATCGAAAAACCTTCATCCGCATCCCCTGCTTTAATCACTTCACCTTGGTTAGTAAATACCGCAATCCCAAGCTTTGTGTTTGGCACTTTGGCCAATGCTGGGATGTAATCAGCGACTTTTCCTTGTCCAATTAATGGACGAACTTCTTCCAAGATGTCCGCTAAAATCTCGCGTGTCGGTTTCATCTATGACCTGCTTATGGTTATCGTTAAAACTCGCCAAAACGAGTCTATTTACCTAGTCTAGGTAGCTTGAATCATGCTCGCAAAACCTGGTTACTACAGCGGTAGCAAATAGGATGAGCATAGAGTCAAAAAAGCCAACATCGCAATGTTGGCTTATCATGTTCTAGTTTATACCAAACGGAATTGGGTATCGTAAAGGATTACGCTGTACGTTTGTATTTGATATCCCAAACACCATGACCTAAACGATGACCACGGGCTTCAAATTTAGTAAGCGGGCGTTCTTCAGGACGAGGAATGTAATCTCCATCAGTCGCGATATTAGCGAAACCAGGCGCTTGGTTCATGATTTCAATCATATGCTCTGCATAGTTTTCCCAGTCAGTCGCCATATGGAAAATACCGTCTTCCAGCTTAAGCTTTTGACGTACCATTTCAGCGAACTCAAGCTGAACGATGCGGCGTTTGTGGTGACGCTTTTTATGCCATGGGTCAGGGAAGAACAGTTGAAGGGTGCTCAAGCTACCGTTAGGAATCATATGCTCAAATACTTCCACAGCATCGTGGCACATAACACGTAGATTGGTCACGCCAGCTTCTCGCGCATCTGATAAGCATGCACCGACACCAGGACTATGTACTTCAATACCAATAAAGTTCTTCTCTGGTGCGTTTTTCGCCATTTCAACAAGAGAGGCACCCATACCGAAACCAATTTCTAGTACCACTGGGTTGTCGTTACCAAACACTTCTTTCCAATCAAGAAGTTGAGGCTGGTAGTCGATACCCATCGTTGGCCAACACTCTTTCATCGCATTTTCTTGACCTTTGGTAAGACGGCCTTCACGACGTACAAAACTGCGTATTTTGCGGATCAACTTGCCGTCTTCATTGTATTCGTTCGTGGTCACTTCACTCATGGTTTCGCCTGTTTAAAAATTGGTCTCGATTTAAGGGGATTGTGATTATCCAAAGAATTACCATTGGTGCAAGTATTTCTTACTCTGGATGGTTTCTCTTACGCAACAAATTTGAGTGCTAATCAATGGCTGCAAAAAAACCTTAGACTTTATCGGTTGTATTTACCCTGCATTCTGTGATGCAATTTTAGCCCATTACTCTTACAAATTATAATCGAGCAAGTCGTGACGCCTTTCGCCCAAGCCATAATTACTTGGTATGACGCCTATGGAAGGAAAAACCTACCATGGCAACAAAACAAAACAGCCTATAGTGTTTGGCTATCGGAAATTATGTTGCAGCAAACTCAAGTTGCGACGGTGATCCCTTATTATCAACGCTTCCTTGAACGTTTTCCCACTGTGATTGAACTTGCAAACGCAGAGCAAGATGAAGTTCTCCATCTTTGGACTGGGCTTGGTTATTACGCCCGAGCTCGAAACTTACATAAAGCAGCAAAGATTGTCGCTAACGAATATCATGGTGAGTTTCCAACAGATATTGAGCAGCTAAACGCATTGCCGGGAATCGGACGCTCCACCGCAGCGGCTATCCTCTCATCGGTTTATAAGCAGCCTCATGCGATTTTAGACGGCAACGTTAAAAGGACATTGGCGCGCAGTTTCGCTGTTGATGGCTGGCCGGGGCAGAAAAAAGTGGAAAACCAGCTTTGGGAATATGCGCAGCAACATACCCCGAAAAACGATACTGATAAGTACAACCAAGCGATGATGGATATGGGAGCGATGGTCTGTACACGCAGCAGACCCAAATGCGGCCTATGTCCTGTCGAAAACTTATGTGCTGCGAAAGCTCAAGGGAACCCTCTTGATTATCCAGGCAAAAAGCCTAAGAAAGACAAACCCATCAAGCAAACATGGTTTGTCATGCTGCACTACAACGGACAAGTGTGGTTGGAACAACGCCCACCTGCGGGCATTTGGGGTGGTTTATATTGCTTTCCTGAAAACAGTACCGCAGACATAGATGAGCAATTAGCATCGCGCCATATTAACACCAACAGTATCAAACGAACTCAACAACTAATTGCATTTCGCCATACCTTTAGCCACTATCACCTCGATATCACGCCGATTTTGTTGGATCTATCAAATCAGCCTGATGCGGTAATGGAAGCAAGCAAAGGTCTTTGGTATAACTTATCTCAACCAAAAGAAGTTGGCTTAGCAGCACCGGTCAAGCAATTGCTGGAAAGTTTGCCATTTGAACTTCAATAGTTAATAAGGAACCTGTTATGAGCCGCACGGTATTTTGTGCTCGTCTAAAGCAAGACGCAGAAGGTCTTGATTTTCAACTTTACCCAGGCGAGCTAGGTAAAAAAATCTTCGACAACATCTCAAAACAAGCATGGGCAGAGTGGCAACACAAGCAGACAATGCTAATCAATGAGAAAAAGCTAAATATGATGGATCCAGAGCATCGCAAGCTACTGGAAACAGAAATGGTCAACTTCTTGTTTGAAGGTAAAGACGTTCACATCGAAGGCTATACGCCACCGAGTGAGTAATACCTAATATTCAATATGAAATGGCATCGTAGTTCACTGCGGTGTCTTTTTTTTACACTGACTTTCCTAGGGCAAAGATGAAAAAACTTGTCTACTTTTTTGCAGCGATGCTGTTAGTTGGCTGTAGCCGCGAGTTCGTCGAGAGCATCTATGATGTCAACTACGAACCCACCAACCGTTTTGCCAAAAACCTCGCGCAACTTCCTGGGCAATTTGAAAAAGACACCGCGGCCTTAGACGCACTGATCAGTAGCTTTTCCGGCAATATTGAAAAACGTTGGGGAAGTCGTGAGATAAAAGTGGCGGGTAAGAGTAATTACGTAAAGTACATCGATAACTACCTCAGCCGTTCAGAAGTGGACTTTGCCAAGGGAACAATCATTGTTGAAACGGTATCACCTACCGATCCCAAACAGCACCTTAAAAACGCAATCATCACGACCTTATTAACCCCTGATGATCCAATGAGTGTCGATCTTTTCTCATCAAAAAGTATTAAACTAGAAGGTCGCCCGTTTCTTTACCAACAGGTTGTCGACCAAGACAACAAACCGATTCAATGGTCATGGCGTGCTAATCGCTTTGCTGACTACCTCATCGCGAACAAGCTCAAAGTCAAAGATGTCGACTTTAAGAAAGCGTATTACGTTGAGATCCCATTAGTCGAAGATCAAGTTGAGATCCGCAGCTATCAATACGCTGATATCGTCCGCCGCGCCTCACGCAAATACGATATTCCTGAAGACTTGATCTACGCCATTATCAAAACAGAGAGTAGCTTTAACCCTTACGCGGTCAGTTGGGCCAATGCCTATGGATTGATGCAAGTGGTGCCCAAAACAGCCGGGCGTGACGTATTTAAACTGGTCAAAAACCGTTCAGGAGAGCCAAGTCCTGAGTATTTATTTAACCCAGAAAACAACATTGATACAGGTACCGCGTATTTTTACATCCTAAAAAATCGCTACTTAAAAGACGTCAATCACCCACTCACTCTCGAGTACACCATGATTTCAGCCTACAACGGCGGAACAGGTGGCGTTTTGAACACCTTTAATCGTAGTGACCGAAAACGTGCGATGCGAGATATCAACTCGCTACAACCGAACCAAGTTTATTGGGCGCTAACCAATAAACACCCCAAAGCAGAAGCGCGTCGTTACCTACAAAAAGTTACAAATTACAAAAAGGAATTTAACCGAGGTAAAACTTAAGCATGACTTTCGAACAAAAACCAAGCGAACAAACAGTTTTTTGAATTTATTTGAAAAAACATGTTGACGACAGGAGCGAAAATCCGTTTAATAGCGCTCCGTTAGCCCGGATAGCTCAGTCGGTAGAGCAGAGGATTGAAAATCCTCGTGTCGGTGGTTCGATTCCGCCTCCGGGCACCACAATTTCTTAATTGCTGGTGTTTAGATGCCAACAATTAGTAAAAGAATATAGTGTGCCGACTTAGCTCAGTAGGTAGAGCAACTGACTTGTAATCAGTAGGTCACCAGTTCGACTCCGGTAGTCGGCACCATTCTTTTGCCTCGATAGCTCAGTCGGTAGAGCAGAGGATTGAAAATCCTCGTGTCGGTGGTTCGATTCCGCCTCGAGGCACCATTATTTGGTGCGCTTACTCACGTAAGACACAAACAGAATAGTTCCTCCTTAGCTCAGTTGGTAGAGCGACGGACTGTTAATCCGCAGGTCGCTGGTTCGAGCCCAGCAGGAGGAGCCACTTTAAGAAGCCATGTCGAAAGACGTGGCTTTTTTCTTATCTGCGCTAACAAACATCCTTACTATCTCACCAAGCTTAATCACGCCCTTTAGCCCGAACACAATCATCAGCATAGAAACAAGTTGATACCAAAGCCCTGCCCCACTCTGGTAGTCTAAAAAAAGACGGCTATTAATTTAAAACTCAAGATTGCACACTAGCTCAATACTTTTGACTGCAACACATTTATTTCGCGCTAAAAATTTAATCTCCATCATATTTCCTAACTCAACTAAAGATGCAGACAGAAAGTATAATGTAATATTTTCGTCACAATACAATAACCACCTTACCAGCGTGCTTGTTTTCCCAGCACACCTAAAAGTTAAGCGTCGTGTCACCTTTGATATCGTGAGGAAGTATGAAACTCAAAACCCAAGCCTACATACTGTCGGCCATTATTTTAACTGCGCTTCTAGCTTTAACTGCCACCGGCTTATGGACATTGCGAGTTGCCAGCAGCTTAGACAATCAAGCTCGAGTTACCGAGCTGTTCAGAAGTGCCTACAGCATTTTAACCGAAGTCGAGAAAATGGCTGCCGAAGGCAGCATGCCTGAAGATCAAGCGAAAGCTTTAGCCACTCGCCTACTGCGCAATAACATTTACAAAGATAACGAGTATGTTTATGTCGCTGACGACAATATGGACTTTGTTGCCGCCCCGTTAGATCCCCAATTACATGGCACCAGCTTCCACGACTTCAAAGATGGCAACGGCGATAGTGTCGGTCAATTGATTCTTGATGTATTAGGCAAGTCAAAAGGTCAAATGGTGGAGTACACCTGGACACAAAAACTGCCTGACGGCTCGATTGAAGAAAAACATTCGATTGCAGAAAAAACCCCACACTGGGGCTGGGTGGTAGGTACGGGTATTGGCTTTAATGAAGTCAATGCTCGCTTTTGGTCGACGGCACAGTGGCAGTTAGCAATGTGCCTAGTGATCGCAGCTAGCATCTTAACCATTCTAATTGTCGCTATTCGCAGAATACTGGCGCTCCTTGGCGGCGAACCTCATGAAGTACACAGTGCTGTTCGAGCAGTTGCAAATGGCGAAATCCAAACTTCGTTTACTAACGACGCACCTCAAGGCAGTATTTACCACGCTGTACAACAAATGAGTCTTTCCTTAGCGCAACTGGTCAATAACCTCGATTCATCAATGGTTGCCTTACGTCAAGAGCTTGTCAGTCTGGAAGACCGAGCGTCATCCATTACACAACTGACCGACTCTCAGCAGCAATCTACCGCGATGATCGCCACTGCAATGACTGAAATGGCATCATCAGCCAACAATGTGGCCGACTCTGCCAGCGACACAGCACGCAACACGGATGAAGCAGACAAGCAGAGCCAGCATACTCAGCAGTTGATTCATAATACTGTCGATAACATCCAAGGTTTGGCCGCACAACTTGGCACTGCGAGCCAAGCGGTGTCCGACCTAGATAATGATGTAAACAATATCGTTAAAGTTCTCGATGTCATTGGTGATATTGCTGAGCAAACTAACCTACTTGCTCTCAATGCGGCGATTGAAGCTGCGCGAGCAGGCGAACAAGGTCGAGGATTCGCGGTTGTAGCAGACGAAGTTCGTAATCTTGCTGGTCGCACTCAATCTAGCACCAAAGAGATTCAGCAGATGATTACCAACCTGCAAGAAGGCTCTCGTAACGCTATCCAAACAATGGATGTATGTGCTGCCACCAGCCAAAGCACGGTAGAAGAATCGCAACACGCTTCTGAAGCACTTCAGCAAATCGTAGTAGCACTGGAGTCTATTTCACAAATGAGTCATCAGATCGCCACTGCTGCCGCAGAGCAAACCGAAGTGAGTGACGACATTTCAATGCGGATTAATATGATTGAAGAGAGTGGCAGCCAATTAGGTAATGTCGTGATCGAAAGTCACAATAGCACGCAAAGCCTTGCGCAACTGGCTAATGAGCTTGAAAACTGGATGAGCAAGTTCACCGTTAAGCACTAATCAGAACCTAAACCGACAAAAGCACGCATATTGGCGTGCTTTTTTATCTTCTAAGCAACATTATTTCTATGCTTTTAGGTGCTAAAGTCCGCTTTGCGCAAAGCGAAATTGAGGGTAAACGAACAAAAACAGCCCATTAAGTATAGAAAAGCAACAAACGATATTTTTTTTGCAATTTAATGTTGACCTGAAAAGCGAAAAGCCGTTTAATACACCTCGTCGCCCGGATAGCTCAGTCGGTAGAGCAGAGGATTGAAAATCCTCGTGTCGGTGGTTCGATTCCGCCTCCGGGCACCACAATTTCTCGTTGTTGGTGCTTAGCACGAACGACAAAAAAAAGAATACAGTGCGCCGACTTAGCTCAGTAGGTAGAGCAACTGACTTGTAATCAGTAGGTCACCAGTTCGATTCCGGTAGTCGGCACCACTTATTAAATATAGTTCCTCCTTAGCTCAGTTGGTAGAGCGACGGACTGTTAATCCGCAGGTCGCTGGTTCGAGCCCAGCAGGAGGAGCCAATTTCAATCGATGAGATATTAGTCTTGTTGATTAGGCGCCGACTTAGCTCAGTAGGTAGAGCAACTGACTTGTAATCAGTAGGTCACCAGTTCGACTCCGGTAGTCGGCACCACTTATAAAAATAGTTCCTCCTTAGCTCAGTTGGTAGAGCGACGGACTGTTAATCCGCAGGTCGCTGGTTCGAGCCCAGCAGGAGGAGCCAATTTCAAAAGCCAAGTCTCACGACTTGGCTTTTTTTATTTCTTCGCATCTTATCACAACAAACTTGCTAACAACCTCACCGCTTCAAGTGAAGGTGCATTCGGCATGTCATAATTGCCTCCAGTTGCAACAATCACAGCTTGCTCGTTCGGCAACATCACTATGTACTGCTCACCAATTCCCACTGCGGCAACCGCACCACCCACACGTGATATCTGCCAGAAATGAAGACGATAACCCATACTATAGCTATAAAACGAGCTCGAGCGCAGCATATCAAACCAATGTGAAGCAACGATTTGACTCCCCTGATAATGACCGCGATTAAGCCACATCAAACCAAACTTCCCCATATCAAGCGGAGATAGCATCAATCCCCAATCCGCTCCAGGTTCATTGCTACCATGCTGAGTTAACCAACGATAGTTGCTAATCCCTAATGGTTTAAATAGTTTCTCACGCATTACCTCCGCAAAAGGCTGGTGATATAGACGCTCAATTATTTTAGACAACCCTACCGTCGACAACCCACTGTAGGCAAAGCGACTGCCCGGTTCAAAAGCAAGCTTGGTTTCTAAGAACATAGCTTGGAGATCTTTAGCCATATAGTGGCGATTAAATACATTACCTGACCCTTGACGATAAGGAGTCGCTAGTTCATCTAGCGCATACCCTGTCGACATGTTCATCACATCACGAACAGTTATCGACATTTTGCTGACTCGATCAGCTTGCTGATATTCAGGGAAAAGTGAGAAAACCGGGACATCTAAGTTGGCGAGCTTACCTTCGTCAATCGCGATAAATACCAATGTCGCGACAAATGATTTGGTCACCGAATGTAGGTTGTGTAGCTGATGCGCCCCAACAGGCACGTTAGAGGTTTTTTGGTTGCCAAAGGTACCTCCACCCTGCCGGTGCAGTTCAAATACCTTCTCGCCATTTTGCCAAGCAATTAAGGAGTGTATGTTATTGGACTTACCACTCATGACCCGCTCAACGACGGGGTCAAACTTACTTTGACTTTGGACCACGTCAATATCAGCTGGCCCACATCCACTGATTGCCATTAGCAGTAATGCAAAAAATAGTCTTTGATATCGCATATCACCCCCACGGTTACTCTGGGGGTTACTAAAGCAAAAACCGCCATAGATTACAGCGTGCTGCTAAAGACATAAAAAAAGCGTGCGACCAACCACACGCTTTTTTATCGATGTTAATTACCTATCAATAACTAGTTGATGGCTTTTTGACTGGCTTGATTGCGCTGTTTAACCTCTTCATCAAGTTCAGCCAACTTCGCGACCATTTGCTCGCGACAGAGGTTGGCAAGTTCACGAACTTGCTCTTTACGGTAACCTTCGGTACTCACTGGAGGAAGCATTTCCACAATTACATGACCGTTGTCCCAGCGGTTAAACTTAATGCCATCTGTCGAACTGCACACAATAGGAATGACACCAACCTGTGCACCAATTGCGGCGTGAAATGCACCGGTTTTAAATGGCAGTAAGCCACGACCGCGTGAGCGAGTCCCTTCTGGGAACATCCACACCGAGACATCACTGCTTTTCATATTGTCGACAACCTGATCTATCGTCCCTACCGCTTTACTGCGATTAGCACGGTCAATCAAGATATTCCCCGTCAACCAGTAGAGCTGACCAAACAAAGGGAGCCATGCCAAGCTCTTCTTACCGACCGTCACCACTTTTGGTGTCACCGCAGAAGAGACTGTAAATAGATCCCAGTTATTTTGATGGTTAGCAATATAGATATGCTGACCTCGTGTGTACGCATCCTCAGGAATGCGCAGTTCTAGTTTAATACCAAAAACGCGCGACATCTTGCCGAACAAGCGCCCAAAGGTGAATACGTGTTTTGGGTTGCGAGGGCTTAATAAGCAATAACCACAACCAAATACAAACATGACTATCGCGAAAATCGCGACGGCGAAAACACGTAACAGTGCAATCATTAACGCTCTCCAAATACGGATGAGAAAGGACAGTGGCCATAATTTAACGGATCTTACGGCCATAAAAAAGCCGAAACCTGAGTTTCGGCTTACATTTGTTAGCTAAAGGCGAGTTCGTTAGTCACGAAAACGTTCAATCTTCGCACCCAGTGCCGACAATTTATCTTCAATCTTATCGTAGCCACGATCGATGTGGTAAATGCGGTCAACAATGGTTTCACCTTGAGCAATACAGCCAGCGATAACCAAGCTCGCTGATGCACGTAAATCCGTCGCCATTACTTGCGCGGCGCTGAGAGTCTCTACATCGCCACAGATTACAGTATTACCCTCAATCTCAGCTTTGGCTCCCATACGCATAAGTTCAGGCACATGCATAAAGCGGTTTTCAAAGATGTTTTCGGTGATCACACCACCACCTTTAGCCATCATGTTCAACAGTGTAAACTGCGCTTGCATATCGGTAGGAAAACCTGGGTGAGGAGCGGTACGAACTGTCACGGCTTTTAGCTCGCGTCCTGTCATGTCTACTGAAATCCAGTCTTCACCAGTTTCAACTTTCGCTCCAGCCTCTTCCAGCTTGGCCAATACCGCTTCAAGCAAATGCGCATGCGTATTACGACACACTACTTTACCGCCAGAGACTGCCGCTGCAACAAGAAAAGTTCCCGTTTCGATACGGTCAGCCACAACTGCGTGCTTACCACCAGCCAGACGCTCAACACCCTCGATAGTGATGGTGTCAGTACCTGCACCAGAAATTTTGGCACCTAGCTTGTTAAGAAAGTCAGCAGTATCGACTATTTCAGGTTCACGTGCGGCATTGTCTAATACCGTTGTACCTTCGGCTAAAGTCGCAGCACACATAATGGTAATCGTGGCACCAACGCTCACTTTGTCCATCACGATGTGAGCCCCTTTAAGGCGACCATCAACCGATGCCTTTACATAACCATCTTCTAACGTAATGGTCGCACCTAGTTGCTCTAAACCGTGAATGTGTAGGTCTACAGGTCGTGCGCCAATCGCACACCCACCTGGTAGAGAAACTTGGCCTTGCCCAAAACGCGCAACGAGTGGGCCTAGTGCCCAAATAGAAGCACGCATCGTCTTTACAAGGTCGTATGGTGCGCAAAACTCATTAATACTGCTTGGATCAACGTGCACGGAGCCGTTACGTTCAACCTTCGCGCCTAAACGTTTTAGCAATTCCATTGTCGTGTCGATGTCACGCAGGTGAGGAACGTTAGTTACCTCCACAGGTTCTTCCGCCAAAATTGATGCAAAAAGAATTGGAAGGGCGGCATTCTTCGCACCCGAAATAGTGACTTCACCCACTAATGGCTGCTTAGAACCAGTTACTCGAAATTTTTCCATTACTAAACCTTATAGTGACATCAACTTCTTATCACGAGCCCACTCTTCTGGCGTATATGCCTTAATAGAAAGAGCGTGGATGTCATTTCTTTGAATATACTCCATCAGCGGAGCATAAATAGTTTGTTGTTTCTTAACGCGACTCATTCCATCGAAACAAGCATCAACAGCGATCACTTCGTAGTGGCTACCCTCGCCCTTAACGTGTAGTTCTTCTAGCTTTAGTGCTTCGTTTAATATCTGTTGTACTTTTGCGCTATCCACAATTTACCTCTAAATTAGTTCTTTATGTGCTCAGCAATGTATTTATCTACATTACTTAACGCCAGCAAAGTGCTAAGTTGCGCTGGCACGAAGCTGAACATTATATGACAGTTTTGTTTTTTTGCATGCTCTAAAAGATGAATCAACATCACCATACCAGCAGAGTCTACCCGTTCAATTCCAGCAAGATTCAACTCCAACTCTGATTGATTGGGTTGCCATTGCTTAATCGCATTCCACAGTGCAGGCACGCTATCACGATTAACAGGACCAGTAAGCATACTAAGATGTTCATCCGTTTGCTGCCATTGAGGGTGCTCAATCATTGCTTAGCCTCAAAGCGAATCGGTTGAGCTGCAAGGCTTTCAAGGTCTTTAGCCACGGCTAACACCCCTTCTTGGCGCAACTTACTACTCCACTCTGATTGCTTGCTTGAGAGTAAGCTGATGCCTTCCGCCACCATATCGAAAACCTGCCACTCACCACTACGCTTATCTTTGCGGAGCTTAAACTCAAGTTTAATGTTTGGACGCGGAGTATCAACAATATCCACTTTTACCGTGGTTATCGACTTTCCAGCCTCAACCTTTTTCTCTGGTTCAAACTCTAACTGCTGATCCGTATATTGAGTCAGCACTT
Organism: Vibrio panuliri; assembly: GCF_009938205.1. Taxonomy (NCBI): domain Bacteria; kingdom Pseudomonadati; phylum Pseudomonadota; class Gammaproteobacteria; order Vibrionales; family Vibrionaceae; genus Vibrio; species Vibrio panuliri. The sequence continues at coordinate 356,518 of NZ_AP019654.1, read as the reverse complement.
GCGCGTATGAAGCAATTAAGTACTCACGAAATGCTTGCATAAATTCCAGCACATCCGCTTTCTTGGCTTTTTTCACATTTGGACCCAGAACTTTAAGTGCCGCATACTTGTAGTTAACGTAAGGCATTAGCTCTTGTTCAACGATCACTTTTAGGTGATTAGGATCTTGCTTAACCATTGCCTGCTCGGCTTTAAGGCGATCAAAGGCAATTTCAGCCACACCCGTCATCATTTGATAGGGTTGGGTTTTATCAATTTCAACCGCATTAGCAGCCACTGGCAGCCAAAGTGCACAAATTAAAACTAGAAACTTCTTTAACATTTTTACTCTCCTGCCTTAGATCCGCCACCAACGCTATACAGCACTTGACCAATAAGATCCTCAAGCACCAAGGCAGACTTGGTATCTTCAATATAGTCGCCATCCACCAGCATTTGTTCATCTTCAAACACAAACCCTGGCACGAGGCCAATATACTGCTCGCCAATTAGACCAGACGTTAAGATCTGCACACTAGATGTTTCAGGGAACTGATCAAACTGACTGTTGATAGCCATTTTTACTACTGGCAACAATGATTCAGGGTTGAGACTAATCGCCGTCACACGACCAACCACTACACCGCCCACTTTGACTGGTGAACGCACTTTCAAACTGCCTATATTGTCAAACTCGGCACTCACCGTGTAAGTATCGTTTGAACCCAAGCTTTTTACGTCAGCAACTTGAAAAATCATAATCAAAACTGCGCAAATTCCTGCCAATACAAAGCTACCAACCCATAATTCTGTTTTACGTGTCTGTTGCATGATTAATTCCCGAACATCAATGCGGTCAGTACAAAGTCTAGTCCAAGTACTGCCAGAGAAGAGTGTACTACTGTGCGAGTTGTCGCACGGCTGATGCCTTCCGAAGTCGGAATCGCATCGTATCCATTAAAGAGCGCTATCCAAGTTACAGTGATAGCGAATACTAAGCTCTTGATAAAGCTATTACCGATATCTTGGCCAAGATCGACAGAGGCTTGCATGGTTGACCAGAAGCTACCATGGTCGATCCCTTTCCAATCAACCCCGACTAACTGTCCGCCCCAAATCCCGACAGCCATAAAAATCATCGTGAGCAGCGGCATTGAAATTACCCCAGCCCAAAAACGTGGTGCAATCACGCGCTTGAGAGGGTCCACCGCCATCATTTCCATCGATGATAACTGCTCTGTTGCTTTCATTAAGCCAATCTCAGCCGTCAAAGCGGAACCTGCACGACCGGCAAATAAAAGGGCGGTAACCACAGGACCTAGCTCACGTAACAAAGACAGTGCGACCATCTGACCAAGCGCTCCCTCTGCACCAAAATCGATCAAAATGACATAGCCTTGCAGGCTCAACACCATACCAATAAACAAGCCTGACAGCAGAATGATCAGAAGTGACTGAACGCCTACACTGTAAAGCTGCTTGATTAACAAAGGGGCATTTTTGATCGGCTGAGGACGACTCGCTAACGCACCGAAGAGCATCAGAGTTGCGCGACCAAAAACGCGACAAGTCGACATCGTTCGACGCCCCGTCGCGGCAACAAATTCAATCAGATGATGCATCATCGAAATAGATCCTCGGCAATAGGTTTGGCAGGGAAACGAAATGGCACAGGACCATCCGCATCACCCAATAGAAACTGCTGAACTTGAGGATCAGGGTTATCTCGCAACTCTTGCGGAGTGCCACAAGCGATTACCTTGCCATTCGCAAGGATATAAACCCAGTCTGCAATGCTCATTACTTCGGGTACATCATGCGACACAACAATCGATGTCACGCCTAACGCTTGATTTAAATTGCGGATCAACTCTACAAGTACCCCCATCGTAATCGGGTCTTGCCCAACAAATGGTTCGTCATACATGATCAATTCAGGGTCGAGAGCAATCGCCCGGGCAAGTGCAGCTCGGCGCGCCATCCCCCCTGATAGCTCGCTCGGCATTAACTGCGCCGCGCCACGTAAGCCAACCGCTTCAAGCTTCAGCAATACCAAGGTATGGATCAGCGTTTCATCCAGCTCAGTATGCTCTCGCAATGGAAAGGCAACGTTATCAAAGACGTTCAGGTCGGTAAAAAGTGCGCCAGACTGGAAAAGCATGCTCATCTTTTTTCTCACTTGATAGAGCTTGCGGCGACTTAATTTAGGAATGTCGAGAGCATCAAACAACACCGAACCGCTGTCAGGTGCCAATTGCCCACCGATCAGTCGCAGTAGGGTTGTTTTTCCGATCCCAGATGGCCCCATAATGGCAGTCACTTTGCCTTTGGGAACATGTAGGTTTACGTGATCAAAAATCGTCCTATCTCCTCTTGAGAAAGTGACATCTTTGAGCGTAACCAAATCACTTGATGACATTAGGTACTCGTCGTCAGAATCCTTGTTGAATAGGCAATCATAAGCAGATTACCTAATAATTAAAAGCACTGTTCAATTAAATGTGACGCTTCTAGAACACCAGTTATCTCTTTAACCACAAATGTAATTACATAATGTGCAACAAATAATTCAATCTTCAGCTTCCCTTTTATACGGCAACAAGTCAAAATTGGCGGTTAAATTGTTCAGTTTGTCGATAAGTTGGGAAATATCATGTTTGAAGCGGTTGCGTTCCTTATAGTTGGTCTCATTTTCTTAGTTTGGAGTGCAGATCGATTGGTTTACGGTTCTGCAGCACTTGCAAGAAACTTTGGTATCTCGCCACTTGTCATTGGTATGACGATCTTAGCCATGGGCTCATCTGCACCAGAAATGATGGTCTCTGCCACCGCCGCATTAGATGGAAAAACAGACACTGCGGTGGGTAATGTTCTCGGCTCAAACATCGCGAACATCGCTTTAATCTTAGGTATTACTGCACTAATCAAGCCGCTTTCAATTAGCTCTGCTGTATTACGTCGCGAGTTACCACTCATGATCGCCGTTACGGGTGTTTCCGGTGTCATTCTTTGGGACAACCACCTTGGTTTTATGGAAGGTGTGCTGCTTTTCATCCTATTTATCGCTTTCATTCTGGCGATGCTGCACATTAGCCGTAAAGAAAAGAAAAATGGCGATATTATGTTAGACGAACAAGAGTCTGAAGTACCGGAAGGCGTCAACAACTGGAAGGCGATACTCTGGGTAGTAGTGGGTCTTATCGTATTACCATTATCCGCCGATACACTGGTCGACAGTTCGGTTGTTATCGCCAAATACTTCGGTATGAGTGATCTGGTGATTGGCTTAACTATCATTGCCGTCGGAACCAGTTTACCTGAGTTAGCCGCCTCTGTTGCGGGGGTGATGAAAGGTGAAGATGATATGGCCGTGGGTAACATCATCGGCTCTAACGTATTTAATATACTCGCGGTAATGGGTATCCCGGGCATTCTCAACCCATCCATACTCAGCGAGTTTGTCATGGGACGTGATTTTTGGGTCATGCTTGGTGTTTCCCTATTACTTGTCGTGATGGCACTTGGTAAGTCTCGCAGCATCAATCGATTTGAAGGTGCGGTGCTGTTTGTTATTTTCATTGCCTACCAAGGCTATCTCATTGCCAATATGACCGCTTAACTGATTGCAGGAATTTCAAATGTTTGACTACCGCAAAGCTGCGCTAGATGTGCTCAACACTGAAGTGGAAGCGCTGCAGCAACTTGACCAGTATTTTGATGAAAACTTTGTCGCCACATGTGACACCATCTTGAACAACAAAGAGGGAAAAGTTGTTGTAATGGGGATGGGTAAATCCGGTCATATTGGAAATAAAATAGCGGCAACACTCGCCAGTACTGGTACCTCATCATTTTTTGTTCACCCAGGTGAAGCCGCCCATGGTGATTTAGGCATGATTGAACCGGGTGATATTGTTCTTGCGATATCAAACTCAGGTGAAGCGCACGAAATCCTCTCACTTTTTCCTGTGCTTAAACGCTTAAAAATTACTATCATCAGCATGACAGGTAAGCCAAACTCGACCATGGCGAAGTTGGCAGATATCCACCTGCAAATCACGGTTCCTAAAGAGGCTTGTCCAATTCAATTGGCTCCGACCTCAAGTACCACTGCAACTCTGGTGATGGGTGATGCCTTGGCAATGGCGCTAATGCAAGCCCGTGGTTTTACAGCAGAAGATTTTGCCTTGTCACATCCAGGTGGAGCACTAGGTCGCAAGCTACTCCTCAAACTCGAAGACATTATGCATACCGGCGACAAACTACCGTTAGTTTCGCCAGAGACCTTGATTCGAGATGCGCTACTGATGATCAGCGAGAAAGGGCTTGGTATGACTGCTGTGGTTGATAACGCACTACAGCTACAAGGTATTTTTACCGATGGCGACCTACGTCGAATTTTAGACAAACGCATCGACATTCATTCTACCTGCATCGGTGATGTAATGACGAAAAATCCAACTGTTGCCAGCCCTAACATGCTGGCTGCAGAAGGAGTAAACTTAATGCAAGAGAAAAGCATTAACGGATTACTGCTTTGCCAAGATAACCAAGTAGTCGGTGCATTGAACATGCACGATTTACTTAAAGCTGGAGTAATGTAATGACGACAAAAGTCGCCACACTTTACGGACAGGTAGACACAGAAATTCTTGAAATCGCTAAACAGATCAAATTGTTGATCTGCGATGTCGATGGGGTGTTTTCTGATGGTCTAATCTATATGGGCAACAACGGTGAAGAGTTAAAAACCTTCCACACTCGTGACGGCTACGGCGTCAAGTCACTGATGAATGCAGGCATCGAGATTGCCATCATCACTGGTCGTCGTTCGCAAATTGTCGAGAACCGAATGACAGCATTGGGTATCTCCCTGATTTATCAGGGACAAGATGACAAAGTGAAAGCTTATCAAGACATTTGCCAAAAACTCAATATCGCACCAGAACAAACTGGCTATATTGGTGATGACTTAATTGACTGGCCAGTGATGGAAAAAGTCGCACTAAAAGTTTGCGTCGCAGATGGGCATCCCCTACTGGCACAGCGAGCAAACTATGTGACTAACATTCGTGGCGGTCATGGTGCCGTACGAGAAGTTTGTGACTTAATTTTGCAAGCTCGAAACGAACTAGACGTGCATAAAGGTTTAAGTATATGAGTCTCACTCGTATCGGATATTTGGTTTTGATCGCTATTATTGCCGCCTCAGGTTACTACTTGATGCGCGATCAAGCTGATTACGATATACAGGTAGAACCGGATGTCGAACTACCCATTTTTACGGGACAAGGCTTGGTCAACACCTCATTCAATGCACAGGGTGTTCGTAGCTATGTGATAACATCGGCGCGTTTAAACAATTATGCCAGTAATGGCGACACCATTTTTGAATACCCTGTTTTGAAAGTTTATCAACAGGGCAGCACTCAAGAATGGGAGATCACAGCGGATCACGGAACACTTAGTAAAGATCATGTTTTGGTACTGAAAAGCAATGTTCTCGCTAAAAATTTACTACCCGACTCCGGCTTTGACACTTTATCAACTGACACAATAAGCATTCAGTTAGATAATCGAGATTTTTGGGCAGACAACCAAGTCACATTGGTCGGCCCGCAGTTTGAAACCGTCGGTCAAGCGATGAAAGGTAATTTCGCTGAGAATACCGCAACACTCTACAAACATGTACAAGGCAGATATGAAACTCTCACACCTTAGTTTAATCGCCTGCTTGTTTGCTTCAACACAGGCTCTAGCGCTGTCGACAGACCGCGAGCAACCTGTGTACATTGATTCAGACAGTCAGCAGCTTGATATGCAGAGCAACCAAGTCACCTTCCTTGGCGACGTAAAACTTAAGCAAGGCAGTATTAACATCAATGCTGACAAGATCGTTGTAACTCGTGACAAAGCAGACGGCTCAATTAAGAAAATTGAAGGCTATGGCAAACTCGCCACCTTTTCACAGTTAACCGATGACGGTAAGACATTGCATGGTGAAGCTAAAGAGCTTTACTACGATGTGAACCAAGATCAGTTAACGATGATTGACCAAGCAATGCTGGCACAAGATGACAGTGAAATTCGTGGTAACCACATTCGTTACCACATTTCATCACAGAAGCTCATTGCTGACGGTAAGCAAAAAGGCGACCGCGTACAAACCGTACTTCAGCCTCAAGCAGTACAAGAATAATTATGGCGATTTTAAAAGCAGAGCACTTAGCCAAGAGCTACAAAAACAGAAAAGTGGTCTCGGACGTTAGCTTAGCGGTTGAGTCTGGGCAAATTGTGGGCCTTCTAGGGCCAAACGGCGCAGGTAAAACAACCTCGTTTTACATGATCGTTGGTCTAGTGGCTCGCGATGAAGGCAGTATCAGCATTGACGGGCAAGATATTAGTATTCTGCCAATGCATAGCCGCTCGCGTATGGGTATCGGTTACCTACCGCAAGAAGCCTCCATCTTCCGTAAACTCTCTGTGCAAGACAATATTATGGCCGTGCTCGAAACTCGTGAAGAGCTCACTCGTGAAGAGCGCCAAGATAAATTGGAAGATTTATTAGAGGAATTCCACATTCAGCACATACGCGAAAGCGCAGGTATGGCACTATCAGGGGGCGAGCGTCGGCGCGTTGAGATCGCACGCGCCTTGGCTGCCAATCCACAGTTTATCTTGCTGGATGAGCCATTCGCTGGTGTTGACCCTATTTCGGTTATCGATATTAAAAAGATCATTGAACATCTCCGTGATCGTGGCTTAGGTGTATTGATTACCGACCATAACGTTCGAGAGACTCTTGATGTATGTGAAAAAGCCTACATCGTAAGCCAAGGACATCTAATTGCAGAAGGTACACCAGAAGACGTACTTAACAACGAACAAGTTAAGCAAGTTTATCTCGGTGAACAATTCCGACTATGATTAATAAAAAGTCTGTAGAACTTTATAAGGCATTAATTACTGCATGAAACCCTCATTACAACTCAAGCTAGGACAACAGTTGGCGATGACGCCACAACTGCAGCAAGCGATTCGCTTACTGCAGCTGTCTACACTCGACCTTCAACAAGAGATCCAAGATGCGTTGGATTCCAACCCATTACTGGAAGTTGAAGAAGGGAACGACGAACTGGCCACCAGCGAAGAGAAAAATGTAACTGAGGAAAAAGAGACCGCACAGGAAGCGACAGAGATTGAGCTTCCTGATAGTTCCGAACTCATTGAAAAATCAGAAATCAGTTCAGAACTCGAAATCGACACGACTTGGGACGATGTCTACAGCGCGAATACTGGCAGTACTGGTATTGCTCTTGATGACGATATGCCAGTCTATCAGGGGGAAACCACTGAATCCCTGCATGACTATTTAATTTGGCAACTCGACCTCACCCCATTTAGTGAGGTTGATAGAACCATCGCCTTAGCACTGATTGACGCTATTGATGACTACGGCTACCTGACCATCTCCCTTCAGGATATCTTGGATAGTTTTAATGACGAAGAGATTGAGCTGGATGAGATCGAAGCGGTTCGTAAGCGTATTCAGCAGTTTGACCCTTTAGGGATGGCATCAATCAACTTGCAAGACTGTTTATTGTTGCAACTTGCTACCTACCCTGAAGATACACCTTGGCTTAATGAGGCCAAGTTGATCCTTACTGAACATATCGATCAATTAGGCAATCGAGATTACAAACTGATCATTAAAGAAACTAAGCTTAAAGAAGCGGAGTTACGTGAAGTTCTAAAACTCATTCAGCAACTGGACCCTCGCCCGGGTAGCCGGATCTCGACCGAACATGCCGAATACGTTGTTCCTGATGTGTCTGTCTTCAAAGATCACGGTAAGTGGGTTGTTACAATCAACCCTGACTCCATACCGCGTTTGAAAGTAAACCAACACTACGCCGCGATGGGGAAAGGCAACAGTGCAGATAGCCAATACATTCGAACCAATTTGCAAGAGGCAAAGTGGTTAATAAAAAGCTTAGAGAGCAGAAACGAGACCCTGCTCAAAGTTGCCAAGTGTATTGTTGAACATCAGAGAGATTTCTTTGAGTATGGCGAAGAAGCTATGAAGCCGATGGTACTCAATGATGTTGCTCTTGACGTAGATATGCATGAATCAACTATTTCGAGGGTTACGACACAAAAATATATGCACACCCCGCGTGGCATATTTGAATTGAAGTACTTCTTCTCTAGCCATGTAAGTACGGATAATGGCGGAGAATGTTCATCGACTGCAATTCGCGCATTGATAAAAAAACTAGTGGCTGCGGAGAATACCGCTAAACCACTTAGTGACAGCAAAATTGCAGCCTTACTCGCTGACCAAGGGATTCAGGTAGCTAGACGAACAATAGCAAAGTACCGCGAATCATTGGGCATTGCCCCTTCAAGTCAGCGTAAACGCCTATTGTAGGCAGCAACCGAGAAGGAAAGTCTATGCAAATCAATATTAATGGCCACCACGTTGATCTTACCGATTCAATGCAAGACTACGTAAACGAAAAGTTTCAAAAGCTTGAGCGTTTTTTTGAGCACATCAACAGTGTCCATGTGGTGCTAAAAGTTGAAAAACTTCGTCAAATCGCAGAAGCCACCCTTCACGTAAACCAAGCTGAAATACATGCATCTGCGGACGATGAAAACATGTACGCCGCTATCGACTCTCTAACCGATAAACTGGTTAGACAGCTGAATAAGCACAAAGAAAAATTAAATAGTCATTAACTTATGCAACTTAGCGAAATCCTAACATTGGACTGCACCAAAAGTGCAGTCCAATGCACAAGTAAGAAACGTGCTCTAGAGATGATCAGTGAAATCGTCGCGGAGCAAACAGGCCAAAACCCTACCGAACTTTTTGAGTGCATGCTCAGCCGCGAGAAAATGGGCAGTACTGGCATAGGAAATGGAATAGCCATTCCCCATGCTCGTATGCAATCCAGTGACAAAGCGGTCGCAGTACTCATGCAATGTGAAAGCCCGATTGAGTTTGACGCTATCGATAACCGTCCGGTTGACCTCCTCTTCGCTCTACTGGTGCCAGACGCACAATGTAAAGAGCACCTCAAAACCTTGTCTTGTATGGCTGAACGTCTGAATGACAAACAGATCCTAAAGCAGCTACGTAAAGCACAATCGGATCAAGAGCTGTACGATATCATGATCAACAGGTAAACATCGGTATGCGCTTAATTGTTGTGAGTGGTCAGTCTGGAGCTGGCAAAAGTGTTGCGCTACGTGTGCTGGAAGATTTGGGCTACTATTGTGTCGACAACCTTCCCGTCAATATGTTGGATGTTTTTATCCAATCCATCCAACATAGCAAACAAAACGTTGCGGTAAGCATTGATATTCGCAACCTACCAGAAGAGCCCTCTTTGGTTGAAGATGTATTAACCAAGCTCAAGCAAGAGAGCGACGTGAGTGTACTTTTCCTCGACGCAAATAAAGAGACTCTACTAAAACGCTATAGCGAAACTCGCCGTATCCACCCGCTATCTTTAAGTCTAGAAAATACCTCTCTTGAGCAAGCGATCGAAAAAGAGAAGGAGATCCTCTCTCCGCTCAAAGAACATGCCGATCTTATTATTGATAGCAGCAACCAATCCTTACACGAGTTAAGTGAAAGCGTTCGTCAGCGAGTTGAAGGCCGTGAACGAAAAGACCTCGTGATGGTTTTTCAATCATTTGGCTTTAAATACGGCATTCCTAGTGATGCAGATTATGTCTTTGATGTGCGCTTCTTACCTAACCCACACTGGGAACCGGATTTGCGCCCACTCACTGGTTTAGATGCACCTATTCGAGCCTTTTTAGAGAGCCACCAAGAGGTTATTGAGCTTAAGCTGCAAGTACAAAAATTTATTGAGCACTGGTTGCCATTATTAGAGAAAAACAACCGCAGCTACCTCACCGTGGCGATCGGTTGTACTGGTGGCAAACACCGCTCAGTCTATCTTACCCAGCAAATTGGTCAGTACTTTGCCGACTTAGGGCATCAAGTACAGATACGTCATACTTCACTTGAGAAAAATTCAAAAGGTTAGCCAATGCCCCTAGAGAGCAAAACTGTCTTAATCCAAAACCGTTTGGGGCTGCATGCCCGTGCCGCAATCAAATTGGTTGAGCTAGCCCAATCATTTGATGCCATCGTCACTGTTCAAAGCCATGAAGGAAAAACGGCAACAGCAGATAGTGTGATGGGGCTGTTAATGCTCGAGTCAGCTCAAGGAGAGCACATCACTATCTTAGCTGAGGGTGATGATGCTAGCCGCGCGCTCGAAGCGGTGTGTCAACTGATCGAACACAAGTTCGATGAAGAAGAATAATCTCTTTCAATTGAGCTAAGATGAAGCCGGCAAGCACGGCTCATTTTCCCCGCAAAAGACAAGATTGCACTGACCATCAAGCTATAATGCAATAATTCACCACTAGAATTGTTTTTATTAACACGATCTTATTAAACAAGTTATAAAATTAAGTTACTATTCAGAACATTGTAAGCATATAGAGTCAGGGGGAACGAATGGCAGAGCAAATAGAATTCGATCAAGCTCACCAAGCCCTCCAAGAAGTTACTGAAGCTCTTGAAAATGGTCGTTTTGTCCATGTCCGCCGCCAACTGCAGGACATGGAACCTGAAGACATCGCTCATTTATTAGAAGCATCACCGCGTAAAAGCCGTGAAGTCCTTTGGCAACTTACCGATCCGGAAGATTACGGTGAAATCCTCGACGAACTTAGCGAGGATGTAAAAGATGATCTGGTGTCTCGTATGGCACCTGAAATGCTGGCGGAAGCGACTGAAGGCATGGACACCGACGATGTCGCCTACGTCCTGCGAAGCCTACCCGACGATGTCTCGCGTGAAGTCCTTTCACAAATGGATGAAGAGGAGCGTCAACGGGTTGAAACCGCGCTTTCTTATCCAGAAGATACTGCCGGCGGCTTAATGAATACCGACGTTATCACGATTCGTGGTGACGTTGATATTGACGTTGTCTTGCGTTATTTGCGCATGCGCGGCGAACTACCTGAAGCAACGGATGCCCTTTACGTTATCGATGAAGAAAACCGTCTTATCGGTGAACTTTCTCTGACTGCGGTTCTCACCACTCAACCAGATGTGAGAGTAGCGGAAGTCATGGAAGATGCAGACGACGCGATTGAAGTCACCATGAGTGATTCAGATGTAGCTAGCCTGTTTGAACGTCGTAACTGGGTTTCGGCGCCGGTTATTGATGAAAACCAGCAACTGGTTGGTCGTATCACCATCGATGACGTGGTAGATGTTATCCGTGAAGATGCTGAGCACTCAATGATGAGTATGGCAGGTCTAAATGATGACGAAGATACCTTTGCTCCGGTCGTAAAATCAGCACGGAAACGTAGTGTTTGGCTTGGTGCCAATGTACTTGCAGCACTAGCAGCAGCCTCGGTCTCAAACATGTTCGAAGCCACTTTAGACCAAATGGCCGCCATTGCAGTACTAATGACCATCGTTCCGTCAATGGGTGGGGTTGCTGGCAACCAAACCGTTGCGCTGGTTATTCGTGGCCTTGCACTCGGTCATATCGGTGATTCAAACAAACGAGAACTATTAATGAAAGAAGCCGCTATCGGCTTTCTCAATGGCGTTATGTGGGCATTAATCATCGGTGGTATTGTCGTCGCTTGGAAAGGCAACTGGATGCTCGGTGGTATTATTTCTGCGGCAATGATGACTAACTTATTAGTCGCGGGTATTGCAGGGGTAACCATTCCAATCATCTTGAAGAAGATGAATATTGACCCAGCGCTTGCTGGCGGGATGGCGCTAACAACCGTGACAGATGTCGTCGGTCTCTCCGTGTTCTTGGGCTTAGCGACAATACTTATCTAGCCCTGCAACAGGTCAAAAAAGCGCTGTGTTTACAGCGCTTTTTTGTTTTACTGCCGACTAGGCATTAAGATTTGGACCAAGCCACTTCTCTGCTTCTAACATGTCCCAACCTTTTCGGTCAGCGTAACTCTGAGCTTGATCTTGCTGGATCTGAGCAATGGCAAAATAACGCGAATCAGGGTGCGAGAAATACCAGCCCGAAACGGATGCACCAGGCCACATTGCATAACTGGTTGTCAGCGACATACCAATAGCCTCTTCAACTTGAAGCAGCTCCCATAACGAGCCTTTTTCCGTATGTTCTGGACAAGCTGGATACCCTGGAGCTGGACGGATTCCTTGGTACTTTTCGCGGATCAGCCCATCATTGGACAGATCCTCATCAGGACTGTAACCCCAAATCTCTTTGCGCACTCTCTCATGAAGATATTCTGCAAAGGCTTCCGCGAGTCGATCTGCAACAGCCTGGATCATGATTGCATTATAATCATCACCTTGTGCTTTAAACTGATCTGCAAGCTCACGCTCACCGACACCACCAGTCACAGCAAACCCACCAATCCAATCAAGTTTTCCGGACTCTTTGGGCGCAATGTAGTCAGAAAGGCAGTAGTTAAAACCTTTAGGCTTTTCAGTTTGCTGACGCAAGTTATGCAGCACTTTCGCCACTTCTGTTCGTGACTCGTCGGTGTAAACTTCAATATCATCACCAACACTAGCGGCAGGGAACAATCCACACATTCCACGAGCTTCTAACAAGCCTTCTCGCTCGATTTTATCCAACCAGTCATTGGCATCTTTGAACAAGCGCTGAGCCTCTTCTCCGACTTCCTCATGCTGTAAAATAGTCGGATACTTACCCACCAAAGACCATGTCATAAAGAATGGTGTCCAATCGATATAGTTACGTAATGTAGCTACATCAAAGTAAGTGAAAACGTGTATTCCCGACAGCAAAGGCACTGGAGGGGTGTAATTTTCCCAATCAATAGCAACTTTATTGGCTCTTGCTTGTTCTAGTGTAATCGGCTTTGTGCGTGGCTTCTTACGATTATGTTGATCGCGCACTCGCACATAATCTTCATTCAACTTCTCGACAAACGGTGGGCGCAACTCATCAGAGAGTAGTGATGTACACACACCAACTGCGCGAGAGGCGTTATTTACATAGACTACTGGGTGTTTGTAGTTTTGCTCAATCTTCACAGCGGTATGCGCTTTTGAGGTAGTTGCCCCGCCAATCAGCAGTGGCAAATCAAAATCCAAACGCTCCATCTCTTTGGCGACATGCACCATTTCATCAAGTGAAGGGGTAATCAGCCCCGACAAACCAATGATATCGACATTCTCTTCTTTGGCGACCTTAAGGATCTGCTCGCACGGCACCATCACACCAAGATCGATGATCTCATAGTTATTACACTGTAGAACAACACCAACAATATTCTTGCCGATATCATGAACGTCACCCTTAACAGTAGCGAGTAGGATTTTACCGTTTGAAGAGCCTGCTTGTTTTGATGCATTGATATATGGTTCTAAATGCGCAACGGCCTGTTTCATGACTCGCGCAGACTTGACCACCTGCGGCAAGAACATCTTACCTTCACCAAACAAGTCACCAACTACGTTCATGCCATCCATTAGAGGGCCTTCAATCACTTCTAGCGGTTTGCTGGCGTTAACTCGTGCTTCTTCGGTATCCGCGACGATATACTCTGTAATACCTTTAACCAGAGCATGTTCTAAACGCTTCTCTACAGGCCACGTACGCCACTCAAGCGCAGACGCATCCTCTTCTTTGCCGACACCTTTACCTGCATATTCAGCAGCAATATCAAGCAAACGCTCAGTACCATCATCACGACGGTTAAGGACAACATCTTCGACGGCTTCACGAAGTTTGTCTGGTACGTTATCGTAGATTTCAAGCTGACCTGCATTAACAATCCCCATATCCATACCGTTTTTAAAACAGTGATATAGAAATACGGCATGAATGGCTTCACGCACATAGTTGTTGCCACGGAAAGAGAACGAAACGTTAGACACACCACCCGAAATCATTGCATATGGAAGATCCCGTTTAATGTCAGCGACGGCTTCAATAAAGTCGACCGCGTAGTTGTTGTGTTCTTCAATCCCTGTCGCGACAGCAAAAATATTCGGGTCAAAAATAATGTCTTCAGGAGGGAAGCCCACTTCATCAACCAAAATACGATAAGCATTAGTACAAATTTCTAACTTACGCGCGCGTGTTTCAGCCTGCCCAACTTCATCGAATGCCATAACAACCACAGCGGCACCAAAACGACGAATGATTTTTGCCTGCTCAACAAATTTCTCTTTGCCTTCTTTAAGAGAAATCGAGTTCACAACCCCTTTTCCTTGAATACACTTCAGGCCTGCAACAATCACTTCCCATTTGGAAGAGTCGACCATGATTGGCACTTTGGAAATTTCAGGTTCTGACGCACACAAATTAAGGAAACGAATCATACAGGCTTCAGCATCTAACATGCCTTCATCCATATTGATATCGATGATCTGCGCGCCGTTTTCTACTTGCTGACGAGCAACATCTAACGCTTCGTCATAAAGTTCTTCTTTGATCAGGCGTTTAAAGCGAGCAGAACCCGTTACGTTTGTACGCTCACCAACGTTGATAAACAATGTCTCTTTCTCAATGGTGAGTGGCTCAAGCCCCGACAAACGACAAGCGACAGGAAGATCCGGCAAAGCGCGTGGTGTAACACCTTCTACTGCCATTGCCATATGGCGAATATGCTCAGGTGTGGTGCCACAACAACCACCAATTAAGTTTAAGAAGCCACTTTGTGCCCATTCTTTAACATGCTCAGCCATATCTTCAGGAGAGAGATCATATTCACCAAATGCATTGGGTAGGCCGGCGTTAGGGTGAGTCGAAACAAACGTTTCAGAGATACGTGAGAGCTCATCAACATATGGACGCAGCTCATCAGGGCCAAGGGCACAGTTAAGACCAAAAGAAATAGGTTTAACGTGACGTAGGGAGTTGTAGAACGCTTCTGTCGTTTGTCCTGATAGAGTACGACCTGATGCATCTGTTATCGTCCCCGAAATCATGACTGGAAGCTCAACGCCCAGTTCTTCAAATACGCTATCAACCGCAAAAGCACACGCTTTGGCATTTAGAGTATCAAAGATAGTTTCAATCAAAATAAGGTCGGATCCACCTTTAATAAGCGCTCGAGTGGACTCTGAGTAAGCTTCTACCAACTCATCAAAGGAGACATTACGATAACTCGGATCGTTAACATCAGGCGAGATAGAACACGTTCGGTTCGTTGGACCTAATACCCCAGCTACATAACGAGGCTTTTCTGGGGTCTTCACCGTCCACTCATCCGCAGCTTCACGTGCCAACTTAGCCGCAGCGAAGTTAATTTCTTCACTTAAGCTTTCCATTTCGTAGTCAGCCATCGCGATAGTGGTCGCGTTAAAGGTGTTGGTTTCCAGAATATCTGCGCCCGCTTCAAGATACGCAGTATGAATATCTTTGATCAGTTTGGGCTGGGTTAAAACTAACAGATCATTATTGCCCTTGAGATCGCAGTGCCAATCGGCAAAACGCTCACCTCGGTAATCTTGCTCTTCCAGTTTGTAATCTTGAATCATGGTGCCCATGCCACCATCGATCAGCATAATACGTTGCTTCAGTTGAGCGACGATCCGTTGTCTTAACTTGCTTCCCACAATACAACCTCATTCCTTTTATTATCTTCCCATCCTATCACAGAGAGAACAGGAGTCTAGACGTCTAAAAGACAAATTCTTAACATTGACTAGACTAAATAGTGTTTGCCATTTGTCAGACTTGAGCACAGAATCCCCATTTACAAATTGTTACATAAGAGTCCCATTATGTCGGTTTACTATACTCTTTGCTTTTTATCTGCAGCGGCAATGCTTATTGCCTTTATAAACAGCAAAATAGGTAAGATGCAGACTACTATCGCAATTACAGCCGGCTCGATGATGCTGTCGTTGCTCATCTTAGTCGCGGGTCAAAATGATTGGTTTGAACTTACTGAAATTGCATCCAGTACCATCGCTAGTATAAATTTTGAAGATTTCTTACTTAAAGGTATCCTCGGATTTCTACTCTTCGCCGGTGGACTAGGTATTAAGCTATCCAACTTAGAAGATCAAAAGTGGGAAATCACCATTCTTGCTCTTGGTGCAACGCTCTTTTCAACCTTCTTTATTGGTTTCGTTCTTTATGGTTTCTGCCAAATTGTGGGCATTCACTTCGAACTCGTATACTGCCTTCTTTTCGGTGCACTTATCTCTCCCACCGACCCAATCGCCGTTTTGGCTATCGTAAAAAAACTCAATGCCCCCAAACGCATCTCAACGCAAATTGAAGGTGAGTCGCTATTCAATGATGGTTTTGGCCTCGTTATCTTTGTCACTATTTACACCATTGCGTTTGGTAGTGAAGCGCCAACCGTAGGCAGTGTGAGCATGCTATTCTTACAAGAAGCTGTAGGTGGGATTGTTTATGGTTTCGCGCTAGGTCTGATTTTCCATTATTTAATCAGTGCCACTGATGACCACTCAATGGAGCTACTGTTAACGATCGGTATTCCAACTGCTGGCTATGCGTTTGCTGAAGTACTTCATGTCTCAGGCCCGCTTGCGATGGTGGTCTCAGGTATCATGATTGGCAACTGGACACGCTATATCGGCTTTTCGAAAGAGAGTGAAGATCACTTAGACCATTTTTGGGAATTGGTTGATGAGTTTCTCAATGGCTTACTGTTTTTATTAATCGGTATGTCGATGCTGCTGTTTGAGTTCCACAAAGAAGACTTTATTCTGATGGCATTTGCTATTCCACTGGTTCTCTCTGGACGCTACCTCAGTGTCTTCATATCATACATCGGCTTTAAACGTTACCGAGCTTACAACCCTTGGTCTGTAAGGATCCTGACTTGGGGAGGATTACGTGGTGGCTTGGCGCTTGCAATGGCATTGTCAATTCCCACAGGGATTTGGGTGATTCCCGACAAGCTTATTGATGTGAAAGAGATCATTCTGGTTATGACCTATTCAGTCGTTGTATTTTCAATCTTAGTTCAAGGTTCGACGATTACACCCATGATTGAGAAAGCGAAACAAGTAGAAAAAGAAACCCCTCCCGTAGATTAGCGAATGTAATCAATAAAGGCAGCCAACGGCTGCCTTTTACTTAGTATCGAGGTATATAAGCAATTAGAACATGGTAAACCCAAAGCTGTGTTTGCTCATTAGTGTTTTATCTTGCCAGCTGCTTTTACTTTGGCAGCATTCTGCTCCTGTATTGCCTTTCTCACACGGACAGTGATAAAACCAAGGATTGCGGTCGCCAAGGTGATCACTGGCGCAGCCATCAAGCCCATTGTCACAACCTTACTGATGTTTTCTGGTAGCATCGGCAATAACATACCTAACGAGCACAGCAGCAAAGTCCAAAGAATCGCGCTCAACCAAGCAAAGTAATGAAACTTGTTCACTTTGTTCGCTCTCATTCCCATCATTAAGGGTAGAAGAGAACGTACGACAGGGACAAAACGAGCACAAAACAACGCGACTAACCCATGCTTGCCCAATAGGACGTCAACCTGTTGTAAGCGCTTCTGTGGAACAGCGTTCACCCAGCCTTGTACTTTAGGTAGTCGATTTAACCAACGCCCCTGAACATATGCCGCCCAACTGCCAATCGCAGCACAACTCGCAATCAATATAAGTACCAATATAGGGTCAAGTACACCAACCGCCGCTAAAGTACCAGAAAGAACGACGACACTATCACAAGGAAAAGGGGCTGCGGGAATAAAGCCGCTTTCCAAGAAAATCAGTGCACCAACAACAAAGTAGACCATAGCGGCACTGCCGGGGGTCATTAACGTAGTAAAGTCTTGATGCCAAAGCGCCATCAAAACATCAATAATTGAATCCAACATCTTATAAACCTCATTAAAAAATAGAATTAGGTGAAAATTCTGAGGCTGTATGTCGTGTATGGATAAACCGATAAATCAGATTAGACTCATGATGTCTCTTCACTCTTAAAGCACTTTCACCGTCAAGATAGCGGTGATAAGTAGAGAGAAAGACATGTTTGAAGGCATAAATGGAGTCATTGACTGGAAGGTAAGTGTTGCTCTGACTTTGTCGTTCTGATGGTTTTGATAAGTAACGACTCATCAGGGTATGTAGTGGACTATTATGCCGCTCAATAACTAAATCCAGTGTATGGATGCTTGTAGCATCTTTGAGTTGAAGTGGTTGATTGTAGGATGCCAGATTTGGCGCCAATAGCCCCTCATCCGTTACCATTGTAAGTAACAGAACAAAAGATATTGTCGATAGCATTCCTATAAATCGCAAAGCGATTCTCCACTCCAAGTCGTTTAACACTATTAGAGCTAAACATAAATTCCTAAGGGGGTTTTAGCGCTGCGAGCAAATAAGTTCAATAGACATAATTAATCGAAACGATTACATCAGAAAGGTTCGAATAAATAGAGAGAAATATCAAGCCTCTGTTTAAATTGGGCGTGTCGAAAACAATTGGAAAATGGAAGAGAGAAAATACATTGGGGGTAGACTAAAGTGCCAATAACCACTCACTTTGTCTTCTCTAAAGTGAAGCAGCAAAGATGTAAAAAGGTGCCGCATTTCAAATACAGCGTATTCTCGAAGTGAGATACCTCATTGATTTTTTATTTCGTCAGAAACGACAAAAGCCTAGTCGTAAGACTAGGCTTTCTAATAAGTGGCGGAGTGGCGGGGACGCCTAGTCCGGGCTTGCGGTCAATTGGACTCGCACACGAGCGGGACTCGATTCCTTTACAAAAGGAACTTTTCTTTAGATATTAAAAAACCCGACGCTTTCGCATCGGGTTAAATAAGTGGCGGAGTGGACGGGACTCGAACCCGCGACCCCCGGCGTGACAGGCCGGTATTCTAACCAACTGAACTACCACTCCGCAGTGGCTTACTCGCTATCAAGCAAGTGTCCATACTTTTTGTCTTCACTTTTTTAAAAAGTGAAAAGAAAATTAAAAGCCTGGCGATGTCCTACTCTCACATGGGGAAGCCCCACACTACCATCGGCGCTAATTCGTTTCACTTCTGAGTTCGGCATGGAAATCAGGTGGGTCCAAATCGCTATGGTCGCCAAGCAAATTCTTTAATTCGGAAAGCTGGTTTGTGTTCTCTACACAATCAAGTTTTGTTCTTTCTTTGAGTCCATCAAAACCCCTTGGGTGTTGTATGGTTAAGCCTCACGGGCAATTAGTATCAGTTAGCTCAATGCCTCACAGCACTTACACACCTGACCTATCAACGTCGTAGTCTCCGACAACCCTTTAGGATACTTAAAGTATCAGGGAGAACTCATCTCAAGGCTCGCTTCCCGCTTAGATGCTTTCAGCGGTTATCGATTCCGAACTTAGCTACCGGGCAATGCGTCTGGCGACACAACCCGAACACCAGAGGTTCGTCCACTCCGGTCCTCTCGTACTAGGAGCAGCCCCTTTCAATTCTCCAACGCCCACGGCAGATAGGGACCGAACTGTCTCACGACGTTCTAAACCCAGCTCGCGTACCACTTTAAATGGCGAACAGCCATACCCTTGGGACCGACTTCAGCCCCGAGGATGTGATGAGCCGACATCGAGGTGCCAAACACCGCCGTCGATATGAACTCTTGGGCGGTATCAGCCTGTTATCCCCGGAGTACCTTTTATCCGTTGAGCGATGGCCCTTCCATACAGAACCACCGGATCACTATGACCTACTTTCGTACCTGCTCGAATTGTCATTCTCGCAGTTAAGCGGGCTTATGCCATTGCACTAACCACACGATGTCCAACCGTGTTTAGCCCACCTTCGTGCTCCTCCGTTACTCTTTGGGAGGAGACCGCCCCAGTCAAACTACCCACCAGGCACTGTCCGTAACCCCGATCAGGGGTCGACGTTAGAACATCAACACTACAAGGGTGGTATTTCAAGGACGGCTCCACACATACTGGCGTACGTGCTTCAAAGCCTCCCACCTATCCTACACATGTAGGGTCAATGTTCAGTGCCAAGCTGTAGTAAAGGTTCACGGGGTCTTTCCGTCTAGCCGCGGGTACACTGCATCTTCACAGCGATTTCAATTTCACTGAGTCTCGGGTGGAGACAGCGTGGCCATCATTACGCCATTCGTGCAGGTCGGAACTTACCCGACAAGGAATTTCGCTACCTTAGGACCGTTATAGTTACGGCCGCCGTTTACCGGGGCTTCGATCAAGAGCTTCGACCTAAGTCTAACCCCATCAATTAACCTTCCGGCACCGGGCAGGCGTCACACCGTATACGTCATCTTACGATTTTGCACAGTGCTGTGTTTTTGAATAAACAGTTGCAGCCACCTGGTATCTGCGACTCTCAATAGCTCCATCCGCGAGGGACTTCACCGTCAAGAGCGTACCTTCTCCCGAAGTTACGGTACCATTTTGCCTAGTTCCTTCACCCGAGTTCTCTCAAGCGCCTTGGTATTCTCTACCCGACCACCTGTGTCGGTTTGGGGTACGATTCCTTACAATCTGAAGCTTAGAGGCTTTTCACGGAAGCATGGCATCAATGACTTCACTACCGTAGTAGCTCGACGTCGTGTCTCAGCCTTAAAAAGAGCCGGATTTACCTAACTCTTAAGCCTACGCACTTGAACACGGACAACCGTCGCCAGGCCCACCTAGCCTTCTCCGTCCCCCATCGCAATTGTAAGAAGTACGGGAATATTAACCCGTTTCCCATCGACTACGCCTTTCGGCCTCGCCTTAGGGGTCGACTTACCCTGCCCCGATTAACGTTGGACAGGAACCCTTGGTCTTCCGGCGAGGAGGTTTTTCACCCCCTTTATCGTTACTCATGTCAGCATTCGCACTTCTGATACCTCCAGCATGCTTTACAACACACCTTCAACGGCTTACAGAACGCTCCCCTACCCAATAACTAAAAGTTATTGCCGCAGCTTCGGTTTATAGCTTAGCCCCGTTACATCTTCCGCGCAGGCCGACTCGACTAGTGAGCTATTACGCTTTCTTTAAATGATGGCTGCTTCTAAGCCAACATCCTAGCTGTCTAAGCCTTCCCACATCGTTTCCCACTTAGCTATAATTTGGGACCTTAGCTGGCGGTCTGGGTTGTTTCCCTCTCCACGACGGACGTTAGCACCCGCCGTGTGTCTCCCGGATAGTACTTACTGGTATTCGGAGTTTGCAAAGGGTTGGTAAGTCGGGATGACCCCCTAGCCTTAACAGTGCTCTACCCCCAGTAGTATTCGTCCGAGGCGCTACCTAAATAGCTTTCGGGGAGAACCAGCTATCTCCAGGTTTGATTGGCCTTTCACCCCTAGCCACAAGTCATCCGCTAATTTTTCAACATTAGTCGGTTCGGTCCTCCAGTTGATGTTACTCAACCTTCAACCTGCCCATGGCTAGATCACCTGGTTTCGGGTCTATATCCAGAGACTGAACGCCCAGTTAAGACTCGGTTTCCCTACGGCTCCCCTAGATGGTTAACCTTGCCACTGAATATAAGTCGCTGACCCATTATACAAAAGGTACGCAGTCACAGGACAATGCCTGCTCCTACTGCTTGTACGTACACGGTTTCAGGTTCTATTTCACTCCCCTCACAGGGGTTCTTTTCGCCTTTCCCTCACGGTACTGGTTCACTATCGGTCAGTCAGTAGTATTTAGCCTTGGAGGATGGTCCCCCCATATTCAGACAGGATAACACGTGTCCCGCCCTACTCGATTTCACTGAACACACATCGTCAACTACGGGACTATCACCCTGTATCGTCGGACTTTCCAGACCGTTCGTCTAACGTGTGTAAAGCTTAAGGGCTAGTCCAATTTCGCTCGCCGCTACTTTCGGAATCTCGGTTGATTTCTTTTCCTCGGGGTACTTAGATGTTTCAGTTCCCCCGGTTCGCCTCGTTATGCTATGTATTCACATAACGATACTTACTTATGTAAGTGGGTTTCCCCATTCGGAAATCCCAGACTCAAGTGGCTTTTACTGCCTAATCTGGGCTTATCGCAAGTTAATACGTCCTTCATCGCCTCTGACTGCCAAGGCATCCACCGTGTACGCTTAGTCACTTAACCATACAACCCGAAGGAGTTTCGAGTTGATGTTCAAATCACCAAAGTTGTCTGCAATTTTTATACATGATGCAGACTCGATTTTGCCGGACTCAAATTCCAAGAACACTTGAATGTGTTTTTAGTTGTATTCATAAATGAATACTTTGAGAACTTTACAAACAACAATAAATTGTTGTTTTGTCAGCTTTCCAAATTGTTAAAGAGCTAGATTTCACTTTCTACTTAAAGAAAGAAACCATTTTTAAGAACACTTAATCAAATGCGCTTAGAGATGGTGGAGCTATGCGGGATCGAACCGCAGACCTCCTGCGTGCAAGGCAGGCGCTCTCCCAGCTGAGCTATAGCCCCATCAGGTGTTGATACTGTGTGCCAATTCCTTGGGATGGGAATTGGTGGGTCTGAGTGGACTCGAACCACCGACCTCTCGCTTATCAGGCGAACGCTCTAACCACCTGAGCTACAGACCCAGTATCGTCTCTTAATTACAAACCGTATCAATCTGTGTGAACACTCATCGCAATAATCATCGTATAAGGAGGTGATCCAGCGCCAGGTTCCCCTAGCGCTACCTTGTTACGACTTCACCCCAGTCATGAACCACAAAGTGGTGAGCGTCCTCCCGAAGGTTAAACTACCCACTTCTTTTGCAGCCCACTCCCATGGTGTGACGGGCGGTGTGTACAAGGCCCGGGAACGTATTCACCGTGGCATTCTGATCCACGATTACTAGCGATTCCGACTTCATGGAGTCGAGTTGCAGACTCAATCCGGACTACGACGTACTTTTTGGGATTCGCTCACTTTCGCAAGTTGGCTGCCCTCTGTATACGCCATTGTAGCACGTGTGTAGCCCTACTCGTAAGGGCCATGATGACTTGACGTCGTCCCCACCTTCCTCCGGTTTATCACCGGCAGTCTCCCTGGAGTTCCCGACATTACTCGCTGGCAAACAAGGATAAGGGTTGCGCTCGTTGCGGGACTTAACCCAACATTTCACAACACGAGCTGACGACAGCCATGCAGCACCTGTCTCATAGTTCCCGAAGGCACCAAAGCATCTCTGCTAAGTTCTATGGATGTCAAGAGTAGGTAAGGTTCTTCGCGTTGCATCGAATTAAACCACATGCTCCACCGCTTGTGCGGGCCCCCGTCAATTCATTTGAGTTTTAATCTTGCGACCGTACTCCCCGGGCGGTCTACTTAACGCGTTAGCTCCGAAAGCCACGGCTCAAGGCCACAACCTCCAAGTAGACATCGTTTACGGCGTGGACTACCGGGGTATCTAATCCTGTTTGCTCCCCACGCTTTCGCATCTGAGTGTCAGTATCTGTCCGGGGGCCGCCTTCGCCACCGGTATTCCTTCAGATCTCTACGCATTTCACCGCTACACCTGAAATTCTACCCCCCTCTACAGTACTCTAGTCAGCCAGTTTCAAATGCAATTCCGAGGTTGAGCCCCGGGCTTTCACATCTGACTTAACTAACCACCTGCATGCGCTTTACGCCCAGTAATTCCGATTAACGCTCGCACCCTCCGTATTACCGCGGCTGCTGGCACGGAGTTAGCCGGTGCTTCTTCTGTCGCTAACGTCAAATCCATACGCTATTAACGCATGAACCTTCCTCACGACTGAAAGTACTTTACAACCCGAAGGCCTTCTTCATACACGCGGCATGGCTGCATCAGGCTTGCGCCCATTGTGCAATATTCCCCACTGCTGCCTCCCGTAGGAGTCTGGACCGTGTCTCAGTTCCAGTGTGGCTGATCATCCTCTCAGACCAGCTAGGGATCGTCGCCTTGGTGAGCCCTTACCTCACCAACTAGCTAATCCCACCTAGGCATATCCTGACGCGAGAGGCCCGAAGGTCCCCCTCTTTGGCCCGTAGGCATCATGCGGTATTAGCCATCGTTTCCAATGGTTATCCCCCACATCAGGGCAATTTCCTAGGCATTACTCACCCGTCCGCCGCTCGCCGCCCATAAACGCACCCGAAGGATTGTTTATGTCGCTGCCGCTCGACTTGCATGTGTTAGGCCTGCCGCCAGCGTTCAATCTGAGCCATGATCAAACTCTTCAATTTAAGATTTTGTTGACTCAATGAATACTGAACATTACATAGTAATGTTTGAATTGACTGTGCTGCTATTTCTAGCAATGGTCACTTCGTTTCATTGAAATCTAATTTGAAGCCTAAGCTTCTAATTTGGATTATCATCAACGAGTGCCTCACACAGATTGATAGGTTTATATTGTTAAAGAGCTTTGCTTTCAACGCGTTAGCGTCTCAGCGAGGTGCGTATAATACGCTTCCCACTTTGAAAGTCAACATAAAATTCTAAACTTTTTCTTCATTTTCAGATTTTAAAAAAATCTAAAAGCAAAAAGGCTTAAAACTTTATGGTGACTTGTTTACTAAGTAAACAAAGTCGAAATTAAAGCCTGGCGATGTCCTACTCTCACATGGGGAAGCCCCACACTACCATCGGCGCTAATTCGTTTCACTTCTGAGTTCGGCATGGAATCAGGTGGGTCCAAATTGCTATGGTCGCCAAGCAAAATTCTTTAATTCGGAAAGCTGTTTTTGTGTTCTCTACACAATCAAGTTTTGTTCTTTCTTTGAGTCCATCAAAACCCCTTGGGTGTTGTATGGTTAAGCCTCACGGGCAATTAGTATCAGTTAGCTCAATGCCTCACAGCACTTACACACCTGACCTATCAACGTCGTAGTCTCCGACAACCCTTTAGGATACTTAAAGTATCAGGGAGAACTCATCTCAAGGCTCGCTTCCCGCTTAGATGCTTTCAGCGGTTATCGATTCCGAACTTAGCTACCGGGCAATGCGTCTGGCGACACAACCCGAACACCAGAGGTTCGTCCACTCCGGTCCTCTCGTACTAGGAGCAGCCCCTTTCAATTCTCCAACGCCCACGGCAGATAGGGACCGAACTGTCTCACGACGTTCTAAACCCAGCTCGCGTACCACTTTAAATGGCGAACAGCCATACCCTTGGGACCGACTTCAGCCCCCAGGATGTGATGAGCCGACATCGAGGTGCCAAACACCGCCGTCGATATGAACTCTTGGGCGGTATCAGCCTGTTATCCCCGGAGTACCTTTTATCCGTTGAGCGATGGCCCTTCCATACAGAACCACCGGATCACTATGACCTACTTTCGTACCTGCTCGAATTGTCATTCTCGCAGTTAAGCGGGCTTATGCCATTGCACTAACCACACGATGTCCAACCGTGTTTAGCCCACCTTCGTGCTCCTCCGTTACTCTTTGGGAGGAGACCGCCCCAGTCAAACTACCCACCGGGCACTGTCCGTAACCCCGATTAGGGGTCGACGTTAGAACATCAACACTACAAGGGTGGTATTTCAAGGACGGCTCCACACATACTGGCGTACGTGCTTCAAAGCCTCCCACCTATCCTACACATGTAGGGTCAATGTTCAGTGCCAAGCTGTAGTAAAGGTTCACGGGGTCTTTCCGTCTAGCCGCGGGTACACTGCATCTTCACAGCGATTTCAATTTCACTGAGTCTCGGGTGGAGACAGCGTGGCCATCATTACGCCATTCGTGCAGGTCGGAACTTACCCGACAAGGAATTTCGCTACCTTAGGACCGTTATAGTTACGGCCGCCGTTTACCGGGGCTTCGATCAAGAGCTTCGACCTAAGTCTAACCCCATCAATTAACCTTCCGGCACCGGGCAGGCGTCACACCGTATACGTCATCTTACGATTTTGCACAGTGCTGTGTTTTTAATAAACAGTTGCAGCCACCTGGTATCTGCGACTCTCAATAGCTCCATCCGCAAGGGACTTCACCGTCAAGAGCGTACCTTCTCCCGAAGTTACGGTACCATTTTGCCTAGTTCCTTCACCCGAGTTCTCTCAAGCGCCTTGGTATTCTCTACCCGACCACCTGTGTCGGTTTGGGGTACGATTCCTTACAATCTGAAGCTTAGAGGCTTTTCCTGGAAGCATGGCATCAATGACTTCACTACCGTAGTAGCTCGACATCGTGTCTCAGCCTTAAAAAGAGCCGGATTTACCTAACTCTTAAGCCTACGCACTTGAACCGGACAACCGTCGCCAGGCCCACCTAGCCTTCTCCGTCCCCCCATCGCAATTGTAAGAAGTACGGGAATATTAACCCGTTTCCCATCGACTACGCCTTTCGGCCTCGCCTTAGGGGTCGACTTACCCTGCCCCGATTAACGTTGGACAGGAACCCTTGGTCTTCCGGCGAGGAGGTTTTTCACCCCCTTTATCGTTACTCATGTCAGCATTCGCACTTCTGATACCTCCAGCATGCTTTACAACACACCTTCAACGGCTTACAGAACGCTCCCCTACCCAATAACTAAAAGTTATTGCCGCAGCTTCGGTTTATAGCTTAGCCCCGTTACATCTTCCGCGCAGGCCGACTCGACTAGTGAGCTATTACGCTTTCTTTAAATGATGGCTGCTTCTAAGCCAACATCCTAGCTGTCTAAGCCTTCCCACATCGTTTCCCACTTAGCTATAATTTGGGACCTTAGCTGGCGGTCTGGGTTGTTTCCCTCTCCACGACGGACGTTAGCACCCGCCGTGTGTCTCCCGGATAGTACTTACTGGTATTCGGAGTTTGCAAAGGGTTGGTAAGTCGGGATGACCCCTAGCCTTAACAGTGCTCTACCCCCAGTAGTATTCGTCCGAGGCGCTACCTAAATAGCTTTCGGGGAGAACCAGCTATCTCCAGGTTTGATTGGCCTTTCACCCCTAGCCACAAGTCATCCGCTAATTTTTCAACATTAGTCGGTTCGGTCCTCCAGTTGATGTTACTCAACCTTCAACCTGCCCATGGCTAGATCACCTGGTTTCGGGTCTATATCCAGAGACTGAACGCCCAGTTAAGACTCGGTTTCCCTACGGCTCCCCTAGATGGTTAACCTTGCCACTGAATATAAGTCGCTGACCCATTATACAAAAGGTACGCAGTCACAGGACAAAGCCTGCTCCTACTGCTTGTACGTACACGGTTTCAGGTTCTATTTCACTCCCCTCACAGGGGTTCTTTTCGCCTTTCCCTCACGGTACTGGTTCACTATCGGTCAGTCAGTAGTATTTAGCCTTGGAGGATGGTCCCCCCATATTCAGACAGGATAACACGTGTCCCGCCCTACTCGATTTCACTGAACACACATCGTCAACTACGGGACTATCACCCTGTATCGTCGGACTTTCCAGACCGTTCGTCTAACGCGTGTAAAGCTTAAGGGCTAGTCCAATTTCGCTCGCCGCTACTTTCGGAATCTCGGTTGATTTCTTTTCCTCGGGGTACTTAGATGTTTCAGTTCCCCCGGTTCGCCTCGCTACGCTATGTATTCACGTAGCGATACTTACTTATGTAAGTGGGTTTCCCCATTCGGAAATCCCAGACTCAAGTGGCTTTTACTGCCTAATCTGGGCTTATCGCAAGTTAATACGTCCTTCATCGCCTCTGACTGCCAAGGCATCCACCGTGTACGCTTAGTCACTTAACCATACAACCCGAAGGAGTTTCGAGTTGCCAATTTACTTTCACTTTAAAAAGTGAAAACAAACGGTCAAATCACCAAAGTTGTCTGCAATTTTTATACATGATGCAGACTCGATTTTGCCGGACTCAAATATGTTTTGCTTTCGCAAAACCCAAGAACACTTGAATGTGTTTTTGTGTATTCATAAATGAATACTTTGAGAACTTTACAAACAACAATAAATTGTTGTTTTGTCAGCTTTCCAAATTGTTAAAGAGCTAGATTTTACTTTCTACTTAAAGAAAGAAACCATTTTTAAAGATTCTTAAGGAAAAACCCTTAAAGATGGTATCCCGTAGGGGAGTCGAACCCCTGTTACCGCCGTGAAAGGGCGGTGTCCTAGGCCTCTAGACGAACGGGACACTAAGAAACTCTAAATAAACATATCAATCTGTGTGAACACTCATCGCAATAATCATCGTATAAGGAGGTGATCCAGCGCCAGGTTCCCCTAGCGCTACCTTGTTACGACTTCACCCCAGTCATGAACCACAAAGTGGTGAGCGTCCTCCCGAAGGTTAAACTACCCACTTCTTTTGCAGCCCACTCCCATGGTGTGACGGGCGGTGTGTACAAGGCCCGGGAACGTATTCACCGTGGCATTCTGATCCACGATTACTAGCGATTCCGACTTCATGGAGTCGAGTTGCAGACTCCAATCCGGACTACGACGTACTTTTTGGGATTCGCTCACTTTCGCAAGTTGGCTGCCCTCTGTATACGCCATTGTAGCACGTGTGTAGCCCTACTCGTAAGGGCCATGATGACTTGACGTCGTCCCCACCTTCCTCCGGTTTATCACCGGCAGTCTCCCCGAGTTCCCGACATTACTCGCTGGCAAACAAGGATAAGGGTTGCGCTCGTTGCGGGACTTAACCCAACATTTCACAACACGAGCTGACGACAGCCATGCAGCACCTGTCTCATAGTTCCCGAAGGCACCAAAGCATCTCTGCTAAGTTCTATGGATGTCAAGAGTAGGTAAGGTTCTTCGCGTTGCATCGAATTAAACCACATGCTCCACCGCTTGTGCGGGCCCCCGTCAATTCATTTGAGTTTTAATCTTGCGACCGTACTCCCCGGGCGGTCTACTTAACGCGTTAGCTCCGAAAGCCACGGCTCAAGGCCACAACCTCCAAGTAGACATCGTTTACGGCGTGGACTACCGGGGTATCTAATCCTGTTTGCTCCCCACGCTTTCGCATCTGAGTGTCAGTATCTGTCGGGGGGCCGCCTTCGCCACCGGTATTCCTTCAGATCTCTACGCATTTCACCGCTACACCTGAAATTCTACCCCCCCCTCTACAGTACTCTAGTCAGCCAGTTTCAAATGCAATTCCGAGGTTGAGCCCCGGGCTTTCACATCTGACTTAACTAACCACCTGCATGCGCTTTACGCCCAGTAATTCCGATTAACGCTCGCACCCTCCGTATTACCGCGGCTGCTGGCACGGAGTTAGCCGGTGCTTCTTCTGTCGCTAACGTCAAATCCATACGCTATTAACGCATGAACCTTCCTCACGACTGAAAGTACTTTACAACCCGAAGGCCTTCTTCATACACGCGGCATGGCTGCATCAGGCTTGCGCCCATTGTGCAATATTCCCCACTGCTGCCTCCCGTAGGAGTCTGGACCGTGTCTCAGTTCCAGTGTGGCTGATCATCCTCTCAGACCAGCTAGGGATCGTCGCCTTGGTGAGCCCTTACCTCACCAACTAGCTAATCCCACCTAGGCATATCCTGACGCGAGAGGCCCGAAGGTCCCCCTCTTTGGCCCGTAGGCATTATGCGGTATTAGCCATCGTTTCCAATGGTTATCCCCCACATCAGGGCAATTTCCTAGGCATTACTCACCCGTCCGCCGCTCGCCGCCCATAGACGCACCCGAAGGATTGTTTATGTCGCTGCCGCTCGACTTGCATGTGTTAGGCCTGCCGCCAGCGTTCAATCTGAGCCATGATCAAACTCTTCAATTTAAGATTTTGTCGACTCAATGAATACTGAACATTACATAGTAATGTTTGAATTGACTGTGCTGCTATTTCTAGCAATGGTCACTTCGTTTCATTGAAATCTAATTTGAAGCCTAAGCTTCTAATTTGGATTATCATCAACGAGTGCCCACACAGATTGATAGGTTTATATTGTTAAAGAGCTTTGTCTTTCAACGCGTTAGCGTCTCAGCGAGGTGCGTATAATACGCTTCCTACTTTGAAAGTCAACATAAAATTCTAAGAAAACTTAAAATTCTATGGTGACTTGTTTACTAAGTAAACAAAGTCGAAATTAAAGCCTGACGATGTCCTACTCTCACATGGGGAAGCCCCACACTACCATCGGCGCTAATTCGTTTCACTTCTGAGTTCGGCATGGAATCAGGTGGGTCCAAATCGCTATGGTCGCCAAGCAAAATTCTTTAATTCGGAAAGCTGTTTTGTGTTCTCTACACAATCAAGTTTTGTTCTTTCTTTGAGTCCATCAAAACCCCTTGGGTGTTGTATGGTTAAGCCTCACGGGCAATTAGTATCAGTTAGCTCAATGCCTCACAGCACTTACACACCTGACCTATCAACGTCGTAGTCTCCGACAACCCTTTAGGATACTTAAAGTATCAGGGAGAACTCATCTCAAGGCTCGCTTCCCGCTTAGATGCTTTCAGCGGTTATCGATTCCGAACTTAGCTACCGGGCAATGCGTCTGGCGACACAACCCGAACACCAGAGGTTCGTCCACTCCGGTCCTCTCGTACTAGGAGCAGCCCCTTTCAATTCTCCAACGCCCACGGCAGATAGGGACCGAACTGTCTCACGACGTTCTAAACCCAGCTCGCGTACCACTTTAAATGGCGAACAGCCATACCCTTGGGACCGACTTCAGCCCCGAGGATGTGATGAGCCGACATCGAGGTGCCAAACACCGCCGTCGATATGAACTCTTGGGCGGTATCAGCCTGTTATCCCCGGAGTACCTTTTATCCGTTGAGCGATGGCCCTTCCATACAGAACCACCGGATCACTATGACCTACTTTCGTACCTGCTCGAATTGTCATTCTCGCAGTTAAGCGGGCTTATGCCATTGCACTAACCACACGATGTCCAACCGTGTTTAGCCCACCTTCGTGCTCCTCCGTTACTCTTTGGGAGGAGACCGCCCCAGTCAAACTACCCACCGGGCACTGTCCGTAACCCCGATTAGGGGTCGACGTTAGAACATCAACACTACAAGGGTGGTATTTCAAGGACGGCTCCACACATACTGGCGTACGTGCTTCAAAGCCTCCCACCTATCCTACACATGTAGGGTCAATGTTCAGTGCCAAGCTGTAGTAAAGGTTCACGGGGTCTTTCCGTCTAGCCGCGGGTACACTGCATCTTCACAGCGATTTCAATTTCACTGAGTCTCGGGTGGAGACAGCGTGGCCATCATTACGCCATTCGTGCAGGTCGGAACTTACCCGACAAGGAATTTCGCTACCTTAGGACCGTTATAGTTACGGCCGCCGTTTACCGGGGCTTCGATCAAGAGCTTCGACCTAAGTCTAACCCCATCAATTAACCTTCCGGCACCGGGCAGGCGTCACACCGTATACGTCATCTTACGATTTTGCACAGTGCTGTGTTTTTAATAAACAGTTGCAGCCACCTGGTATCTGCGACTCTCAATA
Source organism: Vibrio panuliri (assembly GCF_009938205.1). Taxonomy (NCBI): domain Bacteria; kingdom Pseudomonadati; phylum Pseudomonadota; class Gammaproteobacteria; order Vibrionales; family Vibrionaceae; genus Vibrio; species Vibrio panuliri. The sequence continues at coordinate 325,206 of NZ_AP019654.1, read as the reverse complement.
GCTCCATCCGCAAGGGACTTCACCGTCAAGAGCGTACCTTCTCCCGAAGTTACGGTACCATTTTGCCTAGTTCCTTCACCCGAGTTCTCTCAAGCGCCTTGGTATTCTCTACCCGACCACCTGTGTCGGTTTGGGGTACGATTCCTTACAATCTGAAGCTTAGAGGCTTTTCCCGGAAGCATGGCATCAATGACTTCACTACCGTAGTAGCTCGACATCGTGTCTCAGCCTTAAAAAAGAGCCGGATTTACCTAACTCTTAAGCCTACGCACTTGAACCGGACAACCGTCGCCGGGCCCACCTAGCCTTCTCCGTCCCCCCATCGCAATTGTAAGAAGTACGGGAATATTAACCCGTTTCCCATCGACTACGCCTTTCGGCCTCGCCTTAGGGGTCGACTTACCCTGCCCCGATTAACGTTGGACAGGAACCCTTGGTCTTCCGGCGAGGAGGTTTTTCACCCCCTTTATCGTTACTCATGTCAGCATTCGCACTTCTGATACCTCCAGCATGCTTTACAACACACCTTCAACGGCTTACAGAACGCTCCCCTACCCAATAACTAAAAGTTATTGCCGCAGCTTCGGTTTATAGCTTAGCCCCGTTACATCTTCCGCGCAGGCCGACTCGACTAGTGAGCTATTACGCTTTCTTTAAATGATGGCTGCTTCTAAGCCAACATCCTAGCTGTCTAAGCCTTCCCACATCGTTTCCCACTTAGCTATAATTTGGGACCTTAGCTGGCGGTCTGGGTTGTTTCCCTCTCCACGACGGACGTTAGCACCCGCCGTGTGTCTCCCGGATAGTACTTACTGGTATTCGGAGTTTGCAAAGGGTTGGTAAGTCGGGATGACCCCTAGCCTTAACAGTGCTCTACCCCCAGTAGTATTCGTCCGAGGCGCTACCTAAATAGCTTTCGGGGAGAACCAGCTATCTCCGGGTTTGATTGGCCTTTCACCCCTAGCCACAAGTCATCCGCTAATTTTTCAACATTAGTCGGTTCGGTCCTCCAGTTGATGTTACTCAACCTTCAACCTGCCCATGGCTAGATCACCTGGTTTCGGGTCTATATCCAGAGACTGAACGCCCAGTTAAGACTCGGTTTCCCTACGGCTCCCCTAGATGGTTAACCTTGCCACTGAATATAAGTCGCTGACCCATTATACAAAAGGTACGCAGTCACAGGACAAAGCCTGCTCCTACTGCTTGTACGTACACGGTTTCAGGTTCTATTTCACTCCCCTCACAGGGGTTCTTTTCGCCTTTCCCTCACGGTACTGGTTCACTATCGGTCAGTCAGTAGTATTTAGCCTTGGAGGATGGTCCCCCATATTCAGACAGGATAACACGTGTCCCGCCCTACTCGATTTCACTGAACACACATCGTCAACTACGGGACTATCACCCTGTATCGTCGGACTTTCCAGACCGGTTCGTCTAACGCGTGTAAAGCTTAAGGGCTAGTCCAATTTCGCTCGCCGCTACTTTCGGAATCTCGGTTGATTTCTTTTCCTCGGGGTACTTAGATGTTTCAGTTCCCCGGTTCGCCTCGTTATGCTATGTATTCACATAACGATACTTACTTATGTAAGTGGGTTTCCCCATTCGGAAATCCCAGACTCAAGTGGCTTTTACTGCCTAATCTGGGCTTATCGCAAGTTAATACGTCCTTCATCGCCTCTGACTGCCAAGGCATCCACCGTGTACGCTTAGTCACTTAACCATACAACCCGAAGGAGTTTCGAGTTGCCAATTTACTTTCACTTTAAAAAGTGAAAACAAACGGTCAAATCACCAAAGTTGTCTGCAATTTTTATACATGATGCAGACTCGATTTTGCCGGACTCAAATATGTTTTGCTTTCGCAAAACCCAAGAACACTTGAATGTGTTTTTGTGTATTCATAAATGAATACTTTGAGAACTTTACAAACAACAATAAATTGTTGTTTTGTCAGCTTTCCAAATTGTTAAAGAGCTATGTTAGCTACAAGCTTACGCTTGTGAACTATCAATCTGTGTGGACACTCATCACGATAATCATCGTATAAGGAGGTGATCCAGCGCCAGGTTCCCCTAGCGCTACCTTGTTACGACTTCACCCCAGTCATGAACCACAAAGTGGTGAGCGTCCTCCCGAAGGTTAAACTACCCACTTCTTTTGCAGCCCACTCCCATGGTGTGACGGGCGGTGTGTACAAGGCCCGGGAACGTATTCACCGTGGCATTCTGATCCACGATTACTAGCGATTCCGACTTCATGGAGTCGAGTTGCAGACTCCAATCCGGACTACGACGTACTTTTTGGGATTCGCTCACTTTCGCAAGTTGGCTGCCCTCTGTATACGCCATTGTAGCACGTGTGTAGCCCTACTCGTAAGGGCCATGATGACTTGACGTCGTCCCCACCTTCCTCCGGTTTATCACCGGCAGTCTCCCTGGAGTTCCCGACATTACTCGCTGGCAAACAAGGATAAGGGTTGCGCTCGTTGCGGGACTTAACCCAACATTTCACAACACGAGCTGACGACAGCCATGCAGCACCTGTCTCATAGTTCCCGAAGGCACCAAAGCATCTCTGCTAAGTTCTATGGATGTCAAGAGTAGGTAAGGTTCTTCGCGTTGCATCGAATTAAACCACATGCTCCACCGCTTGTGCGGGCCCCCGTCAATTCATTTGAGTTTTAATCTTGCGACCGTACTCCCCGGGCGGTCTACTTAACGCGTTAGCTCCGAAAGCCACGGCTCAAGGCCACAACCTCCAAGTAGACATCGTTTACGGCGTGGACTACCGGGGTATCTAATCCTGTTTGCTCCCCACGCTTTCGCATCTGAGTGTCAGTATCTGTCCGGGGGCCGCCTTCGCCACCGGTATTCCTTCAGATCTCTACGCATTTCACCGCTACACCTGAAATTCTACCCCCCTCTACAGTACTCTAGTCAGCCAGTTTCAAATGCAATTCCGAGGTTGAGCCCCGGGCTTTCACATCTGACTTAACTAACCACCTGCATGCGCTTTACGCCCAGTAATTCCGATTAACGCTCGCACCCTCCGTATTACCGCGGCTGCTGGCACGGAGTTAGCCGGTGCTTCTTCTGTCGCTAACGTCAAATCCATACGCTATTAACGTATGAACCTTCCTCACGACTGAAAGTACTTTACAACCCGAAGGCCTTCTTCATACACGCGGCATGGCTGCATCAGGCTTGCGCCCATTGTGCAATATTCCCCACTGCTGCCTCCCGTAGGAGTCTGGACCGTGTCTCAGTTCCAGTGTGGCTGATCATCCTCTCAGACCAGCTAGGGATCGTCGCCTTGGTGAGCCCTTACCTCACCAACTAGCTAATCCCACCTAGGCATATCCTGACGCGAGAGGCCCGAAGGTCCCCCTCTTTGGCCCGTAGGCATTATGCGGTATTAGCCATCGTTTCCAATGGTTATCCCCCACATCAGGGCAATTTCCTAGGCATTACTCACCCGTCCGCCGCTCGCCGCCCATAGACGCACCCGAAGGATTGTTTATGTCGCTGCCGCTCGACTTGCATGTGTTAGGCCTGCCGCCAGCGTTCAATCTGAGCCATGATCAAACTCTTCAATTTAAGATTTTGTTCGACTCAATGAATACTGAACATTACATAGTAATGTTTGAATTGACTGTGCTGCTATTTCTAGCAATGGTCACTTCGTTTCATTGAAATCTAATTTGAAGCCTAAGCTTCTAATTTGGATTATCATCAACGAGTGCCCACACAGATTGATAGGTTCTTATTTTTAAAGAGCAACTCTTCTTTGTGACTCACATCACTTGGAAGAGGCGGCCATTCTAACGAGATAATTTGTTGTGTCAAACACTTTTTCAATTTATTTCGTCTTTCTTTTTGACCTTGCCGATTAGCGCTAAACCCTTATGGAGCCTTGCCTCGTCGACAGGGGGGCATTATAGAGATCGCCATCACATTGGCAAGCGTTATTTTGCAAAAATTACAAAAATAACGCTTACATGCCGTTTTTTTATTCAAAGCTTTATTTATTCATTTTTACCCCAAACAAGCCAACAACTCATCCACAAAGTTATCCACATACTGTGATTTTTTAAGCATAAAAAAGGCTGCATTACGCAGCCTTTTCGTTACTCATCAAACTAAATTCCTGAACCGTGCTCTTCTCCATCATCCTCATGAAGCCCACATTCACGTTTCAAACCAAAGAATCGAGTATCTTCTTCTTTCATCCCTGGTTCCCACTTTCTTGTTGTATGCGTATCACCGACAGAAAGGTATCCCTCTTCTCTTAAAGGATGATAAGGCAGACCATGCTCTTCTAAGTAGTAGTGCACATCTTTATTACTCCAGTCGATAACCGGTAAAAACTTAAATACACCATTTTGAATCGAAAGAATCGGTAAGTTAGCTCGTGACTGAGATTGTTCACGACGCAAACCAGAGAACCAGGTTCCCACCTGAAGTTCATCTAAAGCACGACGCATTGGCTCTACTTTATTTAGCTTGTTGTATTTCTCGATACCTTCAACACCCAGTTCCCACAATTTACCGTGCACCGCTTCTTGCCATACTGGACTTTGCTGTGCGCGATAAACTTTCAGGTTCAAACCAAGTTGCTGAGTCAGTTGTTCAATAAACTGGTAAGTCTCAGGAAACAGGTAACCAGTATCCGTCAATATCACTGGAATATCAGGTTTAGCTTGCGTGACTAAGTGCAACATCACTGCAGCTTGAACACCAAAGCTTGAAGAGACCGCAAACTCACCAGCGAGATTTTCCACCGCCCAACTCACTCGCTGCTGAGCCGTCATTTTCTCTAGTTCCGCATTGATAACCCCCAGCTGAAGTATCTGCTCGGTTTTGGTTAGGGCAAGTAGTTGCTTTAAATTAAGCGGTGTAGTGATTGAATCAAGCATGCAAATCCCTCTTTGATACGATGACTTCCGCAACTATCCCGGCGCGAATGACGAAATCACCAAAGCACTCATCTTTATTACGCTCTTTCGCCCAACGCCCCACCAGCAGATCGATTTCTTCTAGGATCTGTTTATCGGTAATGTTCTCTTTATACATCTTAGGAATACGAGTCCCGCCTTTATTACCACCAAGATGCAGGTTGTAACGTCCTGGAGCTTTACCCACTAGACCAATTTCAGCCAACATTGCTCGACCGCACCCATTAGGGCAGCCGGTAACACGTAAGATGATATTGTCTTCTTTCTCTAAACCATGTTTATCAAGAATGCCTTCTACGTCGGTTACGAACTGTGGGAGGAAACGTTCTGCTTCCGCCATCGCCAACGGGCAAGTTGGGAACGCCACACACGCCATTGAGTTTTTGCGCTGCTCACTCACCGAATCATCCATCAGCCCATGCTCTCGCGCAATTTTCTCTATCTTAGCTTTATTGGATTTAGAAACGCCTGCGACGATTAAGTTTTGGTTTGCTGTCATTCGGAAGTCACCTTTGTGGATCTTGGCAATTTCAGCCATCCCCGTTTTAAGTGGCTTACCCGGAAAATCTAGCAAACGACCATTTTCGATGAACAGAGCAAGGTGATGCTTACCATCGATGCCTTCTACCCAACCGATGCGATCTCCTCGCTCGGTAAACTCATAAGGTCGGCTGGACGCAAACTTGACGTCAGCGCGCTTCTCTACTTCGGCTTTGAATACATCAATACCGACGCGGTCAAGCGTATATTTGGTTTTGGCGTTTTTACGATTTGAGCGGTTCCCCCAATCTCGCTGCGTCGTGACAACAGCGGCGGCAACATCTAATGTCTTATCTAGTGGGACATAACCAAAGTCATCTGCACGACGTGCATACGTCGACGTATCACCATGCGTCATTGCAAGACCACCACCCACCAGCACATTAAAGCCAACTAGCTTGCCGTTTTCAGCAATGGCAACAAAGTTCAGGTCATTGGCATGCACATCCACATCATTTTGTGGGGGAATGACTACTGTGGTTTTGAACTTACGTGGTAAATAGTGCTTACCAAGAATAGGCTCATCATCTTCGGTCGTTTCTACTTTCTCACCATCTAACCAAATCTCAGCATAAGCTTTGGTTTTAGGTAGCAGATGTTCACTGATCTTTTTCGCCCATTCGTACGCTTCTTGATGAAGTTCAGATTCCACAGGGTTGGTGGTACAAAGCACATTACGATTCACATCACCTGCGGTAGCGATGGAATCAATACCAATACTATTTAGCGTTTGGTGCATCAGCTTAATATTGGGCTTTAAGACACCATGGAACTGAAACGTCTGACGAGTGGTTAAACGAATACTGCCATACAGTGAATGTTCACTGGCAAACTTATCGATGGCTAACCACTGCTTTGGCGTAATGATGCCACCCGGCATACGTGCACGTAGCATCACATTGTGCAAAGGTTCGAGTTTCTGTTTTGCACGCTCATTACGAATGTCGCGGTCATCTTGCTGATACATACCGTGAAAACGGATCAGTTGGAAATTATCCGCGGTAAAGCCACCCGTAATACGATCTTGCAGGTCTTGCTCTATGGTGCCGCGAAGAAAATTACTTTCGCGCTTTAAGCGTTCATTGTCAGCATAAGGACCTAATACTTCACCAAGTACTTGTTGTTGTTCTTTGCTCATTAGTACACATCCCTTTGGTAACGTTTTTCCTTACGCAGATTATTAATAAACTCTTCTGCTTGTTCTTTACTTAGTTTGCCGTGCTCTTGCGCGATAGAAACCAATGCCTCGTGGACATCTTTCGCCATGCGAGTTGCATCACCACAGACATATAGATAGGCACCGTCTTCAATCCACTGCCACACTTGGGCACCGTTTTCTAACAGGCGATGTTGAACATACACTTTCTCTTGCTGGTCTCGACTAAAGGCAACATCGAGTTGCGTCAGCAAACCTGACTTAAGGTATTTTTGCCACTCCACCTGGTAGAGGAAATCTTGAGTAAAGGTACGATCGCCAAAGAATAACCAGTTCTTTCCTTCAGCATCTCGATTATCACGCTCTTGAATAAAACTGCGGAATGGCGCAATCCCCGTACCTGGACCAATCATGATCACTGGCGTGTTGTCATCTTGAGGAAGTTTGAAGTTATTGTTGTTTTCAATAAACACCTTAACTTCTCCTCCCTCTTCTAAACGGTGAGAGAGGTAACTTGATGCGCCACCAAAGCGGGTATCTTCACCTTGTTGGTACTCAACCACCCCAACAGTAAGATGAACTTCGTCTTCCACTTCAGATTGGGCTGAGGCTATAGAGTAAAGACGAGGCGTCAACCGGCGGAGCAAGCCAACCAGTTCTTGTGCACTCAATTTGGTTTTCTTCTCAGCCAGTACGTCGATAACTTGAGTATTGCCCGCGTACTCGCGCAGTTTGTCTTTATCTTCCACCAGCTTTTGCAGTTTTTTACTGCCTGACAATTCAGCAAATTTGGTGACTAACTGTGGATTGGCTGCAGTGATTTCATATTTCGCCACCAGAGCGCTGTGAATCGAAAGGCTTTCTCCGTCTACATCAACGCTTTCTACTCCAGACAGACCGGCTTTGGCCAAAATAGCATTAGCAAGCTCAGAGCTATTTTGGTACCAGACACCCAAAGCATCACCTGGTTGATAAGTAATGCCTGAGCCATCGAGATCAATTTCAATATGGCGGACATCCTTACCTGAATCTCGCCCAGTAATTTTCTGACTGGTTAATAGTGTCGCGGTATAGGGATTTTGCTTGTTGTATTGCGAGTGGCCAGCCGCAGCTTGCCCTACAGGCAATTGTACGACTTCCGCTTCAGCGCCTGATGAGAGATCATCTTTGACAGTATCGAGTGCTTTCTCGCGCCACTCTTTAGCTGGCGCTTCGTAATCGACATCACAATCAATACGATCAATAAAAGATGTCGCACCCAACTTTGCTAAGTAAGCATCAAAATCTTTACCGGTTTGACAGAAAAACTCGTAACTAGAATCACCCAGACCAATAACACCGTATTTTAAGTTTGGTAGCTTTGGCGCTTTCTTTGATTGCAAAAACTCATGCAGTTCGATGGCATTATCCGGCGCCTCACCTTCACCATTGGTAGAAGCAACTACGATAACGTGAGTCTCTTTGGCTAGGTTCTTACCTTTGTAGTCACTAGCATCAAATAGCTCAACGGCAATACCTTGAGCTTTCGCTTCTTGCTCTAGCTCTTCGGCGACACCTTTGGCGTTACCTGTTTGCGAAGCAAAGATAATGGTTAACTTACCCGCCGGTTTGGCTGCGACTGAAGCCGCGGCTTGACTAATCGGCGCTGCGGCGGCTGCAGGTTGATTTTGGGCTAAACCCCAGAAGTAACCACTCACCCATGCCAGTTGCTGAGAAGACAAACTTGATACCGTTTGCTGTAACTGACCTAATTGTTGATCATTAAGAGGGCTAGCGATTGATGGTAGTTCTGGTGTATTTGCTTGCGAGAGCTCTCCATTGGCTGAAGACTCTTTCTTATTTAAAGACATGGTCTCGACATCCCTGTTCATTGCGTGGTGATAGATTAACCACTCTTTTTAATAACAAGAAAGAATAGAAGTGAATGTTTTATAACTTTTGGGAGTAACGCGGGGCTGAAGGCAGCAAGATAATCGCACTTTACCGCCATCGGTTTATCAATAGATCGGACGTTTTTGGCAACGTAGTGCGTTACCAATATGTACGTTAAAGAGGCCGCTGATCTTCAATGCGCACTTGATTAAATCCGACTGCCATGGCGGATTTGGAAGCCACATCGAGATTGCCATAATGACACTCTTCGCCATGAGCATCAGTCAGGAGAAGGAAACCACCTTGAGCGTGACGAAACTCAACAACCCATAACCCTTCCTCGGCAGAGGGTTCAATGATGGCCTCGACTAACTGATTTTCTCTGTATAGCGCGCGCAGTTCGTTGATGGTCATAATTATTTCTCTACATAACGATCCTTGTCTCTTTAAGCATGGTTCATCAGGAGAAAACTGCTAATAAAAACTTAAGCTTTATCGTAAAAAGGTATAAAAAAACGCCATTACATAATGACGTTTAAAAAATGATCGTGCTCAGCAACTTCATATCGTTATCAAGTTACGACCCAGCCACGCTATCGCTCAGCACTGCAGTCCATTAGGCTTTTAGATTTGCACAATGATTATCTCGATGTATGCACATGGTTTTTGAAGAACCAAATACCAATCGCGATGACAATCAACCATGGCAATATTTTAATCACTGCGCCGACCATACCAAGCAGTACCATAATCGCTAATGCAAAACCCGCCGCGGCAAATACTGTTAACATAGTGACACCCGTCACCAATAACGTCGCAATAAAAATCAGAACAAAGATAATCTCAAACATAACGTTTCTCCTTTCTTTCTCTGAGATATCGCAGGAAGTATGCCAAGTTTGCGACACGATCCATCTTATTGATTTTATTGAATTAACAAAAAAGCCCTCAAAATGAGAGCTTTTAATCATCACTAAGTAGGTATTTTTTACCACTATGGTTGGTAAATTTTACACATTTAGCTCTTTAGGGATTTTTGCCAGCGCCGCTTCAACAACTTCAATACCAGAGCCTGGCTTATGTGCGTTTTCACTAATATGGCGGCGCCATTGACGTGCTCCCGGCATATTTTGGAACAATCCCAACATATGACGAGTGATGTGACCTAAGTAAACCCCTTTCGATAATTGCGCTTCAATGTACGGGTACATTTCCTCGACAACCTGAGTACGCTTCTTCACGGGTTTATCTAAACCAAAAATCTGCTGATCGACTTCCGCTAGAATGTAAGGGTTTTGATACGCTTCACGCCCCACCATTACACCATCTAAATGCAATAGGTGTTCTTTGGTCTCTTCAAGGGTTTTTACTCCACCGTTTACGGCAATCACCAAATGAGAGAAATCTTTCTTGAGTTGATAAGCTCGAGGGTAATCCAATGGTGGAATTTCACGGTTCTCTTTCGGGCTCAAACCAGACAACCAAGCTTTACGCGCGTGAATAGTAAACTGCTCACAGCCGCCTTTTTCAGAAACCGTTGAAACAAAGTCGGTCAAAAACTCATACGAGTCTTGATCATCAATACCAATGCGCGTCTTTACGTTAACTGGAATATCCACCACTTCTTTCATCGCCGCAACACATTCAGCCACCAGCAATGGTTCTGCCATCAGGCAAGCACCGAAACGACCGTTTTGCACACGATCTGATGGGCAGCCAACGTTTAGGTTAATTTCATCATAACCGCGCTCTGCCGCTAACTTGGCGCAAGTCGCAAGGTCCGCAGGATTAGAACCACCCAATTGCAGTACCAATGGATGCTCTTCCTCGTTGTATGCAAGGAAATCGCCTTTACCATGGATAATGGCGCCGGTAGTCACCATTTCTGTATACAGTTGAGTCTCGCTAGAAAGTAAGCGATGAAAGTATCGACAGTGACGGTCGGTCCAATCCAACATTGGAGCGATAGAGAACTTGCACGAGTGAGTCATAAGTCTGATTCCAGTCTAATGAAGTAGGTTAAAGCCAAAAATAGGGCGAATATTGTAATCTCTTCCCAAGTTAGGTGCCAATTTATCTTCAATAGTATCGTTTTCTTAGATATTTTGATAAGTTAGATAGATCTAAAGTACGGCAAACTGATTCACCTCGATACTTGAGTAAAGTCTCGTAGGTCTTATCATAATGACTCGAATAATGCCCACTGCTCATAATTGAGTGGTATATTATTGAAAAGTCCAATCGTTATGGTGGAAAATTTGGACCACAAGCTACTCAAACAAATCGAAGACATTTGTGCGGCAAGAGGCGTTAGGTTAACGCCGCAACGAAAGCAGGTTTTTCAATTAATCTGTGCTAGCCCAAAGGCATCTAGCGCTTACGAATTGCTAGAGCAACTTAAGCTCAGTGAACCTCAGGCAAAGCCACCAACAGTCTATCGTGCTCTAGACTTTTTATTGGAACAAGGTTTTATCCATCGAGTCGAGTCAACGAACAGTTTTATTCAATGTTGCTCGTGTAACGCACATAAACATTACTCGCATCTTCTAATCTGCGACAAATGTAGTAACGTTATTGAACTGCAGGATGATAGTTTGGTAGCCTTATTGGCTAGTAATGCAGAAAAGCATGGCTTTAAGATCACCAATCACGTGATTGAGTCACATGGTGTTTGTCAGTCATGCCTCGCTGATATTAAAGAATAAAGATATAGAAGAAGAATATGCGCGCTGAATTTGTAAACCCGTTTTTGGCTTCATTGATGAACGTCCTGAAAACGATGGCTTCACTAGAACTGAAGCCGCAAAAGCCTCGTGTAAAGAAAGATGAAATCGCACGTGGTGATGTGTCAGGTCTAATCGGGATGGTTGGTCCGCAAACTCGCGGTTCTATGTCGATTACTTTTGATGAAAGCTTAGCACTAGAAATTATGCAAAATATGCTAGGCGAGCGCCCTAACGGCTTAAATGACGAAGTGACCGATATGGTTGGTGAGATTACCAATATGGTGACTGGTGGTGCTAAACGCATTTTAGCGGAAAGTGGCTTCGACTTTGATATGGCGACGCCTGTCGTTGTGTCTGGTAAAGGTCATACCATACGTCATAAGTGTGAAGGTGCAATCATCATCATGCCATTTACCTCTCAATGGGGTAACGCTTTTATCGAAATTTGCTTCGAGTAGCCGTTGACCTACCCATATTCAAAAAGCTTCCCTCGGGAAGCTTTTTCCATTTTTACCCCTGGTGAGAGCTTTTAGCACATGGGTAACCAAAACCTGTAAAAGATAGTTAAACGAGCTCTTGACCTATCGGTAACCTTTCACTAAACACAACCTCAACAAGCTCTAAGATCATCATAACCCAATAACTCTTACAGTTGACTAGCTAAGGCACATCACGGTTACAAGCAATTGGATCATGGGTAACCAAATGCGCGTATTCTGCAGATACATAAGCTTTGAGATCATGGTAGCTCAAAAGCAACTCATGCTGTTATCCGCGACTTAATCTCAGGCTAAGTTCACTAGCGAATAATTGCGCGCTGCTTTAGCTCTTGCACACATAGCTCGACCAACGCTTCGATCGGCAACTCGCCAGCAGGCAAATCAATTTCTGCCGCCAAGGGCGCTTCATATTCAGAATCAATGCCGGTGAAATTGGCAATTTCTCCCGCACGCGCTTTCTTATATAAGCCTTTGGGGTCGCGCTGCTCGCACACATCCAGTGAAGTATTTACGAACACTTCCAGAAACTCACCATCTGGAAGGAGTTCGCGCACAAGTTGTCGCTCAACCCGATGAGGAGAAATAAAAGCAGAAAGCACAATTAAGCCAGCATCTGCCATCAACTTAGCTAACTCACCAATACGACGAATATTTTCACGGCGATCTTGCTCCGAGAACCCCAAATCACTGCATAAACCATGACGAACATTATCACCGTCTAGGAGGTAGGTATGATAGCCCAACTCCGCGAGTTGGTTCTCAAGTGCACCAGCAACCGTCGACTTCCCAGCTCCAGACAAACCGGTAAACCAAAGCACAACTGGTTTCTGATGCTTTAGATTGGCGCGGAAATTTTTGTCTACCGTATGCTGATGCCAAACTATATTTTCATCTTTAACGTTAGTTTCTGTTGTCATAGGTTAGTCCTTTAATACGGGAAAAAGATTGGGATCAATGCCAATACCAGCACTGAGTACACAATAGAAATTGGAATCCCAACCCTCACGTAATCAGTTAATTTGTAATTGCCTACGCTATAAACCAATAAGTTCGTTTGGTAGCCATAAGGAGAGATAAAACTAGCGCTAGCACCAAAAAGTACTGCCATAACAAAAGGCATGGGATCGACGCCATAGCCAATTGCCATACTGTAGCCAATCGGAAACGCCAGTGCTGCAGCGGCATTGTTAGTCACTAACTCGGTCAAAATCAGTGTAAGTAAGTAAGTCGCCACTATTGCCCCAAACACTCCCCAACCATTAAAGGTTTCGATAAACATCTGGCCAAGCTTGACCGATAAACCCGATGAGAGCATTAACTGCGCAATAGAGAGCGCAGAGCCTACTATCACGACAATATCAATCGGAAAACGACGACGCAGTTCACCTAACTGCACAATGCCAAGAAATAGAGCAGCCAAAAGAAAAACAGCTAAGCCTTTAATTAACGGTACCCACTCCAGCAATGCCAATGCAATAACAGCACTAAAACCGAGTAATACCGTGGTGGATTTTTGCAAGTCGAGACGCGCACTGGAATCGAGGTCATTAACCAAGACAAACTCTTTTCGATGCGCACGACGCTCTGCTTCAAACCGTTTTCCGGGGACAAGTACTAAGGTATCACCAGCATTCAATGTGATATTACCGAGCCCACCTTCTAAGCGCTCATGACCTCGGCGAATCGCCACTACTACCGCATCAAATCGGTCACGAAAGTGGCTAGTTTTAAGGGTTTTATTGCAAAAGCTTGCTGAAGAACTCACCACCACTTCAACAAAGCTTTGTCCATTAAGATGATGTTGACCAAATAGCGTTAAGCCTTGAATTTCTTGCAGCGTCGCAACACTTTCGATATCGCCACAAAAAAGCAAACGGTCATTCGCTTTAAGAACGAAGTGTGGATCAACCGATGGCATGGTTTTCCCTTCACGGATCACTTCTGCCAAAAACAATTTGCGCAATGCCCTTAGTTTGTTTTGCGTTACACTTCGCCCAACCAATGGCGATCCTGGCTCAACGCGAGCTTCGAGAAAATAGGGCAACTCATCTTGAGATTGATCATCGTAGTTAGGTAACAGGTAGCTCAGTGGTATCAAGATCAATAAGCCGCCAAATAGCACAGATAGACCGATCATTGTCGGAGTAAAAAAACCTAAACTGGGAAGGCCTGCATCTTCAACAAAACTATTAATGATCAAGTTGGTTGAGGTGCCGATCAAGGTTAGAGTGCCACCTAAAATCGCAGCATAAGACAATGGAATCAAAAGCTTAGATGGAGCATGTTGTTGATTGCGTTTTATCGCACCAATCAAAGAGACGACCACGGCGGTATTATTGGTAAATGAAGATAGAAACGCTGTTGATACGCCCATTTTCGCCACTACTGAACCTAAACGTCCCGTTGATAGGCTGCGACTAACCCAACTAATCAGTAATGTCTTCTCCAGTGCGCACGAGGCGAGAATAAGCAGCACTAAAGTCAATAATGAAGAGTTGGTAAAGTTGGTCGCGACTTCATTAAGTTCGATCATCCCAGCGAGAAACGCGATCAACGCAGCCCCCGCAAAAATATAACTCGGCTTAATACGGGTGGCGACAAGGCATGTCACAATGCCAAGCAAGATAGCCAACACAAATCCTTGTTGCCACATACCGCGTCCTTACTTTATCCAACTCAAGCGCCACTCTTAGTGCAGCGCTAACATGTAGCATTCAAACTACTTTAACAATTGTGAAAGATCCTTGGCTCCCCAATGTGGGAAATGCTTGCGAACCAACGCATTGAGTTCCACTTCAAAGGCAGAAAAGTCACCCGCTTTTTGCTCAATTTGGCTCAAGCTTTCACGCACTAGGCCAGCCCCAACCGTCACATTAGTCAGACGGTCAATCACCACAAAGCCCCCCGTATCTTGGCACTCGGTATAGCTATCCAAAGCCACCGACTCGGTTAGACTCCACTCACACAGACCAATGCCGTTCAATGGCAACTCTGCTGCACTATGGGTAGAGAGATTGTTGATGTCGTATTGATGACGAATCGCCTCAACGCGCCCTACTGTCTTTTTACCGGCGAGCTTGATGTCGTATTCACGACCCGGTTGCAGCGGCTGCTCCGTCATCCACACCACATCAGCCAGCAAATGGTTACTCGAAACTACGTCTGCTTGTTTAAGTACTAATAGATCACCACGACTGATATCGATTTCATCTTCTAGGGTCAGTGTGACAGCTTGCCCCGAATGAGCCGTGTTTAGGTCGCCATCAAAAGTTACGATACGTGCAACTCTCGAAACCTTACCTGAAGGCAGTACCAATACTTCATCACCCACATTCACGCTGCCAGAGGCGATGGTGCCAGCAAAACCACGAAAATCGAGATTAGGACGACTCACGTATTGAATAGGAAAACGGAACTCACCGACCTCTTTCTCTTGATCCACATCGATGCTTTCAAGAATGTCCAATAACGGTTTGCCTTCAAACCAACTCATTTTCGAACTTGATTCAACCACGTTATCGCCTTCAAGAGCGGACAAGGGAATAATTTGGATATCAATTTCACCATGAAGATTTTTTGAGAACTCTAGGTACTCATCGCGGATTTGTTCAAAACGATCTTGTGAATAGTCCACCAGATCCATCTTATTTACCGCAACCACAAAATGCTTAAGACCAAGCAAGTTAGAGATAAATGAATGGCGACGAGTTTGATCCAACACGCCTTTGCGCGCATCAATTAAGATCACTGCGAGATCACAAGTTGATGCCCCTGTCGCCATATTGCGCGTGTACTGCTCATGCCCTGGTGTATCGGCAATAATAAATTTACGCTTCTGCGTTGAGAAGTAACGATACGCCACATCAATGGTGATCCCCTGCTCTCGTTCAGCCTGCAGGCCATCCACTAGCAACGCTAAATCTGGGCGCTCTCCGGTCGTACCAACACGTTGGCTATCTGAATGCACCGCGGCCAATTGATCTTCATAAATCTGTTTTGAGTCATGGAGCAAACGGCCGATCAACGTACTCTTGCCATCATCGACTGAGCCACATGTCAGAAATCTAAGTAATGACTTGTATTGGTGTTGTTTTAGGTATCCTTCGATCCCTAACTCCGCGAGTTGAGCTTCTACTGCACTGTTCATCTTGTTTGTCCTCAATCCTTAGAAGTAGCCTTGGCGCTTTTTCAGCTCCATCGATCCAGACTGATCGTGATCGATCGCTCTACCTTGACGCTCACTTGAGGTCGCCACCAACATCTCTTCGATAATCCCTGTGAGCGTATTCGCCTCTGACTCAATTGCTCCAGTCAATGGATAACAACCCAAGGTTCTAAACCGAACGCTTTTCTCTTCAATCACTTCACCTGCCTGAAGCTCCATTCGATCATCATCGACCATGATCAGCATGCCATCACGCTCAACCACCGGACGCTTAGCAGCAAGGTAAAGCGGTACAATTTCGATGTTTTCTAGGTAGATGTATTGCCAGATATCGAGCTCAGTCCAGTTTGATAGCGGGAAGACACGAATACTTTCCCCTTTGTTGATCTGACCGTTATAGGTTTTCCATAACTCAGGACGCTGGTTTTTCGGATCCCACGTATGGTTTTTGTCACGGAATGAGTAAACGCGCTCTTTGGCTCTCGATTTTTCTTCATCTCGACGCGCACCACCAAATGCAGCATCAAAACCGTATTTATCCAGCGCCTGTTTTAGCCCCTGAGTCTTCATGATATCGGTGTGCTTAGACGAACCATGGACAAATGGACTACATCCCATTGCGAGACCTTCTGGGTTCTTATGAACCAAAAGCTCAAATCCGTATTTTTCCGCAGTCTTATCGCGGAACTCGATCATCTGTTTAAATTTCCAGTCGGTATCAACATGTAACAGTGGGAAAGGGATTTTGCCTGGGTAAAATGCTTTCCTTGCTAAATGCAACATTACCGACGAGTCTTTCCCGATTGAGTACATCATCACCGGGTTATCAAACTCTGCCGCGACTTCACGAATAATGTGAATGCTCTCGGCTTCTAACTGTTTAAGGTGAGTTAAACGTTCTTGGTCCATGTTGGTGCTTCCTTTGCGGCTCTAACGAGCATTTCAGCTAGTCTTTAATCTTTATGCGTAGTGACGTTGCGTGACTTTTTTCTCTAACGTGGTGACATCATCTTGATTAAACCACTGTAATTTCTCCGCCAGCGCCACCACTTCACCGATCACAATAAGTGATGGTGATTGGGCATCTTGCGCTAACGTCGCCAGCTCCGAGAGCTGGCCTTTAAATACTTTCTGACAACTTTGAGTACCGCGTTCAATAATCGCGATCGGTGTTGAGGCATTACGCCCATGGCTAACCAATTGCTGCTGGATATAATCTGACTTCATCAACCCCATATAGATAACTAGGGTTTGATTACCACGCGCCAGCGTAGACCAGTCCATATCGTCGCTTTCCGCTTTTAAATGGCCGGTAATAAACATCGCCGTTTGGGCGTAATCTCGGTGAGTCAATGGAATCCCCGCATAAGCTGTCGCGCCTGCAGCAGCAGTAATGCCAGGAATCACTTGAAAGCGCACACCTGCCTCTGCCAACACTTCTAACTCCTCACCTCCGCGACCAAAGACAAACGGATCGCCGCCCTTAATCCGCACGACTTTGTGACCTTGCTTGGCAAAATCGACCAGCAATTGATTGGTTTTTTCTTGCGGCACACTGTGATGTCCGGCGCGCTTGCCAACACAAACCAGAATGGTGTGATTAGGAATAAGAGCTAAAATGTCATCAGAGACAAGATAGTCATAGAGCACGACATCCGCTTGCTGGATAAAACTTAACGCTTTAACCGTGAGCAGCTCTGCGTCTCCTGGTCCTGCACCAACTAAAGCAACCTCACCTGCGTGCAGTTGACTTTTGGTCATTAAACTAGGGCGATGTGTATCATGATGTTTGTTGTGTAGGTGTTTCAGTGGAAACTGAGAAACCGTGTCCTTGCTCGCCATTTGGGATTCCTTCCATGTGAATGAATCCATTATGGCCTTCTAGGCATATTACCTGAAATTCTAAAATTTCATTTTTTATACCAATAACTGCTAAGGGCACTAGCAAATGTTGCACAAAGATTCAGCAAATATGCGAATACATAAGCAATACAGTAATTAGTAACAGAGCAATATCACAATTTGACATGCGTCCAAATTATTGTTGCATAGCATTTTGCTACATTACGCTCGTTAAAATTAACGCTATCGGAGCTAAATAACATGAAAGTGGCAGTGAAACCCTTAACCCTCGCTGTACTAGGCGGCATGCTTACCATGGCAGGCCCTGCAATGGCTGATACGATTAAACTACGTATCATCGAAACCACCGATATCCACACTAACGTGATGGATTACGACTACTACAAAGACAGTCCGTCGCAAAAGATTGGTTTAACTCGCACCGCTACTCTCGTGAAACAAGCTCGTGCTGAAGTCGAGAACAGCGTATTAGTTGATAACGGTGACTTAATCCAAGGTAGCCCAATGGGTGACTACATGGCGGATAAAGGCATTGAAGTGGGCGAAGTTCACCCGGTTTACAAAGCAATGAACCAACTGAACTATGATGTGGGTAACATTGGTAACCACGAATTCAACTACGGTTTAGAGTTTCTCGCCGAAACGTTGAACGACGCTGATTTCCCATACATCAGTGCGAACGTGTTCGATCAAAAAACTGGCGAACATTACTTCAAACCATACATTATCAAAACACATACCTTTACTGACGCTGATGGCGCAGAACACCAGATCAAAGTGGGTTACATCGGTTTTGTACCACCACAAATCATGGTTTGGGATAAGAAAAACCTAGAAGGTAAAGTGTTCGCAAAAGACATCAAAGAGACGGCAGAAAAACTTGTTCCGCAAATGAAAGCGGAAGGTGCTGACGTGATTGTGGCGATCCCACACTCTGGTGTATCAATGGATCCACACAAAGTTGGCGCAGAAAACTCAACTTACTACCTATCAGAAGTTGAAGGAATCGATGCAATTGCATTTGGTCACTCACACGCAGTATTCCCAGGAAAAGGGTTTGATAACCTACCTGGTGTAGACAACCAAAACGGCACTATCAATGGTGTTGCTGCTGTGATGCCTGGTCGCTGGGGCGATCACGTTGGGGTTATCGACCTTGTCCTTGAGCAAAACGATGGTAAGTGGGAAGTGACATCAGGTAAGACTGAAGCACGCCCAATTTACGACAAAGTAAACAAAAAAGCGTTGGTTGAAGCAGATAAAGGGATTGTCAAAGCGCTAGAAGCCGATCACAAAGGTACTCGCGAGTTTGTAAACCAACCTATCGGTCAATCAAACGATGTGATGTACAGCTTCCTCGCTCTAGTGCAAGATGACCCAACGGTACAGATCGTTAACCTTGCGCAAAAAGATTACGTTGAGCGCTTTATTCAAGGTGACCCAGACCTAGCAGATATCCCTGTGCTATCTGCAGCAGCGCCGTTTAAAGCGGGTGGTCGTAAAGATGACCCTTCTGGCTTTACTGAAGTGGAATCTGGTCAGCTAACTTTCCGTAACGCAGCGGACCTTTACTTGTACCCGAACACACTTGTTGCACTGAAAATGACAGGTAACGAAGTGAAAGAGTGGCTTGAATGTGCCGCTGGTCAATTTAACCAAATCGACGTGACTAGCACTGCACCACAATCACTGATTAACTGGGATGGTTTCCGTACTTACAACTTTGACGTTATCGATGGCGTAAACTACCAAGTTGATATTACTCAACCAGCGAAGTATGACGGTGACTGTAAGCTGGTTAACCCTGACTCTACTCGTATTCAAAATCTGACTTACCAAGGTAAGCCTATCGATATGAAACAAGAGTTTATCGTGGCAACCAATAACTACCGTGCATACAGCAACAAGTTCCCTGGTACGGGTAGCGACCATGTGGCATTCGATTCTCCAGATGAAAACCGCTCGGTCGTGGCTTCTTACATCTCTCGCGTAAGTAAAGAGAAAGGTGAAGTAACACCAAGTGCAGACAACAACTGGACGTTTGCTCCAATTAAAGCAGACAAAGCTTTGGATGTTCGTTTTGAAACGTCACCAAGTGACAAAGCAGCGAAGTTCGTTAAAGAGAAAGGTCAGTACCCAATGAAACAAGTGGCGACTGATGATATCGGCTTTGCGATTTACCAAATCGAACTGCAAAAATAATATCTTGCCCTGATTCTATGCCTGAGTGACGTGACGTTTCAGTGAGCAAATTTCAAGTTGCGAGGACATAGGTGTTAATATCAAGCCGCTATCAATGTATAGCGGCTTTTTTATTTTTGGAGAACACATGCAGGCTAAGTTTCGTCACCATCTTATCGAACAGGGCTTTTCCGATGTTGAAGTAACTCAACTCACTTCACTTGCCAAGCCACTAGAGCTGCCGACTCGCCACATTCTTATCCAACAAGGTGTGCAAGCGGAGAGTTTCTATTTTGTTCTCAATGGGCTATGCCACGCCAGTTACTTAACTGCGCAAGGCAAAGAGTTCAGCAAAGAATTCTACTGGGAGCTCGATTGGATCATTGGCTTTGAAAGCCTAATTAAGCAACAACCCTCTGCATTCCTACTTGAAACTTTAACACCATGTGAGCTGATGTGTTTACCAATTGACACGCTTAAGCAATGGCGAAGTGACAATCATCCTATCTACCTAAAACTGGTTGAGACCCAACTCATGCATAAAGAAAACAAGGAACGCTTTATGCTGCTCTACAGTGCCGAGCAACGTTACCAACTGTTCTGTGAAAACTTTGCCGATCTGGAACAAAGGCTAAGTGACTACCAAATTGCCGCCTACTTAGGTATTACTCCAGTAAGCTTAAGCAGAATTAAAAATCGCGCAGCTGAATAACAAATGTTAATGCTGACTTATACGAAAATTGCTAAGTTAATTGTCAGCGGTTTGATTTACTAATAATGATACTCCACCATGATAAATTGGATGTTAGTCCCTTTTGCTCAGTTGACTAATCACGAGCTATACCAACTATTGAAACTGCGCGTCGACGTTTTTGTCGTTGAGCAAACTTGCCCTTATCCCGAGCTAGATGACAAAGATACGCTTGATGGCGTATATCACTTACTTGGGTATCAAAATGACCAACTGGTTGCTTGTTCGCGTTTGCTCCCCAAGGGCGTTAGCTATCCCTCGGTCAGTATTGGGCGAGTTGCGACATTAGCAACGGCACGGGGAAACGGATTGGGTCATCAACTGCTCGACCAAGCCATCACGGAGTGCGAACGACTTTGGCCAGATGAGAAAATTGAAATTGGCGCGCAACAACACCTACTCGCCTTTTACCAACAACATGGCTTTAAACAAACTTCAACCATGTACCTAGAAGACGGTATTCCTCATATAGACATGCAACGTGAGTGCAAGCAGTGAGATGGTCGGCGGCGAGTTTAGCGGTTCTGCTGCTTGTTATTGGTAATCTAGCCGCCTCATTGTCAGATGTGGCAGTTAAGCTCCTCAATGGGGAGATCCATTCTTTCCAATACGTATTTCTACGCCAACTACTTTCGGTTCTGATTATCCTGCCTTTTTGGCTGCGCCAGCCTAGCGATAAACGGACACTTACGGCTCCTGGATTGATTGGCATACGCGCATTACTGATCATGATAGGCAGTGGTTGCATGATGGTAGCAATCACTCACTTACCTTTAGCCACTGCGAATGCGGTTTTCTATGCCGCGCCGCTGATCATGTTGCCACTCTCGGTATGGATATTGCGAGAAGCGCCGCCAATGAGCAAGGTACTGGCAACTTCAATTGGATTTATTGGTGTTTTAATGGTTCTGCGCCCATCACAGTTCCATTGGGCAGCTTGGTTTGCACTTGGTACGGCAACCACCTTGGCTACCTTTAATATTCTGGCGCGCAAATTACCCGCGGAGCAAACTGTTGTCACCACACTGTTTTGGACATCGGTGATGACAGTACCTTTAGCTGGCTTATTGGCAGCGCTATATTGGCAACCGATTAACAGCGCGCAAATATTATTAGTTGCCGTGAGTGCGGCATTAATATTGAGTTATAACGGCTTAGCAGTGCTCGCCTATAGAAAAGCACCAGCAGGACAAATCGCTCTAGCGGAATACTCTGGACTGGTGTTTGTGGTGTTGATAGGAGTATGGGGATTTAACGAAATACCTGACCGATTCACGACGCTAGGGATCTTACTGATTATCTTGCCGCTGCTTCCTTATAAAGAGCTCAAGCAGCGACGAACAACCTCATCGTAAGCGACTACTTACTTTGAGCAAACCCACCATCAGACAAACGGAAGAACATCACCGACTTCGATGACTTCTCCAATTGCAGCATATCAAGAGTCCCGTCAGTCTTAATTTTAAACCTAACTAACTGTCCCGCTTTAATATGGCTCAGTGGCTTGTCGCTCCCTTCTACCTTAACCAGCGCATTTAAATCCGCCATCGGTAAATCATTAGCACGGAAAACTTGAGCAAGTGTATCGCCAGATTTGACCGTGTACTCTTGCCATTGGTCTGATTGCAGTGGCTGTGTCTTCGGCTCACCTTGTTCGCTTAAGCTCTGCGTGTTGACAGAAATCGCCACTCGCTGAGGTTCAACCTGTTCAGTGTTTGGCTCGCTTTGCGGCAACGGGATCAACATCAACAGCAAAACAACTGGCACTAAAACCATCAGTGCACGTTGATGCAATTTAGGGAGTTGCGCCCATCGGCTTTGTAACCCTTGCTTTGCTTTCATCCAATCAATGGCAGAAACCTTATCCTTGGCCAATTGAATGTAATCGACTTGTTGTGTTTTTTTCTTACGGCGATTCATTGCAACCCGTCTCCAAAATTCTCTGGTAGTAAGTATAAAAACCTAGCGTCACCGAGTATAGGAAATTCCGTCTCTGAAAGTAATGCTCCTGTCAAATCTCACACTTTAGACAGAAAAATCGTTTAAACGATGCTGGTCAATCAAAGAACCGCTCGAACTCTAAGCAAGATTTATTGCTCAAATCATTAACAAAAGTGATTAGACTCTTACTCCTGCATATTGTCACCACTTCGCCTATGGGCGAGCGTTTCATCCTCTAGCTAATGCTGGTATCCTTTAACCCTTTATACACCCATAAAAGAGAGACACCATGTCTGAAGTTAAATTTGAAACTGTAGAGCAAAAAGCAAGCTACGGTATTGGTCTACAGATGGGTCAGCAACTTGCTGGTGCTGGTCTTGAAGGTCTAAATGTTGACGCAATCGCTGCGGGTATCGCAACAGCACTAACTGGTGACATGCCAGCAATCGAAATCGATGAAATCAACAACGCGCTGCAAGAAATGCAACGTCGCGCTGAAGAAGCACGTCAAGAAGCTGCAAAAGCAGCGGCAGCTGACGGTGAAGCATTCCTAAAAGACAATGCACTTCGCCCAGAAGTGACTGTTCTTGAGTCTGGTCTTCAATATGAAATCATCACTGAAGGTAACGGTGAAATCCCAACTTCAGACAAGCAAGTACGTGTTCACTACCACGGTGAACTCACTGACGGTACTGTTTTCGACAGCTCTGTATCTCGCGGTCAACCAGCTGAGTTCCCAGTAACTGGCGTAATTAAAGGTTGGGTTGAAGCTCTTCAACTAATGCCTGTTGGTTCTAAGTGGAAACTATACATCCCACAAGACCTAGCATACGGTGAGCGCGGCGCAGGCGCAGCGATCCCTCCATTCGCGGCTCTTGTATTCGAAGTTGAGCTACTAGACATCCTATAATTGATTCTCTAGTGAATTATTACAAAGCGGCGCAGATGCGCCGCTTTTTTTTCGCTATTCTATAAGAACAACAAAAATACAGAAGGAAACGTGTCTTGAAAAAAACACTTATTTGCTCACTCATTATGCTCACTAGTAGTTCTGCCTTAGCATTTGGTGATCTAGGCAAAGATAGCCAACTCACTAAAGGCTTAACCGATATGGTCAGTGACAGCATGAGCTCTACGGCAAGCAGTTCACCACTAACCGCCTTACTCAGTGATCAACTACCGATATCAGGGGAGCAAGCGACAGCAGGTGCGGGCGCACTGCTTTCCCTCGCTGGAAATCAACTACCGACCGAGTACAGCAATGAATTAACCTCGATGATTCCAGGCATGTCTCAACTTAGTGGCGCACAAGATTTGTTGGGTGGCATTGAAAACCTCGATGCTGTGAAAAGTGCCTTTAACCAAGTGGGTCTTGACCCATCGATGATCAGCCAGTTTGCACCGCTAATATTGCAATATTTAGGGGACGGAGGAGCGAGTGAGGGATTGCTGAGTTCGTTGAGTAATATTTGGCTGCCAAATAGTTAGCAACTAACAGTCAAATCGATATACTCCAGACGCAAAAAAGCCGAGCTAATGCTCGGCTTTTCCGTTCTTTCGAACCTGATTACTCAGCAGCAGTTTCTTCAGCAGCTGGGCGATCTACAAGCTCAATGTAAGCCATTGGAGCTTTATCACCAGCACGGAAGCCAGCTTTTAGGATACGAGTGTAACCGCCCTGACGAGCAGCAAAACGTGGACCTAGTTCGTTGAATAGTTTTGCAACTACTTCGTTATCACGAGTACGTGCAAATGCAAGACGACGGTTAGCAACGCTGTCAGTCTTAGCTAGTGTAATCAAAGGCTCAACTACGCGACGTAGCTCTTTTGCTTTTGGCAATGTAGTCTTGATAACTTCATGACGTACTAGAGAGCTAGCCATGTTGCTAAACATCGCTTTACGATGTGAGCTGTTGCGGTTGAGTTGACGACCACTCTTACGATGGCGCATGACCTAATCCTTCTAACTAGTATCGATTAATCTTCAGCGATAGACGCTGGTGGCCAGTTTTCTAGGCGCATGCCCAGAGACAGACCACGTGATGCAAGTACGTCTTTAATCTCAGTAAGAGATTTTTTACCAAGGTTAGGCGTTTTAAGTAGCTCAACCTCAGTGCGCTGTACAAGATCACCGATGTAGTGAATCGCTTCTGCTTTCAGACAGTTAGCAGAGCGAACTGTTAGTTCAAGATCGTCTACAGGACGCAGTAGGATCGGATCGAATTCAGGCTTCTCTTCCTTCTCCTCAGGTACACGTACATCACGTAGATCTACGAACGCATCTAGTTGCTCAGCTAGGATAGTAGCTGCGCGACGGATTGCTTCCTCAGGATCAAGAGTACCGTTCGTTTCCATATCGATTACAAGCTTGTCTAGGTCAGTACGTTGCTCTACACGAGCCGCGTCAACAGAGTAAGCAATCTTGTCTACTGGACTGTATGTTGCATCAACCAGTAGGCGACCAATTGGGCGCTCATCTTCTTCAGTATGGATACGAGCAGAAGCAGGAACATAACCGCGACCACGTTCAACTTTAATACGCATAGCGATTTCAGCGTTGTCATCCGTTAGGTGACAAATAACGTGTTCTGGGTTAACGATCTCTACATCACCATCATGGGTGATGTCACCTGCAACCACAGGGCCCGAGCCTGATTTGTTAAGCGTAATAAACACTTCATCTTTGCCTTCGGCAACGCGTACAGCAAGACCCTTAAGGTTAAGCAGGATTTCAAGAATATCTTCTTGAACGCCTTCTTTCGTGCTGTATTCGTGTAGAACGCCTTCAATCTCTACTTCTGTTACAGCACAACCTGGCATAGAAGATAGTAGAATACGGCGAAGTGCATTACCCAGAGTATGGCCAAAACCACGCTCTAACGGCTCAAGAGTTACTTTTGCGTGTGTCGTGCTGATTTGTTCGATGTCAACAAGACGTGGCTTAAGAAATTCTGTTACAGAACCCTGCATTGTGTCCTCTCTTTAATTTAAACCTTACTTAGAGTAAAGCTCGACGATCAATTGTTCGTTGATGTCAGCTGATAGATCAGAACGCTCAGGCATACGCTTGAATGTACCTTCCATCTTACCGCCATCTACTTCAATCCAAGTTGGTTTTTCGCGTTGTTCAGCAACTTCTAGAGCCGCTTTAATGCGAGATTGCTGTTTAGCTTTCTCACGGATAGAAACAACGTCGTTTGCCGCTACTTTGAAAGAAGGAACGTTTACAACTTTACCGTTAACTAGGATAGCTTTGTGGCTTACTAGCTGACGAGATTCAGCGCGAGTTGCACCAAAGCCCATACGGTAAACTACGTTATCAAGACGACCTTCAAGAAGTTGAAGCAGGTTTTCACCTGTGTTGCCTTTAAGGCGCGCAGCTTCTTTGTAGTAGTTACGGAATTGTTTTTCTAGAACGCCGTACATACGACGAACTTTTTGCTTCTCACGAAGCTGAACGCCATACTCAGATAGACGACCGCGACGAGCGCCGTGTACACCTGGTGCGTTATCAATTTTACACTTGGTATCGATCGCGCGAACACCAGACTTAAGGAATAAGTCAGTGCCTTCACGACGGCTAAGCTTCAGCTTAGGACCCAAATATCTTGCCATGATTCTTCTCCAATAGTCCTAGAAACGTTATACGCGACGTTTCTTAGGTGGACGACAACCGTTATGAGGGATTGGTGTAGCATCAACGATGTTTGTGATGCGGAAACCAGCTGCGTTCAGTGCGCGAACAGTAGATTCACGACCTGGACCAGGACCCTTAACCATAACTTCCAAGTTCTTAAGACCGTACTCTTTAGCCATTTCAGCACAACGTTCAGCAGCAACCTGTGCAGCGAACGGAGTAGACTTACGAGAACCACGGAAACCTGAACCACCTGCAGTAGCCCAAGCTAGAGCGTTGCCTTGACGGTCAGTAATGGTAACGATTGTGTTGTTGAAAGAAGCATGGATGTGCGCAACACCGTCTGCAACTTGTTTGCGAACGCGTTTACGCGCGCGAGTTGGTTGTTTAGCCATTGTACTCTACCTTCCCGATTATTTCTTGATCGGCTTACGCGGACCCTTACGGGTGCGAGCGTTGGTTTTAGTACGCTGTCCACGTAGTGGTAGACTGCGACGATGACGAAGACCACGGTAACAGCCAAGGTCCATAAGACGCTTGATGTTCATAGATACTTCACGACGTAGATCACCTTCTACAGTGTACTTAGCTACACCATCACGCAGTTGATCGATCTGTTCATCAGATAGTTCACTGATCTTAACATCTTCAGCAATACCCACTTCAGCTAGGATAGCTTTTGAGCGAGTCTTACCGATGCCGTAGATTGACGTAAGTGCAATCACAGCGTGTTTTTGATCAGGAATGTTAATGCCTGCTATACGGGCCATTATTCACTCCATAGTGTTTCTTAAAAGAATTAGCCGCAGCAAAGCCCGTCTCGGATACGCTGCGGAGTACTACTTCTTTTGCACGCAAAAGGTAGGCCGAGGAATATACTCGACACTACCTTACATTTCAAGTAAAAATTTCTGCTGATTAGCCTTGGCGCTGCTTGTGCTTTGGCTCACTGCAAATCACGCGAACGACACCGTTACGCTTGATAACTTTACAGTTACGGCAGATTTTTTTAACGGAAGCACGAACTTTCATTGCTAAACTCCGTAAATGAAATCTGACACTACCGCCGTATTAACGGCCATAGCCTTTCAGATTCGCTTTCTTCAACACAGAATCATACTGTTGAGACATCAGATGAGTCTGTACCTGTGCCATAAAGTCCATAATTACTACCACTACGATGAGTAGTGAAGTACCGCCGAAGTAGAAACGTACGTTCCACGCGACCATCATGAACTCTGGGATCAGACAGATAAAGGTAATGTACATCGCACCAGCTAAGGTTAAACGGGTCATTACTTTATCAATGTATTTGGCAGTCTGCTCGCCTGGGCGGATACCGGGTACGAATGCACCAGACTTCTTCAAGTTATCTGCTGTTTCACGCGGGTTAAACACCAACGCGGTATAGAAGAAACAGAAGAAGATAATAGCTGCTGCATAAAGCATTACATACAGAGGTTGACCTGGGCTAAGAGCCAAAGACACGTCAGTTAACCAACCGAACGCGCTGCTCTCACCGTTCTGACCAAACCACTGTGCCAGTGTTCCTGGGAACAGGATAATGCTCGATGCGAAGATTGCTGGAATAACACCTGCCATATTAATTTTAAGTGGCAAGTGAGTGCTTTGCGCAGCAAATACTTTACGACCTTGTTGACGCTTCGCGTAGTTAACAACGATACGACGTTGACCACGCTCCATGAAAACAACAAAGTAGATAACTGCAAAAGCAAGTACACCAATCAACAGCAGAAGAAGTACATGCAGTTCACCTTGACGCGCTTGCTCGATTGTTTGACCGATTGCTGAAGGCAATCCAGCAACAATACCTGCAAAAATCAGTAGCGAAATACCGTTACCGATTCCACGCTCTGTAATTTGTTCACCTAACCACATTAGGAACATGGTGCCGGTTACTAAACTTACGGTAGCAATTAGCGTAAACATGGTTTGGTTGATAACAACCAGATTGTCGACCATGTTTGGTAGGCCAGTTGCAATACCAATAGCTTGGAATGTTGCAAGTACAAGCGTGCCGTAGCGTGTATATTGGCTGATCTTACGACGGCCTGCTTCACCCTCTTTTTTGAGTTCAGCTAACGCTGGATGAACTACAGTTAGCAGTTGGACAACAATTGACGCCGAAATATACGGCATGATGCCCAACGCTAATATAGATGCACGCTCAAGAGCACCACCGGAGAACATGTTAAACATTTCAACGATGGTACCTTTTTGCTGATCGAACAAATCGGCAAGTACAGCTGCGTCAATACCAGGGATTGGCACGAAAGAACCTGCACGGAATACTAAAAGTGCACCTAATACAAACAATAGGCGCGATTTTAACTCCGCCAATCCATTCTTCGCACTACTAAAATCTTGTCCTGGTTTTTTAGCCATCTGTACCTTTCCTTCGAAGATTATTCTTCTACTTTACCGCCTGCAGCTTCGATAGCAGCTTTAGCGCCTTTAGTCACACGTAGACCTTTAACAGTCACTGACTTGCTGATTTCACCAGAAAGAACAACTTTAACAAATTCGATGTTCTTAGTGATTACGTTAGCAGCTTTCAGGCTGTTTAGATCTACTACGTCACCTTCAACTTTCGCTAGCTCAGCTAGACGAACTTCAGCAGACACTAGGCTCTTACGAGAAGTGAAACCGAATTTAGGTAGACGTTGTTTTAGAGGCATCTGACCGCCTTCAAAACCTGGACGTACTTTACCGCCAGAGCGTGACTTTTGACCTTTATGGCCACGGCCACCAGTTTTACCTAGGCCAGAACCAATACCACGGCCCACACGCTTAGGAGCGTGCTTAGAACCAGTAGCTGGTGCAAGAGTATTCAAACGCATTCTGATTACTCCTCAACTTTAACCATGTAGTAAACCTTGTTGATCATGCCGCGCACGCACGGAGTATCTTCAAGTTCTACTGTGTGGTTGATTTTACGAAGGCCTAGACCGCGCAAAGTAGCTTTGTGCTTTGGCAGGCGACCAATTGAGCTTTTAGTTTGAGTTACTTTAATAGTTGCCATGGTGTTCTTACTCCGAAATAGATTCAACAGTTAGACCACGTTTAGCAGCAACCATTTCTGGTGACTTAACGCTACCTAGTGCATCGATCGTAGCACGAACGATGTTGATAGGGTTCGTAGAACCGTATGCTTTAGATAGTACGTTATGTACGCCAGCAACTTCTAGTACTGCACGCATCGCACCACCTGCGATAACACCAGTACCTTCTGCAGCAGGCTGCATGTAAACTTTAGAGCCCGAGTGGCGACCTTTCACTGGGTGGTGAAGAGTGCCTTCGTTTAGCGCAACAGTAATCATGTTACGACGCGCTTTTTCCATTGCTTTTTGGATCGCTGCAGGTACTTCACGAGCTTTGCCGTAACCGAAACCTACACGACCGTTACCGTCACCAACTACAGTTAGTGCAGTAAAGCTCATGATTCGACCGCCTTTAACCGTTTTAGAAACGCGGTTAACTGCGATTAGCTTTTCTTGCAAATCATTCGCTTGAACTTGTTGTTCTTTAGCCATCTTCCAACCCTACCTTAGAATTTCAGACCAGCTTCGCGAGCAGATTCTGCTAGCGCCGCTACTCGACCGTGGTATTGGAAACCAGAACGATCGAATGCAACTGCAGATACGCCTTTTTCAAGAGCGCGCTCAGCAACAGCTTTACCTACTGCTTTAGCTGCATCGATGTTACCAGTGTATTTCACTTGCTCACGGATCGCTTTTTCTACAGTAGATGCTGCAGCGATAACTTCAGAGCCGTTAGCCGCAATCACCTGTGCGTACACGTGACGAGGAGTACGGTGTACTACTAGGCGAGTTGCACCCAGTTCTGCAATCTTACGACGTGCACGTGTAGCACGACGGATGCGAGATGCTTTCTTATCCATAGTGTTACCTTACTTCTTCTTAGCTTCTTTAGTACGCACATTTTCATCTGCGTAACGAACACCTTTACCTTTGTAAGGCTCAGGTTGACGGTAAGAACGAATGTCAGCCGCAACTTGACCAACTACTTGCTTGTCGCAACCAGTTAGTACGATTTCAGTTTGGCTTGGACACTCAGCTGTTACACCCGCTGGCAACTCGTGCTCAACTGGGTGAGAGAAGCCTAGTGTTAGACCTACAGCGTTGCCTTTGATAGCAGCACGGTAACCAACACCTTTAAGAACTAGCTTCTTCGTAAAGCCTTCAGTCACACCGATAACCATGTTGTTAACTAGAGCGCGAGCAGTACCTGCTTGAGCCCATGCGTTTACAACACCTTCTTTAGGACCGAATGTAAGGTTGTTTTCTTCCTGAGCGATCACTACTGCGTCGTTAAGTACACGAGATAGCTCGCCCTTAGCGCCTTTGATAGTGATTTCTTGGCCGTTTAGTTTCACCTCTACGCCAGCTGGAATAGCGACAGGTGCTTTAGCAACACGAGACATAGTCTACTCCTTACGCAACGTAACAGATGATTTCACCACCAAGACCTGCTTTACGAGCAGCGCGGTCTGACATAAGACCCTTGGAAGTAGAAACGATAGCAACACCTAGGCCACCCATTACAGAAGGAAGTTGATCTTTCTTCTTGTAAACACGTAGACCTGGACGAGAAACACGCTTAAGTTGCTCGATTACTGGTTTCGCTTGGAAGTACTTAAGAGTAACTTCTAGCTCAGGTTTTGCTTCGCCTTCAACAGCGAAGTCAACGATGTAACCTTCAGCTTTTAGTAGTGCAGCAATTGCAACTTTAAGCTTTGAAGAAGGCATTTTTACAGCAACTTTGTTTGCTGCCTGACCGTTACGAACGCGGGTCAGCATATCCGAAATCGGATCTTGCATGCTCATATGATTTACTCCAAATGATTAAGTGGCAATTACCAGCTAGCCTTACGAAGTCCAGGAATCTCGCCTTTCATGCAAGCTTCGCGAACTTTGATACGGCTTAGACCGAACTTACGTAGGTAACCGTGTGGGCGACCAGTTTGGTTGCAACGGTTGCGCTGACGTGATGCACTTGAATCGCGTGGAAGAGCTTGCAGTTTAAGAACTGCGTTCCAACGATCTTCTTCAGATGCGTTTACATCGCTAATGATAGCTTTAAGCGCAGCACGCTTTTCAGCGAACTTAGCTACTAGCTTCGCACGTTTTGCTTCACGTGCTTTCATTGAATTTTTAGCCATAACAGTAACCCTTCACCTTACTTACGGAATGGGAAGTTAAAGGCAGCCAGCAGAGCACGGCCTTCCTCATCGGAACCAGCAGACGTCGTGATAGTGATATCAAGACCGCGGACACGATCAACTTTATCAAAGTCGATTTCCGGGAAGATGATTTGCTCGCGAACGCCCATGCTGTAGTTACCGCGTCCGTCAAAAGACTTAGCGCTAACACCACGGAAGTCACGTACACGTGGTAGAGCGATGTTAATCAAACGCTCAAGAAAATCCCACATACGTTCGCCACGCAAGGTTACTTTACAACCGATTGGGTAGCCTTCACGGATTTTGAAACCTGCAACAGATTTACGAGCTTTAGTGATAAGTGGCTTTTGACCAGAGATCGTTGCCATATCAGCAGCTGCGTTTTCTAGCAGTTTCTTATCGTTGATTGCTTCACCCACACCCATGTTAAGGGTGATCTTTTCGATTCTAGGGACTTGCATGACGCTTGTGTAGCTGAACTCTTTGGTCAGTTCAGCGACTACAGACGACTTGTAGTAATCATGCAGTTTCGCCATAGTAGAACTCCAAATTACTTTCTATTAGTTAGAAACAGTTTCGCCGTTAGACTTAAAGAAACGAACTTTCTTACCGTCTTCGATACGGAAACCGATGCGGTCTGCCTTACCAGTAGCTGCGTTGAAGATTGCAACGTTAGATACATCAATAGCTGCTTCTTGCTCTACGATACCGCCTTGGATACCTAGTGCAGGAACAGGTTTTTGGTGTTTCTTAACTAGATTGATACCTTCTACGATAACTTTACCAGTTGCCAGAACCTTAGTTACTTTACCTTTCTTGCCTTGGTCTTTACCAGCAAGAACGATTACTTCGTCGTTACGACGGATTTTAGCTGCCATCTCTTAGCGCTCCTTACAGAACTTCTGGAGCCAGTGAAACGATCTTCATGAACTTATCGCCACGAAGCTCACGTGTCACAGGGCCAAAGATACGTGTACCGATTGGTTGCTCAGTGTTGTCGTTCAACAATACGCAAGCATTACGGTCGAAGCGAATGACAGAACCGTCTGGACGACGAACGCCTTTGCGAGTGCGCACGACAACCGCCTTCAGAACATCACCTTTCTTAACTTTACCGCGAGGAATTGCTTCCTTAACAGTAACTTTGATGACGTCACCGATATGTGCATAACGGCGGTGTGAGCCACCCAGGACCTTAATACACATTACCTTGCGCGCGCCTGAGTTATCAGCTGCGTCAAGTGTACTTTGCATTTGGATCATTGTTAGTGCTCCGCTAAATATTAATAACTAGACCCATCACGGGTCGGGCTGCCTCTTTAAAAGGGACGCGAATTGTACCACCCTTTTTTGTGATTGGGTAGTCAAAAAATAAACGGCCCCAAAATAATTTTGGAGCCGTTTAATTTCATAGAATTAGCTAAGGATTAGCCTTTCGCTTTTTCTAGAACTTTTACCAAAGTCCAAGACTTAGTCTTAGACAGTGGACGACACTCAGCGATTTCAACTGTGTCGCCTAGGCCACACTCGTTGTTCTCGTCATGTGCGTGAACTTTAGTCGTACGTTTTACGAATTTACCGTAGATCGGGTGTTTCACGAAACGTTCGATAGCAACTACGATAGACTTGTCCATCTTGTCGCTAACTACACGACCTTGTTGAGTACGTTTTACTTCGCTCATTATGCGCCTGCCTTCTCAGTCAAAACAGTTTTCACACGTGCGATATCACGGCGTACAGCTTTCAGAGTATGAGTTTGCTGTAGTTGACCAGTAGCAGCCTGCATGCGCAGGTTGAACTGTTCGCGTAGCAAATTCAATAGCTCAGCGTTAAGCTCTTCAACGCTCTTTTCGCGTAGATCTTGTGCTTTCATCACATCACCTGCTTAGTTACAAATGTAGTTTTGAATGGCAGTTTACGAGCCGCTAGGCGGAACGCTTCACGCGCCAATTCTTCAGGTACACCACCCATTTCGTACATAACCTTACCAGGTTGGATTTGGGCTACCCAGTACTCAACGTTACCTTTACCCTTACCTTGACGAACTTCAAGTGGTTTTTCTGTGATTGGTTTGTCTGGGAACACACGGATCCAGATTTTACCTTGACGCTTAACGTGACGTGTCATTGCACGACGTGCCGCTTCGATTTGACGAGCAGTTAGACGACCACGGCCAACAGCTTTAAGACCGAATTCGCCGAAGCTTACATCAGTACCTTTAGCTAGACCACGGTTACGACCAGTCTGAACCTTACGGAACTTAGTACGTTTAGGTTGTAGCATCTGTCGACTCCTTACTTACGGCCTTTGCGCTGCTTCTTAGGCTTGTCAGCCTTAGGCTCTACAGCGTTAGCTGCTGGCATACCGCCTAGAATCTCACCTTTGAAGATCCAAACTTTAATGCCGATCACACCGTATTGAGTGTGAGCCGAAGAAGTTGCGTAATCAATGTCAGCACGTAGAGTGTGTAGAGGCACACGACCTTCACGGTACCACTCAGAACGTGCAATTTCAGCGCCGCCTAGACGACCGCTTACTTCCACTTTGATGCCTTTAGCGCCTAGACGCATAGCGTTTTGTACCGCGCGCTTCATAGCACGACGGAACATAACACGACGCTCTAGCTGAGACGCGATGCTATCACCAACAAGTTGAGCGTCAAGCTCAGGCTTACGTACTTCAGCGATGTTAATTTGCGCTGGTACACCTGCGATTTTCGCTACAGCTGCACGTAGTTTTTCTACGTCTTCACCTTTCTTACCGATAACTACACCTGGGCGAGCAGTGTGAATAGTCACACGGATGCTCTTAGCAGGACGCTCGATAACGATACGTGAAAGTGATGCTTTTTTCAGTTCACTTGTAAGGAACTGACGTACCTTGAAGTCGCCGTCTAGGTTGTCAGCGAAATCTTTGGTATTAGCAAACCATGTAGCATTCCAAGGCTTAACGATGCCAAGACGAATACCATTTGGATGTACTTTTTGACCCATTGCTTACTCTCCTAGTCTCTTAGCGATCTGCTACAACAACAGTGATGTGGCTTGAACGCTTCAAGATACGATCCGCACGACCTTTAGCACGAGGCATAATACGCTTCATGATAGGGCCTTCATCTACGAAGATTTTAGCGACATTTAGATCGTCGATATCTGCACCTTCGTTGTGCTCCGCATTCGCGATAGCTGATTCAAGAACTTTCTTGATTAGTTCAGCAGCTTTTTTGTTGCTGAAAGTCAAGATTTCTAGTGCTTGGTCAACGTTTTTACCACGAATTTGATCTGCAACTAAGCGAGCTTTCTGAGGCGAAATGCGAGCAAAGTTATGTTTAGCAATAGCTTCCATCATTTACTCCTTAACGCTTCTTAGCTTTCTTATCCGCAGCGTGACCGCGGTAAGTACGAGTTGGTGCGAATTCACCCAGTTTGTGACCGATCATTTCTTCGGTTACGAATACTGGTACGTGCTGACGACCATTATGGACAGCGATGGTCAAACCGATCATCGTAGGGATGATCATTGAGCGACGGGACCAAGTCTTAAGTGGCTTTTTGTCTCCGCTTTCCACCGCTTTCTCTACCTTCTTCAGCAAGTGTAGGTCGATAAATGGACCTTTCTTGAGAGAACGTGGCATGGCGATTCCTCTTTTATAGATTACTTGTTACGACGACGTACAATGTACTTGTCAGTGCGTTTGTTCTTACGAGTCTTAAAGCCTTTAGTTGGCATACCCCATGGTGATACTGGGTGACGACCGCCTGATGTACGACCTTCACCACCACCGTGTGGGTGATCAACTGGGTTCATTACCACACCGCGAACGGTTGGACGAACACCACGCCAGCGCTTAGCACCAGCTTTGCCTAATTCACGTAGCATGTGCTCAGAGTTGCCTACTTCACCGATTGTTGCACGGCCTTCAGACAATACTTTGCGCATTTCGCCAGAACGTAGACGGATAGTTACATATGAACCGTCGCGAGCAACGATTTGAGCATATGCACCAGCCGAACGAGCTAGCTGACCACCTTTACCAGGTTTAAGTTCAACGTTGTGTACAGTTGAACCTACTGGGATGTTACGCATTGGAAGTGCGTTACCAGCTTTGATTGGTGCATCAACACCAGACTGGATTGCATCACCAGCTTTTAGACCTTTAGGTGCTAGGATGTAACGACGCTCACCGTCTGCGTACAGAACTAGAGCGATGTTAGCGCTACGGTTTGGATCGTATTCTAGACGCTCAACTTTCGCTGGGATACCGTCTTTAGTACGTTTAAAGTCAATCAGACGGTAGTGCTGCTTGTGACCACCACCGATGTGACGTACTGTAATACGACCGTTGTTGTTACGACCGCCATTCTTAGAGTTTTTCTCTAGAAGTGGTGCGTAAGGCTTACCCTTGTGTAGGTCAGCGTTAACAACTTTAACAACGTGACGACGACCAGGGGAAGTCGGCTTACATTTAACAATAGCCATTTCTCAACTACTCCTGTTATTCCGCGCCGCCAACAAAGTCAAGATCTTGACCTTCGTTCAAAGTAACGTACGCTTTCTTAACGTCGCTGCGGCGACCTTGGCGTAGACCTTGACGTTTGGTCTTACCCTTAGTGATAAGAGTATTTACAGACTTAACTTCAACTTCAAATAGCTTTTCTACAGCTGCTTTGATCTCTTTCTTAGTTGCATCTTTAGCTACTTTGAAAACGATAGTGTTCGCTTTCTCTGCAGCCATAGTTGCTTTTTCAGAGATGTGCGGTGCACGTAGAACTTTTAGGATACGCTCTTCAGTGATCATGCTAGCATCTCCTCAACT
This sequence comes from Vibrio panuliri, assembly GCF_009938205.1. Classification (NCBI taxonomy): domain Bacteria; kingdom Pseudomonadati; phylum Pseudomonadota; class Gammaproteobacteria; order Vibrionales; family Vibrionaceae; genus Vibrio; species Vibrio panuliri. Next base: position 288,877 of record NZ_AP019654.1, on the reverse strand, counting down.
TGCTTAACTGCCTCAGCAGTCATCAGAACCTTGTCGAATGCGATTAGAGAAACTGGATCGATACCAGCTGCATCACGTGCATCAACTTTGTATAGGTTACGAGCAGCTAAGAATAGGTTCTCGTCTACTTCGCCAGTTACGATTAGTACATCGTTTAGCTCAAGCTCTTTAAGCTTAGCAACTAGCTCTTTAGTTTTTGGCGCTTCTACAGAGAAGTTATCAACAACGATTAGACGCTCTTGACGAACTAGCTCAGAAAGAATGCTCTTCATAGCACCACGGTACATTTTTTTGTTTACTTTTTGGCTGTGATCTTGTGGTTTCGCAGCAAAAGTAACACCACCTGTACGCCAGATTGGGCTACGGATTGTACCAGCACGTGCACGGCCAGTACCTTTTTGACGCCATGGCTTAGCGCCACCGCCAGAAACTTCTGAACGTGTTTTTTGAGCGCGTGTACCTTGACGAGCACCTGCTGCAAACGCAACAACTACTTGGTGTACAAGAGCTTCGTTAAACTCACGTCCGAAAGTAGTTTCAGAAACAGTCAGTGCATCAGCACCTTTAACCATAAGTTCCATTACTTACTCCTGAGACGTTATGCTTTAATAGCTGGTTTAACGATCACGTTACCGCCAGTTGCGCCTGGGACTGCACCTTTAATAAGAAGCAGATTGCGCTCAGCGTCAACACGTACGATCTCTAGGTTTTGAGTCGTTACACGCTCAGCACCCATGTGACCTGCCATTTTCTTGCCTTTGAACACGCGGCCTGGAGTTTGACATTGGCCAATTGAACCAGGTGCACGGTGAGACAATGAGTTACCGTGAGTCATATCTTGAGTACGGAAGTTCCAACGCTTAACAGCGCCTTGGAAACCTTTACCCTTAGATGTACCAGTAACGTCTACTTTCTTAGTTTCGTTGAATAGTTCAACAGTTAGTTCAGCACCAACTTCGAACGATTCACCGTTTTCCAAACGGAATTCCCAAAGACCGCGACCAGCTTCAACACCAGCTTTCGCAAAGTGACCAGCTTCTGGTTTAGTAACGCGGTTAGCTTTCTTAGAACCAGCAGTAACTTGGATTGCTGCGTAGCCGTCAGTCTCAAGAGATTTAACTTGAGTTACACGGTTCGCTTCAACCTCAACAACAGTTACAGGGATAGAAACGCCTTCTTCAGTAAATACGCGGGTCATGCCCACTTTACGACCGATTAGACCAATCATTATTCTAATCTCCCTTAACCTAGGCTAATTTGTACGTCAACGCCCGCAGCAAGGTCTAGACGCATCAGAGCATCAACAGTTTTGTCTGTTGGCTCAACGATGTCGATTAGACGTTTGTGAGTACGGATTTCGTACTGATCACGAGCATCTTTGTTAACGTGTGGAGAGATAAGAACTGTGAAACGCTCTTTACGAGTAGGTAGTGGGATTGGACCACGAACCTGTGCGCCAGTGCGCTTAGCCGTTTCAACGATTTCCGCTGTAGAAGCGTCGATTAGTTTGTAATCGAATGCTTTTAGGCGGATACGGATACGTTGGTTCTGCATGAGACAGAGCTCCAATTATTAAAAATTACACAAACAATATCGCCACTCAAACTCGTTAAAACGAGAGAATGCCGATTGATTTATGTGAAACCGTAGCATCCAAGATTAGGACGCATTGTCAGTTAATTTTCGATTAACTACCCCTACATGCCAGAGTCACCTCTGGGGATAGTTTTTCCGAAGAAAAGATAGCTAATTGTATTAACCGCGAACATAAGCTGAGTCTACATTACCTGACTTAAAGTCAGCTCCTCGCTGCTCATTGGTTCACAACTGGCTTAACCAGTGCGCTGCATTATACAGATCACAGTTTTACTTGCAAGTGCTGTTTGAAAAATAAACGGAGAAATGACAGCTGGAATCAAGATGCGGGAACGGACTTCATCCTATAGAGAATTTGGTATGGATAAAGAAGCTGTAAAGGGTATTTGATTCCCTGCAAAGACAAAACTGTCATCCTCAAGAGTGAGGGACGAACGAGTTGGGGATCTCACAACTCCAGTAGATGTATTTGATAGATTCCCTACTCCCTCATTCTTCGGTCTATGGAATGACATACCTAAACTCATCGATTCAATTTAGCGACATCATTAAATAAAAAAAGCGGACTTAATCATAAGCCCGCTCTCACTTTATATATATTCCTGCTCGTTAAGCTAAGCGCTGACGCACGGCTTCAAACAAACAGATACCCGACGCTACTGATACGTTAAGACTTGAAACTGTACCTGCCATTGGGATCTTGATCAGGTCATCACAGGTTTCACGCGTTAGGCGGCGCATACCGTCACCTTCTGCACCCATAACGATCGCCAACTTACCTGTTAGTTTCGCTTGGTAAATGTCGTGCGTTGCTTCACCTGCAGTTCCAACAAACCAAACGCCCTGCTCTTGAAGTGAACGCATGGTGCGAGCTAGGTTAGTTACGCGGATTAGCGGTACGATCTCTGCGGCACCACAAGCAACTTTACTGACTGTTGCTGTCATTGGTGCAGAACGGTCTTTAGGAACGATAACTGCCGCAACACCCGCCGCATCTGCATTACGCAGGCAAGCACCTAGGTTATGCGGGTCCGTAACACCATCAAGCACCAAAAGTAGTGGCTGTTCATGCTGAGCTAAAATGTCATCTAAGTCATTTTCGTTAAGCTGTTTTGCTGGCTTAACGCGCGCAATAATGCCTTGGTGATTAGCACCTTGTGCTTTGTCATCCAGAGTCTTACGCACCATCTGTTGAATCGATACGCCGCAACGTTGTAGTTCATTCAAGATTGGCAGCAGACGCTCATCTTGACGACCTTTTAGTACGAACGCTTCAATGAAACGCTCAGGCTCACGGTCTAGTACTGCTTTTACTGCGTGAATACCATATAGAAATTCGTTACTCATTCTTTAAACCTGTTATTCGCTTTTTGCGCGCGTCGTTTTCTTTGGCTTGCTGTGCGGCTTCTTCTTGCGCGCCTTTTTTACCTTAGGCTTTCTTGCCTCACCATTGTCCTTTTTCCGTCCTTTTGTCTCAGGACGCTTAGTTGGTTCAATTTCCGGTGTGGCTTTTCGCTCTGCGCGACTTCCTGTTGCCGCTCGCTTTTTGGCTTTCGCTTTCTGTTGTGCTTCAGCCGCACGCTTCTTAGTCGTTTTTCCTTTGCCGCGTACTTTACGACTTGTTTCGACTAATTCAAAGTCAATTTGCTTATCGTTTAAGTTAACCGACAGCACTTTCACTTTAACCGCATCACCAAGACGGTAGATAGCGCCAAAGCTTTCGCCGATAAGTCTTTGACCGATTGGGTCAAACTGGTAGTAGTCATTGGCTAAAGATGAAATGTGTACCAAGCCATCAATGTGCAATTCCGTCAAACGTACAAAGAAACCGAAGCTGGTTACATTGGCAATCACGCCGTCTAACTCTTCACCCACATGGTCTTGCATGTACTCACACTTGAGCCAGTCAGCAACTTCGCGAGTTGCATCGTCAGCACGACGCTCAGTCATTGAGCATTGCTCGCCATAGAAATCCATGTCGTCGAACGAATAATGGTAGCCACCAGTTGGTGTCCAGCGATCTTGATTACGGCCTTCTTCTTTGGCGATCAGGTACTTAATGGCACGGTGCAACAATAAATCAGGATAACGACGAATCGGTGAAGTAAAGTGAGCGTAACGTTTTAAGGCCAAACCAAAGTGACCGCAGTTATCGGCGTTGTACACTGCTTGCTTCATTGAGCGCAGCAGCATAGTTTGAATCAGCTCTTTATCTTGACGCTCAGCAATCTGCTTCACTAGCTCAGCATAATCGGTTGGTGAAGGCTCTAGCCCACCACCGAGATTCAAACCAAGCTCACCTAAGAAATCGCGGAAACCTTGTAGACGCAACTCACCTGGAGATTCGTGAATTCGGAACAGCGCAGGCTCTTTGGCTTTCTCGACCAATGAAGCGGAAGCGATATTGGCAAGAATCATACACTCTTCAATAATCTTGTGAGCATCGTTGCGAATCACAGGTTCAATACGGTCAATCTTGCGATCTGCATTGAAGATGAACTTCGCTTCTACGGTTTCAAACTCAATCGCACCGCGATTATCACGGGCATCTTTAAGCACCTTGTACATCTTGTGTAGCTCTTCAAGGTGCGGCACTAGTGGTTGATAGCGTTCGCGTAACTCTACGTTGCCATCAAGAACTTCACCCACTTTGGTGTAAGTCAAACGTGCATGCGAGTTCATCACGGCTTCATAATGCTTATAGCTTGATAACTTACCGCTGGCAGAGATAGTCATCTCACACACCATGCATAAGCGATCAACTTGCGGGTTAAGCGAACATAGACCGTTGGACAGTACTTCTGGCAGCATCGGCACAACTTGCGATGGGAAGTAAACCGAGTTGCCACGATTGATCGCTTCTTTGTCGAGAGCAGAATCAGGACGGACATAGTAACTGACGTCAGCAATCGCTACCCATAGACGCCAACCGCCACCTTTTTTCGCTTCACAGTAAACCGCATCGTCAAAGTCACGTGCGTCTTCACCATCAATCGTTACCAAAGGTAGCTGACGTAAATCAACACGACCAACTTTGGCTTCTTCTGGCACTTCTTCGCCCAAGTTGGCAATTTGCTTATCAACCGCTTCTGGCCATTCATGAGGAATTTGGTGAGTACGAATCGCAATTTGCGTTTCCATGCCCGGCGCCATATTTTCGCCCAACACTTCGACCACTTTACCCATCATGCCGCGCGAACGTGAACCACGGTCAGTAATTTCAATCACCACCACGTTGCCCATGCGAGCACCGGCTTTTTGGTCATTAGGAATCAAGATATCTTGGCTAATACGCGAGTCATCCGGCACCACGTATGAGTATCCATACTCTAGGAAGAATCGCCCAACAATTTGAGTATTGCGCTCTTCGAGTACGCGAACCAAACGTCCTTCCTTGCGACCGCGTTTTGAATTTTGTGTTGGCTGTACGAGAACAAAATCGCCATGAATGATGTTTTTCATCTGATGATGAGGCAGGACGATATCGTCTTCTTTTTTCATGCTGCCTTCAGGTCTTACCCAACCATGACCGTCTTTGTGACCAATCACGTAGCCTTTCACCATTTCTAGTTTTTCAGGCAGTGCGTAACATTGGCGACGAGTAAACACCAACTGCCCATCACGCTCCATAGCGCGCAGACGACGGCGTAGGCCTTCATACTGCTCTTCGCCTTCGAGTTGCAGTGCTTCAAACAAATCATTGCGGTTTAGTGGGACGCCAGCCTGCTGTAGAAATTCAAGAATGAACTCACGGCTTGGAATCGGATTTTCATAGTTTTCTGATTCACGATCAGCGAAAGGATCGTTTTGGATTTGGTCTGACATAAGCAAGCCCAATTAGCAAGGAAGGTATGTGGCTATTATATCTGAGGAACGATATAAGCTACAGCTTAGCGGTTACAAAAAAGAAAAATATCGATGCAATTTTCATAACTTAGCGAGTGATGTACAGCCGATAACCACAACCGATCAAGATCACACTTCATCGCAATTTATAAAGCAAACGTTTGCAAAAACACAACCTTGTTGCCATATTCTGCGCCAATTTCCTATCCCCTCCCTTTATAGGTTTAGTGATAACTATGAAACGCACTTTATTAGCCACCGCCATAGCAAGCTTAGGTCTTTTCTCAGCAGTATCGACTGCGGCAGAAAAAGTGGATCTAATGATCACCGACGCAATGGTTCTAACCATGAACCAAGACAAGGCCGTATATGAAAACGGTACTGTTGTAGTGAAGGATAACAAGATCATCGCGGTTGGCGATGAGTCACTTGAGAAACAGTACAAAGCCGATAAAGTGCTGGATGTTGATGGCGACATCGTAATGCCAGGCCTTATCAATACTCACACTCACGTTTCAATGACTGTATTCCGCTCACTTGCGGACGACGTGCCAGATCGCCTGCACCGTTACATCTTCCCATTAGAAGCGAAGCTTGTATCACGCGATATGGTTCGTATCGGCGCTAACCTAGGTAACGTTGAAATGCTAAAAGGGGGTGTCACCACTTACGCAGACATGTACTACTTCGAAGACGAAGTGGCGAAAACTGTTGATAAGATTGGTATGCGTGCAATCTTGGGTGAAACCATCATCAAATTCCCAGTAGCATCAGCGAAAAACGCTGAAGCGGGTATCGATTACACGCTTAAGTTTATTGAAGAATACAAAGATCACCCACGTATCACACCAGCGTTTGCACCTCACGGTCCATACACTAACACCACAGAGATCCTGCAAAAAGTGGCGAAACTTTCGCTAGAGAAAGACGTACCAGTAATGATGCACCTAGCGGAATCTGACCGTGAACAACAAGTGATTGCTGAGCGTTCAAATGGTTTGTCACCCGTGCAATACATGGAAAGCATTGGCGCACTCAACAAAAACCTGGTTGGCGCACACATGATTTTGGTTGACGACAAAGATATCGAACTAGTGAAAAAGTCTGACATGGGTGTGGCACACAACATGAGTGCTAACATCAAATCAGCTAAAGGCGTCTCGCCTGCCCTACAAATGTACGACGAAAACGTACGTATTGGTCTAGGCACTGACGGCCCAATGTCAGGTAACACGCTAAGCACGATTGATGAGTTCAACCAAGTGGCAAAAGTGCACAAACTCGTCAACAAAGACCGCGCAGCAATGCCGCCAATCAAAGTAATTGATATGGCAACCATGGGCGCGGCAAAAGCACTACACATGGAAGACAAGATCGGCTCTCTTGAAGCCGGTAAATTGGCTGACATCATCGTTATCGATACGAAAGCGCCAAACATGGTTCCGGTTTACAACCCATACTCGGCACTGGTGTACTCAGCTAACTCAGCCAATGTTCGCCACTCTATCGTTGACGGTCAGTTGATCATGCAAGATCGCAACATCCTAACCGTGGACGAAGATGAAATCCGTAAGGAAGCACTAGAGTTTACAGAAGTGGTACGTGAAACCGTTATTGCATCAGGTGAAGTAGTGCAATAATCACTCTCTGCTGATAACAAAAATGCCCAGCAATCGCTGGGCATTTTTATGAGTACAGGTTGTCAAAATAGCGGGTTACCAGAAGGTGTCACGGCGCTTAGCGCGGGCAATAATATTCTCTGGCATACGCAGCTCAAGGCCATGCCTCAAGCGGGAAATTCGTTTGTGTTGGCGCTGATCGGCTGTCACCGAGTTATATAACCAGCGATAGGCATCTTCGTAATCGAGTGGGCTACCATAATCACGTAATAGCAGTTCTGCTAAATGAATGCGGGCATTTAAGTTCCCCATTGCAGCGGCTTCGCGCAAATAAGGAATCGCACGTTCTTTATCTTGCTGAACCAATGTACCACGCGAGTAATAACGCCCAAGTTGCTCAAGAGCCGTTGGCAATCCTTGGTGCGCAGCGTTTTCCATATAGTAAAGCCCTAGCTCGACATCTTGATCGACGCACACACCCCACGCCAACATATCGCCATACAAAAACTCGTATGCCGGTAGGTTAATGCGAGTCGCACGTGCAACAATATCTTCTACCAACTGGCAGTTATCGGCCTTAACGCGCTCTAAATGTTTATTCTGTTCGATCAGTTTAATAAGTTCAGCTTCGGAATAAATGGGCACTGGCGCACCAACGTCAGCCACATTGGCGTAACTGAAGGTCGCGCTAAGCGTCAATATCAACGAAGCTGCCACTGTTCGTAGCTTCATACCTGCACTCTTTGTTGAATTCGATGCCTACCCCGTCTTACAGGCAGGGTGAGTCTCGATAACTTTATCGGCAAAGGCTGCTAAGTCTTTAGCTAAAATTTGCCGCGAGTTGGCAATAGTTTGCCACAAAACGAGTAAAAATCCAGCAAGCCTTGCCGCTAAAGGCATCGACAACAGGTATAAAAAAACCGGCTCGAAAGCCGGCTTTATCAAACTGCGTAAACAAATTACTTAGATTCGAAAGGGTGAACCTTGATAATTGTTTCGTTACGGTCTGGACCTGTAGAGATAATGTCTACTGGCACGCCTGTTAGTTCTTCAATACGCTTAATGTAATCAAGAGCGGCTTGAGGTAGTGCGTCTAGAGATTTAGCACCAACGGTGTTCTCAGACCAACCTGGCATTGTTTCGTAGATTGGCGTTACGTTTTCGTAAGCATCAGCAGCCATTGGTGATACTTCTAGTACCGAGCCATCAGCCATTTTGTAACCAGTACAGATTTTTAGCTCTTCAAGACCATCTAGTACGTCTAGTTTAGTTAGACAGAAACCAGTTACTGAGTTGATTTGGATTGCGCGACGCATCGCAACAGCATCGAACCAACCAGTACGACGTAGACGACCTGTTGTTGCGCCAAACTCGTGACCAACAGTACCTAGGTGTTTACCTACTGGATCTTGCTTGTCTAGACCATCGTATAGTTCAGTTGGGAATGGACCTGCACCAACGCGAGTACAGTATGCTTTCGCGATACCTAGAATGTAACCTAAGTGACGAGGACCAAAACCTGAACCTGCCGCAACACCACCAGCAGTCGTGTTAGAAGAAGTTACATATGGGTAAGTACCGTGGTCGATGTCTAGTAGTGTGCCTTGAGCACCTTCAAACATGATTTTGTCACCACGTTTGCGAGCTGCGTCTAGCTCGTCAGTTACATCGATAACCATAGAAGTTAGCAACTCAGCAAAGCCTTTCGCTTGCTCAAGTACTTCTTCGTAGCTTACTGCTTCTGCTTTGTAGTAGTTCACTAGTGCGAAGTTATGGTATTCCATCACTTCTTTTAGTTTCTCAGCAAATGCTTCCATATCGAATAGGTCGCCAACGCGTAGACCGCGACGAGCAACTTTATCTTCGTATGCTGGACCGATACCACGACCCGTAGTACCAATCGCCTTTTTACCACGTGCAATTTCACGCGCTTGGTCTAGCGCTACGTGGTAAGGAAGAATTAGTGGACATGCTTCAGAAATGAAAAGACGCTCACGAACTGGAATACCACGTTCTTCAAGAGGCTTCATTTCTTTAATTAGGGCTTCAGGTGATAGAACTACACCGTTACCGATAACGCATTTTACGTTATCGCGAAGGATACCTGATGGAATTAAGTGAAGAACGGTTTTTTCACCGTCAATTACAAGTGTGTGACCTGCATTGTGACCGCCTTGGTAGCGCACCACGTATTTTGCATCTTCAGTTAAAAGGTCTACGATTTTACCTTTACCTTCGTCACCCCATTGGGTGCCTAGAACGACTACGTTATTTCCCATCTTTCCAAGTCTGATTGCTAGTTAAAAAAGGATTCTAGCACTGAATCCTCGTTCTTGCAGTCATTTTTTAATCATACTGATTTGATCTTGTGAGCAGGCGAAGGCTCAAAATACAAGGCAAACGCCCGTCAAACACTTACTTCAAGGATGGTCAATTTAAGCAAATTTACGCATAAATTTTCACTTCAAGCGCACCACGACTATCCATACTCGCGCGATACATTCCGCTCGAGTTAAGCTCAAAATGCACTCGACCTTGCGCATCAACGGCAATCACACCACCTTCACCACCGATATGTTTAAGCTCGCCTTGGATGATACTTTGACAAGCAGTCGCGACATCCTCTTTTAGGTAACGCATACGAGCCGCAATATCAGCGGTCACCGCTTTACGCAAGAAATATTCGCCCACCCCCGTCGCTGAGAGTGCCACGTTGCCATTTTCGGCAAACGTCCCTGCACCAACAATGGGGGAATCTCCCACCCGACCATACTTTTTGTTGGTAATCCCACCAGTACTGGTCGCGGCTGCTAAGTTGCCATGCTTATCCAGCGCAACCGCACCAACCGTGCCGTGTTTGTGATCATCGGGATATGTGGCTTCCGACAAAGCGACACCACCTTGCTCTTTGATTGCCATTAATTGGTCATAGCGACGATCGGTAAAGAAATAATCTTGCTCAGTAAAGTCATAGCCACGTTCAAAGGCGAACTCTTCTGCGCCATCGCCAATTAACAAAACATGGGAACTATGACGCATCACATCATAAGCTAGCGAAATTGGATTTTTGATATGACGAACGCAAGCAACGGCACCAGCAGCGCTATCACTTCCATCCATGATACAGGCATCCATCTCCACCATCTCTTTATGAGTTAATACAGAACCTTTACCCGCGTTAAAGTGGGGCGAATCCTCAAGCACTTTAACCGCTGCGGCGACTGCATCCACCGCCAAACCGCCTTGAGCTAAAACAGTGTGCCCTGCGTTAACAGCATTAGACAAATCTTGCTCGATTACCGCTTGTAACTCAGCACTCATATGCTCGGGTAAAATCGTACCTGCGCCACCATGTATGGCAATCGCGAATGGTGTGTGATGATGAGATAAAGATGAAGGCATAACTGACGCTCTTATTCTGTACTTAAGCGCTTAGTCTACTTGAATGGCATAAAAAACGAGAGCCTATTTGGCTCTCGTTGAATAGAGGCTAACGATGCAGTAAAGCCACCGCTTGGGTAGTTTTCTCAAGATTGTCCTCCACCACTTGCGGAATCTTGCTAGCAATAGTGGCGTAGAGGCTGTCAATCATTGCCAACTTAACCAACCTTGCAATGCCATTTTTACCCAATAACGGTTCCGGTGATGCCGGGGCATACAATGGGTAATTTGATAACTGAGATAACTCCGCATGGTAGTTATTGGTTATTGAAATAACGGTCGCTCCCGACTGTTTTGCTAAGCGCACCGCGTCCATTAAATCGACGGTTTGTCCAGAATGAGATACAACTAACACCACATCTTTGTCGGTCAAAACGCTGGCTGACATTAACATTAAATGACGATCTTTTGGCACATTAGACCGAATACCAAAGCGCAATAATTTATGTTGAAAATCTTCACAGATAATCGTCGAGCCTCCCACCGCATACAGTTCAATGTGGTGCGCGCGAATAATCGCATCCGCTGCCGCACTTACCATATTGGCATCAACAAAATTGAGAATCTCTTGTAGTGCATTAATTGAGTTTTTTAGCACTTTGGTGACTATTTGCTCACAAGAATCATCGAGCTGCAACTGCTCACTCGGAGCATAGGTGTCTGAGTCATGATGAGCATTTAGTGCATCTTTTAACTGCTTGAAACCACTAAAACCCAGTTTTTTCGATACTTTTACAACTAAAGCCGTGGATACGCCTAAGCGCTCTGCCACTTCATTGATCGAAACTGAGCGGTTCAAAAAATGCGGTTTAAGAAAACTCTCTGCAATAGACTGCTCAGTACGAGTTAGTGATGGCAGTCGCATTCGAATGTTGGGAATTACTTGATTAATATCCACCGACAGTATCATTCCTTGTGAGGCAATCGCTTTATTATACATAGGCTCCACGTGTTCGTCATGAAGCTGCCCGAAGGCAGCGGGATGTTATTTGACTAATTGCCAATAAATTGCCGATAGTTCATGTTTACTACTGAGTTTGAAGCCTTTGTCAGCCTTGGCTCCAAAACCTTTGCCAAAGAAACGAGAGGTCGCGACTGCTTCACCTTCATTGATAAACACTTCTAGGCTTGAGTGGTCACGCAACAGTTGCAATGAGTTGACGCGTCCCGGCCATTCAATGACTTGCCATTGATGATTTTTTAAGTTTCGACGCACGGTACGCAGACCTTTTGAATCCACTTCGATTCTTAGGTCTTCGGCGATCTCAATCAGCAACTCTTCGTTTTGTAGGTTATGCAATTGCAGCTCACCAGATAGGCCATCGAAGCAAGTAGATAGCCCTTTAAATACCTGTTGATGCTGGCGCATGTGAGTGAGTTCCATAACAGGGTTCTGTTTTAGACGACCATTAACGAGAGTAAGCTCCCGTGGACAAGTCATTTGGTGAACCCAACCATGTTGGATACTTGGTTGGTACGCTTCGTATTCATCCGGCTTGCCCATCCAACCAAACAAAATACGGCGACCATCTTGATCAGCAAATGTCTGTGGCGCATAAAAGTCAAAGCCATGATCCATCAACACACCATCTTGATGATTAAATGCCGCAGTTTGATAATCAAAATCACCAATGTGATAAGTCACATCAAAAGTTTCCACTTTCTTACCATCACGCTCTAACCAGTTTTTTGGGCACGTGATTAATACATGACGATTCTCAAGGGGGAAAAGATCTGGACATTCCAACATAAAATCGTCGCAATGATACCCATTCAACCCATCACCAAAAACTTCTCCTAACCAATGCCAGTTTTCTAAGTCATCAGAAACAAAAGCCAGTACTTTCCCTTGGTAATTAAGATCTTCCGCTCCCAAAACCATGTAGTAACGTTCTTGATGTACCCATACTTTAGGATCGCGTACGTGCCCGCTGTAACCATCAGGTAAAGACAACACGATACCCTTTTTTTCTACCTGTTTACCCGCTTCTAATGACGCTCGACACTGATAAGCCGTTCGTCCACCCTCAGCAAACTTCACATTGCCGGTATAAAAAAGTTCAAGCGTATCATCAACAATCAAACCAGAACCTGAGTAGCAACCATGCGTTTCGTAGTCTTGCGTGGGCGCTAAAGCTAAAGGCTGGTGTTGCCATGTGAACAGATCTTTGCTGGTTGCGTGTCCCCATGCTTTTGCACCATGAGCACAAGCTTTTGGGTTCCATTGATAAAAGAGATGATACTCACCATTAAAGTGAGCCAATCCATTTGGGTCGTTTAATAAGCCGAATAGAGGGGCAAAGTGCCAAACTGGACGATAAGGATCTTGAGCTTGATTCGCTTGGTTAAGCGCAAGAGCTAAAACTTCATTGATGTAGCGTTGGTCAGCAAGTGAATGAGTATGTTTCATCTGATCTCCAAGCCCCCTGCTAAGAGGGGGCATGTTTAAGCGTTACTTATCGTTCAGCATTTTGTCTGAGAAGCCCATGGTGTAAGTCAGCGCGAATGCCACGCTGCAGCTCACCGCATGAACAAGGAAGTAAGACATCAACTGACCATCTAGGTATAACAAGGTGCCTGGGATTACAGTTACCGCCATACCACTTGCTGCCAGTCCTAAGATTTGTGCCGTAAAGCCACCTAGAGCACCGCCAATAAGCGCAAAGATAAATGGGCGGTAGTAACGTAGGTTCACACCAAAAATTGCAGGTTCAATAATACCGAGGAAAGCCGATACCGTTGACGGGAAGCAAAGCGCTTTAAGCTTTTTGCTCTTGGTTTTCATGCCTACCGCTAAACACGCTGCACCTTGCGCAGAAATCGCGCCAGTGATCAGGGCATTAAATACGTTACTGCCTTCATTGGCTAATAGTTGGATTTCAAGCAGGTTGAATACATGGTGAACACCCGTAATTACAATCAAGTCCCAAACGAAACCAATAAACAGACCACTTAAACCAAATGGTAGATCAAGCAGATACTTGGTCGCATCAACCATCGCCACTTCCACAACGTGGAACAGAGGGCCAACTGCTAATAGAGCAACAGCGCTCATGATCAGCAGAGTTAGGAAAGGGGTCATCACCAAATCAAATGCTTCTGGCATGACAGAACGAATACGACGTTCAAGTTTGGCACTTAAGAAACCAGCAATAAAGGCAGGAATCACTGAACCTTGGTAACCAACCACAGGGATAAAACCAAAGAACAATAGTGGTTGCGCATCACCAAAACCCACAGCCCATGCATTCGGTAGAGCTGGCGAAACCAACATCAGCCCCAACACGAGACCAATCAACGGAGTGCCTCCAAATACTCGGCTGGCTGACCAAGCAACCATTGCAGGTAGGAAGATAAACGCCGTGTCTGTAAGAATTTGAGTGTAGAGGATAAAGTTTGGTGAAATAGACTCAGGCGTAAGACCAAACAACGCAAGTACTTCAGGGCGTGTCACTAGGCCGCGTAGACCCATAAACAAACCAGTTGCAACTAACGCTGGAATCAGTGGAACAAAGACGTCACTAAATGTGCGAATTGCACGTTGCATTGCCGTACCTTGTTTCGCCGAAGCCTCTTTCATTTCTGACTTACTCGACATTGAAAGATCTAAACTTTCAAACGCTTCAAATACGCGGTTAACCGTACCCGTACCAAAAATTATCTGATATTGACCACTGTTAAAGAATGCACCTTTAACTTTGTCGGTATCTTCAATGCGTTGTTTATCGATTTTTTCTTCGTCAGCCACCATGACACGTAGACGTGTCGCACAGTGCGCGACTGACACTATATTCTCTTTTCCACCAAGAGAGCCGACTAGCTCTTCAGCAATCATTGCGTATGACATATTTAGAACCCGTAGCACGTTATTTTATAGATGTGTTAGCTGCTATTTAAGCTATCAATATTTCGTTATTTGAGCACGGTTCAAGATCACACTTTTAAAAATATCGTGAACTTTTTATTTTCGTAAACTTTTTTGTTAACTTTTTAATTTATTAATTTCAATTACTTATGATTAATTTGCAGATATTCCGATTTTTACTATATTTACTTTCGTGAATTTATTTGTAAACTTTTAGGCAATTCATTCAGGTTATATTGATTAGAGACAACAGATTATGAAAATTGCGATTGGTTGTGACCATGTAGGTATTGAACACAAAGATCTTGTTATCAAACACTTACAAGAAAAAGGGATCGAAATAGAAGATTTTGGTGCCCATTCTTCTGAACGAACAGACTACCCACAATACGGTTTAGCCGTCGCGCAAGCCGTGCAAAACCAACATGCTGACCTAGGTTTGCTAATTTGTGGTACCGGCGTTGGTATCTCACTTGCAGCGAACAAAGTGAAAGGTATTCGTGCAGTAGTCTGCAGCGACCCTTACACTGCGCAGCTTTCTAAGCAACACAACAACACCAATATTCTTGCGTTTGGCTCACGAGTGGTAGGAATTGAGCTTGCCAAGATGATTATTGATAGTTGGCTGGATGCTGAGTTTGAAGGCGGTCGCCATCAGAACCGAATTGATCAAATTGCAGCTATTGAAGAGGTGTAAAAATGTCTAAATTTTGTCCTTCAATGATGTGTGTCGATTTCTCCAAATTGGCATCAGAGCTCAAAGAACTTGAAAAGGCTAATGTCGATATGCTGCATATCGATGTTATGGATGGTCACTTCGTACCAAACTTCGCTTTGGGTCCTGAAGATATCAAAGCAATCCGCGAACTGACGAACATCGATTACGATGTACACCTTATGTTGTCGAATCCCGATCAATTTATCGATCTGTTTGCCGCGTTAGGGCCAAAGTTAATGTATATCCATGCGGAGGCACCACCGCATCTGCACCGTACATTAGGTAATATCCAAGCAAAAGGCATCAAATCCGGCTTGGCGATTAACCCAGGTACACCACTTAGCGCGATTGAAGATGTGCTGGATGTGACAGACGTCATTTTAGTCATGTCAGTAAACCCTGGTTTTGCTGGACAAGCTTTTATCCCAAATGCTTACAACCGAATTGACCGTATAATTGATATGATTGAACGCCAAGGAACCAATACTAAGATTGCCATTGATGGGGCGATCAGCCCTGAAGTGATCGAGCGTCTCGGCGAGAAAGTGGAATACTTTATTCTGGGAACTGCAGGACTTTTTGGCAAAGAAAAAAGTTACCAAGAGACAATGCAAGATCTCCGTCGTTTGACTGTCGAACCTGTTGCAGCTTAACCCCCACTAGCAACGACTCTAAGCCTGAAAGTAAAAAGCGCAGCCAACTGGCTGCGCTTCTTTTTATTCTGCTTTAAGCAAAAAAGTGCGATTAGTGAGAACCGCAACCGCCGCCACCGCAGCATTCGTGATCGTCGCCTTTCTCCTCGCCACCGCAGCAACCGCCTTCGTGGTCGTGATCGTGACCACCACAGCAACCGCCACCTTGGTGGATGTGACCGTGTTCGATCTCTTCCGCAGTCGCTTCACGTAGTGCAACAACTTCAACTTCAAACGTTAGAGTTTGACCTGCTAGCATGTGGTTACCATCAACAACAACTTCATCGCCGTCAACTTCAGTCACTTCTACAGGAATTGGACCTTGATCAGTATCCGCTAGGAAGCGCATACCAACTTCAACTTGGTCAACACCGTGGAACACGTTTGCAGGAACGCGTTGAACTAGCTCATCGCTGTGCTCACCGTAAGCTTCTTCTGGTGCCACTGTTACTTCGAACTTGTCGCCAGCTTCTTTACCTTCTAGCGCTTTTTCTAGGCCAGAAATCAGGTTGTTATTACCGTGTAAGTAATCTAGTGGAGCTTCAACTGTTGATTGGTCAACAACTGCGCCATCTTCTAGTTTTACTTGGTACGCTAGGCTTACGACTACGTTCTTTTCAATTTTCATAATTGCTCCAAGGCATTATTGGCATCCCATCACTGTGGGAAATAAAACATTACCCTGCGTATTATGGGGATGAAATTGAGAAACACAATCAATCGGGCCTAAAAATGCCGATCATATTTTCATCAGCACGAGTCGTTTCCTCTACTGATTTCGGTTTTCTCTGGTCGTGATAGTCACAATCAACGCATTCTACTAGCTCGATATTGTTTTCAATCCACCAGCGTAATGTGTCTTGTTGCTGGCACTTAGGGCAACTCGCTCCTGCGATAAATCGTTTCTTCATTTGATACTCTTTACTTCATCAATGTCCAACATAACCTGCGACCACACCTCGGTTGTTGAGCTCAAACTCAAGTTATTCCCAGAAGTTTTTCGTCTGCTGATCATTTTCCATCTCACGCCCAAAAATCTCTTCCAGCTCTTTGCGGGCCTCTTTTGCTCTTTGCGCTAACTGCCTATCTTCATTATGTTGGGGTAACAGCTCTTTGAGCATGGCATTATCCAACTTTCTAAAATGAGATTCTGCGCGCTGAGCCTGATATGGATGCATGCCCAACTCGATCAGCGCTAACTTACCGAGATCCAACGCCCCCAAAAACGTTTCCCGTGAGTATTTGTCCACGCCATGACTGAGCAATTGGTACGCTTCCACTCGGCTGCGCGCGCGAGCTAAGATCTTTAGTTGAGGAAAATGCTGCTTACATAAATCGACTATTTGCATGATTTCATCGGGAGAGTCTGTACACAGAATAATTGCCTCTGCTTTACTTGCCCCAGCAGCCCGCAGAAGATCAAGTTGTGTCGCATCGCCATAAAAGACTTTATATCCATACTTTCGCAACAGCTTAATCTGACTTGCATCACTTTCTAAAATGGTCAGCTTAATTTTGTTGGCATAGAGCAAGCGACCAACAATCTGACCAAATCGCCCGAAACCGGCAATAATGACTCGTGGTTGGTTATCAACAATATCGCTACTGATCGCCCCGTCATCACCCGCATTAAGTTTGAGTGCATACCATCTCTCTTGCCCCATCAAAAGCAAGGGCGTCGTCACCATCGACAAACTCACAACCACCAACAAAAACGCAGTTTGTTCGGCAGTGAGCAAATTTTGGCTTTGTGCTGCGGTGAAAATTACAAACGCAAATTCGCCCCCTTGACTGAGAATAGCAGCAATACGGCTGCGAGATTTCGCTCGACTTCCCGCGGCTCTCGCCAGTGCATATAACAGAAAAGCTTTGACGGTGATCAGAGCTAACACACTCAATAAAATGGTCCAAGGATGGAGTGCAAGCAGTCCAAGGTTTACCGCCATGCCAACCGCAATAAAGAACAACCCAAGCAGTAATCCCTTAAACGGCTCAATGGCAATTTCTAACTCATGCCGATACTCGCTCTCAGCCAGCAGTACGCCAGCTAAAAACGCCCCAAGCGCCATCGATAGCCCAAGCTGCTTCATAATCAAAGCAATGCCAATCACCAACAACAGTGCAGCGACCGTAAAGAGCTCTCGAACCCCACTGGCAACCACATAACGGAAAAGTGGGCTCAACAAGAAATGTCCGCCTACCAGCAGACCAAGCACGCCACCCAGCATCCATAAACCATCTTGCCAGTTGCCTGTTGTGTTGCCTGCTAATAACGGCAGCATCGCCAGCATAGGAATGACTGCGATATCTTGAAACAACAGCACCGCAAACCCCGACTGTCCGGTTTCACTACCAGTAAGTCCTTGTTCTTCAATCACGCGTAGAGCAATCGCTGTAGAGGAGAGTGCCAAGCCCATGCCGATAGTTAAGCTGACCTGCCAACTTAGCCCCATTACATTGATGACACTGGCAATAAATGCAGTAGTGAGTGCGACCTGAGCCCCCCCCAAGCCTAATATCGGGCCACGCAGTTGCCACAATTTTTTCGGATTGAGTTCTAAGCCAATCAAGAATAGCAGTAAGACCACGCCAAATTCGGCGAAATGGAGAATGGCATCAACATCGCGAATCAAGCCAAGCCCCCAAGGGCCAATCGCCACCCCCGCGAGCAGATAACCAAGTACAGAGCCAAGCCCTAACCGTTGCGCCAATGGCACTGCCACAACCGCAGCAGTTAAAAAAATCGCACTACTTTGCAGAAAGTCACTTTCTAATGCCATTATGACCTCCTACTGCGCTTTGTTGTGGATTCACCACCTCTCCACGAATCACATTGACGCCGACCAACGGAGCAGCTAGCCATTGATAATAACGCTCTGCATGCATTTCACGCTCAGAGTCCGCAACATTGCGCGCCCAATAGAGAACAAAAGGTTCAATCCAATGCATGCGACATAGCGCTGCGGTAAGCTCAAATGGCTGTAAGATCTGTTCAAGAGGGTATTTGTTGTATCCGTATTCACCAAAGGCATCTTCTTTACCGCCAGTGGTAATCACACTACGCCAATATTTACCTTGCAGGGCACTCCCCTCTCCATAAGCAAACCCTTTTTTGCCCAATACGCGGTCCAGCCACTCTTTTAGCAATGCCGGGCATGAATAAAGGTACATCGGATGGTGAAAAACAATCACGTCATGCTCAAGCAATGCATCGTGCTCAGCGTTAACATCAATAAAAAAGTCGGGATAGAGGGCGTAGATATCACGCACGGTTACGTGTTCCAGAGAAGTCACTTTATTGATCATGACTTGGTTGGCAACCGAAGTTTGTGGCTCTGGATGTGCGTAAATGATTAATACTTTAGCTTGAGCTGTTGCTGATAAATCCATTCCTTGTACAGCATTCCTTTTATTTTCGTTATCATTTTGTTATACGCGGTTGAGAGAGATAACGCAATGATCGACTTTTTCTACCAATCCTCCTACTATGCGTGCGGAAACGATTAAAGAAAAAACAGAACGCTATGATTACCTTCTCTGATATTCAATTGCTACGTGGTGGCAAGCCCCTGTTAGACAACGCATCTGCAACTATCCATCCTGGCGATAAAGTCGGCTTGGTCGGCAAAAACGGGTGTGGTAAATCCACCCTCTTTGCTTTGATCAAAGATGAACTTTCTATTGATGCTGGTAATTTTAGCAAACCTGCCCATTGGGAGATGGCATGGGTTGCTCAAGAAACCCCTGCGCTTGATCGTACCGCCCTTGAGTATGTCATTGATGGTGACCGTGAATACCGTGCTTTGGAGCAGCAACTCGTCGATGCTGAACAAGCTGATAACGGTACATTAGTGGCGGAGTTACATGGCAAAATTGAAACCATTGGTGGCTATAGCATTCGAGCTCGTGCGGCAGAACTGCTTGATGGTCTAGGCTTTACCCAACCGCAAATGAGCTGGAACTTAACCCAGTTTTCTGGTGGTTGGCGCATGCGCTTAAACTTAGCTCAAGCCCTGCTCTGTCGTTCTGATCTACTGTTACTCGATGAACCGACTAACCACTTAGATCTGGATGCAGTTATGTGGCTAGAACGCTGGTTGCAAAACTACCCAGGTACGCTGATCCTTATCTCACACGACCGTGATTTCCTCGACCCTATTGTTGGGCGCATCGTTCATGTCGAAAACCAACGCTTGAATGAGTACACCGGTAACTACTCTTCATTTGAAGATCAACGTGCGCAAAAGCTGATCCTACAACAAGCAATGTACGCCAAGCAGCAAAAGCATATGGCACACATGCAAAGTTACATTGACCGCTTCCGCTACAAAGCATCGAAAGCGCGCCAAGCACAAAGCCGCATCAAAGCGCTAGAACGCATGGAGAAAGTACTCCCTGCGCAATTTGATAACCCATTTAGTTTTGAATTCCGCGAGCCAGAAGCGTTACCAAACCCAATCATAATGATGGATGAAGCATCTGCGGGATACGGCGACAACCTAATTTTAGAGAAAATCCGTCTCAACTTAGTTCCGGGTAGTCGTATTGGCCTACTGGGTCGCAACGGTGCAGGTAAATCGACGCTAATTAAGCTTCTCTCTGGCGAGCACAAACCACAAAGTGGAGAACTGACATACTCACAAGGCGTGAAGATCGGTTACTTTGCTCAGCATCAACTAGAAACTCTGCACCCTGAAGAAACACCATTGCAGCATATGATGCAAATCGCACCTAAGCATACCGAGCAGCAATTGCGCGATTACTTAGGCAGTTTTGGCTTCCAAGGGGATAAAGCACTAGAGAAAGTCGCACCATTCTCCGGGGGCGAGAAAGCCCGCTTAGTGTTAGCGCTGATTGTGTGGCAAAAGCCTAACTTGTTGCTACTCGATGAGCCAACCAACCACCTTGATTTGGATATGCGCCAAGCGCTAACCATGGCGTTACAAACCTTTGAAGGGGCAATGGTGATCGTCTCGCACGATAGATACCTATTGCGCGCAACCACAGACGATCTTTACTTAGTCCACGATCGCCAAGTCGCTCCATTTGATGGCGACTTAAATGATTACTACAAGTGGCTGACAGAGCAGCAAAAAGCTGACCGTCGAGAAGCGCAAGCTGAGCAACCAGAAAAGAACAGCGCCAATAGCGCTGCGGCGAAAAAAGATCAAAAGCGACGTGAAGCAGAGTTTCGCAAATTAACCGCGCCGATTCGCAAAAACCTGACAAAACTTGAAGATAAAATGGATAAGTTAGGTCAGAAACTCGCCGAGGCTGAAGAACAATTAGCGGACAACTCACTGTATGAAGCCGAAAATAAGGCTAAACTTAATCAAGTTCTCGCGATACAAGCCTCCAGCAAAACCGAGTTAGAAGACGTCGAAATGGAATGGATGGCTCTCCAAGAAGAGCTAGAGCAGATGGAACAGGAGTTCAGCAGTCAATGAGTATCGAGCGCGTACATCTTTCACTTACCTTAGAACGCCTATGGCAATTTAGCTTGCAATATTACAGTGTGCGAGAAGTGAAAGAGGCGTGCTTATCCTTACAAAACCACTACCATGGTAATGTGAACTTACTCTTACTGCTAAAATGGTTGGACGAGCAAGGTGCAACCATTGCCGCGCAAGATTGGGCTCAAGTAGAAGAGTGCTTGAGCCGTTCTGAAATTCTGCTCAGTAGCTTTCGTGAATTACGCAGAAAATGCAAACGCAGCCTACCCGACACCTTGTATCGGGAGGCGCTGCAATTTGAATTACAACTAGAAAAGCAACAACAGTCTGACTTAGTTGATTGCATTAATGGGCTGACATTACTCAATGCCGATGATGAGCCCCTAACCCTTCGTTATTGTCGTCAGTTGGATGGAGAGCATTTGTACTCCGTTTTTTCACAACCTTTTTCGGATAACGCAACTGAAACGCTATGACAAAATTTATTGCTGCCTCGGGCATTACCAACCCCCATTTGCAAACCCTAGCGCCACGTTTTATTCGTAAGAAAGCGCTGTTTGAACCTATTTGGCAAACCCTTGATACGCCAGATGGCGATTTTATTGATATCGCTTGGAGCGAAGACCCTAACAGTAAAGAAGCGCGAGACAAGCCGCTGTTTGTCTTGTTTCATGGTTTAGAAGGCTGCTTCTACAGTCCTTATGCCAATGGCTTGATGGCAGCGTTCGCCAAGCAAGGTTGGCTCTCTGTGATGATGCACTTTCGCGGTTGTAGCGGAAAACCCAACCGCCTACCACGAGCCTACCACTCAGGGGAAGTCGAAGACGCGCGCTTTTTCTTAGAGCATCTTAATCAACAATTTACCAATACTACCAAGGTTGCAGTGGGCATTTCACTTGGTGGGAACATGTTGGCAAACTACTTAGCGGAATACGCAGACGAGCCTCTCATCGATGCGGCATCTATCGTTTCCGCTCCGCTTGATTTATCGGCCTGTTCTAGCCGTATTGAGCAGGGCTTCTCCAAACTATACAAAACCTATTTACTCCGCTCACTTAAGCGAAATGCATTGCGCAAACATCAGTTGCTCAAAGGCGAGCTTGGCTTAACGTATCAATGCATAAAGCGCGTGACCAAGTTGTACGATTTTGATGATCTTATCACCGCTCCCCTGCATGGTTTTAAAGATGCGGATGATTACTATCAACGCTGCTCAGGCATTCATCGTCTTCAGCAAATCAAACTGCCTACGCAAATCATTCATGCTAAAGACGATCCGTTTATGACTGACGCCGTCATTCCGCATTTCGTCCTACCTGACAACATCGACTATCGCCTGCTCGACCAAGGAGGTCACGTCGGCTTTGTCACCGGGTCGTTATTAAAACCGAGATTCTGGCTTGAAGAGATGTTACCCGCTTACTATCAACCATTAAAAACGGCATAGTGCCGTCCCCAATGCAACGACAAGTGTTGGGGATAGCACCGTAATCATAAAATTAAGAGGTATTTATGATTGTCCCTTGGCAAGATATTGCTCCAGAAACACTCGATAATCTAATTCGTGAATTTGTCCTTCGTGAAGGAACGGATTATGGCGATATCGAAGTATCCGTGGCTGATAAAGTTGAACAAGTTAAAGCTCAACTCGCTTCAGGAGAAGCGGTCATTGTCTTTTCAGAGTTACACGAAACGGTTGATATTCAACTGAGAAACAAGTTCTAAATCAGGCATCTTTAATAACCTAACCATAGGCGACGCAAAGTATAATTTTTTAGTTTAAAAGTTAAAGCATGTTATATTGCTGTAAAAGCTAAGTGACTAAGCATGTCTATTGTCACTTAGCCAACATTAACAGGAACGTGAGTTTTAGACAGGGTTTGTCATGTCAGCAAAACATCCAATTATCGCTGTCACTGGTTCATCTGGTGCAGGTACAACGACGACATCAGAAGCTTTTCGCAAAATGTTCAATATGATGGACATAAAACCTGCTTGGGTTGAAGGAGATAGCTTCCACCGTTTCACTCGTCCAGAGATGGACGTAGAAATCCGCAAGGCTCGTGAGCAAGGGCGCCACATTAGCTATTTTGGCCCTCAAGCGAATGACTTCCCCGCATTAGCCGAGTTTTTCCGCCAATACGGTGAAGACGGCAGCGGTAAGGTCCGTCGTTATCTGCATACATTTGACGAAGCCGTCCCTTACAATCAGATGCCGGGCACCTTTACCCCATGGCAGGAGCTTCCTGAAAATAGCGACGTCTTGTTTTATGAAGGCTTACACGGCGGTGTCGTCGATGGGGATGTTAATGTTGCCCATCATGTTGATTTTCTGATTGGCATGGTTCCCATTGTTAACCTAGAGTGGATTCAGAAATTTGTTCGCGATACGCGAGATCGCGGCCACTCACGTGAAGCGGTAATGGACTCTATCGTTCGCTCAATGGATGACTACCTCAATTACATAACGCCGCAGTTTTCACGTACCCATATCAACTTCCAACGTGTGCCTACCGTCGACACATCCAACCCACTGGATGCCAAAGGCATCCCAAGTTTGGATGAGAGCTTTGTGGTGATTCGTCTACGAGGGTTCAAAAATGTCGATTACCCATACCTGCTCGCTATGATTGATGGCTCATTTATGTCTCGCCACAATACCCTAGTCGTACCTGGCGGAAAAATGAGTTTTGCCATGGAACTGATCGTCAGACCGATTCTTCAGCAGCTAATTGAAACGGGCAAAATTGGCTAAATAACAGCGTTAGAACACGATTACTTTTCATACCGTGATCATGTGCACGTTTTCACTTATAAAATAGCAGCGAGTACCCTATTAAAATCAAGAAATCATTCTAGAAAAAGGATACTATTTGAAACCGAAACACAAGATAGCTTGCAGCACTGAGAAAGTGCTCTTATCCTAGTTATCCCGATTTTGGACATGGAAAGCGCAAGCGTACCCTGCAGAGGAAGTGAGATATTATGGTTCTAGGTAAACCTCAAACCGATCCAACATTAGAGTGGTTCCTTTCACACTGTCATATTCATAAGTACCCATCAAAAAGCACGCTAATTCATGCGGGCGAAAAAGCAGAAACGTTGTACTACATCGTTAAAGGCTCAGTTGCGGTTCTTATCAAGGACGAAGAAGGTAAGGAAATGATCCTTTCTTACCTAAACCAAGGTGATTTCATCGGGGAGCTTGGTCTATTTGAAGAAGACCAAGAGCGTACCGCTTGGGTTCGTGCTAAGTCTCCTTGTGAAGTGGCTGAAATTTCATTTAAGAAATTCCGTCAACTGATTCAAGTAAACCCAGACATTCTTATGCGTCTGTCTTCTCAGATGGCTCGTCGTCTACAAGTGACTAGCCAAAAAGTAGGTGACCTAGCATTCCTAGATGTAACTGGTCGTATCGCTCAAACGCTACTTAACCTAGCGAAGCAACCTGACGCGATGACGCACCCAGACGGCATGCAAATCAAGATCACTCGCCAAGAAATCGGTCAAATCGTGGGTTGCTCACGTGAAACCGTTGGTCGTATCTTGAAGATGCTTGAAGAGCAGAACCTAATCTCTGCTCACGGTAAGACTATCGTTGTGTACGGCACTCGCTAATTCACACGAATTGAACGAGTAAAATTGCTAAAGCCACCTTCGGGTGGCTTTTTCTTTACTTGAGAGTTGAGAAACGAGATTGTAGAGCCGAGACGCCCCCCCCTCTCTATTCTCTATTCTCTATTCTCTATTCTCAAACGAAGTCCCTTCGTTTATGAGTTGGTACTCTCAAAGATCTTATCGGCTGAAGCGGCGACAAAACCTGAATATAGCTCTCCATTGCTCATTGGGTAGCGTTTGGCAAATTCATAAAAACCACCGGGGATCAGCGCAACACCATCATCAAAGTCAACTTGCACCTTGTCTGCCATGGTAGAAGATTGCTCAAGTAAGAGTTGAGGAGACCCTTTGACTTCACCACCAGATTGATTAATCACAAAACCCGAGGCTTTGAGGTAATCATTCACCTGCTGTACTTGCTCAAACTGATTGAGTTGATTCACGCTCACCGTAAAGTGATTAGCGCCATAACCATGTGCCGCTAACCAAGCTGCATATTCACTTTCCTGCGCAAGCTGTTGATATTGTTCATGAGTCAACGGCCAAGGTCGCCCGGAATACAAAAACTCAACGCTTTGTGTCTCCTCTCGGTCTACTTGCGAGACCAACTGTTGCACTATCGCCTGCAACTCAGTCGAACACTCCTCTACTTTTAACTGACTAATAAATACTTTCGGTAAGTTTGGGTCTGAGTGTTGGTAATGTTTAGCGACCAATTTTTTCGCTTCAAATAGATAGTCTCCCGCTTCTTGATAACCGAGAGCTAAAAATGGTTGAGCCAATACCTCCATTGTCACTGGCGGTAAATTAAAGGTGCGCAGGGCAATATGGTCATTGATTAGTGGCTCATCTTCTTGCAGTAACTTGTGGACGTTGCCCGCAGAAGGACAAAGGCGCGAGGTGTAATCCTCCCAAAGCAACTGGAACAACCTATCTGGCGTCATAACGCCTCCTTGTCTCTGTGTAGGGGATGTTTCTTTGTTGTTACTGATAGTCTAGTGCAAGAACGAGGTCACCAAGGTATTATCCTGTGTGACCTAGCTATGCTTTTTACATTGTTATACCCGGTGTCAGCGTTTCCGGTAGCAAGGTTTGGGCACCTTCCATTGATGCCATGGGATAAGCGCAGTAATCAGCGGCGTAAAATGCACTGGGGCGTAAGTTACCTGAAGCTCCTGGTCCCCCAAAAGGCGCATCTCCACTCGCCCCTGTTAACTGACGATTTCGGTTCACGATACCTGCTCGAATATGCTCAACAAAATAGTCCCACTCGCGATCTTCAGTCGAGACTAATCCTGCAGATAGCCCAAAGCGTGTCTCGTTGGCTAGCGCGACTGCTTGCTCAAGACCTTGATAACGAACCACTTGTAGTAAAGGACCGAAGTATTCTTCATCCGGCAACTGTTCAATAGCGGTGACATCAATAATCCCCGGAGTCACAAAAGCCGCCTTCGCTACTTTTGCCTCTATTAAGCTTTCGCCACCTAATGATTGAAGCGCTTTTTGCGCAGTGATGATCGCTTGTGCGGCAACTTGACTAATTTGGGGGCCCATAAATGGCGCGGGTTCTGCAAAAGGCTGATCCACTTTAATCTGATAAGTCGCCTCTACCAACCTGACAAGAAGTTGATCACCTTTATCCCCAAAGGGAACATAGAGTCGACGCGCGCAGGTACAACGCTGCCCCGCGCTGATAAACGCTGATTGAATAATGGTATAGACTGTTGCATCCAGCTCTCCGTAGTGTTCTGAAATCACCATCGGATTATTGCCACCCATCTCTAACGCCAGCATTTTCTCTGGCTGACCCGCAAATTGACGATGCAGTAACTGCCCTGTATTCGCACTGCCCGTAAACAAAAGCCCATCAATGCCTTTTGACTCAGCCAGTGCAATCCCAGTCTCTTTTGCGCCTTGCACTAAGTTAATAACCCCATTAGGCAAACCTGCTCTTTGCCACAATTTCATGACTATCTCACCAGTCCATGGCGTTTGCTCAGAAGGTTTAAAAACCACCGTATTACCAGCAAGTAGCGCTGGCACAATGTGACCATTTGGCAAGTGAGCAGGAAAGTTATATGGACCGAACACGGCAAGAACACCCAATGGTCGGTGACGGAGCACAACTTGATTACCCGCCACCTCGCGCTGAGACTCTCCGGTACGTTGATGATAGGCGCGAATCGACAGCGCGATTTTTCCCGCCACTGCCGCTGCTTCCGTTCGCGTCTCCCACAAAGGCTTGCCCGTTTCTTTGGCTATCACCTCAGCGAGTTGTTCACTGTTCGCTTTCACAAGATCTGCAAAGCGCAAAATGATCGCTTCACGCTCAGCAAAGCTCTGTTTTTTCCACGAAAGAAAGGCGCTGCGAGCGGCTAAAACCGCCTCTTCCACTTGTGGTTTCGTCGCACAATGACTTTGCCAAACCACCTCACCACTGTACGGCGTAATCGATTCTATCGCCGCACCTAAACCTTCAACCCATTGACCCGCAATCCACTGTGTCATGTGAAACCTTCCTTTGATAGCGATCCGATTAACGTTGTTGCACCAACATGCGCACATACTCGCCGTGCTCAACCTGCAATGCTTCGGCGACCTCTGGAGCTAAAATCACAGACTCTGTGGCTTGATCATAAGCCGCTTTTGCTGCGACGGCTCTGAACTGCTCGAATGAGGTATTGCTGATCAGGTAGTCTTTATTGCTGGTGTGCTCACTTATCGCGACCTTCGCTCGAAATGAATGACGTACTGACTCTATATTGCGAAGATCACACTCTACCGTCGGCCCGCCATCGAAAATATCGACGTAATTTCGACAAGTAAAACCTTCATTTTCGAGTAGGCTAAGCGCTGGTTTGGTGTTTTCGTGCACCTGTCCAATCACCTCTTGCGCTTCTTTACTTAGTAAATTGATGTAGATAGGCAACTTAGGCATTAGGTCTGCGATAAAACCTTTCTTACCAATCCCAGTAAGATAGTCCGCCATAGTAAAATCAATGCTAAAGAAGTTTTCCTGTAGCCATTGCCAAAATGGCGAGTTTCCTTCTTGGTCAGAGACACCACGCATTTCAGCAAACACCGTTTTAGAGAAGCGGTGAGGATGCTCTGCCATCATTAAAAAGCGACACTTAGACATCAGGCGCCCATTCAACCCGCCTCGGAATTTCTCGCGTAGGAATAGCGTGCAGATTTCACTACAGCCCGTGTAGTTATTACCAAACGTCAGTAACTTCACCACATTGTTGACACCCAATTTCGGTGATGAGTGAACGATGGTACTGATGTGATAGGAGTAAAACGGCACGTCCCAACCAATCGATGCTTCGATACCGGTGCAACCCGCCACCTCGCCGCTATCACTATCGAAACCAACCATCAGATACCCTTCATCCCCGGGCTCTGTGACATTCGATTTCGAGAAACTGTACTCGGAATGGGTAATGCGGTTAGTCAACAGCTCTTGATTAACCGGAAGAGAAGTAAAACCATGACCAGATTCAACCGCACAAGTATGCAATGAATCGTAATCAGACATAGAGATAGGACGAACAACCAGCATCGAAATTCCCTCCTGATACTGATACCTGCACCATGTTTGAGCTGGCTGAAAACTGCCGCCTTCTGCTCACCAAAGATGTTTTCAAGTGCAAGTACAACAAGGCAAAGCTGACGCTTCACCTTGTGTGATGTTTTAATTATCTTGTTAATGTCGCCAGTGCGTTATCCAACTTTTCTAGACCTTGGGCGATTTCTTGTTGGCTAATCACTAACGATGGTGCAAAACGTACAACATTTGCCCCTGCGACAAGTACCATTAATCCTTCTTTTCCTGCCGCTAGTAAAATGTCACGAGCTCGACCTTGCCATTCTTGATTGAGTGCAGCGCCAAGTAGTAAACCTTTACCACGAATCTCACTAAATATTTGGTACTTAGCGTTGATTTTCTCCAAACCATCGCGGAAAAGCGCTTCACGCTCTTTGACGCCTGCTAACGTTTGAGGGTCACTAATCACGTCAACAACCGCTTCCGCCACCGCACATGCTAATGGATTACCACCATACGTTGAGCCATGCGTGCCCACCTTCATGTGCTGGGCAAGCTCATCTGTTGTTAGCATCGCGCCAATAGGAAAACCGCCCCCCAGTGATTTGGCGGTACTGAGAATGTCAGGAGTAATTCCCAAGCCTTGATACGCATAAAAATCGCCTGTGCGTCCATTACCCGTCTGAACTTCATCAAATATCAACAACGCATTATGCTTATCACAGAGCTCTCGCACCGTTTGGATGAACTCATCCGTCGGGGAAATAATCCCACCTTCCCCTTGTAATGGTTCCATCATAATTGCACAGGTGCGATCGGAAATATGAGCTCGCAATGCTTCAACGTCGTTGTACTCTAAATGAGTAATATCGCCGGGTTTGGGGCCAAAACCATCGGAGTAAGCGGCTTGTCCCCCCACCGTGACCGTAAAGAAAGTACGCCCATGAAAACCTTGCTTAAAGGCGATAATCTCAGACTTCTCTGGTCCATAGGTATCGGCAGCGTATCGACGAGCGAGTTTTAAAGCCGCTTCGTTAGCTTCTGCTCCTGAGTTAGCAAAAAAGACTTTGTCGGCAAAACAGAGTTGTGTCAGTTTCTTTGCCAAGCGCAATGCTGGCTCATTGGTCATAACGTTACTCAGATGCCAAAGTTTCTGGCCCTGCTCGGTTAACGCTTTAACCATGACTGGATGACAATGGCCTAAGCAACTTACCGCAATACCACCAGCAAAATCGATATATTCGTTTCCGTCTTGATCCCAGACTCGTGAGCCCTCACCTTTGACAGGAATCATTTCCATCGGGCTGTAACAAGGCACCATCACCTCATCAAACAGCTCGCGTTGTACATTTATTTCTACCGCCATCGCACATTCCCTCTCGATACCGCATGCCAATGCAGGTTATGTATCCTTACAATCAACTATATCCAAGTAACCCGAGATCCTCGGTTATAAGTATAGAAACAATTTTTTGTGTTACGTATCCACTGACACGGCATTTTATTTACATTTAATTAACTATTACAATAGTGTTTTGTGCTGTTTATGCCGACGCAAGTACCCCAAGCAAACAACCACATGACTATTTATGCATCATTTAAGTACTTTTATGAAGCAATTAATAGTTAAGATTGGTATAAGTTAAGGTTTAGGATAGAGATTAGTGCCAATAAAGCAGAGAAAAATAGTGTACATCGATAAGATAGGAAGAAAGCAACTAGACGAGAGCTTCAACGAATACTTTCTCATTTAATATCAACAAAAGATCGATGTAAAACAAATGTTACAAATAGTGATCTTTGTCGAGTTTAAGCACAAAAAAAGTGCGACGGAAGTTTATCAAGAAAGAAAGTTCGCCAATAGCTGATGACCTTGCTCGGTTTTTATCGACTCAGGGTGAAATTGCACAGCATGAATCGGCAAAGTTTTATGCTGATAGCCCATGATTTCATCCATCGAACCATCCTCTAGCTCAGTCCAAGCCGTCAGTTCAAAGCAATCAGGTAACGTGCCATTTTTAACAACAAGGGAGTGATAACGCGTAACAGTTAGCGGGTTATTTAGCCCCCTAAATACACTTGTCCCTGTATGGCGAATCGGTGAGGTTTTACCATGCATAACACGACGAGCGCGCACCACTTCGCCGCCAAACACTTGGGCGATCGCTTGGTGACCAAGGCACACCCCCAGAATCGGCAACTTACCGGCAAAATGCTCTATTGCTTCAAGTGAAATACCCGCCTCATTCGGTGTACAAGGCCCAGGGGAAATGACTAAATGAGTTGGCTCAAGCGCTTCTATCGCTTGAATATCAATCTGATCATTGCGTACCACCTGCACTTCCACACCCAACTCACAAAAGTATTGGTATAGGTTGTAGGTAAACGAATCGTAATTATCAATGATCAGTAACATGACAGACAAACAGCTCAATAATCAATCTTAGTTGGGGCGAGTATTGTGCAATAGTGCGCCACAAAGGCAAGTAAAAGTTTATTTTTCCTTCCCTGAAGAGTTACAAGCGCAACAAAAAAGGCCAGCATCATGCTGACCTTCTTATCGTGATTCATTGACTATGGACGGCCAACAAAACCTACCGCTTGGTATACTTTCGCCAATGTTTCAGCTGCGCGAGCCGATGCTTTTTCCGCGCCTTGCTTCATGACTTGGTCCATGTAAGCACGATCAGCACGAATACGGTGATACTCAGCTTGAATTGGCTCCAGCATCGCAACTAATGCTTCACCGACATCTTTCTTAAACGGTCCATACATCTCTACACCTTGGTATTTCGCTTCGATTTCTTCAAAGCTCATACCGGTTGCTGCCGAGTAAAGACCCATTAAGTTAGAGATACCCGCTTTGTTATCCCAATCGTGAGCGATACGAGGCGGTGTTTCAGTATCAGTTTGCGCCTTGTTGATCTTTTTAATGATCGACTTCGGATCTTCCAATAGCGTGATCACGTTCTTACGGTTGTCATCAGACTTAGACATCTTCTTAGTCGCATCCTGAAGGCTCATTACACGAGCATTAACCGTTGGAATGTAAGGCTCTGGAATAGTGAAGATTGGGCTTTCTGGCGAGTAGATGTTGTTAAAGCGAGTCGCAATATCACGCGCAAGTTCTAAGTGCTGTTTCTGGTCACTACCTACTGGCACTTGGTTAGCGCCATACAACAGAATATCTGCCGCCATAAGTACTGGGTAACCAAAGAGCCCGACGTTTACATCATTCGCATAACGTGCTGACTTGTCTTTAAACTGAGTCATACGGCTCAGTTCACCCATCTGGGTGTAACAGTTAAGAAGCCAACCAAGTTGAGCATGCTCTGGTACGTGTGACTGAACAAATAGTGTGCTCTTCTGTGGATCAACACCAACAGCAAGACAGATTGCTAATGCATCTAAAGTTGCTTCATAAAGCGCTTTCGGGTCTTGGCGAACCGTAATCGCATGAAGGTCAACCACGCAGTACTGGCAATCGTAATCGTCTTGCATTTGCTGCCATTGACGTAGAGCACCCAAGTAATTACCGATACTTAGTTCACCTGACGGTTGAACACCACTCAATACAATGGGTTTGCTCATGGGAATGATTCCTTTGACTTCTTAATCTAATAAAATGAGAAAAACCTTACTACTTCGAATTAGTTAAAGCAGCAAGGTTAATCAGTGTACTCATTTTGGTGAGTACTTTGCCAGTGATTTTATTTGGCTTAAGCCGAAACAGCGATCACTTCGAGTAATTGTCCGATATTGTCAGCGACAAAATCCGGGTTGCTAGCAGCAATAGGCTCACCGTGGTTATAGCCATATGTCAGAGCAAATGAGCGACAACCGGCATTTTTAGCCGCAAGGATATCGTTCTTCGAATCTCCAACCATCAGCATTTCATTCGCTTGGCAGCCGTGCTTTTCCAATAACCAATTCAAGGCGATTGGATTTGGCTTACGCTCTGGGAAAGCATCGCCACCAAGCACATCAGTAAAATACTGAGCAATATCATGCTGTTCTAAGATTTCAGGAACAAACTTAGAGGGTTTATTGGTGACCAACGCCAAGATAAAACCCGCTTGCTTGAGCTCAGTTAGCGTTTCTTTCACTTGCGAGTAGAGATGAGTCAACTTATGGCCACTTTGCGCATAGTACTCATCAAATAGCTGGCGCCCCTTTGCGAGCAAATCGGCATCAAACTCAGGGTTAATGGTCATACTTTGGCTCAATGCGCGACCAATTAAGATATCAGCACCATTGCCCACGTAGTCACGAACTTGTTCTTCCGTAACACCAGCATAGCCTAGTGCACGCACAGCTTGATCGGCTGCAACAGCCAGATCAGGAACGCTATCTAATAAAGTACCATCTAAATCAAACGCGATTAGTTTTACTTGGTTCAATGCTCTATCCTACTTCTACTTGTGTTACTTCGCTTTTGCCAACTCGGCACGCATCTCATCGATCACTTGCTTGTAATCTGGCTGACTGAAGATAGCAGAGCCTGCTACAAACATATCTGCACCCGCTTCTGCGATTTCGCGGATATTATCCACTTTCACGCCGCCGTCGATTTCTAAGCGGATATCACGACCAGACTCATCGATCATCTTACGAACTGCACGAAGCTTGTCCAACGTATTAGGAATAAACGATTGACCGCCAAAACCTGGATTTACCGACATCAATAAAATCATGTCGACTTTATCCATAATGTATTCCAAATGTACCAATGGCGTCGCTGGGTTAAGTACTACACCCGCTTTACAGCCGTGCTCTTTAATCAACTGCAGAGTGCGATCAACGTGTTCAGATGCTTCAATATGGAACGTAATCATCGATGCGCCAGCTTTTGCGAAATCAGGCACAATGCTATCAACGGGTTTAACCATAAGATGCACATCAATAGGAGCAGTAATGCCGTAATCACGTAATGCTTTACACACTGGAGCACCAAAAGTCAGGTTTGGCACATAGTGGTTATCCATAACGTCAAAGTGCACGACATCCGCGCCTGCAGCGAGTACTTTTTCAACGTCTTCACCAAGACGCGCAAAATCTGCAGACAAAATCGACGGAGCGATAAGGAAATCTTTCATACCTGACCTCAAAAAGTAAATTGGCTTCATTGCGTAAATTTGGCGCAATTCTACCTAAGCGGTCAGGCAGATGATAGTGGCAGGTTAAGAAATGTATAACTTAGTCTTTAATTGGATTAAACAAGGCAAGCAACTCATCAACTTTGTTGCGCCCTGCACCATTGCGGCTAATAGTGCGCTTCACTTTCACCACATTCAGCTCAGCACCATGGTATAGGCGACGAGTTAAAGTGGTATCGTGATTGGAAATCAGGACTGGAATGCCTTTTTGCTTCGCAGTAACTTCAGCGATATCCGCTAATGCCGCCTGATCATCAAGCGAAAAGCCGTTACCTGCGTATGAGGTAAAGTTTGCTGTAGTAGAAAGAGGCGCATATGGGGGATCACAATACACCACGCAGCCTTTGCGTGCGCGTTTAAAAGTCTCTTGGTAACCCTCACAAACAAACGTGGCTTTTTTGGCTTTTTCTGCAAAAAACTCCAGTTCCTTTTCAGGGAAGTAAGGCTTTTTGTATGATCCAAACGGAACGTTGAAGCCGCCTTTTTTGTTATAGCGACAAAGCCCGTTGAAACCAAAGCGGTTCATGTAGAGAAATGCTAACGAACGATACATCACGTTGTCGGTTTTATTAAACTCGGCGCGAATGTCTAAATAGGCTTCTTTGCGGTTATTCTCAGGCACAAACCAACGTTTAGCCTCAGAAATGTAATCTTCTGGGCTCTCTTTAATCAAGTTATACAGGTTGATCAAATCTGGGTTGATATCTGCCAGCAAGTAGTGGTCGTAGTCAGTATTGAGAAACACAGAGCCAGCACCAACGAACGGTTCTACCAGTTTGCGTGCTTCAGGCAGATGACGCTGAATATCTTCAACTAGTCCGTATTTTCCGCCAGCCCATTTTAGGAAGGCACGCTGCTTTTTCATCGACTGCTCTATCTATCTACCACAAATTAAGGCTGCGGAATGTAACATATTTAACGCCATACCCAAAGCAATTGGCAGAGCGATTTCGGTTGAGCAAGCAGAAAGTTTCTACTTAGGCTCAACCATGAATACAAAATAGCAAATACACCGTTTATTTAATTGCCTCGTGCAATCTCACGCTGAACCTGATTGAGTGATTTTGCCCATGGGTCGAGCTTTTGAAGCGATTCAGGTAAATTCTCAACAGCATCGCGTGCCATTTGTATCGTTGGGTAGTTATCAAAGGTAATAATAAACCACTCAACACCGCTACGTGTGGTTGGGTAAACCTGTACCTTATCGTTTAGCTCGTAACGATTAAGGAAGTTCTGTACTTCCAAACGGCTATTTACCGCCGCCAATTGCAAAGTGTAACTGCGTGGGGAGTAGCTATTAAGCTCATCGACGGCGAACTCAAAAGTAATCGGCGTAAAGACTTGGCTGTTGGACTCTGCTGGCACTTCAACACGGGCATCGTCCACCAATTTTTCTACTTCAGCCGTGTCTGCAGGTTGCGCTTCATTCTCCATCAACGCATCCACCACTTCAGAGGTAATCACAACACGTTGAGAGTCATCTTCAATCACACCGACACTTTCCGGTTTATTGACAACTTCTGGCGGCAGTGCACTAGAGTCATCTTCCACCAAGTCGCTTGGCGTTTCAGTCGGTTCTTGGGTTGGCTCCGTCGCTACCGCTTGACTCACCTCACTTTCTGGCTCTTCAAGCGTTGGAATAACGGTTTGTTCAACTTGCTCGGTTATTTGCTGCGCCGCTTCATCTGGCGTTGGTTGGCTCATCATCCACCAATAGCCACCGCCAATGATTACCAACAACAAGAGCACCACTAAAGCGATATTGATTGGTGAGCCAATAATAGAACGAATCACTACCTTTTTCTCAGCCTTCTGATCACCTAAAGCCATGATATCCCCCGGACGTTTTGCTACCGTTCGATACGCATTGCGTACCCTTCTTTCCATGTCATCTTCAACAAAGCGCATCACTAACTGTTCAAAGAACCGCTCTGCCTCTTGAGCACTCAAAGGATCAATTTCCAACTCAATCGGCTTAATATCTTGGCCGTGACTTAAGCGTCGGAACAATCCATCTAAGCTGGCAACACGACTAAATAGAACCACATTAATACGCCAGCGGCTTTGACGTTGCGTTTGCATCACCAAAAGCCACAGTTCAGAGATCAGCGTTTCATTAAGCAGATGAGCGTCATCGACAACAATAACGATATCGCATGACTCATGCTCCATGTTGCGGGTAAAGCTCTCAACCAGATTGTCAGCCGGATTGAACATAGGCTCAGACAAAAGTTGAGTAAGAATTGTCGTGCGATGCTGCTCGTCGCTCTGGTTGGGGTGACACATCAACAATGCTTGGTTCTTATCTTGCGCCCAAGCTTCTAAAAAGCGTTGCGCTAACCAAGTTTTACCTGCACCAGAAGCACCTGATATGGTGACAAAATTAGAGGTAAAATGCGTCAATAACTGGAGGCGCTCCAGTAACTCTACTTGGCTATCCAGTTCCAACACTCTGGATTGATGCGTCACACTCATATAATCAACCTAAGCTCTAGACTACAATTTCCGACCAAAATCGATCGCTTGCTTGATGATCTCTTCAGAGACCCCTTTCACTACTTCAGCGCTGCCAATATCCGTGGGTAATACCAAGCGCAATTCACCAGCAAGCACTTTTTTATCACGCATCATATGGCGCATGAAATCATCAAAGCTCATCGTTTCAGGCGTATGGACTGGTAGTTTGGCGCGCTTAAGTAAAGCAAGGATACGCTCAAACTGCTCTTGGCTGATATCACCCAATAAATGCGCCGTTTTCGCAGCCATCACGGTACCTGAAGATACCGCTTCTCCATGCAGCCAGTTCCCGTAACCCATCTCAGCTTCAATTGCATGACCAAAGGTATGCCCTAAATTGAGCAAGGCACGGATGCCAGACTCTTTTTCATCTTGGGCAACGACTTCTGCTTTGATTTCACAACAACGAGCTATCGCATAAGTTAACGCCTGCTCATCAAGTGCATATAGGGC
This sequence comes from Vibrio panuliri, assembly GCF_009938205.1. NCBI lineage: Bacteria > Pseudomonadati > Pseudomonadota > Gammaproteobacteria > Vibrionales > Vibrionaceae > Vibrio > Vibrio panuliri. Next base: position 252,356 of record NZ_AP019654.1, on the reverse strand, counting down.
ATCGAGATTTTGCTCTAGCCAGACAAAGAACTGCGCATCATAAATAATGCCGTATTTGATCACTTCAGCAATCCCTGCTGCAAATTCTCGTTCAGGTAATGTCGCTAAGCAGTTGGTATCGATAATCACTGATTTGGGCTGATAAAACGCACCAATCATATTTTTACCAAGCGGATGATTCACCGCAGTTTTGCCCCCTACAGAGGAATCAACTTGGGACAAGAGTGTGGTAGGAATCTGAACAAAATCCACCCCTCGCTGATAACAAGACGCGGCAAACCCAACTAAGTCACCAATTACACCGCCACCCAAAGCGATGATCACGACATCGCGGCTATGGTTGTGTTCGAGTAAATAACTCATCACGGTATTAAAGGTTTCTAAGCTTTTGTATTGCTCGCCATCTGGAAGCTCAAGCAGTGATGCTTGGCAATTATGCAGAGCCAAAGTTGAGAGAATTTTTTCAGCATATAGTGGGGCAACAGTGACATTACTGATCACCACGACTTTTTGTTTTGCCGAACGATTGTGCTGGGAAAGAAAAGAAAGGTGGGCCGGATCATCAAATAATCCGGCACCAATTGATATTGGATAGCTACGTTCGCCTAAGCTGACCGTAATCCGTTCCATGGGTATGCTCCAATTCGAGATAAGTGATTCTTATCTCTCTTCTAGCATTTTTACGATCTGGTTGGCTACCACTTTTGCACTTTGATCGTCAGTACGTACAGTGTAATCCGCAATTTCTGCGTATAGCGGGTTGCGTTCATCAGCCAAAGACTCTAGCACGTCACGAGGCTTGTCTGTTTGCAGCAGAGGACGTTTTTTGTCACGGTTAGTACGTGCCAGTTGTTTTTCAATGGTTGTCTCTAGGTATACAACGATACCACGAGCAGATAGACGGTTACGGTTTTCTTTGCTCATGATTGAACCACCACCCGTCGCAAGTACGATGCCTTGCTCTTCGGTTAGGTCGTTAATCACTTTCTCTTCGCGAGCGCGGAAGCCTTCTTCACCTTCAACATCGAATACCCAAGCGATATCGGCGCCCGTGCGTTCTTCGATGACAGTGTCTGAGTCAACAAACTCCATATGAAGCTGTTGAGCTAGATGTCTACCAATTGTACTTTTGCCGGCTCCCATCGGGCCAACAAGGAAAATATTGCGTTTCTCAGCCATGTTTTAGCAGTAATTTACAACGTTAATTCAATGACATCGCCACAAGAAGGGACAGCGTTAAGCTGACTTAGAAGATGCTTGTGACACCTATTCCTCACAGATATTTCGTGATAAGACCCGAAATTATCTAGATAAGGTCGACCTAATGCAAATTTATTTTCTATTTAATGCACAACTACTTTGGGCGTAACGAAAATCAGCAGCTCACTTTTGCCTAATTGCTGGTAGCTGCGCCTAAATAATGCACCAAGCAGTGGAATGTCCCCGAGTAACGGCACTTTATCTACCGTATCGGTCACACTATGTTGATATATTCCCCCCAAAACGATGGTTTCGCCATCCTCCACCAGCACTTGCGTACCAATGCGTTGAGTATTAATCGACACTGCTTCTCCAGTACCGGTCTTTAACACTTCGCCAGGTCTATCTTGAGTAACACTTAAATCCAGGATTAGACGGTCATCTGGGGTAATTTGCGGCGTTACTTTAAGGCTTAATACCGCTTTTTTAAAGGAAACTGATGTCGCACCACTCGACGCAGCTTCCAAATATGGAATTTCAGTACCTTGTTCGATATAGGCTGGCTGCTTATTGGTTGTGATTAAACGAGGACTCGAAATCACTTCGGCCTTTGATTCACGTTGCAATGCCGATAGTTCTAAATCGAGCAATGTATGGCTGCCTAACTTAGCCACTTGAAAGGCGATTGTCGATGCGTTCGACGCAGACGAAGCGAGATTCACATTAAGAAAATCACTAATATCATCGTTTGGCCCAAAGCCCTTGCCCGATGGCAGCATATTAGCTTGCTGACGTTGAGCAAAGTTCCCCTCTAACGAGCCACCCAAGTCACCGTGATAAGAGTTAAGACTCCAGCGCACGCCTAGCTCATCCAGACTCCCTTCACTGACCGTCACAATCCGCGCTTCAATCTGCACCTGTTTGACCGGAATATCTAACGAAGCAACAATTCGACTAATCGCTTCAATATTGGTGGCAAAATCCCTCACCAGCAAAGAGTTGGTACGCTCATCGACGCGAACAGAACCTCCTTCAGATAGCACGCCCATTGCGCCTTCACCACTAAACAGTTCCGCGATGTCACGCGCATTAGCAAAGTTGATATGCAGAATTTGCGATTGAAAGCCCACTCGCTCCCTTTCGATACGCGAGCGCTCAAAACGCTGCTGCTCTCTAAGCTCAATTTCCGCTAACGGGGCCACCAATACGACATTGCCATGGATCCGTTTGTCCAAGCCCTTTACCTGCAAAATTACCTCTAATACATCTGTCCAAGGAACATCATCTAAACGCAGCGAAAGGTTGCCCTTAACCGAGTCTGAAGCGACCAAATTGAAGCCGTTGTAATCGGCAATTAACTGTAAGACATTCCGCACCGGCACATCCTGAAAATTAATCGATATCTTTTTCTTAGCGGCCAACACGTGAGGTGTTTGTGGGTCTGCTTTTAACGGCCACACTATCAACTCAATTTGTTTATTCTCAATATGGTACTGATAGTCAAACTCACCACTGATCTGCACTTTAATCCGCACACGACTCCCATGCTCAAACAGTTCTATCGCTTGAACATTCGTGGCAAAATCGAGCAGTTCAAAACGCTTAGCCTGATGCGGCATCAGTTCAGTTTTAGGTAAATCTAGAGTCAAACCTTGCTCTGTCTTACTGATATCTAGAGCAATCTGTTGCTCACTCATTTCGATAATGATGTTGCCGTTTTTTTCACTATCCAATTGGAAATCGACCCCAACAAAACGGTTGATTCGCGGTGGTTCTTCCCCTGATACAGGCAAGCTGATTGTGAACATAAACATCAAAAGCATCATGGTTGAAGTTCGGCTCACCGCTCTGCTCCTTTCATTGTCAGTAAGGACACGGTGATATCCGGCAATCGCCGACATCCACGCTCATCTTGTCGAACCACAATATCGGCTTGATTGACTTGGGTGATCACGCCTTGGTACGTGTCACCGACAAACGATTCACCAACATCAAGCTGGACCAATGTGCCATCTGTCAGCTCAACCACGGCAACTCGCTCCCCTTCTTTACCCAATACGCCTTTTAACTGCATCCCCTTGGCTTGTTGGTTTGCACTTAACTCTAATCGCGAGCAGCGGTTGAAACTCTGTTGCTCAGCGGCAGTAGAGGTTGGTGGCGTAGAAAATGGGGAACGAAGCTTATCCACTTGAAATGATAACGCTGGCCGTCTGAATGGGTCATCGAGTCGCCCAGAGGTTTGATAGGCCTGCTCTGCTTGTCCACTATCAAAAAGCAGCGGCAAAATGAGCATTATGAGATCGTTAACCTGCATTTAAGTTCTCCGCCAGCTGTGACTGATAAATATAAGCACGCACATGAAAGTAAAGTGCTTCACTGTTCGGGCTTACTCGCGATACAGAGAAATCAGCAAAATGAATAAGTTGAGGTAACTGCGCGACTTGTTCCGCAAAGCGGGCTATTTGATGGAAGTCACCACGCAACTCAAAATCCAGTGCTAGCGCCAAATAATGTTGATTGGTCTCACGTGCGCCCCACGTAATTCGTTCAAAGATAATTTGATGACGAGTGCCTATTTGGTGAATCGATTCCAATAGACTTGGCAAGTCGTCCGCTTCAACCAACGAGCGTTCAGCTTGCTGTATCAGATCGAGACGATGGTGATATTGGCGTTGCTGCTCAGGCAATCGCGCAGCGATCTGACTCTGAGTTTGGATGCTTTGTGCTAGGCTTTGCTCTTGTTGCGTTTGCTTCTCTAACCCCGCCCATTTAGCTTCGAAATACCACCAGTAACCCAAAAACTGTAGCAGCACGAACAGGGCGACCAAGAACACCCCTCGAGCCCATACGGGACCTTCAGCAAGTTCGCTTAAACCAAACTCAACATTACTGTTCATATTCTGATTCCTGAGGGGCGAACGGCAATGTGAAAGAGAGACGAAAAACTTGGTATTGACTGCCAAAGCGGAGTTGGTTGTGCTGAATCGAGTGCATCACTAGATTGCTGACTAAGTGAGATTGCTCAAACTTTTCCAACAGTTGCGCCACCTCATCAGCTGTGCGGCCAACGCCGCTCACCACAACCTGTTGGGCTTGCACATCGATGCTATCGAGATACACTTCTTGTGGTGTCAATGTCGCGAGCAAAGTCATGACTTGAACAGGCTTAACTCGTTGCCATTGCAAGGCGCGTAGTTGTTGGAGCTTGGCAGAGAGAGTTTGCTGCTGTAGCTCAAGTTGTTGGTGTTGATTAACCTGCTTATCGACCTCAGTCAGACGGGCATTTAGCAATCCTATCCGCTGCTTTTGAGTGCGAGAGCGTGATTCTAAATAATGTCCTAAGCACAACTGCATAATCACCGCGCAACAGAGACAAGTCGCAATCAAAACAGCAAAACGTTGTCGTTTGGCTCTGAGTAACTCTTCACGCCAGGGCAGTAAGTTAATTTGAGTTGGCATGATCTCGCTCCCTCCAATCATATCCCAGCAAACTCAACCCTATTGCGCCGGCGTAACGGCCTCCATCACAAACATCGATATCAGTACTTTGAATCTCAAACATATCGAAAGGATTAAACCGTTGAACATTTAGCTTAAGTTGCGTAGCGATTTGCTCAGCAAGCTCAGGCGTATTCGCCCCTCCCCTGTCAGCCACATCCCCCTAACCCCGTCTCTCTGCTGAGTTGGCAAAAGTTGCCACTGCCGTTGAACATGCTCAACGAGCTGAGAGACAAATGGCTCACCCGTTTGTGGTACCGAGTCATCGATACCAATTGGTATCTCTTTACACCAAGGGGGTTGCTGTGCGAAATCACGCACCAATAATGAGCGAGTCAGCCCAACATCAAGTAGTAGCCAGTGATAATGTTCAGCGGGTGGCAGGAGCTGCAATAGACGAGTTAATGCGTGACCTTGAGTGTCACATAACTGTGGTTTAAACCCAGCCTGCCGAAAAGAGGACGTACGATTATCCACCACGGTTTTCTTCGTTGCATAAAGCTGAGCAGAATGGTGTGTGTTACTAGCGGTAAAATCGGAGAGAGAGTAATGGTCGAAATAGAGTTCTTCTACATCAAACGGAGATTGATGAGAAAATGCTTCAATAATGGCATACTCTTTCTCTTGTGCAGACAGAGAGTTATCTATCTGTAGCACTTTAGAAATAACCGAATTATCAGGTACTGAAAATGCAACAGATCGACTAAAAGCGGGCAAAGCCTTCCTTAGTTGCTTTAGTTTATTTACAATTTCCTGATGATTTAACAGGTGGTTATCGGAGAAAATGCTTTCTCTTAAGACCAACTCTCGACACGCCGAGAGTGTAAGAGTGCCTTTTACTGGTTTGATAACAACGGCTTTAATGCTGTAGTGACCAATATCAACGCCAGTGATGAATGAATAATTCATATCGCTGTGCTCCAGGCATCGGTTCCAATATTGCGTAAACAGCATTGTTGCCGACAAAAGCACAAAATTAACGCAAGCTAATTGTTAGCTTAGGTTACAAGGCTCGGCCTTGAATACCTCAATCAATCAGGAAATATCCGGTGAAGTTCATAAAGCGATTGCTCATTTTCACAGTGGTTTGCACGATACTTGGAGTAGGAACAATTTTTGGTTTCTACCTCTATGTCAAACCAGAACTACCAGACGTAGCGACTTTGCGGGACGTTAAACTGCAAACGCCAATGCAGGTCTACAGCCAAGATGGCAAGCTTATCTCACAATTTGGTGAGAAGCGCCGTATTCCCGTGAAATATGATGAGATTCCACCGCATCTAGTTGAAGCGTTAATTGCGACCGAAGACAGCCGCTTTTACGACCACTACGGTATTGACCCTATCGGTATTACGCGTGCCGCTATTGTTGTCGCCATGTCTGGCTCAGCAAAGCAAGGGGCGAGTACGATCACTCAGCAGCTTGCGCGTAACTTCTTCCTCTCTAATGAGAAGAAGATAATGCGTAAAATCAAAGAGATTTTTATTGCCATCCATATTGAGCAGTTGCTAAGCAAGCAAGAGATCATGGAACTGTATGTGAATAAAATCTTCCTTGGTCATCGCTCTTATGGCTTTGGTGCAGCCGCACGTGTCTACTTTGGTAAGGATCTTAATCAACTCACTTTAAGCGAAATTGCCACCTTAGCCGGTATGCCAAAAGCGCCATCTACCATGAACCCGATTTACTCGATTGAGAGAGCAACCAATCGCCGTAACGTGGTTCTACTGCGTATGTTAGATGAGAAATACATCACGCAACAAGAGTATGATGAGGCGCGAGCAGAAACCTTAATTTCTCGCTACCACGGTGCCGAAATTGAGTTGAGCGCCCCGTATGTAGCTGAACTCGCGCGAGCATGGATGGTTGAGCGTTACGGTGAAGATGCCTACACCTCAGGTATGAATGTCTACACCACGGTAAACTCAAAACTGCAAAGTGCGGCTAACGATGCCACCATTAACAACCTGCTTGCCTACGATGAACGACATGGCTACCGAGGTGCCGAAAAAGTACTGTGGAAACCTGATGCCGCGGCTTTGAGCAGTGAAGAGATCGATAAAGTACTGCGCAAAGTTCCAACCTATGGAGAACTAACCCCAGCAGTCGTAACGGCCGTCGCTGATAAGTCAGCAACCGTAACAATCAAAAATGTTGGTGATGCCACACTTGAATGGGATGGTATCAAATGGGCACGTCAGTTCCGCACTGACAAGCGCCAAGGACCAGCACCGAAAAAGGCAGCCGATGTACTAGCCGTCGGTGAGCAAATTTGGGTTCGCCAGATTGCCAATCAGCAAGCTGAAGGGGATGTCGTTTATCATTGGCAACTAAGCCAAGTTCCGAATGCAAACACGGCATTCGTTGCAATGAACCCTGAAAACGGTGCGGTGATGTCACTGGTAGGTGGATTTAACTTTGTGCACAACAAATTCAATCGCGCCACAATGTCAGTGCGTCAAGTAGGCTCAAGTATTAAGCCATTTATCTATTCAGCGGCAATTGATAAGGGTCTTACTCTCGCAACGCTGATTAACGATGCACCTATTAACCAATGGGATCAGAGCCAAGGTACCGCTTGGCGTCCAAAGAACTCACCACCAACGTATGTCGGTCCAACTCGTTTACGTATCGGTTTAGCACAATCGAAAAACGTAATGGCTGTACGCGTACTGCGTGAAGTCGGTTTGGATGATACCCGCAACTACCTAACTCGTTTTGGTTTTGCGATTGATGATGTACCTCGCTCTGAAACCATCGCGCTTGGTGCGGGCAGCTTAACCCCAATGAAGATGGCCCAAGGCTATTCAGTGTTTGCCAATGGCGGTTACTATGTCGAGCCCTACTACATTGAAAGAGTTGAAGGCCCTTACGGTGATTTAGAGTTCCAAGCCGAACCTAAAACCATTTGTAAGCACAACTGCCCAGAAACCAACTTTGCCCCAGTGGCAATGGAAGATAGCATCGTTAATGACAATGAGTTTAACGAGCAAGATATTCCAATTGGCGATGAAGAGGTCGCTGATACTGAAGTGACATCTCCATACGCACCTCAAGTTATCTCTGAGCAAACTGCGTTCCTTGTTCGAGAGATGATGTACAGCAATATCTGGGGTGGTGGTAGCTGGCGAGATGGTACAGGCTGGAATGGTACTGGCTGGCGAGCTCAAAAACTGAAACGTCGCGACATCGGTGGCAAAACCGGAACAACCAATGACTCAAAAGATACTTGGTATAACGGTTATGGCCCAGGAGTGGTTGCCATCGCTTGGGTAGGCTTTGATGACCACAGTCGAACGTTAGGTCGCACCACTCGCAACGCCAACTTGGGTAAAGATCAAATCACTGGCGCAGAATCAGGAGCGAAAACCGCTGAACCGGCTTGGATTGACTTTATGCACACAGCTTTATCGCTAAATGCAGAACAAGATAAAGTGATTCCATCTGGCATCGTGCGAATCCGCATTGACCGAGATTCGGGCTTGCTGACAAACAAAGCCGATGGCAGCACCATGTTTGAGTACTTCCGTGAAGGACATGAACCGACGGAATACGCCTCCGAAGAACTGACGGACACCATCTATACCAGTGACGAAGGCGAAGAGCTATTCTAACCACATCCTGATATGACAAACGTAAAGAGGTTGGCAATGCCAACCTCTTTTTTTATCTCAATCACGTCATTAATTAAGCTTGTAGCTGTTGCCTAATGGTTTCGGCAAGCTGCTCAAAGCGCGCCCTAAATGGCGAACCGGGACGATAAGCAACCACAATACTGCGCGTTGGTTCTGGGTTTACCGCTCGTACATAGCACACGCCATCTTTGATTTTCTCTTTTGGCAAAGCCAACTTTGGCAACAAGGTAATACCAGCGCCTGCCGCCACCATATTGCGTAAGGTCTCTAGACTGGTGGCTTTAAATCGCTCATCATCTTTGGCACCAGCGGCAAAACAAAAGCCAAGAGCCTGATCACGCAGACAGTGCCCATCACCTAATGCCAATACCGTGCGCCCATTAAGCTCTAGCATATCGACTTCTTCAAGCGAGGCCCATTCATGTTCACAGGGCACGGCGACACTCAATGGTTCACTGTAGACCTCAATCTCTTTGAACTGCGCAGTTTCCGCAACGGAAGCCAAAACTAAACAATCAAGCTTACCCTCTTCCAACTGATGAACCAGTTGTTGAGTTTGTGCTTCATGGAGATAGAGCTCTAAATCTGGAAACTGTTCTTTTAACTTCGGCACAATGCGCGGCAAGATATATGGTCCAACCGTTGGGATAAAACCGATATGCATTGGACCTGTCATCGCGCCACTCTGATCGCTCGCCATATCTCGGAACTGTTTTACTTCACTGAGAATTTTTTTCGCTTGTTCAACAAGCTGCAATCCGGCATCAGTAAACAACACGCGGCGGCTACTGCGTTCTAAAAGTGCGGTACCTAACTCATCTTCAAGCTTGCGAATTTGCCCACTCAGAGTAGGCTGACTAACAAAGCAAGCTTCGGCAGCTTTGCGAAAATGATTGTGCTCAGCCAAGGCGACTAAGTATTCGAAATCACGAATATTCATAAACCATCCTTTACCAATAGGATCAAACTATCAAAATCATAACACCAAACGATTGTGGCTATCAAAGCCATAGTGCCAAACGATTAGAGCTTTAAGAAATATTTTTTATAATAACGCCAAAGAAAATAGATTGAGCCAACCCGACTCTCAGATATATTACCTACGAACAATATCGTTAATAAGGATTTAACCATGTTTACATCAAAAGAAGGTCAAGCAGTACCACAAGTTACTTTTCCAACTCGCCAAGGTGATGCTTGGGTTAACGTAACTACCGACGAGCTATTTAAAGATAAGACTGTCATCGTATTTAGCTTACCGGGTGCTTTTACTCCGACTTGTTCATCGAGCCACCTACCTCGTTACAACGAGCTATCCTCAGTATTCAAAGAGCACGGCGTTGATGACATTCTATGTGTTTCGGTCAATGACACGTTCGTAATGAATGCATGGAAAGCTGACCAAGAAGCAGAAAACATCACTTTCATCCCTGACGGTAACGGTGACTTTACGCAAGGCATGGGGATGCTAGTAGAGAAAAACGATCTTGGCTTTGGTAAACGTTCATGGCGTTACAGCATGCTCGTGAAAAATGGCGTGGTTGAGAAAATGTTCGTTGAAGAAAACGTACCAGGTGACCCGTTCAAAGTATCGGATGCAGACACTATGCTCAACTACATTGCGCCTGAACACAAAGAACAAGCGTCAATCACAGTATTCTCAAAACCTGGTTGTCCATTCTGTATGAAGGCTAAACAGAACCTCATCGACAAAGGTCTGAACTACGAGGAGTTGGTGCTAGGTAAAGATGCAACCACAGTGAGCCTGCGTGCAATCACAGGACGCACAACGGTTCCTCAAGTATTTATCGGTGGTAAGCACATCGGTGGTAGTGAAGAGCTAGAAGCTTACCTAGGCTAATATTCTAGCCCGCTTAAACGAACTAGAAAGGCGATCGCTGGACAGCGGTCGCCTTTTTTCATTTTCCATTGTTAACAATCAGCAAGACCTATCCAAACCCACGCAGTTCACACAACTTACATCGCCACTCCCTATCAAGTGAAACAAACATTAATAGGGAACGACTATCAATAGGATAGTTACAAGCGATTTTCCTTAAACTCACTCTGATGAGAATATACTTTCCGAAAGCAACAACAGCTCAGCTTAAAACATTCGAAGGAAAGTAAATTATGATTAATACTCAAATCAAACCATTCTCAGCTACAGCATTCAAAAACGGCGAATTCGTTGAAGTAACAGAGCAAGATGTTCTAGGTAAATGGGCAGTGTTCTTCTTCTACCCAGCAGACTTTACGTTTGTATGTCCAACTGAACTTGGCGACCTAGCTGACCACTACGAAGAGCTACAAAAACGTGGCGTAGAAGTTTACTCAGTATCAACTGACACACACTTCACTCACAAAGCATGGCACGACAGCTCAGACACAATCGGCAAAATCCAGTACTACATGCTTGGCGACCAAACAGGCAACATCACTAACAACTTTGGTGTGATGCGTGAAGGTCAAGGTCTTGCAGACCGTGCAACGTTCCTAATCGACCCACAAGGTACTATCCAAGCAATGGAAATCACTGCTGAAGGTATCGGTCGTGACGCAGAAGACCTACTACGTAAAGTGAAAGCAGCGCAATACGTTGCAGCACACCCAGGCGAAGTTTGTCCTGCTAAATGGAAAGAAGGCGAAGAGACGCTAGCGCCATCTCTAGACCTAGTTGGCAAAATCTAAGCCACACAAATTTAGGCTCTAGTCAGTTTAATTCTCCTTTTACTGACTAGAATCAAACAGAGAGCACTTCAGGTTAGATACCTTGACGACCATCTGCCTGATTTGCTCTCTACCCCAAGATTTTATCTACAGTAACTACTTTTAAGATTTAATGAAGGCAGTAACACTATGTTAGACCAAGCGATCCAACAACAACTCAAACAATATCTGGCTAATGTAAAACAAGAAGTTCGTTTAGTGGTTAGTCTAGATGAAAGCAAAGCATCAAATGATATTTTGTCACTAGCAAACCAAATCGCAGAAATGAGCGATCTCATCACCGTTGAACGTGACGACAACGCAAGTGCACGTAAACCAGTGATGGCAGTGACCAACCCAGCGAAAGGCACCGCGCTACGTTTTGCAGGCTTGCCAATGGGTCATGAATTTACCTCTCTCGTATTGGCGCTGCTACATTCAGGCGGCCACCCAATCAAACTAGAGCCGGAAGTGATTGAGCAAATCGCCGCACTAGACAAAGAATTAGACGTAGAAATCTTTATTTCACTGTCATGTCAAAACTGTCCAGACGTGGTTCAAGCGTTCAACATGATGGCGGCGATCAACCCGAAAGTGAAAGCAACCATGATCGATGGTGGCTTGTTCCAAGATGAAGTGAAACAACGTGACATCATGGCAGTACCAAGCGTATTTGTGAACGGTGAGCTATTTGGTCAAGGTCGTATGTCGCTAACTGAAATCCTTAACAAAGTGGATGACGGTGCAAGTGAGAAAGCGGCGAAAGCACTGAGCGAAAAAGACCCATACGATGTACTGGTTGTCGGCGGTGGTCCTGGCGGTAGCGCAGCTGCTCTATACGCTGCTCGTAAAGGCATTCGCACTGGCGTAGTTGCTAAACGCTTTGGTGGTCAGGTGATGGATACCATGGCAATTGAGAACTTCATTTCGGTAAAACGCACTGAAGGTCCAAAACTGGCAACTGACCTAGCAGAACACCTCAAAGAATACGACGTAGACGTAGTGACTGAGCAACAAGCTGAGAAACTAATGGGCGCAGCACACACAGAAGATGGTTTGATTCACATCCAACTTGAAAGTGGTGCAACGCTGAAGAGTAAAAGTGTCATCCTAAGCCCTGGTGCACGCTGGCGTGAAATGAACGTTCCGGGTGAGCAAGAGTATCGCAACAAAGGCGTCGCGTACTGCCCACACTGTGATGGCCCACTGTTCAAAGGCAAGAAAACTGCGGTTATCGGTGGTGGTAACTCAGGCATTGAAGCTGCAATCGACCTTGCTGGTATCGTAGAACACGTAACGGTTCTTGAATTTGCCGATGTACTTCGCGCAGACCAAGTGCTTATCGACAAGGCAAACTCACTACCAAATGTAGACATCATTACGATGGCACAAACTACTGAAGTTGTGGGTGACGGTACTCGCGTAACAAGCTTGAAGTACAAAGACCGCAACACAGATGAAATCAAAGAGATTGAACTGTCAGGTATTTTTGTTCAAATCGGCCTAGTGCCAAACACAGAATGGCTAAAAGATTCAGAAGTAGCGCTATCTGAACGCGGAGAAATTGAAGTTGGTAGCCGCGGTGAAACCAGCCTAGAAGGTGTCTTCGCCGCCGGTGACGCAACAACAGTACCATACAAACAGATCATCATTGCGATGGGTGAAGGTGCAAAAGCAAGCTTAGGTGCATTTGACTACCTCATTCGTAAACAAGGTTAATCTCCTGCCTTCTTGTTCATCGACATTCAACTAGGTGACAAGAAACACAGTTAAAACTAGAAGCCTAAAGACGTTGCCAGTAGGTATCCCCTACTGGCTTTTTTTTGTTTGCGGCTATCTCATTGCTGTGTTTCTTACTGTTATTTTTCATTCTTTTTTTATTTTGTCATTCCCTTGTAAAGGGGAATCTCGCTTTTAATTGGTCAATATATTAGGAATATTAGAAAGCGAGATCCCTGCCTGCGCAGGGATGACACAATTGAGTTGTAGGGATGACACGATTGGAATTGTAGGGATGACGCGCTTGGAACTGTAGGGATGACACAATTAGAACTGCGGGTGTGATAATGTTTTCGAATACGGGTTAACAACGCTGTAGCACTCAATTAGTAAAGGAAAGGTGGAATGTCCCGCTTACCAGTTCGTTGCTTTCTTAAACTCGGTACTAGCGGGCCAATAACTCTTTGCTGCGCCAAAGAGTTATCAGAAAGGCGCTTTAGTTTCGAGTGTGCGATCCGGCCGGTTTTAGGCGTTCCCGACACCGAAAACCTAAAAGTTCGTCCTAAACTTTTACCTAGTGACGTGGACAAATTTGAGTGGTGTGAGCGTGTTAGATAAGAACATAAGAAAAAGCCTAATCACATCGATAATTATGTGATTAGGCTTTCAAGTTCAGCATGAATATAAAAGTCTTTCTCCAAACTAGTTGGTGTTATAGCTAGGCAACCAAATGAGAAAAGTCTCTGAGCATAATGAGCTATGTGATGAGATTTTCGAGTGCAGGTTAACGACGCTAAAGCACCAAATAGGCAGGAGAAATTAGTGCATGGCGTGCAGGCTAACCAACACGATGGCCGTTGCTCCAATCACAAACCAACTTGACCCCATCACTAATGCTGCTTTTAGTTCTGTACTCACTTTACTTCTCCTCAATTATTTCGAGATTACCCCCGTAAGCAACTTGAACGCTGACAGATGAGCAACGCACAAAGCCTGTGAGCATAGCGCGCGATCTAGTGAGGTCTGTGAGCGCAAACCAACACTGCTGTCGTTGCAAGTAGAACGAGAATTTTGTTTTGATTATTTTTGAAGCGACAAGGTACATCAATGACGTGCTACTGTTATCTCGCGAAGCTAACTTTGCAAATTTGATCCTATCTTCTGATTGGCTCTATTTTGCTAATAGCCACATATTAGGGATGCGATTACAATAACTCTCCCCAACAAGAGACGATTTGACATCTATGAGTTGCTCTACTTGCCAAGAGAACTGGTTTTGGAAAAAGATTGGCCGCTGTATGCGCTGCGTCTATCAACTGACTGGACTTTCGCTACTTAGCATGGCGATCTGGTGGCTGGTATTTCGCGATACGCCTAAGAGTATTGAATCTATCGCTCTGCTTTGCGCATTTGTCGCGTTCACTGGTTTATTGATGTTGCATCTCTGGATGCGCTGGGTGGTGATTCCACTTCGCACTCGGCAAAGAAAATAGTCAGCTTTATCGTGTATAGGAGCGCTATGTGGTGAGGTTTGTGAAAGCAGTTCAACAACGCTGTGGTTTCATTAGGAATGAGGAAAGAAAAAAGCCCTGAAACCAATAGTAGATTTCAGGGCTCTCTTAGATTCATCTAAGAAAAAGCAGTGGTACAGTTATAGACCGAGCCTTTTCCAGATGGTTCAATTTTTTATCGATCTTTTTTGATCTTTTTTAAAATCACTATTAAATCAGTTGCTTGACTGGGCATTAACGTCTATGAAAATTGATGACTTAACGCGATTACTTTAAGCGCGCTTGTGCCTGTTCAACCGCAAAAGCGACTTGTTCTGGTGCCACTCCACCTAGCGCATTACGTTTTGCCAAACAAGATTCGATTGTCAAAATCGCATACACATCTTCTTCAATCACGGGTGAAAAAGCCTTTAGCTCTTCCAATGACAACTCTTCGAGCGCGCTTCCCTTCTCTATCGCTCCTACGACCGCAACACCCACGATATGGTGCGCTTCGCGGAACGGAATACCTTTCGCCACCAAATAGTCGGCAAGTTCAGTGGCGTTAGCATAGCCTTGCTGAGCGGCTTCTAGCGTGCGCTCGCCGTTGACTTTAATACCATCAAAGCAAAGTGCTGCCATAGCTAAGCAATCGAACCAAGTATCGAGTGCATCAAATAGCCCCTCTTTGTCCTCTTGCATATCTTTGTTGTAAGCAAGAGGTAGCGCCTTAACCGTCATCATCATCCCAGCCAGCGAGCCATAGACACGACCTGTCTTACCACGAATCAGCTCCAAGGCATCTGGGTTTTTCTTTTGTGGCATCAATGAAGAGCCAGAAGTCACGGTATCAGCTAACTCGATAAAGTTTGCTTCACCTGAGTTGTAGAAAATCATATCTTCGGCTAAGCGAGAAAGATGCAACATTGAGATCGAAGCCACTGACATCAGCTCCATCACATGGTCGCGATCAGAAACAGAATCTAGCGAATTACGCGTCGCGCGAGCAAAACCTAGATTTTGCGCAATCAACTCGCGATCCATTGCGTAGGCAGTGCCAGCTAAAGCACCGGATCCCAGCGGACATGTGTTCAAACGCGCTATCGCATCTTTTAGGCGCGAATGGTCGCGTTCGAACATTTCGACATAAGCCAGGCACCAATGTGCAAATGTGACTGGTTGGGCACGCTGTAGATGGGTATAACCTGGCAGAACGGTGGTTTGGTGTGCTTGTGCCACATTCACCAATTGTTGCTGCAAACCTTCAAGTGCATTCAACAGCACTTCACCTTGTTCACGGCACCAAAGTTTAAGATCCGTCGCCACTTGATCGTTTCGCGATCGTCCCGTGTGAAGCTTTTTGCCTAAATCACCGACTTGCACAATCAATTGCTGCTCGACCCAAGAATGAATATCTTCGGCGTCTGAGCTTAGTATTTGCTGAGGGTTCTCTTCCACACTCAGTTTAAGCGTATTGAGAGCTTGTTCCAGTTGCTGCTGTTCTTCTTGGTTGAGAACACCAACTGTAACTAACGCTTTTGACCATGCGATTGAACCAACAATGTCTTGCACCGCTAGGCGATAATCAAAGCGAAGCGAGTCATTGAAGTCTTTAAAACGTGTATCTGCTGCTTGGGTAAATCTACCGCCCCATAGTGCCATTGCATCTCTCCTGATAATCAAAGGATCCAGCCAGAGCGCAATGGCTAGATCCTTAAGTCGGTCACATTACTCAGACTCCGCTGAGCTTATTCATTCTGGCAGGTTAAACTGCCGATTATTTTTTATTGGCTGCGTTTAGCGCTCTGATTCTGCTTGAAAGCGAGTAGAGGCGGATAAAGCCACCAGCATGGCTTTGGTCATACACTTCATCAGCGCCAAACGTAGCAAACTCTTCGCTGTACAAACTGTTGTCAGAACGTTTTTGTGTCACCGTTGCCTGACCTTTGTAAAGCTTAATCACCACTTCGCCATTAACATCTTGTGCCAGTTCTTCAGCAGCTGCTAACACAGATTTACACAGTGGCGTAAACCAACGACCATCGTATACAAGTTGCGCCGCTTTCACACCGAGCTCTTCACGAAACTCGAAAGAAGTTTTGTCGAGCACAAGTTGCTCCACGCCACGTAGCGCTTCCATGATGATGGTGCCTCCCGGAGTTTCATAACAACCACGAGACTTCATACCCACTAGACGGTTCTCAACGATATCAATACGACCAACACCGTGCTTTGCACCTTTGTCATTGAGATAAACCAATGCGTTGTAAGGCGTCATTGCTTCGCCGTCTACCGCGACAACTTCGCCTTTTTCAACTTTTAGTGTGACGTATTCTGCTTCATTTGGCGCTTGTTCTGGATCGACAGTCCAAGCCCAGCAATCTTCATTCGTTGGATTCCAAGTGTTCTCGAGCACGCCGCCTTCAGTTGATAGGTGCCATGCGTTAGCATCACGAGAGTAGATTTTTGTAATTGACGCTGAACAAGGGATATTACGCGCTTCGAGATAATCCAAGCACTCTTCACGGCTAACCAAATCCCATTCACGCCATGGAGCAATCACTTTAAGGTCCGGTGCTAGAGCGGCAAACGCACCTTCAAAACGAACTTGGTCGTTACCTTTACCAGTACAACCATGACAAAGCGCATCGGCGCCCACTTTACGTGCGATTTCCACTTGCGCTTTTGCAATGATTGGACGAGCCATTGAAGTACCTAGCAGATATTTACCTTCGTAACATGCACCCGTTTTTAGAGTTGGGTTGATATACTCAGCCACCATCTCTTCTTTTAAATCAACCACGTAGCATTCTGATGCACCAGAGGCGAGCGCTTTTTCTTCGATGCCATCCAGTTCATAAAAGCCTTGACCTACATCGGCAACAAATGCCACTACTTCGCAATCGTAGTTCTCTTTCAACCATGGAATAATCACTGAGGTATCGAGACCACCAGAGTAAGCTACAACTACTTTGTTTACGTTTACTTTGCTCATTTTCACTCTCCGAGCCTAAGCGTTTAACGGCCTAGGTACTAATCCTTGTTATTACTTTCTAAACGAATGTTTTACTGCGGCAGAAATTGCGTGCCGATGCTCTTGCCAGCAAAAAGCTGGGCTAATTTTTCTGGGTAGCGCCAAGTGGCCACTTCGATTGGGCGACCAAGGTCATTTGCCGCTTCTAGAGCCGCCTTAACCTTAACGATCATGCCGTCAGTGATCACTTGACCTTCAATAAGTTGATAGGCTTTAGTCTCATCTAGGCTTTTGATTAAGTTACCTTTACCATCCAATACGCCGCTTACATCAGAGAGCAGAACCAGTTCCGCATCCAATGCCCCTGCGACTGCAACTGCCGCTTGGTCGGCATTGACGTTCATCATTTGACCGTCATTAGTCAAACCAATTGAACTGATGATAGGTAACGCCCCCGTCGCCAAGATGGCTTGTAACACAGCAGGATTACCAGGTGATGCTTTGCCGACAGCGCCAAGCTCTGGGTCTAATTCTTCTATATGGCACAATCCGCCATCAGCTAAACTCAAACCCACCGCATTTAAACCATCTTTGATCGCTTGTCCTTGCAATTGCTTGTTCGCCGTCCCCGCCAACGCGCCTGCAATCACACCGATTTGATCATAAGGTGTCACACGTAAGCCCTGCTTTTTGACCGTAGGCAACTGTAACTGCTTCATCAAATCGTCCACTAAGTACCCGCCGCCATGCACAATCACAATCGGACGCAATGCTTGAACTTGATAGTTAGCAATCGCACCAAATACTTGGCTTAGGGTATTAGTACACGACAACGCCGCGCCGCCCAGTTTGATCACTAATGGATGTTGTGTGTTATCTGTCATAACTGCTCCTTGATATGACTGATTAAATCAGTGCCGTAAGCTCAGGGTATCCATAATGGATGTTGAGACACTGCATCGCTTGACTCGATGCACCTTTTAGTAAGTTATCAATCACTGCGCAAACAATGATGTGTTCGCCTTGAACTTGCCAGCCAATATCACAGAAAGGAGTAAACTGGACATTTTGCAACTTCGGCATCCCATCAACTAAGCGCACTAGAGGCTTATCTTGATATGCGCAAGTCAATGCTTTGGCTACTTGGTCTGAACTTGTACCAGCGGTCAATTTCATTGTGATGGTGGCGAGAATGCCACGTTTAAAATCCGCTAAGTGCGGGGTAAAAATAACGTCGCAACCTAGGTGGGTGGCAATTTCCGGCTGGTGACGATGAGCAAAGACACCATAAGGTTGTAAGCTCACTTCACATAAACTGTTGGCTAACGTTGCCTTACGACCTGCGCCAGAAGCACCACTGGTGGCATTAATCACTGGCCACTGATTGGTATCAATTAAGCCTGCAGCAAGCAAAGGTTTAATCGCCAACTGCGATGCCGTTGGATAACAACCAGGAACCGCAATCAATTGGCTTTGCTTGATATCCTCACTCGCCCATTCCGCAAGTCCGTAAGCAGCGTTGTCTAGCCATTGTTCATGCTGATGCTCAAAACCATAAAACGATGGGTAGAAGCCATTCTTTTTGACCCGAAATGCTCCAGACAGGTCAAAAACTTGGCAACCGTGCTCAAGGAGTATAGGGGCTAAGTCGTGGCTCACTTCATGCGCTGTTGCGAGAAAAACCACATCTGCATTTTTGGCTACTGCTTCGATATCCACCAAAGGCTGAACACAGTCGTCCACCAAACCAGACAGCTTCCCGTGTAATGCTGAAAGCGGCGTTCCCGCATCTGCACTGTTGGCGGAAACATATAAACCTGATAGCGTAAGCTCTGGGTGTTTGTACACCATCAGCGCAAGCTCTGCTCCGGTATAGCCAGTGGCACCAATGATGGTCGTTTTTAGCATCGTAGACATCCATATCATCTGTAGTTGGTCACGCTTAGTCGGCAGAGCCGTGTGACTAAAAAACTATTTAAACTGCTTTTTAATGATTTTTTATTCATTAAAAATGATTTAATATGTGTTTTACCTTCTTAGTTAACATCTGTCAACAGGGAATCGAAGATAATATGCAACTACCTAGCTTTATTGAGGTCTATCGCGGCCTAATCTCTACCTCTTCAATTAGCTCATCTGATCCAAGTTGGGATGAGGGTAATCAGCAGGTTATAGACAAACTTGCCACCTGGTTGAAAGATCTCGATTTTTCGGTGGATGTAATCCAAGCAGCGCCAGGAAAGTACAACCTAGTGGCCAAAAAAGGCCACGGCGAAGGTGGACTGCTTTTGGCTGGACACAGTGATACCGTGCCATTTGACCAAGGCCGCTGGAATTTCGAACCCCATGCCCTAACGGAAGCAAACAATCGTTTCTATGGCTTAGGTACTGCAGACATGAAAGGCTTTTTTGCCTTTATCATTGAAGCGGTAAAGAAGGTAGATTGGAGTAAACAAACCAAACCCCTCTATATTTTGGCGACCTGTGACGAAGAAACCACCATGCTAGGGGCGCGCCACTTTACCGACAATACGCCGATCAAGCCGGATTACTGTATTATTGGTGAACCCACCAGCTTGGTTCCTGTGCGCGGCCACAAAGGCCATGTGGCGAATGCGGTGCGGGTAACAGGCAAATCAGGTCACTCTTCCGATCCCGGATTGGGGGTTAATGCAATCGAGATCATGCACGAAGTGTTATTTGCCTTGATGAAATTGCGTGACAAGTTAATTAAAGAGTATCACCACCCAGGTTTTGCTATTCCCAACCCAACCTTGAACCTAGGTCATATCCATGGTGGTGACAGTGCTAATCGCATTTGCGGCTGCTGTGAATTGCACTACGATGTCCGCCCCTTACCGGGAATCAGCCTCGATGGTTTGGACAATATGTTGCGCGCTGCATTGCAAGAGGTACAAGCTAAGTGGCCAGGACGAATTGCGATTACTCCTCTGCACGATCCTGTACCCGGATTTGAATGCCAACATGACCACCCTTTTGTTCATGGTGTTGAGCAGCTTTGCCAAACCCCTTCTGAAACCGTCAACTACTGCACTGAAGCGCCATTTTTAAGTCAGCTCTGCCCGACCCTAGTGCTAGGCCCCGGCTCGATTGAGCAAGCTCATCAGCCAGATGAGTTTTTGGCGTTTGAGTTTATCGATCCCACCATCAATATTCTTTCCAAGTCGATTTACCAATACTGCTTCGACTAGATGACTGGGCAAAGATGGCAAGCGATAAGACCATTGCTTTTCCTTCACATCGCGACTAAAGCCCAATAGGGAGAGAGAATAAAACAGTCTAAAGTGGTTAAAAAAAGAGCGAATCTGTAATAAAATTTCAGTAATTTAGGCAAAATAAACCATATAGTTCGAATTAAACTAATTAACGCCATTTGTGCAAAATTAGCTGGCACTATTTGACGGTTGGCGATATTTTTAGCTAGATTGTCTATCGACAAGGAACAATGGATGTAATTTTTTTACAAGGCAGGATGATAATGAACGAGAAATACTCTGCTCTACGTAGTAATGTGAGCATGTTGGGTCACTTGCTCGGTAATACTATCAAGGATGCACATGGAGACGTGATTCTTGAGAAAGTAGAAACCATACGTAAGCTTTCTAAATCTGCACGCTCTGGTAACCAAGCAGACCGCGAACATCTTATCGAAGAAATTAAGAGCTTACCAAATGAGCAACTTACCCCTGTTGCTCACGCTTTTAACCAGTTTCTCAATCTGACCAATATGGCAGAGCAATACCACACTATTTCACGTCACTGTGATGCGCACGTTTGTGAACCTGATGCGATTAACACGCTGTTTTCCAAACTAAGCCAGCACAAGGTGAGCAAACTGGATACGGCTCAAGCCGTCCGCGACCTAAACATTGAACTGGTTCTGACTGCCCATCCTACAGAAATTACTCGCCGTACCATGATCAACAAGTTGGTCAAGATTAACGAGTGTTTATCGAAACTAGAACTTAGCGACCTGTCGGTCAAAGAACGCCAAAAAACCGAACGTCGTTTAGAGCAACTGATTGCGCAAGGTTGGCACTCAGATACGATTCGCCAACAACGTCCAACACCTCTTGATGAAGCGAAATGGGGCTTTGCCGTAGTCGAAAATTCTCTGTGGGAAGCCGTCCCTGAATTTCTACGCGAGTTAGATGGCAAGCTTGAAGCCTATCTTGGTGAAGCACTGCCAATTGACGCTGCGCCGGTGCACTTCTCATCTTGGATGGGCGGAGACCGCGATGGCAACCCATTTGTTACTCACACCATCACACGTGAAGTACTGCTGCTATCCCGTTGGAAAGCTGCCGATCTCTATTTGGGTGACATCAACGAACTGGTCAGCGAACTGTCGATGACTCGCAGCAATGACGAAGTACGCGCCTTAGCTGGCGAAGATGAGCATGAACCTTATCGAGCGATTCTGAAATCACTGCGTAAACTGCTTAACGAAACGAAAGATATCCTTGATGCCAAGATTCAAGGTCAAAAACTCGCAGTTAAAGCGCCATTGCAGCATGCAGATCAGCTTTGGAAGCCACTACTAGCTTGTTACAAGTCGCTACATGAGTGCGGCATGGGTGTGATTGCCGATGGCTCACTACTTGATACTCTGCGCCGCGTTAAAGCATTTGGCGTCCATCTTGTGCGTCTTGATATTCGTCAGGAAAGCACGCGCCATTCAGAGGTGATCTCTGAGCTAACACGCTACCTTGGTTTAGGAGACTACGACCAGTGGAGCGAGCAAGACAAAATCTCGTTCCTAACTCAAGAACTGAGCTCCAAGCGTCCCCTGCTACCACGTGATTGGCAACCATCAGCACCAGTACAAGAAGTGTTAGATACGTGCCGCATTATCGCAGCACAACCACGCGACTCTTTTGGTGCCTACGTCATTTCAATGGCTCGCACAGCCTCAGATGTTCTAGCCGTGCACCTCTTGCTGCAAGAAGCGGGTTGCCCTTACCGCATGGATGTGTGTCCACTGTTTGAAACGCTTGATGACCTTAACAACGCAGAAGCCGTGATTAAGCAGCTAATGGGCATCGACCTATACCGTGGCTTTATTCAAAATCATCAAATGGTGATGATTGGCTATTCTGATTCAGCCAAAGATGCTGGAGTTATGTCAGCAGGTTGGGCGCAATACCATGCGATGGAATCGCTGGTTAAAGTAGCGGATGAGGAAGGCGTTGATTTAACACTGTTCCACGGACGTGGTGGTACTATCGGTCGTGGTGGTGCCCCTGCACATGCGGCATTGCTCTCTCAGCCACCAAAAAGTTTGAAAGGCGGCTTACGCGTTACAGAGCAAGGTGAGATGATCCGCTTCAAGCTTGGTTTACCTGATGTTGCCGTCAATAGCTTCAATATGTACGCCAGTGCGATTCTAGAAGCAAACTTACTGCCGCCACCAGAGCCGAAGAAAGATTGGCGCGATTTGATGAACGTTTTGTCAGAAGTCAGCTGCGAGGCTTACCGTGGTATCGTGCGCGGTGAACCAGACTTTGTTCCTTACTTCCGTCAAGCTACCCCTGAACTAGAACTGGGTAAACTCCCATTGGGTTCTCGCCCATCAAAACGTAATCCAAACGGTGGGGTTGAAAGTTTACGTGCTATTCCATGGATCTTCTCATGGAGCCAAAACCGCCTGATTCTGCCTGCTTGGTTAGGCGCGGGTGAAGCAATTCAGTATTCCATCGACCGAGGTCATCAAGAGCTGCTAGAAGAGATGTGCCGTGAATGGCCATTCTTCTCTACACGCCTTGGTATGCTTGAGATGGTGTACTCAAAATGTAACATCGCTATTTCACGCTACTACGATGAACGCTTAGCCGATCCAGAACTGTTACCACTGGGCGATCGCCTACGTGAACAGTTGCAAAAGGACATCAAAACCGTCCTGAATGTTGAGAACAACGAAAACCTTATGCAGAGCGATCCTTGGGGGCAAGAATCAATCCGTCTGCGTAATATCTACATTGAACCTCTCAACATGCTTCAAGCTGAGTTGCTCTATCGTACGCGCTTAGTCGACGAACCTTCTCCTGAGCTAGAAGAAGCCTTAATGGTGACCATCGCGGGCATTGCGGCGGGTATGCGCAATACTGGCTAACAATTCTGTATTTAACCGCATAAAGACCGCTTTTTTAGCGGTCTTTTTTTATCTCCACGCGATAAATCACTAGTGATTCAAATCACACCCAGCCCAAGACAAGCAATAGAAAATATCATTCTTGAGACAATAAAAACCAGAACAGCAGCATAAAATTCGAGATTAAAGATTTATTGAGCGTTTTGTCAGTTTTTTATTCAGTTCAACGCATCTATTCCACTTTATGCTTATTATTTAGATATAATATCGCTCCCCTGCGAAACACATAAAATATACAGTTCGCAGTCTCGGTAGCCACTACCGAGCTAGGTGAATAACGGCTTTTTTAAGGTGACATGACCAACTTTGTTGGTACTGCCCTCATCGACATAACACACGTGCCTTTAGAAGCACATTTAGATGTTGGCAGTTGATTTGAGTTTATTGACCATTTGGATTGAAGACATGTCATTACCACACGTAATTCTTACAGTTCTTAGCACTCGCGATGCAACTGGATACGACATCACCAAAGAGTTTTCTGCTACTATCGGATACTTCTGGAAAGCGAGCCACCAACAGGTTTA
This sequence comes from Vibrio panuliri, assembly GCF_009938205.1. NCBI lineage: Bacteria > Pseudomonadati > Pseudomonadota > Gammaproteobacteria > Vibrionales > Vibrionaceae > Vibrio > Vibrio panuliri. The sequence continues at coordinate 228,432 of NZ_AP019654.1, read as the reverse complement.
TCGCGAGCTAAACAAGATGGCACAAAACCAGCTTGTGACTTGTGTACTAGAACCTCAAGAGGGTAAACCCGATCGTAAAGTTTACTCGATTACTGACGCGGGGCGTGTAGCGCTCGGTGAATGGTTCGACCAACCAACTGCGCACCCAACTGTACGCGATGAGTTCTCTGCCAAACTAATGGCGTGCTCAGTGCAACCTTCTGCGCCGTTCAAAGACCAACTCGCCACGCTAGTAGAAGAGTCTCGCAAGTTAGTAGAGCACTACAAAGAAATCGAAAACGCCTACTACTCAAACACAGCAACTTTAGATAAACAACAGCGTTTAGAGCGCTTAACTCTTCGTCGTAACCTATTGATCCGCCAAGCATGGATTGAATGGGCAGACGAAGTTTTGGCTGAACTAGAAGCGCTAGCTTAATCATTTGCAAACACAACAAGATTAACCTGTGCAGACGGGTATAAACAAAAAGGTTGGCATTCGCCAACCTTTTTTGTATTTCTACTCTCGGTCATTCCGCCACTGTAGCTAGATGCCATCACCATGGACAAACTTCTGTGATTTGCCGTTAAATTGCTGATCCATATCGAGCGATGGCTTATCGGTTTGTGGGCGACCAACGACTTTAGCCGGAATACCCGCAACCGTGGTATGCGGTGGAACTTCTTGCAGTACCACCGAGCAAGAGGCAATCTTTGCTCCAACCCCAACTTCAATGTTGCCAAGGATCTTCGCCCCTGCACCAATCATCACACCCTCGCGGATTTTTGGATGGCGATCACCACTTTCTTTACCCGTACCGCCTAGCGTCACATCTTGCAGAATCGAGACGTCATTCTCTACCACCGCCGTTTCACCGATAACAATACCAGTTGCATGATCGAGCATGATGGCGCGACCAATGCGAGCCGCAGGGTGAATATCCACTTGGCACGCCACTGAAATTTGGTTTTGCAGGTAAGTCGCTAACGCCACTCGACCTTGCTTCCATAACCAGTTTGCCACGCGGTAGCCTTGCAGAGCATGATAGCCTTTCAAATAAAGCAGTGGGATGGAATACATTGAAACCGCAGGATCGCGATTGACTGTCGCACAAATATCACATGCAGCAGCCTCGGTAATACTTGGGTCTGCGGCAAATGCCTCTTCAACCACTTCCCTCACCGCCATGGCAGGCATCGATACCGTTTCAAGCTTATTAGCGAGAATATAGCTCAACGCAGCACATAGGCTGTCATGCTTAATGATGGTTGCATGATAAAAACTCGCCAGCATCGGCTCTTGTTCAGACTGCTCTCGAGCTTCCTGAACTATCGTCCGCCAAATCTGTTTTTTTTCGCAATGCTTCATATTGATAGAACCTTTCTAAATAACCGACTTCCTTGTTAAGACCGATGCCTTTTGTTGTTCTGCTTACTGGCTATCGAATTATGCTTCCGCTTTTTTATCGCGCGCTAACAGATCTTTGGCTGCCTCGCGTGCATCTTTGTTTTGATACAATACTTGATAGATTTGGTCAACAATTGGCATCTCAACTCCCATACGCTGGGCTAGCATCCACACTTCCTTGGTATTGCGGTAACCTTCTACCACTTGACCAATTTCTTGTTGCGCTGTATCGACATCCTTCCCTTGACCTAATGCCAAACCAAAACGACGGTTGCGCGATTGATTATCCGTACAGGTTAGTACAAGGTCACCCAAACCCGCCATACCCATAAAGGTTTCCGTTTGCGCCCCAAGAGCGGCGCCAAGACGGCACATTTCCGCCAAACCGCGAGTAATTAATGCCGTACGCGCATTGGCACCAAACCCAATACCATCAGACATACCAGCACCAATCGCGATAACATTTTTCACCGCGCCACCGAGCTGCATACCCGTAAAGTCACTATTGGCGTAAACACGGAAAGTTTTGCTGCAGTGGATCTTCTCTTGTAGATCCGCCACAAACTGCGCGTCAGGTGAAGCCACTGAAATCGCCGTTGGCATCCCCATCGCCAGTTCTTTGGCAAAGGTAGGACCAGACAACACCGCTAATGAGTAGCTTTCACCAAGAATATCGTGTGCGACCTCTTTCAATAAACGTCCCGTCTCTGGCTCTAACCCTTTGGTTGCCCAACAGATACGTGAATCTGGACGCAAGTGAGGTTTCACGCTACCGAGCACAATACCAAACACATGGCTTGGTACAACCACCAGCAAGTCACGACTTGCTTGCACTGCTTTTTCTAGGTCTGACTCAACAATCAAAGAGTCAGGGAAATCAATACCCGGTAAAAACTCTTGGTTTGCACGATCGGCTTCCAGCTTCGCCATATGCTCAGGCTCATGTCCCCAAATCACCACATTGGCGCCATTACGAGCGAGAGAGATAGCCAGTGAGGTACCGTAAGAGCCAGCACCTAAAACCGTCATTGTTACCTCTTTCCCGTAGGCATTATTGATGTTTGAAATTGTCATTGGTCCGCCTGTTCAATGTAGATTGAGTTGTTATACCAAAGCCGCTTAGATGATTAAGCAAGGCTTGAGTATCGCGACTCGGCCTAAAACAAAAAATGCACAATGCATGCTGTTAACTCGATGCCTTGTGCATTTTAATTGCTATCTTGCCAATTAACAAAAAACGTTAATTATGCTTCCGCTTGACCTTCGCCTTGCTGCGCTTGCTGTTGTAGGTAGTTCATAAACAGAGCGTCAAAGTTAACTGGTGCAAGGTTTAGCTGCGGGAAAGTACCTTTCATAACTAGGCTAGAAATCGTTTCACGTGCATAAGGGAACAGGATGTTCGGACAGAAAGCACCTAGACAGTGTGCAAGCTGGCCTGCTTCCATGTTCTCAGCAGTAAAGATACCACCTTGCTGTACTTCACATAGGAATGCAGTCTCTTCTGCATTTTTCACTGTCGTCGTCAGACGAAGAACCACTTCGTAAACACCTTCGCCTAGTTCGCGGCTTTGAGTATCCAGATCCAGCTTCACTTCTGGGTTCCATTCTTTTTGGAACATTTCTGGTGAGTTTGGCGCTTCAAATGAAACATCTTTTAGGAAGATGCGTTGAATAACGAAGTTTTGCGCTTCTTGTGGTGCTGCTTCAGCCATTGTTGAATCCTTTATTCCTTAATTTCAGATACTGCTTGAGACTAACGGAGAGATGGATTTCACTCTAATCACACGCTCAAATTCGTGTCAGTGTTCACATCTCTCTTGCTCAAACGCTGATTAATTGGTCAGCGTCGCTTGCAATGATCACTTTTTACCGCGAACTAGCGGCAGGTTTGCTTCGCTCCAAGTGATTAGACCGTTCTTAAGAACGAACACTTGCTCAAAGCCTGCTTTCGCTAGCAGGTTAGCACTCTCTTGCGCGGTTTGACCTGTTTTACATACCACAATAATTGGGTCTGCTTTGCGATTTTCAAGGCTACCGAAGTTACCAGCTTTGATATCCGACGGTAAAACGTGAAGTGCTTCGGTAATATGACCTTTTTTGAACTCATCTTTGGTTCGGATATCGATTACCACGCCATTTTCACGATTGATCTTGTGTGTTGTATCACTGGCAGTGATCTCTTTGTATGCTGCAGTTGATGTTTTTACGATATTCATGATAAGCGCAACCAAAAGGCCAACCCAAACCACAGACAGAATCATATTCTCTTGGAAAAACGCGATGTACTCTTGCATATCCTGTGCTCTTGTATAAATAAGAGGGGCAAAATCGGTCGCCCCAGTTTCAAATTCAGATTGGGAGTATAGCGGGGTTGCCTGCTCTAGGCGAGTACCGAACAGAAAGAATCGGAGATCACTACCACGCTTTACTGCAATATTTTATTCCGCATTAAGCGTTTGGAAACGGAAACGCAGTCACTTGATCAATATGCTCGCAATCAAGCGCTAACATGATTAAGCGATCCACACCCAGTGCGACACCAGCACATTCTGGTAACCCAGACTTTAATGCCTCAATCAAATGGAAATCTATCGGCTGAGGAGACAGCCCCATCTCCGTACGTTTGGCATTATCTTGCTCAAAGCGACTCAATTGCTCAGTTGGGTTATCCAACTCATGGAAACCATTTGCCAACTCAATTCCTTTAAAATAAACCTCAAAGCGATCTGCAACGCGTGCATCATTTGGGTTAATCTTGGCAAGGGCTGCTTGGCTCGCCGGAAAATCATAAACAAACGCAGGCACCTGTTGGCCGATTTTCGCTTCTACGCCCACGCTAAACAGTAGCTGCAGTAAAGTATCGCGGTCTTGCTCTGGTTCGGCGATATCACTTAACCCTAACTTAGCCGCGGTAAGCTTAAGCTCTTGCATCGACCCCTCAAGTGGGCACACGCCTAATACTCGCATAAACGCCTGCTGATAGGTCATACGCTCGGCCTGTCCAACCTTGAGCACAAGTTGCAGCAAGTCATCCATTTCATCCATCAATTTATGATGGTCAAAGCCTACGCGGTACCACTCCAACATAGTGAACTCTGGATTGTGGAAGCGGCCATTTTCTTCATTACGAAACGCTTTGTTGATTTGATAAATGCAACCACTCCCTGCTGCCAGTAGACGTTTCATATGGAACTCTGGACTGGTCATTAAAAACAGCTTACTTCCTTGCGCATAACCTGGTCCGACGAAATCCGTTTGGAAGGTATGAAGATGAATGTCCGTTACCGTTGCGTGACTCATTGCAGGCGTGTCTACTTCCAACACATTGCGCGCAGAGAAGAATCCACGAATAGTGCTGATTACCTCAGCACGTTGTTTAAGCAGTGCTATTGATGCCGTTGGCTGCCAACTCATTTTGCTACCTTGTCTATCAAACCAATTTGTCGTCGGCGAACATATCACTTTTATTGCCTTTGGCAAGTGTTGCTCACCAAGCCCACCCACAGCATTTCACTAACGCCTTGATAAACCATAGCTAGCAGCACGACAAACTCCCCGTTACCGCCTTGTAACACTCGGCAAACTCGCACGTTTCCTGCGCCATTAAGTGCCGTGATAAGCCTCACATATCCTATAAATTGTATGCCCTTGAGTTCATTTCCGGAATAAAAGCCGGATCAAATCAATTTTTAGCCCCTATCCCTCTTTTACACTGCTTAATAACACTTTTGGGTCATGTGTAGCACGTTCTTAATAAGCTAGAAAGTAACCAACTGCACATACTCTCTTACTATAACAAAGCGGCTTAATACCGAATCAACTTGGAATGACTGGTAGGCAACAAACGAGCGAAATCTCTGCTCATAGACTTACTATGTAATGAGGTTTACTTGAGCTTGTCATCACCACTGTCAATTTAAGCGGAGCAGGTCGGCTGCACTTACACACTGGAGGATAACTGTGCAAACTATCATCACAGATATCGCAGTCATCGGCGCTGGCGGCGCTGGTCTTCGTACTGCTATTGCAGCGGCAGAAGCTAACCCTGACTTGGAAGTCGCCCTGATTTCAAAAGTTTACCCTATGCGTTCTCACACGGTCGCGGCAGAGGGTGGCTCAGCGGCAGTTATCAAGGATGAAGATAGCCTAGACAATCACTTCAACGACACCGTTGGTGGTGGTGATTGGCTATGTGAACAGGATGTGGTGGAATATTTCGTCGAGAATGCTACGCGCGAAATGATCCAAATGGAGCAATGGGGCTGCCCTTGGAGCCGCAAAGATAATGGTGAAGTCAATGTTCGCCGCTTTGGTGGTATGAAGGTTGAACGCACTTGGTTTGCAGCCGACAAAACTGGCTTCCACATGCTACATACTCTTTTCCAGACCTCAATGAAGTACCAAAACATCAAACGTTTTGACGAATACTTTGTGGTTGACCTATTGGTTGACGAGGGTGAAGTGCAAGGCTTGGTTGCGATTCATATGGCAGAAGGTGAACTGGTTACGATTAAAGCGAAGTCTGTCGTACTGGCGACAGGTGGTGCTGGACGCGTTTACCACTGTAATACCAACGGCGGTATCGTAACGGGTGACGGTATGGCGATGGCATATCGCCACGGTGTACCACTGCGTGATATGGAGTTTGTTCAATACCACCCAACAGGTCTGCCTGGCACAGGTATTTTGATGACCGAAGGTTGTCGTGGTGAAGGCGGTATTATTGTCAACAAAAATGGCTACCGCTACCTGCAAGATTACGGTATGGGGCCAGAAACTCCGGTCGGTCAACCAAAGAACAAGTACATGGAACTGGGTCCACGTGACAAAGTTTCACAAGCATTCTGGCACGAGCAACAAAAAGGCAACACCATTAAGCACCCTCTAGGAGACGTGGTACACCTTGATCTCCGCCACCTTGGCGAAGAGTACTTACAAGAGCGTCTACCGTTTATTTGTGAGTTAGCCAAAGCTTACGTTAACGTCGACCCAGCCAAAGAGCCAATTCCTATTCGTCCAACCGTACACTACACCATGGGCGGTATCGAAACTAACGGTCAATGTGAAACGCGCATTAAAGGCCTATTTGCCGTGGGTGAATGTGCTTCCGTTGGTCTCCATGGCGCTAACCGCCTAGGTTCAAATTCACTGGCAGAGTTTGTGGTATTTGGCCGCGTTGCTGGTGAACATGCCGTACAACGCGCAGCAGAGTTTAAAGGCTGGAATGAAGAGTCTATCGCGACACAAGTAAAAGCGGTCGAAGAACGCATTGCCGAATTGATGAACCAAGAAGGCGATGAAAACTGGGCAGATATCCGCACTGAAATGGGTCATACCATGGAAGCGGGTTGTGGTATCTACCGTCAAGAAGACCTGATGCAGGCAACGATTGAAAAAATCACTGAACTGAAAGCGCGCTACAAAAAAATCGGCATTAAAGACAAAGGTAAAGTATTCAATACTGACTTACTGTATGCGATTGAAGTGGGCTACGGGCTTGAAGTGGCAGAAGCGATGGTTCACTCAGCGATTCTGCGTAAAGAGTCTCGCGGAGCTCACCAACGTCTTGACGATGGTTGCACCGAGCGTGATGACGTCAACTTCCTCAAGCATACTCTGGCTTTCTACCAAACTGATGCGGCACCAAGTATCGACTACAGCAATGTAACGATTACTAAGTCACAGCCAAAAGCGCGCTTGTACGGCGAAGCGGCAGAAAAAGCAGCAGCAGAAGAGAAAGCTAAAAGCGAAGAACAAAGCGCAGAGGAGCAAGCATAATGTCAGCAAATCGCATTCAAAAAATAGACATCCTGCGTTATGACCCAGAAAAAGACGCTGAGCCTTACTTCCAAACCTTTGAAGTACCATTTGATGAAACCATGTCGGTACTCGATGCGCTGGGCTATGTAAAAGATCACCTAGATAAAGACCTGACTTACCGTTGGTCTTGTCGTATGGCGATTTGTGGCTCTTGTGGCATCATGGTTAACGGCGTACCGAAACTCGCTTGTAAGAGTTTCCTGCGTGATTACGTTGATGGCGTTAAGATTGAACCGCTCGCTAACTTCCCAATCGAAAAAGATCTGATTGTGGATATGACGCCATTTATCGAACGCTTGGAAGCCATCAAACCTTACATTATCGGTAACGACCGTACGCCGGAAGATGGTACTAACCTACAAACCCCAGAGCAAATGGCGAAATACAAGCAGTTTGCTGGCTGTATCAACTGTGGCCTGTGTTACGCAGCGTGTCCGCAATTTGGTCTAAATCCTGAGTTTATTGGCCCTGCGGCACTAACGCTAGCCCACCGCTACAACCTCGATAGCCGTGATAATGGCAAATCAGAACGTATGGCGCTGATCAACGGTCAAAACGGCGCTTGGGGCTGTACCTTTGTTGGTTACTGTTCAGAAGTTTGTCCGAAGAACGTTGACCCAGCAGCGGCAGTAAACCAAGGCAAAGTTGAGTCTTCAATGGACTTTGTCATTGCGATGCTTAAGCCAGATGGCAAACCAGTGAAAGAGGGAGCTTAATATGAGTAACCGTAAACCTTATGTACGTGAGATGAAACGTACTTGGTGGCAAAGTAGCCCTTTCTACCGTTTCTACATGCTACGTGAAGCGACGGTACTGCCATTAATCTTGTTCACGCTGTTCCTAACCTTTGGTTTAGGTGCATTGGTGAAAGGGCCTGAAGCTTGGCAAGGTTGGCTAGACTTTATGGCTAACCCTATCGTCGTGGCGATCAACATCGTTGCGCTAGCTGGCAGTCTGCTGCATGCACAAACTTTCTTCAGCATGATGCCACAAGTGATGCCAATCCGTATCAAAGGCAAATTACTGGATAAAAAGCTGATTGTGCTTGGTCAATGGGCAGCAGTTGCATTTATTTCTCTTGTTGTGCTGATCATCGTTTAAGGAGCCGAAGTTATGAAACCAAACTATAAAGTTGACCGCGCTCCAGCTCGTTCTGATGAGCCAATTTGGTGGAGTCTATTTGGTGCTGGTGGTACGTGGTTTGCGATGATCACCCCAATCACAGTATTGGTGCTCGGTATCCTTGCTCCACTTGGTATCATTGATGCTGAAGCACTAAGTTACGAACGTGTGGCAGAGTTCGCGACCAGTATTATTGGTGCTCTATTTATTATCGGCACACTGGCACTACCGATGTGGCATGCGATGCACCGCTTGCACCACGGTATGCACGATCTAAAAATCCACGCAGGTGTGGTAGGTAAAGTTGCGTGCTATGCGTTTGCTGGTCTTATTTCAGCACTATCAGTGATCTTTATCTTTATGATCTAACCTGATACCCGCAAGCTTAAACGAAAAAATCCCCCATTAATTGGGGGATTTTTGTATCGGGTCAACAACGCTACGAAAGCAGCCCTTGTTCTCTCGCCATTTGCTGAGCAATCTTTGGCGCATTCCACAATGACGGTAGAATAATAAACGAGGTCGGGACAGCCGTAATCACGATAAAAGATTGCAACGCCGAGATGCCACCATCCCCCATCGAGATCAATACGATCGCCACGGTTCCCATCACCAAGCCCCAAAATGCACGTATCAGTGCGTTGGGTTGGCTGTTACCTGTCATCACCACACTGATTGTGTAAGTCATCGAGTCACCAGTCGTGACAATAAATGTCGTGGTTAATATCAAGAACAAGATCGAGATCAGCATAGGGAAAGGTAATTGCTGAGTAATTGCCAACAGCGCACCTGGTAAGTTGAATCCTTCAAACCCCGCTTGAATACTGCCAGGGTTCGTCAACTCAAACGCTAAGCCACTGCCACCAACAATGCTAAACCAAAAACAGGTAATCAGTGGCGCGGCAATGCTGATCGCCAGAATCAACTGACGAACGGTTCGACCACGAGAAATACGAGCGATAAAGATCGCCATCATTGGAGCGTAGCCGATAAACCATCCCCAGAAAAATACCGTCCACCAACTCAGCCATCCAGTATCGCCACGATACAACGCCATTGGTACAAAGTTGTCGACCATGCGCCCTACCCCTTGGATATAACCATCGACAATAAAGCTCGTTGGACCGGCAAAAAGAATGAACACCACCAACGCCAATGACAGCAGAATATTGTAACGACTTACCAGTTGAATACCTCGACTCAGACCACTCAGTGCCGATAAGGTGTAGCAAGCCATTGCTAACACAACCACTAAAGTTTGTGTTTCAAATTGATCAGGCAAACCAAACAATGCATTTAGTGCATAACTGATCTGCAAACCTAAAAAACCTATCGGTCCAATCGTGCCCGCGGCGACCGCAATAATACTCAGCGCATCAATGGTGTCACCAAGCCAGCCATAAATAGCTCGTTGACCAAATACAGGGTAAAGCAACGTACGAGGTTTAAGAGGTAGCCCTCTGTCATAATGCAAGTGCATTAATACTATTGATGATAGACAGCCAAGAATCGCCCACGCTAAGAAACCCCAGTGGAGAAAAGACTGTGACAATGCATTGATGGCGGCGTCGCGTAAACCAATCGAACTATCGTTGCTGCTATAAAATGGAGGAGCAGAGACAAAATGGGCAATCGGCTCAGCTGCGGCCCAAAATACACCGCCTCCCGCGAGCAGTGTGCAAAGGACTATCGATAACCATTTCGACGTTTCCATCTCAGGTTTCGCTAATCCGCCCAAACGTACATAGCCAGTTTGACCAAGTGCGATAAACAAACCAATCACAAAATTGGCAAACAGAAGGATTTGCCAGTAGCCACCAAACCACCGCGTTGCATAATGAAAGCCCGTATTGACCATCGTCGTCAAAAGCTCTGTATCCACAATCGCAAGCAGTACAAAAATAGAGAGAAAAGTGCCACTTAACCATAGCACGGGATTAGACAGCTCCAACTGGGAGCGGATAGAAGGTTTACTCGTTTGAGTAAATGATGAAGATGAATACTCACCTTCAGAAACGCAGGAAAGTCCTGCCGCCAAAGTGCCTTTAGACATGGAGTCTCGCTTTTATTGGCCCGTATTATCGGGTTAGGCGTATTTCCCTCACAACTCATCCAGAGCGTGAGAACGATCACAAAGGCGACGTATCATACAGATACTTTTATTAAATTGCACACCAACTGCTTATCACTTGTTCTAACTAAGCCTTTAAATTACTTATAGTTTGCTACATAAGCCCTTAATATGCGGTCAGTTTCTCTGAGTTAAATATTTGTATAAAAAATATCATCTCGGCTGTGGCGGCTATGCGGATTTTGATGTTTTTTATGGGTGTGGATGCATTTTAAAACGAGAAATGACCGGTTATTTATCACACCAACTCCTCACGCTAACAAAAGACGAAGAGTTAGCTTCCCTATCAGCTAAAAGTAAAAAGCCCCACCAAATGGCGGGGCGATATACATTGAATCTAGCACTTAATAGCCAACTGGGCCACAAGCACTACAGCTTCATTCAGCAAAGATTAAAGGATAAAACGGCTTAGATCTTCATCTTCAACAAACTCACCTAAACGTTCTTTCACGTAGGCCGCGTCAATGACCATCTTGCTGCCCGACTTATCGGTTGCTTCAAATGAAATCTCATCCATCAAACGCTCCATCACTGTATGTAGGCGACGGGCACCAATATTTTCAGTGGTTTCGTTAACTGTCCAAGCGGCTTCTGCGATTTGCACAATACCATCTTCAGTAAACTCAATATCCACTTCTTCGGTCTTCATCAGCGCAATATACTGCTCGGTTAGTGACGCTTTTGGTTCGGTAAGAATACGTTTGAAGTCATGGCTTGAAAGGGCTTCAAGCTCAACGCGAATCGGTAGGCGACCTTGCAGTTCAGGAATTAGATCTGATGGCTTGGCAACCTGGAAAGCGCCCGACGTAATAAAGAGAATATGGTCAGTTTTAACCATTCCGTGCTTGGTGGATACCGTGCTACCTTCAATCAGAGGCAGCAAGTCACGCTGTACACCTTCTCGTGACACATCAGGACCAGAGCTTTCACCACGTTTACAGATCTTATCGATTTCATCGATAAAGACGATACCATGGTTTTCGACGTTATAGATCGCCTGCTCTTTTAGCTCTTCCTGATTAACCAGTTTCGCAGCTTCTTCTTCCGTCAGTGCTTTTAAAGCATCTTTGATTTTCAGCTTACGTTTTTTCTTGGTATCACCTGCAAGATTAGAGAACATGCTTTGCAGTTGGTTGGTCATCTCTTCCATACCAGGAGGCGCCATGATCTCCACACCCATTTGTGGTGCTGCTACATCGATTTCAATTTCTTTATCGTCAAGCTGACCTTCACGCAATTTTTTACGGAAAATTTGGCGGGTATTCGAGCTGCTCTCTTCTTGCTGCTGATTTTGCCCCCACGCATCACGTGCTGGTGGTAACAGTGCATCAAGTACACGCTCTTCGGCTTGCTCTTCGGCACGGAAGGTTACTTTTTCCATCGCTTGTTGGTGAGTCATCTTAATGGAAACATCCGTAAGATCGCGAATGATGGTTTCCACTTCCTTACCCACATAACCCACTTCCGTGAACTTAGTCGCTTCCACTTTAATAAATGGCGCATTGGCTAACTTAGCAAGACGGCGGGCAATTTCGGTTTTACCCACACCCGTAGGACCAATCATCAAAATGTTTTTGGGCGTCACTTCTGCACGCAAACTTTCTTCAAGCTGCATACGACGCCAGCGGTTGCGCAGTGCAATCGCCACTGAGCGCTTTGCTTTATCTTGACCAATGATGTGGCGGTTCAGTTCATGAACAATTTCACGAGGAGTCATTTCAGACATAATCAAATTCCTTTATTTTTCGACACTATTTTTCGTTTTGCTCAGCACTTAGTGCCGCTGGAATTTCTAGTTCTTCAATAGTGTGATGATGGTTGGTGAACACACAGATATCACCGGCAATAGTCAGTGCCTTTTCCGCGATTTCACGTGCATCCAACTCAGTATTTTCGAGCAGTGCAGTGGCTGCTGCTTGTGCAAAGTTGCCACCTGAACCAATCGCAATCAAGTCATGCTCGGGTTGTACTACATCGCCGTTACCCGTGATGATAAGTGATGCGGTTTCATCAGCAACAGCAAGTAAGGCTTCGAGTTTACGTAATGCGCGATCACTACGCCAATCTTTGGCTAGCTCTACCGCCGCTTTGGTCAGGTGACCTTGATGCATTTGTAGCTTACTTTCAAAACGCTCAAATAGAGTAAACGCATCAGCAGTACCACCAGCAAAACCCGCCAATACTTTGCCGTTGTATAAACGACGCACTTTGCGAGCATTACCTTTCATTACAGTATTGCCTAGTGATACTTGTCCGTCACCCGCGATGACAACTTTGTTATTTCGACGTACAGATACAATGGTAGTCACGAGTAGAGCCTCTTATTTTTTAAATTTGCTTCTAAATAGATATATGAGGATAGGCAAGAGAGAATTCAAGGGAACGGAAATATTGCCATTAACAATAAAATAGATGTTGTGACAAACAGAAGATGTACAATAAACAGAGTTAACGGCTTTTTGAAAGGACAACGAGAAATGAACGTTTTAGTCACAGGTGGTACTGGTTATATCGGAAGCCATACCTGTATCCAACTTATCGAAGCTGGCTTTAATCCTGTGCTACTCGACAACTTGTACAACAGCAAAAAAGCCGTACTCGAAAGAATTAAGCGCGTGACGGGTGTTGAACCACTGTTTATTCAAGCCGATGTGCGAGATAAAAACGCACTTATCAACGCACTGCAAGCCAACAATATCGAAGCCGTTATCCACTTCGCTGGCTTAAAAGCGGTAGGCGAGTCGGTAGAAAAGCCTCTCGAATATTACGACAACAACGTACATGGCACCTTAGTACTTGCCGATGCGATGCGCGAAGCGGGTGTAACTCGACTCATTTTTAGCTCTTCAGCGACCGTATATGGCGACCCGGCGTCGGTGCCAATTACTGAATCATTTCCAACCAGTGCGACAAATCCTTATGGTCGCAGCAAACTGATTGTTGAAGAGTGTTTGACCGACTTCCAAACCGCGAATCCAGATTGGAGTATTACGCTACTGCGCTATTTCAATCCTGTTGGCTCTCACCCGTCAGGATCACTGGGTGAAGACCCACAGGGCATTCCAAATAACCTGATGCCGTATGTTGCACAAGTCGCCGTTGGTCGTCGCGAATGTGTGTCAGTGTTCGGTGATGATTACCCGACGCCTGATGGCACTGGCGTACGCGACTATATCCACGTTATGGACTTGGCAGATGGTCATATTGCTGCACTTAAGCACGCTGGCTCGAAGCCAGGTTTGCATGTCTACAACTTAGGTACCGGTAACGGCTACAGTGTATTGGATATGATTGATGCCTTTGCGAAAGCAAGTGGAAAACCAATACCGTACCAGTTTGTTACTCGCCGTCCGGGGGATATTGCAGAATGTTGGGCAGATCCGAGCAAAGCACAACGAGAACTGCATTGGCAGGCAACACGCAATCTTGAAGAGATGACGCGAGATGCTTGGCGTTGGCAGTCAAGCAACCCACAAGGTTATCCTGAAGATTAGCCTGACACTTAAAAAAGAAAAGGCATACCAAGATGGTATGCCTTTTTCTTTCAATCAATAATCACGACTAAGCTACTGTGATTCTTTCCAAATCGCGCAAGGTTCGATTTTTGCTCGTTGCAGTTTGTGCTTATCTCGCTCTGCATCACGCTTAAGTTTGTAAGGTCCAAGTACTACGCGGTACCAAGAGCTACCCTCTTTTTTGCGCACTTCACTGCTAATGCCTTGGAAAGCAATATCCAACTTGCGAGCTTCAGCCTGCTCAGCGTTCTTGTACGCTCCGCATTGCATAATATAAGGAATCGCAGAGACCACTTGCTCTTTAGCCTTCACTTCCACTTCACGGTTAGGCAGGCTATCTACATAGTCCCACTTTTCTTCCGGTGGCGGCGGAATCACTTTTTCAGCTTTAGGCTTGGTCGGTTTTGTTTTTTGAACAACGGGCGCTGGCGGTTCGGGATCTTGACTTAACGTATATAGACCAAAACCAAAGCCAACAAGTACCACCAACGCGACTAGACCACTGCGCCATGGTTTGCGCTTTGGGGTCGGTTTCTTCTTCGCGGGTCTCTTACTGGCGCCACGTTTTACGTAATCTCTACTTGCCACAGTTGTACTACAAAATCAGTGAGTTCTCGCAATATCTTAATCTAGAACGCTATTGGATAATAGCGTCACTACCATTTCCTGACTGAATGAAGTGGAAACTTTGACACAAGATGGCAAAAAATAAGCAGTGTGGTTAGGGCTCAACATAACGAGCCCAAACACTCACGCTGCTATCTCTCAGTCAATATTGATGAGCTAGACAACTCTTGGTGGCGCGGCACTCTTGCGTACCACCAAATTGGTCTCTAGAAGTCGTGAACCAGTACGAACATCATGGCCACGTAAGATCTCCAACATCATTAACATCGCTTGACGACCAATCTCATAACGAGGCTGAGAAATCGTCGTCAACGGTGGATCGCAGTATTGAGCAAACTGAATATCATCAAAGCCAACGACGGATAAGTCTTGCGGTACACGCAGGCCTAAACGCTTCGCTTCTTGAATTGCTCCAATAGCCATTGCATCGTTGTGACAGAAAATTGCAGTGGGTGGTTCAGGCAGGGTTAACAACTGACGTACTGCTTTGGCGCCATCTTCAAAACTAAAATTACCATGAATACTGTACGACGGATTCATGCTGATCCCAGCACGACGTAGTGCTTGCAAGTACCCCTGCTGACGGAACTGGCACAATGCCGCATCTTGCGGGCCAGAAATCTGGGCGATGCGTTTATGACCGAGTTGAGTCAAGTAGTTGACCACTTCAAACGCAGAAGTCAGGTTATCAATATGAACGGTTGGTAGCTCGAGTTCAGGAGCGAACTCACACGCCATCACCATAGGTGGAAGGTTCTTTTGCTCGGGCTTGCTAACATCAAAGGGCAAATCCGTTCCAAGCAGCAACATACCGTCAGCTTGCTTAGTAAAAACCAGATTCACAAAAGAGTTCTCGCGTTTTTTCTGCTGAGCACTATCACCGAGTAACACAATATAGCCATGCTCCATTGCGGCATCCTCTATCCCGCGAATAATCTCGGTATAGTATGGATCGCAGATATCAGGAACGATCGCGATGATGGTTTTGGACTCATTGCGGCGTAAGTTTCGCGCAAGTGAGTTTGGTGAGTATCCAGCTTCCAGTACTGCATCTTCGACGCGTTTACGCGTTGCCGATGAGACTTTTTCGGGATTCATCAGCGCTCTCGAAACCGTCGCTGTTGAAACCCCTGCGAGCTGGGCAACATCCTTCATTGTCGCCATAAATGTAACCCTCTTAATTTTCCCTTGTTAGCGGCCGAGACCACCCAAGCCTGATTAATATTGATGAACTGAATGTTCACTTCTTTATTGTTTCTAACTCATAATGAAACCAAATTCGTACATATTCTAATCATGTATTCACTATGATGCGTAATGCTACCTGTACTAGTTTATTTATTTCGCGCCATAAAGTTACGGGAGAATTAACAAAACCCAACCTAACTACGAGATTTACGTCACAAAATTACTTTCTTGTTCGGTAAACATGACATATTAAAATGGCAACTAGCTTAAATCTTGCGGTTCTATATCTAGCGACCAGCGTACCTTTTTGCTATTAGGCAACAACTCAATAGCTGGCTTAGCACTGGCGAGTAGACGCTGCATCATTGGTCTTGTTTGTGTCTGCAGTAACAACTGCCAGCGGTACTTACCCGCTTTTTTTGCCAATGGAGCAGGAGTGGGGCCTAATACTTGGCAATACTCATCAAACAGAGGATGCGCTTCCAAGGTATAACGAACCTGACGCAAAAACTCCTCGACTAACTGGCTATTGCCCGCTTCTGCACGAAAGAGTGTCAGATACGTATATGGGGGCAACATGGCAAATTTACGTTCCTGTAATGCCGTTTGCGCAAAATGACGATAACTCTGATTAAGCAATGCTTGCAGCAAAGTATGCTCTGGGTGATGAGTCTGTAAGATCACCTCTCCCGCCTTACTTGCTCGTCCAGCCCGACCTGCCACTTGAATAAACAACTGAGCCAAACGCTCTGATGCTCTAAAGTCACTACTGTACAGTGAACCGTCAACATCCAGCAATGCGACTAAAGTGACATCTGGGAAGTGATGCCCTTTGGCAAGCATTTGTGTACCAATCAAAATTTGGTACTCACCCTTACGAATCGCCGTTAACGCGCTTTCTAAACTGCCTTTTCGACGCGTGCTATCACGGTCAATTCGCACGGCTTTGTAATCAGGAAATAGTGTTTTAAGCTGGGTTTCAAGCTGCTCAGTTCCTACCCCCACCGTCACCAAGTTGGTGGAGCCACAACCTTGGCATTGATGAATAACCGGCTGCTGAGAACCACAATGATGACAACGAACTTCATTACTGTATTGATGATAGGTGTAATAGGCATCGCAACGCTTGCACTCCGCAATCCAACCACATTCATGGCACATTAGCGCGGGTGAAAAACCACGGCGATTAAGAAACAGCATTACTTGGTTGCCAGCGCTTAAATGCTTGCGCATCTCAGCAATCAAAGGAGCAGACAAACCACTCTCAAGATACAGCCCTTTAACATCCAGTACTTTGTTGGTCGTGGGTTTTGCATTACCCGCTCGTTGTAACAGCTCAAGATGATGGTACTTACCGCTCAACGCATTATGCAGAGTTTCTAGTGCGGGAGTGGCAGAGCCCAGTACAATAGGGATCTGCTCTTTGTTTGCCCGCATCACCGCTACATCTCTGGCGTGGTAACGCAAACTATCTTGCTGTTTATAAGAGCTATCGTGCTCTTCATCGACAATAATAATGCCAAGAGTTGCAAACGGGGTTAACAACGCAGAGCGAGTACCAATCACAATGCCAGCCACTTTATCGCGAGCACTAAGCCACGCATTGAGACGTTCAGTCTCATTTAAACCAGAATGAATCACTTCCACTGGTACATTAAAGCGCTGACGAAAACGGTTGATAGTTTGCGGGGTTAAGCCGATTTCAGGCACTAAAACCAGTGCTTGCTGTCCTCTCTCGAGTATTGGTTTGATCAGGTTCAGATACACTTCGGTCTTACCAGAGCCTGTCACCCCCTCTAATAAGTAACATCCAAACCCTTGCGCACTGTTGACGGTGGCAATGGCGACCGCTTGTTCCTGATTAAGTTTAGGTTTGTCGACATCGGACTCAACATTCGCCGGCCAAGCTTTGACGGTCGGCTTCTTCTCGATCGACTCAACCCAACCTTTGGCTTGCAACGCTTTAAGCGTGGTTCCTGAAATATCCTGACCCAGAAGTTGTTGATGCGATATCGCACCATGCGCCAAGGCGCGCATTGCACTCTCTTGCTTAATTGCACGACCAAAGCCATGCACAAACTGGTTTTTACCGCTCTCAGTTAACTGCCATTCGACCAAAGTAGAAAAGTCCGCCGCTTTTCCTTTTCGCAATGCTGTCGGCATCGCATTGGCGAGCGTATCACCGAGAGGGTATTGATAAAACTGACTACACCATTTGAGTAGTTGGTAGAGCGATTCAGGCCAGACAGGTTGACTATCCAATACCGACTTGATCGGCTTTAGCTGATTTTGGCTAAATTCCGAATGGTTAACTAATTCAGTCACAATACCGATAAGGGTTTTCGGTCCAAAAGGCACAGACACACGCCCGCCGATCACCGGAAAAAGGTGATTTGGGATGAGGTAATCAAATTGCTTATCCAGCGGAACTGGCAAAGCCACCCGAGCAATGGTAGGACGCATATATAGGTTAATCAGTATTGAGTTAGAAATCTCACTCAGTCTAAAGCAAAATGCTAGGTGATTCTATTTCCCCTACCGATTTCAAGCCTTATCGAGGTGGCGAGTATTCACAGTTGTCATTTATCTGGTAAAAGCCCATGACTGCAAGACTCGGTTGTCGCCACCCTTAGAAGGGGGAATTAACGCAAGCTAACAGGGAATCCAGCAACCAACTCTGGCTAATGGCGAAAAAAGTAGCAATAATTTAAGCAAACCTGTTGATCCTCACTGGCGGATTCATTACTATACTGCGCCTTAGCATTATGGCTTGGTGCATAATTCTCCAAGCGGTATGCGACACTTTTTATTAACTACGTGTGGTGTCCGGCTTAGAATCGGATAGCGACACGGCCTATTTGAGGTTTTCCCATGAAAGTTGGTATTCACCCAGAATACAAAGCAGTACAAGCTACTTGCTCTTGCGGTAACTCTTTCGAGTTCAACTCTACTCTAGGTAAAGATTCAATCCACCTAGACGTATGTGACAAGTGCCACCCATTCTACACTGGTAAGCAACGTATCGTTGATACAGGCGGCCGTGTTGATCGCTTCAACAAGCGTTTCGGTGCTCTATCAAGCGGCAAGAAGTAATTACTACTTTTTTACCGATTCCAAAAAGGACGCTCAGGCGTCCTTTTTTTGTGCCTACTGTTCCTCTGCTCTTCCTTACCATTCTGCGATCTAGCTGGTCTTATCAGCCTCTAAAATCTCTATAATAGTTATTTCTCTCACATTCTAACCTATGCAGCTTGACTCGCTGGGTATAGAATAACTTTTGCTCAACAATTAACTACAACGAGAAACAACTCTATGTCAGATGACCAACCGCAAGAATTGACCGCTGAAGAACAGTTCCGCCAACAAGCTCTTGATTACCACGCCCTTCCTACTGCAGGTAAAATTTCAGTCGAACTCACCAAGCCTGCCGAAACGGCAAAAGATTTGGCGTTGGCTTATAGTCCTGGTGTGGCAGAACCGGTGCGTGAAATTGCCCAAAACCCAGACAATGTCTACAAGTACACCTCAAAAGGCAATATGGTTGCGGTAATTTCCAACGGCACAGCGATTCTTGGTCTCGGTAATTTAGGCCCTCTGGCATCCAAACCTGTGATGGAAGGCAAGTCACTGCTTTTTAAACGCTTTGCAGGTTTAGACTCTATCGATATCGAAGTGAAACATCGCACAATTGAAGAGTTCGTCGACACAGTCGCAAATATTGCAGATACCTTTGGCGGCATTAACCTTGAAGATATAAAAGCTCCCGATTGTTTTGAAATTGAGAAACAGTTAATCGAGCGTTGTGATGTACCTGTCTTTCATGACGATCAGCATGGCACAGCCATCGTGACTGCAGCAGGAATGCTTAATGCCATTGAACTGCAAGGCAAGAAGCTTGAAGATGCGACTATCGTCTGTCTTGGCGCAGGTGCGGCTGCCGTGGCATGTATGGAGCTGTTGATTAAATGCGGTGCGATGCGTGAGAAGATCTACATGCTTGATCGTAAGGGCGTTATCCACACTCGCCGTGATGATCTTAATGAATACAAAAAGCTGTTCGCCAACAACACCGATAAACGCACCTTAGAAGATGTGATTGAAGGCGCGGACATTTTCTTAGGTGTTTCTGGCCCGAACTTGATGCCACAAGATGCTTTAAAACTGATGGCCGATAAACCGATTGTGTTTGCTTGTTCGAACCCAGATCCAGAAATCAAACCTGAACTGGCTCATCAAGTTCGCGATGATTTGATCATGGGTACTGGACGAAGTGATTATCCTAACCAAGTTAACAACGTATTGTGTTTCCCGTTTATTTTCCGTGGTGCATTAGATGTTCGCGCAAGTGAAATTAACGATGAGATGAAACTGGCCGCAGTCGAAGCGATTCGCCAATTAGCAAAAGAACCCGTACCAACCGAAGTTCTTGCCGCAGCAGGAGTGGCGCATCTAGAATTTGGTGCAGAGTACATTATTCCAAAACCGATGGATCACCGTCTTCTACCTCGCGTAGCAAAAGCCGTTGCACAAGCTGCTGTTGACTCGGGGGTGGCACGTATTGATATGCCTGAAGGGTATATGGCATAGCCATGCGGTTTAGCTAACTTTTCCATCGTTACCTTATATTGTCATTCTCAAGAGTGAGGAACGAACGAGTTGGGGGATCTCTGGCTTAATCTAGCAAAACAAGATTCCCTACTCGCGCTACGCGCTCTATGGAATGACAAATTGAGGCATGGACGCTCTACGAAATGAATAGTTGCGATTCTCAGCTCGAAAATCTTTGCTCTGAAAAACAAAAACCGCAGTTTTCAGCTGCGGTTTTTTAATGCTTTGATTTTCGCATAATCTGAACTGGTGCTTTAATTCAGATATCGCAATAAGATGCTAGCGATTACTCGTCAAATGCTTCGAACTCAATACCCATTTCCGTCATTAGCTGTTTCGCTTCGGTTGGAATATCGTCAGGTCGGTCTTTGCGCAGATCTTCATCCGTCGGCAACGGTTGGCCAGTGTATGCATGGAGAAACGCTTCACATAGCAGCTCACTGTTCGTTGCATGGCGTAGGTTGTTAATCTGACGGCGAGTTCGCTCATCAGTTAATACCTTCAATACTTTTAATGGAATTGAAACTGTAATCTTCTTTACTTGTTCGCTTTTCTTTCCATGCTCAGCATATGGGCTAATGTATTCGCCATTCCAGTCTGCCATTGCGCACCTTCATTATTGTTAGTCATAGATAATTGCCACCTATAATTTTAGCGGCTTTTAAGGCTACAAGCAAAGACATTTAGACATCTGGACTTCTTGACGTCTTATTTTTTGAGAAGTAAAGTAGAGTGAATGGATTGTGAATGTGGTGTATTGGCTAGGTATATCGCATTCAGAGTGACAAGTCACTATAGTTTGTAAGGAAACACTTATGAGTACCCGCAAGCCTGCTACTATTGCAGTTCGCACTGGCATAGAATCAGACACCCAACATCATGCTGTGGTTCCCCCCATCTACCTCTCTACCAATTATGGTTTTCCCGCTTTTGGCGATGTACCTCAATATGACTACACCCGTTCGGGTAACCCAAACCGTGGTTTACTAGAGCAAACCCTGTACGAATTAGAATCGGGGCAAGGTGCTGTCATTACCAACTGCGGAACCTCGGCATTGAACTTATGGGCAACCGCCTTTTTAGGCCCTGATGATCTTATTATTGCCCCACACGATTGCTATGGCGGCAGCTATCGCCTGTTTAATACTCGCGCTCAAAAAGGAGACTTTAAGGTTCTGTTTGTCGATCAGTCCGACCCACAAGCTCTGGCTGAAGCATTAGAGAAAAAGCCCAAATTAGTGCTAATAGAGACGCCATCGAACCCCCTCGTTAGAGTGGTAGATATTGAACAGGTCTGCCAGCAAGCACATGCTGTCGATGCACTTGTTGCGGTCGATAATACTTTTTTGACGCCCGTATACCAAAAGCCTCTAGAGCTTGGCGCTGACTTTGTTATTCACTCAACAACTAAGTTCATTAATGGTCATTCGGATGTCATTGGCGGAGTGATTGTAACCAAAACAGAACAACATGCCGACGATCTCTCATGGTGGGGAAACTGTATCGGTGCGACAGGGACACCATTTGATAGTTACATGACTCTGCGTGGCTTGCGTACCCTAAGTGCACGTATGCGCGTCCATGAAGAGAGCGCAACGCAAATCCTCGACTACCTAACAAAGCACCCAAGTGTGGGCACGATATTCCATCCGAGTTTGCCTGAACATCCAGGACATCAAATCGCCCTGAAACAGCAATCAGGGTTTGGCTCAATGCTAAGTTTTGAGTTTGCAGGTAGCTTTGAACAGCTGAAAACGTTCGTCGGGACACTTAAGTTATTCTCACTCGCCGAATCTTTAGGTGGAGTAGAAAGTTTGATTTGTCACCCAGCTTCAATGACTCATCGAGCGATGGGAGAAATTGCCCTTGCCGAAGCTGGCGTATCTCAACAGTTATTACGTCTTTCAGTTGGTCTGGAAGACGTGCAAGATCTTATTAGTGACCTTGAACAAGCCTTCGACGTAGCCGTTCGTGTGGCTGTGGAGGAAAAATAAATGAGCGTGGAAAGACAGCTGCATAAATTTGGTGGCAGCAGTTTAGCAGACCCAGAATGCTACCGACGAGTCGTCAATATTCTTAAAGAATATTCTAAGCAAGATGACTTAATCGTCGTCTCAGCAGCCGGTAAGACAACCAATCGGTTGATTGAGTTTATTGATGGACTACACAAAGATGGTCGATTAGCACACGAGGCGCTGCAAGAGCTAAAAAAATTCCAGTTAGATTTAATTGAACAATTGCTTGAGGGAGAAGAGCAGCAAACACTCACCGCTCAACTCAATGATGAGTTTAAGCTACTAGGCGAATTGACCGCCCCACTCTCTGACGCGGAGCAGGCTTGTATTCTTGGTCATGGTGAAAGCTGGTCTTCACGTTTATTGGCTGCATTACTAAACCAAAACCAGCTACCAGCAAGAGCACAAGACTCCCGCGCATTTTTGCGCGCAGAAGTAGGCACGCAGCCTGAAGTTGATCGCGGAGCTTCTTACCCACTGTTTAGAGAAATTCTCGCCCAGCACGCTCATCACCGGGTGGTCATCACGGGCTTTATGGCACAAAACCAACAAGGACAAACCGTTTTGCTTGGGCGTAACGGCTCTGACTACTCTGCGACTGTCATTGGTGCCTTGGCCGAGGTGTCGCGAGTCACCATCTGGAGTGATGTCGCGGGTGTCTATAGTGCCGATCCTCGTTTGGTATCCGATGCGTGTCTGCTCCCACTATTGCGTTTAGATGAAGCCAGTGAACTGGCTCGCCTTGCTGCACCTGTATTGCATAGTCGCACCCTCCAACCTGTCGCACAAAGTACGATGGATTGTCATTTAAGATGCAGCTATGAGCCTGAAGCGGGCTCAACTCGCATAGAACGCGTATTAGCATCAGGGCGCGGAGCCAAGATAATCTCTTCGCTTGATGATGTGCTAATTATCGAACTTCACTTCGCTTCTGGTCACAACTTCCAGCGCCGACAAGAAGAAACCTTAGCCAGTTTAACCCGCGCTCAGCTCGAACCTCTCGCTTACGAGGCACAAGATGATCAGCATTGCTTGCGTTTAACGTATACCGAGGAAATTGCCGGCGGTGCATTAAGCTTCTTGCAAGACTGTGCAATAGAAGCGGAAATCAAGCTCAAAGAAGGTTATTCGATGGTGGCAGCTGTGGGTGCAGGGGTAACCAAGAATCCCAACCACTGCTATGGCTTCTACCAACAACTGAAATCCGCACCAGTAGAGTTTATCTGTGAGTCTACATCTGGGCTAAGTTTGGTTGCTGTGTTGCGCACCATTGATACCGATCCATTAGTGCAAGGTGTTCACAGCCAGTTGTTTCAAGCTCAAAAGCGAGTTGCCATTGCCTTATGTGGCAAGGGGAACATCGGCAGTAGTTGGCTAAACTTATTTGCTGAACAAAAAGTCGAGCTCGAAAAACGTCGCGGAATGAACTTTGAGTTAGTGGCGATTATTGACAGTCAAACCTATTGGTTTGATGCCAATGGCATTGATGCCTCTCAAGCTAACGCACGCTTTGATACTGAAGCCGTCGCCTATCAACCAGGCGAGTGGATTGAGCGTTTGGGCGCGATTCAAGACTACGATGATGCGGTAGTGATTGATGTGACAGCAAGTCAAGAGCTTGCCGAAAGCTATGTGGATATAGCCGAGCAAGGCATGCATTTGATCTCTGCGAATAAAGTCGCGGGCTCCGCCTCAAGCGAGTATTACCACCAAGTGCAAGATGCATTTGCCAAGATTAATCGCCATTGGCTCTACAATGCCACTGTTGGTGCGGGCTTACCTATCAATCATACCGTGCGCGATTTACGCGAAAGTGGCGATGAAATCGTCGCGCTCTCTGGTATTTTTTCTGGCACTTTGTCTTGGTTATTTCAGCAATACGATGGCTGTGTGCCTTTTGCAGAGTTGGTTGATCTAGCTTGGCAGCAAGGTTTAACCGAACCCGATCCGCGCCATGATTTAGATGGTTCAGATGTGATGCGCAAACTCGTTATTCTTGCTCGCGAGTCAGGACTCACCATTGAACCAGAAAGCGTCAAAGTAGAGAGTTTAGTGCCGGAAGAGTTAGTTGATCTGCCCCTCGATGACTTTTTAGATAACGGTCATATCTTGAGTGAGATGTTGGCAGAACGACTAAGTAAAGCCCAACGAGAAGATAAAGTACTTCGTTACGTCGCCAGACTCGAAAAAAATGGCAAGGCAAGCGTCGGGGTTGAAGCCCTGACGCCAGAACACGCTTTAGCTAACCTGCTTCCTTGCGACAACATTTTTGCGATTGAAAGCAAATGGTACAAGGATAACCCACTCGTTATACGCGGTCCGGGGGCGGGGCGAGAGGTGACTGCCGGAGCAATACAGTCCGACTTGAACTTACTCTCTAGTCAACTTTAACCTGTGTATGAAGGTGTCGCGATAAATGCGACACCTTTTTTATGAGCGCGACCAAATAGAAGTATCCGCGCCTGAAGTCGGTTGAGATAGCAACTTGAGGAAAGCTAATTATCAACTTGAATATAATTCATAATCACTTTATTGACTTCAAACTGTATTCAAGACATTCTGTGGACATATAGACGTCTAAACGTCAAAAGGATTTTGTTTATAAGTGGCAGAGGCAGCCGCAACAGGGAGAGTAAAAATGGGATACACGCACGCTAGTCATATCGACGCCTTGAACCAAAATATTGCTGAGCTTTCAGACAATATCAACGTCTCATTTGAATTTTTTCCTCCTAGCAGCGAGAAGATGGAAGAAACCCTGTGGAACTCCGTACATCGTTTAAAAACCCTCAAGCCAAAGTTTGTTTCGGTCACTTATGGCGCTAACTCAGGTGAGCGAGATCGAACCCACTCGATCATCAAAGAGATCAAGTCAGCGACTGGTTTAGTAGCGGCACCACATTTAACGTGTATTGATGCCTCTCGAGAAGAGTTGATTCAAATTGCCGACGATTATTGGTCTAACGGCATTCAAAGTATTGTAGCACTGCGTGGTGATATTCCACCCGGTGGTGGTGCGCCAGAGATGTATGCCTCCGATCTGGTTGAACTACTCAAGTCACGCCACGATTTTGATATCTCTGTCGCTGCTTTCCCTGAAGTACACCCTGAAGCTAAAAGTGCTCAAGCGGATTTGCTCAACCTAAAACGCAAAGTCGATGCTGGTGCTAGTCGCGCAATTACCCAATTCTTTTTCGACGTAGAAAGCTATCTGCGTTTTCGTGACCGTTGTGTTGCCGCAGGCATTGATGTGGAAATTGTGCCGGGGATATTACCCGTATCAAACTTCAAGCAAGCCTCACGCTTTGCCGCACAGAACCATGTCAAAGTGCCGGGCTGGATGGCTAAGCAGTTTGAAGGGCTCGATGATGACCCAACGACACGACAACTGGTTGGTGCAAGCCAAGCACTAGATTTGGTAAGAATTCTAAGCCGTGAAGGCGTAAAAGACTTCCATTTCTATACGCTAAACCGAGCAGAGATGACTTACGCACTTTGCCACACCCTTGGCGTTCGCCCTCAAGCATAAGCTCGTGCTCTGCTTCTTGAAGGTCAGCCTTGTGCTGACCTTTTTGCCACCTATAACCCAAAAGCCAATTAAGCGGGGTTACAGATAGCAAAAAGGGCTAACCTTGCGGTTAACCCCTTTCATGCGATCAACTTTCAGCCGCTTACTCTACTTCATCCATCTTACCAAGTAGGTTACGGATGCGATCTTGCCATGCAGCATGCTCTTGCTGCATTTGCTGAGATTTTTGCTCAAGCTCTTCACGGCTTGCACGCAGCTCTGTTGCTTCTGCAGATAGTTTTTCTTTTTCTTCTTTAAGCTCTTCTACTTCCATTTGAAGAAGTGCGATTGTATCCACTGCAGTTTGAATTTTTGCTTCTAGTTTTTCTAGTACTTCAAAAGACATCTTTGCCTACCCTTAGTTTATTCGGTTGAAGTGAAGAACGGCTTCACGTATTGCCTTCATTCTACTTAGCAGAGCCGAGAGACACACGCCCTATATTTGATATTGTGCGCTATTCGCGCAAAAAATCGCCAGTTACTGACGGTTAGCTAACTTAAACCCGACGGCAGTACGGCCAATGCTCACTTTACTGCGCTTTATTGATCAATTTCAATCTCAAAGCGGCAAAAAGGCAAACGTTTACTTTTTGATGTGGTAGAATCGCGCCAAATTTACTTTGTTCCATAAAACCTATTTGGAGTCATCATGAAACGCGATTTAGCAATGGCATTTTCTCGAGTCACTGAAGGCGCAGCACTAGCCGGTTACAAATGGCTAGGCCGTGGCGATAAAAACGCAGCCGACGGTGCCGCAGTTGAGGTAATGCGCACCCTTCTCAACAAGACCGAGATCAGCGGTGAAATCGTTATTGGTGAGGGTGAAATTGATGACGCACCAATGCTCTACATTGGCGAGCATGTGGGTACCGGTGGCGATGAAGTAGATATTGCCGTTGACCCAATCGAAGGCACTCGTATGACCGCAATGGGTCAATCGAATGCGTTAGCTGTACTTGCCGCAGGTGAAAAAGGTAGCTTCCTTAAAGCGCCAGATATGTACATGGAAAAATTAGTGGTAGGTCCTGGTGCAAAAGGCTGTATCGATCTAAACAAACCACTGAAAGAAAACCTAGAAAACATCGCCAAGGCACTGAATAAGACTTTAGATACCTTAGTGGTAATTACCCTCGCAAAACCACGTCATGATGACGTCATTGCAGAAATGCAACAGATGGGCGTACGAGTATTTGCTGTGCCTGATGGTGATGTCGCGGCATCTATCCTAACTTGTATGCCAGATAGTGAAGTCGATGTGATGTACTGTGTCGGTGGTGCACCAGAGGGTGTGGTTTCTGCTGCGGTTATTCGCGCACTGGATGGCGATATGCATGGTCGTCTGTTGCCACGTCATCAAGTGAAAGGCGATACCGAAGAAAACCGTATTTACGGTGCGGCAGAGCTGGCTCGTTGTAAAGAGATGGGCGTTGAAGCAGGTATTGTTCTAAAAATGGAAGACATGGCGCGCAGCGACAATGTTGTATTCTCTGCGACAGGGATTACTAAGGGCGATTTGCTAGAAGGCATTAGCCGTCAAGGTAATATTGCCACAACTGAAACACTTCTTATCCGTGGTCGTTGCCGCACGATTCGTCGCATCAAATCCACGCATTACCTTGAGCGTAAAGACCCAGAAGTACGCGACATCATTCTATAACTGAGTGTCCTGGATGTTAAAAGGATGGCGAATTTGCCATCCTTTTTTGATTCTGGTTAGTCTCGCTTGCCAAGCTCAATAAAGATACGGTTCTTACCCGCCTTTTTTGCCTGATACAATAGACTGTCGGCATCAATGATCCCTTTCTCTTGCCACAACTGACTAATATCACTAACTTTCGCCAACGGATAGATCACCGCGCCACCAGAAGCGGTCACTTGCAAAACGGTATCATCACACAAACGAATCTCAGGCGAACTCATATCACTTTGCACTCGTTCGAGGATGACATGTGCAAGCTCGGCCGACTCACTGGTCACCGCAATCACAAACTCTTCGCCACCAAAACGCGCAATTAAATCAGTTTGGCGTAAACTATTACTCAGCAACTTTGCCACTTGGCAAATGATATCGTCACCAACATTGTGACCACAATTGTCATTAATCGCTTTAAAGTCATCAATATCAAATACAGCAATGGCGAGGTAACTCGACGATGGTAATTCTTTAAGTTTGACTTCAAAACCTCGACGGTTGAGCAAGTTGGTCATCGGATCAAGCATGGCAAGCTGCTTGAGCCGAGCATGAGCCGATTGTGTATAGCGGAACCATAAGATACACAGCACCAACACGTAAAAACAGGTCAAGGCAATTAAACGTGGCTTGTCATGTTCTAAAATATGGATGATGTGTACGCTTCTCGGCTCATCAACGGTCAAGTAAAGCCCTGTTTCTTTCCCAGCTACCACGACAGGTTTGGAATACCTAAAACTAAACACATCACTACTATTGTGGCCTTGCTTCTCCGTGAGTCAATAGCCGGCAAAATTGTATTGGATAAGGTCATTGAGGTTGTTATCAATGGCTAAAACCCCTTTAAACTTACCATCCACATATATTGCGCGAGTAATGGTAACGACTCGTCTTCCAGTCATGTAATCTTGATAATCTCCCGTATAAATTGCGCTATCACTATGGGAGGCCAATTTAACGGTGCGTGTCCAATATGGTCGAGTTGAGATAATTTTATCGAAGGTATCTCCCTCGATTGACTGAGCAAATGCTTTAGGTGACGAAATGATGAACTTATCGGCGGAGATAAAATAGATCGATGAAATCTGGCTAATACTTTTAGCAAAATACGCCATTGATGGTGCAACAAACAGACGTCGGTAGGCTTTTTTAAACAGAGGAGAATTGCGATCACACATCTCTTTTGGGCCAGCAAACATGAAGTCATACTCTTTACCTGTATGAGACTTGCCGCCAAAGTTACAGGTATCGCCATTGAGTTTAATGGTATGAGGCAATACATAGCGATCATTTTGCAGCGGGTAGAGCGAAGTGATGCTGTACTCCAATGCATTAATCACTTGGGTGGTATCTTCCAATACCCTTTCAACACGCAGCTTCCTATCTTTATACGCTTGCGTCGATTCTTCCGCTGAATCAAGAATCAGAAACGCGAGTGCAAATAAAAACAATGCTGTGATCCCTACAAACAGTTTTTTATATCCTATTTTATCGTCGGCAATCACTTAATCATTCACCCGTTAGTATTGCGAGCCCAAACGCTTCTACTTTGTAAAATACACACGCAAATATCGCTGTACCGTGACCTAAAAAATAAAAAAGCCGAAGCTAAGCTTCGGCCTTTTCCAATGCAGGATGAGTCACCTAATTCTCAATGAGCGGAGTGTATACATACCCACCAACCCATTCAACGATTTTATAAAGACGACTATCACTGAGTGAGAGCGAGGATTACATCATACCGCCCATGCCACCCATACCGCCCATACCACCCATGTCAGGCATACCAGCGCCTTCTTTTTGTGGTAGGTCAGTTACCATAGCTTCAGTAGTGATCATTAGACCAGCAACTGATGCTGCAAACTGAAGCGCTGAACGAGTCACTTTAGTTGGGTCTAAGATACCCATTGCGATCATATCGCCGTACTCACCTGTCGCTGCGTTGTAGCCGTAGCTGCCTTCACCGCCCTTAACATTGTTGGCAACCACTGACTCTTCGTCACCAGCGTTACGAGTAATCTGACGGATTGGTGCTTCCATTGCGCGTAGCGCAACGCGGATACCAACGTTTTGCTCTTCATTGTCGCCTTGTAGGTCAACAATCTTAGATGCAGCACGGATAAGTGCAACACCACCACCAGCAACCACGCCTTCTTCAACCGCAGCGCGAGTCGCGTGTAGCGCATCTTCAACGCGGTCTTTCTTCTCTTTCATTTCTACTTCAGTTGCTGCGCCAACTTTAATCACCGCAACACCACCAGCAAGCTTAGCTACGCGCTCTTGTAGCTTCTCTTTGTCGTAATCAGAAGTCGCATCTTCGATTTGCTGACGAATCTGTGCAACACGACCTTGAATCATCGCTTCTTCACCTACACCGTCGATAATCGTCGTGTTTTCTTTGGTGATCGCAACGCGCTTCGCTTGACCTAGGTCTTCAAGCGTTACTTTCTCAAGCTCTAGACCCACTTCTTCAGAGATGACTGTACCGCCTGTTAGAATCGCGATGTCTTGAAGCATAGCTTTACGGCGATCACCAAAACCAGGTGCTTTAACCGCTGCCACTTTCACGATGCCACGCATGTTGTTCACAACTAGCGTTGCAAGTGCTTCGCCTTCTACATCTTCAGCGATGATAAGTAGCGGACGAGATGCTTTCGCAACTGCTTCTAGCGTTGGTAGAAGCTCACGAATGTTAGAAACTTTCTTGTCTACAAGCAGAATAAATGGGCTTTCTAGATCAACAGAGCCAGACTCTTGGTTGTTGATGAAGTAAGGAGATAGGTAACCACGATCGAACTGCATACCTTCTACAACATCCAGTTCATCTTGCAGCGCTTGGCCTTCTTCAACAGTAATTACACCGTCGCGGCCTACTTTTTCCATTGCTTCAGCAATGATGTTACCTACGCTTGAATCAGAATTTGCAGAGATAGTACCTACTTGCGCAATAGCTTTAGTATCTTCACATGGAACCGACAGTGCTTTTAGCTCTTCTACTGCTGCGATAACCGCTTTATCGATACCACGCTTAAGGTCCATTGGGTTCATACCCGCAGCTACTGCTTTAAGACCTTCATTTACGATAGCTTGTGCTAGTACTGTCGCAGTTGTTGTACCGTCACCCGCCGCGTCGTTTGCTTGAGACGCAACTTCTTTAACCATTTGCGCGCCCATGTTTTGGAACTTATCTTCAAGTTCAATTTCACGCGCAACCGATACACCATCTTTAGTAATCGTTGGTGCACCAAAAGATTTGTCTAGTACAACGTTACGGCCTTTAGGACCTAACGTTACTTTTACCGCGTCCGCTAGGATGTTTACACCTTCTAGCATTTTTACGCGTGCGTCATTACCAAATTTAACGTCTTTAGCAGCCATCTTTTATCCCTTTTCTCTATAATTCTGGTTTGTCTATCGTTCTTGAATCAGAGTTAAATTACTCAACGATTGCCATGATGTCGTTTTCAGACATGATCAACACTTCTTTACCGTCGATTTTCTCAGTTTTTGTGCCGTAGCCTTCTGCGAAAATAACCGTATCACCAACTTTAACGTCCAATGGTAGAACAGTGCCATTTTCTAGGATGCGGCCTTTGCCAACAGCTAGAACAACACCGCGAGTCGATTTTTCCGCAGCAGAACCAGTAAGCACAATGCCACCTGCTGACTTAGATTCAACTTCTTGGCGCTCTACGATAACTCGGTCATGTAATGGACGAATGTTCATCGGTCGTCTCTCCTGAAAATTTCCATGTGATTTGATAATTGCTTTAAATCAACTTTAAAGCCTTGTGATAACGATATATGGGCATAAGAAACAAACCCAAGGGGAGAAAGTGTGATTTTTGTGAGAAAGACAACAAAAAAGGCTCCGAAGAGCCTTAATCAAATTTAAAATCAATTTATCGCCAATCTGAAAATCTGTCATCAAACGACACCACTGTTGAATTGTCTTGCTTTTCATCCGTTGCCTCACCGTGACGACCTTGCAGCGAGTGCTGAAATTTTACGACTTGCTTGCGTAACTCTCTCGACAGCATGACGTTAACATGGTGAGGGTTCTTACAATGCCCCACCAACCTATCAATGTGGCTTTGCTGTGCCCAAAGTCTTGGTTGCATCTCATCTGATGCCCCTTGGATCATCTCTTGGCATTTGTCTCGTTTTAGCTGTTCAAACGCGGCTTCATCTTCTTGCGCAAGCTTTACGAGCTCATCAAACGGTGGAAGCTGTTGGGCTGTTTGCGGCATATTCAAATCCAAACAAGTTTGCTGTTACCTGTAAAGATAGATCTGGATGCCAACCCTGTTTGCTTTATTAAGCTCCGTCTCAAAAATAAGACATTCATATTAATCAATCAAGCAAGTTTCATCGTGTGCACTAGAGCGAATCAACTAGATGGAGCAAACCTTCATCAACGTATTTTTTACTATCGACTCAGCCTTTTCCATTGATGAAGCTTCAGCATAACAACGTAGCTCCGGAGCATTACCAGATGGTCGCAAATGTAATATCGAGTTGTCAGACAACTCTAGCCTCAGTCCATCCGTTAAATCTTTTTTTAGAACTCGCAACTTACCGTAACCTAGTTGCTCTAACAACTTATTAGGTTCATCTCGACCCAGACGAATGATATTATTGCTTTTTTCTAGTGAAAAGTTTTGAATACGATCACTGTCAGTAAACCTTTTCGGTAGAGAGTCAACCAAATTTCCTATACCTTGCTCTCTAGAAATGAACAACAGCATCAAAGCCGGAAGTAAAGCATCTCGCGTTGGGAGAGCTTTTAACTCTCGACCATTCACCGCGGTATCACACCCCAGTAGGTACCCCCCATTAGCTTCAAAACCCGCAACGAGATACCCTTCAGCTTTCAACTCACTAATAGAAGAAAGAACAAATGGAGAACCAATCTTAGTTTTCTTGATCTTCGCGCCTGACAAGTACTCATCAATCATAGTGTTGCAGCTAATTGGCAATGCGACCGCTTCGACTTCCAAAGCTTTGCTGCAAAGAGCACCGAGAACATCACCTCTAAGCCAATCACCATTCTCATCAGCAACTAAAGGTCTATCACCATCACCATCTGTTGAAAATATAAAATCCAACTTGTACTCACTGGACCAGCCCTTTGCTTTTTTCTTATCGCTGTCATCTACAGCCTCAGTATCGATAGGAACAAAAGTATCTGTACGACCAAATTGGATAACCTCGGCACCTAATGAGCTAAAAACTTTACTGTATAGATCTCGCCCTGAGCTAGAGTGTTCATATATACCGATACGTAGTCCAGTTAAAAAATCTTTTTCGAACAGGGATGTGTAACGTCTGATATAGCGCCGAGATGCAGTAGGTTCAACATTTAAATCTGGCAAAACATCTAAAGGAGAAAACTTAGTATGATTATTCATTATTGCCTGTTCATCACACTTGGTGATTTCACCATCAGGCCGATAGAATTTAAGCCCATTTCGGTCAAATGGAATGTGGCTCCCAGTAACCATAATGCTTGGTATATCGTCCGCCATAGCACTAAACGCAAGAGCTGGGGTTGGTATTACTCCATAAAACACAACGTCAATACTAAGTTGTTTCAATGCTGCGCAACACGCCTTCGCCATTTGTAAACTACTTGGACGATTATCTATTGCAACGGCAACTTGGCTAAAGCTAAATTGCTCTCGTATTGTAGAAATGAAAGCATGCGTGAAAGCGGCACACGTATCTGGAGTGAACTGCTCAACTAATCCTCTTGCACCACTAGTTCCAAATTTCACTCCTGAATTCTGAATCACTTGAAAACAATCCATGCTACTTTCTCCCGAAAACTTCATTTGTTTCAAAACGGACAATGTCATCCTCTCCCAAATACTCGCCAGTTTGGACCTCTATAATCTCCAACGGAATCTTTCCAGGATTTTCCAACGCATGCAGAGTTCCTAATGGAATGAAAGTGGATTGATCCTCAGATATGATGAACGTATTATCTCCAATCGTTACCTTGGCAGTCCCCGAAACAACTATCCAATGCTCAGCTCTATGATGATGCATTTGCTTTGAGAGTTTTTTTCCTGGATAAACTGTAATCCGCTTAACACTGTCACGAATCCCAACATCTAACGAATCATATTTCCCCCAAGGTCGATATGCTTCTCGGTGTATTTTATATTCATTGCGATCTTCATTTTTAAGTCGCTCAACGATCGATTTTACCAATTGCACTTTTGAACGATTAGCAATCAAAACCGCATCTTTCGCTTCAACGACAACAAGATCGTCGATTCCTACCGCTGCAACCAATTTACTCTCAGAATGTATATAGTTACCTGATGAACCAATTGTAATGACATCCCCTTTAGTAACATTCCCCTTGTCATCCTTTTCCGATATGTCCCAAAGAGCAGACCAAGAACCAACATCACTCCAACCGGCATCCATTGGTATTACCGTAGCATCTGATGTTTTCTCCATAACGGCATAATCTATAGAATCACTAGGGCAAGCGAAAAATGCTTCCGGTTCTACTCGAATGAAATCAAAGTCGGACAACGCACCAGAAAAAGCCTTTTTGCAACTATTGTATATCTCTGGATTGTGTTGCTTGAGTTCATCTAGATATCTAGATGCCTTAAACATAAACATCCCACTGTTCCAGTAGTACTCACCTGTTTTTACGTACTCTTCCGCCGTCTTTAAGTCGGGCTTTTCCACAAAACGATCGACCTTAAACCCACCAACTGCAACACTATGGCTTATACCTCGTTTAATGTAGCCGTAACCCGTTTCGGGAGCGTCAGGAACAATTCCAAACGTAACCAACTGCCCAGAACTTGCGTAAGGCAAGGCTAACTCAATCGATTCAATAAAAGCGGGAACATTTTGAATTATATGATCCGCGGCAAGAACCAGCAGAGTCGGGTCATTTCCATCACAACTATCTAGAGCTTGCATAGCAGCTAAAGCAATCGCTGGTGCAGTATTTCGTCCAACAGGCTCTAGAATAATTCCTGAGTGCTTGAAAGAACCCTGGCGAATCTGTTCAGCTGCAACAAAGCGATGAGCTTCGTTGCATATAACTAACGGGGAGATGTGAGGTATGCCGGAAAGTCTCTCAAAAGTAGTCTGAAGCATTGATAACTCGTTAGTCATGTTCAAAAACTGCTTTGGGTATAACTCTCGGGACAACGGCCATAATCGACTCCCGACTCCCCCTGCCATTACTATTGGATAAATCATAATTATTCTATTCTGTTAAATTACTCTATTTAGTACGAACATTCGGTATATCAATCAAACATGCCTAACACTTACCAATTATTCTAGCTTCCTTAAAGAGATCTCTCCGCCTATATAAGTCTCTAGACCTGCAGGTGTTTCAATAAGTACCGCACCTTGCTCATTGATTCCTCGAGAAATGCCCTCCACCTCTCGATTTCCCATAATTAAACGGATTTCTCTGTTTAGAAAGTTATCAAGCCGATTCCAACGTTCAACGAAACCTTGCATACCGGTCATTTCATACTCGGTGAGAGCGGCCTCTAAAGCGTTAATCAGCTCTGCCGCCAGTTGATTGCGGTCGATGTCCTCTTGCGCAACCTCCGCTAAGCTTGTCCAAGGTTGAGTGATCCCTTGCGTGTCATTAGCCATACGAAGATTCATCCCCATACCAATGACCAGATGCGCGGCAGAACCTGCTTGCCCCGACATCTCAACCAAAATGCCCGCCAATTTTTTATCTTGGAAGTAAAGGTCATTAGGCCATTTAAGTTTGATACCGGAAATCCCGAGCTTTTCCATTGCTTCAACAATCGCCACACCAACCACTAAACTTAAGCCCATCGCACCCGCCATGCCAGCTTCTAAACGCCAGTACATGGAAAGGTATAGGTTGCATCCAAATGGTGAGACCCACTCTCTACCGCGTCGACCTCGCCCTTGGCTTTGATATTCAGCTAAACAGACACTGCCCGATTGCAAGTGACTAATACGCTCCAGTAGATGCTGGTTTGTAGAACCAATCACTGGAATAAGCTCGAGCGGTACGTTAATCCGCTGGGTTAGCTCATTTTGGTCAAGCAGTTGCATTGGCGCAGCAAGCTTATATCCTTTCCCTTGCACGCTAAACACATCCACGCCCCAAGCCTGAATGCCTTTGATGTGTTTACTGACTGCCGCTCGAGAGATGCCTAGTTGCTCACCTAAACCTTCTCCAGAATGGAAGCTACCATCAGCCAACACACTTAAAATCGACAATTTGATCGCATGCTCTTTCATGACAATGCACCTCTTAGCTTGATCAAATTGGTTTCGTGCTCTGCTCCCATAAATCGCACCTCGTGCTCAAGCTCGATAGCGTATTTTTGCCACACCGTGCGACGAACATGATCGGCGAGTAACACAACATCTTGGGCTGTTGCGTGTTGGTGATTGACCAAGACCAATGCTTGATTAGGATGCACTTGCGCCCCACCTTGAACAAAGCCTTTAAGACCGCACTGATCAATTAGCCATCCTGCGGCTACTTTCATGCCACCATCTGTTGGGTAAGCAACGAGAGTGGGGAACTGCGTCAGCAACGCTTGATAATGTTGTAGGCTGATCACTGGGTTTTTGAAAAAGCTACCTGCGTTGCCCGTGACTTGCGGATCTGGTAGTTTTTCCATACGGACTTGGCAAACGCGTTCAAAGATTTGCGATGCTGTAACCGTCGTAGCGTCAAAAGATTGTAGTGGTCCATATTCGATACGAGGTTGCCACACTTTCGATAGTTTAAAACCCACGGCAACGATGACTACTTTGCCATACAACTGATGTTTAAATATCGAATCGCGGTAACCGAACTGGCACTCCTCCGCACTCATTCGCGATACAGTGAAAGAGTCAAGATTCAGTACATCGACGTATTCACAGATGTCTTTGATCTCAAGCCCGTAAGCACCAATATTTTGAATTGGCGCCGATCCGACACAGCCAGGGATTAACGCTAGGTTTTCCAAACCTACGTAGCCTTGCTCAACCGACCACTTAACGAAACTTGGCCAATCCTCTCCCCCTGCAACATGTAAGTGCCAATGATGCTCAGAGTGTGTAACTTCAATCCCTTGCAACTTGTTAACCATCACCACCCCTTTAAAAGGTTCGGTAAAAAGCATATTGCTGCCTTTGCCAAGCATAAGCTTAGGCAACGCTTGCCACTGCGGATTTTGATAGACTTGCTGCAAGTCCTCGACAGAGGTTACTTCAACAAGCACATCACAAGATTGCTCAATCGAAAAAGTATGATAGTTGCGCAGGCTAGTATTGGTTTCTATTTGCATGGGTTCGGTTTGCATCAAGCGAGTTATGTCATTTACACTGCCGACATTCTACATAGATATGCATGGATAGAGAATGCGCCAACTAAGAATAGAGACGCTTGATCCCATAAAACTACCGCTCATTTCGCGTTTATACAAAGCGCACTACCCTGCAGGCAAAGCCAAAAGCAATGAACTAACTATTGTCGGATACCTTGAACAGCAGCTTACCACTGTGGTGCGCTTTCGACCGATTGAGCAATACCAGTTACTCACTGGAATGTTGGTAGCTCCTGAATGGCGTCAACTTGGATTGGGACATCAACTACTCGATCATTGCCAAAACACCGTTTGCAACGAACTAACGTACTGTTTTGCTTACCCTCACTTAGAGAGTTTTTATCAACATCACGGGTTTATGACTATCGCACCTGATGAGCTCCCGAATAGCCTGAAGCAGCTTTATGCGCGCTATACTGGTAGTGGAAAGTCTCTTATCCCAATGCATTATCAACACAAATAAACTAAATCATTCCAAGAGAATTGTTAGGAAGTTTGCGCCAATTCTGGTAAAGGCTCGGTGAGATTTGCTAATATCCGTCTTCTGCTTTTTGGCAGACGATATTGTCGCCAACTTTGAGGTTAATCTTTCAATATGATCGCTAACAGGTATTCTTTAAAGCATCTTCCTACCATTGCACAAGATCCCGCTCAATTCGAAGTACTCTATGCCGCTCAGGATTTTCGTACTCGCTTGATTGAGGCGATACGCTCTGCGAGTAAACGCATCTATCTTGTCGCACTTTATCTAGAAGATGATGAAGCTGGCCGTGAAATTTTGAGTGAGCTTTACCAAGCGAAACAGAGAAACCCAGGGCTAGATATTAACGTATGTGTTGACTGGCACCGCGCTCAACGTGGTTTGATTGGAGCAGAGGCAACCAAAACCAATGCTGGCATGTACAAAGCCTTCTCTGAGCAATATGAGCACCAAGTACCGGTATATGGCGTACCAGTTCGTGGTCGAGAGGTATTTGGCGTACTGCACCTAAAAGGTTTTATCATCGATGATACGGTGATTTACAGCGGCGCAAGCTTAAACAACATCTATCTAAACTATCAAGATCGTTACCGCTTTGACCGCTATCACGTCATGCACAACGCCGATCTCGCAAATGCGATGGCTGAGTTTGTTCTGCATGAAATGATTAATCACCCAGCGGTAAACAACCTCGCTTGTCCGGCTAAACCAGAAACCAAAGAGATCAAGTCTAGCATTCGCCAATTGCGCGCATCACTTGCAAAAGCCAAATATAAGTTCGAACACCAAGTAGTGTCTAACCAACAAGTCGCTGTTACCCCGATTGTTGGCGTAGGTAAAAAACGCAATAAGCTTAACCAAAGCATTAATAACCTGCTGGCAATGGCACAAGATGAAATTTTCATCTGCACACCATATTTCAACTTCCCACGCAGTGTGGCTAAGCAAATTAAAAGAGCAATTAAGCGTGGAGTACGCGTGACCATTGTGGTTGGTGATAAGACGGCTAATGACTTCTTTATCTCTCCAGACCAAGAATTTAAGACAATTGGTGGCTTACCATACCTCTATGAAAGAAATCTGCGCCAGTTTGCTAAAGCAAACGAAGCGCATATCGCTAGCCGTCAGCTTTCGATTCACCTGTGGAAGCACGAAGCGAACAGCTTTCATTTAAAAGGTATTTGGGTTGATAAACGCTATATGCTGATCACCGGTAACAACCTTAACCCGCGAGCTTGGAAACTGGACCTAGAAAACGCGATATTGGTGCAAGATGACTACTCACACCTAACCGAGAAGTTTGAGCGT
This sequence comes from Vibrio panuliri, assembly GCF_009938205.1. Lineage (NCBI taxonomy): Bacteria > Pseudomonadati > Pseudomonadota > Gammaproteobacteria > Vibrionales > Vibrionaceae > Vibrio > Vibrio panuliri. The sequence goes on along the minus strand of NZ_AP019654.1, from coordinate 189,616 downwards.
GAAGTAGAAAATATTTTGCAGCACACGCAATTAATATGCACTTACAAGCAACTAGAAAAACTTGAAGACTACCCAGAAGTCGTGCAAAAGCTCATCCGCAAGATCACGCGTGTTAGCGCAGATCGAGTTTTGAAGCAGATTTTGTAAGGTAATGACCTAAAGATAATGGCTAACGGCACTTTTGAGTAAATAAGTCCTGCATAGATTGCTCGATACTTAACGGTGCCTTCCAACCTAACACTTGTTCCGCATTTGAAGAATCAGCTTTCAAGTCCATAAATAACTGCTCAACGAACTTATGCTTACCGAATAAACTTAGAATAGAGGTCATCAATGAAACAGGAATGGGAAGTTGAATGAGCTTAACCTTTAGGCCTCTCGCAATCGCATTTGTAAACTGCTTTGTAGACACTGTAATACCATCGGTAGCGAGAAATATATGTCCAGCAGCTTTTGGATGCCTTACACATTCAATCAGTAAGCTAGACAGATTCTGAACGGAAATAAAGTCTCTGCTATTCGAGACCAAACCAAAGGGCAAAATTCTAAACTTAGAAATTAGCCTAACTAATCGTCCAAAATTCCCAGGAGCCCCAACGCCATAAACCAATGTTGGTCGCACAATCACTAGCTCCATACCAGTCATATCACAGAAGTTTTTCAACTTTTGCTCTGCAATATACTTAGAAAGGGCATAAGGGCTTGATGGATTTGCCGAAGAATATGGAGAAAAAGAACAACCCGCTTCGTTACAAGAACCGTTAACGCCGATAGAGCTAACAAACACAAACCTTTTTACGCCAGATAAAGAGGCTGCATTAGCTAATTGTAATGTACCGTTGATATTCACTTCATCAATATAGGAGGCAGGGATTGTTGGGTTGTGTGCGACACCAGCCAAGTGTATAACGGAATCAATATTACCTAGCGTATCACCCCAGTCCGTATCTCCGTTAATACTCTCAACTTCAATAGTTCGACACGAGTTACCACTATTTTTTTTCCGAACAACACAAACACAATCTAAATCAAGTGCAACTTGTCTACCTATAAAACCAGAAGCGCCTGTCAAAAGTACATTCATAATTCTCTCTTACACCAAGTCTCTAATGCTCTTTTCTACCAACTCAACCTCTTGGGCAGAATCAATCGACACATATGACTTAAAATCTACGACTATTGAATGAGAGCAATAAGGCTTGATCTTATGTGGTTGTGCCAAAGATTTCTTAGTAAATATAGTAACACACGGTATGTCATAACATGATGCCAAATGCCCTAAACCACTGTCATTTGTTACCATCATAGAAAGTTCACCCATTCGTGAAAACACGTAGTCCATGTCTCCAATGACGATCTCTATGTTTAAATCAACTGACTCAAAATCTTCTTTTAAGCTTAATTCATCGGGTCCTAAAAAAACCAACCACTTAACTTTTTTATCGAATTTACTTAGCAATGCCAAATAATTATCAATTGGCCAGCGCTTGTCATCATTTGCTTTGTTGCAACCAGGATGCAACCCAATAACAGCATTACTGTTACTCACCATTTTATTTACAACTTGATCGCTATAATAAGTTGTTTTTTTAGTTAGAACATCTTTTCCTGTTAGGCAGGATACCAACTTAAAGTTTGAAATAACCCTATGTTGCTTAAAATCACTTGGAGTTTGATATCTATACCAAGGTATTTTAAATCCACTAAACTCACCAACTTTGTTTTTAGCTTTGATCAATAAAAGAAGAAGTGATATTTTACTAACCGAGTTACCACTGGTATGAACAATGTAATCATAATTATTCTTAGACAGCTTATTCAACAATCTTATCTTTTGATATAAACCGCCTTCAAACGTATATATTTCGTTGACATTCTTACACCTTCTTATAGGTCCAACTGAATGCTTTTGCTTGATTAAAAAATCTATTTTCACATTAGGTTCAAAAGCAATCAATTCCTGCAGCGCAGGGGTAAACATAATTGTATCGCCTAGACCAAAAGTATGTACAATCAATACATTCATATCTTTGAACCAATTTTGTTTATCAAGGCTTTAGTTGCGAACAGTAGGTTATTAGCGTATGAAGAAAATTTAATTTTGTAACTTTCAAATCTCTTATCATAATAAGACAAAGCATCTAACTGATTGATAACTAGTCGATGATAGAATCCGCTCGATATAACTCCATCTAAAGAATATAATGACCAGTAGTTGATGTCATATAATGGAAGGATCTTTACTAGATTTTCAATATTTTCTTCAGCACTAATTTTGAATCGCTCTTCATAGTGTGAAAGTTCGAAAATGGCTAAGACACTAGAAATATGTCCATTTAATACACCACTGAGCTTATCTCTTGGGTACTCTTCATACACAAAGCCTTCGACATCATTAATCGCTATACTTCGCTTAAGGCCGCCGAGTTCGAAGTCACGCTCAAGAAAATCTGCGGCTTTTAGTGCTGCATTCATATAACTGATATCTGAAGTATGCTCATAAGCTCTGATTAATGCAGAAATAGCCAAACCTTGCGCCAAACCAGAGCACCATGACTCCCCCAAATCACTATATTGAGGGTTCACATGGGAGATAACCCAGCGTCCATCATCCAGCTGATTTTCTCTCAACCAATCACTATGCAACATCGCTTTGTTCAACCAATATACATCGTCGGTTTTTCTCCATGATAACCAACACGCTAGCGTATACTGGGCAACTTCCAGTGAATGAATATGGTCTTTGCCATCATAACCAGGAAAAAGATAGATACCTTGATCATTAAAACGCCCGGAAAATGACATTGCTTTACTTGATATATCATAGAAATAGCTAAAGCGGTCATTCGCTATATCCACACGTCTGGTTACAGGATAAATAGTGTGCCAGTAATCCTGAAACATGGGAGTGAAATACTGTAAAACTGTTACGACTTTACCATGCGAAAAAACTCCCATAATTATAAAACCCCTTTATATACTTTCTCTAACGCGTGAATCTGGTTCTCAAAAATGAATTTTTCAGCAAAATGCGCTCGGTTCATCTTAGATGTCGTTTCAACAATCGAAGCATCATAGTTGGTAACGGTATGAATTGCCTTTTTCAACTCTTGGACATCTCCCTTAGGGATAATGATATTACCACACCCTGCGGGCACAATTTCCCTTACGCCACCCACGTCACTAGCAATGATGATCTTACCTTGAGATATAGCCTCTATTAAAACTGTAGGCAATGCATCTTCGACAACAGATGTCAAAACCACCACATCGATACTTTCAAGGTATTCAATAACATTGTTCTGATAGCCAAAAAACTGAATATTTTGATGGCCACTATCTTCAACTTTTTGCCTCATTGCCACTTCGAAAGCGTACTCAACATCCCTAGCTTTACCAACAATGTGAAAAGAAGAATTTAATTCAGATCCTAAAGCTGCTTCAATATAAATATCAATTCCTTTAGTTGCTGAAATAGCTGATATATTAGAAAAAATCATATTACAACCCATTATAAATAGTAATCACTTTTTTTTCATCAGCACCATTATGAATCCAGCTTTTCCTAACAGCTTCAGAGACAGTAATAATTTTAGATGATGTCAGAGACAAGTATCTATGGAGAACCTTATATGCTAATCCATATCTTACTTCATGTGAGTAGCCAATAAATTTCATACCAAACATTCTAGAAAAGAGAGAAAAGTAGACATTTGAAATCAACGAATTTGAGTGCACTACTTTCACTTTATGGAGCATACTTAGTTTGAAACAAATTAAAAAAGCTTGGAAGAAGTTAGCAATAAGCTTAAACAAAATCATTGGAGAGCGAGATAGTCCCAACTGAAAACTTCTATTGATCACGATTAACTGTTCATGACCAACCTCAATTGAATTTAAAAAATCAGTATTTCGGCTAACTACTATGGGATGAAATTTCTCTCTATCAATATTATTAACAATCCTTTCGAGTACCTTTTCTCCACCACTATAGCAATCCATTATATTAACAAAGGCAATATTAATCTTTTTCATCGTAGATACCATTTTGATCAAAAGGAAAAAAATAGGGTTGATAGGCCAAAGCCAAAATCATCCAAAGAACAATGTTATAGTGAAAATCAACAAACATGCTACCCACAAACAATGTCATTAGCATTATACCTATAGGGGATTTCGCAAGGTACAGCCTTATAATAGCAGTGAGATGCAACAACATATATGTTGTAAACGCAAACAGACCAACTTCATTTAACCTTGCAACCCAACTACTATGGATCATATGCCCATAGTGCGAAAGTGAGCTTTTGGGTCCATAACCTATCAGTAAACTCTTCAAATCATTAAACTGAAGCGCTTTATGCCAGTACATTAATCTAGTGTTACTTGAGCTATCCGAAAAAGTAAAGCTTGTTAAATTGAAGTGCACATAATCCATTTTATATAGCACACAAACAAGCAGCGCAACAGCACAGAAACAGGTTATCAAAAATACTATATTCTTATACTGCTTTCGGAAAATGAACCAAACAAACAATGCACAGAGTATAGATAAAAATGCACCTCGAGAATAAAGTGCAAAAAAATGCAAAGTGAAAACAGAAAGGAGTATTACTCTAAATACTCCTTTGCAGTAATAGAGTGAAAAAACAATAGCCACGACGATCATTAATGCGAGGTTATTTGGATCGCCACCTAAACTTGTTGCTGCCATTCTGACATCATGTTGCGTTAATCCTAACCATTCATCAGGATTTAGAAACATACTTACGATCTCATAGCCACTTCTAAAAAACAGCGCCACCGTTAGAATTAAAATAACACGGCGTTTATCATAATAGCTCAGCGCAATAATCAATAGCATGCAGTTAAAAAGGGTAAATATTTCTTCTATTGATACAGATTTATCAATAGAAAAAAAACAAATGAGATACATACTAAAGTTGCATAGATTAAAAAAAGAAGCATAGAGCTATTATATGTCGCATTTTTAATCCAACAAGAAATCTCTCGATAGCTTAAAATATTAAATACAACCAGTCCTATTGTAATTGGGCTAACTCCAAAAAAGCTAATTCCATATAATGAGATAGACGCAGAAAGAAATAAAATATTATAATCTTTATTACTTGCTTGCAGAGATAATCTTTTCATAAATTGAGTAAAACTGCTCAGTAAACAATTTCCATCCATGATATTTTTCTATATACCCTCTAGAACTTTTTTTTACTTATATTTGATGATGTCGAACTAATTTCATTTGTTCCATCATATATCTGGATGACTTCTCTTAGTTGAGCTACAGGCTCAATACCGTTGATAGCAAGCTCATTTGCAATAACATTGCACCCACAACTTAATGCCTCAAGCAACTTATTTTTAACCCCTGTACCAGAAGTCATTAATATAAGGTACTTTTCATATTTGCAAAGCTCTTGAGCAATGTCAGACACTTCACCAACAACTTCAACATTATCAAGAGTAAGACAAACTCCAGGTTCACCTCTCCCTACGACATAAAGTGTGGCCGAGGGACTCTCCTTTTTGAGGACACCACTCATATAAACTATAGCTTCTTGGTTTGGTTTATAATCAAGATTGCCGTGAAAGACGAAACTATTAGGAATTCGCTCAGCACAAACTAATGGTTTATATATATCACTATCTACTCCGTTAGTAATAACGAAGCTTTTATCAGTATCAAAGCCAGCGCGATCTCTTTCAGTCACTGTATGAATCCATACATCCTGTCTGCTCAACTTAGCTTCAATCGCTCTGAAATACAGTTTCCTGAGATAGCGCCGAGGGTTTCCATTGTGGGTCATCGCAAGAGAAGATGCGTCTGTCGCTCCAACAACAACATTCGGATGTAGTTTTGCGATTTTTGAAAAAAACAAATGAGCCGTGTGTATAATATCGTAATCACTTAGATTGTATTTTTCGTTTATCTTTTTTACATCAGACAATGAAATGGCATTGAACACATCACCTTTTAATCTATTCAGATTTCTCTTAAGTGCTGAATTTTGGTTAGTTTCATAAAATATATTATTGACGTTATAGAAGCTTTTATTATTATCAACTTCATCATTAGTAAAAATAATAATGTCTACGTCATGCTCCAATGATGCATTTTTAATCAAATTATAGTATATTTTTGACAAGCCATTTAGTTCATGATCAAACGGCAAAAAATCAAGTATGTATATTATTTTCATTAGATATTAGATTTTCAAACATTTTGTCAGCCCCGTATTGAGATTTAGTTTTCTCCGACAATGTCTTAAAATATACTTTTGTTTCTCCGAAAGATGCAATAACGTCCTGTAATACTTTTGTAGCGTGCTCTACTGAATCAGGCTCATACAAGAATTTAGAATATTCTTTTGACATTATTTCTTTAGGGCCTCCTATGTATGGGGCAATACAGGGAATCCCCATGGATAGAGCCTCAATAATAACCATGCCAAAACTTTCATATTTCGAAGAGACAAAGACCAAATCTGTTTTACTGTAAGCATCTGATGGTTCAAGATGCCCAAAGAAACTTATTCTATCTTTGTATTTAGATAGTGAAACTCTTGCTTCGACCCTTTCTTTATACTGAATGCTCTCTTGAGAGAACCCAGAGTCACCTATAAAGTTCAATTTCACATCTTTGTGACTTTCAGCAATTTTCTCAAAGACATCAACTGCAAATAATTGATTTTTTATATCTTGATATCTTCCTATGACGGATATGTTCATACTGCCATCATTTTTTTGTGTATCTATCAAATTACTTGAGTTTAAGGGCAAGTGTGTTACTTTTTTATTTTTATATCTTATTTTATCGTAAACATCTTTATTAACACATGAAATTTCTGCACCGGCCATATCGAAAAATAGTGTTTTCGTATAGCGAGGGATATCCCACAAACCATGGCACAAAAATATATTTCGCTTTATTTTTAACCTAGGCAAGAAAAGAAACTTCTTACCAAAATTCATGTAATTATGGATAGCTAAATCAAATTGACCGCTTAGGCTCATTAGTTCAAAAAGAGATGATCTTTCGACTATTTCAATCTTACTATTAAGCCGTTCTGTTAGCGCCCCCCTCTTAGGGACGCATAGTGTAATACTAGTAATGTCATCTCTAGTAGCAATGTAATTTACCAAATTGATAAAGCTAGTTTCACCACCACCAAGGTCCTTGGTATAAAATGCTGTCAAAAAAATATTCATAGTTTCTTCAACTCAAAATATAATCTTTCATCGCTTTTGTAGATAGCTCGAATAAAGTCACTCGACACTTTTTTTGTACTGCTACTCCAGCGATGAGTCACTTTTGGTTCAGCTAAGTGCCACAACTGAAAACCTGATTCTCTAATCTTGTCTGATAAATATTCCTCAGTGAAGTACAACTTCAGCGCCTCATCAAAGCCAGAAAATCTACGTAGCAACTCCGTTCTAGCTATCATGAATGCATCACAGATAACTTCAACTTCCTTATCGCTTTTTCTATCCCAGTTAGATATTCGGTATGCATCATACTCAGATTTACAGAACATTTTGCGAACCCGAGAGGAGCGAACAAGATTTCGTCTCTCAGTAAGCTCCAGAGAACAAGTTTGCGTAATTGCTCCCGTCGCATCATCGACTATCGTTCCTTCTGCTGCACCAACCGCGTCATTCTTTTCCATAAAATCAAACATCAACTTAACGGCGTTGTTGCTTAGTTCTGCATCTGAATTTAAGAAAATAACATACTTACCACTGGCCAAAGCCAATGCATCATTAAAGCCGCCAGAAAAGTATCTGTTTGAAGCATTTTTCTTGATAATAACTCTATCGCCAAAGTCTACTGCAAGTTTCGCTGCACTATCATCTTTAGAATTGTTATCGATAACGACAACTTCATATGTGCATCCGATAGTTTTGCTCAACACGCTTTCTATGCACTTTTTAGTCAACTCGTAAGTATTGAAGTTAACTATGCAAACTGATACATCCACAACTAAACCCTAGTAAATTATTTTCTGAACACGCTATTCCAAGCGTAGCAAGAGAAATAGTATAGCGACTTTATTAAAGTCAAGCACTCGACTTTTCGGTAGACATGCCAAGTTCTTTGAGCCATTTTGAATTTATTTCTTGAAATGGAATTGCTAACAACTCTGTACTTGGCGAGAACTTCCTGGATTAGATATGCTTTCTCGCCACCTTTAAGAAGCTGAAGCCATAGCGCAAAGTCTTGGCGGTTTCTCAAGTTTGGCATTTGAATGGTACCAAACGCATCCTTTCTCAACATTACGGTTGAACACCCTAATGTTGTCGTTTTTTTGAGCTGATCGTAATAAGTACACTCTGTCGGAGAAGCATGATCAATAGTTTTCCCGCTTGGTTGCCCATTCTCGTTCACTATTTCATATGCAGTATATGAGAAGTTAATACTATCTCCCATAAACGCTATCTGCTTTTCTAACTTGCTCTCATACCAAAGATCATCGCTATCCAAGAAGGCGATATAGTCCCCTTTTGCATTGCGAAGAGAAGTGTTTCTAGCGACAGCCGCTCCCGAGTTTACTTCAGTTTTGTAGACCTTAACTCTATCGTCCTTACTCGCCAATTCAGTTAAAATATCTATTGTAGTGTCAAATGAGCAATCATCCGTTACTACCCACTCCCAATTTTGGTGAGATTGAGCAATAATCGAGTGATATGTTTCTAGAATAAACTGCTGTGAGTTATAAGTAGGTGTTATTATTGAAACAAGTTTTTCCATCTAGATTATCTCTTAAACTTTCGAGCTAGATCTTAGTTTTACTTTAAATACAAACTGGAATGCGAGCAAATTTCTAAACTTATTAATATACCAATTTTTTTGCTTTACTATTCTTTATACCAAGCTTGTCTAATACTTTAATAAACGTTATTTTATTCAAAACCGGAATCATAAATAAAGGGGAAAATCCACCACGTTATAACCAGAATCTTCAATGATATAACCACTACGGATTAAGTCTTTTTCCAAACTGTTCACGGTATAAAAACGCAAATGTGTATTGTCAAACAATCCATAGTCAGAATATTCCCATACACCTTTTAGCAATCTTATTCGACTCTCCCAATGAGCTACATTGACAGTAGAAATAATTAAGCTTCCATCAACATCAAGCCAATCTTTCATTTTTTCTAATATATTGTTAGGCGACACTAAGTGTTCTATCACTTGAGATATAAAGATAACATCAAACTTTCCATACAGTTTTACATGTTCATCTATCTCTTTATGAACATTACTATCTTCAATACTACCTTGAGTTAAAACGTCACATTTTGACTGTGCAACTTCTGCTTGAGTTTTTGAGTATTCAACTCCGTAAACAAAGCAGTTTTTTTCTTTTCTAAGATAATCACTCATAAAGCCCGTAGCACAACCAATTTCAAGCACCCTTGAGTTCCCTGCTATCATTTTTAATTGGATGTAATCTATATCATTACTACTTAAACTTTCTGGGTCAAAGTTTTCAGAATCGTATTTTACCATTTGCGTCTCCATCATCACTGTCGGATTGCTTTGTTAATCACTTCATTAAAAAAACTATCAGAGTCAATAATATAATCACTATTATATATTTTATCGAAATTATTATAATAGTTATCACTATTATTTAATATTTCTATCATTGACTCCTTTAGAGATAGGTTGTCATTATCACTAAAAAATATTTTATTATTGATTATATGGTCAGCTTTTGCACCCTTTGTAGTTAAAAATAAAGTATTACAGTAATAACAATCACCGAGTATATTGGGCAAACCTTCTTCTCTCGTTGGTAAAACCACTAGTTGTGACCTTATTATTTCAGAGTAGTAATCTTCTCCACTTTTTTCGTTTTCAAAAATCACTCGCCCTTTGAGAATGTCACTATTTTCCACCATATTTAAAATTTGTGAATAGTATTCTTCGTCATCAATCTTACCAATAACCTTTAGCTTATAACAGTCACTAACTTCACTACTTATTAATGCGGATTCAAATATATTTACTAATCGTTCTAGTCCTTTTTCATAGACGATACGACCAATATATAAAATCACCCTTTCTTTATGGTGTTTTTGGATGTTTCTTTTATAAGTTTAATGTTTTTACAAGGCAAACCCAAACCATAGCACATGCTTTTATTACTATGAAAAAAGTTGAGCAACTTTTTATTTTCAACAATTATAACTTTAGAAAATAATTTCACTATTTTCCAACTTATAACCCTTTTCAAATAACTGTATAATGGCATACCAGTGTAGTCGCAGTTCATACTATCAGTTTTAATTATTGGGTTGATACCCAACATTCGACAAAAGAACACTAGTAAATAAAATTTACTATATGAAGGATACAACCAGATTGCATCGTACGACTTTCTATTCCTAAATAGATATTTTATATGGTTCTAACGATTCAATGTCATTTGCATTAATTTCGATATTTTTAAAACTACCTTTTGTTACTTTATCTCTTACTTTATCTCTAGGAGTCAAAAAATCAACATCATGACCTTTATTAATCGCGGAATCTATAAAATACCCCAAGTTCTTATTTAAGTAACTAGAATAAAATTCATAATGGACAACAGCTATTTTCTTATTCACCAGACCAACCTCACCTTTACTCTACGGACTCAAATTTCAATATTTTCCATGCACAGACAAACACAATGGCAAATATTATCAAATTAACAAGAACCGAACTATAAATAGCACCGACCGCACCAAATTTATTAATTAAAATGTAGTTTAGGCAAACATTTAACCCTGAAGAAAAAACTGCCACAATCAAGTAGATCTTTTGCTTATTATCGATAATCAGAACTCTATAAAATAAAAAATAATGTTATAAACAAACTGGAAGCCATCGCCCATTTAAATATAACTCCAGAATTTGCATACTCCAACCCAAATACAATAGAGAACGCATCTCGAGCTAACAAGTGAGAAATAACAAACCCCAATACAAACAACCCCGTAATAACCGTTGAAATAGTCATCATTTCTTTAAAAAGTTTATCTTTATCTTTTTTAAATCCTAAAACCATCTTTGGATAATAGATAATAATAAATTGAACCCAAATCAAATCTATTATTTGATCTGCCATGTTAAACCCAAGACTATACTCAGCTGCCGCCTCAAAGCCTAAAATGTTTTCAATCATTACTGTGTCTATTCTATAATAAAGCAAATAGAAAAAGTTCCCTAAAAAAAGAGGTAATGCTTCTACAAGCAGTTTACGCACATCTGCAAAGCTTACCATGCCTAAATTTGGGCTCATTACCAAGCTTTTTTTTGCCTCTCTCCAATACAGTAAAATATTTAAGCAAGCTGCCATTAATGTTGAGAAAACGAGCGCCTCTATACTTCTAAACACGTAAACTGTAATGGTTTGAAATATCAAATTAAACAATGCGACAATAATTATTATTTTTGAGTAGTTATGAAACAACTCAAAAGATTCCAGCATCACCTTAGGTATTGATGAAATGGTTCCCAGTATCATATTTATTATAATAATGGTCATAACGACATCATGTTCAAAATAACCCAAAAGATAAGAAACCAAAATAAAAATTAGCGTACTAAATGAAAGAGTAATTATTTTTGTAAAGAAATATATTGAGTAATGACCATTATAATTACTTCTATCTTGTATAACATTCCTTTGAGTTATTGAATTAGTTGCAAAATCACTGATCATGCCAAAGTAAGTACTAAGAGAGGTTAGTACAGCAATTACACCAAAGTCTTCTTTCGTCAAAAGTCTAGCAATGATTATTTTTAGGATAAAGACCACGCCTACAGACACTAATTTTGCACTGGTCAACTTAGACAAATCTTTAAAAAATTTTGTTTTAACAATGTTTTTAATTTTCATCATTTCAATTTATATTCATCCACAAGGGAATTAAATATTCCCCAAAGAAGCTTCGATAATAATATTCTTACCATTAAAAATACTAAATATTAAATTTTGCGTATACTAGCATATGCTCACAAGCCTCTAAACAACTCTTTTTGCGTCACTGTCATGCAAACACACTATACCAACGAAGACCTACGGTAATGAAACAAAATTAAAGTCTTAGTAAGGTCTATACCCTCTATTTTTCCTTTGCTACAATCGCAGATCACTCTACTTTTTACGGTTATTATATGAGAATTTTAGTTACTGGGGGGGCAGGTTTCATCGGCTCTGCGTTGATCCGTCATATCATAAGCAACACAAGTGACGATGTACTAAACATAGATAAACTCAGCTATGCAGGAAACTTAGACTCATTAACCCCTATTGCTAGTAGTGAACGTTACTCTTTCCAAAAACTTGATATCTGTGACTCTGACTCGATCAAGAAAGCAATAAATGTCTTTCAACCAGATACTATTATGCATCTCGCTGCTGAATCGCATGTAGACCGTTCCATTGATGGGCCAGCAGATTTTATTCAAACCAATATCATAGGTACGTATACCCTTCTTGAGGCCGCTCGAGAGTATTGGAACACACTGTCAGAACCTCGAAAAACATCTTTCAGATTCCATCACATATCAACAGACGAAGTGTTTGGCGATTTACACGGTTCGGACGACTTATTCACAGAGTCAACTCCTTATGCCCCAAGTAGCCCATATTCAGCATCAAAAGCATCCAGTGATCATTTAGTCAGGGCTTGGCAACGAACATACGGTTTACCGACAATCGTGTCTAACTGCTCGAACAACTATGGCCCTTATCATTTTCCAGAGAAATTAATCCCTCTAGTTATTATTAATGCTCTGAAAGGGCAACCATTGCCTGTCTATGGCGAAGGGAAACAGATAAGAGATTGGCTTTACGTCGAAGATCACGCTCGAGCGCTATACACTGTCGCGACTAAGGGAAAGGTAAGTGCGACTTATAATATTGGCGGCCACAATGAAAAATCCAATATTGAAGTGGTTGAGTTGATTTGTTCACTCCTCGAAGAGTTAGCTCCTAATAAACCCAAAGGGCTCTCCATGTATAGAGACCTCATTTCGTTTGTTGAAGATCGACCTGGTCATGATCTACGTTACGCCATTGACGCTTCTAAGATAAAAGAAGAGCTTAACTGGATGCCTGAAGAAACATTCGAAACAGGATTGAGAAAAACGGTTGAATGGTACCTTGAAAACCATCAATGGTGGCAAAGTATTCTTGATAGTTCTTATCAGATAGAACGAATGGGGAAAGGTTCACAATGAAAGGTATCATCCTAGCAGGCGGTTCTGGCTCACGGCTATACCCGATCACAAAAGGTATATCCAAACAGCTGCTACCAGTCTATGACAAACCAATGATTTATTATCCCCTATCAACACTAATGCTCGCGGGCATTCGGGATATTCTGATCATTACAACACCTGAAGATAGTGCGAGTTTCAGAAGACTACTGAAAGACGGACAAGATCTTGGCATAAATCTAGAGTATGCAACTCAACCAACTCCAGATGGGCTAGCACAAGCTTTCATTATTGGAGAGAACTTTATTGGTAATGACCATTGCTGCCTTATACTTGGTGATAATATCTTTTATGGGCAATCATTCAGTCAAACACTAAGAAACGCAGCGACAAAAACAGAAGGCGCAACAATCTTTGGCTATCAAGTTAAAGATCCTGAAAGATTTGGTGTTGTAGAATTTGATCAAGATATGAAGGCGATCTCAATAGAAGAAAAGCCGCTAGTGCCTAAATCCACCTACGCGGTGACGGGCTTGTACTTCTATGATAATCGAGTTATTGACTACGCTAAACAAGTTACCCCTTCAGCTCGTGGGGAGCTTGAAATTACGAGTATTAACCAAATGTACTTAGAAGCAGAGACCCTTAGGGTTGAACTATTAGGTCGGGGCTTTGCTTGGTTAGACACGGGAACCCATGAAAGCCTGCATGAAGCATCTTCATTCGTACAAACCATAGAAAATGTTCAAGGACTGAAAGTTGCCTGCTTGGAAGAAATAGCTTGGCGCAATGGTTGGTTATCTAGCGAAAAAGTATTAGAACTATCTAGCTCGATGATGAAAAACGAGTACGGAAAATATCTGTGTCAACTGGTGACTAAATGAAGGTAGAAAAAACAAAACTGAATGACGTCCTGATTCTCACCCCAAAAATTTTTGGTGATGACAGGGGGTTCTTTATGGAAAGTTTTAATGAGAAAGAATTTCTTGATGTGGTTGGGCGCGACGTAAAGTTTGTTCAAGATAATCACTCTAAGTCAGCAAAGGGCGTTTTACGTGGACTTCATTATCAGATAGAGAACACACAAGCTAAACTCGTTCGTGTCGTTAAAGGTAAAGTACTCGATGTTGCTGTCGATCTTCGAGCTAACTCATCCACTTTTATGCAATGGGTTGCCGTTGAACTATCAGAGGAAAACAGAAAACAATTGTGGATTCCCGAAGGCTTTGCACATGGTTTCCTTTCTCTTTCTGACCATACTGAATTTCTATACAAAACGAACAACTACTATTCCCCTGCGGATGAGAGAACCATCAAGTGGGACGATAATAAATTAAATATATCATGGCCAGAATTAGATGTAGAATTCACTATTTCTGACAAAGATAAGAATGGCACTTCTTTCGAAGACGCTGAAATATTTCAATAGGTTTAATTATGGCAACACAACTTTTCGTTCCAAACTTTCGAGTAGATGAATGTCTTGAGCAAATCCGCGAATGTCTAGAAAAAGGCTGGACAGGTATGGGGTTCAAAACAGTCGAGATAGAAAATGAATGGGTTGAGTATACAGGTTTACCTCATGCTCACTTCCTAAGCTCAGCAACAGCAGGCTTACATCTTGCGTTCGAAGTTCTGAAAAAGAAACATGGCTGGAATGACGGTGATGAAGTGATTTCTGCGTCACTTACTTTTGTCTCAACAAACCATGCCATCCGATACGCCAAACTTGAACCGGTGTTCGCAGATGTTGATCAATACCTATGTTTAGATCCACAAAGTATCCTGCAAAAAATAACCCCAAAAACTCGTGCGGTCGTTTTTGTTGGTCTTGGTGGTAACTCAGGTCAACTTGAAGAAGTATCTAAAATTTGTAAAGAACGCGGGTTAGCTTTGGTCCTAGACGCTGCTCATATGGCTGGAACTCGTGTAAACCAAAAGCATGTAGGTCACAATGCTGATGTTTCTGTCTTTAGCTTTCAAGCCGTTAAAAACTTACCTACTGCTGACTCTGGTATGATTTGCTTTCAAGACAAGGCAGATGATGAATTAGCGAGAAAACTCACTTGGCTAGGAATCAACAAAGACACTTATGCACGAACAGCTGCACAAGGCTCTTACAAATGGAAGTACGATGTTGAAGAACTTGGATTCAAGTACCATGGTAACTCTATTATGGCGGGCCTAGCGTTAGTTGGACTAAAATATCTAGACGCAGACAACGCATACCGCCGTCAAATTGCAAGTTGGTACCGTGAGTGTTTGCAAGACGCACCCAACGTGCGAATAGTTCCTATCGCACCAGACTGTGAATCATCTACTCATTTACTACAAATTCGCGTATCTAACCGCGATGAACTGTTAATTAAGTTAAACGAGAATGACATTTTCCCTGGTGTTCATTATACCGATAACTCTGAGTATGCAATGTATCGTAGCTGTGGCCGCTGCGAAAATGCTTTGGCAGCGAGCGATGAAATCATTTCACTGCCTATGCATATGGGATTAACTCACAAGGATATTATTATTATATCTAAATTAGTAACAGAGTACGCTCGATAAATTAATACCATTTAAGTTATTAACAATTAATAGAGTTATTTTATGCATTTAATAAAGAGAATATATAGAGCAATACGCAGTCGATATCTTTTATCAAAGTATCCAGATTATCCAATAAAAGGACATTTATCTCGAATAGAGGGAGCAGAGTTATCTCATATCGTGCGTAAAAACCAGAGCAAAAAAATCATTGAGATTGGTTCATTCCTCGGAAGATCGACAAACTTCATTGGAATGAACAAAGATGAACATGATGAATTGCATTGTTTAGATACGTGGCAAAACGATGCCATGAGTGATGGGAATTGGGATACTTATCAAACATTTTTAGATAACACCAAAGATCTCAAAAATATAACCATTCACAGAGGGTACTCAAGAGAGTTTGAAAGTAAGTTCAATGATAAGAGCGTTGATATCTTATTTGTAGACGCTGATCATTCTTATGAAGGATGCAAAGAAGACATTGATAACTTTTTCCCAAAAGTAAAATCAGGTGGCATTGTCGTATTCCATGACTATGGAAATCCATGTGGTGTAAAGCAAGCGGTTGATGAGTCTGTAGCGAATAAATGCCAAAGTTATTATCTATCCGGTTCAATGTTTGTAGGTGTTGTAGCTTAGTGTAGATAACTGAGATGGCAGGTCGTAATCCATCTCAGTTTTTATCAATTAACAGTTTTAAAATATTGGACTATCTCATGTTCCGAATAATAGACTTCATCGCTGCTTTTTTAGGCTTAACGATACTCTCTCCTATATTTCTTGCTGTAACAATATTAGGTTTTTTTGATACCGGTTCACCAATATTTATCCAAACTCGTGTTGGAAAGAACCAACGCGAGTTTCGTTTGATAAAATTCAGAACTATGGCAAAAGATACCGAATCCGTTGCTAGTCATTTAGCAAGTAAATCTGCGGTTACTAAGCTTGGAAATATTCTGAGAAAAACCAAAATTGATGAACTCCCTCAATTAATTAATGTATTGAAGGGCGAAATGAGCCTTGTTGGGCCAAGACCGAATCTTTTCAATCAAACAGAGCTTATGGATGAACGCCAAAAACTAGGTGTTTATGACGTATTGCCGGGAATCACAGGCTTAGCGCAAATCCAAAATATCGATATGTCTACGCCAAAACAACTTGCCCAAATAGACAAGCAAATGATTGATACTCTCAGTGTTCGAAATTATTTCCGGTACATTGTCTTGACTGTAATGGGAAGCGGCAGTGGTGATGCCATAAAACCTGGAAAATAATGATGATAAGATTTGAGCCTATCTGGCAACTCTCTAGAACTAAGAAGCAAATTCTCAGCGTATTCATTGACTTATCTTTAGTCTCTTTCTCCCTGTATTTGGCGTTATGGATTAGGTTGGGCGATACATTTGACCTGATTACTCACGAGCTCTTTCTAACGGCAGGAGTCACCGGGGTCATCACAGTTGTCATTTTTACAAAGCTTGGGCTCTACAGGGCAATACTTCGCTACCTAACAGCGCACGCTTTATACATTATTACGCTTGGCTCAGTAATGTCCGCCATTGTCCTTGCTGTCACAACCTATTATTTTCAACAATTTATGCCTCGTTCAGTACCTGTGATATATGCAGGTTTACTCATTATCTCTTGCGGAGGGGCTAGGTTTATTATTAGAGCAATGGTATCTAAGACATTTAACGATGATAGAATCAATGTTCTAATTTATGGTGCAGGTTCATCTGGTCGCCAACTAGCTGTTGCATTACGAGCCTCTGGAAAATACAAAGTAAGAGCTTTTATTGACGAAGACAAAACACTAACAAATACAATAATTATTGGACTTCAAGTAAAACCGATTCAAGAAGCACAAAAGCTCATCGAAAAATACCATATAGATCAGGTTTTGCTCGCAATACCCAAAGCTTCAAGAGCTCGAAGAAAAGAAGTGCTCGAACAGTTAGCTGAGCTCTCTGTTGAAGTTCAAACAGTTCCGGATATGACTGATATTGTCGCGGGAATTGCAAGCATTGACCAACTTAAAGAGGTTCCGATCGAAGACCTTCTTGGGCGCGACTCAGTTTCACCGCAACAATCACTGATGGAAGCAAATATCAAAAACAAAATAGTGATGGTTACGGGAGCTGGCGGTTCAATTGGCTCTGAACTCTGCCGCCAAATTGCAAAGTATGCTCCGAGGAAATTGGTCCTTTTTGAGGTATCAGAGTTCGCCCTATATCAAATTGACCGAGAGCTCAATGCTACATATAGCAACATTGAAATCATTCCTTTACTAGGTTCTGTTCAACGCTTTCATCGCTTAGTTACAACTATGCAATCATTTGGGGTTCAGACCGTCTACCATGCTGCCGCTTACAAACATGTCCCTATGGTGGAGTTTAATGTCATAGAGGGAGTAAGAAATAACACCTTTGGTACATACTACTGCGCTAAAGCAGCCATTGAAGCAAAAGTTGAATCTTTCGTATTAATTTCAACAGATAAAGCGGTGCGCCCAACCAACGTCATGGGTGCAACTAAACGCATGGCAGAACTTGCTTTGCAAGCATTAGATGATAACTGTCAACTTACAAACAATATGACCCGCTTTTGCATGGTTAGATTCGGTAACGTTCTTGGTTCATCAGGTTCTGTGATTCCTTTATTTAAACGTCAAATATCAAATGGCGGTCCATTAACGGTAACCCACCCTGAAATTACTCGATATTTTATGACTATCCCAGAAGCTGCTCAGTTGGTTATTCAGGCGGGAGCAATGGCGGAAGGGGGAGATGTATTTGTTTTAGACATGGGACACCCTGTAAGAATCACTGATTTGGCTGAGAAACTTATCAAGCTTTCAGGATTAGAAGTCAAAACAGACGATAATCCTCGAGGTGATATTGAAATTAAATACTCAGGACTACGCCCAGGAGAGAAGCTATTCGAAGAGTTACTCATAGGCGATAACGTGAAGCAAACCGCTCACGAAAGGATTATGACAGCTCAAGAAGTGTATCTTCCAGAAAGTGACTACAACGCACTGTTAGAGCAACTAGACTTCGCATGCCACAATATGGACCATGAGAAAATTAGGCAATTGCTTCTAGACGCACCAACCGGATTTAAACCAACAGATGGTATTGGCGATCTAGTGTGGAAGCAGCAAAGCATCGAAGCAAGTAATGGCGAGTAAGATGATAGGCTCTTTTGCGCTTATTTGTTTTTTCAAGAATTAGAAAACATCGCAAGATAACTATATGTACGTAAACCATTTACCAATGCAGGTAAGTGATATTTAGTGAGGATTCCCCTGTGAAAATTGCTGTTGCAGGTACAGGCTATGTCGGTCTGTCTAACGCTATGTTACTGGCGCAAAGAAATCACGTAATTGCTCTTGATATTCTAGAAGACAAAGTGAATATGCTTAATTGCAAAAAATCACCTATTGCCGATGTAGAAATTGAACATTTTTTATCAACTAAAAATCTAGATTTCAAAGCAACCGTCGATAAGCAAGAGGCGTATCAAGGCGCTGATTACGTAATTATCGCAACACCAACTGACTATGATCCAAAAACAAACTACTTTAATACGTCCTCTGTCGAATCTGTAATCAAAGACGTTCTGCTATACAATCCTTCTGCCATCATGATCATCAAGTCAACGGTACCTGTTGGGTACACAGAAAGAATAAAACTTGAGTTTCAGTGCGAAAACATCATTTTTTCTCCAGAGTTTCTCAGAGAAGGAAAAGCGCTTTATGACAACCTATATCCTTCTCGCATCATAGTGGGAGAACAAAGTGAGCGAGCGGAAACTTTTGCGAACTTATTGGTAGAGGGCGCGCAGAAAACAGATATAGAAGTACTCTATACCAATTCAACAGAAGCAGAAGCGGTCAAACTCTTCTCCAACACCTATCTCGCAATGCGCGTAGCGTATTTTAATGAGCTCGACTCTTACGCAGAGGCTCATGGCTTGAACTCTCGTCAAATTATCGAGGGAGTAGGGCTCGATCCGCGAATCGGTAACCACTATAACAACCCTTCTTTTGGTTATGGTGGCTACTGCTTACCAAAAGATACTAAGCAGCTGCTTGCTAACTATCAAAACGTGCCAAACAATATAATTGGTGCGATTGTAGACGCTAATAGAACTCGTAAAGATTTCATTGCTGATAGTATTATTAAACGCAACCCTAAAGTTGTTGGTATCTATCGTCTAATTATGAAATCGGGTTCTGACAATTTCAGAGCATCTTCAATTCAAGGAATTATGAAGCGCCTCAAAGCAAAAGGTATTGAAGTCGTCGTTTATGAGCCGGTATTGCAAGAAGAACTCTTTTTTAACTCCAAAGTGATTTCCGACTTGGATAAGTTCATGGAGATGTCAGATATCATCGTATCTAATCGACTGACAGATGAGCTCAAGCCTTGTTCTGATAAAGTTTATACTCGAGACCTATTTGGCACTGACTAAGGTCTGCAATATGAAGTAATCACCTGACTCTAAACTGTGATATATTGTAACTAATTAACTTAATACTGATAGGTTTATCATATGATCATCGTAACTGGCGGCGCTGGCATGATTGGCAGCAATATTATTAAGGCGCTTAATGAGAAAGGAATTAACGATATTCTTGTCGTTGATAACCTAAAAAACGGGCGAAAATTCAAAAACCTTGTTGATTTAGATATCGCTGACTACATGGATCGTGATGATTTCTTAATGCAGATAATGTCTGGGGAAAACTTCGGCCCTATCGAAGCCATCTTCCATGAAGGCGCATGCTCTGCAACCACAGAATGGGATGGCAAGTATGTCATGCTCAACAACTATGAGTATTCAAAAGAGTTGCTTCATTACTGTTTAGAGCGCGAAATTCCTTTCTTGTACGCCTCCTCTGCGGCGACATATGGCGAAACCGAAACCTTCATTGAAGAAAAACAGTATGAAGGTGCTTTAAATGTTTACGGTTACTCTAAACAACAGTTTGACAATTACGTGCGTCGTATCTGGGCTGACGCTGAGCAGCATGGTGAAAAACTGTCTCAAATCACTGGCTTCCGTTACTTCAATGTTTACGGCCCTCGTGAGCAGCACAAAGGTTCAATGGCATCAGTCGCCTTCCACCTAAACAATCAGATGAACGCGGGTGAAAATCCGAAACTGTTTGCTGGCAGTGAACACTTCAAACGCGATTTTGTCTATGTAGGCGATGTCGCTGCAGTAAACCTATGGTTCTTAGAAAGCGGAGCTTCAGGTATTTTTAACCTCGGAACAGGTAACGCAGAGTCGTTTGAAGAAGTTGCCAAGGCTGTTATTCAGTTTCACGGCAAAGGCGAAATCGAAACGATCCCATTCCCAGAACACTTGAAAGGCGCATACCAAGAATATACGCAAGCAGATTTAACCAAACTGCGCGCTACAGGTTGTGATCACACGTTTAAAACAGTCGCTCAAGGCGTGGCAGAATATATGCAGATTATTAACGCATAAGATCGACACCTCCATCAAAGGTAGAGTTGTCCCATTCAACTCTACCTTTTCCAAATCACAAATTAGCCACACCCTAAGAATAGAGTTAATTGATGAATATCTTGATGGCACTGTCACAATTAGAGGTGACTGGCGCAGAAGTTTATGCAACCACCGTTGGTAACGAGTTAACAAAGCGTGGACACAACATCACCTATGTATCTGATACCTTAACCAAACCCTTTCAAGGTGATTTTTTTAAACTCAGATTTAATAAACGCAGTATTCCACGTCGATTTTGGCACGTAGCGTATCTTATCTATCTAATCAAAAAACATAACATTCAACTGGTTCACGCCCACTCTCGAGCGTCGAGTTGGAGTTGCCACGTAGCCTGTAAAATAACTGGTACCCCCATGGTAACCACCGTGCATGGTCGCCAACCTGTGCACGCATCTCGGAAAAAATTCCATGCTATGGGTGATAAAGCCTTACCAGTTTGTGAAGCCATCAAAAAACAACTAATCGACGACTTAAATGTGCCAGAAAATATGCTCCAAGTAAGTCGAAATGGCATCGAAACCAATGCATTCAATTGGCAAACAGCACCGAAAAATAGCAAACCTGTTATTAGCATTATTGGTCGCCTTACTGGACCAAAAGGTGAGCTATGTTACCAATTGCTTGAGCAGTGCTTAGATACAAGCAAGTATGATATCAAAATCATTTCTGGTTCAAAGGTCGAGCCACGTTTTGAAAAATTCGCCTCAAAAGTTGAGTTTTGCGGTTACTCTAAAGATGTTGCTGCAGTGCTAGCAAACTCAGATCTTGTTATCGGTGCTGGAAGAGTCGCAATGGAGTCTCTACTTTGCGGACGTCCTACACTCGCGATTGGCGAAGCAACGGCCATTGGTGTCGTTGACGAGAGTAATATTAAGCAAGCCATGGCAACAAACTTTGGCGATATAGGCCCCATCGATCTAGATATCGATTACCAAACGGTCACCCAACAAATCGAACTAGGCCTACGCTCTCCACATTGCCCAAAGCAAGTCGCGGCAATAGTTAGAGAGAACTACGACCTAGCCCAAATTGTCGATCAAGTCGAAGATATTTATCAAACCGTCTACGTGGAAAAAATCCGCAAAGAGATGCCAATTATCATGTATCACCGCTTTATCAAAGATGATAGTGAAAAAGGCGTCCACGGTACCTACTTACACGTAGAAATGTTGGAGAAACACTTAAAGCTCATTAAGCGAATGGGGTTTGAAACCATTACTTTTGAAGACCTTGCAAATAAAGGGGTCATTAGTCGTCTTGAGGCCGGTAAGCGATATATTATTATCACTGTCGACGATGGCTATAAAGATAACTATGAACTATTGCTCCCACTGCTGAAAAAGTACAACCAGAAAGCGGTTGTGTATGCAGTGATAGGAGAAAGCTACAATCGCTGGGATGTTGAAGTGACAAGCAATCCAGAAAAGCCGGTCCCTCTCATGAACATCGAGGAACTGAAAGCTCTAACTCAATCAGGGCATATTGAAATTGGTGGTCATACTATGACTCACCCACATTTAAATAGCTTGTCATACGAACAACAAAAACAAGAAATTGCGGAAAATAAATCACTGTTAGAGCAAGTAACTGGCAAACCTTTAGTTTCATTTGCCTACCCATATGGATCTTTAGATCATAACTCAAAGCAACTTGCGCAAAAGCTTGGTTATCAGTTTGCTGTCGCCACCAATAGTGGCCCACTTGCTGCCCACCAAGACCTATACCAGATTCGTCGTATTGCGATTTTCCCAAAAACCACTGTATTTGGTTTATGGCGCAAAATTGTTGGTAACTACACATTCAGAAAAGCAAAATAACAAAGATGATGTTCAAAGACTTTTACCCTAGAGCCATTTGTTGGTGTCTTGCCCTAGTTCCAGCATTACTTCTAACAACCAATAACTTTAGTGTCGGTGTCGTGATAATCGCGATATTGCTTTCGCTAACTTACCTAAAACTTAACCCGGAACCACTTAAATGGACAAAGTTCGATACGCTAGCTACGATCTGCTTTTGTTGTTACTTAATTGGCGCGATTCCAGTTGCGATTGCTGATGGTAGTACCGCTCGCTATTTCCAAGGCGGGATTAGGTTACTGTTATGTTTACCCATTTACTTAGCTTTAAGCAGAACTTTAATCAAACGTAACCTTCCGCTGCGACCTTTCTTAGAGAATGGTGTGGTCATCGGTTCAGTGGGCACGTTTATGCTTGCTTGCTATCAGTACTTTTATTTAGCAATGCCTCGGGTCGACGGCTTCTTATTTAGTATTAACTTTGGCTATCTCGCCTGCTCACTTGCGTTTTTGGCTTTTACTCTAATAGTGGGTAGCAGCAAAAAAATACTGCTTTTCACCGCTTTTATTTTGAGTGTAGTATCAGTTTGCCTAACTTTAACTCGAGGTGGTATTTTTGCTATTCCTCTAATTTTAATCGTCTTCGCCTTACTAAATATTCGCCAAATTAACCTAGTTAAGGTATTCGCTTCTCTTGCTATTTTTGGATTAGCAACAACTCTGGCTTACAACAACTTTGCAGGTTTTCAGAATAGAATTGATTACACTATCAATGAATTTGTTTCAATAAAACAAGGGCAAATCAACAAAGCTACCTCATCAGGAGATCGCCTCCAATATTGGTATGGTGCGATTGAAGCGTTTAAGGCAAGTCCTCTTTATGGTCTGCCTTACGAACAACGTGAAACCTTAAACCATCAATTATACTTAGATGGAAAAATCGCAGAAAGAGCATCTAAAATAGCTAGAGGACATGCCCATAGCCAATATTTTGAAATGCTGGCAAGCAATGGTGTCCTTGGGATTATAAGCTTAATTACTATCTTTGTGATTCCGTTTTTTGTTTTTGCCCTGCACTTTTTCAGCACCCAAAGCCCTTGGGCACTAACAGGAGCTACGTTTGTGGCAGGCTTTGGCATTTTTGGACTCACAGAGGTTCCATTGACGTCAAACGCAATTGGCTCTTTCTATGGATTTATGCTTGCAGTCTTTTTTGCTATTGTGGCGGCAGATAAGCACAACCAGAAACTCACGGTAGAATAATTGATGAAAGCGCTGATTATCGGGCCATCCTGGGTTGGCGACATGGTAATGTCTCAAAGCCTGTACACGACTTTAAAGCAAACCCATCCGCACGCCCAACTTGATGTGCTTGCCCCAGCTTGGTGTAAGCCTATCTTAGAACGCATGCCGGAAATTGACCACGCAATAGAAATGCCAATCGGTCATGGGCAGTTTAATCTCAAAGGTCGCTGGCAACTTGCTCGTTCCCTTAGCAAGCAAGGATATACCCACGCCTTTATTTTACCAAACTCAGCCAAGTCAGCTCTGATCCCTTTCTTTGCCAGAATCCAACAGCGCATTGGCTGGAAAGGTGAAATGCGCTACGGCCTACTCACAGATTTGCGTCCAGACAAGCGTGTGTTCCAATACATGGTTGAAAGATATGTCGCTTTAGCTCACAGCCAAGCCAACATGTTAAACGATGTAGCACTGAACACTTGCCCTCGCCCGCAGTTATTGGTTGATAGTTCAAATCAGCAAGCGGCAAGACAACGCTTGAACTTATGCAGTGATAGACCTGTAATTGGTCTTTGCCCTGGTGCAGAGTTTGGTCCTGCAAAACGCTGGCCTGATCGCTACTATGCACAAGTGGCTAAACATGCAATCAGTAAAGGCTTTGATATTTGGTTATTTGGTTCAGCAAAAGATCGAGAAGTGTGTGAGCTAATCCGCTCGCAACTCTCTATTGATGATGCAAAGCAATGCTTCAACCTTGCAGGTGACACATCATTGATTGAAGCAGTCGATTTACTAGCAGCTTGTCATACCGTGATCAGCAATGATTCAGGGTTGATGCACGTCTCTGCTGCCGTTGGCTGCAATATTGTCGCGATATACGGTTCAAGCTCGCCTCAATACACGCCACCTTTAACCGACAAGCTAAAAATGGTACACACTAATATTGAGTGTCGACCTTGCTTCAAACGCGAGTGCCCATTGAGCCATTTAGATTGCCTCAACAAACTAATGCCTGAGTCTGTCATTAACGCTTTAGACGAGTTTATTGGATAATACTATGAATCATTTATGGTTTGAGCGCGGTGCTTATGCTTCGAAGCAAGCTCGTCGCTACCTTGAGAATGAATTCTCACCAGAAAAAGTAAAGAAAATCGCTATTTTTCGTCATGCCGCACTTGGCGATCAAGTAATCGTCCGTCCAATGCTTGTCGAAGCTCGTAAGTTTTTCCCTAATGCAAAAATTACGTTGGTTGGTGTATCGAATTACCAATACGGTGCACCCTCTGATCTTGCTGATGAAACGATTTTTATGGCAGGACGCGAAGATAAAAAGCACCTGACATGGCAACAGCAGATTGCTGAGTTTCGTCAACTTGAAGAGCAAGACATTATTTTTGATGTCGCCGGTACTAGTCGCTCCTATTGGATGACACTTTTCAGCAAAGCTAAGCTTAAATTTGGTTTTCCATACAAATCTTACTTATGTGGTTCCCTATATAACATCGCAGTATTTCGCTCGGACTATCAACCAGAAGTCGAAGTGATGCTGGATATGCTCAAAATGCTTGGCCATGTTCCACAGCGACCTCTTGATTTTGCCTACCCAAGTCATCTAAATGTCTACCATGAACAAGAGGACGAAAAGGCAAAAATTCTCTACTTTAATGGCGCTTCAACCAAAAGTAAGATTTTACCTGAGTCGCAAATGAAGCAACTTATCGAACAAGCGATAGATAAATTCCCTCAGTTTCAGCACGTCTACTTGGAAGGGAAAAATGACTTTGAAAAAGGTGATTTCCTTAAGCATTTAGTCGGCAAGAACAACTTTTCTATCCAAGACTGTTTACCACTGGAACAGTTGGTTGAGTTTTCAGCCAAAGCTCGCTTAGTTGTCGCTCCAGACACTGGAATTAGAAATGTGGCAATCTCGACACATACGCCAACGGTTGGCATCTTCTACTCGACGGTACCATTTAGATACACCCCACTAGAAGGCGATCACCGAATTGTTATGAATGCCTCAGGCAGCATTCCAAGCAATGAGCAAATTCTTTCTACCATGCAGCAATCCCTTACTGCTGTTGATATGAGTAGCAAGCAACAAGCTCAGAATACTGCCGAACAGGCTTAAGAAATATAGATAGGATTGAACAAAGTGCTCATTCGCTGGTTGTACACCTTATTGCTCACACTCGCATCGCCATTTTTGCTGTTTTCTTTATACAAAAAAAAAGCAGGCAAGCCATGTGTGGGAAAACGTTGGAAAGAGCACTTTGGTTTCACTCCTAAATTGCAGTCAAAATGCCAACCTATTTGGATTCACGCTGTCTCGGTGGGTGAAACTATTGCTGTCACACCATTAATTAAGCAACTCAAACAGCGCTATCCTGACACTGAAATAGTAATTACCACAACCACGGCAACTGGCGCGGAACAAGCAAGCAAACTCGGTGATCTTGTTACACACCGTTATATGCCACTCGACTTTCCTTTTGCAGTTAAAGGCTTTCTAAGCGCGATTAATCCCTGTCAGCTTATCATTATGGAAACTGAGTTATGGCCCAATACTCTCCATACCGTGGCGCAGCAAGGGGTTCCTATCAAGGTCATTAATGCTCGTTTGTCCGAGCGTTCTTGTCAGCGTTACGCCAAAGTACAATCGATTTTTAACCAGTTAAGTCGTCACTTGGACTTAGTACTGTGTCAATTCCAGGAGGATGCGGAGCGATTTGTTCGACTGGGCGTCGATGCAAGTAAGGTGTTAGTCACCGGTTCGATTAAGTTCGATATCAATGTGGATCCACATGCCATATCAATGGGCAACCAACTGAGAGAGTCCCTTGGAAGCAAGCGGCCAATCTGGATTGCATCTAGCACACACACAGGTGAAGATGAGCAAGTGTTGCAGGCACACAAAGCGCTATTAGAACACTCTCCAGATGCGTTACTTATTCTTGTTCCAAGACATCCGGAACGATTTAATTCCGTCTTTGATCTTTGTAACCAATTTGGCTTTGTTACACAGCGTCGTTCCTTGCCTGATTTTGCTCACATTGGATCAGCGCAAGTCTACCTTGGCGATACGATGGGCGAAATGCTAACCCTGATACAAGCGGCAGATATCTGTTTTATGGGTGGGAGCTTAATTGGCGACAAAGTGGGCGGTCATAATGTTCTCGAACCAGCGGCACTCGCTAAACCGATTCTTTCTGGCCCGAGTTACTATAACTTTCTTGAGGTCGTCAACAAGCTAAAAGATCTCAAAGCCATTACTATCACCGCATCTCATGAAGAACTGAGTCAGCAACTGAGGTCTTTGTTAGATCACCCACAAAATATGCACCAACAGGGACAAACGGCTTATCACTATATGTCAGAAAACAAAGGTGCAATTAAAACAACTATTGATAACATACTCTCTGCAGACTAACGATGTCGTTAGTCTGCTTAATTTTGTAGGCAATCATCAACATTGGTGGCAAAACGAGAGGCTGTTTTATTGCTTACCATTGTATCCCTCAATGAGCGTTACATAATCATGCTCTTGCCATGCAATATCTCTCTTGCCGACTTCCTTCTCAAATGAACGCTTTAGTCTATCTAAGTTAGACTGTTTCCAATCATCACCAGACTGGCGGTTGCACTTATCGAAGTCGATAATCCAAACCTTTTCTTGGTCGTCAATCAAAATGTTGTGGATATTGAGATCAGTATGATTGACCTGAGCATCATGCATCTTTCTAATTTCTTGCCCAATTTTTTGATACATTTCGTCTGATAACGCGGTTTCACTGAGTACAGACACCAAATCTTTAGCGTTGGCGATTTTTTCACTCAGCAAATCGGCTTGATAGACCAAACCTTGCTTGATAGCTCGTGCGGCAATCGGTCTTGGGACATTCACCCCAGCACCAATTAACACCTGAAGTAATTGATACTCTTGGTAGCTGCGCGTTTTTTCCCAACAACTAAAGAGGTAACTATCATTGACAATTTTGCCAAACAGACCGCCACGTCGATAGTGGCGCAAAGCAGCATCAAGCAGCTTTGTTTTGACAAACCATGTCGTACCTCGACCTTGAGCGCTGCCAATAACCTGACCATTTTGCTGCCAAAATTCAGGACTAAATACCCGTTTAGGGTCTTCTTTTAGTAGTGTTTCGTCATACCAAATGGTTTGGTTGTCCACATGCAAGGTTTTCATATCGAGCTTTTCTCTCATTCAATGCTGGTTGGCATTTTACATTTATTGAACCACTCTGCATAATCTTCGCTATTGCTTGCCAGAAGAATAAACTATGTCGCTTTTTACCTCACCGCCTCAATCTATATGTGTCCTTCGTTTATCCGCGATTGGTGATGTCTGCAATACTATTGCAGCCGTTCAAGCTATCCAACGCCAGTGGCCAAATACGGAAATTGTTTGGATTACTGGGAAGCTTGAAGCGCATTTAATCGGAGATCTGGACGGTATCAAAGTTGTTGTATTTGATAAAAAACAAGGTTGGGCTGGCTATAAACAACTCTGGCAGCAACTGAAGGGCTACCATTTTGATGCATTGCTACATATGCAATACGCGATTCGCGCGAGTATTGCCACCTTAGGCATCAAAGCGAAGTACAAACTGGGATTTGATAAGTTGCGTAGCCAAGATGGTCAAACCTTGTTTACCAACGTTAAAGTTCCATCACCAGATTCCATGCATGTGTTAGATGGCTTATTGGCGTTTGGCACCACCCTTGGTGTTAGGGATGTATCACCATCATGGCAATTAAACTATTCAGAGCAAGATGCTAACTGGGCAAATGCGCAACTCGCCAACAACAAGCCGAATTTAGTGATCGTTCCTGCCGCGAGTAAAGCCTATAAAAATTGGACAGCAACAGGCTATGCTGAGGTCATTCAACATGCCCAAAAGCACAACTGGAACATCATTCTAGCAGGCAGCCCCGCACCCATTGAGATAGCGTTGGCAAACGAGGTGGAGACACAGTTAACCCACACTGTTTGCAACTTAGTTGGTCAAAGTTCGCTAAAAGAAATGCTGGCATTACTTGATAAAGCCGACCTTGTGATTGCCCCAGATACAGGGCCGACTCATATGGCCAATGCGATGAATACGCCTGTCATCGGTTTATATGCGCATCATAACCCACAAAGAACGGGGCCTTATCAATATCGTCAATATGTGGTCTCTGCTTACGAAGAGGCCATCTTGGCAGAAACAGGCAAATCGGCCGAGCAACTCAATTGGCGCGCACGAGTAAAAGACAAGCATGCCATGCAACGAATCAAACCTCAGCAAGTAATTGCAATGTTTGATAAAGTAACGACTGAGCTAAATTTAAACTAAGCGAATAACCGTGGGCACTTCAATCATTGCCCAATTGAACTTTTCATTCAGTAGCCAGAGGTACCAGAGTGAGCAAACCGACTATTGCCGTCGCACTTATTGTCAAAAATGAAGCCCAACATTTAAAAGCTTGCCTAGAAACTGTGCATGATTGGGTCGATGAAATTGTGGTACTCGACTCTGGTAGCAGCGACAATACCGAAGAAATTGCTCGCCAATTTACCGACAAATTCTATGTGAATGCTCAATGGCCTGGGTTTGGTCCTCAACGTCAACTCGCCCAATCTTACGTCGAATCTGACTATGTATTGTGGTTAGATGCCGATGAACGCGTGACCGAAGAACTCAAATCCAGCGTTTTAGCAGCCGTGGCGAACAATGCCCCGAACACTATTTATCAAACCGCTCGCTTGAGCTGGGTATTTGGTCGATACATCAAACATTGTGGTTGGTACCCAGATCGAGTTCTTCGCCTTTATCCAACGAAGTTGACCCAATATAACGACTCGTTGGTACACGAAAAAGTGGTCGTCTCATCAGAGATGACTGTAGAAAATCTTAACGGCGATCTGATTCATTTCACTTACAACGATATGAATCACTACTTGGTCAAGTCTGCTGGTTACGCACAAGCTTGGGCAGAACAAAGAGAAAGAAAAGGCAAAAAGAGCAGTATCTCACAAGGTATTCTTCATGCACTTGGCTGCTTTATTAAGATGTACATCGTCAAAGCTGGTTTCTTAGACGGCAAACAAGGCTTTTTGCTCTCCCTGCTCTCCGCTCACTCCACTTTCGTTAAGTATGCCGATTTGTGGATTCGCACTGAAACCGAAAAAATGCCAGAAAAATTCTAGTAAAAAGCAGCCTGAAACGGCTGCTTTTTTGTCTCTATCTACATGGATAAATATAGGTTTATCCATGGCTGTAGCTGTTTAACGACTTGCTCAATTTCAATTCGCGACATATTTTCTTGGCTCGCCTTATCCTCAGCTTGTGGTGGACAAAATGCAATGTGTCTCCCCTCTGAGTTAATTGGTCGCCAACGAAGTGGTGTCGCGGAGCGTTTACTCGGGAAAAACCCCACGGTCGGAACATCAAGCGTTGCCGCAATGTGCAACGGACCTGTCGAACCAGCAATAAAGCAACTTGCGCACGCAATTGAGCGCGAGAAATCAACTAAGCCATCGTTTTTATCATATAAAGCAACTCGAACTCCTTGCGCAGCTAAAAGTGCATGAAGTTGCGCGGCTTTTTCCTCTTCCCCTGGCCCTGCGGTTAACACCACTGAGAAATTACCGGTAATACCTGAAACAAGATCGGTGTATTGTTGCAACGTGAGATTATTTGCCGAACCGCCACTACCAGCATGAACAAACAACCACGGAGTATTGATATCAAGTGTTAAAGATTGCGCGAGCTTAGCTCTTTGTGTGGCCAACTCTTCCTGAGTAAACGTCAAATAAGGGGTTGTAGGCTCAACAATATCAACTTTGATATCCGCTAAAAAAGCACGGATCAGATCAAGATTGTACTGGTATTCAGGTTTCGCTGATTGAGAGCGTTTTTGCTTAATGCGTTTGTTATAAAAGATTTGAGCAAGCTTAGTTGCCGGCGCTAAGCGGTAAGGAATTTTGGCTTTCCATACCAACTTCGCGTTGTAAGTGGTAGAGAACAGATTGATCGCCGCATCAAACTGCTGCGACTTAAGCTTAGTGACTAAATCACGTTGCGCCTGTTTCTCGCCCTTCTTTGTCGGATCAAGTATAACCTGATCAATCCAAGGACAGAGCTCCGCTAGAGCTACCGTATAACTCGGCACTAAAGCTGTTATATGACAATCTGGTAGGGATTGTTTCAACATCGCAAAGCTTGGCCAAGCAAGCATAAAATCACCAATTTTATCGTTGCGCACTACCAGTATTTTTTTCATTGCCTTTTCCTAACTAAACTCTCTTTGCCAATGATAACGGCTTACTTGGGTAAACGTCAGCCTTTTTGTTACTATAGAAGGAGTTAGACTTTTGAGTGCAGAGCCGTGAGCAAAAAACATTTATCCCGAGTCATTTACCCTGGCACATTTGATCCCATTACCAATGGGCACTTAGATTTAATTGAACGCGCAGCTGACATGTTTGACGAGGTCATCATTGCTGTTGCCGCAAGCCCAAGTAAAAACACTATGTTTAGTTTGCAAGAACGCGTCGATTTCGCGCAACAAGTGACGAACCATCTAGAGAATGTCAGTTCAAAGGGGTTCAGCGGACTCATGGTTGACTTTGCCAAACAAGAGCAAGCTAACGTGCTAATCCGAGGCTTAAGAACCACGGTCGATTTTGAATACGAATTTGGTTTGACCAATATGTATCGTCGCCTATTACCGGGATTAGAGAGTGTGTTTCTCACCCCGGCAGAGGAGCATGCCTTTATCTCCTCGACAATCGTGCGTGAAGTTGCGATTCATGGCGGTGATGTAAGTGGGTTTGTGCCCGCAATTGTCGCACAGGCCCTGAAAAGCAAAGCCAAGGTATGACAGCAACTCCCCCATAAAGAAAAGGCGAGCGAATGCTCGCCAATAGAAACTAATTCTTATAGTACGCGCGATACCAATCAACGAAGGCTTGTACCCCTTGTGGTACTTTGACTTGAGGTTGATAGCCTATCACGTTAAACAAATCTTCAGTGTCTGCATAAGTAGCATAGACGTCACCTGGTTGCATCGGCATCAAATTTTTCTTCGCTTTAACACCCAAAGAGTTCTCTAGAGACTCAATAAAGTCCATTAACTTAACCGGACTGCCATGGCCGATGTTGTACACTTTGTATGGTGCAGAGCTACTGGCAGGTGAACCTTGTTCGACTGTCCAGTCAGTATTCTTTTGCGGAATAATATCTTGGATACGAAGAATACCTTCAACAATATCATCGATATAAGTAAAGTCTCGGCGCATATCGCCATGATTGTACACATCGATTGTTTCGCCTTTCATAATCGCGTTGGTAAACTTAAATAACGCCATATCAGGACGCCCCCAAGGCCCATAGACGGTAAAGAAACGCAAACCTGTCGTTGGGACACCATAGAGATGTGAGTATGTGTGAGCCATCAGCTCATTAGATTTCTTAGTTGCAGCATACAATGAGATGGGATGGTCAACCGAGTCTTGCGTAGCAAACGGCATCTTCTGGTTAAGCCCATAGACAGAACTTGATGAGGCATAGACCAGATGCTCAATGTTGTGATGTCGGCAACCTTCGAGAATCGTAAGATGCCCAACCAAATTGCTGTCAGCATACGCCATTGGATTGTCAATCGAATAACGCACACCCGCTTGTGCAGCAAGATGGATAACACGTTCAAACTGCTGCTCCGCAAATAACTTTGCGATGCCTTCGCGATCCGCCAAATCCATTTCGATAAATGTAAAAGAGTCGTGTGCTACACGCACTAAACGATCATGTTTTAGTGACACCGGATAATAGTCATTGAGATTATCAATACCCACAACGCGATGCCCTAAAGCACACAAACGCTCCACAACAGCCGAACCAATAAAGCCTGCTGCACCTGTCACTAAATATTTCATACTTATTGCTCTCTAAACTACCACATCTTAGTGCGGACTATACTCACACTAACTAAACATTACTTTTGACACACGGAGCAAAAAAAAGTGTTCCGTTGGCCTATTTTTAACTCTTCAATCTCACTGCCACAATTTGGACAAGCTTGACCACCTTTGCCATATACACGTAACTCTTGCGCGAAATAGCCCGGTTTACCATCGGCTTGAGAGAAGTCTTTCAGTGTGGTGCCGCCTTGTGTAATCGAAGTAGCAAGCACCTGCTTAATCTCAGACACTAGTTGTTGCCACTCTTCAACAGTTAAACTTCCCGCAGGCCGCGTAGGATGGATACGAGCACTAAACAACGATTCACTGGCGTAGATATTTCCAACCCCAACGACCACCTTGTTGTCCATGATAAATTGTTTTACTGCAACGCGCTTCTTGGTGGCCTTTTCTTGCATATAAAGCGCACTAAACTCATCAGTTAATGGTTCAGGTCCCATATGCCCCAGCACCACATGATTGCCATCTGAACTAAAAAGCCAAGCGCCAAAACGCCGAGGGTCATTGTAACGCAATACCTTGCCATTACTCAGCTTCAGGTCAACGTGATCATGTTTACTCGGTGCAATTTCAGCATCTAATACTCGCAATGACCCTGACATCCCCAAGTGAACAATCGCACAACCAGCATCGGTTTCAATGATTAAATACTTGGCTCTGCGACGAATATTGCGAACAACTTGTCCTTCCAATTGTTTAAGCTCCGCAGGGATCTCCCAACGCAACTTTGGTGTACGGAAAGTCAGTGACTTAATTGTCTCCCCAATCAAGTGAGGCGATATTCCCATTCGACTGACTTCAACTTCTGGTAGTTCAGGCACAGATAACTCCGTCGATATTATTTGCTGATGGTGTATTACCAACCAGAATACGTACTTGGGCACTCTGGCTGATTTAAATCGCTACGTCAGGTAATCAACGCTTCGTTCTAAGCGATTATTATGGCGCCGTTTTTTGGTTCTGATTGGCATCATTGGGAAACAGATAATTCTCTTCCAGAGTGACTGCAATCCATTTATCTTGCCAGTTCTTAAGCAACCAAAATTGCGGCAACTGATACACGGTGATCCTTTGTGGCTCTTCTTGATCGGTATACCACACTTCCAACGAACTTGGTGAAGGTAAGTTTGCCTGTAATGCCTGATAATTATCCTCAGGAACCTCCGTGCCGACGATACCTTGCCAGCGTAAAGCCAGTTCTTCTGCGTTAACCTTCGCAGGAACAGTTAATGTCCATGCACCATCTTGATAAGTTAATGACCATTGAGTGGCATAAATCGCTTTTAGATCTAAAGCTGGATTAAGCAAATAAGGGTACTGAGTCTCTGGAGGGGGATCCATCAAATAGCTTTTAATCACGGTTGGCAAATTTAGAATCACCATAAACGCGACCACCCCGAGAATGAGGAAGTTGTTCCAGCGGCGACGACGAGATGTAGACTGCATACTTCAATCCTTTCAAGCTAATGCAAACAGTATATACAAAAGTCACCTCAAGATGCTTGGTTTAAAATTGGAACAATGAGGGATACCAGTCTCACCGATTGACAAATTTTAGACAATAAAAAACCCAACTCGAAAGTTGGGTTTTCAATATTGACTTCTATTCAGAAGTTACAAAGAAGAAATCAATTACTTGATTTTAGCTTCTTTGTACACAACGTGCTTGCGAACTACAGGATCAAATTTCTTGATCTCGAATTTGCCAGGCATGTTGCGCTTGTTCTTATCAGTTGTGTAGAAGTGACCTGTCTCAGCAGTTGATACTAGACGGATTTTCTCACGAACGCCTTTCTTTGCCATTGCCTATTTCCTCTTAAACGTTTTCGCCGCGCGCACGAATGTCAACAAGAACAGCATCGATGCCTTTCTTGTCAATGATGCGCATACCTTTTGCAGTAAGGCGTAGTTTAACAAAACGTTTTTCGCTCTCTACCCAGAAACGATGAGTTTGTAGGTTCGGCAGAAAACGACGCTTAGTAGCATTTCGTGCGTGTGAACGGTTGTTACCCGTTACTGGACGCTTACCAGTTACTTGGCATACTCGTGACATGAATGTCTTCTCCAAAATCGTTTCAGCTCGATATCAACCTTGGTGGCCGAACCTCTTCTATTTCTAAACAGAAGGATAGAGGTTTAGATCCGCTATAGAAAGTCTATACAAGGCTATCAAAGGTCGCGCATTATACTAACTTGAATAGCATTGCTCAAGACCCGAACAGATCCTTTTTACAGATTTCAGTGATCTTTTTTTAAGCAGAGCTGAATTTAGTCTAAAAAATGTCGAGGGATTGTACTTAGATTTAGGTAAAGTCACAACAAAAATTGTGATTCAAATCCAACCACGCTCTGCGAACGAAATAACTTCGCCATCTCCAACCACAAAATGGTCAAGAATTCTTATCTCGACTAATGCCACCGCATCGATTAATCGACGGGTAATCCGGCGATCAGATTGGCTCGGTTCCGCAACACCGGACGGGTGATTGTGAGCGAGAATCAATGCAGCCGCATTATGTTCTAGCGCTCGTTTCACCACTTCTCTCGGGTAAACAGAGGCAGAGTCGATCGTGCCTTCAAACATGACTTCTGAACAAATCACCCGATGTTGATTATCAAGAAACAATATATAGAAGACTTCGCGTTGGCGATCACGTAGCAAATTCGACAAATATAACTTCGTTTGCTGTGGACTGGTCAGCGCCTCTCCGCGCTGCAAAGTTTCGCCAAGATAGCGTTGCGACATCTCTAAACACGCTTGCAGTTGCACATATTTCGCTACCCCTAAACCTTTACGAGAGCAGAACTCTTGTTGGGATGCGGAAAATAAACACCTTAATGAACCAAACTCACTCAGAAGGTGATCCGCTAGTTGCAACACATTGACGCCTTGTGTGCCAGTCCGCAGGAAAATAGCCAACAACTCGGCATCGCTTAATGCATGAGGCCCTCGTGTGAGCAACTTTTCTCTTGGCATTGATTCATTTGGCAGTGACTTTATACCCATGGTTAAGCTCATCAGGTTGGACTCTTCTACGGCATTGAACTAAAGCGCACAGCAAAGCTGAAATTGATTTGGCAATTTCCCATAACAAGTCGCCCTCCAATGTAATTGGAGCTTTTATCTGAGTATGAACAAAAGACGGAGGGCGCTATTTACGCCGCTTATTGGTTTTACTCTTTTTATCGCAGCAAGAGTCGCTATCCCGCCCGTTAACCTCGATTTCTTTGATTAAGATTCCTATTCTGACCACCCATGGACAATTCAGGTTGTGATACTATCTGCAGCAATATTTTGGAGATTCAACAATGCAAACACTCGCAGGTAAAAAGATTCTACTTGGCATTAGCGGCGGTATCGCTGCCTACAAATGTGCTGAACTTACTCGTCGACTGATTGAGCGTGGTGCTCAAGTGCAAGTCGTGATGACCAAAGCGGCTAAAGAGTTTATTACTCCGCTCACCATGCAAGCAGTGTCGGGCCGTCCTGTCTCGGATAGCTTACTCGACCCAGCAGCAGAAGCGTCTATGGGGCATATCGAGTTGGCTAAATGGGCAGATCTTGTTCTACTCGCGCCAGCAACTGCAGATTTAATTGCACGTATGGCGGCAGGTATGGGCAATGATTTACTCACAACCTTAGTCCTTGCCAGTGAAGCACCAATTGCGGTCTCTCCAGCGATGAATCAACAGATGTATCGCAACCAAGCAACCCAAGAGAATATCGCCACACTGAGTCGTCGTGGTATGCATATTTGGGGACCAGCTGCGGGCGAACAAGCCTGCGGTGACGTCGGCCCTGGCCGCATGTTAGAACCAATGCAGTTGGTTGGTCTCTGTGAGCAATTTTTTGCCAAAAAACCGCTTGAAGGAAAATCGATCCTAATCAGCGCAGGCCCAACTCGTGAAGCGATCGACCCTGTTCGCTATATCAGTAATCACAGCTCAGGCAAAATGGGCTTTGCATTAGCTCAAGCCGCACAGCTATTAGGCGCCAATGTTACTTTAGTCGCTGGACCTGTCTCTCTTGCAACGCCACAAGGATGCCACCGCGTTGATGTAGAAAGTGCGCTTGAGATGCATCAGGCGGTGATGAGTCATGCCAGCCAGAACGATGTGTTTATTAGCTGCGCAGCTGTCGCTGATTACCGCCCTGAAACCGTTGCTGATAACAAGCTGAAGAAAACGGACGACAGTGACTCGATGAGTGTCACCATGGTGAAGAATCCGGATATCGTAGCCTCGGTTGCAGCAATGGCAGAAAACCGACCATTTACGGTAGGCTTTGCTGCTGAAACCCAGAACGTCAAACAGTACGCTTTAAGCAAGCTAACACGGAAAAACCTGGATATGATCTGTGCGAATGACGTCTCACAGCAAGGTCAAGGGTTTAATAGTAACGATAATGCGATTAACGTATACTGGCACGAAGGTGAGCAATCACTTACTCTTGCATCAAAACAACAAATTGCACAACAAATTCTGCTGATTATCGCCGACAAGCTATAGTCACAATTTCTTATTTTTTTGAGCTAATCTCCCCGCTTTATCACAAGCGGGGGCCATATTTCTTTGCTATAAGTGGTAACAAAAGGAAGCGTTCATGGCTGGAACACGAAAAACCAATCGCCGAGAAGAGATCTTACAAGCACTCGCTGAAATGCTAGAGTCCAACGAAGGGGCTTCTCGCATCACAACGGCTAAGCTGGCAAAGCAAGTCGGCGTCTCTGAAGCAGCGTTATATCGCCACTTCCCGAGTAAGGCTCGTATGTTTGAAGGTTTGATTGAGTTTATCGAAGAATCTTTGATGTCGCGTATCAACCGTATCCTCGATGAAGAAAAAGATACCTTGACCCGTATCCGTCTGGTATTGCAATTAATTCTTGTGTTTGCAGAAAGAAACCCAGGACTAACTCGAATTCTTTCCGGGCATGCACTGATGTTTGAAAACGAACGTCTGCGCGAGCGCATCAACCAGTTGTTTGAACGCATTGAAACCTCACTACGCCAGATTCTTCGCGAGCGTAAGCTCCGTGAAGGAAAGTCTTTTCCCGTCGATGAACGCATTCTTGCGGCACAACTATTGGGACAGGTAGAAGGCAGCCTCAACCGTTTCGTTCGTTCTGATTTTAAATATCAGCCAACAGCGAATTTTGATGAATACTGGGCACTACTGAGTGCACAAATTGCTTAAATTGTATGAATAATAGAACTCACGTTAAAAAGCCTGAGTTTTCTCTCGCTTTACTTCACCCCAAACACTGGGGCGTATGGCTAGGCTTCGGTCTGCTTGCGCTACTGGTTAACTTGCTACCCTATGCACTATTGCTCAAGCTTGGTCGTGCGCTCGGGTTACTTGGTATGAAGCTCGCTAAATCTCGGGTAACAATTGCTCGTCGCAACTTTGAGCTAGCCTTCCCACAAATGAGCGCAGAAGAAGTTGACGCCAAAGTGATCGAGAATTTCAAAAATACCGGCATGGCATTAATTGAAACCGGCATCACTTGGTTCTGGCCGACATGGCGCTTCAAGCGCATACTTATTGCAAAAGATATTGAGACTTTACAGACATTAAATGCAGAAGGAAAAGGGGTACTGCTCTGTTGTGTACACGCACTCAACTTAGAAATTACCGCTCGCGCTTTTGGTGTGTTAGGTCTGTCAGGTTATGGGGCTTACCGACCTCACAGTAATCCTGCTTATGAGTTTATCCAATATCGAGGACGAACTCGCAATGGCAACCAACTGATTTATCGCCGCGACCTTAAGCAAATGATCCGGATACTGCGTGATGGTGAGCGATTGTTCTACTTACCAGACCAAGACTATGGTCACAACAAATCTGTCTTTGTACCGTTCTTTGCGGTTGATGAAGCTTGCACCACTACAGGCACTAGCATTCTGCATTACACTAGCAAATGTGCGATTGTGACTGGCTCGGGTTTTCGTAACCCGGCAGGAAAGTACGAGATTATCGCCAATACACGGGTAGACTTAGACTATCCTCAAAAGGATGAAACCGCCGCCGCTGCGTACATGAACCATTATATTGAAGAAGTTATCATGCGCGCACCGGAACAATGGATGTGGCTACATAAGCGTTTTAAATCGCTGCCGGATGAAACACTAACCAACTCTCGCTACCTCTAAATTTAGGTTTTTGCTGCTATGAGTGATACTCAAAAAAATAGTATTGATAAATACATTCACAACCCAACTTTTCAGTGGTCATTTCTGCACCCCAAGCACTGGGGAGCATGGATCGGCATTTTTCTTGCGGCGCTTGTTGCATTTGTGCCAGCGCGCTGGCGAGATAAACTGGCAAGAAAGCTCACTCGATTTGTGATTCAAAAAAATGGTCGCGTTGTTAGGCGTGCACGGGTGAACTTAAAGTATTGCTTCCCAGAAAAAACCGACCAAGAAAGACAGTTCATCTTAGAAGAAACCTTCGTGAAAGCGGCTCAATATCTACTGGGCTATTCTGAGTTTCTTGTACGTTCAACCAAACATAACCGTGATCGCGGCGTAATGATTGGCGAAGAAAATCTGCTGCCTTTGCTCGACGCTGGAGAGCCTGTGATTATCCTTGCCCCACATGCTTGGGCTGTTGACTACCCAGCGGTAATGCTGGCATCGCAAGGCTATAAAATCACCACGATTATGAAACCGCAGCGTAACCCTATTGCTGACTGGCTAATGCAGGTCCAACGTATGCAATATGGCGGTCGTATTTTTGCGCGTGAGGCTGGCGTTAAACCATTTGTGCGCTCGATTAAAGATGGCTACGTGGGTTACTGGCTACCAGATGAAGACTTTGGTCCTGCTAATTCCGTATTTGTGCCATTCTTTGCGACGGAAAAAGCCACTCTCAAAGGCTTTGGCAAAATGGCTCGCCTATCGAAAGCCAAAGTGGTTCCTATTTTACCTGCTTACAATGATAAAACCTGTAAATACGAAGTCCATATTCTACCTGCTCTAGAGAATTTCCCTACAGGCGATGAAGAACAAGACGCTCGTGCAATGAATAAAGCGATTGAAGACTTAGTCACTCCACGCCCTGAGCAATACATGTGGAACTTATCGCTACTTAAAACCCAACGAGATGGCCGTGAGATCTATGACAACTCGGATAAAGGCGATCGAGATTTAGATAATCAGTAAGCAGATTACTACTCATAAAAAAGGCTGAGCAATGCTCAGCCTTTGTCATTTTAAGCGCCTAGATTAAATGCCATATTCAGCACGGTAAGCTTTCACTGCTTCTAGATGCTCAGTGTTATCGCCTTTCTCTTCGAGGAAAGTGATCAGGTCAGTCAAACTAACGATCGAAATGACTGCGCAACCAAAGTCTCGCTCCACTTCTTGAATCGCAGAAAGCTCACCTTTACCTTTCTCCTGACGATCGATTGCCACCAACACGCCAGCTAAATCAGCACCATTTGCTTGGATGATTTCCATAGACTCACGGATTGCAGTGCCTGCGGTAATCACATCATCCACTAACATGATGCGGCCTTCTAACGCGCTACCTACTAGGTTGCCACCTTCACCGTGATCTTTTGCTTCTTTGCGGTTAAAGCAGTAAGGCGTATCAATGTCGTGGTGGTCTGCCAGAGCAACCGCTGTCGTCGTTGCAATTGGGATACCCTTGTATGCCGGACCAAACAATACGTCAAACTCAATACCAGAATCCGCCAATGCTGCGGCATAGAAGCGGCCTAAACGCGCCAAATCGCGACCAGTATTGAACAAGCCAGCGTTAAAAAAGTAAGGACTCTTGCGACCTGACTTCAAAGTAAACTCACCAAACTTTAAAACTTCTTTCTCTAGTGCAAATTCAATAAATTCACGCTGGTATGCTTTCATCATCCACTCTCTAATTAAACTCTAGTGCCTATCACTAGATGGTTTACAACTTAAAACTGTCGTAACCATTCACTTAGTTACGCATTAATGATTTTCAACGACATCATAGTAACGACATTGAAAATTAACCCTTTGCAGTAGAAAGCTTCACAGCTAGGCAGCCAGACTTTTCGTGCCGATGAGCATACTCAAGTATGTGATTAGGTCGAAAAGTTGCAGCGAACAACGCTGTGGAGTTTTATACAAGAAAGGTAAAAAAATAGCCTCCGATAAAGGAAGCTATTTCTCAAAACTAATTGGCTAACGCCGTCTTCTGCGCTACGACAATTTCCGCAATGCCTTTCTTCGCTGACTCTAGCAGCGCAAGCAACTGCTCATGACTAAACGGTTCACCTTCTGCAGTACCTTGCACTTCAATCATGCGACCATCTTCAGTCATCACGACGTTCATGTCGGTATCAGCCGCTGAGTCTTCAACATACTCCAAATCACACAGCACATCTTCACCCAAAATGCCCACAGATACCGCAGCAACATGACCTTTCATTGGGTTGTTCTTTAGCTTACCGCTGTCAATTAGGTGCTGGAATGCGTCAGCCAGTGCCACACTTGCACCAGAAATAGATGCTGTACGAGTACCGCCATCTGCTTGGATTACGTCACAATCCACGGTGATCATAAACTCACCCATGGCTTTTAAATCAACAACTGCACGTAAACTGCGAGCAATCAGACGTTGAATTTCCATCGTACGACCACCTTGCTGACCATTGGTCGCTTCACGGCGTGTGCGTGAGTGAGTTGCACGAGGTAGCATGCCATATTCAGCCGTAACCCAACCTTTCCCTTGGCCTTTTAACCAACGAGGCACATTTTCTTCAATGGATGCGTTGCAAAGTACTTTGGTGTTACCAAACTCCACAAGAACAGAGCCTTCTGCATAAGCGGTGTAGTTACGAGTAATTTTAATTGGGCGAACTTGATCCGCCTTGCGATCGTTAGGGCGCATGGGCATCTACCTTTATTTGTAGGGGGAGACGTTTTGGTTGGAGCAAGATTATAACGGAAAAGGTTTGCGCTGGCGAGTGTAGCAGCAATAGTTCAACGACTTAGCGAGAATGCTCGGAGTTGTGCTACTATCTCAAGGTTAATTTTCAGCATATATAGACAGGAAAATTCGATGATCTACAGTATGACGGCTTACTCTCGCAAAGAGTTAAAAGGCGATTGGGGCACTGCCGTATGGGAAATCCGTAGCGTTAACCAACGTTACCTAGAAACCTATTTCCGCCTACCAGAACAGTTCCGCGGTCTTGAACCTGTGCTGCGTGAGCGTTTTCG
Source organism: Vibrio panuliri (assembly GCF_009938205.1). Classification (NCBI taxonomy): domain Bacteria; kingdom Pseudomonadati; phylum Pseudomonadota; class Gammaproteobacteria; order Vibrionales; family Vibrionaceae; genus Vibrio; species Vibrio panuliri. The sequence goes on along the minus strand of NZ_AP019654.1, from coordinate 147,064 downwards.
TAAACGCCTTGCTCGCGGTAAAGTTGAGTGCCATTTACGCTTTGAAGCAAACCCTGCTGCTCAGGGTGAACTGACTATCAATGAAACTCTCGCAAGCCAAGTAATCAAAGCCGCTGAACAAGTGATGCATATGACTGGCGAACTTAGCCGCATCAATCCATTCCAAGTGATGCAATGGCCGGGCGTAATGGAAACCCCTGAGCAAGATATGGATGCGGTAAACAAAGATCTACTGAGTGGCTTTGATGAAGCATTGAGCGAGTTTATCGAAGCTCGTGGCCGTGAAGGCGACAACATGAAAGCACTTATCGAGCAGCGCCTAACCGCGATTACCGATGAAGTGGTTAAAGTTCGCGCTCGTATGCCAGAAATTCTAACTTGGCAGCGTGAACGCCTACTAAACAAGTTTGAAGAAGCAAAAATTGAGCTTGATGCGGCACGAGTGGAGCAAGAGCTGATCTTACTTGCGCAAAAATCAGATGTTGCAGAAGAGCTAGACCGCCTAGACTCACACGTAAAAGAAACCACGAATATCTTGAAAAAAGGTGGCTCCGTTGGTCGTCGTCTCGACTTTATGATGCAAGAGTTCAACCGAGAGTCTAATACTTTGGCTTCTAAGTCTATCAGTACTGACATCACTGCATCAGGCGTCGAGTTAAAAGTACTGATCGAGCAAATGCGCGAACAGATCCAGAATATAGAATAAGACTTAGCGCAATTTCAGCGAGCCATAAACACCAACGCAGCCTCTATTTTACGAGGCTGTTATTCTTATTCCTGCTGCTGTTCTATCAATGATGATATCCGTAACAAATAAGGTTCAGCTTAAAAGACTAAGTGCATTGCGAGGAGAATCCTTAGCTTGAGCAAGCAGAACCATCTCTGCTTCCTTAAGAATTGACTGTTTAGTCAGGTTCGTCGTTTCCTTAGCAAAATCAGTATCTCGAATTTGGCTATAGCTGGCAGCGACATTCTCTGAGGATTGAGATAAGTTGTTTATTGCATGAAATAACCGATTTTGAGTCGCACCTAACTTAGCTCTCTCAGAATCAACTAAATGTAATACTCCATCCAATTTTTCAAGAACCGCATCTGTGCTTGATACATTACCCAAATCAGGTATCTCATAGAAAGACACCTCCTCTACATCAAATGCGCACTCTCCTCCTGAAGAACGAAATGGACTATAGAAATACCCCGCAGAGTCAATACCTCTGTACAAAACCCGATGATTATCAGCTAATGCGTAATAGCTTAGCCGTGGTCCTTTGGAAGCCAGGTTTCCATTATCAAAATATAGATCTTCCTCATCGATAAAAACTCGCATCTTGTTACCAACTTTATCGTTTATTTCATCAACGACTTCGTGAAGTGATAACCCTTTGGAGAGATCGATGGATACGTGCTCGTTCCCATCCAATGTATAGTTACCTTCAAATATTTCGAAATTAATCGTAAAGTCAGTATTCGATCTCCAATCCTCAAGTAAGTTCTTTTTGACTGCCTGAAACCTAGTGATCTTTGTCGTTGTTTGCTTTTCCGTTTCTTGGAATTTTTCTAAAGAAGGCATACTCAACTTAATGGCCTGACCTGAACTGGCACCAATTTGAAAAACACGTTCGGTATTTTTGCCGTTCAGTAATTTGTCTCCTGAGTAGCTAGTTGTTTGAGTGATTCGATTTAACTCATCCTTTAATGCACCGTATTCTTGCTGAATCGCTAATCTGTCTTCTTTTGCCAAAGAACCATTGGCATATCTTAGTGTAAGGTCGCGCATACGAGTCAGGTTCTCGGTATATTCATTCATCGCACCTTCGGCCGTTTGCAACATAGATATGCCATCATTCGCGTTTCGAATAGCCACATCCATCCCACGACTCTGGGCGAGTAATCGATTAGAAATCTGAAGACCAGTAGCATCATCTTTGGCGTGATTAATCTTCTTACCTGACGACAAGCGCTCCATAGAAACCGATTGACTGTTGGTTACTCGGTGCAAACCTTGTGAACCCTTCATAGCAGCGATGTTTGTATTAACACTTAACATTCCCAGATGAGCCTCATAGACCACGAACTACGTGAACAATTACTCTATCGGCTGCATATGTTTTTTATTTAGCAAATAGTATTTGAAGAGGAAATATATTGAATACACTTATGGTGACAACAACATGATGAAACTCTAAGCGTCATTAAACGCCAAGTACTGAGTAACGCGGAATCGCTTATCACGCCTTGTTTTTAAGTAAGAGAGCGCCAATCGTGGCTTGAAGGTCAAAACTAATTTTTGATCCGCTTCTCCTTCCTTGCAGAAACTCATCTACCGATATTGCTGAGCATTTTATAATTAGCCTTTATAACACCACCGCCTATGTGGTTATTGAGGTATTTAGTGTTTCAAGGCAACCTGTCTGAGCTGGATAGTTACCAGCACCTACCGAATAAGCTGCTCAGTGTTATCCAACAAGTAAAGCAGCGCATTAATGAAAATGTAGAAAATGGTCGCTACCCACTTGAGGGAGAAGACGTATTTTTCTTTGTGGTGGATGACAACACTCAGCGACTTAACGAACGTCGCTCTGAATGTCACCGTAAGTATGTTGATGTGCAAATCCTGCTCGCAGGTGAAGAGCGCTTCGGTTACAGCCTACAACCATTCCAAACCATTGCTGAAGATCTCTTAGAAGCAAAAGATATCGCGTTTAGTGAAGATATTGTCAACGAGCAATTTACCGACCTCAATCCCGGTGATTTTATTATTTTCAATGTCGCTCAGCCGCACCGACCATTGGTGGCAATTAACCAACCGATGCCAGTACGCAAAGCAATAATCAAAGTCGCTAATGATTGGTTGGAGGCGTAACCATGCAAACTTTAAGTTGGAAAGATAGCAATATTCCTCATCAAATCGCACTCGAAAACGAAGGGCAGCACGCGCGAATTGAAATGCGCATTGTTAAAGATGTTGAGCCAGAAGTGATTGGTTTAAGTGTTGATTGGCCACTCGAAACTCTGCTTGAGGCTTGGCAAGGCGCTGCGATGCCAGTTTCAGAAGCCTATGATGATGGTGATCTTTACTCACAAGTGCGTGTGTTGTTTAACTTAGAAAATGGCTGCGTGGTTTGGCTAGTAAACCATATCAAAATGCCTTGTGGTCAAAAAATGTCGACCGACCGTCTCGCTTGGGTGCCTGCAATGCATGGCGTCGATGGTAAATTGGTCGCAATTTAAAATCGCTTCCGCCAACTGACAAAAACCGAGCCTTGTCGCTCGGTTTTGTTTTTCCACACTGCCAAACTTACACCGATGCTCGCCGCTGCGCCCGATACATTCGCACTATAGTTAGGCTATTAACAATAATGAATGTGAGCTCCATTAAGCTTCCACCAATCGAGCCGAGCAACAAGTTATTCGTCACCCAACAGAAAGAGTTGAACATCACCAGCAAACGCATCTGAATACCTTGGGTTTTAAACAGCGCCCAAGTTGCCACTGATGAACCAAATATGGTCAAAAGTTCATAGCTATACTCAAGCTGTGGAAGTCCCATAATCCAAAGCATAGCGATAAAAAATAGCATCACCCCTGTCGACTGGGTCTTGGTGGATGCATAGCTTCGAATGGCACTAATCCCACAACCGAATGCAGCCACCAGCGCGCCCATCATGACGAAGTGACTACAAAGCACGAGTTGAAATAGCATCAGATGCAGGCGGAACCTGCGTCCATCACTATGCAAAAATGCCGTCGCACCAATTGCAAAAGCGACCATGCCAATTGCTTGAGCAAAGTTCCACTCAGGAAGAGCAATCATCACGTTCTCCCTGCTCTGACGGTAACATAAGTTGCCCAACCAGATATTCAAGACACGTACTTGGGCTAGTCAGCACTTTTGTCGACCAAACCTCAGACAGCAATTTCATCGCTGGAGCCATCGATGCTTGAGCCAATAAAACAACTTCATCATCCGAACAATACTGATCGAGGTAGTTTGCTATCGCTTGCTGGTACGTAGCTAAATCACCAGCAAGATAGTGTTGCCACACGACATCAATCACTCGCACGTTAGCAAACTGCTCAATATCAACCCGATACTCTGCCAATAAACTCATGGTTGGTTCAATGGTAGTAGGAAGCGCAGCAAGTACAGTAAGTTGCTTCGCTTGACTCGCCTTTTGAGCCATTGGTCTATCAACACGTAGCACCTTGGCATGATGAGTTAAGCTGCTTTCCGCTAAACGCCCGATGCTCGAACAAGTACAGACGATCCAATCCGCACCTTGTTGTTCGAGCGCTCGAACTTGCCCAGCCACCTGATTTGCCAAATGTGCATCAAAACCAACACCGCTTGCGTACTCTAACAGTTCAGGGGCGCAGCAATGCATCACATCGGCAAATTTGGCTAACTGACTCTCTTGGATGCAATCATCAAACAGGATTTGATTGGCGGCTAAAGTATGTAAAAACGCGACTTTCATGCTTAGCTCTCTTTTAGAAAAGGCTTCCTAATGGAAGCCTTACTCTACTCACTTTATTACCGTACCAAACTTGGCAGCCGAGGCTTATTTCACCAAGTCAGCAGCTTCACGCGCTAGACGACCAATTTCGTCCCAACGACCTTCATTGATCATCGATTTATCAACCATCCAAGTACCACCACAGGCAATAACACGGTCAATCGCCAAATAATCTTTTACGTTCTTAGGACTAATACCGCCTGTTGGCATAAATTGGATTTGCGTGTAAGGACCAAGCAGAGATTTCACCATATTGATGCCACCTGATGCTTCCGCTGGGAAAAACTTCAATGTCGTTAGGCCCATTTCAATCGCCGCTTCTACCGCACTTGGGTTGTTCACACCCGGAACGATATCAATGCCGATTTCACGACATGCATTTACTGTGTTTGGGTTAAAACCCGGTGACACAACAAACGTTGCGCCCGCATCTTTCGCCGCTTGTGCTTGTTCGCGATTGAGTACGGTACCGGCACCGATCAACATTTCAGGTTGAGCTTCACGCAATAAACGAATCGCTTCAACCGCTGCATCTGAACGGAAAGTAATTTCTGCGGCTGGCAAACCGTTTTCTGCCAACGCTTTACCTAAAGGAATGATATCTTCAGCGCGATCAATCGCGATGACTGGGATTACTTTAATCGCGGCAAGCTGCTGTGCAATAGTTGTCATTTTTTCGTACCTTTATTTCAATTTGGTTATTTTATTACGCAAAATCAATCGCATCAGTGGCTTGTTTAGGGATGATTGCGCCTTTGTGCTGAATCACAATACCTGCAAGTTGATGGCCTTGACGGGAGCACTGCTCTGGCGCTTTACCTTGTAAGTATCCCGCTAGGAAACCAGCATTAAATGAATCGCCTGCTGAGGTTGTATCGACCACGGTTTCAACCGGTGTCGTTGCGATAGTTTGGCGCGTACCTGCGATAAAATCGTTGTAGTGATTCCCTTGTGCGCCCATCTTCACCACCGCTTTTTTCACGCCAGCCGCTTGCAAACGCACTAGCGTTTGCTCTTCATCGCTATCGCCCCATAGGTTCTGCTCATCGTCGTTAGTCACCAGCGCAAGATCTGTCAGCGCTAAAATTTGACGGTAACAGTCACGAGCTTCATCGGCACTTTGCCACAACGCTGGACGGTAGTTAGAGTCAAAAGCAATCTCAACACCTTGTTGGCTAAGTGTGGCCAGCATGTCAACTAAGCGCGGGCGATCTTCTGCTGGAAGAATCGCTAGGCTAATGCCGCTTAGGTAAACCATATCGACACTGGCAAGTGCTGCTTCTACCTTTGCAAAGTCGGCATGTTGCATCATGTAGCGCGCCGCCGATTGATTGCGCCAGTAAAGAAAGGTTCGTTCACCTTGCTCATCAAGCTGAATCAAATAGAGCCCCGGTTGACGTGTGCCATCGCGCAGTACCAACTCGGTGCCAACACCTTCTTCTTGCCAACGCGAAATCATACCATCGCTGATCGCATCAGTGCCCAGCGCAGAGACATACTCCACGCCAACTTGTCCTTTTGTGCACCGCGCAAGATAGACAGCGGTGTTTAATGAGTCACCACCGTAAGTTTGAACCATGGCACCAAAAGGAGCGCCATTGAGTTCAATCATGCATTCACCTAGTAAGGCGATACGTTTCATTATTTCTCTCCTGGTAGAGTGAAGTACGTTTTCGCATTGTGATAGCAAATATCTTGCACCATTTTACCTAGCATAGGTACGTCACGCGGCACTTCACCGTTCTCTGCCCACTGTCCCATCATGTTACAAAGAATACGACGGAAATACTCATGACGAGTATATGAAAGAAAACTACGAGAATCTGTTAGCATTCCTACAAATTGACTCAATAATCCCAATTGAGAAAGTTGCTGCATTTGACGTTCCATGCCATCTTTTTGGTCATTAAACCACCAGCCTGAGCCAAATTGGATCTTGCCGGCGATACCACCGCCTTGGAAGTTACCAATCATGGTTGCCATCATTTCGTTATCACGTGGGTTTAGGCAGTAGAGAATGGTTTTTGGCAGCTCGTTAGTTACATCCATGGCATCCATTAGGCAAGCCAGTTGCAGCGCAAATGGACGATCGCCAGTCGAGTCAAAGCCACAATCCACACCTAGCTGGCGGAACATGCGCGTGTTGTTGTTACGCTGCGCACCAATATGTAGCTGCATCACCCAGCCACGTTTTGCGTATTGTTTGCCTAGCCAAACTTGTACCGCTGTACAGAACTGGTCAATTTCAAGCTCAGAGAGCGCTTCGCCGGACAGGCGACGGGCAAGAATACTATCTAGTGTGCTTTCTGTTGGCACTGCTGCATAACGCACAATCTCGATACCGTGGTCAGCGGCGCGACAACCGTGCGCACTAAAGTGCTCAAGACGACGTTCTAACGCAGTAAGCAGATCAGCAAAACGAGTGATTTCCACATCTGCAGCTTCACCTAACAACGTCATATACTCAGCAAAGCCTTCAAGCTCAATTTTGAATGCGCGGTCAGGACGCCAGCTTGGCGCTACTTCCACGTCAAAACTTTCATCTTCAGCAATCGCTTTGTGGTACTCAAGGGTATGAATTGGGTCATCCGTAGTCCCTGCCATCACCACATTCATCTGCTTCATAATGCCGCGAGCTGAAAACTCAGGCGTTGCCAATAGCTCATTACACTCATGCCAGATTTCATCGGCGGTTTCAGGACCAAATAGCTTACCCGTCACACCAAATGGGCGACGCAGTTCTAGGTGAGTCCAGTGGTAAAGTGGGTTACCCAATGTTTGAGGAACGGTTCTCGCCCACGCTTGGAACTTCTCGTAATCTGAAGTTTCTTTACCAGTGATCAGTGACTCTGGCACCCCAGCAGAACGCATACCGCGCCATTTATAGTGATCACCTTCGAGCCAGATTTGACCCAAGTTATCGAACTGGCGGTTTTCCGCTACTTCTTTAGGGTTTAGGTGGCAGTGGTAGTCATAGATAGGCATCGCTTTCGCGTAATCATGGTATAGCTCGCGAGCGGTATCATTTGCTAGTAAGAAGTCTTCACACAAAAAATTTTTCATCGTTAACTCCGTTGGCGTCGGCACTGCCCACACCGAGAATCTGGTAGAAATAGAAATGCCCTCACTCACGAGGGCATATGAAATTAGATAAGAGAGGCAACTGCGCCGCGAGCACCATCACTCAGTAGACGCTGATAGGCGTCAGTCACTGCGGTAACGAAAGTGTCGTTTTTAATTAAATCAGTACCAAAGATCGCTTCAATTGATAGTAGCGTTTTAACTACACTTACGTTCAAACCGTGCTCTGCGTAAATCGCTTGGAATTGCTCAACCATTGGGTCGCGCACATCAATCGCTTCGCCTTGCTCAGTTTGTGCAGAAACATAACGCATCCAGCCAGCAATACCCATCGCGAGCCATTTGAAGTCACTGCCTTGCGCTAGGTGATGACGCAGTGAGCCACCCATGCGTTGTGGGATCTTCTGGCTACCATCCATCGCGATTTGCCATGTCTGATGCTTGAGGCTTGGGTTAGTAAAGCGCTCAATCAGAAGCTTCGCGTACGCTTCTAAGTCAGTGCCTTCTGGCATGTTTAGCGTTGGCGCTTGCGCTTTCATCATCATGTCGAATGCCGCTTGGCGGTAATCTTCATTAGTCATGGTGTCGGAAATGTGCGCGTAACCACTAAGGAAACCAAGGTACGCAAGGAAAGAGTGACTACCGTTTAGCATACGCAGTTTCATTTCTTCAAACGGTACTACGTCAGCAACAAATTCAGCGCCGACAACGTTCCAGTCAGGACGACCTGCAACGAAATTATCTTCGATAACCCATTGACGAAATGGCTCACAAGCAATACCACAAGGATCGGCAACGCCAACAAGCTCTGCAATTTCGTTGAGTGTTTCTTCTGTCGCCGCTGGTACGATACGGTCAACCATGGTGCATGGGAAGGTCACGTTCGCTTCAATCCATGCCGCTAGGTCGGCATCTACCAAGTTAGCAAAATCCAGTACGGCTGCGCGAGCAACATGGCCGTTCTCTTGCACGTTATCGCAAGACATTACCGTAAACGGCGCAATGCCTTTTTCACGACGCTGGCGCAGCGCTTCAACAATGTAACCAATCGCTGAACTCGGATCTTGCGGGTTAGCCAGATCGCTCACAATCAGCGCGTTGTTTTTGTCTAAACGGCCTGTTGCAGGGTCTGCGCAGTAACCTTTTTCCGTGATTGTCATAGAAACAATCGCGACTTGTTCTTCAGTCATTTTTGCTAGTACAGCCACTTTGCCATCTAGCGTTGGGTGCAGTGATTCCGTTACCGAACCAATCAGCTTTACTTCTGTTGCTTGCGCGCCCTTCTCTGCCACTGTGTATAGATGGTCTTGCGCGCGAAGTTGTTCAATCAGCTCTTCACCGCCGAACAAGTTAACTTCACAGATGCCCCAATCACTGCCGGTTTTTTCTAACATTTCGTTAGTGAATAGCGCTTGGTGCGCACGATGGAAAGCACCAAAACCTAGGTGCACAATACGAGATCTAAGTTGGCTGCGCTCATAGCGAGGTACAATAACGCTTGTGTTCAGTTGGCTGTTGCTGATGTTTTTCATTTAATTTTCCTTGCTTGAACAAGAGAGCCCTCACGAGCTCTCAATTCGTTATTGTGGTTATTTAGCTTCGCTAAGAGGGAAAGCATCACCGGAGCGGTAGGTTTTGCCATTGACGATAAGAGGACGCGTTTCACCTTGAGGTAAACGCAGAGTTAGTGCTTGATAAGCCGGTTGATAGTCACCGCGACGAGCAATCTCAAGTTCGATGGCTTGATTGCTACAGGACATATTGATATCCAGCGTAATATGCTGACCTTCACGGTAGCCGTAGCTTTCACCATCATCGTCAAACAAACAACTAACACTCTCACCGACGCCCATCAGTGGATAGATGTTCAATGCTCGCGCCGAATCTTGCGTAGCATCAATATGGGCGACACGCTCACTGATTGGCATAATCGAACCCGCACGAACCAACAGTGGAATACGCTCTAATGGCGCATCGAGCGTAATCATTTGACCAGCGCTGTGCCATTGACCTGTATAGAAATCATACCAACCTGCTTGGTTGTCTGGCAGATAAACATCACGCAGACGCTGACCTTGCTCCACCACCGATGCAACCAGTAGATCTTGACCAAACAGGTAATCATCACACTCTGCAAACGTACGCGTGTCATGTTCATGATCAAGGAAGGTAGGACGCAGCATCGGTTCATCTAGGGTCGACGCTTTATGTAAAGCATCATAGATATACGGCATAAGTTGGTAACGTAGACGCATGGCATCACGAACAATCGGCGTCACGCTTGGGTACATCCAAGGCTCATTAACCGTACCATCATCGTTCCAAGAGTGAATGGTGAAACGCGGATTCATAACCCCATTTTGCACCCAACGTGCGAACAGTTCAGGATCGGGTTTATCTCCTGAGAAACCACCCACATCATGACCTACGTTGTACAAACCCGATAAACTCATACCTAAGCCCATCTTGATGTTGTACTTCAAACTGGTCCAGTTAGTACGATTATCGCCACTCCAAGTTTGGACGTAACGGTTCATACCCGGACAACCCGAACGTGAAATCAGATAAGGACGAAGCTCTGGAGCGAATTCGGCTTGGGCTTCAAATGAAGCACGCATCATCAACAAAGGTTGCAACGGGCGGATTAAGCTCACAGGGATCTCTTTACCAAAGCCGAAACAACGTGCTCTGCGATCCCAAATTTCATATTCGTTATTGTCGTTCCACGTTGAGTCGATGCCTTTTTCGAGCAACTGCTCTTTAACGTTCGTTTGCCACCACTTAACTGTCTCCGGGTTGGTAAAGTCTAGGTGTGAGCCATCCGCATCCCAGAACACCGAATTTTCAGGCTGATCAAACTCTGAATCCTGAATAAATAGCCCTTTCTCTTTGACTTCGGCAAAACGAGGATGGTCATGCAACAAACAAGGTTTGATATTCGCCGCTAATTTCATGCCATGGTGATGGAAGTGATCGGACATACCGTTCGGATTTGGCACTTTGTCGTAGTTCCAGTTGAACACGTAACGTTTGTCGCCAATTGAGGTGTAGCCTGAAGATAGTTGGAATGAGTCACAAGGAATACCGTGCTCTGCACATTGGTCAACAAAACCTTCAAGCAACTCTTGAGAGTTTGGCGCATCGGTATATTGCATGGTTGAACCGCTGTAACCTAAGCTCCATTTCGGCCCGAACAAGGTGCCGCCAGTCAAACGAACAAACTGTTTGGTCACACTCTTAACGCTATCACCGTACATAAAGTACATATCAAGATCGCCGTCTTCAGCACGGTAACTACGATACTTAATATGGTAGTTGTCGAGTTCATTACCTAAATCAAACCAACAACTGGCTAAGTTATCGTAGAACAGACCAAACGACGCATTGTGTTGCTCGCTCTGCGGCTTAGTAATGTAGAAAGGAATGTGTTTGTAGAGTGGATCTGTCTTGCTGGCGTCATAACCCATTGCATCAAGGTTGCGCATTTCAAAGCGACGACCTTCACGATTCAAGTTCCCCGTTTTTTCACCCAAACCGTAATAGTGGTCAGTCAGCTCACGATTCATAAAGTGCGCAATACCTGATTCGCTTACTCCAACTTGAATCGCCCCTGTTTTACGATCTTTAGCCAGTGGTAACCACTCGCCATCAATGCAGTGCTCCCACTCCATCCAAAGTGGTTGGTGTACCGTCAAACGCAACTGTTCTGTGGTCACAATCAGTTTATCTGCCGACTGCTCTAACTGATAAGTTGGGCAGCTAAAGCCTTCTGTCGACAGGCGGTCTCGTCCTTCCCAGGCCACGTCTTGCCCATCAGGAGCGACCGTCCATGTGCGATCTAAGCGCAAAGCTTGGTCACGTTTTACTAATACGCGAATAAGGTTGTTTTCAAGAATAAAAAGGTGAAGCGCGTGTTTATTATCACAATGAAGAATCACTTCATTGCCATTTTGTTGTTCAAACTGCCACTGTTTTAGAGATTTCATAGCGAAGGTGTCCATGCAAATGTGAGAGAGCCCAAGGGCTCTCTCAAGATAATTATTATTAGTAACCTAGGAATAGCTGAGGAAGCATCAAGCTGATTTGAGGGATGAAGGTAACTAGCATCAGTGCCGCAACCAGTACTGCGTAGAATGGAAGAAGCGGTTTAATCACTTTATCAATCTTCACATCCCCCACCGAACAACCGATAAACAGCGCACTACCCACTGGAGGTGTACAGATGCCGATACATAGGTTGAAGGTCATCATGATGCCAAAGTGAACAGGATCCATACCTAAGTCCAAAGCGATTGGCAGGAAGATCGGCGTGAAAATCAATAACGCTGGCGTCATGTCCATGAAGATACCAACAATCAACAGAGCTAAGTTGATGATCAACAGGATAATTAATGGATTTTCAGACACTGCAAGTAACGCATCACTGATTAGGTAAGGGATGTCAGCGTTAGCCATCGCCCATGACATACCCATTGATGCACCAATCAGCAGCAATACGATAGAAGTGGTAACCACAGACTCTAGAATGATCTTTGGCAGTTGTTTGATGCTCACTTCTCGGTAGAAAACGACCGCTAACAATAGCGTGTAAACAACCGCAATCGCAGACGCTTCAGTTGCAGTAAAGATGCCACCGATGATGCCGCCCATAATGACCACAATTAAGCTCAAGCTTGGTAGTGCATCTAGCGTTTTTTGCATCACTTCAGAACGTGTTGGTTTTGGTGCCACTGGGTAGCCACGTTTTTTGGCAATAATGCCCGCAACAATCATCAAACCCAGTCCCATCAACATGCCTGGGATGTAACCAGCAAGGAAAAGTGCACCGATTGAAGTACCACCTGAAATCAGAGAGTAAACGATAAAGGTATTACTTGGCGGGATCAGTAGGCCGGTTGGACATGAAGTAATGTTTACCGCTGCAGAGTAAGCAGGATCGTAACCCTCTTTCTTTTGTAGTGGCGACATGGTGCCACCAACGGCCGCAGCAGAAGCGACAGCAGAACCCGAAATCGCACCAAACATCATGTTGGCGATAACATTAACGTGAGCCAGCGAACCAGGTAAACGACCACCAAGAACCTTAGCAAACTCAATCAGACGAATAGCAATGCCGCCTTGATTCATAATGTTGCCCGCAAGGATAAAGAACGGGATAGCCAAAAGCGCAAAACTATCGAGACCCGAGGCCATTTTTTGCGAAATAACAGCAATCGCAGCATCAAACGGAAGCGACATCATAACGGTCAGCAGTGAAGCGATACCGATAGCAAATGAGATTGGCACACCAATTCCGAGTAAGAGGAAGAAGCTACCAAATAAAACAATCAGAACTTGCCATTCCACGGTTAATATTCCTTATTTAAGTAATTATTAAAATTCTGTCAGGCGTTATGACGCCAGATTTTGGCGTTGAGAAACCAGTTCAAGCAGATCGCGAATGATGTAAACCACCATAAATAAACCACTTAATGGAATCGCGGCGTAAACCAACCCCATTTCAATGCCAAGTGCAGGCGAAACTTGCCCTGTCGCCAGAGTTTTAAGCATTAAATTACCACCACCGTAGATCATGATGATGAAGGCAAAAGAGACACTGAAAAGGTTGATAATGATGTTTAGGTTGTTCAGCTTAAGTGGGCTTTTTTCCAACTTCATTGGTAATAAATCGATTGCAAGGTGGCGCTTTTGTCCCATGGTGTAGGCTGCACCCATTAAGCCAACCCAGATAAATAGGAAGCGAGATACTTCATCCGTAAACGTACTTGGACTATTCAACACGTAACGGGAAAACACCTGCCACGATACAGACAACACCAATACACTACTTAGTGAAATGCAGAATAAAGAGAGCACTTTATTCATTGCGGTGATGAGCTTGTTCATTAAAGTCTCCTAGGCGACGATTCTTTCGTCTAAAAATGTAGAAAGCGATTCAAAAGTAGGATGTGGCGCATTTAAGCACAGAGCAAAAATCTCGCTTGTGATAAAACTCACATTAAGATTGGTCAGTCCAATTTTGTTAACCAAAGTATGACATTGGTCAACCAGTCACAATTTTCTCATTGAAAATTGGTTGTTAGTGCGTCAAATTGAACAGGCAATAACGATTTCTGATTGGTCACGAATAATTGGTTAACCAGAAATGACAAATAACTAACACAACAATAAAACATGGAGAACCCTATGCTTTTTAACAAAAAAGCGCTGGCGACATTCGTTACTTGTGCCCTAGCAGCGACCACCTCTTTCTCTACTCTTGCGGCAACAACGCTGAAGCTGAGCCACAACCAAGACCGTAACCACCCTGTTCACAAGTCAATGCAGTACATGGCTGACAAAGTGAAAGAGTACACAGACGGTGAAGTTCGTATCCGTATCTATCCAAACGGCCAGCTAGGAACACAGCGTGAGTCAATGGAGCTTCTTCAAAACGGTGCACTTCACATTGCGAAATCTAACGCGAGTGAACTCGAAGCATTTGAACCAGCATACGGCGCATTCAATATCCCTTACATCTTCCGCGACCGTGACCACTACTACCGTGCAATGGAAGGCGAAGTGGGTGAGAAAATCCTAGAAGCGTCATACGACAAAGGCTTTATTGGCCTGACTTACTACGATGCGGGGGCACGTAGCTTCTACGCCAACAAAGAAATCAAGACACCAGCAGATCTAGCGGGTCTTAAAATCCGCGTTCAACCTAGCCCAACAGCGGTTGAAATGATCAAGATGATGGGTGGTTCTCCAACTCCTCTGTCTTACGGTGAGCTATACACAGCACTGCAACAAGGCGTTGTCGACGGTGCTGAAAACAACGAAACCGCTCTAACAACAGCTCGCCATGGTGAAGTAGCGAAAATCTTCAGTATGGATGAGCACACGATGATTCCTGACGTATTGGTCATCAGCTCGAAAGTTTGGGATGAACTATCCGCAGACGAGCAGCAAGCAATGAAGAAAGCGGCAAAAGAGTCCATGGCATTCCATAAAGACCTATGGACAGAAATGACGGTTGAGTCGATTGAAAAAGCGAAATCTTCGATGGATGTGAAGTTTGTAGCCGTTGAGAAACAGCCATTCGTTGATGCCGTCAAACCAATGCATGACGCAGCATTACAGAACCCAGCAATTGCTGACTATGTTCGCGGTATTGATGCTCTAGTAAGCACCAACTAACAGTGAATATCGAGAGCGCAATACGCGCTCTCATACTTAGGAATAAAAACAAGATGTTAGAACGTTCTGAACTCGCTGAAAACGCTATCAATTGCTTGCACGATGAGCAGTATGATGTGCCATTCAACCTCCAAAATCTTAACCATACCAACATGTTATTTATGGGTGGTCGTGACACTGAATCTCTTAATGGTCACTGGAACTTTGCGGTCGATTTGCTTGATACTGGTTTGCGCCAACGTTGGTACGACATGAAACCCATGCCAGCAGAACAGCGCATTGAGCCATGGGACTACGACCCATATGTTGGAGAGACAATTCCTGTCCCTTCTTGCTGGCAAATGCAAAAAGAAAAATGGTATTTCTTTGAAGGTAGCGCTTGGTACACCAAAGCATGGGATTACCAAGAAGCAGAACAAGATGAACGAGTGTTTCTCCGTATCGGCGCAGCTCAATACGATTGTAAGATCTTCCTAAACGGCGAGTTTATTGGTAACCACTACGGTGGCTCTACCCCATTCTTCGCAGAATTTACCGGTAAGCTACAAGCAGGCCGCAACTGGATTATGTGTTGTGTAAACAACAACCGTACTCTTGACCGTGTCCCAATGCGCAATACTGACTGGTTTAACTATGGTGGTATTTATCGCGACATCGAAATCGTGCGTACCCCAGCAGCAATCATTCGTGATCTACACGTCTACCTAGTCCCTAACAACCAATACAACTTAATCCACATTGATGTTGAAGCAGAAGGTGCCGCTGACAATGTAGAAATTACGATTGCAGAGCTTGGGCTTAACACTTCCATCGCTCTAACCGATGGCAAAGGTTCATTAGAGATTGCCGCTCAACCCGAGCTTTGGTCGCCTGAAAACCCAAAACTTTACGACATCACCGCCACCTTTGGTCAAGACCAAGTGACTGACCGCGTTGGTTTCCGTCAAATCGAAGTAAAGGGAACAGAAATCGTCCTGAACGGTGTTAATACTTTCCTCCGTGGTATCAGTGTGCATGAAGATGACCAATACCTAGGTAAAGTCGTGACACCTGAAGATCTCAAACGCCGTTTCCAACACGCAAAAGAGTTGAACTGTAACTACATGCGTTTTGCGCACTATACGCACCATGAAATGGCGACGAAAATGGCCGATGAACTGGGCTTTTTGATTTGGGCTGAAATCCCGGTTTACTGGGCAATTGACTTTGAAAACCCAGCCACTTACCGCGATGCGGAAAACCAGTTGATTGAAATGATTAAGCGTGACCGCAACCGTGCTTCAGTGATCATGTGGTCAGTGGGTAACGAAAACGCCGACACAGACGCTCGCTTAACGTTCATGTCAAATCTGGTCAAAACTGCGCGCGACAACGATCCATGCCGCTTAGTCTCGGCCGCCTGTTTGGTTAACCACGCGAAAAATAAGATTGAAGATCGCTTAGCCGAACATTTAGATATCATTGGTATCAATGAATACTACGGTTGGTATGAAGAAGTCTTTGATGATTTGATTGAAATTGGCGAAAACTCCAATCCAGGCAAACCCGTAGTCATCTCAGAAACAGGCGCAGATGGTTTCATTGGTGAAGGCGCACCAAAAACTGGTTTCTTTAGCGAAGCTTACATGACTGAAGTATACCAAAAGCAGATCGAATACTTAGAGCGATTAGACTATATCAAAGGCATCTCACCATGGATTCTCTATGAGTTCCGTGTCGAGCGTCGTCAAAATATGTTCCAGAAAGGATGGAACCGTAAGGGTCTGATTTCTAATGACAAGTTCACGAAGAAGGCGTCATTCCATCTGCTTGCAGACTTCTACGCAAAACTAAAATCTTAATCTGTGTAATAACCCCCAAAATTGGTCAACCAGTTGGTTGACCAATTTATCCGGAATGATATGATTACACCATGACAAACCGGCGAGAGTATCAATGAACATCGCAATATCAGAACCAAAAAGACTGTATCAAGAAATTGGCTTTTCACTGCAGGAACGCATTTTAAAGGGTGAATTCAAAGTGGGTGACCGCTTGCCACCAGAACGTGACATCGCGGAAGAAATGGAAGTCAGTCGCTCAGTTGTACGCGAAGCTATTATCATGCTGGAACTACGAGGCTTGGTAGAAGTGCGCAAAGGATCTGGTGTTTATGTCATTAATATCCCAAGCAAAGATAGCCAAAACATCCAAGCTTCAATGCCAAGATCGAGCTCAGATATCGGTCCGTTTGAACTGCTACAAGCTCGCCAAGTTATTGAAAGCGAGATCGCTGGCTTCGCAGCTCGCCATATTACTAAGAACGATATTCAGCGTCTGCGCGACGCACTCAACAGCGAAAAACACAATTTAGAAAGTGGTGTCGAAGATTACGACAGCGACGAACTCTTCCACCTTGTTATCGCTGAAGCTTCTCAGAATAGCGTATTAGCCGATATTGCTAATGATCTTTGGCTACGCCGCCATGAAAGCTCAATGTGGCGACAACTCCACTCTCGCATTAGCAACAACGATTACCGCAAAGCTTGGTTGTTAGATCACGAGAGAATTCTAATTGCGCTGCAAAAACGTGATCCAGAAGGAGCACGTAACGCAATGTGGGAACACTTAGAGAATGTAAAACAAGTTCTGTTCAAACTCTCTGACGTCGATGACCCTAAATTCGACGGCTATCTGTTCCCATAAACCCAATTTAATGAGGGGAGCCTCTCCCCTCGACGCTTGATGTAGTGATTTTTGCCCCAAGTAAAAGTTCACAATAATAAGAAGGTAAAAAAACCATGGAACAAACGTGGCGTTGGTACGGTCCTAATGACCCTGTATCCCTAGACGATATTCGCCAAGCTGGCGCAACTGGTATCGTCAACGCACTGCACCATATCCCTAACGGTGAAGTGTGGACCAAAGAAGAGATTCTCGCGCGTAAAGCGATCATTGAAGCGAAAGGTTTAACTTGGTCTGTGGTTGAAAGTGTTCCTGTACACGAAGAGATCAAAACTCAAACTGGCAACTACCAACAGTGGATCGAAAACTACAAGCAAACTCTGCGTAACCTTGCGCAATGTGGTATCGATACTGTTTGCTACAACTTTATGCCTGTTCTCGATTGGACTCGTACTGATCTTGAATACGAAATGGCTGATGGCTCGAAAGCGCTGCGTTTTGACCAGATCGCGTTTGCCGCTTTTGAACTTCACATTCTAAAACGCCCTGGTGCAAACGCCGACTACACTGAAGCAGAGCAAGCGCAAGCACTTGAATACTTCAACAACATGTCTGAAGAGCAAGTTAAGCAGCTAACAGCCAACATCATCGCAGGTCTTCCTGGTGCAGAAGAAGGCTACACATTAGAAGCATTCCAAGCGCAACTTGACCGCTACGCGGGCATCAACAAAGACAAGTTGCGTGAGCACATGCGTCACTTCTTAGCTGAGCTAATGCCAGTGTGTGACGAAGAAAACATTAAGATGGCGGTTCACCCTGACGATCCACCGCGCCCTATCCTAGGTTTGCCTCGTATCGTTTCTACTATCGAAGATATTGATTGGTTAACTGAACAAGTCCCGAGCCAAAACAACGGCATCACAATGTGTACGGGCTCTTATGGTGTTCGTGGTGATAATGACTTAGTCAACATGATCAAAAAGCATGGTGACCGCGTTTACTTTACGCATCTACGCTCCACTAAGCGCGAAGAGCATAACCCGATGACCTTCCACGAAGCGGCACACCTAGATGGTGATGTTGATATGTATGGTGTGGTCATGGCGATTCTTGAAGAAGAGCAACGTCGTGAAGAAGCTGGCGATCTGCGCAAAATTCCAATGCGCCCAGACCACGGTCACCAAATGTTGGATGACCTGAAAAAGAAAACCAACCCAGGTTACTCGGCAATTGGTCGCTTAAAAGGCCTAGCAGAAGTGCGCGGTTTAGAAGTGGCGTTAAAACGCGCATTCTTTACCAAATAACGCGACAAAAAAGCCCCGCAATGCGGGGCTTTTTCATTAAAGGCAAAAGTTATTCGTCTTTTTCTGCGGTTTGCCCATCAATATATGGCCAATAGTGATGACCAACGCGTATCAGTAACGTCGCCGCCGCCAGCACAAACGCCGCCAGCGATAACCAAACTATCATCACCGAATCGAGCTCTTTCATACCCAGCGTGATATAGCGCGCGATTGCCATCATCGCGATATAGATCGGGTAGCGCACCGGTATTTTACCGTTCATCACAAACTGCCCTACCATCGCCAACACTTCAAGATAGATAAACATCAAGAGAATATCTTCCAGCATCACGCGCTTTTGCACATAAATGTGCACGAACTCTTCGACCATTGCCCACACCGTCGCCAAAGTAATGGCCACCAGCAATACCGCTTCTAAAATATGAAACAGTTTAAGAAAAGGTCGACTAAACGAAGAAGGTAAATGGGAAGGCATTGGAGTATTTCCAGAATGTTATTATTACTATCATTTAATAATATCATGGAAATATGACAAACAATGCCCCTACCTTGGTAGGAGCATTGGCAGTACTAACAATTAAAGCATCACGAGGTAAACTAAGAACACCAATGAGAGCACGTAAATCACTGGGTGCACTTCTTTACCGCGTCCAGCCACCAACATCGAGAAGCTGTAACTCAGGAAACCCATCGCCATACCATTTGCAGGCGAGAAACTGAGAACCGTGAACATAATCGTAAAGAACGTAGCAATACGTGATTCTTTGCGATCCCAGCTAATTTGTCCTAAACGCCCAATCATGTAGATACCGACCACCACCATCGCAGGGGCCACCATCGCTGCAGAGAAAATCGAGAAGATTGGGTACATAAATAGCGACAGCGCAAATAAACCAGCAACCATCACTGCCGCCAGACCTGTTTTGGCACCTTGTGAAGAAGCAATACCCGATTCAGAGAATGCGGTAATCGACGTGGTCCCCAAGATGGAACCAATTACCGTACCACCAGCATCCGCGACAAGAGCAGAACGAGCATTCGGCACTTTGCCATCATCATCAATAATGCCAGCATCACGCCCCACACCAACGATGGTGCTCAAGCCATCAAAGAAATCGACAATCAGGAAGATCAAAACGATAAACAGCAAATCAATCATCTTGTCTGCGGTTAAGCCCGAAATATCAAATACTGCACCAAACGTTCCTTCAATACTTGGGGGCATCGAGAAAATCTGCTCAGGCATTGGGGCATTATTGGTCCCCATCAGCAAGTCAGCAATGATGGTCAATAGAATCGCAGAGACAAATGAAATAAAGGTCGCGAGCTTAATATCACGGATCATACATCCCAAGGCGATAAAGATACTGATGTATGCAATCAGCACTTGTGGAGTAGAAATGTCACCCATACTAACCAAGATGATCGGGTTAGAAACGATAATGCCCGCGTTTTTCAAACCTAAGAAGGCGATAAACATGCCAAGCGAAACCGTGATCGCCAATTTAAGGTCTTCTGGAATCGATTCAATCAGGGTTTTGCGAATATTGGTCATCGAGAGAATCAGATAAATGATGCCTGACAGGAAGATACCAAACAGGGCCTCATTCCAGACCAAGGCCACCGATCCGCTAAGCAGCATACCTTTGAAGAAACCATTCATGCTCATACCGGGGGCCAACATCACAGGGTAGTTACCCCAAATACCCATAATCAACGTCGCGATCGCTGCTGACAGTGCGGTAGCCGTAAATACCGCCCCTTTATCCATACCAGGAATACCACCTAGAATCGCAGGGTTGACTGCGAGAATATAGGTCATCGCAAGGAAGGTAATAAAACCCGCATACAGCTCTGTACTGACGGTGGTTTTGCGCTCAGAAATCTTAAAGATTGACTCTAAAATTTGCGGGGATTTTTGCTCTTTAAGGGTAGATTCGAGACTCACTATGTAACCTTTGCAACTGTAAAAATAGTAGATGGATACACATGCTGAATAGAGAAATCTTGGTGAGTACACCAAAATTCACTGTAGTCACCAAGATAGGCTCGGTGGTAGAAACATCCAGTCCAATTCACTAGACATATACAGCACGTAAACGTTTGCGCGGATTGTATTGATTTAGAGTAAAAATTCAATGATTTTTGCGCCAGATAACGAAATTAGCCAAACGTTTGCGTAAAAAGTCAGTAAAAAACCCTTTGTTACACAACAACACGCATAATACTCAATCGAAGCTAAAATCATCCTCGACGGTTTTTACTGACCAAGACACTAAGATCATAGTTAACGGCGTCAATTGGTGGTTTTCCTTGTGATGATCCTTAAGATCGTGCTACTCTTCGCCTCCATTTTTCTGACCTATTTTTCACCACTCAAGTGATGCTTCTCGGTCAGTGCTATCTTTAAACTGTCGACTCTTCTCGACACCATCCAACCTAATGTGGAACGTTACATATGGGCAAAGGTACTCTATATATCGTCTCAGCACCGAGTGGCGCGGGCAAATCTAGCTTGATCTCAGCGATGCTGGAAACTAATCCAACATACGCGATGAAAGTATCTGTGTCTCACACAACGCGCGGCATGCGCCCGGGTGAGCAAGATGGTGTGCACTATCACTTTGTGCAAAAAGAGCTGTTTGAAGAACTGATTGAGCAAGGCCAGTTCCTTGAGTACGCTGAAGTATTCGGTAACTACTACGGCACTTCACGAGTTTGGATTGAAGACAACCTAGACAAAGGTATCGATGTATTTCTTGATATCGACTGGCAAGGTGCGCGTCAAATTCGCGAGCAAATGCCATTGGCAAAAAGCATCTTCATCCTACCACCATCAAACGGTGAGTTAGAGCGCCGCCTCAACACTCGTGGTCAAGATAGCGAAGCTGTTATTGCGAAACGCATGGCAGAAGCAAAATCAGAAATTTCTCACTATAGCGAATATGACTACGTTATTGTGAACGACGACTTTGATAATGCACTGATGGACTTTAAAGCAATCATCCGTGCAGAAAGATTGAAGCAAGATAAACAAGCTGCTAAATATAAAGGCATGCTTGACGCTTTATTGGCTGAGTAAGAGTCTCCCAAAAGCCATTCACCGACGAGAAACCGCGATATCATGCTTAAGCTAGAATATACTGACTTTAAGCTGTATAATTTCTCGTCATTCAAAATTTTAGTTAACTATTTGGAGTCCTCATGGCACGCGTAACTGTTCAAGACGCTGTTGAAAAAGTTGGCAACCGTTTCGACCTAGTACTGATTGCGGCACGCCGCGCACGTCAAATGCAAACTGGCGGCAAAGATTCACTAGTGCCAGAAGAGAACGATAAGCAAACGGTTATCGCTCTGCGCGAAATCGAAGAAGGTCTTATCACGAAAGAAATCCTTGATGCACGTGAGCGTCAAGAGCAACAAGAGCAAGAAGCAGCGGAACTGGCAGCAGTTAGCAGCATCGCTCACGGTCGCTAATAGACTTTCTCTACAACTATCTTCCGGGCCTAAAGTTTGTATCTATTCGATAGCCTCAAAGACGTTGCCCAAGAATACCTAACAGAGCCTCAAATTGAGGCTCTGCGTCAATCTTATGTGGTAGCGAAAAATGCCCATGAAGGGCAAACCCGTTCGAGCGGGGAACCTTATATCATCCACCCTGTTGCGGTTTCTCGCATCCTGGCTGAAATGCGTCTGGATCTTGAGACACTGCAAGCGGCTCTGCTGCACGATGTCATCGAAGATTGTGACGTCAGCAAAGAAGACCTTGAAGAACAATTTGGCAACTCAGTCGCTGAATTGGTGGACGGTGTATCTAAGCTGGATAAGCTTAAATTTCGTGATCGCAAAGAAGCTCAAGCAGAGAACTTCCGCAAGATGGTCCTTGCTATGGTGCAAGACATCCGCGTTATTCTGATCAAGCTGGCTGACCGCACACACAATATGCGTACGCTGGGTGCTTTGCGCCCTGACAAAAAGCGTCGTATCGCCCGTGAAACCCTTGAAATCTATTCACCTCTAGCACACCGCCTTGGTATCCATAATATTAAGACAGAACTGGAAGAGCTTGGCTTTGAAGCCCTCTATCCAAACCGCTACCGCGTTCTTAAAGAAGTGGTCAAAGCGGCGCGCGGTAACCGCAAAGAGATGATCCAACGTATCCACGGTGAAATCGAGGGTCGTCTAGAAGATGTCGGTCTTAAAGCTCGCGTGGTCGGTCGTGAAAAAAACCTGTTCTCCATCTATAACAAGATGAAAACCAAAGAGCAGCGTTTCCACACCATTATGGACATCTACGCATTTCGCGTGATTGTCGACAGTGCTGACACTTGTTATCGCGTACTTGGTCAAGTCCACAGCTTGTATAAGCCGCGTCCAGGTCGCGTGAAAGATTACATCGCAGTACCTAAAGCAAACGGCTACCAATCTATCCACACTTCAATGGTGGGCCCTCACGGCGTCCCTGTAGAAGTGCAGATCCGTACTGAAGATATGGATCAAATGGCGGATAAAGGTGTAGCTGCGCACTGGTCATACAAAGGCAACGGCGAGCGTACAGGCACAACGGCGCAAGTAAAAGCGCAACGCTGGATGCAAAGCTTGCTGGAACTGCAACAAAGCGCTGGTAACTCGTTTGAATTTATCGAAAACGTAAAATCCGATCTGTTCCCAGATGAGATTTACGTCTTTACGCCAAAAGGACGTATCGTTGAACTGCCGTTGGGTGCAACCGCGGTGGACTTTGCTTATGCGGTACATACTGACGTTGGTAATGCCTGTGTGGGTGCGCGAGTGGATCGCAATCCATACCCACTAAGCAAAGCGCTGAAGAATGGGCAAACGGTCGAGATCATCAGTGCGCCTGGTGCGCGTCCGAATGCTGCATGGCTAAACTACGTCGTGACATCGCGTGCTCGCACAAAGATTCGTCAAGTGCTTAAGACCATGCGTCGTGAAGAATCGATTACCCTAGGTCGTCGACTACTTAACCATGCACTTGGTCGCCACAATATTGATTCAATCTATCCAGAGAACATTCAGGAAGTACTGACTGACCTGCGCTTGGAAAGCGTTGATGACCTATTGGCAGCCATCGGTCTAGGTGAGTTGATGAGTATCGTCATTGCTCGTCGCTTGCTCGGTGATACTGATGAGTTAACGACAACAAGTTCAATCCCTAGCAACGGAACCAAGAAGCTGCCGATTCGCGGAGCTGAAGGTATTTTGCTGACGTTTGCTAACTGCTGTCATCCAATTCCAGATGATCACATTATTGCTCACGTCTCTCCGGGTCGAGGATTAGTCGTTCACCGTGAAACGTGTCCAAACGTACGCGGTTATCAACGAGAGCCAGATAAGTACATGGCAGTGGCGTGGTCAGAAGATTATGACCAAGAGTTTACTGCTGAGCTGCGGGTGGACGTGCAAAACCGCCAAGGGGCTTTGGCAGAACTCACCAATGTCATCTCTAAGACGGGCTCAAATATTCATGGTCTCTCGACTAAAGAGCGCGATGGTCGCCTTTATACTGTCACAGTGTTGCTGACGACCAAAGACCGTGTGCATCTAGCCAGTATTATGCGTCGCATTAAAGCGATGCCACAGACATTGCGTGTCCGTCGCCGCAAACACTAACAGATATTGCTAACTCTGGCCCTTGAGACTTCGCCGTTTCAAGGGCCTTATTTTTAATGACCATAGTTATGAATCTAGAACGCTACCAACGTATCCAACAAGTACTCAAGGCTCGCCAAACCGACCTAACCGTGTGCATGGAAGAAGTGCATAAACCCAATAATGTCTCAGCGGTTGTGCGCACAGCAGACGCTGCTGGTTTACATAAGATCCACGCTATCTGGCCGGATAAAATGCGCACCTTAACCCACACTTCGGCAGGCGCACGTAACTGGGTTGAGGTGGATAACCATCACACCATCGAAGATGCTGTTGCACAGCTCAAAGCGCAAGGGATGCAGATTCTCGTCACCAACTTGTCCGATACCGCCGTCGACTTTCGCCAAATTGATTACACCAAGCCAACGGCAATTATCCTCGGCAGTGAGAAAGTTGGTGCGTCTGAGCAAGCCAAAAAACTGGCTGACCAAGACATTATCATTCCAATGATGGGGATGGTGCAGTCGCTGAATGTTTCCGTTGCCAGTGCAATCATTCTTTACGAAGCACAGCGTCAACGCCAAGAAGCGGGCATGTACAACAATGAACAAAGCGCTTTGCCACAAGAAGTGATTCACCGCACTCTGTTTGAACGTGGTCATCCTGTACTAGCCAAAGTCGCAAAACGCAAAAATCTGCCATACCCACCACTCGATGACGAAGGTCAAATCGTCGCTGACGACGCTTGGTGGGCGGAGATGCAGAAAAAATAACATCGAGATTTTGGAAAGTAGAACCAGATTCCCTATCACGCGCTTTCGCGCTGTATGGAATGACAACCTTGCCTTTTCGATTTCCATCTTCCCGAGTTCGCAATCCAATAACCAGCAACTTTTGTCATCCTCAAGAGGCGCAGCCGAGTTGGGGATCTCTAGCTAAGTGCCATATTAAAACTAGAGTCAGCTCCCCTATCACGCGCTTTCACGCGGTATGGAATGGCAACCTTTACCTTTAGCGTTGCCAACCAACTTTCCCCTGTACAAAAACACAGCCAAATGGTTAACTATCTGCATCTTAGTTAATGAGCTTGGTGTTATGTCACAACTTCTGTCTGCTATTCCGCTTACGTCTTTAAGTGGCGTCGGTGCCAAAGTAGCGGAAAAATTGGAAAAAGTAGGCTTGTGCAGCGTACAGGACTTATTGTTCCACTTACCGCTACGCTACGAAGACCGAACTCGTGTTTATCCTATCGTTAAATTGCATGCGGGTCTTTGGGCTGCGGTGCAGGGCAAAGTGATGAGCGTAGATACCTTATTTGGTAAGCGCAAAATGCTGACGGTTAAGATTAGCGACGGAAACGGCACGCTAACTCTACGCTTTTTTAACTTTACCGCCGGCATGAAAAACAACTTTTCTGAAGGCAAAACCGTACACGCTTATGGTGAGATAAAACGCGGCAACTACGGCTTAGAAATCGTTCATCCAGACTATAAATTCTATGCACCAAACCAAGCCGTAGAAAGTGAGCCAAGCCTAACACCGGTTTACCCAACCACCGACGGATTGCGCCAAATTACCCTGCGTAATCTCACCGACCAAGCACTATCACTACTTGATAAAGCCGCAGTACAAGAGTTGCTACCAAGTGGTCTCTATCCACATCAGATTACATTGGCAGAGGCGCTGCATACTATTCATCGTCCACCGCCAGATATCGATTTAGCGCAATTTGATGAAGGAAAACACCCAGCACAAGTTCGTTTGATTATGGAGGAGTTGCTAGCGCAAAACCTCTCGATGCTAGCCGTGCGCAGCAAAGGTCAACAAGATGTCGCGATTCCGCTACCGCCAGTTGATCACCTTAAGCAACAGCTACTTAGCCAACTGCCATTTTCACCAACCAATGCACAGGCGCGTGTCGTTAATGAAATAGAGCAAGATCTTGCTAAACCCCATCCTATGATGCGTTTAGTACAAGGCGATGTAGGCTCAGGTAAAACTCTCGTTGCTGCGCTGGCAGCGCTGCGCGCGATCGAACATGGCTACCAAGTGGCATTAATGGCGCCGACTGAACTGCTTGCCGAGCAACATGCGCTCAACTTTGCTAATTGGTTTGAAACAATGAATATTCAAGTCGGCTGGCTAGCAGGCAAACTGAAAGGTAAGGCGAAAGAAACTGAGCTGGCACGAATTGCCAGTGGTGAAGCGCAGATGGTGGTCGGTACGCATGCCCTATTCCAAGAGCATGTCGAGTTTCACAACTTAGCCTTGGTGATCATCGATGAGCAGCACCGTTTCGGTGTCCACCAGCGCTTAGAACTGCGCGCTAAAGGCGAGAAGCAAGGTAGCTTCCCACACCAGTTGATCATGACTGCCACGCCGATTCCTCGCACTCTGGCGATGACTGCATACGCAGACTTGGAAACCTCGGTGATTGATGAACTACCACCGGGTCGAACCCCAATTCAAACTGTCGCGATCCCTGACACCAAACGCAACGATATCATTGAGCGTGTACGTCATGCTTGCCTTAATGAAGGCAAACAAGCGTATTGGGTATGTACGCTGATTGATGAATCAGAAGTGTTGGAGGCGCAGGCCGCAGCCGATACCGCTGAAGAATTACAGCGTCTGCTCCCCGACGTCAGCATTGGTTTGGTTCACGGGCGAATGAAACCAGCAGAAAAGCAAGCCGTGATGCAGGCATTCAAAGACAACAAGCTGAACCTTTTGGTCGCAACGACCGTTATCGAAGTCGGGGTAGATGTACCAAACTCAAGCTTGATGATCATCGAAAACCCAGAACGCCTTGGTTTAGCTCAGCTTCACCAGTTACGTGGCCGAGTGGGTCGGGGCTCGGTGGCCAGTCACTGCGTGTTGCTCTACCATGCTCCGCTATCAAAGACAGCCCAAAAACGCCTTGGCGTATTGCGCGAAAGCAATGATGGATTTGTGATTGCTCAGCGGGATCTGGAAATTCGTGGTCCCGGTGAATTGCTTGGAACCAAACAGACTGGCATGGCAGATTTCAAGATTGCCGATTTAGTTCGAGATCAGCGCTTAGTTCCCGAAGTTCAGCGCATTGCGCGTCATATTCATGACAATTACCCACAAAATGCTTTGGCAATCATCAATCGCTGGCTGGGTGAACGCGATATCTATTCTAAAGCGTAAAGCTAGCGCCTAACTAAAGATCCCCAACTCGGCTACGCCTCTCGAGGATGACAAGAATGGAGAAAGCTGGGCATTCGCTTATCCAAACAAAAAAAAGCGCCCTGCAGATACAGAGCGCTTTGCTTACCAACAACTTAAATCCATTTAATGATTAACTAACTCTTTAATTACTTCAGCGACGTAACACGACTCGCTTTGTCACCGCTAGCTGAAACTGAGCGAATCCACACTTTACCCGCAACATTTGGACGCTGTGCATCACTGTAAGTTAACCAGTTGTCACCATCGATAGAGTATTGCAACTCAATCCCAGGAAACGCACTATTCATCGCCAATTGCCCATTTTCGATCTTCGCTCCAGGGACTGGCAAACGATAATCGATGCCCGCTTTTTCCAACTTCGCAAGTTCACGCTGGCCAAGCACGTTTGCAAAGCGATTGTAATCTTGGTTACGAGCCGATTTATCGACTAAGTTAGTCTCTTGTGAGTATTCGACACCAACTTGGTAATCGTTTTCCCAACCTGCTTGATGCCACGCACGCTCAGCGGCAGCGAGTACTCGTGGGAACACCATATATTCATATTGCTCATCGGTACGAACCGTTTCTGACCAAAGCTGTGCCGACAACCCATAGAAAGGTTTCGCTTCAATGGTACCTTTGCCACTAAAACCATTGCCGTCACGGTCTACAGAAGTTTCCGCATTCTGTGGCATGTTCTCAGGCGCAAAACCAAACATCTTACGTGTATCTGTCGCACGAGTTGCCCAGTAGTAACCGCGCTCTTGCGGGTCCACTTCGTATGGCATATCCATGTAAACGTAATCTGGATTTGAAACTACGACGTCATAGCCTTTCGCTGACCATTCATACACTGAAGAAGTCCCACCCCAGTAGAGAACATCCCAGAAATTTACGCGGGTATTTTCAGTTGCAAAGGCTTTCTCACCATCTTGACTGTACTTCAAGCCATCTTGCCACGCTTGGAAGTTCGCAATGCCTTTTTGCGCGACAATCTTAGATACTTCTTCAGCAAAGTAACTTGGTAGATGAGCAAAATCACTTACTGTGCCATCTTTAATCAATGCCTGACACTGAGGCGACTTCGCAAACGGCTTGTCTTGTTTAGATAGGTCAATCGTCCCTTTCCATGCCACTTTATCTTCTGCACTCACATCTTGGAAACCTGCGCCCAGTTTGATGTTTTTGGCTTCATCACCGCCAAAGTGCCAAGTGGTCAGTGGCATACCCGCTTCGTTGTGCATTGCAGCAACTTCTGAAATTACCTTATCGACAAAACGCGTTGAAGAATCTAAGCATGGGTTAATAAAGCTGTGCTTGTCATAGAACTGCACTGTCGTGACATTGGAAGTGTCTTGTGGATCCATCAAACGATACTCGTTCGCTTGCTGCTCTTTCCCTTCCGCCATAAGACGATCGTAACGCGCCTCCATCGAAACCACGGCTGAGCGCGCATGTGCTGGCATATCAATCTCAGGGATCACTTCAATGTTACGTGCTTTGGCATACTTCAAAATGTCGATGTAGTCGGCTTTAGTAAAGTAACCGGAGCCAAAGTTATCAGAAGAAGGACCAGAGCCTAACTGTGGTAACAGACATTGTTGTTCATCCAAATCAAAACAACGCTGGCCGCCGATATCCGTTAACTCAGGAAGGCCTGGGATCTCTAAACGCCAACCTTCATCATCAGACAGATGAAGATGTAGCTTATTCATTTTGTACGCAGCCATCTGATCCAGTGTGGCAAGAATGGCCTGCTTACTGTGGAAGTTGCGCGCAACATCCACCATGACACCTCGGTAATCAAAACGAGGTGCGTCGATAATACGTATGGTCGGCAGAGTTTCTTTTTCACCCGTCAACGCAAAAATTGACTGCACGCCGTAGAACAAACCTGCCTGATCAAATGCGACAATCTTGATGCCATCTTCGGCAATCACTAACTCATATGCTCCGGACTTAGCGAGATCTTCAGGAAACTCACTCGGAACAATTGCAGTATGCACAGGCAAGTTGCCTGATAGGTTTACATCCAGCAGTGCCGCACGAGTCTGCAACGCCGCATATTGCTCAGGAGCGAAATCTGCACTGCTTAGCTCAATACCTTTTGCAATGCTGACAACACCATGGCGCTCTTCGACAATTAATGGGGTCGGAATAAGAGTCGTTGATACATCTTGCTGAACAAGATCCGCATTTTTCTCAAAACGCGTGATTGCTGATGCAAAAACATTGTTGTCATCTGGTGTACGTTTTAAATTGTTGCCTTCCAAGCCAGAGACAAAACTCGCCACATCTTCAGTATTTAAAGATGCGATCATTTTTGGCTCGGCATCCGGTGCGGTAATAAATGCGCCTGGCATAAAGTCAGTTGCAAATAACTGCCAGTACTCACCGACTAGGCCAATCTCAACTTTTTCTCCCGCAGAAAAGCCATCAAACTTTTCCGTCGGCTCTAGTTTATGCAGGTCACCTGTTACCCGAGTAATCTTAAACTGGTCGTTATCAACATCCAGTATTAAACGAATGCTGTGGAAATAGATCGTCCAGTCCTTACTTGCGACGGCTTCACCTTGGTTTTCAATGGTCATAATCACTCGATTACATGAAGCCCATTCCGCGCCAAGATCCGCACAGGCAATTCCCTCATTGGCACCATGGTTAGTCACGACTTGATAGTGAACATCTAAATTATCGGCCAGTGAGTCGACCACTTGTTGTGAGTTTTGCAGTGAAGAGCAACCGGACAAGGTTGCTAAAACCGAAGCGGCGATCAAAGTTGGTTTCAACATCTTACTTACCTTTTAAACACATAACTCGCAGCCAAAATGCTGCACTTACCAAAAAAATCCAATGGCAGGCAATATAAGTAGTTATTTTTCAGCGTAAAATTAATCAACTCAATTCAGTGATCCAATTCAAACTTCAACCAAAAGCAAAAAACATAAAATCAATAAATTCAATATCTTGCGCTTAACGTTAAAATCACAAAAACCATTTTGACGTTTTTTCTGCGATCAATATCACTCTGGGGTTCATGATAATCAATAACTTAGGACTTGGGAGGATTGGTTTCATATCAGAAGCATCGATAGCACGTTAAGATTGAGAAGCAAAAATGTGCTAAACATCGCATTTTGTTGCACGCATTATTTGCATCACAGAGGCTATTTTGACAATTTTTCCACCCCGGAGAATAAGTGATACAAGAATACTGCACGGCAGGCGTAATAGGAGATATTGCCTTTCTCCAAGCGAGTACTTAACTAGAGATCCCCGACTCGGCTACGCCGCTCGAGGATGACAGGAAGAGGTTGTTGAGGCTGGCTAACAAGTTGGCAAGAGCGGATGCAAAAACAGAAGATTGTCATTCTATACCGCGCAATAGCGCGTGATAGGGAATCTTGATTGTCTCAAAGCGAGTACTTACCTTGAGTGCCTCGACTGGGCTATACGACTCGAGGATGAGAGAAATTAAGCTAGCTCGGCGATGTTCTCGCCATAAGCCCAGCAAAGCTGGGCGAGCCATACGCGGTTAGTCTTTTACCAACAAAATCTCATTCCAAGGTAAATTCTCGTCACCTAATACAATGAAATTGGGATTTTCTAGTGTATCGCGCTCGTTATAGGAAAGTGGCTCTAATTGAGTACTCAGGATGCGTCCACCCGCCTCTTCTACGATACACTGGGTCGCAGCCGTATCCCACTCACCAGTAGGACCTAGACGTAAATAGCAATCGACGGCACCCTCAGCCACCAAACATGCTTTAAGTGCTGCCGAACCTAACGGCACCAAATCGTAATTCCACGCACTACTCATGCGACTGGTAATACGGTTGATATCTTGACGTCGGCTAATCGCAATCGCAATCGGCTGTTGTGGCCCTGGATGTTGATGCGAAGTAATACGCACACTTTCGCTCATATCCGGAATTTTCCACGCCCCTTTACCTTTGTAGGCATAGTAAGTCACACCAGATACTGGACCATAGACGACACCCATTACTGGTTTGTGGTTTTCGATTAAGGCAATAATGGTCGCAAAGTCACCACTGCGAGCGATAAACTCTTGTGTACCATCCAGCGGGTCAACCAGCCAATAACGGTCCCATTGCGAACGCTGCTCTAAGCTAATATCTGCCGCCTCTTCTGAGAGCACGGGAATATCAGGGGTCAATTCTGAAAGCTTTTCAACGATGAACTTATGTGCGGCTAAGTCTGCAGTGGTCACTGGCGTTTCATCGTCTTTGACAAACTCTTCGTATTCTTTTTTCTGGTAGATATCGAGTATCAGCTGTCCGGCAGCTCGCGCAACATCAATCACTGCTGGTAGGTGGTAAGATAGATCTTGAGTTATTGGCATAAATTATCCTTCGCGCACTGCTCAATTATGATTTTAAGTATTTAAGAGCAAGCATCAATGCGGTAATACTGCGCGCCTCACTAAAGTCGAGGTGCGTTAATAGTTCTTCAGCTTGAGCCAGTGGCCAGCGAACCAACTCTAGAGGTTCAGGTTCATCCCCCTCTAACTGCTCAGGGTAAAGATCTTGAGCAACAAACAGGGTCATTTTGCTGGAAAAATAAGATGGTGCTAACACCACTTCTTTTAATGGCACTATCTGTTGAGCACCAAAACCGATCTCTTCTTTCAACTCACGGTTTGCAGCTTCTAGCGCGCTTTCCCCAGCATCAATTAATCCTTTAGGAAAGCCTAACTCATAACGCTCAGTACCTGCTGCGTATTCACGCACTAACAGTAAATCACCTTGTGCAGTCACGGGTACAATCATCACTGCATTGCGACCACTCGGACGCATACGTTCATAGGTACGCTCTTCACCGTTACTAAAACGAAGATCCAACGATTCGATAGTAAACAATCGCGACTGGGCTACTGTCTGCTTTGCCAGAATCTCTGGTAGCGTCTTTCTGCTCACAAGATTTCTCCTTCTCTAGGCGCTTATTTCCTAATATATGAGAATGCAATGCGTTAGACCAGTTTATCCACCAGCAATTTACGCAAAGTTAAATACAAAAAAGGCGCTTTAACAGCGCCTTGGAATGATTAACTGACTCGAATCAGTAGTATGAGTGCTCACCGCGATCGTGCTCAGTAGCGTCGCGAACTGCTGTTAACTCACCTTCAAACTGTTGCAGTAGTTCTTTTTCGATGCCTTCTTTAAGCGTAACGTCAACCATTGAACAGCCGTTACAGCCACCGCCAAATGCTACGATAGCAATACCGTCTTCAGTAATTTCCATCAAACTAACGTGACCGCCATGCCCTGCCAACTGAGGGTTTACTTGAGTTTGGATAACATACTCTACACGCTCAACCAGTGGAGCATCGTCGGCCACTTTACGCATTTTTGCATTGGGTGCTTTCAGTGTTAGCTGAGAACCCATTTTATCCGTGACGTAATCAATCTCCGCATCTTCAAGAAACGGCAGACTAAGCTCATCTACGTACGCGGACAGTACTTCGAACTTCAACTCTGTATCTGTAGCTTCAACCGCTTCTGGTGGGCAGTAAGACACCCCACACTCTGCATTTTGCGTTCCTGGGTTTACCACGAATACGCGGATGTTAGTACCTTCTGGCTGCTGAGCAAGCAGCTTAGCAAAGTGTTCTTGAGCGCTTTGGCTAATAGTAATAGGATTTGACACGACGAATACCTGAGTAATTTTGTAGGATATTTGTTGACCATTTTACTCCTGAAATTTTTCAGATCTAGTCCTTTAAGACGAAATTGCAAACTTATCGTTCGCTAACCGGATCAGGAGTGCGGCAAATACAATAAATATCAACGCTTTTGGCTCCTGCATCAAGCAATAATTTACACAATTGCCGCACCGTACTGCCTGTCGTTACCACATCATCAACAATTGCCACACTGGAGTAGTTCACCAATCCACTCAATTGGAAGGCATTTTTGAGATTTTTTTGACGCTGAGAACGGCTCATCCCTCGCTGTGTTTGTGTCGCTCTCACCCGTTTAAACATTGCAATGCAGGGTATATTTAGTCGCTTAGCCAATGCCTTAGCCAACCATTCACTTTGGTTGAATCCCCGCCACCATTGTCGGCGCCAATGCAAAGGCACATAAGTAATCACTTCCACATTCAAAGCAATCTGATTCGATAACAACTGCGCCAACATATCAGCTTGGCGTAGTTGCTGTTGAAATTTCAATTGCTTTACGTAAGTCGATAGCGGCGGTGCGTAATCACCCACACAATAAAGCCTGCGCCAAAGTGGCGGCGACGCTAAACATTCGCCGCAAAAGTCGGTCGCTATTGTCGACGGCATGCCGCAACACCGGCACCGAGGTATATCCAGTGCTGCAACACAACGGTGGCAGAGTAGCCAAGTTTTAGAGGATGGATGGACTCGCGATTCAAGTGGCAGTGAACAGTGCTGGCAGTAGTGCGCAATAAATCGCTGCCTGTTTTTCTGCCACCATTGAGTTAACATAGCTTTGCTCAGATTGAGGATTTATCTCATGGTGCAAGCAGAGTAAAACATTAAAGGACGATTTAAGTGGTAGAGATTGAGACAACAGCAACAGAGTTACACTGGCAGAGTTTTGGTGAAGGCAAAGATCTTGTTCTGCTGCATGGCTGGGGAATGAATGGCGCAGTATGGCAGCAAACTGCACAACGGTTAAGCCAACACTTTCGCGTCCATATTGTCGACTTACCTGGCTTTGGTCATAGTCATCAAGCCAGTTTCAGTTCTCTCGCAGATTTAACCCAACAAGTACTCAATGAGGCCCCTGCACAAGCCGTCTGGCTAGGGTGGTCACTCGGTGGACTTGTCGCCTCACATATTGCTTTACATCACCCAGAACGCATTAGCGCTTTAATCACTGTAGCCAGTTCTCCTTGCTTTGCCGAACAGAAACCTTGGCGAGGCATTCAAGCTAAGGTACTCAAAGCTTTCACCGCTCAATTAATCGATGATTTTCAGCTTACTATCGAGCGTTTTATTGCCCTGCAAGCAATGGGCAGCCCATCCGCTAGACAAGATCTCAAGGCACTCAAACAAGCGGTTCTGTCACGCCCGATGCCTAATCAGCAAGCATTATTGGCAGGGTTAAACTTACTTGGTGAAGTTGACTACCGACAGCGACTGCATCAAGTAGAGATCCCAACCTTGCGTCTGTATGGCCGCTTAGATGGGCTGGTTCCGATTCAAGTGGCGGAGGATGTGGCAGCACTGATGCCAAACAGCCAAAGTTATGTGTTTAGCCAATCTTCCCATGCCCCCTTTATGACTGAATTAGAAGAGTTTTGTCAGCAGATCACCCATTTTTGTCACCTAACTCGCTGATATACATCTATTTACATATTTAAGTAACAATTTTTCGCGTTAAACGCTAAATTTTTAACCAATTAGGCCGATATATTTTCAACTGACATAACTTCAAGCCATGTCAGTGGGCGAAACTGAGGAGGTCTCGGTTATGATCGTGTCACCCACAAACGTGAGCGTGCCACTTATCGCCCCATCGGTGAATGTGCATACGGAACAAACTGCGCGAGACAATCGAATTCGTCAGCCAATTGTCCCAACGGTTGCACTAGCCAAAAGTAATGCTGAACGTAAAATCAATGCGGAAGATAAGCGCCGACGAGAGTCGGCGTGGGATCCCGCAGAACATCCAAACTATGGCGCCGATGATGAGCACGCAATCAATGCCTCTCAACATGACCCGCCAAAAAATAGCTTGGATCGTTTGTTTGAGTTGCTCGCGTTGTCGAGCTACAGCGATCAGCAAGGTAAAGGCTACGCAATGCGGTTTCGTTTACCCAAGCGCGTTATCGATGCAGCGATAACCGAAGGGAAAATGGCCAAGCGTCGGGTCGTAATTAAGTTTCGTTATGGTCATGCGGTTGCGCCAAATACCCCTTCAGAGGTCATTGCGGTGTTGTAGTCGCTCTAACTAACCATTAGTTAAGTGAATACCTAAAAGACAAAAGCCCCACTCAATTGAGCGGGGCTTTTTATTGCACTTTATTTTGACAATACTTTAGCGTTTCGCTTTAGCAAACGCAGCTGCAAACGCTCCACCCATGGCATTGTTACCAGAAGTGTCTTCACGGCGGCGTTGACCTTGTGGACGTGAATGATTGCTAGTGCGAGGGGCAGAACTGCGCTGTGCGCGGTTATCTTGTCCTGGTTCATCATTTAGACGCATCGACAACGCAATACGTTTACGCTGCACATCGACTTCCATTACTTTGACTTTGACGATATCCCCCGCTTTCACTACTTCACGTGGATCAGAGACAAAGCGATCGGTTAGAGCGGAAATATGCACTAAACCATCTTGGTGGACACCGATATCAACAAATGCGCCGAAGTTCGCCACATTAGACACCACGCCTTCCAAAACCATACCCACTTCCAAATCAGAAACTGAGTTAACGCCATCAGCAAAGGTCGCTGTCTTAAACTCTGGGCGCGGGTCACGGCCCGGTTTATCCAGCTCTTTGATAATGTCAGTAACCGTCGGCAGACCAAAGCTATCGTCAGTGTAGTCAACGGCATGTAGCGCTTTTAGAAAAGCAGAATCCCCAATCAGGGCTTTAACCTGCTTACCATTCTTCTCAGCAATCGCTTTAACCACAGGATAAGCTT
Organism: Vibrio panuliri; assembly: GCF_009938205.1. Lineage (NCBI taxonomy): Bacteria > Pseudomonadati > Pseudomonadota > Gammaproteobacteria > Vibrionales > Vibrionaceae > Vibrio > Vibrio panuliri. The sequence goes on along the minus strand of NZ_AP019654.1, from coordinate 110,867 downwards.
CTGGGTGAACAGAAGATGCATCCAGCGGGTTTTTGCCATCCATAATACGTAGGAAGCCCGCACACTGCTCGAACGCTTTTGGTCCAAGACGCGCCACTTTCTTCAATGTGGTACGGCTTTCAAAGCGACCATTTTCATCACGGTAATCGACAATGTTTTGTGCCAATGTGGTCGACAAGCCTGCCACACGGTTAAGTAGTGCTGCCGAAGCGGTGTTTACATCCACACCAACGGCGTTTACACAGTCTTCCACCACCGCATCAAGACGTTTTGCCAGCATCGATTGGCTAACGTCATGCTGATATTGACCAACCCCAATCGACTTAGGATCAATCTTCACAAGCTCAGCCAATGGATCTTGCAGACGACGAGCGATTGACACCGCACCACGCAGAGATACGTCGAGGTTTGGAAACTCATTCGCTGCCAACTCAGAAGCTGAGTACACCGATGCCCCCGCTTCACTAACCATAATTTTCTGCGCTTTTAAGTTGCCACGTTTAATCACATCGGCAACGAAACTGTCTGTTTCGCGCGAAGCGGTACCATTACCAATCGCAATCAAGTCAACGTTGTATTTACGCACCAACTGCTCAACAATTTGTGCCGATTTATCATATTGATTTTGTGGTGGGTGAGGATAAATGGTTTCCGTCGCCAATAGCTTACCTGTCGCATCAACGATGGCGATTTTTGAGCCAGTACGTAAACCTGGGTCTAAGCCCAAAGTGGCACGAGGGCCGGCTGGCGCTGCCATTAATAGGTCTTTGAGGTTAGTCGCGAACACTTCTATCGCTTCGATCTCCGCACGCTCTTTCATCGCCCCCATCAGCTCAGTTTCCATGTGCATCGACACTTTGATGCGCCATGCCCAACTGATCACCTGTTTACGCCACACATCTGCTGGCGCTTGGCTCAATGAAATACCGTAATGATCGGCGATCAAAGTTTCGCAGTAAGATTGGCGTACGCCTTCTTCCTGCTCAGGATCGGCATTCATCGCTAGAGTTAAGAAGCCCTCATTGCGACCACGCAACATCGCCAACGCACGGTGTGATGGCACTTTATTAAGCGCTTCATTGTGTTCAAAGTAGTCTTTAAACTTCTCGCCCGCTTGCTCTTGTCCTGCCACTACGCGAGCCACTAATTCAGCATTGCGATTAAGGTGATTACGGATTTTCTCAAGCAAGTTAGCATCTTCGGCAATACGCTCCATGATAATTGCACGCGCGCCATCCAGCGCCGCTTTGTTATCCGTGATGCCATGCTCTGCATTGTGATATTTCGCCGCTTCGCTCTCTGGCTCAGTTTGTGGCTGATTCCATAGCGTATCAGCTAAAGGCTCAAGCCCAGCTTCAATCGCAATTTGCCCTTTGGTGCGGCGCTTCGGCTTGTAGGGTAAGTAGAGGTCTTCCAAGCGCGTTTTGCTATCAGCTTGGTGAATCTCTTGCTCAAGCTCAGCCGTCAGTTTGCCTTGCTCTTGAATCGATTTAAGAATGGTTTGACGACGGTCATCCAGCTCACGTAAGTATGCCAAACGGCTGTCTAGGTTACGTAGTTGGGTGTCGTCTAGACCGCCCGTAACCTCCTTTCGGTAACGAGCGATAAATGGCACTGTGTTACCATCATCAATTAGGTTAACAGCAGCAGTTACTTGCTCAGGACGTACATTCAGTTCCTGAGCAATTAGTTTACAGATAGCTTGGCTCATCCGTGCAATCTCTTGTCAATTAGTGGTAAACCCGATTGATTTGCTCCGAGCCATACAGGCCGAACGCGCAACACATTTAGCGCTGCGTTCTGGTATCAATTGGTTTGGGGTTTAAAGTCCTATCAATGTATATCGGGGTGAAAAGCATAATTTCTACCCCAGCATGCGGATTAACGTTTACTTGTGGTATCGAATCTGGTTCACGAACCATTCTTTGTAACCCTCTGGGGTTTTCACGGTAAATTCGTCATCCACTTCTTTTTTAAGCAGTGCACGTGCCATTGGCGAATCAATCGAGATGTAGTTCTTGGCATCACCATAGATTTCATCAGGCCCGACGATACGAAAAGACTTAGTGTCTCCCTGCTCATTTTCAATTTCCACCCACGCGCCAAAGAAGACTTTGCCCTCTTGCTGCGGGGAGTAATCCACCACTTTAACTTGTTCAAGGCGTTTGCGTAGATAGCGCACTCGGCGATCTATTTCTCGCAACCGTTTCTTGTTGTACTGGTAGTCCGCATTTTCACTACGATCGCCTAAACTGGCAGCCCAAGTCACTTTCTTGGTCACTTCTGGACGCTCTTCTCGCCACAAAAAATCAAGTTCTTGCTTGAGACGGTCATAGCCTTCGCGTGTGATTAGGTTGGTTTTCACTCTACTTATCCATTTCAGTGAATATCCTTTGATTGTCACTGTTTTTTTACCTTAGGCAAGAGCTAGCGAGCTTACTAACACAAACTTTGCTGATAAAAACTTAATTTTCATTCTCTGGTTACAAAAATAGCTGGGCCAAATAAGGAAAAATCGCCACGTAATCTGTTCTCTATTATCTCGCGGTATTTTGCTGCAGCATATCCTTTCACTCGACGAGCAATCGAATACTGAAAGGAGTACGTTTGGGTCGGGTGTTCATCAATTCAGATAACTTGCAATCAAGGATAGTCTTATGTGCAACACCCCTACACAAAACACGACAGCTCCACACCATTTTATTGGTGAAGTCGTTCTCTCCACTGAACAAATCGCGCAAGGTGTCCAAACCGTTGCCAACCGCATTAACCAGCAGTTTGCTGGCGAGAAGGTGGTATTTGTCTCCGTGGTACCTGGCGGTATTCTTTTCACTGCCGACTTGATGAGAAAGCTCGAGGGCCAAGTCAAACTAGACTATGTGTCTTGCCACCACACGCCAGGCTCTCGAACCAATAACTCGGAAATTATCTATCAGCAGAATGTCAGCATTAACGATGCTCACGTGATTTTATTGGACGATGCCATTGAGTCTGGTGGCACAATGAAGCGAGTGGCCGCCTATTTCGCAGCACAAGAGGGCGTCAAATCAGTCTCAATCGCCACTTTGTTCGTCAAACCGGGTCGTATTGATCTTCCGTTCCAACAGCTGTTTGCTTACGAGATGGAGAACGATGACATGCTGATTGGCTATGGCTTATCTTGGCAAGAGCATTTCCACAACCTGCCTTACGTTGCCAAACTAGTCAGCGAAGAGTAACCAGCTTTAATTCACCGACACCAAAGTCCAAAACGGCAACGTGCTTGCTCTAAAATAACTGTTACAAGTATCAAATCTACCCACTTGGATATTGAGTAGATCGCGCAAAATGACGTTAAGATAAAAAGAGTAACAATTTGAGCAAGCACGCTTTTACAAACAGTGATACATTTTTGTCACTATGCTTTGCTTTTGGATAAGGTGTTTCAATGCAAGAAAATCATAAAATACTCGTAGTAGATGACGATGCTCGATTACGTGCCCTGTTGGAGCGATACCTATCAGAGCAAGGCTTTCAGGTGCGCAGTGTCGCGAATGGTGAGCAAATGGATCGCTTACTGACTCGTGAAAACTTCCATTTGATGGTGCTCGATTTAATGCTACCGGGTGAAGACGGGCTCTCTATCTGCCGTCGCCTGCGCAATGCCAACAATGAATTACCGATCCTGATGCTAACTGCAAAAGGCGATGAAATTGACCGCATCGTTGGCTTGGAAGTGGGGGCGGATGACTATCTGCCGAAACCATTTAACCCACGTGAGTTACTCGCGCGCATCAAAGCAGTCCTGCGTCGTCAAACTATTGAGCTACCGGGAGCACCAAGCTCTGAGGAATCCGTAGTTGAGTTTGGTGAGTTTCGCTTAAACCTAGGTACTCGAGAAATGTACCGCGGTGATGAAGCCATGCCGCTCACCTCAGGGGAGTTTGCTGTATTAAAAGCGCTAGTGACCAATGCCCGTGAGCCCCTCTCACGCGACAAGCTAATGAACATGGCTCGCGGACGTGAATACTCCGCGATGGAGCGCTCGATCGATGTACAGATCTCACGCCTTCGCCGTATGTTGGAAGTCGACCCAAGTAAACCGCGCTACATTCAAACTGTGTGGGGACTGGGCTACGTGTTTGTGCCCGACGGTAAAGAAGCCTAATCAAATCCCCAGTTTAAGTGCGAGCCTTGTCTCGCACTTTTGCTAGCTCTCTCAGTTAACAGGAAAACTCTATGCGTTTTCGCAGCTCCTTTACTCAGTCGTTACTGCTGTTTGTTACCTTGCTGATCGCCAGTCAGGTTTACTCATATTACGCAGTCTTCAACTACGCTCTGCTTCCCAGCCTGCAACAGTTCAACAAGATTCTAAGCTACGAAATCAATTTGATGCTGGACGATTCCGATACAACGGAAAATGCACTGGCGATGGATGCCCCGACGAGACGCCAAGTGTTAGAGCGTCTTGGTGTCACCATCCATGCCAAAGATAGTGAGATCGCCGAGCGGTATCACAATGCCATCAGCATTGACTTAATGAGCGAGGAAATGACCCAAGAACTTGGCATTCCAACAGATGTGCGTATGGCGCAGGGTGAAGAGAGTTACGTATTATGGCTCAATATAGAAGCGCTACCAGATTCGCTGATCCGTATCCCGCTCTCTGAACTGCAAGAAGAAGATTTTGCTCCACTGTTTCGCAATAGCTTGCTAATGGCCTTACTGATTATTGCTGGCGGTTGGCTGTTTATGCGTTTGCAAAACCGACCATTGTTGGCACTAGAGAAAGTGGCTAAAGGTGTAGGACGCGGTGAAATTCCACCGCCACTGCCAGAAAAAGGCTCAACGGAGATTCGCTCAGTCACTCGGGCTTTTAATCAGATGTCAAAAGGCATTCAAGCGTTGGAAGAAGATCGCGCATTGCTTATGGCAGGTATCAGCCACGATTTGCGCACCCCTCTCACCCGCATTCGCCTCGCCACAGAGATGATGTCCCCAGAAGATAGTTACTTAGCGGAAGGCATTATCAGCGATACTGAAGAGTGTAATGAGATCATCAGCCAGTTTATGGACTACCTAAAACCGGTCAACAAGCAATCATTTACTGAAGTCGACTTGAATGATATTGCACAAGACTTGGCTCAGTCAGAAGGCAATGGCGACCATGTTGAGATCGAGACACAACTAGCCAACCTCAAACCAGCATTTGGCAGCCCTATCGCCATCAAACGCGCAGTCAGTAACCTTGTGGTCAACGCAGTGCGCTATGGTAATGGGTGGGTCAAAGTATCAACCGGTATGACAGCAGACAACAAGCTATGCTGGATCTGTATTGAAGATAATGGGCCGGGGATTGCAAAAGATGAAGTTGCCAAGTTATTTGAACCATTCACCCGGGGGGATACCGCGCGCGGCAGTGAAGGCACTGGCTTAGGGCTCGCAATAGTCAAACGTATCGTTAGTCAGCATAGTGGCTCGGTTGTGGTCAATAACCGTGGTGAAGGCGGCTTAAAAGTCCAAGTGAGCTTTCCTGTCATCAAGTAATGATTTACAGCAGTCTGAAATAGCAAAAAGCCCCAAAAGTTGGGGCTTTTTTTACATCTAGAATCAATAACGAATTTTGGTTAAATCTAAGTAGAATTCGTTAAATTACTAAATTTCAATCATAGGCGACCAATCTCACGAATTTGTTTTTATCCTTAAAAATCAGCAAATTATAATCACACCAAATTTGGCACAGTTTCTGCTCTATAGGAAATGTCACAAGACGAACTTTAGAAAGGAATATAAAAATGTCTGATTTTGAAATGAACAACTTCAACCTTCAACGCGAAAAAATTATCGACACTGACCGTCGATTTAAAACTATCAATAACAAGCTTCATTTCGAAGGCGTAGAACTAGAATCGCTGGCTAAAAAATACGGTACACCTCTATATGTTTACTCTGAGCATGAGATCGTCCGTAATATTCGTGAAATTGCTGCTGCATTCTCTGCGCACAAAAATACAAAAACCTTCTTTGCATCAAAAGCATGCTCTGTAATGTCAGTACTAAAAGCAATTAAAGACGCTGGCATTTACGCAGAAGCAAACTCTATGTACGAAGTACGCAAATGCCTTGAAGTTGGCTTTCCAGGTTCACAAATCGTATTCAACGGCGTAGTTAAAAAGCCTGTAGATCTAGAGTTCGCAATCGCAAACGACCTATACCTAATCAACGTAGATAGTATTTACGAGTTAGACCATATCGATGCAATTTCTCGTCGCCTAGAAAAAGTAGCTAACGTGTGTGTGCGCGTTGAACCTAACGTACCATCAGCCACTCACGCTGAACTTGTGACCGCTTACCACGCAAAATCCGGTCTAGACCTAGAACAAGCAGAAGAGACTTGTCGTCGTATTCTGGAAATGCCTTTTGTTTCTCTAAAAGGTCTACACATGCACGTAGGCGACCAAGTACCAGAAGCTGAACCATTTGCTAAAGCAACTAAAGTTATGGTGGACGAGTGTCGTCGCTTAGAAGAAAAACTAGGCATCCAATTCGAACTAATTAACGTTGGTGGTGGTATCCCAACACCATACAAGTACGACGAAGAAAACGGCAACCCACTAGAAGACAACATGTACGCAGGTATCACGTCGCAAGACTTTGCTGACGCTATCATTTCTGAAGTACACAAATGGCGCGAGGATATCGCAATCGTCATTGAACCAGGCCGTAAAGTTGTAGGTTCTGCCGCAGTTCTTCTTACTGAAGTTTCATGTGAAAAAACCAAAACTTTCTACGATTTAGACGGCAACGTTGAACAACTAGTTGATTGGACATTCGTTGATGCTGGTTACAGCCAACTGTCTGATAGCCAACACTTTAGCTGGTTCTTCTACGTATTCAATGCATCAAAAGTAGCAGCGAAGCACGACAAATACGTGAAACTAGCAGGTCCTCTATGTGATGGTGGTGACTACTTCCACGTTGGTGTTAAAGATGAGTTCTTTGCCGTACCTCACGACACTGAAATTGGCGATGTAATGGTATTCCTAGATGCTGGTGCATACACCATCGAAAGCCAAACTGTATACAACAACCGTCCTCGTACAGCCGTTGTGATGATTGATAAAGATGGCACTGACCGTCTAATCCGTCGAGAAGACACTTATGAAGACATCGTAGGTCAAGATATCTACTAATCCTCATCAATTGACCCCGAGCATTGCGCGGGGTCTTTGAAAGTATAAGGACGTTGTTATGTCAGAAAATAAAAATTTAATGGGAACGAAAGAAGCCGTATTTATGGCAGTCGCCGCTGTACTAGCTTTGCGTTCTATTCCTATGGTTGCGGGCTATGGTCCATCAGCTATTGCTATTTGGCTAGTTGCCGCATTATTTATGATTATTCCACTATCTATGGTATGTGGCGAACTTGCCACCGGTTGGCCAAAAGACGGTGGTATCTTTGTGTGGGTAAAAGAAGCTTTTGGCGCTCGCATCGGTTGGGTTTCGACCGTTTGCTTCCTGTTTTCTTGTGTAGTGTTTTTCCCATTAATGCTGCAATTTGGTTTTGCAGCGGTAAGCGGAAACCTACTATCACCAGAAATTGCTGAGAACAAAGTGTTTATTGGTGTCGGCTCAGCGGTAATTTTCTGGGTGTTAACGCTGATTAACGTGCGAGGCCTAAAGTTCACGAATATCGTCAATAGCCTCTCGGTGTATTTAGGTATTTTCATTCCAGCAGCCATCATCGGCTTAGTCGCAATTTACTGGCTAGTTTCCGGCCGCCCAATGCAAACCGATTACATCTCTGAAACAGCAAGCTTTATCCCTGATTTCTCCAAGCTTTCTAATATTGTATTAGCATCCTCTGCAATGTTTGCTTTTGCTGGCTTAGAAGTCACAGGCATGGTAGCAGGGCGAATGAAAAACCCACAGCGAGATTTCCCTCGCTCAATGATCATCGCATCATTGTTGATTGTCGGTATCTACACGTTGGCAACTATTGCAATTAACACCATCTTCCCTGCAAACCAACTGAACGTCGTGTCAGGCATTAGCCAATCAATTGATTTTGCGAGTAAAGAGCTGGGTGTTCCATGGCTATCAGGCGTCATCGGTGGCTGCTTGTTCTTTGGTGCAATTGGTCAAATTAACTCATGGCTGGTTGGCCCGATCTACATGTTCCAAGAGGCTGCAACGGAAGCAAATATCCTTGCTCCAAATAGTATTGCGGTAAGAATGCACCCTGAACATGACACTCCTTACATGGCCATGATTATTCAGGCGATTCTGGTGACCATCATGTGTTTCTCATCATTTTTAAGTGAATCACTTGAAGGTGCTTATTGGATTCTTTCTGCGATGACGACCGTGTGTTACTTCGTGCCTTACCTGTTGATGTTCTCTGCATACATGGTACTGCGTAAAACTCGCATGGATGTTCATCGTTCATTTGAAATTCCAGGCAAAGTTCTGCCTTACATAATTTCAGGCATGGGCCTAGCTTCAATCATCTTTGCGATTGCGATTCTATTCATCCCACCAGAAGGCATCGCAATGGGTAACTTCTGGCTGGATACTGCGCAAATCTTTGGTGGTGCAGCTGTCGCTATCATCTTCTCAGTGGTGCTGTATAACCGTGGCCAGAAACGCAATTCATCCCATGAGCACGCTCTCGTTCAAGAAAAAAGTTAATGCGTAATGTTATTGGGGGGAAGCTTTGCTTCTCCCTTGTTAAGGAGTCTTTATGTATAAACCTACACTAACAATTAATACCCGTAAGCTAAAAGAAAACACTCAAGCCGCGATCAAAGATCTTGGTGAGTCAGGCGTCTCAATGATGGCCGTAAACAAAGTGTTTAATGGTTGTCCACAAACAGCCCAAGCCGTCGTTGATGGCGGTGTTCAAGTTGTTGCTGAATCCCGTGTTTACAACCTAGAAAAAATTAAACACATCGACTGCCTAAAATGTCTACTCCGTAGTCCTGTATTGAGCGAGATTGAGGATGTTATTCGCTTAGCAGACTTAAGCTTAAATAGTGAAGAAACCGTTATTCGAGCTTTATCTGCAGAAGCGAAAAAGCAAGATCGCCAACACGGTGTATTGTTGATGATTGATTTGGGCGATTTACGCGAAGGGGTATGGTTTGAACACTATGAGCAAATCCTTGAGCTAATCAACCTTATTGAGTCACTCGATAATCTTTATCTCTACGGTATTGGTTCGAACTTCAACTGTTACGGCACCGTATTACCAACCGTAACAAATGGTGAAATGCTAAAACGCATCAAATCTCGCTTAGAACATGATCGTGGTCAACCAATCCCGTTGGCATCTGCGGGTAACTGTACAAGCTACCACCTAATTGACAAGGGTATTTGGCCTGTAGGCCTAGATCACCTTCGTCTTGGCGGTCTACAGGAGTTTGGTATCGAATACGTTGAGATGAAATATCTCGACAATTACCACCACTCAAAAAAAGATGTCGGCCTAGCATGCTCTGATATGTATATCCTTTCCGCTGAAATTATTGAACTCAATGCAAAACCAACAGTACCCGTTGGTGAACTCGGCGTGGATGCCTTTCTGAAAACCAAAGAGTTTGAAGATCATGGTACCCGTAAACGTGCTTTACTTGCGTTTGGTCTACAAGATGTCCCGTATGATGGGTGCCATCCATGTGACGACTCAATCAAGTTATTAGGCCAAACTAGTGACCATACGTTAGTAGACATTGAGGATTGCCAACAAACACTTAAAGTGGGTGATCACATTAAATTTGAGCTCGACTATACAGCGCTGCTGATGGCATGCCAGACCACTGGTGTCGAATATCTGTTTACCGAAGATTAGGTCACAAAAGGAGTTGATGTAATGGCAGACGAGTTGGGGAAAAAATTAAACATGCGCCATCTGATGATGATCTCTATTGGTGGCACCATAGGTACAGGGTTATTTGTTGGTATCTCTTCCCCACTCGATATTGCAGGAAGCCTTGGCACACCTATCGCATATACTATAGCAGGAATCATCATGCTGCTTACCATGCTGAGCTTAGGCGAGCTCAGCAGCGCGATGCCTCATTCCGGCTCATTTCAGCACTATATACGTGTATTATTTAAAAGGCCTTATTGGTCTTACATGATAGGCTGGCTGTATTGGTTAAGTTGGGTGTTAACCATCTCAGCTGATCTTACTGCTACTTCAATGACGTTGAATAACCTCTTCCCTAATATATCAACATCCGTTTATATTGGTTTGATATTACTCTTTATATGCTCTGTCCACCTCTACACGGTCAACGCTTACGGTGAAAGTGAAACCTTATTCGCTTCCCTAAAGATCGTCACGATTATCGCCTTTCTAATCGCATGTCTGTGTATCATTTTTGGTGATGTCGACTCCATTTCGCAAAGTAGTATCATGGATGAGCGAAGCCGCCTACCCAATGGCATTATTGGCATCCTCGCCAGTATGTCTACTGTAACCTATGCCTTTCAGGGAGTAGAAATCATTGGCACCTTAGCGGGTGAGGCTGAAGACAAAGGCGCTTCAATGAACAAAATCATTAAAATGCTAATTATCCGTGTCTTCTTATTCTATATTCTTACTACGATGATGCTGGTGTTTGTCTACCCTCCTGGCGCGCAAGCCGCTATTAGTCCATTTGTTTGGGTTTTCGCTCAAATGGGTATCGCCAATGCCGACGTAATCATGCAATTTGTCATAGTGATATGTGGCTTTTCCGCAAGTAGCTCTGCCCTGTACGCAAGTTCACGTTTGCTTTGGTCAATGTCCAAAGACAAAATAGCGCCACAACTTTTCTCACAAACTAGTCGCGTCGGTAGCCCTTACTATGCGGTCTTATTTACCGCAGCAATTGCCTCTGTGGCGCTAATAAGCGCCTATATTGCACCCAAACAGCTCTATTTGCTCCTGATTGCTAGCACTGGACAAGTGGGATGCCTGGCTTGGTTCTGCATAGCGCTGTGTCACTATCGTTTTCGTAAAGCTAAACAAGCAGGGCTCTATCCTCAATACCCGCTGTACTATCGGGCTCCTTGCTTTCCTTGGCTACCTTTACTAGCAATGGCGCTCAATGCGATCAGTATTGTGGGATTATGGTTTGCCAAGAACGGCGTGATGATTTTACTGGCCGAATTAGTATTAGTGGCATTTTTATCGATTTGCTACTTCTTTTGGCAGCGTAGTAACGTTAGCCAAATTGTTGAAAACGAAGCCCACAAGTCCACCGCCTAAGTAACAATTAGAAATTAAGCGTTTCTATTTTGTGCCGCTCAACTTTGTACTGCAACGTTGAGCGATGTACACCCAATTCACGAGCAGCTTTTGATAGACAGCCACGATTACGGTTTAACGCACGTACGATAATATTGCGTTCATAAAATTTAACCGCTTCATCAAGATTCACAGGTGTATTGCTCATGGAAGCATTCGATGAACAATGAGTATCTTCATCAGTAAAAGAAATCGTCGGCGATGACTCTACACTAATAGGTTCTTCGCGTGGCAAAGATATATCAATGGTGTTTATGCTTGAAGGCAATAATAAACCTGGCATATCCTGAAAAATCAAACTTCGTATGATGGTATTTTCCAACATACGTACGTTTCCGTCCCATGCCATCGATTCAAGTAGTAACTTCGTTTCTGGCGCAATACCCGTAATCATATGGTTAAGACTTGGTTGGTATTTCTCAATAAAATACTCAGCCAATAAAACGATATCTTCTTTTCGTTCATAGAGACTGGGAATAGTGATAAAGCCAACACAAAGACGGTAAAACAAGTCTTCTCTTAACCTTCCTTCACTTACTAGTTGTGTCGGAGCCTCATTGACTGCTGCAATCACCCTAACGTTAGAGTTACGCTCTTTACTACCACCTAAACGCCAGTATGAACGATCTTGTAAGTAGCGTAACAACTTGGGTTGCATATCAATATTTAAAGAGTTTAACTCATCCAAAAACAATGTGCCGCCTTCTGCCATTTCGATGTAGCCGAGCTTTTTCTCAGCGCCGGTATAAGCCCCTTTCTCCGTACCAAACATCATACTCTCAATGAGATTCTCGGGAATTGCCGCACAATTAACCGCAATAAATGGCTTGTCTCGACGTTCACTATTGTCGTGAATAAGATGCGCAAACAACTCTTTACCAGTGCCAGTTGCCCCGTAAATCATCACCGGTACATCTTGCGCAGCTATGCGAGTCGCTTGTTTAACCAAATTCGCCATTTGCTTAGAGCGATGAATAATAGGTAAGGAGTTGCCCGTTTTATTGTGGCGAGAAAGAGTGCGGATAAGCGCATTAACTTCTTTCGTCATGCGCTGAGAAATATTCTTGCTTAAGCCAATTTCTATCGCCCCAATAATACTGCCAGCATCATCATAGATCGGCGAAGTAGAATGAACGTACTCAACCTTATTGCCATACTTGTTGTAGTAAATTTGAGTACAAGAACGGTATTCTGCTCCGTGCGTTACGGCTTGCATCATCGTACTAGAATCCGCATCCATATCCTTATAAAGACTAAGAATATTGGCTCCCATTGCTTCTTGCCTTGGGATTTGGTCAATTTGCGCACTGGCCTCATTGTAATAAATGTATGTACCGTTGGTGTCGATAATTGCTATTGGGACATCCAACAGTTCAAAAAATGGGCCAAAGGAATTGACCAGATTTGCAAGCGTAATCATAGGAGTGTGCTATTCGAAAGACTGTACGACAAAGACATATAATTATAAAAAAAACAATAAAAGGAAACTGTGCAGCATCCCCATAATATCGCCAGTTGTCAGAATGTACTCAACAATAAAGCGTGATTAAAAGCTACATCCGACCGCGATAGCTAAACTGGTAGCGGCCTTGACTATTGGGTTGAGGTAACCACTTAAGCGATTCGCGCAATGCTTCTGGCATCTCTGCCTGTGGGCTAAACCACGCGCTGGCGGTGTACTCGCGCTTTGCATTGAGTTGTGCACTAAACGCACTTTGCACCTGCTCACTCTGCTGCTCACCAGTCACATCAATGATGCTCTCCTGACAAGAAAACTCTGCGACAACTGGCCCCAATCTTAAGTCTGCCAACGGAGTAGTCACCGTATCTGTATTCCAAACCAGTTGACCATGACCGGAACGACAATAAGGTGCTGCATACTGCCAAGATTGCAGGCTCAACTCCAATTGCCCTGTTAATGTCAAAGGCACTGGCAATGGCGGCGAAAACTTAAGCGCTTCTGTTGCAGGAAGCGACGCAATAACGTTTTCAGCATAAGCGCCTTGTAAACCATACCCAACTACACCACGCGCTCTCAGCTTCCAAGGATTCCCTTGTCCCAAACGCACGTTCGCTTGTACCTTACCCGCCAAGAGTTTGCTCGGTTGTAACTGCCATGAGACTTGACCAAGGTTGTAGCGCTGCCACTGCACCTGCTGGACTTGACCTTGCCATAGAGAGCCACTGGCTCCTGAAATCCGCAGCTGTGCAGGCAGCGGAGCATAAGCCAGCAATGCTTGAATAGGCAGATGAACAACGGCACTAACTAAAAATGTTATAAGCACAATCGATATCAATAACAGTCGTGATTTCACTCGGCTATCCTTTGCGTAATTGCAGACGTTTAACCTCAACCACACCGGCTCGGTTACTTTTATCAATATCTAGAAACAGTACCTCAATCCCATGATGTGTTTGCATATACTCAATCCAGCTTACAAGTTGATTGAATGGTAGAGGCTGAACCCACACTTGCATTTCATTGCCACGTGGTTGCACTCGTACCATTTCAACATTGAAGCGACGCGCTGAAGATGGGATGGCTTGATTCAAAGGCAACGGTGAAATCGCTTTAGCACCACTACCACGCAGCTCGATAATTTGATCAGCTTTATCTTGCACCCAACTTAATAGTTGTTTTTCACTATTGAGCGCCAATTGGGCTTGCTCTGCGCGCTGAGCAACGGGTTGATAAATTCCCCAATAGAGCAACCCAAAACCAAGAACAACACTCCCGACGAGGACTAAACGTTGCTCTCGTGGTGTAATGCGATACCACCAAACTTGCAGCGAGCTTAATAAATTTTTCATCTGCGTCTCCTCACTGCTGCTTCAAAACAAAACTACCAACGACGAAATCACCCGATTTACTCAATTGACCTTGCTCAACCACAAATACTTGCTCCAGTTGGGTGCGAGCTTGTTCAAAGGCTTGAAAGTCATTGCTGCGAGCTTGAAGCTTAATCTCTTCACGGTTGCTATCAAAGGTCAATCCTGTCATTTCAAAGTTGGGCATGCTCTTCAAGGCATTAGGTAGTTTCACCATCCATTGCAAAATAGATGCTTGAGAGTCACCACCGGATAGACGCTTCACTTCACTGTCTAATTCACGTTTTAAGTAACTGGTGGTTGGAATTCTACTCTTTGCCAACACGGTGCGGAAAATACGTTCACTCTCGGCACGATAAAGGTCAGCTTGACGCTGAGCTTGCGAAGAATGAATCAGGTTCTGTGCCAGCAGCACAGCCAATAGCACACCAGCTGCAATCGCGGCTTTACGCCACACTTTAAGGTATTTAACCAAAGAGGACTTAGGTTTAAAACTGCCGGTCAGTAAGTTGACTTTACTCTTGATTGCTTGTGTCGCAAGCAACTGCATCACTAATTGAGGTTCCGCCTGTGACCAGTGCTGATCTTGCGCTAGTTCAAGCTCAGGTAGTGGAGTGTAAGCTTGCAAGCTAAGCCACTGCTGATCCGTTTTGGCCCAATCCGATTGTGCAACCAAGCCCAACCAAGCGCTTTCAACTGAGATAGCCTGAAACGGTGCTCGTTTTAGTAACCATTGTCCCGCCAGTTCAGCCGCGCTGATGCCCTCTATATCTGGTAATGCCAATGCATCTGGCATCACTTTGGTCACGATAAAGCCTGCATCACTCAGGATCGACAACTGCTCCGCTAGCCATGCTTTGTCGACCGCAGCAACAAATGCGTGATCAGCGTGTTTGGCTAAAATCGAAATATGCAGTTCATCCACATCCTGTGCGACATCATCTTCAATCAGATATGGCAGCATATGGCTGAACTGTCTTGCACCACCGGCAGGGATAGTGACTTGTTTTAACAACACATCAGCGCTATTGAGCAACACGATGGTCGGGCGCTGCTGGGCGTAATTTTCTATTTCGGTCAGTGCTTGAGCCGCACTCAGTTCACCACTGGCGATAACTTCTTGCTGGCTCTCTGACCACACAAGCCAAGGCTTACTGGCTTGCTGATTATTGCTCAGTCGAACGATTAGGTACTCGCTCACCGATTCCTCCAAAGCGACGGCTTATCACCGTTGCAGTTTCTCGATTGGCACTAAATAGTAAGCTGCGTACTCGCACACGCGATTGCTCAACGACTACTTGTGCATCCAATTCAAAATAACGACTATCGACTGTTAGATAGCCTTTCGCCTGATTTTTTACCGCATCGCTCAACGCGGCGATTGGCGACTCAGACAAAAACTCATCGGTACTACTCCAACCATCAAATGGACGGTTTTCTAGCACGCCTTTAGCGTCACTTTCACTCAGTTGCTTAGCAAACATTGCCACCAAAAGTGCCGACTGTTCAGGTTTCAATGTATTCACATTAAGACGAAATTCAGAGGTCGGTATCGCGCACACATATGGACGTATTTTATGCATCACTTCACCCGATACCTGATTAATCGCTCGTAACTCGCTTTCATCGGCTAATACGCTGTTTGCGGTCATATAATCTGGAGACATCGCCTCATAGGTACTGTCTTCCACACCTGTAACAGAGTTCACCACACTGTTGCTATCCACAAATTCCCACGTGGAGTGAGCCACAATTTCAGCCACATAACTATCCACATCGATCTCAGTCAATAAATCTTGCAACACAGTCACTAAGTAAGGCGCTGACTGTGAGTCACCTAGCGGCTTAGTATCCACCAACGCATTGAGGTTAAAGCATGCCTGACGATCAATGAGCTTGCCTTTCAACGTGCCATAATCCAGCGGAAAATTTTGCTCAGCAATGGCCCAAGGCTGAGACAGGTTCACCGTGTCACTATCTTTATAACTTTGTTTAATACCCTCAACCGCCAAAGCTTCTGCCCCAATGGCATACCAGTAAGCCTGCTGATAATTAACTTGATTCATCGAACGCTTAAACTGCCCAAAGAGTCGCTCAGACATGGTTGCGGCAACCGCCGTCATCATTGCTAGAATTAGCAGTACAACCAGCAAGGCAACGCCACCTTGTTTAGCTCTCATCACTGCTCTCCAGACTAATTTGTCCACCGCCGGTCAGATAGATACGTCTAATTTTCCCGTAATCCTGCAAGGTCAACGCCACTTCAACAGCTTGCGGCAAGGTGTCGTTTTTATCCCATACGTTACGCCATTGCTGACCATCATAAAAACGCATCTCAAACCGCTCAACTTGATCAATAAGCGGCATAACGGCCCCTTGCTGCCCCGTCGGTGTATCAACGTAATGCCACCAAACTCGCTCCAACACACCTGCCCTAATTCGATAACCCACCTTGGTCACCTCTCCTCGAGGAAACTGAGCGGCGGGATTATGCCAACCACTACGAGCAAACATCACCCCATTTTGTTCAGAATCGAGCAGGTACTCCCCCCAAGCAATCAGTTTTCTACTGGGTTCTTCACCATTAGTGCGCATGTGACGTAAAGCGATTTGGCGGAAATCGTTATCCATAAAAACCAAAGCGCGTTGCAAGGTTTTCATTCGATCACTGCGTTGCTGAGAGATATCATTACTGCGATACACTTGGCTCAGTACCTGCTGCGCCCCAATCGCCAGAAAGGCAAAAATCGCCATCGCAATCAGCACTTCAATTAATGTAAATCCAGACCAACGCGATTTCACGCGAGCCAATCGCTGGGCTGATGGAAATATAGGATTAGTTCGGTACATAACTTCTCACCGAGACAATCGCTTCACCTTTTGCTTCACGAGCCACCTCTACATCAAACGCACGAATCAAGCCTTGCTGGGTAGAGACTGGGGTGATGGTCCAATACCAATCACGTTGCGCCAATTGCTCTTTGCCCGACCGTTTACTTAACCCTTTAGGGTTGAGCATGACTAATGCGATTTGATTATCGGCAACCATTGCTGCAAACGTTTTGTCTTCCATTAAACTTAACGTATTGATGTGTTGCCCTACCGAGCGAATTAGCGCCATCGCAGACAGCGCAAAAATCGCCAATGCAACCAGCACTTCCAGCAGCGTTAATCCTCGATTATTGCGCTTCATCTTGCTCTCCCGGCGCGAGCAGAATAATTTGCCCATTTTCTTTTGCCACTACCTGCCAAGCAGACTGCTCAAGCTGTGTATCTTGAGGATAAATAGCAATAGAGAATGGCGTGACTTCACCACTTGATAGAAAAAACACCTGCGGTGGAGGCAGTCGTTTCTGCTGCTCAAATTCAGCAAACATGGTTTGATCGAACAGCGAATCAGAGTTAAATAAACGTTCGCGATCTTGCCAAATCGAACCGCCCAAACTGAGCGCTAACTTGACACCTTCTGCCAGTTGCGTGTGGTCAGGAATCCGGTCGAGTTCGAGCGGTTGCCAACCATCTGCCTCGCGTTGTTGTAAATAATAAATCCCTTTTTCTTGCTCAACACGTAAACCAAAATCGCGTCCGCTCAGCAGTGCTTCTTCGTTGAGCAACTGCAAACGATGCCACAATGCATTCGCTTGATGCTTTGCCTCATCTCGCTCGTTATTCGGTAAGCTCAACACAACCGAGGTCACTGTTATTGCCAGTAAGGCAACCACCAGCAACACTTCTATTAAGGTAAAACCTTGATTCTTTGGCATCACACACTACGTTAAGCTAGAAGTGGCGACCAAGGTCGCCACAAGATTGTCAAAATATTAAAGGAAGTCTTCGAGATTCCAGTTACCAATATCGGCATTGATATCTTCACCACCTTCTTGCCCATCGGCACCAAGTGAAAAAATATCGATCGTCCCTTTATCGCCAGGGCTCAAGTACTGATAGTCGTTACCCCAAGGGTCTTGCGGTAGACGCTTAATATACCCCTCTTTCGGGTAGTTCTTCGGTGTTGGGTTACTTGGTTCAGTAACCAATGCTTCTAGCCCTTGGTCTGTCGTTGGATAGACGTTGTGATTCAAACGATAGGTATCTAAAGCTGTCTCTAGGCTCTTAATATCAATGGCGGCTTTTTTCTGTGAAGCCGTGTCTTTACTACCCAGCAAGTTGGGCGCAACCACACTTGCTAATATCGCAAGGATAACAACCACAACCATCAGTTCTAACAAGGTAAAGCCAGACTGCTTTTTATTGCGTTGGTGTTTCATTCTATTCTCCAATAACACAACGGCGCTGAGTGGATTAACCACTCATTAAATTATTCATTTCCAAAATAGGCATCATGGTCGCCATCACGATAAACAACACCAAACCAGCCATCAGGGCGATCACAATCGGGGTAAAAATCCCGAGTGAAATATTCACCATGGATTCGAAGTTGGCATCTTGGTTATCGGCGGCACGCGTTAGCATCCCTTCCAGTTCACCACTCTGTTCTCCAGAAGCAATCATATGCAGCATCATTGGCGGAAACAATTTGGTTTGCTCAAGTGATTTACGCAAGCTCGCCCCTTCACGCACACGATCGGCGGCGTGCAGCACCTGCTGTTTGACATACTGATTCGACATCACGTCAATCGCTACCCGCATCCCTTCCAGAATGGGAATCGCACTCGATGTACAAATCGACAATGTGCGAGCAAAACGAGCCGTATTTAGCCCCCGTGCGATTTTACCAATCACTGGCATACCAATCACTTTACGATCCCAACTCAAACGAACACTCGCTTTAGTCAGGGCAAAACGACACAGGTAGGTAAACGCAATAATGCCCAGCGCAATATGCATCCACCAGTTTTGCACGAACTCGCTGGCAGCAATCAATACCTGAGTAGAAAAAGGCAAAGCCTGTCCCATTTGCACAAACTGGCCAACAATTTTAGGCACCACCGAAGCGAGCAAAAATGCCACAATACTGATCGCAAACACCACCAGCACCACGGGGTAGATCAGAGCTTGCTGAAGTTTGCTACGCATCTTTTGTCGATTCTCTGCATAGTCCGCCAAGCGCTCTAATACATTGTCTAAGTGACCGGATTTTTCACCCGCCGCAACCATTGAGCGAAAAAGCTCATCAAAGATATGAGGGTAATCTGCCAGGCCATCTGCTAGCGTATGCCCTTCAACGACTTTCGCCCGAACCGCTAATAGCATAGTGCGAATTCGTGCTTTCTCTGATTGCTCTGAAACCGCCCGTAAACACTCTTCAAGTGGCATGCCTGATTGGACTAACGTGGAGAGTTGGCGCGTGATCAGAGCTAAATCAGGTGTGCTTAAACCACGTTTAAACGTCATCGCCGCCTGAGCTGATGACACGTTTTCTTTACTACTTTTTGCTCGCGTCGGCACGACATCAATCGGTACTAAGCCTTGCTCTTTGAGTCGGCTGCGTACCTGTCGGGCATTATCCCCCTCAAGCACACCTTTTTGAGATTTGCCTTGCGCATTGAGGGCTTTGTATTCAAACGCCGCCATTAGCCTTCCTTAGTCACGCGCATCACTTCCTCAAGGGAGGTGATACCTTGGCGCACTTTCTCTAAGCCGTCGTCACGAATCGCAGGCGTTTTAGCGCGAATCGCTCTCTCGATGGCTTGTTCACCCGCTTCATTGTGAATCAACTCTTGAACTTGCTCATCCACTACCAGTAGCTCATAAATACCTGAACGACCACGATAACCTTTACCGCTACATCTATCGCAACCTGCAGGTTTATATAAGGTCAGTTCATCGTCAGCGGTTAAACCAAACAAGGCTTTCTGCGCGCTATCCGCTTGATAAGGCTGCTTACATGAACATAGGGTGCGCACCAAACGTTGCGCTAACACCCCAAGTAGTGAGGACGAAATCAAGAAAGGTTCAATGCCCATATCGCGCAGACGGGTAATCGCACCTATCGCAGTATTGGTGTGTAATGTCGACATCACTAGGTGACCGGTCAACGAAGCTTGCACCGCAATCTGAGCGGTTTCCAAGTCGCGGATCTCACCGACCATAACCACATCCGGGTCTTGACGTAAAATGGCGCGCAAGCCACGGGCAAACGTCATGTCTACTTTAGGGTTTACTTGTGTTTGACCAATGCCATCAATATCAAACTCAATTGGGTCTTCAACCGTTAGAATATTGCGTTCATCACTATTGAGCTCTTGCAGACCTGCGTACAAGGTGGTGGATTTACCGGAACCTGTTGGTCCTGTCACCAAGATGATGCCATGCGGTCGCTCAATCATGGTATGGAAATGCTGATAAGTGTTGGTTTTCATGCCCAAGCTATGCAAATCAAGGCGCGTTGCATTTTTATCTAACAGACGCATCACCACTCGTTCACCATGTGATGATGGCATCGTCGACACGCGCACATCCACCGCTCGACCACCAATCCGTAGCGAAATACGACCATCTTGAGGTACGCGCTTTTCTGCAATATCAAGGCGAGCCATAACCTTAACGCGCGAAACCAACAGTGGCGCAAGTTTGCGACTTGGCGACAGCACATCTCGTAACACGCCGTCGACGCGAAAACGAATCAGCAAACTCTTTTCGAAAGTCTCGATATGGATATCAGATGCACCCTCTTTGATCGCTTCACCGAGCATGGCGTTGATCAGCTTGATAATCGGCGCATCATCTTCTGATTCCAGCAAATCTTCATCATGGGGAAGATCTTCAGCCAGAGAGAAGAAATCATCACTATCTGCGCCGATATCTTCCATCAACTGCCGCGCTTCAGAAGAGTCACGCTGATAAACCTCTGTCAGCTTTCTCTCAAACTCATCGCTACTTACTGCTTGTAAAACAAAGTCCGCCGATACCACTCGACGCACCTCTAGCAATGCCTCTATTGCTAATGGTGCGACATAATAGAGTGTCACTCTGGATGACTCCCGCTCAAGTACGAGATTAAAACGCTTAGCAAAGCTAAACGGCAAACGGCGCTGAGGCATCACTCGCGGCATCCCCATCATTACTTGCTTTCCATTTGATCGATAAAGGCTTGGATTTCAGCTGGGTGCTGGCGATCCTGACCAAACTCTGGCAATACTGGAATATGACTGTCATCCATCAACTTCAAACCTTGCTCAGACTTATACAATTGCTCTGCACGGATAAAGTTGTACTTACGCTGGGTGATACCATCAGCTGTCACACCATCGCGAATAATGGTTGGCTTGATAAACACCATGAGGTTTTTCTTCTCAACCTGAGTACTGGTTGATTTAAACAGGTGACCCAATACGGGAATATCCCCCAGCAAAGGAACTTTCGATTCACTTTCCAACGCGCGCTCATCAATCAAACCACCTAAAACGATCATTTGACCATCTTCAACTATCACGGATGTATTCAACTGGCGCTTAGCAAACCGCACGTCCACCGCACCATTTGCCCCAAGCACGTTTGAGACTTCTTGTTCGATATTAAGTTGAACAGAGTTACCTTCGTTAATTTGTGGCACGACTTTAAGCTTAATGCCAACCTCTTTACGATCAACGGTTTGGAACGGGTTGTCGTTATTTGAACCCGCCGCTGAACCAGTCAAAACAGGCACCTCTTCACCAACAATAAACGACGCTTCGCCGTTATCCATCACGGTAATGCTTGGCGAGGATAGAATGTTAGAGTTAGAGTCACTCGACACCGCTGTCAATAATGCGGTCCAGTCACCCATCACTAGGCTTACTGCCGCACCATTCACCCCTTTTAATGCCGAAGCCAACGTGCTGTAGTCACCTGATTCCGTCACTTCATAGGGTCTGCGGTTACCATTGTTATCCGTGTAATATTCCGTGCGCGTTTGATCTTTTGCTTCTTCTAAGCCAACCAACACATTCCCAATCGGCGCTTGAGTATTGCCATACTGAATAACCGCGCCCGTCTCAAGAGAACCCCATTGAACGCCAAGGTTGATACCATCACCCTCCGCCATCTCAACAATCAAGGCCTCAATCAACACTTGGGCACGACGAATATCAAGCTGAGCAATCACATTTTGCAGTGCAGCCATAATCGACGGTGGTGCCGTGATCACCAATGCGTTGGTGGAAGCATGTGCGGCAATAACCACTTCATTATTTGATGAACGAGTATTTTTCGCCCCAGAAGTTTTCTCTGCTTGGAGGTTATCAGACACGCCCTTAAGCACATCCACTAAGTCTTCCGCTTTGGCGTATTTTAGGTAAACCACTTGGTTATTACCTTTGGTTGCCATCTCAACATCCAGTTGTTGGATCAGCTTACGCAGACGCGTACGCACCTGTGGGTCACCTGAAATTAGAACCGAGTTAGTACGGTCATCCGCCACCAACTTAGGCTGCAAGAACTCTGGAGTATTTTTATTTTCACTGCTCTTGTTCAGCGCATCCACAATACGCACCATTTCGGCCGCTGAGGCATTCTTTAGCTCAACCAACTCAATCTCTTTATCACCCGCTTGGTCTACGCGCTTGATGATATCGGCTAAGCGATTCACAACCGCTGCTCGCCCTGTAATCAAAATAATATTGGCAGGGTCGTAATGCACAACGTTACCTGCACCAGCATTGTCATTGAGCTGGCGTAATAGAGGCGACAACTCACGTACTGAGACATTACGAACGGCGACCACGCGAGTGACGACTTCGTCACCTTTGACGTTACCATCACCCACAACTGGAATCGCAGAAGTCTTAGCATCTTTTGATTTGATGACTTTAAGTACGCCATTGTCCATTTCAACAACGGCGTAACCATACACTTCTAGGACATTAAGAAAGAAGCTGTAGTACTGATCTTCACTCAAGGTGTCATAGCTACGAACATCAATTTTGCCGCGCACAGATGGATCAACAATGATGGTTTTCTCTAGATTACGACCAACGATATTGATGAACTCTTGAATATCGGTACCTTTAAAACTGGCACTGTATTCACTCGCGGTTGCCATCGGAGAGGCGACCAACATAGCCGCCAATAACCATGCGCTTTTTTTAAGCCAATGCTTCACTTTTTACTCCTCAAAGGATAGTTCTCTGCGCGTATTACAATTCGATATAGATATCGTAGGGTTGTCCATTACGCTCTACGGTTAAATTCAGTTCAGTTAAGTCTGATAGATTCTTATAGATTTCAGCCATTGCCGACATATTGCGCAAATCTTTTCCATTAAGATGCGTCGCCACATCGCCCTCTTTCAAGCCGACCGAGTCAAACAGTTCGCGGCTACTACCCGGACTTAAGCGATAGCCTGAGATTTTACCATCGCGCTTGAGGGGCGACATACGAACATATTCAAAAAGAAGCTGTGGATTACTGGTAATATCGACACGAATTTTGTTCAGCTTATCCTGACTGAGCGGGGTCGCAGCCTTAGTTTGAGGCTTAGCGACTGGAGCGGTGAACTTTAAACCTTCCAGCATGACGGTTTCATTACGCCCAGCGTTATCAACAATAATGCGATCCGATTGAACTTGAACCAGTTTAGCGCGTGTGCCTTCAATCACTTCATTAATCCCATACGTCGCCTGTTTGCCACCCTTGGCAACGACCGCCAAACTCTTTTGCGGATCAGAGCTTGTCACCACGCCAACCACAATAACATTGAGACGACTTTTCGGAGCATCTTCAAGCTTGGGCTTTGCGCTAGGTTTTACCGCTGCTTGAAACTCACCGAACAGATGGCTGTTGTACAAGTTAGCGGTATCAAGGCGCGTCTCACTCACTTGGCTGACCGATGAACTTGGCTGCCATTTGGTGACTTCAACTTGTTGATATGGAAACCAGATTAAACGCCCTAAGATCCACGCGGTAAGCAACAATAAGGTGATTGTCAGTAAAGCGCTCACCCGCGCTTGATTGGCAATAAACTTTTGTAGAGCTGAAGAACGATGGCTGAGCTTCACTGAATTTCCTTGATAAATGGGCTTTATATAGGTTCTAGCCGTATCTATATGACTAGCAACCGTTAATTCTAACAAACTATAGAATTGGGCTATATAAAAAAGATTCCTACCGACAGTGATGTTAATTATTTTTTGAGCGTTAACTTGAAAAGTGGGCGCCATATCACCATTGTATGGTCGATATTCGAGCTAGTTAGAGGGCAGTGAACGAAATGAGTTCCCCAGCAGAAGCAGTAAGATTGGATAAATGGCTTTGGGCTGCACGATTTTACAAAACGCGCTCCATCGCGCGAAATATGGTTGATGGCGGTAAAGTCCATTATAATGGACAACGAAGCAAACCAAGTAAAACTGTTGAGCTAGGAGCCATCATTACCTTAAGACAAGGTAATGAAGAGAAAACAGTGACTATTGAGAAGATCTCTGGTCAGCGTCGTGGCGCACCTGAAGCTCAAACCCTCTACAGTGAAACCGCAGAGAGTATGGCGAAGCGCGAAGAAAACGCCCTAAGACGAAAACTCAATGCGCACAACCCTAGCCCCGAACGCCGCCCTGATAAGAAGCAGCGCCGCGATATAATCAAGTTTAAACATCAATAAGTTGGACTCTCCAAATGACTGATACTGTAATCAAAAACAATGTTTTAAACCGCTACCTATTCGAAGAACTATCAGTACGTGGCGAAATGGTGCAACTGGATGAAGCATACCAACGAATTATTGCTAGCAAGGAATACCCAGTAGCATTACAAAAGCTACTTGGCGAGCTACTCGTCTCAACGACGTTACTGACTGCCACTCTAAAGTTTGAAGGTTCTATTACCATCCAACTTCAAGGTGATGGCCCAGTATCACTTGCGGTAATCAATGGCGACCACGATCAAAAGATCCGTGGCGTAGCACGCTGGGAAGGCGAAATCGCCGAGAATGCGACCCTGCATGAAATGATGGGTAAAGGTTACCTTGTGATCACTATCGAACCGAAGAAAGGCGAACGCTACCAAGGTGTTGTCGGTCTTGAAGGTGAGAACCTAACTCAAGTGATTGAAAACTACTTTGCGAACTCAGAGCAGCTAAAAACTCGCCTTTGGATTCGCACCGGTGAACATGAAGGCAAAGCGCATGCCGCTGGTATGCTGATTCAGGTGATGCCGGATGGTACAGGTACTCCGGATGACTTTGAACACCTTGAGCAACTAACCAATACGATTAAAGACGAAGAGTTGTTTGGCCTTGGCGCGCAAGAACTGTTGTACCGTCTATACAACCAAGAAAAAGTACGTCTATTTGACCCTCAACCAGTAGAGTTCCACTGTGGCTGTTCACGCGAGCGCAGCGGTGCCGCGATCATTACCGTAGAACGTGCTGAAATTAATGACATTTTGGCGGAGTCTGGCGCAGTATCTTTACATTGTGATTACTGTGGTACAACATATTCATTTGATGAAGCACAGATTTCTGAGCTATTTATCAATGCTGAAAATGGTAACGATACAGTGCATTAATTTGCACTGAACATCAAGTTGCAAAAATGTTACAAAAGCCAGCGATATGCTGGCTTTTTTTATGGTTTTATCTAGCACGAAATTCTTGATTCCCCGCGATAACTAGCCTCAAGCACACCGAACGCCATACTTAATTTCTACATATTAATAATATATTTGATCTAGCGCAACTGTTTGCGCACACGATAAAATACTCGAACCAATATGTGACGAGTCACCTAAAACCTTACAAAATTTATGGGCGAATTTTGAGCTGCGCCCCTGTTTTGTCGAAGGTCCGTTGCTAGCATGGTGTACATATAAAAATTAAAACATACTTACAAAATCCCTACAAAAACTTATCACAAGGAGCACCTATGACCGTTATGGAACATACTAAGGCTGCAACAATTGATCTTTCCAAACATGGGTTATATGACGTAAAAGAAGTGGTTAGAAACCCGAGCTATGAAATGCTTTTCGAAGAAGAAACTCGTGCCGATTTGCAAGGCTACGAGCGCGGGGTAGTTACCGAGCTTGGCGCTGTTGCAGTAGACACTGGGATCTTTACTGGACGCTCACCAAAAGACAAATACATCGTTAAAGATGCGACAACTGAAGAACACATGTGGTGGACATCAGACGCGGTGAAAAACGATAACAAACCGATCAACCAAGCGGTGTGGAATGATCTCAAGCAATTGGTCACCTCGCAGCTTTCTGGTAAACGCTTATTTGTTATTGACGGTTACTGTGGTGCTAACCCTGATACTCGACTCAGCATTCGAGTCATCACGGAAGTGGCATGGCAGGCTCACTTTGTGAAAAACATGTTCATTCGCCCAACAGAAGAAGAGCTGGCAAGCTTTGAACCTGATTTTGTGGTGATGAATGGCGCTAAATGCACTAACCAGAAATGGGAAGAGCATGGCTTGAACTCAGAAAACTTTACCGTGTTCAATTTAACTGAGCGCACGCAACTCATTGGCGGCACTTGGTATGGTGGCGAGATGAAGAAGGGCATGTTCGCCATGATGAACTACTTCTTGCCATTGAAAGATATTGCCTCAATGCACTGTAGCGCCAACATGGGTGAAGAAGGCGATGTTGCGATCTTCTTTGGTCTATCTGGCACAGGTAAAACCACGCTTTCGACCGATCCTAAACGTGCACTGATCGGTGATGATGAGCACGGCTGGGATGATGATGGTGTATTCAACTTCGAGGGCGGTTGTTACGCGAAAACCATTAAACTATCTAAAGAGGCCGAGCCAGATATCTACAACGCAATCCGCCGTGACGCATTGCTAGAAAACGTGACCGTGCGTAATGACGGTTCGATTGATTTCGACGATGGTTCGAAAACTGAAAATACCCGCGTATCCTACCCGCTGCATCATATTGAGAATATCGTTAAGCCGGTATCAAAAGGTGGACATGCAAACAAGGTTATCTTCCTTTCTGCGGACGCATTTGGCGTGCTACCGCCAGTGTCAAAGTTAACCCCTGAGCAAACCAAGTACCATTTCCTATCGGGCTTTACTGCTAAATTGGCAGGCACCGAGCGTGGTATCACTGAGCCAACGCCAACGTTCTCGGCGTGTTTTGGGGCGGCATTCTTAACCCTGCACCCAACGAAATACGCTGAAGTATTGGTGAAACGTATGGAAGCAGCAGGTGCTGAAGCTTACCTTGTAAACACCGGTTGGAACGGCAGCGGAAAACGTATCTCTATCCAAGATACGCGTGGCATTATTGACGCCATCCTCGATGGCTCTATCGAAAAAGCTGAAACCAAACATATTCCGGTCTTTAACCTCGAGGTGCCAACCTCACTACCGGGTGTTGATCCATCAATTCTTGATCCTCGTGATACATATGTTGACCCACTTCAGTGGGAGAGCAAAGCGCAAGATCTTGCACAACGGTTTATCAACAACTTTGATAAATACACTGACAATGCAGAAGGCAAATCACTCGTTGCAGCTGGTCCACAACTAGATTAGTGACAAAGGCTTGATTCTAATCACTAGCCCCTCTTTTGAGGGGCTTTTTTGTTGCAGCTAAGCAAAAATCCGCACAAAATCATTTATCTGACGATTGGTGGGATAGAACGTTGAGTAAACGACTAAGTTATTTTGTAGCGCTATTGCTTTTGATCATCGCAGCCACAGCAGTGGCACTCTATGCGGCTCTGCGCAGTTCGTATGCCACGACTCTTGTTAATCAAGCCTTCACACTCGCCTCGCTTAAGGTTCAAGTTGAAAACGTTCGCTATACCCCTCCGTTACAGTTCAAACTCGAAGGTGTCACTATCGAAGAAGACTCACCAATCTACTTGCCGAGCAGCGAACTGTGGCTCAGTGCTGAGTTGCCCAAAGATCATCGCTGGCAACTTGAGGCGCTGGTGATTGAGGGCGCCAATCTTTCATTTGATCAGGCTCAGACGTTAAGCACACTCAAGTTCGATACTAAGCAGTTGGCACTAAAACACACAGACTTTACTTGGGGTGAGCTATCAGCCCGCAATATCGATGTGCAAATTGAAAATCCTCAATGGGAAAATGCCCATCTGCTGCCCTATGGCAACATTCAATTTGCTGCGGAGCAACTCTACTACCAAGGCAATGCACTAAACAACGTGCTGATTGATCTCAATTATCAAACCAAAGACAGCACTCTTTATGGCGCATCTTTCGAATGGAATGGTGCCAAAATTTCTGGGCAAGCAGAGCAGTATCCGCAGGGCTGGTCGTTAATCAACGTAACCGTTAATGGCCTCAACGTGTCCGATGAGCAGACTGATCTACGTTGGTTGGACAATGTCGTGCAACAAGGTTGGATCGCCGATATTAATAGCCTTGATCTCTTGCAAAGCAATATTCACTGGCATGGCATCGAACTGCTCAACCTCGATCTCTCTATTGAGAAACTCAATCCTAACCAGTCGATTTGGCAGCAAGACAACGGGTATTTGTCTTTTAATGCCGATACGTTGCGCTACCAAGACGAACAATTTGTCGAGCCGAGCGCCACTATCAAGTTCTCCTCTCAAACGATTGAAGTCAGTGAACTGGACAGTGACTGGCAGCAAGGACGAGTGCAACTGCAAGGTCAAATAACACCGAACAGTGTGCAACTAAAGTCCCTATCACTCTCTGGCGTTAAATGGCTGGATGTCACGCCTTCTCAACTGGCACAACTCTCCCAATGGACACAGAAGATAGAGCAGCTGAGCATCGAGCATCTAGACATCAGTAATGCACAAATGATTCAACTGACCGACAAACCATTTTGGCAAGTCTCTGGGCTCAATGTTGAAGGAAAGCAATTACGCTTGAAACAAGATAACCAGCTTGGATTGTGGCAGGGTTCATTGCAACTAACAGCAAACAGCGCCAGCTATGCTCAATACCTCACCACCCAGGCGATTATCGAAATGCGTCAGCAAAACGACGTGTGGCAATTGAATCGGCTATTTCTGCCATTAGAAAGCGGTTATATCGAAGCGTCTGGAGAGTGGAACACGCAACCAATCAGTGCACCATGGCAACTCAATCTCACCATTGATGGGCTACCAATCAATCAAGAACTCTCGCCGTATTATTTTGAAGGGATGCTTGATGCGCACGCACAACTCAATGGCTTAGCCGGAGATTATACGATGTTGGCTCACTCACTCTCAGGCCAAGTGTCTGCTGCGTTACGAGAAAGCCATTTGACCCTGACAGACTCAAACAAAAAGCCTCAATTTAGTCGGGATTTCCACGTAGATAACCTAAGTATCACTGCAGATCGAGGAAGAATAACCCTCTCAGCACCACAAGAGGGACAAGGCGTTGAACTCGCAGGCAAAATTGATTTAACCAAACCAGAACTCGCAACGGTAATGCTGCAAATTGACGATAAGTGCCAAAGGCTACAAGCCGACCTTGCCGGAAAAAGCCATCAGTTAACCGATGTCTGCCCGCAACTTAACTCTCAACAATCCAGTCTAGAGTCGAGTAAGGCATTGTAGTTTGGTAACAGCATGTAGGTACCGACAAACTCCACCGCAGCGACTTTACCACTGTATATCGTGACGTGAATAATAATCCGCGCCTTACGTCCACTGGCTAAGCGATCTAAATCCCCACTGATGCCATCAAGTGAGCTTTGTGCCACTGGGTTTTGCTCAACAGGATGACGGTAACGAATTTGGCTATCCGCTAAAACAATATCACCATGCAAGCCACGCTCTTTCAGCAACAGCCACGTCATTCCCCACCCGGTGAGAGTGGCGAGAGTAAATGCTGAGCCAGCAAACATCGTATTGTGTGGATTGAGATTGGGATTCAATTGGGCGCTGCATTCAAACTGATAACCCGTGTACTGATTTATCTTAATTCCCATTTTGTCACTGATAGGAATATGATGCTCCCAGCGTTCTTGCAGCTCTGCACACCACTCCGGCCGGCGTAAGACGTTTGCCATTGGGTCGAGTGGCTTAACCATTTGCTGATGACGGGTAGGTCCACGCTGATCGTTTAACTCTCCGCGACGCTCAAAGCCATTTTTTTCATAAAAGCTGATCGCCTCTTCACGTGCGTTACACACTAAACGCTTCGCACCTTCTTGGCGCGCCAGTGACTCAAGGGCAACTAAGATAAGCGATCCCATCCCTTTACTACGACGATTGCTCTTCACCGCCATATAACGGATTTGACCTTCACTATCTGGCGTCACATAAAGTCGCCCGATGGCCATAGGCCGTCCACGACCATCAACAATCATGCGATGGTGACTCATTGCATCGAACTCATCGCGCTCTGAGCCGATCGGCATCCGCCACGGTTCGCGCAACATTTGCCAGCGAAATTGGTAGTATTTATTGAGTTGGTTATCTGTTTTCGGCGTGATCAGCTTAAACATAAAAATCCCTTTTATTGCTGCTCATCAATGAATTTAGGCAGCAAATTGCTGCCATGGTTCCCTAACAATCCAAGTGATTAGGGTTTTAGTTGTTATACTTGCAACCAGAATGTCACTGGGCCGTCATTGACCAGTGATACCTTCATATCGGCGGCAAATCGGCCACGTTGCGTCGGCAAAACTTGCTCACATTGATCGGCAAAGTAATCATACAAACGCCCAGCATCACTTGGATGTGCGCCTCGCGAGAAGCCCGCTCGAGTGCCCTTTTTAGTATCCGCAGGCAGGGTAAATTGAGAAACCACCAACACCTTTCCTTCCACCTGCTTAACGTTAAGATTCATCTTACCGTCTTGATCTTCAAACACGCGGTAAGTGGTCACTCGCTCCATCAATCGTTTTGCTTTGGCTTCATCATCATCTTTCTCAACGCCTAATAGCACCAAAAGACCGCGATCAATTTCACCAACCACTTCACCATCAACGCGTACCGCCGCTTCACTCACTCTTTGGATCAGAGCTATCACTTTGACTTCCTTTTTGATTACTTAGCAAATATTCAGCCTCCGAGTGTACCATGTCTGCATCATCACTCCAGTGCTCTTGCTCACCAAGCGCCGCCGTGACTTCAGCGCCCACCAGCACAATCAACCAGCAGAGGTAGACCCAAATAAACAAGATTGGAATCGTTGCTAATGCACCGTAAATCAACTGATAAGACGGAAATTGTGTAATGTAGGCGGCAAAACCCTTCTTACTCAGTTCAAACAACAATGCCGCAACCAAAGCCCCTATCATCGCATGAGAAAGTTGCACTTTTTTGTTGGGAACTAACATATACAAACCAACAAACGCTAAGAACGACAAAATCAGCGGCAACCAACGCAGCATAAGCTGATAAGCACTGGAAAGAACTTGGTTATCCATTACGGTCAAAGATGTCACGTAAGAAGTCACCGCAATGCTCGCCCCCACCAATATTGGGCCTAAGGTGAGAATCATCCAGTACATCGAAAACGAAAATACCGCGCGACGCTTGTGTTTGACTCGCCAAATGTAATTAAGGTTTTTATCGATATTGGAGATCAGCATCAGTGCAGCAATAAACAAAAATGCCCCACCTACCGCCGTCATTTTTCCGGTGTTCGCGATAAACTCGAGCAAGGCCGACTTCACCGCATCTCCCGCCGTGGGCACGAAGTGTGTGATAACAAAATCTTGAATAATATGACCAACATTGGCAAACACAGAAAATGAGGAAAGTACCGAGAGCAGAACTGTCAGCATAGGCACGATGGAAAGCAATGTGATATAGGCTAAGTAGCCGGCATTCACATTGATGCGGTCATGCAACATGCGCGTTAAGAGATAACGCACAAATTGAGTAACCTGTTGAACGACATCCGCCATTTTCAACTTGTATCTCCCTATCATCTGATTCATCCTAATTATACCTAAGTAAACTCAAGGAGTTAAAAACCAGCATCTTGAAGTCACTTAGGTATACACATTATTGACTATTATAGGGATTTTAAAGATGCCTTACATTCTTGCGATGCTTCTGGCACTGACGACCTTAACAGGCTGTCAGTCGACTTATTACGCAGCCATGGAAAAAGTTGGCGTGCATAAACGCGATATTATGGTCGATCGAGTCGAAGACGCGAAGCAATCTCAACAGGAAGCACAACAAGAGTTTACCAGTGCATTAGAAGCTCTGTCAGCTCTAACCAATTTTAATGGTGGTGAACTGGAAACGGTTTATAACCAAATTAACGACAAATATGAAGCGAGCGAGAGCGCAGCGCAAGATGTCAGTGATCGTATTGCGGCGATTGAAGATGTTTCTGAAGCGCTATTTGCAGAATGGGAAGAAGAACTGAGCCTATACACCAGCGCTTCTCTGCGTCGCTCTAGTGAGCAAAAGCTACGTGAAACCCGCACGTCATACACCACCATGATTAAGGCGATGCAACGAGCTGAACAACGCATGACCCCAGTGTTAAACGCGCTGCGAGACAACACGCTCTTCTTAAAGCATAACCTAAATGCGAGTGCGATAGGCTCTCTACAAGGTGAGTTTGTGAGCTTAGAGAAAGAGATTGAACAAGCGATTAATCAAATGAATCAAGCCATTGATGAATCAGATAAGTTCCTCAACAAACTGCAAGCGAAGTAATCGACGTAATTCGCGTCAAGATAGCGTTTCTGTCGAGAGTGCTAAGGTACTCTCGATAAATGCAGCTCTCTCTTCGAGCGTTCCCCAAGGCACTTCCACCACTTGATAGCCCAACTTCTGATAGATTGCCACCAGCGCATCGTGAATCGCTAATGCGCCATCAAATGGGTAGGGACGCACATCATCTTGCACATAGATAGCCTTATGTGGGCGACAAAAAAACACCTGCGAATGATAGCCAGCACTCGCTTCAATATAGCGCGCATCAATCTCCAGCTCAGCCTCAGCTAAATAACCACAAATATCTGGGATCGCACGATCTAAAAATGCCACTGAGTGCTGCGCCGCTTGTTGCTTTTGCTCACCCATATGAGTCAAACACAAATCGGCAAATCCCGGCAGATCATGCCAAGGCAAAATACCGTCGACCAGTTGTGCCTGTTGCTCAATTAAGGTACGAGAAACCTCTGCAAACGTGGCGTAACCGCGCGCGGCCAGATGGTTAACTATACTGGTCTTCCCTGCTCCAGGGCCCCCAGTAATAATGATTGGTAACATCTACTCTCCTTACAAACACCGCTGTTACGCAGGTATAAAAAAGGCCCTGAGAAATATCAGAGCCTTTCGACAATCGACTAGCGATTAATTATTTTGCATCACGTGAAGCACGTTTACGATCGTTCTCAGTCAGGTGACGTTTACGAATACGAATGCTTACAGGTGTTACTTCTACTAGTTCATCATCATCGATGAACTCAAGTGCTTGCTCTAGCGTGTATTTGATCGCTGGAGTCAGTACTTGTGCTTCATCTGTACCAGATGCACGAACGTTCGTTAGCTGCTTACCTTTCAGACAGTTTACTGTTAGGTCGTTAGAACGGTTATGAATACCGATTACTTGACCTTCGTATACTTCGTCAGCGTGCTCTGTAAATAGACGACCACGTTCTTGTAGGTTGAACAGTGCGTAAGTCAGTGCTTTACCCGTTGCGTTCGAAATTAGAACACCGTTGTTACGTTGACCGATAGTACCGCCTTTGTGTGGGCCGTAGTGGTCAAATGTATGGTAAAGAAGACCAGAACCAGAAGTCAGTGTCATGAACTCAGTTTGGAAACCGATAAGGCCACGAGAAGGCATCATAAAGTCCATGCGTACACGGCCTTTGCCGTCTGGAGACATATCAGTCAGTTCACCTTTACGTAGACCGATAGCTTCCATGATACCGCCTTGGTTTTCTTCCATAACGTCGATAGTTACAGTTTCAAACGGTTCTTCTAGGTTGCCGTTTTCATCACGCTTGATGATTACTTCTGGACGAGATACTGCTAGCTCAAAACCTTCACGACGCATGTTTTCGATCAGGATAGATAGGTGAAGTTCACCACGGCCTGATACGCGGAAGCGATCTGGGTTGTCGGTTTCTTCAACACGTAGTGCAACGTTGTGTACTAGCTCTTTTTGTAGACGCTCAAGGATGTTACGTGAAGTTACGAACTTACCTTCTTTGCCTGCAAATGGAGACGTGTTTACTTGGAATGTCATCGTTACTGTTGGTTCATCAACAGATAGCGGAGTCATTGCTTCAACGTGGTTTACATCACAGATAGTGTCAGAGATCTTAAGTTCACCAAGACCTGTGATCGCAATGATGTCACCAGCGTTTGCTTGCTCAATGTCATGACGCTCAAGACCTAGGTAGCCCATTACCGTACCAACTTTACCGTTACGTTTCTTACCGTCAGCACTTACGATAGTGACTTGTTGGTTAGGACGTACTGTACCGCGAGTTACACGCGCCACACCGATAACACCTACGTATGAGCTGTAATCTAGCTGAGAGATTTGCATTTGTAGTGGACCATCTAGGTCAACTTCAGGTGCCGCTACTTGCTCAACGATAGTTTGGAATAGTGGTTCCATGTTCTCGCCAGTTTCGCCTTCTTCTAGTGTAGCCCAACCGTTAAGTGCTGATGCGTAAACTACTTTAAAGTCTAGCTGTTCATCAGTTGCACCTAGGTTGTCGAATAGGTCGAACACTTGGTCCATAACCCAGTCAGGACGAGCACCAGGACGGTCAATCTTGTTGATTACAACGATTGGCTTAAGGCCGTGAGCAAATGCTTTTTGTGTTACGAAACGCGTTTGTGGCATTGGGCCATCAACTGCGTCAACGATAAGTAGTACAGAGTCTACCATCGACATAATACGTTCTACTTCACCACCGAAGTCCGCGTGTCCCGGAGTATCTACGATGTTGATGCGGTAGTCATTCCAGTTAATTGCTGTGTTTTTAGCAAGGATGGTAATGCCGCGCTCTTTCTCGATGTCGTTCGAGTCCATGACTCGCTCTTCAGCTTCACCGCGAGACTCTAGCGTACCTGATTGTTGAAGTAGCTTATCAACCAGTGTGGTTTTACCGTGGTCAACGTGCGCGATGATCGCGATATTTCTTAATTTATCAATCTGTGGAGTAGCCATGGATATGATTCACTTAATTAAATGAAATGCCCCTAATTGGGAACGGGTGCTCCCTAGCGACATTTTCTGATTAAAAAAACGGCCATAATGTACCAGATTTTGGCGAAAAACCTAGAAATATGTGATCTATCCTGAGGTTTTAAGCAGTAAATTGAGATTTGCGTAACCTAAAAAAGCGTAAAGTCTCAATACATCCTAAGCATAGCCAACATCCGACGTCGTTATTGGTGTTTTTTTAATCAGCACACATACCAAATTCATCGTTCTGTCGTTGACATTGTTGAGCAAGATCGGCTGAATGAACGAGTTAGCTATGCGCCAACATTGTGCAAAGCTTTAATTTGCACCATTTTAGTGCAATAAAGGATCAATGTGGTGCAACAACTCGGTCAAATCACACCACACTTAAACCAAGTTACTGTAATTTAAAGATTTAATTTTTTGGCACGGAATTAGCTAAAGTAATCACAACATAATTTATTAGCTCAAGAATCACCTTACTGTTGAGATGATTTACCGCTCTGAGCTGCAAACCGCTTTAATAACACTGGAGGTTATCCAAGATGTCAGTAGAAAACGTTTTATCGCTGATCCAAGAAAACGAAGTTAAGTTTGTTGACCTACGCTTTACTGATACAAAAGGTAAAGAGCAACACATCTCTATTCCTGCGCACCAAATCGACGCAGACTTCTTCGAAGAAGGTAAGATGTTTGATGGTTCTTCAGTGGCTGGCTGGAAAGGTATCAACGAATCTGACATGGTGATGATGCCTGACGCATCTTCAGCTGTTCTTGACCCATTCACAGAAGACGCAACGCTAAACATCCGTTGTGACATTCTTGAGCCTGCAACAATGCAAGGTTACGACCGTGACCCACGCTCAATCGCTAAGCGTGCCGAAGACTACATGCGCGCAACAGGTATCGCAGACACAGTTCTTGTTGGTCCAGAGCCAGAGTTCTTCCTATTTGATGATGTGAAGTTCTCTAACGATATGTCTGGTTCTTTCTTCAAGATCGACGACGTAGAAGCAGCGTGGAACACAGGTTCTGAAATCGAAGGCGGTAACAAAGGTCACCGTCCTGGCGTGAAAGGCGGTTACTTCCCAGTAGCTCCAGTAGACTCTTCTCAAGACATCCGTTCTGCTATGTGTCTAATCATGGAAGAAATGGGTCTAGTCGTAGAAGCGCACCACCACGAAGTAGCGACAGCGGGTCAAAACGAAATCGCAACTCGCTTCAACACGCTAACGACTAAAGCGGATGAAATCCAAATCTACAAATACGTAGTACACAACGTTGCACACGCATTTGGCAAAACTGCGACATTCATGCCTAAGCCACTAGTAGGCGATAACGGCTCTGGTATGCACGTGCACCAATCTCTAGCAAAAGATGGCGTTAACCTATTTGCTGGTGATAAGTACGGCGGTCTATCTGAAACAGCACTTTACTACATCGGTGGTATCATCAAGCACGCTCGCGCAATCAACGCGTTCGCTAACCCATCGACTAACTCTTACAAGCGTCTAGTACCAGGCTTTGAAGCACCAGTAATGCTAGCTTACTCAGCTCGTAACCGTTCTGCTTCTATCCGTATCCCAGTGGTACCAAGCCCGAAAGCTCGTCGTATCGAAGCACGCTTCCCAGATCCAGCGGCAAACCCATACCTAGCGTTTGCATGTCTACTAATGGCTGGTCTTGACGGTATCAAGAACAAGATCCACCCAGGCGAAGCAATGGATAAAGACTTGTACGACCTACCAGCTGAAGAAGCAGCAGAGATTCCAAAAGTAGCTGAGTCGCTAGAAGTTGCACTGAAAGCACTAGATGAAGACCGTGAGTTCCTAACAGCAGGCGGCGTATTCTCTGATGACTTCATCGATTCATACATCACATTGAAATCTCAAGATGTAGAGCGCATCAACATGGCGACTCACCCACTTGAGTTTGAAATGTACTACTCAGTGTAATCACGAGTTAGTTAGAACGACTGGGCTCGCCATTCGGCGGGCCTTTTTTTTGCTTTCAAAGCAGAGAAAAACGCCTTTCACCTAACTGATGTTCGGCAAGTAAATTGCATTACTCTTTGTTACTGGTGAGAAGTTGCAAATAGTGGTGATGTTTCTCACCAGTAATGTGCAAAAGTATGGTGAGAACATGCCATTTTGCACAATTTGTCGCTTTCTCTCATAGAGAATTTAGTAAGGATTAGCGATAATGCACCAATATAGTGCATTGCAAGGATGGAGACTTCGGTGAGCTTTGAGTTAGATACGACTATTTTAAATCATCAAGTAACGGCGGTTCTGATCATGAATGAATCGCTTAAGATACGTTACGCCAACCCATCGGCTGAACAACTATTCTCGCAAAGCGCCAAACGCTTAATTGATTCCCCCTTAAGCAAACATATCCAACACGCTTCTCTCGATTTAGCGCTACTTTCACAACCACTACAAAGTGGGCAAAGTATCACTGATAGCGATGTCACCTTTGTCGTCGATGGTAAGCCATTGATGCTGGAAGTCACCATCAGCCCTATTACATGGCAAAAAGAACTGCTGCTTCTGGTCGAAATGCGCAAAATTGACCAGCAACGCCGATTATCGCAAGAGCTCAATCAACATGCCCAGCAACAAGCCGCTAAACTGCTTGTTCGTGGGCTGGCCCATGAAATCAAAAATCCCCTTGGCGGGTTACGTGGAGCAGCCCAACTACTGGAACGCTGTCTGCCCGATCCGAATCTCAAGGAATACACTCAAATCATCATCGAACAAGCTGATCGTCTACGCTCTTTGGTTGACCGCTTGCTTGGTCCACAGAAACCAGGCACCAAAAGTTGCGAGAACTTACATCTAATTTTAGAGAAAGTCCGCCAGTTGGTTGAGCTGGATATCGATAATCAGGTCGTCATTGAGAGGGATTATGATCCGAGCTTGCCGGATATCATGATGGATGTAGAGCAAATTGAGCAGGCACTACTTAATATTGTCAGTAATGCAGGGCAGATACTCTCCAAGCAAGAACAGGGACAAATTACCATTCGCACCAGAACAGTGCATCAAGCCAATATTCATGGGCAACGCTACAAGCTGGCCGCTCGTATAGAAGTCATCGACAACGGCCCAGGGATTCCGACCGATCTGCAAGATACGCTCTTTTACCCAATGGTGAGTGGTCGCGAAGGCGGAACAGGCTTGGGGCTATCAATATCACAGAATTTGATCGATCAACATAAAGGCAAGATAGACGTAGAAAGCTGGCCAGGACATACCTGCTTTACGATTTATCTGCCAATCAAGTAACACCATTGATAACAATCTCCATTTAACGCACGGCTGTGAGGAACAAAAATATGAGCAAAGGAAACGTATGGGTCGTCGATGATGACAGTTCCATTCGCTGGGTGATGGAAAAGACACTCTCTTCAGCCAATATTAAATGCGATACCTTCGCCGACGCCGAGAGCGTGTTACTTGCTCTAGAACGTGAAACCCCAGACGTACTGATCTCAGATATCCGTATGCCAGGGATTAGCGGCATAGAACTGCTTAGCCAAGTTCACGAGCAATCACCCGATCTGCCGGTGATTATAATGACTGCGCACTCAGATCTAGACGCTGCGGTCAATGCCTATCAACAAGGTGCTTTTGAATACCTACCCAAACCCTTTGATGTGGATGAAACTTTAACCTTGGTTGAACGCGCCATCGCCCACAATCAAGAGCAACGCCAGCAACAAGCAAAAGCCGATGCACAACTGCAACCAACACCTGAAATCATTGGCGAAGCGCCATCAATGCAAGAAGTGTTTCGTGCCATCGGACGCCTGTCACGCTCATCAATATCAGTGCTAATTAATGGCGAGTCTGGTACGGGCAAAGAACTGGTTGCACACGCGCTTCATCGACACAGTCCACGCGCACAAAATCCATTTATTGCGTTAAACATGGCTGCGATTCCCAAAGACCTCATTGAATCAGAGCTCTTTGGTCATGAAAAAGGGGCTTTCACTGGCGCAAATAGCGTACGTCAAGGGCGCTTTGAACAAGCCAATGGCGGCACACTGTTTCTGGATGAAATTGGGGATATGCCGCTAGATATTCAAACCCGTTTACTTCGTGTTTTGGCTGATGGGCAGTTCTATCGTGTCGGTGGGCACTCCCCCATTCGTGTTGATGTTCGAATCGTGGCAGCAACACACCAAGATCTCGAAAAACTGGTACATAAAGGTGACTTTCGCGAGGATTTGTTCCACCGCCTCAACGTTATTCGCATTCAAATACCAGCCTTGCGCGAACGTCGACAAGATATAGAGAAATTGGCATTACACTTTTTGCAACTAGCCTCTGAAGAGTTAGCCGTCGATGTAAAAACCCTACATCCCTCAACCATAGAAACCTTATCCAAACTCGACTGGCCGGGTAACGTGCGACAGTTGGAGAATATTTGTCGTTGGTTAACGGTTATGGCGAGTGGCAGTGAAGTCCTCCCCAATGACCTTCCAGCTGAACTGCTTGAAGCCAAAACGGTTAGCAGCTCTAGTACTGACGGAGGCTGGCAGCAACATCTCACTCAATGGGCCAAACACGCTCTTGCCAGTGGTGAAACCGAACTATTGAACGCGGCACAACCGGAGTTTGAACGCATTTTGCTGGAAGTGGCGTTAGAGCATACCAATGGACACAAGCAAGATGCAGCGAAAGTGTTAGGATGGGGACGTAACACCTTAACAAGAAAGCTAAAAGAGCTTTACTAAACGCTCTGTTCTGTCATTTTAACTCGGGTTTCACAACCCAAAATCAGCACTTTTTTGTCAATTCAAGGACAAAATTAACCTATTCTCTAGAATGATAGATCTGTCAATTTCTTATGGCGGGTGTCTACAAACCACTCGCCTTATCGATTAAAATCGATACAATTACAGTACATCATATTTAAAGAACTGATATTAATGTCACTTAACACTCAATTTACGTTAAGAACAGCGGTGGTTTTGCCTTTTTTGTTGATATTTCTGACAACGTTTACGGTGCTCACCGTCGTGCAGAACAACAATTATGAGAAAATGGCCTCGGATGTCAGTCGAAAACAGCTGTCTGCATTGAGTGAAAACGTCGAGCTTGAACTGTCAGCCTTCCTATTCCAACCGATGCAAGCGAGCTTAGCGCTCAGCCACAGTATTGAACTCCATCATCTGTACAAACCCTATGATGTCTCAGCAATTCAAAATACGATGTTGAGCAAATTTCGCGACCTGTATAGTCATGTCCCACAACTCGACAACATCGGCTTTGGCGGACAAAACGGTGAGTATGTAGGCCTACGTAAAGAGACCTATGATGAATACTCTCTCATGCTGCAAGATCACCTTCATCAACGAGGGTTGGTGATCTATCAAGGCCATGAGATCAGCAACAATATTCGTTCTGTAATTAAAGATTACGACCCACGCTTTCGCCCATGGTACAAGCCATATGCTGGCATTAATGACTCACGATGGTCACCAATATATGCCAACGCAGATGAACGCCAAGAAGTGACTCTTTCCGCTACCGAGCCCGTCTATTATGGCAACACTTTGCAAGGGGTTGTTGTTAGTGATGTTAAACTGAGTACATTCAACACATTTTTAGGTCAGCAACAGAAAGATACTGGTGCGGTCATCTTTCTGTTCGATGAATCTCGTCGTCTTATCGCTCATTCAACTGGCGGCAGTATTATCTCTTGGGGGACGACACATAGCCTTAAAGGGCAGCGTTTGCTTGCCTCAGAAAGCTCTCATCCAGTGATCCAATCCAGTGCTAGTTACTCAGATTCTTATGCTCTGAGCCAAGCCCACCGCCTGTTCACCACTTATGTTGAAGGTGAGCGATATTTTCACCTCGTTACGCCATATAAAAACGCCGAAGGGCTTAACTGGTTTATTGGCGTTTCAATCTCTGAACATGAGCTGCTTGGCTCAATGCTCGATCATCAGCATGAGAGTTGGCTAATTGGCTTTATCGTCAGCTCTGTTGGCATCATACTTGGCTTGATTGCCTTCAATCGAACGGTGACACCGATAACCTCCACCGCAAATGCAGCCAAGCAACTTGCTCAAGGCAACTGGGACAGTGAACTGCCAAAACCAGGTAACGTCTATGAAACCTCAATGCTCGTTCACGCCTTTAATGAAATGGCAGATAACCTTAAAGCGTCATTTTATGAGATTAGCAACCAGCTTTTATATGATTCGCTGACGAAACTGTATAGCCGAGAAGGTCTGGTCAATACTTGCAGCAAGCTGGAGCAGTTGGACGGCAGCCTTATCCTAATTGGTATCAATAAGTTTAGGCATATAAACGACAGTATCGGTCATCTCTGTGGCGATCAATTGCTGGTGATCGTTGCTGAGCGAATGAAATCAACATTTGAAGACGATGCTTTAATCGCCCGTATTGGGGGAGATGAGTTTGCTATCTACCTACCGAATGTACAAAGTAGCGAAGAGATCTCTTTCGCAATAGCACGTATCCAACAGATGTTTGCCGCTCCATTTTGCCTAATGCAAGAGAGCATTGTGCTTCAAGTCTCACTCGGCGTGGTTAAAGATCACCAACAAGAAACCATGACAACATGGTTACGCAATGGCAGCATCGCTTTAAGTAATGCCAAGCAAGAACAGGCTTCTGTAAGCTACTACAAGCCTGAGATGGCAGATAAATCACGCAATAAAACCCGCATGCTCGCGAAAATAAAGCAGGCAATAGAACTGCAAGAGTTTGTTCCCTACTATCAGCCGATCGTCGACATTCAATCAGGTAAAGTGATTGGTGCTGAAGCCTTGGCTCGCTGGCTATCCCCCACAGAAGGTTTGATTTCACCTCTGGAGTTTATTCCTCTGGCAGAGGAGAGCGGCTTTATTTCTTCAATCGGTGAAATGGTCTTGTCCAAAGCATGTCACGACGCCGTTCTAGGGATGCAACAAGGAAAATGGGAGCAAGATTTCCACTTACATGTCAATCTGTCCGTAAACCAGTTATCACAAGCAAAACTGGTTGAGCAACTGACCAAAGTTCTCACCGAGTCTAAACTGCCCGCTCATAACCTGACGTTAGAAATTACCGAATCTCGCTTGGTTGACAACGACCCTGTGACGATTCAAAACATGCAGGCGATCAGAGATCTCGGGATTCAAATCGCAATTGATGACTTCGGCACTGGCTATAGCTCTTTAGCCTATTTGCATAAATTACCCTTTGATTGCCTTAAAATTGATCGCACATTCGTCAACAAATTGGATCATGACCATCTCGACACATCCATTGTTGCAGCAATCATTAACATGACGCGTGGCATGAAAGTCGACATTGTTGCTGAGGGTATTGAAACTCATGAACAAGCTGAAATGCTCAAACAACTTGAGTGTTCACAAGGACAAGGTTTCTTATATAGCCGCCCAGTTCCTTTTGAACAATGGCCAACAAATTTAGTTAACATGAAGTCGTAATGGCCAATTTTCACTGATTTTGCCGTTATATTGGGCTGACACTCAGTAATTTGCTTCTTATACTTAGCTCAAATCACACAATTGAGCTAAGTATAATGATAACTAAGAATTTGCCCCTCACCGATCTCCACCGCCATCTTGACGGAAATATCCGTACTCAAACTATTCTTGAGTTAGGCCAAAAGTTTGGCGTTGCTTTACCAGCGAACGACATTGCAGGTTTAACCCCTCACGTACAAATTGTTGAAGCGGAGCCTTCTCTGGTCGCTTTCTTGTCGAAACTCGATTGGGGTGTCGCTGTACTAGGCGATCTTGACGCCTGCCGCCGTGTCGCTTATGAGAACGTGGAAGATGCACTTAAAGCACAAATTGACTATACCGAGCTGCGTTTTTCACCTTACTACATGGCAATGAAACATAATCTTCCTGTCGCAGGCGTTGTAGAAGCTGTCGTTGATGGCGTTAAAGCGGGTGTTCGTGACTTTGGCATCAAAGCGAATCTTATCGGTATCATGAGCCGTACATTCGGCACAGAAGCTTGTCAGCAAGAGCTCGACGCAATCCTGACTCAGAAGGACCATATCGTTGCTGTCGACTTAGCAGGTGATGAGCTAGGCCAACCAGGTGAGCTCTTTGTTAAACACTTTGCTCAAGTAAAAGATGCCGGCCTTAACGTTACAGTACACGCGGGTGAAGCGGCAGGATCGGAAAGTATGTGGCAAGCCATTCAAGAGCTAGGTGCCACCCGTATTGGTCATGGCGTAAAAGCTATTCACGATCCTAAGCTAATGGATTACTTGGCAGAGCACAAAATTGGTATCGAGTCGTGCCTAACCTCAAATATTCAAACTAGTACCGTTGAATCATTAGCTCACCACCCACTAAAACAGTTCCTTGACCATGGCGTGATGGCTTGTATCAATACGGATGACCCAGCGGTAGAAGGTATTGAGTTGCCGCACGAATACGAAGTTGCAGCACCACAAGCAGGGCTGACAGCAGAGCAAATTCGCCGAGCGCAAATCAATGGTCTAGAGCTTGCCTTTATCTCAACAGAAGAGAAACAAGCTCTGAGAGAAAAAGTGGCAGATCGCTAACTCATTACGGAATGCATAAGATTTAAACCGATACTTTGTATCGGTTTTTTTATTGCTGACAAAAAAAGCCGTTCATCAGCGGCAAGAGTCCAATGAACGGCTAGAAAAGCAAAAGGGGGTGAGGGCAATGATGCGCGTTTAGATCGAGTAGTATGTGAAAGAATTATCCTGCACACACTTCCCCAACTCGAATTTCTCGGTTGGCTCAACAATCTCATCCTGAGCCGCAATAGTTTGCAGTTCCCATTCACCTAGTTGATGGGTCTTCTTCACTACGGCATAGGCAGCTTCATTACAGTGTTTAAACGCTCGAGCAACCGACCACTCTTTGAGTAAACCTGCAGTGAATAGAGATGAAATTAGATCACCGACACCGACGAGAGGTTTGTCGAAATCCAGTTGAGGACGCTGTGCAATAAAGCACTGATCGTCAAACGCTAACATCATTGAGAACTTATCATCCGAAATCGAATATAGATGTTTTACTAACACAATGTGCGGACCTAGAGTCAAAGCTTTCTTACATGCTGCCACCGCATCATTCAGATTGTGGATTTCCATCCCAACAAACTGGCTGAGCTCAAACTGGTTTGGCACGATAACGTCAGCCATAGGCATCAGAGTATTTAGCAGGTAATCTGAAATACCTTCACTAACGATACAGCCTTTA
Organism: Vibrio panuliri; assembly: GCF_009938205.1. Taxonomy (NCBI): domain Bacteria; kingdom Pseudomonadati; phylum Pseudomonadota; class Gammaproteobacteria; order Vibrionales; family Vibrionaceae; genus Vibrio; species Vibrio panuliri. Next base: position 66,511 of record NZ_AP019654.1, on the reverse strand, counting down.
TCGGGAGCGCCCATCACAGGATCACAGACATAAATAGAAGCAGGGTTATAAGCTTTCACTTTCCTTACCAAGTCGGCAACCATCTCACATTGGTCGACACTACCTTGATAACCCGTTACCACTGCATCACATTTTTTCAGCGCACCGATTTTTTCTAGACCTTGGGTCAGTTGTTCTATATCCGAAGCAGGAAAGGCATGACCAGTCCAACCCTCAGAGTATTGGGTGTGATTTGAAAACTGCACCGTATGAATTGGGAAAACTTCAAACCCCATACGTTGCATAGGAAATACAGCTGAGCTATTTCCCGCATGGCCATATACCACATGACTTTGAATCGAAATCACACCGCGCATTTATGTAAACCTCTTAACTTTAAAGCTAATACGAAAGAACTCTCACCTTACAAATGATATTTGTCTCGTATTTCGTTTAGAAATTCAGTGACAATAGAGTAACTCTGCGTATCAATGTTTCTGCTATTAAAGTTCATTTACTTATTCAAAGGAACAACTCAGCGTTCAATAGAAATAGTCATGTTGTAAATAAATAAAAACACAGACATTTTATTTATTTATATGACGAACGACCACTATTTGTTAAGAAAATACGATCTAGAAATATTGCAACAAATATATAAATTTGCTAGCAAAGCAAAACTGGGTGTGATCCAAACAACAAGTTTAGAATAAATTCAACTCATCAGCTTTGGATTTTGATGTAAATATTATTATACGATATTGAACACGTTAGCTTACTTAGAATGAAAAACTAATTGCCATCGAGAAAATGAAGAGAAGTCATGCATATTCTTTAATCTCGTATTCAACAGAGAAGAGAGACGGTAGCAAATAATAACAGCATGACAATCGTTAAATAAATATATAATCTAAGTAAAACAAATTAACAACAGGCCAATGGCCTCCATATATTAATAGCTTTAACATCAGTTATTATCAATAACTTATATCACTATATCAATATATTTATATCTTAAATAGCAATAGCTTATTGCAAACTCACTATAATCACTTTGTTTAGAAAAGAGATAATTAGTAATAATTATCCAAATCGCCATGCTTGCTCACATATTCTATGTAACAAGCTTTTAGCATTGTTCGTCTCCTGTGGTAAAATGTTGAGCAATTCACCATGCTAACATTATGTAACGCAACAAGGTGATGCGCGTGTAGTTTTATATCTATATTTTGTTTACTACAATTCTGATCACTCAATACTCTCTTAATTTTTTTATGTACCAAAACAATGCTCAAAAGCTCGTTCGCTTGGTATGGGTTCAAGTTGCGCTACTCGCTTTAATACTTTCGATATCCCGCCAGTTATTTACTTTCTCTATTGGCGATTTGACACAAATCTCGCGAGTTCTGCCTGATTACTTACAATCAATTGTTATTGGTTTTCGCTTTGATATGCGCGTGGCTACCATCGCTTTTGCGCCATTTTTTCTGCTCGGTCTTATTTTTGCCGGAACAAAGTTATTTGGAAGGTTGACGCGTTGTATCCCTATTTATAGTGGTATCGTTTATTTTATCGCCGCCGCAGCCTCTATCGGCAACTACTACTACTACAAAACATACAGCAATCATTTTGATATCTTTATTTTTGGCTTAGTCGAAGATGATACCTCGGCAGTTTTAACGACCATGTGGCAAGATTACCCAATTGTCACATCCACTATAGCCGCAATCGTCATTACAGCGATTACGACTCAACTCGTGACGATCGCTTGGCGTAAAATTGCCAAGCTGACTTGGCCGCAACGTAGCCCGATCATCACAGTTATTTCGCTGGTTATCACTATCGCGATCTACTTTATCTTCGCACGAGGCTCCATTGGCACGTTCCCTTTAAAACAATACCATGCCAACGTCTCTAGCTATGAAGTGTTAAACAAGGTGACACCAAACGCTTTATTGGCGCTAGACTGGGCACGCAGTAGCCACAAAAAGAGTGACAAGTTCCACAGCGTTTCGAAAGATGAGTACAACCAGCAGATGGAAAAAGTACTCGGACAAGCTGACGCCGTATACTCCACCGCACACAACGACTATCTGGCCGACAATAAGCCTAACGTTGTATTTGCATTAATGGAAAGTATGGGGACAAATCTACTGGTTGATGACAGCGAGAAGACGACTGACCTACTAGGTTCTCTACGACCACACTACCAAAGCGATTTTCATTTTGAACGCTTCTTATCGGGCACTGATGGCACCATCAATAGCATTGCGATGATGCTATTTCATAGTAACATCTCATCGCTTAGTCATGGCAGCGAGCAAAAGACTGTGCTCAAAGAGACGGCGTTCTTACCCTATAAACAGGCTGGCTATGACATCGTCTATATCACAGGTGGCAGTCCACTATGGCGGAACCTTAAGCACTATTTACCTCTACAAGGTGTCGATCAGTTCTACTCAGAAGAAGATATCTATGAAGCTTTTCCAGAAGCGGAGCAATACTCTGCCACATGGGGAGCGCCAGATAAGTATACCTTTAAGTTTGCTGAGCAAATCCTTAAACAGAGTCAACGCCCTGTAGTCATCATGATTCAGACTCAGACTAACCACCCACCGTATCAAATCCCAGATAACTATCAGCCAGCAGCGCTCAAAGTGAGCGAAAAAATGATGCGTAAGGTAGATATGGACGAGCCTAAAGCACGTAAGATCTACGAAACATATCAATACGCAAATGACGCTCTAGGGGATTTTGTGTCGGAGATAAAGAGTTCGTCTTTAGGCGAAAATACGCTTATTTCCGCTTCTGGCGATCATCGCTTGCGCGAATTTTCAATTTCGTTTCCAGAGGATCTCGGCACTGCGCACTCAGTACCATTCTATCTCTATGTTCCAGAGAGTATCCTTGCGCACACGCCCCACAAGTATCAAGCCAATCGAATTGGCTCACATAGAGATATCTTCCCGACTCTCTATGCGTTCAGTCTTTCTAACGCAACATACACCTCTCTTGGGGGCCGCAACTTGCTTGCTGTTAACGACATTCAAACCCCTTACGCGCACAACAATGGGGTGACGTTAACCAGTACAGGGGCGAGCTATGGTGCCAATAGAACGGTCATTTACCCATGGAAAAATGAGCATGACCTTACTGTTGATATTGAAGGTGTTGCTAACCCAACCCCTAACTTAGATGTCGAACTTAAGAAGCTAGAAACGCTTTATATCAATGCTGAGTTAAAAGGTTTTAAGGCTCACTAAATCCCTCCCTCTAAAAGGTTGAGAGCGCTTTGCTCTCATCCTTTTATCTACTCAACAGCGCCTTGTTGCAAAGCACCACTCTTCCTGAAAGCAGTAAACCCGCCTCATTACGCCTTATAAAGCGAGCACCTCAAACTTGTTATTAGTACCACCATATCTCAGCCGTTAAAGTCAGCGAATACACCAGTCATATGACTGTCTAGAGTAAGACAACTGAGTGCTCACATCGCTAGAGCGGTATTTCAATACCAATTCGTTAGACCCAAGCTTTCATGAAGAGTGCAGTAAGGGAAGGAACTCGAGCATGAATCAATGATGGAGGGGTAGCTTTAAGATAGGCCAGAATTTTAAATAGCAAAAAGTTAAATAGCAAAAAGCCCGCTAGAAATTAGCGGGCTTTTTTAATAGTCACGGAAAGCTCGGGTTGAACACAACTAGGGATTCACGGTTCACAACCACATGGGCAGCGGTCTTAAAGCGCCATCGGCTAACAACGTTTTTCGCGTCGCTCCAATCAACCCTAGATAAAGTTCTGCAGCCTATCTTTTCCTGAATAGCACATAGCAAAAAGCCCGCTAGATGTTAGCGGGCTTTTTTAATAGTGGCGGAGAGATAGGGATTTGAACCCTAGATACGCTATTAACGTATGCCGGTTTTCAAGACCGGTGCTTTCAACCACTCAGCCATCTCTCCACAAATTGTTCCTAAAACTTAGTCTTACTTAATAATGCTATGTTTTAGTTTTGCCTTTAGATTTTTCAAAATCTAAAAACAGGTAAGCAAGCCTGGCGATGTCCTACTCTCACATGGGGAAGCCCCACACTACCATCGGCGCTAATTCGTTTCACTTCTGAGTTCGGCATGGAAATCAGGTGGGTCCAAATCGCTATGGTCGCCAAGCAAATTCTTTAATCTGGAAAGCTGTTTTTGTGTTCTCTACACAATCAAGTTTTGTTCTTGCTTTGAGTCCATCAAAACCCCTTGGGTGTTGTATGGTTAAGCCTCACGGGCAATTAGTATCAGTTAGCTCAATGCCTCACAGCACTTACACACCTGACCTATCAACGTCGTAGTCTCCGACAACCCTTTAGGATACTTAAAGTATCAGGGAGAACTCATCTCAAGGCTCGCTTCCCGCTTAGATGCTTTCAGCGGTTATCGATTCCGAACTTAGCTACCGGGCAATGCGTCTGGCGACACAACCCGAACACCAGAGGTTCGTCCACTCCGGTCCTCTCGTACTAGGAGCAGCCCCTTTCAATTCTCCAACGCCCACGGCAGATAGGGACCGAACTGTCTCACGACGTTCTAAACCCAGCTCGCGTACCACTTTAAATGGCGAACAGCCATACCCTTGGGACCGACTTCAGCCCCAGGATGTGATGAGCCGACATCGAGGTGCCAAACACCGCCGTCGATATGAACTCTTGGGCGGTATCAGCCTGTTATCCCCGGAGTACCTTTTATCCGTTGAGCGATGGCCCTTCCATACAGAACCACCGGATCACTATGACCTACTTTCGTACCTGCTCGAATTGTCATTCTCGCAGTTAAGCGGGCTTATGCCATTGCACTAACCACACGATGTCCAACCGTGTTTAGCCCACCTTCGTGCTCCTCCGTTACTCTTTGGGAGGAGACCGCCCCAGTCAAACTACCCACCAGGCACTGTCCGTAACCCCGATTAGGGGTCGACGTTAGAACATCAACACTACAAGGGTGGTATTTCAAGGACGGCTCCACACATACTGGCGTACGTGCTTCAAAGCCTCCCACCTATCCTACACATGTAGGGTCAATGTTCAGTGCCAAGCTGTAGTAAAGGTTCACGGGGTCTTTCCGTCTAGCCGCGGGTACACTGCATCTTCACAGCGATTTCAATTTCACTGAGTCTCGGGTGGAGACAGCGTGGCCATCATTACGCCATTCGTGCAGGTCGGAACTTACCCGACAAGGAATTTCGCTACCTTAGGACCGTTATAGTTACGGCCGCCGTTTACCGGGGCTTCGATCAAGAGCTTCGACCTAAGTCTAACCCCATCAATTAACCTTCCGGCACCGGGCAGGCGTCACACCGTATACGTCATCTTACGATTTTGCACAGTGCTGTGTTTTTAATAAACAGTTGCAGCCACCTGGTATCTGCGACTCTCAATAGCTCCATCCGCAAGGGACTTCACCGTCAAGAGCGTACCTTCTCCCGAAGTTACGGTACCATTTTGCCTAGTTCCTTCACCCGAGTTCTCTCAAGCGCCTTGGTATTCTCTACCCGACCACCTGTGTCGGTTTGGGGTACGATTCCTTACAATCTGAAGCTTAGAGGCTTTTCCTGGAAGCATGGCATCAATGACTTCACTACCGTAGTAGCTCGACGTCGTGTCTCAGCCTTAAAAAGAGCCGGATTTACCTAACTCTTAAGCCTACGCACTTGAACCTGGACAACCGTCGCCAGGCCCACCTAGCCTTCTCCGTCCCCCCATCGCAATTGTAAGAAGTACGGGAATATTAACCCGTTTCCCATCGACTACGCCTTTCGGCCTCGCCTTAGGGGTCGACTTACCCTGCCCCGATTAACGTTGGACAGGAACCCTTGGTCTTCCGGCGAGGAGGTTTTTCACCCCCTTTATCGTTACTCATGTCAGCATTCGCACTTCTGATACCTCCAGCATGCTTTACAACACACCTTCAACGGCTTACAGAACGCTCCCCTACCCAATAACTAAAAGTTATTGCCGCAGCTTCGGTTTATAGCTTAGCCCCGTTACATCTTCCGCGCAGGCCGACTCGACTAGTGAGCTATTACGCTTTCTTTAAATGATGGCTGCTTCTAAGCCAACATCCTAGCTGTCTAAGCCTTCCCACATCGTTTCCCACTTAGCTATAATTTGGGACCTTAGCTGGCGGTCTGGGTTGTTTCCCTCTCCACGACGGACGTTAGCACCCGCCGTGTGTCTCCCGGATAGTACTTACTGGTATTCGGAGTTTGCAAAGGGTTGGTAAGTCGGGATGACCCCCTAGCCTTAACAGTGCTCTACCCCCAGTAGTATTCGTCCGAGGCGCTACCTAAATAGCTTTCGGGGAGAACCAGCTATCTCCAGGTTTGATTGGCCTTTCACCCCTAGCCACAAGTCATCCGCTAATTTTTCAACATTAGTCGGTTCGGTCCTCCAGTTGATGTTACTCAACCTTCAACCTGCCCATGGCTAGATCACCTGGTTTCGGGTCTATATCCAGAGACTGAACGCCCAGTTAAGACTCGGTTTCCCTACGGCTCCCCTAGATGGTTAACCTTGCCACTGAATATAAGTCGCTGACCCATTATACAAAAGGTACGCAGTCACAGGACAAAGCCTGCTCCTACTGCTTGTACGTACACGGTTTCAGGTTCTATTTCACTCCCCTCACAGGGGTTCTTTTCGCCTTTCCCTCACGGTACTGGTTCACTATCGGTCAGTCAGTAGTATTTAGCCTTGGAGGATGGTCCCCCCATATTCAGACAGGATAACACGTGTCCCGCCCTACTCGATTTCACTGAACACACATCGTCAACTACGGGACTATCACCCTGTATCGTCGGACTTTCCAGACCGTTCGTCTAACGTGTATAAAGCTTAAGGGCTAGTCCAATTTCGCTCGCCGCTACTTTCGGAATCTCGGTTGATTTCTTTTCCTCGGGGTACTTAGATGTTTCAGTTCCCCCGGTTCGCCTCGTTATGCTATGTATTCACATAACGATACTTACTTATGTAAGTGGGTTTCCCCATTCGGAAATCCCAGACTCAAGTGGCTTTTACTGCCTAATCTGGGCTTATCGCAAGTTAATACGTCCTTCATCGCCTCTGACTGCCAAGGCATCCACCGTGTACGCTTAGTCACTTAACCATACAACCCGAAGGAGTTTCGAGTTGATGTTCAAATCACCAAAGTTGTCTGCAATTTTTATACATGATGCAGACTCGATTTTGCCGGACTCAAATTCCAAGAACACTTGAATGTGTTTTTGTGTATTCATAAATGAATACTTTGAGAACTTTACAAACAACAATAAATTGTTGTTTTGTCAGCTTTCCAAATTGTTAAAGAGCTAGATTTTACTTTCTACTTAAAGAAAGAAACCATTTTTAAAAGCACTCATCGAATGCGCTTAAAGATGGTGGGCGATACCGGGCTCGAACCAGTGACCCCCTGCTTGTAAGGCAGGTGCTCTCCCAACTGAGCTAATCGCCCACATTATTTTACTTCTTGTGGAAGAAGTCTCGAATGGTGGAGCTAAGCAGGATCGAACTGCTGACCTCCTGCGTGCAAGGCAGGCGCTCTCCCAGCTGAGCTATAGCCCCATCGAGAAAATGGTGGGTCGTGCAGGATTCGAACCTGCGACCAATTGATTAAAAGTCAACTGCTCTACCAACTGAGCTAACGACCCAATGGTATCCCGTAGGGGAGTCGAACCCCTGTTACCGCCGTGAAAGGGCGGTGTCCTAGGCCTCTAGACGAACGGGACACTGGATTGAAGAGTATGGGTACTCTTCTTCTCTTAAACTTTATAAACCATCAATCTGTGTGAACACTCATCGCAATAATCATCGTATAAGGAGGTGATCCAGCGCCAGGTTCCCCTAGCGCTACCTTGTTACGACTTCACCCCAGTCATGAACCACAAAGTGGTGAGCGTCCTCCCGAAGGTTAAACTACCCACTTCTTTTGCAGCCCACTCCCATGGTGTGACGGGCGGTGTGTACAAGGCCCGGGAACGTATTCACCGTGGCATTCTGATCCACGATTACTAGCGATTCCGACTTCATGGAGTCGAGTTGCAGACTCCAATCCGGACTACGACGTACTTTTTGGGATTCGCTCACTTTCGCAAGTTGGCTGCCCTCTGTATACGCCATTGTAGCACGTGTGTAGCCCTACTCGTAAGGGCCATGATGACTTGACGTCGTCCCCACCTTCCTCCGGTTTATCACCGGCAGTCTCCCTGGAGTTCCCGACATTACTCGCTGGCAAACAAGGATAAGGGTTGCGCTCGTTGCGGGACTTAACCCAACATTTCACAACACGAGCTGACGACAGCCATGCAGCACCTGTCTCATAGTTCCCGAAGGCACCAAAGCATCTCTGCTAAGTTCTATGGATGTCAAGAGTAGGTAAGGTTCTTCGCGTTGCATCGAATTAAACCACATGCTCCACCGCTTGTGCGGGCCCCCGTCAATTCATTTGAGTTTTAATCTTGCGACCGTACTCCCCAGGCGGTCTACTTAACGCGTTAGCTCCGAAAGCCACGGCTCAAGGCCACAACCTCCAAGTAGACATCGTTTACGGCGTGGACTACCAGGGTATCTAATCCTGTTTGCTCCCCACGCTTTCGCATCTGAGTGTCAGTATCTGTCCAGGGGGCCGCCTTCGCCACCGGTATTCCTTCAGATCTCTACGCATTTCACCGCTACACCTGAAATTCTACCCCCCTCTACAGTACTCTAGTCAGCCAGTTTCAAATGCAATTCCGAGGTTGAGCCCCGGGCTTTCACATCTGACTTAACTAACCACCTGCATGCGCTTTACGCCCAGTAATTCCGATTAACGCTCGCACCCTCCGTATTACCGCGGCTGCTGGCACGGAGTTAGCCGGTGCTTCTTCTGTCGCTAACGTCAAATCCATACGCTATTAACGCATGAACCTTCCTCACGACTGAAAGTACTTTACAACCCGAAGGCCTTCTTCATACACGCGGCATGGCTGCATCAGGCTTGCGCCCATTGTGCAATATTCCCCACTGCTGCCTCCCGTAGGAGTCTGGACCGTGTCTCAGTTCCAGTGTGGCTGATCATCCTCTCAGACCAGCTAGGGATCGTCGCCTTGGTGAGCCCTTACCTCACCAACTAGCTAATCCCACCTAGGCATATCCTGACGCGAGAGGCCCGAAGGTCCCCCTCTTTGGCCCGTAGGCATTATGCGGTATTAGCCATCGTTTCCAATGGTTATCCCCCACATCAGGGCAATTTCCTAGGCATTACTCACCCGTCCGCCGCTCGCCGCCCATAAACGCACCCGAAGGATTGTTTATGTCGCTGCCGCTCGACTTGCATGTGTTAGGCCTGCCGCCAGCGTTCAATCTGAGCCATGATCAAACTCTTCAATTTAAGATTTTGTCGACTCAATGAATACTGAACATTACATAGTAATGTTTGAATTGACTGTGCTGCTATTTCTAGCAATGGTCACTTCGTTTCATTGAAATCTAATTTGAAGCCTAAGCTTCTAATTTGGATTATCATCAACGAGTGCCCACACAGATTGATAGGTTTATATTGTTAAAGAGCTTTCCTTCTTTGTGAGTCACCTCACTTCGGAAGAGGCGGCTATTTTAGCGAGTTAAAGTTTAGTGTCAACCACTTTTTTCAAACTTTTTTCAAGCGTTTTGCTTGGCTAAGTAACCGTGCTGATTTGACTCCAACCCCTTTAAGCCGAGGCTTCGAAGCTGTGCCGTGTCAGCGAGGTGGCATTATAGAGATCGCCGTCACATTGGCAAGCCCTTTTTATGCTTTTTTTTGATTTTTTTATCGTTTGAGTATTTTCTAGTCACAAACGCTTATTTCTTCAGCTCTTCTAAGCTTTAGCATGGCTATATTGGCCTTGAACCAACGATCCAGGAGTAAAAATGAGTTCGCTACGCAGTTATAAAGGTATCGCACCATCAATTGGAAAACGCGTCTATATAGACAGCAGTTCTGTCTTAGTTGGTGATATTACGATTGGTGACGATTCGAGTATTTGGCCATTAGTTGCAGCTCGTGGTGATGTTAACTCTATAAAGATAGGACAACGCAGCAATATTCAAGATGGCAGTGTTCTGCATGTTACCCATAAAAATGCGAGCAACCCAAACGGCTACCCTCTGATTATTGGTAATGATGTCACGATTGGACATAAAGTCATGTTACACGGCTGCATTATTAATGATCGCGTTTTAGTGGGCATGGGCACGATCGTGCTCGATGGTGCAGTAATAGAAGAAGAGGTGATGATTGGTGCCGGTAGTTTAGTGCCACCAGGAAAAGTATTAGCCAGTGGCTTTCTTTATGTGGGCAGTCCAGTAAAACAAGCGCGCCCCTTAAAAGATGAAGAGCGCGCTTTCTTGCAAAAGTCAGCCAATAACTATGTGCAGAATAAAGAAGACTACTTACATCATGTTGAGAATATTACGCCCTGAGCTCTACTAGACCTTCAGCGTTGTACTCTTCCTCTTCTATTAACTGTTCAGCGAGCTCTTCGATTTCAAAGCGGTTTTGTTCAAAAACCGCTAGAGCTTGCTGAGTAGTGGTCAAAGGTTCACTGGCTAGAGAACTCAAATACTCAAGTGACGCCACACATTCAATTAACGCCCCCGCTTGTTGAGCAGGAAACTTTACCCCGTTCAACGCATCATCCCAATCTTGAATGTCTGGAAATAGAATCGATTGATTCATTACATACCTTCTAAGTTCTTGCGTAATTCGCGTAAGATTTGCTTTGTACCTGGTCTTAAACCTCGCCACAACATAAAACTTTCTGCAGCTTGGCCGACCAACATACCTAAGCCATCATACGCTTGAGCGGCACCTTGCTCGAGAGCCCATTGATTAAATGCTGTTTTTCCCTTGCCATACATCATGTCATAAGCAACCGTTGTCGCGCTGAATATTGACGGTGAAATATTGGGTAAATCGCCACTCAAGCTTGCAGAGGTTGAGTTGATCACGACATCAAACGCCTCTTTTACTTCTTCAAGTGGTATAGCTTGAATCGGGCCCAGATCGGCAAACAATTTAGCTAGCTGCTCTGCTTTACTAAACGTTCGATTGGTAATAACGATTTGTTGTGGCTTTAGCTCTAATAGCGGCTGAATCACACCTCGCGCCGCACCGCCTGCACCAATAATAAGAATCCGCGCATTCTCCAAAGGAACTTGATAATTCTGCAGATCCAACACCAGCCCTGCACCATCGGTGTTATCACCCAAAATAATGCCATCATCGAGTTTTTTAAGTGTATTGACCGCACCAGCCAACTCAGCTCGCTGCGTCAAACGATCGGCAAATTGGTACGCGTCCTCTTTAAACGGCATAGTAATGTTGCAGCCACGTCCACCTTGAGAAAAGAATGCTTTCGCTGCTTGTTCAAAACCATCAACAGCCGCAAGCTCAGCGCTGTAGCTTAACGGTTGATTCGTTTGGCGTGCGAATAGCGTATGAATAAACGGGGATTTACTGTGTCCAATTGGGTTGCCAAAGACGGCATAACGATCAATTTGCTGCGTCATATCCTTATTACCAGTAACAAAATAGGGTCATTTAATGACCCTATCATTATCTAAATCACGCGGGAAGTATTTTACCACTCTCTTGGTTTTAGGTAGTGCTCATAAAGCTCGGCTTCAGCAGAACCCGGCTCCGGCTGATAACCGTATTCCCAACGAGCCATTGGAGGCATAGACATTAGGATAGATTCAGTCCGCCCACCACTTTGCAGGCCAAACAACGTTCCTCGGTCAAAAACCAAGTTAAACTCAACATAGCGACCACGACGGTATAACTGAAACTGTCGCTCGCGCACACCATAAGCGGTCATTTTGCGGCGCTCAACAATTGGAAGATAGGCTTGAGTGTAGCCTTCACCAACCGCTTTTATATAGGCAAAGCACTTGTCGAACTCCCACTTGTTTAAGTCATCAAAGAATAGACCGCCAACGCCTCGAGTCTCGTTACGATGAGGCAAATAGAAGTATTTATCACACCACGCTTTATGCTCGGCATAGACGTCATCACCAAATGGCGCACAAATTTCTCTTGCGGTGCTATGCCAGTAACCACAATCTTCTTCGAACGGATAAAACGGTGTTAGGTCAAAACCACCGCCAAACCACCAAATTGGCGCCTCGCCCTCTTTCTCGGCAATAAAAAAGCGAACATTTGCATGCGAAGTTGGCACATATGGGTTGTGAGGATGCATCACCAACGAGACCCCCATCGCTTCAAAACTGCGCCCCGCAAGTTCTGGTCGGTGAGCGGTAGCCGAAGCTGGCATCTCCTGTCCGCTGACATGAGAAAAATTGACCCCACCCTGCTCAAATACAGCGCCATTGGTCATCACTCGAGTTCGACCTCCACCAGCAAGCCGCTCTCCAGGCTCGCGCTGCCAAGCATCTTGTTCAAATTTGGCTTTTCCATCAGCCTGTTCTAACTGGCGACAAATCTCATCTTGCAACGCCATTAAGAAGTGCTTTACTGCTTGCTTATCGATTGAAGTTGGCATATTGGCTTCCTATATGTTGATTATCCTTGGCGTAACACTTGCAATGTTCTTGCGTCGCGAATTTCACTCGGTTTATCTCGTCCACTGGTTTCGCCGCGTAAAATAGCCACTAATTTATCGCCCAGTTGTGCTTCTACCTCTTCTGTCGTCATACAAGGCGGCAAACCAGTAAGATTAGCACTTGTTGATGTGAGTGGTTTACCAAACGCTAGACAGATTTTCTGTACCAAAGGATGATCGGTCACGCGCACCGCGATCGAATCAAACTGACCACAAAGCCAATTTGAAGCTTTATCGCTCGCGGGCATAATCCAAGTATATGGCCCAGGCCAAGAAGCCTTCACTGTCGCCAACTGCTCTTGATTGAGTTGTGACTCATCGATGTAGGGTAATAGCTGCTCATAACTAGCCGCTATTAAAATCAGCCCTTTCTCTACCGGACGCTGCTTTAGCGTCAATAGTTTTTCAATCGCTTGCGGGTTATCGGGATCACAGCCCACACCAAATACACCTTCGGTCGGATAGGCGATCACTTCACCTTGCTGTAATGCACTAAGAGCTTGCTCAAAGTTATCCACTCAAGTTTCCTTTCTCATTTCAATTCCTCATAATTTGAAGCTTGGTAACATTGCTTAGGGAAGCCCCCTTTATATGCAAAACAACCTTTGGCAGGGGGTTGAAAGCATTCGCCAGCACCAAAGTCACTTCTAGCAGGAATAGGATGTTAACATTTTTACTCAGTTTACTAACAATCTGCCGCGCTGACTAAAGCAATTTATTGATAAATTATGTCGAATCGTTTTTTACCCCGCGCAAACGTTTGCTTGAGGTGAAAATACTCGTATAATGCGCACAAATTAGAGTGGTGTTACTCAATGGCAGCTTGAAGGAGTTTGAAATGAAAGTCGGAATTATCATGGGTTCAAAATCAGATTGGCCAACCATGAAACTTGCAGCAGAGATGCTCGACACATTTGGCGTAAGTTATGAAACCAAAGTGGTTTCAGCACACCGCACCCCTCAACTGCTTGCAGAATATGCCTCCAGCGCCAAAGAGCGTGGTATCAAAGTTATCATTGCCGGTGCTGGCGGAGCCGCTCATCTACCCGGCATGACTGCCGCCTTTACCAGTTTGCCTGTCCTTGGTGTGCCAGTGCAATCACGAGCGCTAAAAGGCATGGACTCACTTCTCTCTATCGTTCAAATGCCAAAAGGCATTGCCGTCGGTACACTGGCTATTGGTGAAGCTGGAGCCGCGAACGCGGGTATTCTGGCTGCGCAAATTATCGGTACACACGATGAAGATGTGATGGCGAAAGTAGAAGCCTTCCGTAATGAGCAAACAGAAACAGTACTGGCAAACTCAAACCCAGCCGAGGATTAATCCATGCGCGTTTTAGTATTAGGTTCTGGCCAACTTGCCCGCATGATGTCATTAGCGGGAGCTCCACTTAATATCGAGCTATCCGCGTACGATGTCACCAATGGCAATATTGTTCATCCACTCACGCAAACTGTACTCGGCAGCGGCCTAGACAATGCGATTGCCAATGCTGACGTGATTACCGCTGAGTTCGAACATATTCCACACCCTATCCTCGATATCTGTGAGCAAAGTGGTAAGTTCCTACCAACAACAGAAGCGATTAAAGCTGGGGGCGATCGTCGACTGGAAAAAGCACTGTTGGATAACGCAGGCGTTCGCAATGCGAAGTACGCAGTGATCAACAGTCGAGAAGATTTTGACGTCGCGATTGAACATGTGGGTATTCCAATGGTGCTAAAAAGCGCCTTGGGCGGGTATGACGGTAAAGGGCAATGGCGTCTAAAAGATTTGGCTGATGTCGAAAATATTTGGGCCCAAATGGCGGACTGTATCGCGTCTAGCGACAATCAAGCGATTGTTGCCGAAGAGTTTGTCCCTTTTCAACGTGAAGTGTCATTAGTCGGAGCTCGTGGTAGAGATGGCTCGATCGCAGTCTACCCTCTGGCTGAAAATGTTCATACAGAGGGTGTATTAAGCCTATCGACGGCTATTGCTGACCAAGAGCTACAAGCCCAAGCTCAGCAAATGTTTACCTCTGTCGCAGAAAGCTTGAACTATGTCGGCGTACTGGCGTTAGAGTTCTTCGACCTTAACGGCCAACTGGTTGTCAATGAAATAGCCCCACGCGTACACAACTCAGGACACTGGACTCAACAAGGTGCGGAAACTTGTCAGTTTGAAAACCACTTAAGAGCAGTTTGCAACTTACCACTGGGCAGCACCCAACTGATTCGTGAAACTGCAATGATCAATATCTTAGGTGAAGATACGCTACCTAACGAGTTACTCGCTATGGATGGGGTACATATTCATTGGTATGGCAAAGAGAAACGCACAGGTCGTAAAATGGGGCACATCAATGTGTGTAGCGATTACAGTGGAGAACTGCAACGCAGATTATCCGCGTTAGCCGATGTCCTTGATAAAACTGCCTTTCCTGCATTAGCAAAGTTTGCTCGATAACTCTTCGCCAGCATACAGAAAAGCGACGCTGGAGCGTCGCTTTTTTTATTCAATTTCAGTTTGGGTGTGATGACACTTTCTATCTGCACATTGCAACTTGATGCCACTCGCCAATGTCTTTTCGACTAGCAACGGAAAGCCACATTGCTCACATTGACCCGCGATTGGGGGCTGATTGACGGCAAACTTACACTTAGGGTAATTATCACAAGCGTAGAACAGTTTGCCAAAACGGTTTTTCCGCTCAACCAAATGACCTTTCCCACAGTCTGGACAAACAATTTGGTCATTAGATTCGGGTGGAGATTGCTCCATTGACTCGATGTGATGACATTCAGGGTAGTGACTACAACCAATAAACATCCCATAACGACCTTGGCGCAGCACCAGTTCATTGCCACATTGAGGGCAAGGGACGCCAAGCTCTTTAATGATATGCCCATCGTTTTGATGTAAAGGCTTGATAAAGTCACAGTCAGGATACTGGTTGCAGCCTAAAAATGGACCGTGTTTACCATGACGAAGTTGTAACCGACCGTCACGCTCTTCATCCTGACATTTGGGGCAGGCTTGATGCTCAAGAGCGTGTTCATGGGCGGAAAACAGTTGTTGGTCGATTTTATTACTCATAAAGAATGCGCATAGTACTTTTATTAATGGAGGATACCTTGCTCTTTGCTGTACAGAAGCTCTTCCATCAAAGTGTAGGCATTTTCATTGCCAGGAACATTAAATAGCACCATAAGCACAATCCATTTAAGGTCGTCGAGTTCAAAGTCATCAGTCTCTAAACCCATAACGCGATCAATCACCATCTCGCGTGTTTCTATACTCAATACACTGACTTGTTCTAAGAACATCAAGAAGCCACGACACTCGATATCCAGACGGTCCATTTCTTGAGCCGTGTAGATACGTGTGGATGACGCGCCACTCACTGAGATAGCAGAATCCAACTCACCTTGCTGCAATGCGGCCAGTTCTTCTAACCAGACGAGGGCTTTATAAATGTCTTTTTGATCAAAACCCGCTCGAAGTAACTCATCTTCAAGCTCATCTTGATTGACCTGTAACTCAGCATCGCTATGGATGTAAGTTTCAAATAGATACATTAGGATATCCATCATCATAGCTAGCCCCTCCCCTTACGAATATAACCACCAGAAACCGCAACAACATGCCCTGAGAGCTCTAACTCTAACAGCTGCATCATGACTTCCTGCACAGGAATATTGGTCCTCTGTGCCAAAATATCAACCGGTGTCACTTGTGTGCCTACGTTAGCTAGAAGATCAGCAAATGGCAATTGTTCTTTCGGCTCTTTTTCAATCGGGCCATTTGGGCTTATTTTTTCCATATAATGATTAGACCAACGCAGCAACGTCTCTATTTCATTTACGATGTCTTCAACGGTTTGGATTAAACAAGCTCCTTGTTTTATCAACTGGTTACACCCTTTGGCTTGTGAGGAGTGAATCGAACCCGGCAGCGCAAACACATCACGCCCTTGTTCAGCGGCATATCGAGCGGTAATAAGGGACCCACTTCGCTCGGTGGCTTCCACCACCAAAACTCCCAACGACAAACCGCTAATAATGCGATTACGACGAGGAAAGTTAGCCGATTTTGGCAAAATTGCGGGGTGAAACTCTGAAACCAATGCCCCTTGATTCTCTATCCTTTGCGCAAGACGCTTATGACGCGCAGGGTAAACAGTATTCAATCCACATCCTAGCACCGCAATTGTCGAGCCTCCTTGTCGCAATGCCCCATCATGAGCATGACCATCTACGCCCAGCGCTAATCCACTCGTGATGGTTAAACCCTGCTGCGCTAACTCACCCGCAAAATAGGTCGCATTTCGTAAACCATCAATGGTGGCATGACGACTCCCCACCAGCGCGACTTGAGGCGTGGTCAATACTGATGGCTCACCTTTAACAAACAACACGGGTGGCGGTATGGATAACTGGGCAAGCAGCGGCGGGTAAAGGGGATCGTCTAGCGTAATAATGTGGTGATTGTCTGCGCTATCTCGCCAATCGATGCACTGCTCCACATATTGGTGTTTATCCATCAGAATAAAAGCCGCTTGTGATGCTGTTAGACCAAGAGCTTGTAGCGCTTGGTGATCCAAAGAAACCAAAGCCTGTGGACTCGCTTTGGCTAATAACGTGTGCAACCCTTTCGCGCCGAGGCGAGGTGTGAAATAGAGGGTTAACCAAGCGCGAAGGAGGTCACTGCTCATTTACGCGACGCCTGCCAATCTAGGGGTAACGCCACATCATTGACGCGCACTTCTTGTGTCTGGGCCGTGATTTGTAAACGCGACATCGCGTTTTCACTCTGCTTTAACTCAGCCCACGCAACCACTTTAAGCTGCACAAGTTGCTGCTCACCCAAAGAGTAAGTTTGCGTTGGATGATATATACCCCAACGATGCGCCGTCTGTTCACCACTGATAAACAGTAAATCTTGAGCCGTGATGTAGTGTTTACCGTGGTTAAGGCCCAAAACACGGGCAGCTTGTTCTAACTGCCGCTCAGAGAGCAACAATGAGGAGTGGGTGGGTTTCTCTTTGATTGGTTCAGAGGTCAAATCAGAGTGACTGGATGCCCTGATCTTAGGGCTAAGTATTTGAATAGAGTTATTGCCATCTTGTTGCTTTGCATCGCCTGATACGCCCCAAAAGGCGCATGATATAAGGAGTGTAAGTGTCGTGAACATTCGATACATAACGCTCTCTTAGGGCAGATGATAGGCAAATACAAATATGAAAAGTGGTTACTTTATCGACAAAAATGCATGTCAAAAAGCGTATTGATGCTGTCATTTGCGTTATAAAATGTCTAGAATTGAGCCAACGAGGATTATCTCGATTCGGCACAAATAACATTTCGAGTGAATATGTCTGTATTACAAGTATTAACATTCCCAGATGATCGCCTTCGTACTGTCGCTAAACCAGTAGAAGCTGTGACTCCAGAGATTCAAAAAATCGTTGATGACATGATTGAAACCATGTACGACGAAGAAGGTATCGGTCTTGCGGCAACACAAGTTGACGTACACCAACGTATCGTCGTTATCGATATTTCAGAAACTCGTGACGAGCCAATGGTGCTTATCAACCCTGAAATTCTCGACAAACGCGGTGAAGATGGTATTGAAGAAGGATGTCTTTCAGTTCCTGGTGCTCGCGCTTTAGTGCCACGCGCGGCAGAAGTGACCGTTAAAGCATTGAACCGTGACGGTGAAGAGTTCACATTTGAAGCTGATGAGCTACTAGCAATCTGCGTACAACACGAGCTTGATCACCTAGAAGGTAAGCTGTTTGTCGACTACCTTTCGCCTCTTAAGCGTAAACGTATCCAAGACAAGCTAGCAAAAGTTAAGCGCTTTAACGAAAAACAGCGTTAAGTCGCGTTCACAAGAATTAGAAGGAAGGTACCTTGAGCAAGCCTTTACGTATCGTATTTGCGGGTACTCCGGACTTCGCCGCCCAACATATGGCGGCGTTGTTGTCTTCGGAGCATGAAGTTATTGCCGCGTACACAAACCCTGACCGCCCAGCCGGTCGCGGGAAAAAGCTAACTGCGAGTGCGGTTAAAACTTTAGCGCTAGAGCATAACGTTCCAGTATACCAACCAGAAAACTTCAAGTCAGACGAAGCAAAGCAAGAACTTGCTGAGCTTAATGCTGACATCATGGTGGTGGTGGCATACGGCCTACTGCTTCCTCAAGCAGTTTTAGATACACCAAAGTTAGGCTGTATTAACGTACACGGTTCAATCTTGCCACGCTGGCGTGGTGCTGCACCGATCCAACGCTCTATCTGGGCTGGCGACGCTGAAACTGGCGTCACCATTATGCAGATGGATATTGGCCTTGATACTGGTGACATGTTAAAAATCGCCAAACTGCCGATTGAAGCAAGCGATACCAGCGCAACCATGTATCAAAAACTGGCAGAACTCGGCCCGCAAGCGCTAGTTGAATGTCTTAACGATATTGCCGCTGGTACTGCGGTCCCGGTCAAACAAGATGACGAGCTCGCCAATTACGCCAAAAAGCTAAGCAAAGAAGAAGCACGCATTGATTGGAATGATGATGCCGCGCACATTGAGCGCTGTGTTCGAGCTTTCAATCCATGGCCGATGAGCCACTTTGAAGTTGCAGAAAATAGCATCAAAGTATGGCAAAGCCGTGTTGCAGAACAAACAAGCGACAAACCGGCTGGTACCATCATTCAAGCCGACAAAACCGGTATCTATGTTGCAACGGGTCATGGCGTACTCGTTCTGGAACAACTGCAAGTTCCGGGCAAAAAAGCGATGGGTGTGCAAGATATTCTTAACTCACGCGCCGCTTGGTTTGAAGTTGGTAGCCAACTGGCTTAACCCAAACCATCACCGATGAGTAATCGGTGAATTGGTAGCATATCAAACCGATATATAAGAACTTTTTGAGGGCAGAGATGCCCTCCTTTACTTTAAGGTATTCAACATGAATGTTCGCGCTGCGGCAGCTAACGTCCTTTTCCAAGTTGTCGACAAAGGTCAGTCTCTCTCTAATGCCCTTCCTGCGGCTCAGCAGCAGATTCGACCTCGTGACCATGCTCTATTACAAGAAATTTGCTACGGAGCTCTGCGCTACTTACCACGCCTTGAATCAATCGCAAATGAGTTGATGGATAAACCCCTCAAAGGTAAACAGCGTGTCTTCCATCACCTTATTCTTGTTGGCATCTACCAGCTCAGCTTTATGCGCATTCCTGCCCATGCTGCGGTTGGCGAAACTGTCGAAGGCACCAAAGAGCTTAAAGGTCCGCGTCTACGTGGTTTAATTAACGCGGTACTACGTAACTATCAGCGCAATCAAGAGCAACTGGATCAGCATGCTATCAGCCACAATGCGGGTAAGTATGGCCACCCAAGCTGGTTACTCAAACTGCTGCAAGAAGCATATCCGCAGCAGTGGGAGCAGATTGTTGAAGCGAATAACAGTAAAGCGCCGATGTGGTTGCGCGTGAACCACCAGCACCATACTCGTGAAGAGTACCAAGCCTTATTGAACCAAGAAGGTATTGAAACCACGCTTCATCCACAGGCAAAAGACGCACTAAAACTCGCTTCACCTTGTGATGTGACTAAGCTACCAGGCTTTGAAAAAGGCTGGGTTTCTGTACAAGATGCCGCAGCTCAACTTTCAATTGATTATCTGACGCCGAAAGACGGTGAGCTAATCTTAGATTGCTGCGCGGCACCTGGCGGTAAAACGGCACATATCCTTGAGCGAACGAAAGATGCTCAGGTGGTGGCCATTGATTGTGATGATGCTCGCTTAAAACGCGTCCATGACAACCTTAAACGTCTAAAACTCCAAGCTGAAGTGATCTGCGGGGATGCGCGTCAACCGCAAACTTGGTGGCAGGGTGAGCAATTCGACCGAATTTTATTGGATGCACCTTGTTCTGCGACAGGGGTTATCCGTCGCCACCCAGATATTAAGTGGTTGCGCCGTGCAGACGATATCAAAGCGCTAGCTGAGCTGCAAAGCGAGATCATCGACGCAATGTGGCAGCAATTAAAACCAGGCGGTACCTTAGTTTACGCT
Organism: Vibrio panuliri; assembly: GCF_009938205.1. Classification (NCBI taxonomy): domain Bacteria; kingdom Pseudomonadati; phylum Pseudomonadota; class Gammaproteobacteria; order Vibrionales; family Vibrionaceae; genus Vibrio; species Vibrio panuliri. Next base: position 45,852 of record NZ_AP019654.1, on the reverse strand, counting down.
ACTTGCTCGATCACCCCACAAGAGAACAAACTACAAGTGCAAGCCTTCCTTGAGCGAACAAGCAATGCGCAACTGCAAGGCTCAGATATCACTAACCCGGGGCGTCAGATCCTGCCAGGTGAAGATGATATGGATGGTTTCTACTACGCAGTGATCACGAAACAAGCATAATGCAAGATCACGCATAGTGTTAAAGCGAAGCTTGCTCTTTACGAGCTTCGCTATTATTTTCAATGCATTGGAATATGCTCTATACCGCTGCGATCGATGTTCATTGGCAGGGTATATCAGCAAACAAAATGAGATAAGAATATGAAAATCATCATTCTTGGCGCAGGTCAGGTTGGCGGTACGTTGGCAGAGAACCTCGTAGGGGAAAACAACGATATCACTATCGTCGATAAAGACAGTGACCGACTGCGCGAACTGCAAGATAAATATGATTTACGTGTTGTAAATGGTCATGCAAGTCATCCAGATGTACTTCGTGAAGCCGGCGCGCAAGATGCCGATATGCTCGTCGCAGTCACCAACACGGATGAAACCAACATGGCAGCCTGCCAAGTGGCGTTCTCTCTATTCAATACGCCAAACCGAATTGCTCGTATTCGTTCCCCTCAATATCTTGCTGAAAAAGAAGCCCTATTCCAATCAGGCGCTGTACCCGTTGATCACTTGATTGCCCCAGAAGAGTTAGTGACCAGCTATATTGAACGACTGATCCAATATCCAGGTGCACTGCAAGTAGTCAGTTTTGCCGAGCAGAAAGTTAGCCTCGTTGCAGTTAAAGCATACTATGGCGGTCCACTGGTTGGTAATGCACTCTCTGCTCTACGCGAGCATATGCCACATATCGATACCCGTGTTGCAGCTATTTTCCGCCAAGGTCGTCCAATTCGTCCGCAAGGTACTACCATCATCGAAGCGGATGATGAGGTGTTCTTTGTTGCCGCAAGTAACCATATTCGCTCAGTGATGAGTGAACTACAGCGCCTAGAAAAACCCTACCGCCGTATCATGATTGTTGGTGGGGGTAACATCGGGGCGAGCTTGGCAAAACGACTTGAACAAAACTACAGCGTTAAGCTGATCGAAAGAAACTTCCAACGTGCAGAACGTCTGTCAGAAGAGTTGGAAAACACCATTGTATTTTGCGGAGATGCCGCCGATCAGGAATTATTGACTGAAGAAAATATCGACCAAGTCGATGTGTTTATTGCTCTCACCAACGAAGATGAAACCAACATCATGTCTGCGATGCTAGCAAAACGCATGGGCGCTAAAAAGGTGATGGTATTAATCCAGCGTGGTGCTTATGTCGACCTAGTGCAAGGTGGCGCTATCGATGTGGCTATCTCACCACAGCAAGCTACGATTTCGGCATTGCTGACCCACGTTCGTCGTGCTGACATCGTCAATGTCTCCTCTCTGCGTCGCGGCGCAGCCGAAGCCATCGAAGCGATTGCTCATGGTGATGAGAACACCTCTAAAGTGGTGGGGCGTGCCATTGGGGATATCAAGTTACCACCAGGTACCACTATTGGTGCAATTGTTCGTGGTGATGAAGTGTTGATTGCCCATGACCGTACTGTCATTGAGCAAGATGATCACGTCGTGATGTTCTTGGTAGACAAAAAATACGTCCCTGACGTAGAAACACTCTTCCAACCGAGTCCATTCTTCCTCTAAGGCGTAATTTCACATGGTTAACTTTCGTCCCGTACTGTTCGTGATAGGGTTAGTACTGTCTAAACTCGCCCTATTTATGTACGTTCCCACCTTGGTGGCATTTTTCTCGGGTACCTCCGGCTTTATCGAGTTCGGTCAGTCATTACTGATTACCCACGCAGTGGCCTTTGCCTGTTTATCCATTGGTCGTACCGCTACTTTTAAACTTAGCGTACGCGATATGTTCTTAATCACCAGTTTGGTCTGGACCATCGCCAGTGCTTTTGCGGCACTGCCGTTTGTATTTATCAACCATATTAGTTTCACCGATGCGTACTTTGAGACGATGTCGGGAATCACGACGACTGGCTCTACCGTACTAAGCGGCTTGGATAATATGGCCCCTAGCATTTTGCTATGGCGATCCATTTTGCAGTGGTTGGGAGGTATTGGCTTTATCGTTATGGCGGTAGCGGTACTACCAATGCTCAACGTGGGTGGTATGAAACTATTCCAAACTGAGTCTTCTGACTGGTCAGATAAAAGTAGCCCGCGTGCCAAAACCGTGGCGAAAAATATCGTTTTGGTCTATCTCATCCTAACGCTGTTATGTATGTTGGGCTTCCTGCTGTCAGGCATGAACTTATTCGAGGCAATCAACCACTCATTTACCACCTTATCCACTGGCGGTTACTCAACCTCAGACAGTTCGATGAACAACTTCTCTCATGGTGCTCACTGGAACGCAACACTGTTTATGTTCCTTGGGGGGTTACCATTTTTGTTGTTTGTTTCTGCACTCACCAAACGCCGTGCCAGCATTTTACTCAAAGACGCTCAGGTGCGCGGTTTTGCCTACTTAGTGTTAGGGTCTGGCGTGGTAATCAGCAGTTGGTTAGTCGTGCAAGATGGTTACACTATTCTTGATGCAGTCCGAGTCTCACTGTTCAATATTGTCTCTGTCGTTACAACAACAGGCTTTGGCTTAGAGGATTTCACGGCTTGGGGCGCTTTGCCTGCCACCTTGTTTGCCTTCTTGTTAATGGTGGGGGCGTGCTCTGGTTCAACATCTGGAGGGATGAAAATCTTCCGTTTTCAGATCGCCATGACACTGCTCAACAAGCAGATAATGAAGTTAATTCACCCATCAGGTGTATTTATTCAGCGCTACAATCAGCGTCCTGTTAATGATGATATTGTCCGCTCAGTGGTCGCCTTCTGTCTAACTTACTTTATTACGATTATTTTTATCGCTGGTTGTTTGAGTGGTCTTGGCTTAGACCCTGTGACGAGCATATCAGGCTCGATTACAGCGGTGGCTAACGTCGGCCCAGGTATGGGAACCATCGTTGGACCGACAGGCAACTTTGCGCCACTACCCGATGCCGCGAAATGGATCTTAAGCTTTGGCATGTTAATGGGAAGATTGGAGATCCTTACTATCTTAGTACTGTTCTTCCCCGCTTTCTGGAAGCGCTAACTGACCAACTTAAGTTGGTCATACTGGCTGAACAAAGTAGTAGATCGCAAAGAAATGACAGGCGCATCCTGCCAGAACAAAACCATGCCAAATCGCATGATTGTACGGGATGCGCTTCGCGACATAGAAAATAACCCCCAGCGAGTAGATCAAGCCACCTACAGCCAGCAAAGTTAACCCTCCCCATGCTAGGTTCATCGCCAACTGATAGATCACCACTAACGATAACCATCCCATCATCAAATAAGTCACTAATGACAAACGTTTAAAACGATAGACGAACGCCAGCTTCATGATGATGCCAACCAAAGCAATACACCAAATCACGATCATCAGACCGATAGCTAATGGGGTGCGTAAACTCACCAACAAAAATGGGGTATAGCTGCCAGCTATCAGCAAATAAATCGCACAATGGTCAAAGGTTTTTAGTGCCCGCTTGGCGCGTTTATAAGGAATAGCATGATAGAGCGTAGAGGCAAGAAACAACAGGATGATACTGCTGCCATAAATACTCATGCTGGTAATAGTTAATGTGTCAGCATTGTGATCTGTCGCTTTGAGCAACAATAACACCAAACCAACAATGCCTAAGACCATGCCAATCGCATGGGTAATGGTGTTGGCGATTTCTTCTTTTACGCTATAAGCAGCGTTTTTGTCATCGTCAGACATAAGAGGCACTCGGGATTGGTAGCAATGAATCCCGAGTATGGCACATTAAGCTTACACGTGTAAGCTTAATGTGGTTAAAGTTTTGTCAGTTCGTCTCATTAGCAAGTGTTATCTAAATACTCAAGCACCTTCACCCCGGCATCACTTGGAGCCGTCGACAGTGGGATGGTCAATTCCCTTTTTAGCTGACCAACCCCGAGTAGTGATGCCAACATCCCTCTTGCGCCATCACGGTGTCTATCCACTTCAAACCACAGTTTGAGTTGTTGCTCTTCGCGATACGCGACCAGTTCAACTTCTCGCCATCGACCATGGTATGGGCCAGTAGTCGGCACAAATTCAAACTCTTGCACAAACGGCATCGAAAACCCTTCTACCGCTTCACATTCCACCTGACGAATGCGCATACCTTGTGCTTCCAAGGCAGACAAAATACCATCCATCAATGGGTCGGGACGTACCGTCAAGATATCGGTATCCGTCGGGTCTTTTGCCAACGCAATGTCTAGACCCGTATCTAACCAAACTTTAGAGTCACCAATTGTAATCGGCGTATTCCACGGCACATCAAGTTCAACATCAAAGTCGCGCGTTTCTCCGGGGTGGATGGTGAAGGCATAAGGCAAGTTCCACTTTGCCAACACATAGCTTTGTGGCGCACGGCGCTTATGGCTAGTCTGGTGTTGCGCCTTATCAGGATTCACGGGCACTTCTTTGATATAGCGACAGCACAGTTTGAGATCGATATTATCAATCGCTTGCTCGGTGGCACCACCATAGACATGAATGGTCACATTGACTTTTTGACCTGGGTAAAGCACTTCTTGCTGTAACACTGAATCAACTTGAGCGGATCCAATACCAAAACTGGCAAGGGTCTTCTTAAAAAACGACATCTAACTCCTCCTTGAAACACAACAAAGTCAAAGCAAACTGACTCTTTCAGTAGTTTAGTTGCTGCACCAGTCTCATCTCTATAGACCATCGCATATTATTTACTAGGCGGCTACCATGAACGATCAGCTTTTCGACAATTTCACCTCGGTTCTTGTTCACAAAAACGCCACAACATCGCCTATATCCCCTTAAAATGTAGTGACTTGTGCTGTTGTTAGACTGTTTACATATCGACCAACTTGCAGCTTGATGCTAACCTATTGGTGATATGGTTTTCATATCATAATCCCTATTCAACCATTTGGATTGGCGTAGGCCAGAAGAGCGGTTCTTCAGCATTGAAGTAAACTCATGGTTGATTAGGCCATTACATTGGCAATGGATATGCCTGACAGTTAGGTAAATAAATGCGCCCAACAACAGTCAGGTTTTCGCACACAAACCGTAGTGCAATGCGTCGTCGCAGTGGTTTTACCAAAGCGTATGTCGCACCAAAACTAACGCCAGCAATGACTTTGGTAGAGAAGAAAACCATTTTGGTGACTACTCCTAGCGAAGAAATTAAGGCGGCATAATTAAAAAGCGCAGAACACTGCGCTTTTTTCTTTCATCCAAACCACACAACGTTTTAATCACTAGAGATTGTGATTGCTATTCACCACATCGATTTGTTACCTTTGCAATCAATAATCACACACAAACAATCTGGCTTTGTTGCTCAGCAAGCGTAAATTGTTAAGACTATAAATATTGTGGAGAAAGTTAATGAATTGTCATCGCATCGAAGAACTGCTCGAATTGATCGGCCCTGAATGGCAAAAAGACCAAGAGATGAACTTAGTTGAGTTTATTGTCAAACTCGCTAACGAAGCAGGTTACCAAGGTAAACTGGAAGATCTCACCGATGATGTGCTGATCTACCACCTTAAAATGCGCAACAGCGAAAAAGATGAAATGATTCCTGGGCTGAAAAAAGACCAAGAAGATGACTTTAAAACCGCACTACTAAGAGCGCGTGGCATCATCAAGTAACCCCAAATCAATTTGTTAAGCAGCCAATGGCTGCTTTTTTGATACCAAAATGTTCTGTTAAATCTTCCACTTATAACCAAGCCGACTATTTTTCATCAATGTTATGACTGATAATTATTGTTAAAGGTTGATAGCGTTAAAGAAATAAAATTGTTATTACCTGTATACTTTCTCTTCTAATGAAAATTAGCAATGTCTGAAGTACTAAGCCTAGATACTATTCTAACGACACATTTTACTAGGCATAAAATAGCTACTTCAAAATTCAATATGAGCGCGACACTAGAAACAGCGCCATTGAAAGCCTAGAGGAAGCGTAATGAGTCAGGATAAGATCGACATTAAGGATGTGACTCCCAAAACTTTTAACCCCAAGACCCACAAAGGACAAGGCGATCGCTTTAACCCCAACAACCGAATCTATGTAAGAGAGAGCAAAGGTAAATTTCAAAAACTACGCCGCTATGGTGGCTGGTTTCTACTTATGCTGTTTGCCTTAGTGCCATGGATACCCTTTGGCGAGCGTCAAGCTATCTTGCTTGATATTGGCAACCAACAATTTAACTTCTTTGGTACCACGCTCTACCCACAAGACTTAACCTTACTCGCAACATTATTCGTGATCGCAGCCTTCGGGTTGTTCTTTATCACCACGTTTCTTGGACGGGTATGGTGCGGCTATCTATGCCCTCAAACAGTGTGGACATTCATCTACATTTGGTTTGAAGAAAAACTCGAAGGTAGCGCCAACAAACGACGTAAACAAGATTCGGGCAAACTAACGGCTGCGCTGATGATACGCAAAACCATCAAGCATATTGCTTGGGTTGCTATCGCGCTTGCCACAGGCTTTACCTTCGTTGGTTATTTCGTCCCCGTGCGCGAACTTGTGATCGACTTTTTCACCTTCAACGCCAGTTTTTGGCCTGTGTTTTGGGTGCTGTTTTTTACCGCGTGTACCTATGGCAATGCGGGGTGGATGCGTTCAATCGTCTGCATTCACATGTGTCCTTACGCGCGCTTCCAGTCCGCGATGTTTGACAAAGACACCTTTATCGTCGGCTACGATACTCAACGCGGTGAAGATCGAGGCCCTCGATCACGCAAAGCCGATCCCAAAGCCCTTGGCTTAGGTGATTGCATTGATTGCAACCTCTGCGTGCAAGTCTGTCCGACTGGGATTGATATCCGTGATGGTCTGCAATATGAGTGCATCAACTGTGGTGCCTGTATAGATGCCTGCGATCAAACCATGGTAAGAATGGGCTACGAAACAGGACTGATCAATTACACCACTGAACACCGACTTGCTGGGCACAAAACCAAAATTCTCCGGCCGAAACTGATTGGTTATGGCACCGTTCTATTGCTGATTGTTGGCTTGTTCTTTGCCCAAATTGCCACCGTCGATCCGGTTGGTATGAACGTATTACGCGACCGGAATCAGCTCTCTCGCGAAAATGTTGCTGGTGAGATAGAAAACACCTACACCCTAAAAATCATCAACAAAACCCAGCAGCCTCAAGAATACACCTTGAGTGTCTCGGGACTCAGTGATGTGTCATGGTACGGCAAGCAAACGGTTCAAGTCGCTCCTGGTGAAGTGCTGAACCTGCCAATGAGCCTAGGCGTCAATCCAGAAAATCTCAGCTCTCCTGTTTCAACAATTCAGTTTATACTGTCTGACAGTGAACAGTTTACCGTTACGGTAGAAAGTAGGTTTATCAAACAGTTATAGCCTAACTAACCAAGGATACGGAAAGGGCTCAGTAATGAGCCCTTTATTTATATATGTCAGATACAGCATTTAACTTTGAAGCGCTCACCCCAGATTTTATGTGGTATGCCCTCGAAAGCATCGGGGTGCGAGCAGAATCGGGATTTTTAGCCCTAAATAGTTATGAAAATCGCGTCTATCAGTTTACTGATGAAGAGCGCCAGCGTTATGTGGTGAAATTTTACCGCCCTGAACGTTGGAGCCGCGAGCAAATCCAAGAAGAGCATGACTTTACCCTAGAGCTCATCGACGCGGATATCCCCGTCGCACCTCCGTGTCGAATCAATGGCCATACTTTGCATGAACATCAAGGTTACTTATTTGCTCTGTTTGCCAGTGTTGGAGGTCGTCAATTTGAAGTGGACAACTTAGAGCAGCTGGAAGGCGTAGGTCGCTTCATGGGACGAATTCATAAAGTGGGGTCTCGCCAACCTTTTGCGCATCGTCCAACGATTAGCTTAGATGAATATCTCTATCAACCACGTAAAATCCTCCAACAATCGACATTTATCCCAATGCATTTAGAGAATGCCTTCTTTAATGACTTGGATATGTTAATTGGTCAAATCGAGCAGCATTGGCAAGCGCCAACACAAGTTTTACGCCTACATGGAGACTGTCACCCTGGCAATATTCTCTGGCGTGACGGACCGATGTTTGTCGATCTGGATGATGCTCGCAATGGTCCTGCCGTACAAGACCTCTGGATGCTGCTCAACGGTGATCGCGCCGATAAAATGATGCAACTCGATATCGTTCTTGAAGCGTACCAAGAGTTTAGCGACTTCAATATGAGCGAGTTGAAACTTATTGAGCCATTACGCGGTCTACGTATGGTGCACTATATGGCATGGTTAGCAAAAAGATGGCAGGATCCTGCATTTCCAATTGCCTTTCCTTGGTTTAATGATCCAAAGTACTGGGAAAGTCAGGTGCTGGCATTTAAAGAGCAGATTTCTGTGCTTAACGAACCACCACTATCACTGACGCCTCAATGGTAAGCAACGCAAACTTAGATGGAGAATATAATGAAAAAGCTGTTTGCACTATTTACAACCTTAGTACTGAGCTTTTCGGTTCAGGCAGCTAAATTTACCGAAGGTGACTACTACAAAGTACTCGACCTTGAGCCAGCGAAAAAGCCGGTTGTCACTGAGTTCTTCTCTTTTTACTGCCCACACTGTAATACTTTTGACCCAATTATTCGTCAGTTAAAGCAGCAATTACCAGAAGGCGTTAAGCTACAAAAAAACCACGTATCCTTCATGGGTGGTGCGATGGGCTTACCGATGAGCAAAGCATTCGCGACGATGATCGTGCTCAAGATTGAAGACAAAATGGCACCAATCATGTTTAACCGCATCCATAACATGCGCAAAGGTCCGAAGAATGTCGAAGAGATCCGTCAAATCTTCCTTGATGAAGGAGTCGATGCGAAAAAGTTTGATGCTGCCTACAATGGCTTTGCGGTGGACTCGATTGTTCGTCGAATGGACAAACAGTTCAACGACAGCGGTCTTGCGGGTGTTCCAGCAGTCATTGTGAACAACAAATACCTCGTTGAAGCGGGTTCAATCACCAGCATTGATGAGTACTTTGAGTTAGTGAACTATCTGTTGACTCTCAAATAACCCCATTAAGTAAAAAGGAGCTCTAGCAGCTCCTTTTTAGTCTCTACTCACAATGTATGGTTTGATTGCGTTGATGTCATTTCAGTCTCACTCTGGTGTGGTAAAGGCTGGTAAATTTTATCGAGTTTGGCATCTTTACCTTGCCACACATCATCAAGCCACAGCTGAAACTGTCGTTTGTACTTCTTATCGTTGAAGTAATCCCCTGTTACCCTCTCATCAACGGGCAGTAACTCAACATCCACCACAATCCGCTTCATTTTACCCATCAGCAGATCTTTAAACGGTTGAATGCGGTTATCAGGATAACCAATTGTCACATCAATAATGTGATCAAACTGCTCCCCCATTGCCGCCAAAGTGTACGCGATGCCACCTGATTTCGGCTGCAACAAGTACTGATAGCCAGCTTTGCTCTTAGCATGTTTCTCGGCAGTAAAACGAGTGCCTTCAACATAGTTTACTACCGTGGTTGGTGTGTGTTTAAACTTGGCACAAGAACGGCGTGTTGTGTGAAGGTCTTGCCCACGCTTCTCTGGGTTACGGAGCAAGTACTCCCGCGAGTAGCGACGCATAAATGGCATATCTAACGCCCAGCATGCCATGCCAATAAATGGAACGTAGAGTAGTTGCTGTTTGAGGAAAAATTTAGGCATCGGAATACTGTCTTTAAACACGCAGCACAACACCACAATATCAGTCCAACTACGATGGTTACTAATCAGCAAATACCACCCATCTTGGCTTAAACCTTCTACCCCCTTGATATCCCATTCGACATTATTAGTGACGCGTAAGATCACACCATTGATGGTTGCCCATAACCACATAATCTTATTTGCACTATAGGTTATCCAATGTCTGAAGATTTTAATTGGTAGTATCAATTTGAATAGTGCTAACAAACAGATAATTAGCGACATCAAAGCAGAGTTGATAAATACCAGTGATGCATTGATAAAAAAGAGTAAATACGCCAACATAATCAATCAGGTTAAAATTTGTACCGAATAACAATTTGATAGGCATTATACAAACCCACCCGTAGTTTGGAACAGCGACTCAATTGGTCAGATTTGTTGCTCACACTAGATTAACGCTTGCCGATTTTTCAACCAAGGACCAGGTGGGAAGTAACATACGATAACGAGGGATCATGGACGTTAAATATTCTCTACTTACGCTGGCACTCATCTCCAGCGCAAGCTTTGCTCAACTTTCTGAAAATGCTGGATTTTCTGGTGAGATATCTTTAAACGCTGGTTTTTTCTCCGTTGAGTCAAACCTTAATACTGATGATGATAATAAAAACCTCAAAGGTTTAAATCAAACCAACGACTCGGTTAGTGGTGGGCTCATCCTACCTCTTGGTAACCTCGCCTATACGTTTGGCAGCGATCTCAACCAGCAGTTCTATATGGGTACCTCCCGTGACGATATCGCCACTGGTACACTCGCTTTTGAAATGGGTTACAAATACCAATTGGCGTCAGGCATGATCATTGATGCCTCTTTTTTACCTACCATCATGTCCGGCGAAGTATGGGCCGATCCATTTCAAGCCCAAAACCGCCAAACCACCGATGAAGAAGGTAACGCATATCGCCTGAAGGTTGAAAACCTTGCTGGTAGCAAATTTTCTGTCGATATGGCATATGGAAACAGAGATGTTGAAAATGAACGCTCTGGCTATGAGTTCACCACGGATACAGCGCAGAGAGACAAACTGAGCCGCGATGCAGATACATTCTTCTTTCGAACCGACTACAAATACATGGTGGATAGAACCACGATGCTAAAACCACGCCTCTCTTTTATCAGCTCAGACGCTGATGGGGATGCCAATAGTTTTAAAGGCTACGGAGTGGAATTAAGCTACTTTAAGTTCCTAAATCGCCATCAGTTTGCCCTAACTGCCGGATTTGATACCCGTGAGTACGATGCTGAGAACCCAATCTTTAACGCGACCCGTGAAGATGATGAACTCAGCCTGTTTGCCGCTTACGAGTATGCGAACGTCATGGACTGGCAAGATTGGTCATTTATTTCATTCGCTGGCTTTGGTAGCACAGATTCAAACATCGACTTTTACGACAAAAATGAGCTAATCATGTCTGTCGGTATGAACTACCAGTTTTAATCTGCCACACGGAATCATAAAACCCACCGAGTAAGGTGGGTTTGCTGAGAGCTTTACACCGCTTGCGCATGTAAATGCTTCAACAAGCGATCCATCGCGCGGTAACCTAAAGCCTCAGCAAGATGACTGCGAGTAATCTGCGCCTCTCCCGCAAGATCAGCGATAGTGCGTGCGACCTTTATGATGCGATGATAGGCACGAATCGAGAGGCCGAGTCGATGCAATGCCTGCTCTAAAAACTGCGCATCAGCGCTTTGTAAATGGCAGTCGCGCTCTATTTCACGACTCTCCAGTAAAGCATTCGCCTTACCACTACGAGCTAACATAATCTCCCGCGCATGTAGCACACGCTGCTTAACGATTGGCGTGCTTTCCCCCCGATCTCCTCCCGCTGCCAACGTCCCTTTTGGCAGCGATGGAATCTCGATCGACATGTCGAAACGATCTAATAAAGGCCCTGACAAACGACTCACGTAACGCAGTGCCGCTTGAGGGTTTCCTTGCGAGTGGCTCGCATCATAATGACCCGAAGGGCTTGGGTTAAGAGCACCAATCAATTGAAAACGCGCTGGAAAACGGACTTTCCCCTGTGCTCGCGAAATAATGATTTCCCCTGACTCCAAGGGTTCACGGAGCGCATCCAATACCTTACGCTCAAATTCCGGCATTTCATCAAGAAACAATAAGCCATTGTGTGCTAACGATATCTCACCAGGTCTCGGGATAGACCCGCCGCCCACCAAAGCAGCCATAGAGCTTGAGTGATGGGGAGCGCGAAAAGGACGTAACTTCCAATTGTGCTGATTGATCTCCTGCTGTGTTAGCGAAGCAACAGACGCCGACTCCATCGCTTCTGCATCGGACATCTCTGGCAACAAGTCACTTAAACGCGAGGCGAGCATGGTTTTTCCTGTACCTGGTGGCCCAAGAAACAACAAGTTATGATGCCCGGCAGCAGCAATTTCAAGCGCACGCTTACCTTGCTGCTGACCAATAATATCCTGCAAATCACGACCGGAGTTTACCGGGGATTTCTCCACATCACTTTGGTGCAATTGCAGTGTTTGTTGACCACACAAGTCCGCACAAACCGCGACTAAGCTCTCCGCAGATTTATGCACTTCTCTCCCAACTAATGCTGCTTGATCACCATTCACTCTCGGGACCACTAAACGACGACCTTGGTTTTGCACTGTCAACGCCGCAGGTAGTACCCCTTTTACTGCCCGTAACTCTCCCGACAAAGCGAGCTCGCCGATAAACTCCTGATCTTGTAGCGCGTTAAGTGGCACTTGCTGTGAAGCTGCCAAAATGCCCAGCGCGATCGGCAAATCAAATCGCCCTCCCTCCTTGGGTAAGTCTGCCGGCGCAAGGTTCACGGTAATGCGTTTAGCAGGAAACTCAAATCGAGAGTTAATAATTGCGCTCCTCACTCGATCACGAGACTCTTTCACCGTGGTCTCCGGTAACCCCACTAACGCAAACCCCGGCATGCCGTTGCTAATATGCACTTCCACCGTCACCAATGGCGCTTCAACACCTACAGATGCTCGGCTATACACCACCGCTAACCCCATAATTTTCCTTATTCACTCAACCAATTCAAACGCTCATTTTTATAGCGTTATTGTTATATAGCGTGGCGAGTTGCTGAGATAATGTGAAAAAAGAATGAGTTTTTGCTTGTCAATTAACGGAAATATGTGATACCACTAGAGATGCAAACTTAGACGTAACATATTACGCAAACACAACAACGAAGAAATTAGAATGAACTTGAACGCCCGCTTACATTCACTGATTGCCCTGATTATCGTGGTCATTATCGGATCGCGCGGGGTCTAGTGGGCGAAAGAAAGCCAAGAATTAGATAAACCCCCGCACTGAAAGGTTCGGGGGTTTTTTTACAATCATTTTGACTATTTTTATGCAGTGCAGACAGCAACTATATCAATCAAAGCAAGTCGTTAACGCTTGCTCTGACGGGTAAGAATTATAAAGCAATCTCTTGGCTTGAAAGGCTTCAGCTAAGCGACGACAGGAAGAATGGGAGTGCACATGAAGTGCAAACAATACAAGGAATGCTATTTCGGTAGCGCAGGAGGCGGACAATGACAGGTGCAGAATTAGTCGTTGCCGCATTACAGCAACAAGGCATCAAGACGGTTTTTGGTTACCCAGGAGGGGCCATCATGCCCATCTACGATGCACTCTATGACGGTGGGGTTGAACACATCCTTTGTCGTCATGAACAAGGTGCTGCCATGGCTGCAATTGGTATGGCACGTTCCACTCAGCAAGTCGCAGTATGCATGGCGACATCAGGGCCAGGAGCCACAAATTTAGTGACCGGTCTTGCTGATGCATTTATGGACTCCATACCACTTGTTGCCATCACTGGGCAGGTCGCTAGCTCACACATAGGTACCGATGCATTTCAGGAAATGGATGTGATCGGAATGTCACTCTCCTGTACCAAACATAGCTATCTCGTTACTGACATCAACGAACTCGCACCAACAATGGCTGAAGCGTTTGAAGTTGCAAAAACTGGGCGTCCCGGTCCTGTGATTGTCGATATCGCCAAAGATGTCCAGCTTGCCCAAGCCCCCGTTACCGATTTACCACCCTTTACACCACCAGCCATGCCGGTAGCCAGTGCCGAAGCGATTGCCAAAGCGCAACAACTACTCGCGCAAAGCTCACGCCCAGTATTGTATGTCGGTGGTGGTGTACAACTTGGCAATGCGACCCAATCCGTACGCGAGTTTCTGCGTCTTAACCCAATGCCAGCGGTCAGCACCTTAAAAGGTTTGGGTACTATCGAGCGCCATGACCCACACTACCTAGGTATGTTGGGAATGCACGGCACTAAAGCAGCCAACTTAGTGGTTCAAGAGTGTGACTTGTTGATTGCGGTTGGTGCGCGTTTTGATGACCGCGTGACAGGTAAACTCGATACCTTCGCTCCAACAGCAAAAATTATCCACATTGATATTGATGCCGCAGAAATCCATAAACTGCGTCATGCTCATGCGCCGCTACGCGGCGAAATCAACACAGTTTTGCCGCAACTTGAACTGACTCAAGATATCACGCCTTGGGTCAAACACAGTGAAAGCTTGCGCAGTGGTTTTAAGTGGCGCTATGACCACCCTGGCGAACTTATTTTTGCACCGGGCCTTCTAAAGCAACTATCAGATTTAATGCCTGACAGCTCGATAGTTTCCACCGATGTCGGCCAACATCAAATGTGGGCAGCCCAGCATATCCAGCCGCGTGAACCACAAAACTTCATCACTTCGGCAGGCCTTGGCACCATGGGTTTTGGCTTACCCGCAGCCATGGGAGCAGCCGTTGCTCGGCCAAATGATCAGTCGATTCTCATCACTGGCGATGGCTCGTTTATGATGAACGTACAAGAACTTGGCACACTTAAGCGTCGCCAAATTCCGGTCAAAATTGTTCTCCTTAACAACCAACGCTTAGGCATGGTTCGTCAGTGGCAGTCACTGTTTTTTGATGGTCGCCACAGTGAAACCATTTTAGATGACAACCCTGATTTTGTTGCGCTTGCCAAAGCGTTTGATATTCCGGGAAAAACCATTACCACCAAACAAGAAGTCGAGCCCGCTTTAAAGGAAATGTTAGCGAGCAAAACCGCATACTTACTGCATGTATTAATTGATGAAGAAGAGAACGTATGGCCGCTAGTTCCACCAGGCGCGTCGAATAGTGAAATGCTGGAGAACACATAAAATGGAAAGATATTTACTCGATATAAAAGCGGACGATAAACCTGTTTTATTAGAGCGTGTTCTCCGTGTGATTCGCCATCGTGGCTTCATCATTAAGCAAGTGGCAGCGACACAAAACCATGCCAGTCATGTGGCGAGTGTCGAAATCATTGTAGATAGCGATCGTCCTATCTCATTTATTACCAATCAAATTGAAAAACTCTGGGATGTTCGCACTGTTGACGTCACTCAAATCGCCCGTGATGAACTACCAAACAACAACCTCCAACAAAAAATCTGTGCATAAGGAAGGCAAGCAATGGCTACAAGAACAGCAGACTATATTTGGTTTAATGGTGAAATGGTTCCATGGGCTGAGGCGAAGGTTCACGTTCTCACTCACGCAATGCATTACGGTACGTCAGTCTTTGAAGGGGTACGCTGCTACAACACCCCCAATGGTCCTATTATCTTCCGTCATCGCGAACATGCACAACGGCTAAAGGACTCAGCAAAAATTTATCGCTTCCCTATCCCTTACTCTGTTGAGCAGATCATGGAAGCAACTCGCGAAACATTGCGCCAAAACAAGCTCGATAATGCTTACATCCGCCCACTTGCCTATGTAGGTAATGTTGGTCTTGGTGTCTGCCCACCAGCAGGCACGGAAATGGATCTTATGATTGCGGCTTTCCCTTGGGGATCGTACCTTGGTGAAGAAGCCCTAGAAAATGGCGTTGCTGCGATGATTTCAAGCTGGAACCGTTCAGCACCCAATACCATTCCTACCGCCGCAAAAGCGGGCGGGAATTACCTGTCATCTTTATTAGTGGGAGGCGAAGCTCGCCGCCATGGCTATGCGGAAGGCATTGCTCTTAGCGTTGATGGGTACTTATCTGAAGGCGCGGGTGAGAACATTTTTGTTGTCAAAGACGGCGTGCTATCTACACCACCAGCAACCAGCGCCATCCTGCCGGGCATCACTCGTGACTCCATCATGACACTCGCTCGTGAAATGGGCTACGAAGTGCGCGAAGCAAACATTGCTCGTGAAGCTCTGTACCTTGCTGATGAAATCTTTATGACAGGTACCGCAGCAGAAGTCGTTCCCGTCAGTACCGTTGACCAAATCGAAATCGGCACGGGTAAGCGCGGCCCAATCACCAAACAGATTCAAGAAGCCTACTTTGGTCTGTTTAACGGCACCACGGAAGATAAATGGGGATGGCTTGATTATGTCTACCCGCAAGATACAGCCAAGTAGTAGAGGAAAAGGATATGCCTAAATACCGATCGGCCACCACCACCCATGGACGTAATATGGCTGGCGCACGCGCATTGTGGCGTGCCACCGGGGTGAAAGAAGAAGACTTCGGAAAGCCGATTATTGCCGTTGTAAACTCATTTACTCAGTTTGTACCGGGACACGTCCACCTTAAAGATCTTGGGCAACTGGTCGCGGCTGAAATTGAGCAAGCGGGCGGCATTGCTAAAGAGTTTAATACCATCGCCGTTGATGATGGCATCGCCATGGGACATGGAGGTATGCTTTATTCGCTACCGTCTCGTGAGTTGATCGCTGACTCTGTTGAATACATGGTCAATGCGCACTGTGCTGATGCGATGGTGTGTATCTCCAACTGTGACAAAATCACCCCGGGAATGTTGATGGCGTCGATGCGCCTTAATATCCCAGTTATTTTTGTTTCTGGCGGCCCAATGGAAGCCGGTAAAACCAAGCTTTCCGATCAAATCATTAAGCTTGACCTCGTTGATGCCATGATTCAGGGTGCCGATCCTAATGTTTCAGACGAACAAAGTGAGCAAATTGAGCGTTCCGCTTGCCCAACCTGTGGCTCATGTTCAGGGATGTTTACGGCCAACTCGATGAACTGTCTCACCGAAGCGCTGGGCTTATCTCAACCGGGTAATGGCTCACTGCTTGCCACGCACGCAGATCGCAAAGAATTGTTTATTAATGCAGGCAAACGCATCGTTGAACTCACTAAACGTTACTATGAGCAAGATGATGACACTGCACTACCGCGTAATATCGCAACTAAGCAAGCATTCGAAAACGCGATGGCGCTCGATATTGCCATGGGTGGTTCAACCAATACGGTTCTGCACTTACTCGCCGCGGCACAAGAAGGTGACGTCGATTTTGATATGACCGATATCGATCGCATGTCACGTCAGGTTCCTCACTTATGTAAGGTTGCCCCTTCCACCCAGAAGTACCATATGGAAGATGTGCATCGAGCCGGTGGTGTGGTCGGCATCTTGGGTGAACTGGATCGTGCGGGTCTCCTTCATAATCAAGCGAAAACCGTATTAGGCTTAACTTGGGAAGAACAACTGGCTCAATTTGACATCATGTTAACCGACTCTGAGGAAGTAAAATCTTTCTACCGAGCAGGGCCGGCTGGCATTCGCACCACTCAAGCATTCTCACAAGATTGCCGCTGGGATTCGCTCGACAATGACCGTGCTGATGGGTGTATTCGCACCAAAGAAAATGCCTTTAGCCAAGATGGCGGTTTGGCGGTACTTAGAGGCAACATTGCCCTTGATGGCTGTATTGTTAAAACTGCGGGGGTGGATGAAAGCATCCTCAAATTCACCGGACCTGCAGTCGTGTTTGAGAGCCAAGAAGACGCAGTAGAAGGGATTCTTGGTGGTAAAGTCAAAGCCGGTGACGTAGTAGTAATTCGCTACGAAGGCCCTAAGGGCGGTCCAGGTATGCAAGAGATGCTTTACCCAACAACTTACCTCAAATCGATGGGACTCGGCAAAGAGTGCGCTCTGTTAACGGATGGTCGTTTCTCTGGTGGTACTTCGGGTTTATCCATTGGTCACGCATCACCAGAAGCGGCAAATGGCGGAGCGATTGGCTTGGTACGTCAGGGCGACACTATCGCGATAGACATTCCAAACCGCACCATTTGCCTCGACATATCGGAACAAGAGCTGGCTGAACGTCGCGTGGAACAAGATAAGCTTGGTTGGAAACCTGTTGCCCGTGAGCGCCAAGTTTCGTTGGCCTTAAAAGCGTACGCCAGCATGGCGACCAGTGCCGATAAAGGTGCCGTGCGCGACAAGAGTAAGCTTGAGGGGTAAACCATGAGTGACTCCTCAACCCTGAAACCTTTGCAATCTGGCGCAGACTATCTGCGCCAAGTGTTGCGCGCGCCAGTCTATGAAGTCGCTATCGTCACGCCCTTACAAGCGATGCCGAGGCTTTCCGCTCGAATTGGCAACCAGGTACAGCTCAAGCGAGAAGACCGCCAACCCGTTCATTCGTTCAAACTGCGTGGTGCCTACAACATGGTATCTAGCCTTAGCGAAGGTCAAAAAGCCGCTGGGGTTATTG
The DNA here is from genome assembly GCF_009938205.1 of Vibrio panuliri. Taxonomy (NCBI): domain Bacteria; kingdom Pseudomonadati; phylum Pseudomonadota; class Gammaproteobacteria; order Vibrionales; family Vibrionaceae; genus Vibrio; species Vibrio panuliri. The sequence continues at coordinate 27,442 of NZ_AP019654.1, read as the reverse complement.
CTGCCTCTGCAGGCAACCATGCTCAAGGTATGGCGCTATCTGGCACCAAGTTGGGGATCAAAACCACCATTGTGATGCCTAAAACCACCCCAGATATTAAAGTAGAAGCTGTTAGAGGCTTTGGTGGCAACGTAGTACTTCATGGCAACAACTTCGATGAAGCAAAAACCGAAGCTGAACGTCTTTCCGACGAGTACGGTTATACCTTTGTCCCGCCTTTTGACCACCCACTGGTGATCGCTGGTCAAGGTACTATTGGGATGGAGATGCTGCAGCAAAATGGTCACCTCGACTACATTTTTGTCCCTGTCGGTGGCGGCGGCCTCGCAGCGGGTGTTGCGGTACTGGTGAAACAGTTAATGCCTGAAATCAAGGTGATCGCGGTAGAGCCAGAGGACTCCGCCTGCCTCAAAGCCGCGCTTGATGCAGGTGAGCCCGTCGTAATCGATCAAGTCAGTATGTTTGCAGATGGCGTTGCCGTTAAGCGAATTGGTGAAGAAACCTTCCGCCTATGTGATAAATATCTCGATGGTCATGTCACCGTTTCCAGCGATGAAATCTGCTCGGCGGTCAAAGATATTTTTGAAGACACTCGTGCAATTGCTGAGCCTTCAGGAGCATTGGCATTAGCAGGTTTGAAAAAGTTTGCTGAGCAACACCAGTTGCGTGGCAAACAGCTTGGAACCGTACTCTCCGGTGCTAACACCAACTTCCACGGCTTGCGTTATGTTTCTGAGCGCTGTGAATTAGGTGAAAAACGCGAAGGTCTGCTTGCGGTGACCATTCCAGAACGACAAGGGGCATTTTTTGAGTTCTGTAACTTAATTGGTGGCCGAGCCGTTACCGAGTTTAACTATCGCTATACTGATGATGACTTAGCCAATATTTTTGTTGGTGTCCGTATCAACGGTGGACAGGAAGAGCTGGAGCAAATAATCCAAGACTTACGTTCGGGTGGTTATCCAGTGGTCGATCTATCGGATGATGAAATGGCAAAACTTCACGTGCGCTATATGATCGGTGGCAAACCCTCTAAACCACTCAAAGAGCGCTTGTATAGCTTCGAGTTTCCAGAATATCCCGGAGCATTGCTAAAGTTCTTAAGTACACTAGGGACCCACTGGAACATCAGCCTCTTTAACTATCGTAACCACGGTGCAGATTATGGGCGTGTGTTATGTGGTTTTGAGCTGGATGATAGCGACTTAGCCCGCTTCTCTGCCCATCTACGTGAACTTGGCTATCAGTGCAAGGATGAGACTGACAACCCTTCTTATCAGTTCTTCCTCTCTTCACCATAATGCTCACCAACAGCCACTAAGACATCGTATCCATGATCGATGACTCACTATCGACATAAAGCCAGCGGAAACGCTGGCTTTATACATTGCTAACCGCGATTAAGTATATGCTTAACAAGTTGATCTTTAGTAATAAATGCATTGATTGCATAGATTAAATGCTAAAGTTTCATTATTGTCATAGCCGTAACCCGACTACACTGTGTGGGTAAAATCTAGAACAATTTATTTGCTGCACTTATGCGGAGATTCCTATGTTTAACGCTCTAATCCTAAATCAAGAAGACAAACGTACTATCGCTTCAATCGAGCAAATCGACGAAGCCCAACTACCAGAAGGCAATGTGTTAATCGAAGTTGATTACTCATCGCTTAACTATAAAGATGGCCTTGCTATCACAGGCAAAGGCAAAATTATTCGTAACTTCCCAATGGTGCCAGGTATCGATCTAGCCGGTAAAGTCGTTAGCTCAGAAGATGAACGCTACCAAGCTGGCGATGAAGTTGTCCTCACAGGTTGGGGCGTTGGTGAAAACCATTGGGGTGGCATGGCACAACGCGCACGCCTAAACGCAGATTGGTTAGTACCACTACCAAAAGGTTTTGATGGCAAAAAAGCAATGATGGTCGGTACCGCTGGCTTCACTGCAATGCTGTGTGTTCAAGCGCTACTTGACGCGGACATCAAACCTGAAGCGGGTGAAATATTGGTAACAGGCGCTAGCGGTGGCGTAGGTTCTGTTGCTGTCACGCTTCTTTCTCAGCTTGGCTATAAAGTTGCAGCCGTAACTGGTCGCGTAGAACAAAACGGCCCACTTCTAGAAAAACTAGGTGCAAGCCGCATCATCGACCGTGTTGAATTCGAAGAGCCTGCGCGTCCACTTGAAAAACAAGTTTGGGCAGGTGCAGTAGACACTGTCGGCAGTAAAGTTCTTGCTAAAGTTCTTGCTCAAATGGATTACAACAGTGCCGTTGCGGCATGTGGTCTAGCGGGTGGCTTCGATCTACCGACAACCGTAATGCCATTCATTCTACGTAATGTTCGTTTACAAGGCGTAGACTCAGTAAACTGCCCAACAGAGAAACGCATCGCAGCATGGGAAAAACTGGTTGAGCTACTACCAGAGAGCTACTTTGAGCAAGCTTGTACTGAAGCAACACTAGAAGAAGCACCAAAATACGCAGAAGACATCACTAATGGCCAAGTAACTGGTCGTGTCGTGATCAAGCTATAATCGCTTCCGCGTTATTCCTTAAAGTGAGGAACGAGCGAGTAAGGAATCTCTAAACGCTAGAGATTCCGGACATTTCGTTCCTCAATTCGACATGACATTTCTAACTGTTTTCGATCAATCCAAACCCATATCTTCAATCCGCTTAGCAATCAAACGACTGCACTCTTCACGAACCACACCACGCAACCACTCTTGTGCCGGTGAATGCTCACACCGCGGATGCCAAATTAACGAATAATCAAACGGCGTAAAGTAAAACGGCAATGGCTTCACCACTAAGTCATAACGATCCGAGACTAAGTAAGCTAAGTCTGCTGGAACAGTAATAATCAATGGCATGGTATCGACAATCGCCAACGCCGCCTCCAAGTGATAGGCTCGCAAAACCATTTTACGTTGCGGGAAATCAATTAACGCTTGCTCGATTAACGCTTTGACACCATCACTGATAGCAATCATGGCATGGGGGTAACTCAAGTAATCCTCCAAACTCATCTCTTTGTCAGCTAAAGGATGATGTTTAGAGAGCAGGCAAAAGACGCCCACTCGGCCGATAACCTCACTACGCAGCGGCTCAACGGCTCCTATAGGGCGACAAATCGCCAAATCAGCACTTTCATAGGTTAACTGGTCCGCTAGGCGGTCATGATGCAAAGGAAGAAAATTTAAGGAGACCCGCGGAGCTTCTTGGTAAATTCTTGGGATCGCAAACGGCAAAATGGTTTGCATTGCGTAATCAGTGGTAGCAATAGTAAATGTTTGCTCACAACGTTGCGGCTCAAACTCGGCAGGTGCCAATAGCTGTCGTAACGACTCAAGTGGAATCCCTAATTGAGCATCAATCTCCAACGCTTTCTCGGTAGGAATAAGTTGCTGACCTTGTCGAGTAAAAAGAGGATCGTTAAGTAGGCTCCTTAGCCTACCCAGAACTCGACTCATCGCTGACTGGCTTAGGTTTAGACGCGTCGCAGCTTTACTCACACTGCACTCTTCAATCAAAACACGCAGTGCAACCAACAAGTTCAAATCACGACGATAAATATCTTCTAATTCCACACTGAACCCCAATAGTGATAATCGGGTAAGTTTACTATACCTAGTCAAGACAATAAGCCATGTTGCTCGGAATTGCGTTATTGGTGGGAATAATTTCTCGTCAATTGGCGTGTTTTTTATGTTCGTAGTGCTTTTTGAAGCAAAAAAAATCCCGCCTTTCGGCGGGGAAGCCCAAGAAAACTGGGGATAGTGTCGGAATGTGTTGTATACGAAGAGGAAGCTCTCAACATACATTAGCTGGTTTATATGCTCTCTAAAGACATAGCACTAGCGCAACCCACCTCAAATCCCTACAATTGACGTTTGGTTACATGAAGGTGCTCGACTACCTTTAGTTGATCTCAACGATATCGAAAAGCACTTAACAAAATGGTCTCTAAAGGCGTATGACTTTTGTCGGTCAAACATGCACACGACCTCTTTGAAATAATTTTGTTACCAACATGTTAATTAAATTAAAACAAAATGATCATTTTGCCAAGTGATTATTGAATATTTTTTCTCCACTAGTATTATCTACCGCCTTAAAAGGCTACGAAGTGATGACCATGACATTCAATCCAGAACAGGCTACGCATACGTTAGAAGCAGAAGGACTGCGCTGTCCAGAGCCAGTAATGATGGTCAGGAAGACAATTCGAAATATGCAAGATGGGGATATTTTGCTCGTCAAAGCAGATGATCCATCCACCACTCGAGATATCCCGAGCTTTTGTCGCTTTATGGATCACCAGTTAGTGGGTGCTCAAACGGATACGTTACCGTATCAATATCTCATCAAGAAAGGATTGTAAGCACGAGGAAGGCGAGCTCTCCCTCCTTTTGCTCAGAAAGAGAAACGGCAGCGATAAGCTGCCGTTTTTAGTTATTCATCGTATTCGAGGGTGCGGATCTCCGATTGTAGTTTTCGAATTTGCTTTTGCATCGAACGCATCTCTTCATGCATTGGAATAATATGCGCAACGCGAATCCAAGCTTCAACAGTCAAACCAGCGAGAATAATCGCCCCTGCGACCATAGGTAGCCACATATCTGTCAACATCATTCCCAACAGGGTTAAGGCTAACCCAAAGGTGAACAGATAGCTTTGACTCTTCGGGGTCATCCCCATGTAACGTGTCAACATACTCTTGCCCTCCACCACTTATGGTTAAGATTAAAGTAGCATGACAAACATGACACTTATATGTCATTGGTCACGCTATCGACCGATTTTGCATCGCTTTTTGAGCTGGCTCAACTTCCGTGAAGCATGAGAAAAACCATCCCTTTTCCCTTTAGCAGTACCAACAAAAAAGGCCCTAATCCAAGATTAGAGCCTTATTTAGGTTAGGTAAACTTAACTACGTGGCTTAAGGTCAAGCACATGCAACAAACGCTCAGGCGTGCCTTCCCAAATCATTGGTCGCCCTTTCGGATTATCTTTCGTCCACCAACCAGTGAAACGAGTCGTGTTGTATTGATAGAAGTTAGGGCCAGACAAGACAGGTACGGTAACTTGGTTTTCTGCAATCAACTTTTGGATGCTATGGGCAATCTTACGCTGCTCTTGGCTGTCTGCCGTTTTGTAGAAACTATCAAGCAACTTATCTAACTCTGCATTTTTCCAATGGTGCATGGCAAAACGTGGCATCCCCTCAGAAGCTTGCAAACGCGAGTGATAGCCGCTGTCCCAATATTTATGCGGGGTTGGTCCATGGAAATAGTTAGTGTAGGCAATATCGTAATCTGCGTTGATCATCCCTTTGTTATAGATTGAAAAATCCGGAGTACGCGCTTTGGCATGAATCCCCACTTCAGCCAACTGCTCAACCGCCAACATCACCGTGTTATTGAAGTCAGTCCAACCTTGTGGCGACTGAATCGACAGTTCAAACTCAGCGCCTGATGGAGACTCAACAAAACCATCGCCATTGCTATCCTTGTAACCAGCCTGAGCCAAAAGCGCTTTCGCTTTCTCTGGAGAATAGGTCATAAATGGTTTGTACTGATTGTGCACACTCTCATCTGACCAAGTTTCAAATGCATAACCAAGACCTGAGGCGAAATCATTCAGTACCGCATTACCATAGTTAGCAATATCAATCAGCGTTTGGCGGTCCAGAGCCATTGAGAATGCACGGCGAAAATCGATATCCGTTAATACTTGCTGTTTCACGGTATCTTTAGAAGCATAGTTAAACACAAATGCTTGAGTGCCCGCAGGGGGGAACCAGTAGCCATGATTTGGAGAAGCTTGCAAGAAAGTCGCATCGATATCGGGGACAAAAGAGCCCGCCCAGTCGATACGAGAGTTAATCAACTCACCTAACACTTGGTCATTGTGGTTCATTTGCGGTACGCGCAAACAGTCCACTTCCAACTCTGCGTTATCCCAATAATGTGGATTGCGACATTGTAGGAACAAGGTCGATGTAAATTGAGGCAACTCCGTAAAAGGACCAGTGCCCACTGGATTAGGGTTCATAAAAGCGGCAGGGTCATCCACTGAACGCCATTGATGCTCAGGCACAATCGGCACTTGCACAATTTCATAACTGATGTTGGTGTTTACTTCCGAAAGGTTGAAGCGCACTTTGTATGGGCTCAACTTCTCGACAGAAGTAATTTTGCTATTGATGCCGCGATCATCAATATTTGGGTGCCCTTTAACCAAGTTAAAGGTAAATACGACGTCATCAGCGTCGAAAATCTCACCATCAGACCACTTCACGCCTTCTCGCAAATCAAAAGTAATGCTTAATAAGTCATTACTCATTTCATAGTTTGTCGCCAGACGAAATTCTGGGATATTGCCCTTCAACTCATTGAAAACCACAAGAGGTTCAAAAATAAAATCACGTGCAGTGTGCAAACGAGAGACAGCATATGGGTTAAAGTTGCGAATCAACGAAGCGTTATGATTAGGAATAATGGTTAGTTGCGACATGGTATCAACATTCGCAGCGACTGCGCTTTGGGCAGAGAGAATCAATGCAGATGCAATCACTGCAGAGAGTAATGAGGTTTTCATGACGTTACCTTAACTATAGACACGCACACAAAATAACCAGTTAAACACTCATCAGCAATACAGAAAAATCCAATTAAAAACAATTATTTATACATATATTAATAGCTATACGGCGTTTGATAGCGCAGTAACATCAGTTTTGGTATTTTGGCAGAATAAACCTCGATATCCCTCGAAAATATCAGTAACTATTGTTGGAAAATTACCACAAGTCTTCATTCAACACGTTGACAAGATCAGAACGCAAAAATGCGAGTAAATTAAAACTCTTAACTTACTCGCACTGATAATTAAACGATGGCCGTACCGAGCGCCAGGCCAACAAAAAGCAGCGCGCTGATTTTGCGAATAAGCGCCAAAGGTAACTTGTCTGCCGACATCTTACCCATTAGCACAACAGGGACATTGGCGACCATCATGCCGAGCGTCGTGCCAATAATAACCATCAGCAACGCATCTGCGTACTGCGCGCCTAAAATTGAGGTGGCGATTTGCGTTTTGTCGCCAATCTCAGCAACAAAAAAAGCGACAAAACTGGTCACAAAGGCACTTTTTCCGCAATAGGTTTGCTCTTCATCGAGTTTATCGGGAATTAATACCCAACCGGCCATCAACAAGAAACTGATGGTCACAACCCAACGCAAAATATCAGGAGAAAGGTAGTCGGCAACTACAACCCCAAGCCAAGCGGCTAAGGCATGATTTGCCAAGGTAGCGATTAGAATCGCCAAGATGATTGGTATAGGTTTGCGATAACGACTGGCAAGCACCAGCGACAATAGCTGGGTTTTGTCGCCGATCTCTGCGATCGCAACCGTAGTTAAAGATAGTGCTAATACACTCACAACATGCTCATTGCGAGGCGGGGATTATAGTTTTTATAACCATAGACAAACCTCATGCCCCACCTCGGTTCATGATGATCTGCCTAAGGTCTTGCTAAACTTACCAAAATGGTAAGTCTTGGACGCCATGGTGATTTTGCACCAATTATGTTGACGAACAAACTCCTCACTCGGCGGTGAGTTGAGTAAGCTACTCCCCAAAGACGGCGCAATAGTAATCATATCCACCAGCAATCTCAAGCTGGGTTTTGTAAGAAAAAATCACTCTAAACAGACCATTTCGAGCTAAAAAAGGCGAATATATCAAGAATTGGGCAAACTAAGCGGTTCTGGCTATGAAATAAGCAAGATTAGCGCTACTCCCACACACAATATCTCGGTATACTTGATTGTTATTTTATTCAACCGTCATTACTCCCAAACATCACTGCTGAGGAGCGAAAACCTCCGCCTCGATGCATGCGAGTAATTAGAGAATCGCGCGAAACGACTTATGCAAAAATACGATATCAAAACCTTCCAGGGAATGATCCTCGCGCTGCAGGATTATTGGGCTCAAAATGGTTGCACCATTGTTCAACCGCTAGATATGGAAGTAGGTGCGGGTACATCTCACCCAATGACCTGTCTACGAGCGCTTGGCCCAGAGCCAATGTCTACAGCTTACGTACAACCTTCTCGTCGTCCAACTGATGGTCGTTACGGTGAAAACCCTAACCGTCTACAGCACTACTACCAATTCCAAGTAGCGCTAAAACCATCACCAGACAATATCCAAGAGTTGTACTTAGGTTCTCTAGAAGTACTTGGTATTGACCCACTTGTGCACGACATTCGTTTCGTAGAAGACAACTGGGAAAACCCAACACTAGGCGCATGGGGTCTAGGCTGGGAAGTATGGCTAAACGGTATGGAAGTCACTCAGTTTACTTACTTCCAACAAGTTGGCGGTCTTGAATGTAAACCAGTTACTGGTGAAATCACTTACGGTATCGAGCGTCTAGCGATGTACATCCAAGAAGTAGACTCTGTTTACGATCTTACTTGGAACATTGCGCCAGATGGCAGCAAGGTAACTTACGGTGATATCTTCCACCAAAACGAAGTTGAGCAATCAACTTACAACTTTGAACACGCTGACGTTGATTTCCTATTTGGTTTCTTCGAACAGTGTGAGAAAGAGTGCCAAAACCTACTTGCACTTGAAACGCCGCTTCCGCTACCTGCTTACGAGCGCATTCTAAAAGCAGCACACGCGTTTAACCTACTTGATGCTCGCAAAGCGATCTCAGTAACTGAACGCCAACGCTACATCCTGCGCATCCGTAACCTGACTAAGTCAGTAGCAGAAGCATACTACGCATCGCGTGAAGCACTTGGCTTCCCAATGTGTAAAAAAGAACAAGCGTAAGGGGTAGAGTAAGATGGCAAAAGAATTTCTAATCGAGCTAGGTACTGAAGAACTGCCACCAACGCAACTTCGTACTCTGGCTGAAGCATTTGCAGCAAACTTTGAAGCTGAACTGAAAGGTGCTGAGCTAACGCACGAAGGCGTAAAATGGTACGCAGCACCTCGTCGTCTAGCACTTAAAGTGGCAGCACTGGCAGAAAACCAAGCAGACAAGATCGTTGAAAAACGTGGCCCTGCGGTTTCTGCAGCGTTTGATGCAGAAGGCAACGCAACTAAAGCCGCTCAAGGTTGGGCTCGTGGTTGTGGTATCACCGTCGATCAAGCTGAGCGCATGGTGACTGATAAAGGCGAATGGCTACTGTTCAAACAAGAAGTAAAAGGCCAACCAACGGCTGATATCGTAGTTGAACTCGCAGCCAAAGCACTAGCTGGCTTGCCAATCGCAAAACCTATGCGTTGGGGCAACAAAACGACTCAGTTTATCCGCCCAGTGAAAACGCTCACTATGCTAATGGGTAATGACCTTATCCAAGGCGAAATCCTAGGCGTACAATCAGATCGTACCATTCGCGGTCACCGCTTTATGGGTGAACAAGAGTTCACTATCGATTCTGCACAGCAATACCCAGCGATTCTAGAAGAGCGCGGTAAAGTAATGGCAGATTACGACGCGCGTAAAGCCATTATCCTAGCCGACGCACAAAAAGCGGCGGCAGCCATCGGCGGTATCGCGGATCTAGAAGACGACCTAGTTGAAGAAGTCACTTCTCTCGTTGAATGGCCGGTTGTACTAACCGCTAAGTTTGAAGAAGAGTTCCTAAAAGTACCGGCGGAAGCTTTGGTGTACACGATGAAAGGTGACCAAAAGTACTTCCCAGTCTACGACGAGAACAAAAAGCTTCTACCAAACTTCATTTTCGTATCGAACATCGAATCGAAAGAGCCTCGTTACGTTATCGAAGGTAACGAGAAAGTGGTTCGTCCACGTCTTGCTGATGCTGAATTCTTCTTCAACACTGACCGTAAGAGCAAGCTAATCGATCGCCTGCCAATGCTAGAAAACGCGATTTTCCAACAGCAACTTGGCACCATCAAAGACAAAACCGATCGCATCACAGAACTTGCAGGCTACATTGCTGAGCAAATCGGTGCGGACGTTGAAAAATCTAAACGCGCTGGTCTGCTAGCAAAATGTGACCTAATGACATCAATGGTATTCGAATTTACCGATACTCAAGGTGTTATGGGCATGCACTACGCTCGCCATGACGGTGAAGCGGAAGAAGTCGCAGTGGCACTAAACGAGCAATACATGCCTCGTTTCGCTGGTGACGATCTACCATCAAATGGTGTGTCAGCAGCGGTTGCTATGGCAGATAAGCTAGACACTATCGTCGGTATTTTCGGTATCGGTCAAGCGCCAAAAGGTTCTGACCCATTCGCACTACGCCGCGCATCACTCGGTGTACTACGTATCATCGTTGAATACGGTTACAACCTAGACCTAGTAGACCTCGTAGCGAAAGCGAAATCACTATTTGGTGACCGTCTAACTAACGACAACGTTGAACAAGAAGTCATCGAGTTTATGCTGGGTCGTTTCCGCGCTTGGTACCAAGATGAAGGCTTCAGTGTTGACATCATTCAAGCGGTACTGGCACGTCGTCCAACTAAACCTGCTGACTTTGACCAACGTGTTAAAGCGGTTTCTCACTTCCGTGAACTGGAAGCAGCAGAAGCACTGGCAGCGGCGAACAAGCGTGTAGGTAACATCCTAGCGAAATTTGATGGCGAACTAGCTGCAGAAATCGATCTTGCTCTACTACAAGAAGATGCAGAAAAAGTACTGGCTGAAAATGTTGAAGTGATGACTGAAGCGCTTGAACCAGCATTTGCAACAGGTAACTACCAACAAGCACTAAGCAAGCTGGCAGACCTTCGTGAGCCTGTTGATGCGTTCTTCGATAACGTAATGGTTATGGCCGATGACGAAGCACTTAAAACTAACCGTCTAACGCTGCTAAATAACCTGCGTAATCTGTTCCTACAGATCGCTGATATCTCGTTGCTGCAAAAATAATCGAGACTAAATCAATAAAAGGGAAGCCAATGGCTTCCCTTTTTTATACCTATAATTGTGATGGGTATTATTACGACAAGATTTCATTCTTTTATTTCATCGTTGTACTAAATACTTTCTAACACAATTATCAACGAATAGATAAAAGCACTTTTCTCTAATAATGAGTAAATTTGTGCTTTGCGTCTCAAAGCCATTGCGGTATGTTCAAGGATTATTCGATTGGTCAGCAAAGCACTGACGCCATACACATGAAAGCAAAAACAATGTATTAGGTCTCGCAAAACATGCAATTCTCAAAATTTGGTGAAAAATTTAATCAGTACTCTGGTATAACGCAGCTCATGGACGACTTGAATGATGGTTTACGCACTCCAGGAGCCATCATGCTCGGAGGCGGCAACCCTGCCGCAATTCCAGCAATGCTCGATTACTTTCATCAAGCCAGTGAGAAAATGCTCGCTAATGGCGAGTTGGTAGCTGCACTTGCTAACTACGATGGCCCACAAGGTAAAGATAGCTTTGTAAAAGCGTTGGCGAACATGTTCAAGCAGCACTACGGTTGGGACATCAGCGAAAAAAACATCAGCCTGACCAATGGCAGCCAAAGCGGATTTTTCTATCTTTTTAATTTGCTCGCGGGCAAACAACCCGATGGCTCACATAAAAAAATATTGTTGCCATTAGCGCCAGAGTATATCGGCTATGGTGATGCGGGCATCGATGAAGACATTTTTATCTCTTATCATCCAGAAATTGAACTCCTAGAAGATGGATTATTCAAATACCACGTCGATTTTGAACAACTTTCTGTTGATGACTCGATTGCGGCAATCTGTGCTTCACGCCCGACCAACCCAACAGGCAATGTCCTGACTGATGCTGAAATCCAAAAATTGGATACACTCGCTCGTCAACACAATGTGCCGTTGATCATCGACAATGCGTACGGCCTACCTTTTCCTAATATCATTTTTGAAGATGTCGAACCATTTTGGAATGAAAACACCATCTTATGCATGAGTTTATCTAAACTGGGCTTGCCAGGTGTGCGCTGTGGCGTCGTGATTGCAAATGAAGCCATTACGCAAGCGATGACCAATATGAACGGTATTATTAGCCTTGCGCCGAGCAGTGTCGGCCCCGCTTATGCTAACCATATGATTGAAAATGGTGACTTACTCAAACTCAGCACCGAGGTAATTAAGCCATTCTATCGACAAAAAGCACTGCGCGCGGTTGAGTTGCTGCAACAAGCGATTACCGATCCTCGCTTTAGAATCCATAAACCTGAAGGCGCTATTTTCTTATGGTTATGGTTTGATGAACTGCCGATAACCACCATGGAGCTTTACCAACGCTTAAAAGCTCGCGGGGTTTTGATTGTTCCGGGTGAATACTTCTTTATTGGTCAGGAAGACGATTGGGAGCACGCTCATCAATGTCTAAGAATGAACTATGTCCAAGAAGATGAGATGATGCAAAAAGGCATTAATATTATTGCAGAAGAAGTAGCAAAGGCTTACCAAGAAGCACAATAGAGGTTTTACTTCTCTCTATAAGAGCATTAAAAAGAGCGCCCATTTGGCGCTCTTTCTCATTCTATTACCGTGGAAACTACGATTAGTTATTTTCAATCAGGGTGTTACCACCGATAGCGATCTTACGCGGTTGCATCGCTTCTGGAATTTCACGAACTAAATCAATATGAAGTAGACCGTTTTCCATTGATGCACCGACAACTTTCACATAATCAGCAAGTTGGAACTTACGCTCAAAATCGCGTTCAGCGATGCCTTGATAAACGTAATTTTTGCCTTCTTCCGCTTTGCGCTCACCCTTTACAATCAACATATTTTCGTTTTGAGTCAGATCTAGCTGATCTTCAGCAAAGCCAGCCACCGCCATAGTAATACGGTAGTTATGCTCATCTTTTTGCTCAATGTTGTATGGAGGGTAACCGCCAGAAGTGTTCTTCGCCGAGCTTGCTTCCATTAGGTTAAACAGACGGTCGAAGCCAATTGCATTACGGTATAGTGGTGAGAAATCTACATTACGCATAATCCTATCCTCTTTTTAAGCAATAGTCTTAGCCCGGATGAGGGTCATCCATATGGCGCATTTATGCAAGAAAGCGCCGAGCTAAGGGATTCGATGATTCATTCCTCTGACCTACTCTTTAGGTTCGGGGACATGATGTCGAATCTAGGGTCAAGTTGTGTGCTAATTTGAGTATCCTCTCCTGAGCGATCTCACTTAGCGATTCCAGAGGCGCTGTTCTTCTCTTATGAGCAAGTTAGCCATCCCTCTTCATAACTAGATATAAGGTCAAAAGATGGGCTTTCAAGGGATCGGCAAAAAATATTTTTTAGATCCCCGACTCGGTCGTCCCTCCCTCTCGAGGATAACGATCTAAGACTCTGATAAATAAAGCCCACTCTTTCTAACGATGTCATATTCTCGAAGCGAAGCGTTCCCGCATCCCGCTCGTATCCTCACCCAATAAAAAAGCACCACCCGAAGGCAGTGCTTTCAAAATTTCATCAAAAGAAATTTAGTCAGTCGAGGCTAAGTTAGTTCGCTATTGGTTCAAGCAAGGCGCACGCAGCATACAAGTGTATGTGAGTACGCCGAACGCAGAAATCATGCGAAATAACGACGCATCGCAATGATTAAACGTCTAAGTTGGCTACTTTTAATGCGTTTTCTTCGATGAAGTTACGACGCGGCTCAACTTGGTCACCCATCAATGTCGTAAACAATTGGTCTGCACCTACGGCATCCTCAATCGTTACTTGCATCATGCGGCGAGTCTCTGGGTCCATCGTGGTTTCCCAAAGCTGATCTGGGTTCATCTCACCAAGACCTTTGTAGCGCTGTAGACTCAGACCACGACGTGATTCTTTAATTAACCACTCTAGTGCATCAACAAAGCTGACAACTGGCTGGGTACGCTCACCACGCTTAATGTAAGCACCTTCTTCAATCAGACCGTCTAGCGCTTCTGATAGTGACGCTAGCTTACCGTACTCTTTCGAGTTAAGTAGGTCTGCGCTTAGTGCATAATCGTAAGTCACACCATGAGTACGTACGATGATCTTAGGTAGGTTAATACCTAGCTCAGCGTGTTGCTCAACTTCAAAGCTGTATTGGCTTGCACCGACTTCTTTCGCATTTAGCTGTTCAACCAATTGCTTCGTCCACGCTTCAACTGTTGCTGCATCTTGGCACTGTTCAGCCGTTAGACGAGGTACGTAGATTAGCTCATGCACTAGTGCACGTGGGTAGCGGCGGCTCATACGATCCACCAGCTTAATCGTTGCATTGTACTGTTGTACTAGCTTCTCTAGAGCTTCACCTGCGAGAGCTGGCGCTTCTGCGTTAACATGCAAAGCAGCGTTATCCAGCGCCAATGCCACTTGGTATTGGTTCATCGCTTCTTCATCTTTGATGTACTGCTCTTGTTTGCCTTTTTTCACTTTGTATAGTGGTGGCTGAGCAATGTACACGTAACCGCGCTCAATCAGCTCTGGCATTTGACGATAGAAGAAGGTCAACAGTAGCGTACGAATGTGCGAACCATCGACGTCAGCATCGGTCATGATGATGATGTTGTGGTAACGCAGCTTATCTGGGTTGTACTCATCACGACCAATACCACAACCAAGTGCGGTGATTAGCGTAGCAACCTCTTGAGAAGAAAGCATTTTATCAAAACGAGCTTTCTCAACGTTTAGGATTTTACCTTTCAGAGGAAGAATCGCTTGGTTCTTACGGTTACGGCCTTGTTTTGCGGAGCCGCCTGCCGAATCACCCTCCACTATGTATAGTTCAGAGAGTGCCGGATCTTTTTCCTGACAGTCAGCCAATTTACCTGGTAGGCCAGCTAAATCTAAAGCACCTTTACGACGAGTCATTTCACGAGCTTTACGTGCCGCTTCACGAGCGCGAGCCGCATCGATGATTTTCGAACAAACCATCTTAGCTTCAGTTGGGTTCTCAGCAAGGAACTCTGATAACTTCTCACCCATTGCAGATTCAACCGCTGATTTCACTTCAGATGAAACCAACTTATCTTTGGTTTGGCTTGAGAATTTTGGATCAGGCACTTTCACCGAAACAACCGCAGTTAGACCTTCACGCGCGTCATCACCTGATGTTGCCGTCTTCGCTTTTTTCGAGAAGCCTTCTTTATCCATAAAGGTGTTCAGTGTACGCGTTAGCGCTGCACGGAAACCTGCTAGGTGAGTACCACCATCGCGTTGTGGGATGTTGTTGGTAAAACAGTAGATGTTCTCTTGGAAACCATCATTCCACTGCATTGCCACTTCTACAGAAGTGCCATCTTCACGATCGGCATTAAAGTGGAATACTTTCTCATGAATTGGGGTTTTATTGGTGTTGAGGTGATTAACAAACGCTTGAATACCACCTTCATACATAAAGTGGTCGCCTTTATCTTCTTCACGCTCGTCTGTCAGTTTGATAGACACACCAGAGTTTAGGAATGATAGCTCACGTAGACGCTTAGCTAGAATATCGTAGTGGAACTCAACGTTAGTAAAGGTTTGATCGCTTGGCCAAAAACGAATTCTAGTACCCGTTTTATCCGTATCACCAACAATCGCTAGTGGCGCTTGAGGCTCACCATGATGGTAAGTTTGAGTGTGAATATGACCACCACGGTGGATAGTCAGTTCAACTTTCTCAGACAACGCGTTTACTACCGAGACACCAACACCGTGTAGACCACCAGATACTTTGTATGAGTTGTCATCGAACTTACCACCAGCATGCAGTACCGTCATAATAACTTCAGCTGCTGACACTTTCTCTTCAGGGTGCATCTCCGTTGGGATACCACGACCATCATCACTAACAGAAACAGAGTTATCCTCATGGATTGTCACAATGATGTCTTTACAGTGACCTGCCAACGCTTCATCAATTGAGTTATCCACCACCTCAAAGACCATGTGGTGAAGACCGGTGCCGTCGTCCGTGTCGCCGATGTACATACCTGGGCGCTTACGAACTGCGTCCAGACCCTTCAGTACTTTAATACTCGATGAATCGTAATTTTCAGACATGAGTTATCTTCCGCTATTTATAGTTGCTCTATTGTGCCATGTTCCACATGGAACATCTTGCCTTTATCATCGTGCATATCGGCAATTTGACCCTCAGTAATAGAGCTTACAAAAACTTGAGCCCCCGTCTCTTTCAAGCAGTCCGCTAGGCGCTTGCGACGTTGACTATCTAATTCCGATGCAAAGTCATCAATCAAATAAATGCATTGCTTTCCGGTCATTTCGGTAAGGAGTTGCCCTTGCGCCACGCGCAACGCACACACCATCAGTTTTAACTGACCACGTGAAAGCACATCTTCTACGGGTGTACCGTTCACTTTTATGCGCAAATCCGCTTTATTAGGCCCACTAAAGGTATAACCTAATGCCTGATCGCGCTCGAAGTTCTTCTCGAGGATTTGTTGATAAGGCGTATCCTTATCCCAACCACGATAATACTTCAATTGGATATCAAATTCTGGCAAAAATGCTCGGCATATCTGCTCAGCTTTAATGCGCATCTGCTCAACATACCCAGCCCGCCATTGGCTAATATTTTCTGCCAAACGTGCCATTTCCTGATCCCAGTAACTGAGCTCACGATAGCTACGAGCGGTTTTCAATAAGGCGTTGCGCTGTTTGTTCAAGCGACGAAACCGTCCCCATGCATCATAAAAAGCAGATTCTGAGTGAAACACACCCCAATCGATAAATGCACGGCGATGTTTAGGCCCGTCAGTCAACAAATCGAACCCTTCTGGGTGGATAAGTTGCAGCGGCAGAACTTGAGCCAACTGTGCTAACTTTTGCCCAGATTGACCGCCTATTTTAACCTCTGTTGTGCCGTCGCGCTGCTTATTAATCCCAATCGGTAGCTCAAATTGATCCGAGTTCAAAAAACGGCCATGTACAAACAGCTCGTCACACTCATTTTGGATCACTCGTCCAGTTAAACTGCTCTTAAATGAACGACCGTGCCCCAACAAATAGATGGCTTCAAGTACGCTTGTTTTACCGCTACCGTTCGGACCGATAAGAAAGTTAAAGCCTGCTGATAATTGAATATCACAGGCTTTAATGTTGCGAAACTGCTTAATTATAAGGCGAGATAGCGGCATGCTAGAGTCGAATTGGCATCACCACATACAGCGCACTGTCATCATCGGCATTTTCGATAAGCGCACTCGCATTGGCGTCAGACATTGAAATTCGCACTTTTTCACAACGCAGAGTATTGAGAACATCCAATACATAACTGACGTTAAAGCCGATTTCAATCGCATCACCTTCAAAGCTCACATCCAACATCTCTTCCGCTTCTTCTTGCTCAGGGTTGTTGGCGGTAATACGCATCTCGCTATCAGCTAGATTAACACGCACACCACGGAACTTCTCGTTAGATAGGATAGCGGCACGCGAGAATGCTTGACGCAATTCATCACAATTCGCTTCCAATGTTTTTGTTGTGCTTTGTGGCATGACGCGGCGGTAATCAGGAAAACGACCATCCACCAGTTTCGAAGTGAAGACAAAGTTGTTCACTTCCGCACGCACGTTCGAGCTACCAATTTGCAGAACGACTGGCTGTTCTGGCGCATCCAGTAGCTTAACTAGCTCTTGAACACCTTTGCGTGGCACAATGATTTGCTTAGTGGCAAAATCAGCACCTAATGAAACAAGTGATACCGCCATTCGGTGACCATCAGTCGCCACACTACGTAGTGTTGTGCCATCAATTTCAAACAGCATACCATTGAGGTAATAACGTACATCTTGGTTTGCCATTGAAAATTGTGTTTTCTCAATCAAACCACGCAGTTCAGCTTGAGTCAGTGATACTTCAACTTCACTTTGCCAATCTTCAATATTTGGGAAATCATTCGCAGGTAGTGTAGCCAGAGAAAAACGGCTACGACCAGAACGCACTTGTACGCGATCCCCTTCCAATACAAAGGTAATCACTGAATCGTCTGGTAGACCACGGCAGATATCAAGAAACTTACGTGACGGCACAGTGATGCTGCCCGCTTCAAAATCCCCTTCAAGGGTCACGCGGCTAATCAGCTCAACTTCCAAATCCGTTGCGGTCATTGATAAGGTATTTTCTTCAACCTTAATCAATAAGTTACCAAGAATTGGTAACGTTGGTCGGCCGCCCAAAGCACCCGACACTTGTTGAAGTGGTTTCAGTAGATGACTGCGTTCAATGGAAAATTTCATAATGCGCTCTTATGTGAATTCTTGATGGCGTTTAGCTCGATAGCCAATACTAGCAACTGATAAGAATACAGCGAATTAAGAAGAAAGGGTACGAATCAAGTTCGAGTAATCTTCTTTAATATCGTGACTCTCTTCGCGCAACTGCTCAATCTTACGGCATGCATGCAATACCGTTGTATGATCGCGACCACCGAATGCATCACCAATTTCAGGCAAGCTGTGGTTTGTCAGTTCTTTCGCAAGTGCCATTGCTAATTGACGTGGACGGGCAACCGAACGAGAGCGACGCTTAGATAGTAAGTCTGCGACTTTAATCTTGTAGTATTCTGCCACCGTCTTTTGAATATTGTCGATCGTCACTAGTTTCTCTTGCAGAGCAAGAAGATCACGCAGTGCTTCGCGGACAAAATCAATTGTGATTGGGCGACCAGTAAAGTTCGCATTCGCGATCACACGGTTTAACGCACCTTCGAGTTCACGAACGTTAGAACGCAGACGCTTAGCAATAAAGAAAGCCACTTCATCCGCTAGATGAATTTGGTGGTCTTCCGCTTTCTTCATCAAGATAGCCACGCGCGTTTCCAACTCAGGCGGTTCGATCGCAACCGTCAAACCCCAGCCAAAGCGCGACTTCAAACGATCTTCAACACCGCTGATCTCTTTTGGATAGCGATCCGAAGTCAAAATGATCTGTTGATTACCCTCAAGCAATGCGTTGAAAGTATGGAAAAATTCTTCTTGAGAACGCTCTTTATTGGCAAAGAACTGAATATCATCGATAAGCAACGCATCCACACTACGATAGTAGCGTTTAAATTCTTCAATCGCGTTGTTTTGCAGCGCTTTAACCATATCTTGCACGAAACGCTCAGAGTGCATATACACCACTTTCGCATTCGGCTTGTTATCAACAATCGCGTTACCAACCGCATGCAGCAAGTGGGTCTTACCTAAACCGGTACCACCATAAAGAAACAGTGGGTTGTATGCCGCACCAGGGTTATCCGCCACCTGACGCGCTGCCGCTAAACCCAGTTGGTTTGACTTACCCTCAACGAAGTTATTGAACTTATGTTTCGGGTTAACGTTTGAACGATGGTTAATGTTTGCCATTGCTTGCGCATCGTCATCCCATGTTTTGTGCACAGGTTTACGCGCTTGCAATTGAGCAGGAGCCGATGACTCCGCCGCCACATCCGCAGGTGTACGCTTAGGCGCAGGCGTAGGAGCCGCCACAGGACGGCTGCCGACTTCAAAACGCAAGTTAGGGATATCGTTACCGCAATACTCTTGCAATAGACGATTAATGCTATTGAGGTACTTATCGCGCACCCAATCCAACACAAAGCGGTTTGGGGCAAACAAAGTGAGTGTATTGTCATTAAGCTCCGCTTGTAACGGACGTACCCACATACTGAATTCTGTAGCAGGCAGCTCTTCTTGAAGCTGTTGTAGGCATTGCAACCAAAGCGAAGATGACACGGAGACCCCACTCGAGATAATTGATCGGAAAAGAGAGCAGATTTTACCTGTTGATAACCAAGATCGCCAGCAAATGATCGATGATCCAGTGAATAAGATCTAAGTTATTCACAATTTTATCGCGATTATTCGACGGATCATCACACCCAATCCCAGTATTACCCACATATTGATCCACATTTGAGTAATTTTGGGCGGATCTTAAGGTTGGTGATAACTCTGTGAATGACGTGATTTTTAACCAGCTTATCCACAACGTTGCATGATATTTATCGCGAAGTTCAACGCTATAACTAATAAACTTATTACTAACCCATCTAGGTTATCGCTCTTAGTTATTTATCTATCCAGATTCTCATAGGTAGTATGCGAAACCATAGATTTAAGAGGATGTAATATGAAAAACTGGATAAAAACAACCATTGCTGCTATCGCCCTTTCTACAGCAGCGCTCCAAGCGTCGGCAGAAACCGTGATTGATCAAGTGAAAGTGGGGATGTCTGGTCGTTACTTCCCATTTACTTTTGTTGAGAAAGATAAGCTACAAGGTTTTGAAGTCGATTTATGGAACGAAATTGGTAAACGCAATGGCTACCAAGTCGAGTATGTGACTGCTAACTTCTCTGGCCTATTTGGTCTGCTCGAAACAGGACGCATCGATACGATTTCAAACCAGATCACCATGACAGACGCCCGTAAAGCTAAGTACTTATTTGCTGACCCATATGTAGTCGATGGTGCTCAAATCACGGTACGTAAGGGTAACGAAGAAATCCAAGATGTCACTGACTTAGCGGGTAAAACGGTGGCGGTAAACTTAGGTTCTAACTTCGAGCAACTGCTGCGCCAATACGATAAAGATAATCAAATTAATATCAAAACTTACGATACTGGTATTGAGCACGACGTTGCACTTGGTCGCGCGGATGCATTTGTGATGGATCGACTCTCAGCGCTTGAGTTAATCAAAAAAACCGGTCTGCCACTCGAATTAGCGGGTGAACCGTTTGAAACTATCCAAAACGCTTGGCCATTTTTGGATAACCCACGCGGTAAGCAGCTGCAAACAGAAGTCAATCAAGCGCTCAACCAAATGCGTGCAGATGGCACTTTAAAAACCATCTCAGAAAAATGGTTCGGTGCAGATATTACCCACTAATATCAAACTATCACTTCAATAAAAAAGGTGGATTGATTCCACCTTTTCTTTTCTCTTTTAGGTAAGGTATATGGGATTCGATTTTAACTACATGCTTGAGCTAATGCCGATATTGCTCAAGTATCTTGGCACCACAATGGAAATGGCGACTTGGGGCTTAGCCTTTTCGCTGATCTTAGCGGTTGTTCTCGCCAATATTCGCGTATTTCGTTTGCCAGTTCTCGATCAACTAAGCCAGCTGTACATCAGCTTTTTCCGCGGCACACCACTATTAGTTCAGCTGTTTTTGCTCTATTACGGCCTACCGCAAATCTTCCCGATTATGGTGGGCATCGATGCATTTAGCGCCGCAGTGATCGGCCTAACCCTCCATTTTGCTGCCTATATGGCAGAGAGTATTCGTGCCGCTATCATGGGTATCGATCGTAGCCAAATGGAAGCCAGCTTGTCAGTTGGTATGACGACATCACAAGCAATGCGCCGAATTATTTTGCCGCAAGCAACCCGCGTTGCCTTACCTTCTCTGATGAACTATTTCATCGATATGATTAAGTCAACCTCACTGGCATTTACTCTTGGCGTGGCTGAAATTATGGCTAAAGCGCAGATGGAAGCCTCCTCAAGCTTCCGATTTTTTGAAGCTTTCCTTGCCGTTGCCTTAATTTATTGGGGTGTGGTCGTGATTCTAACTCGAGTGCAAAGCTGGGCAGAAGACAAATTGAATAAGGCGTATGTACGATGATCAAGCTAAATAATATCCATAAACGCTTTGGCGAGAGCGAGGTCCTCAAAGGTATTGATCTCGAAATCAAGCAAGGGGAGATCATTGTCATTATCGGCTCAAGCGGCACCGGCAAATCCACCTTACTGCGCTGCGTTAATTTTTTGGAGCAAGCAGACCAAGGTACGATTACCATTGATGACGTGAGCGTTAATAGTGAAAAACACACCCAAGCAGAAGTCTTAGCCCTACGCCGTAAAACCGGGTTTGTGTTTCAAAACTATGCGCTTTTTGCCCACATGACAGCAAGACAGAACATTGCCGAAGGATTGGTGACGGTACGCGGCTGGAAAAAAACAGACGCCCTCGCCCGCGCGCAACAAATCCTCGATGATATTGGCTTAAGCGATAAAGGCGATAGCTACCCTGCGGCACTTTCAGGTGGACAACAGCAACGCGTTGGTATTGGCCGTGCGATGGCACTACAGCCAGAACTATTGCTATTTGATGAGCCAACATCTGCATTGGATCCTGAGTGGGTCGGCGAAGTGCTCAACTTAATGAAACAACTCGCCACTCAACATCAAACCATGCTGGTGGTCACTCATGAAATGCAATTTGCCAAAGAAGTCGCTGATAGAGTGATCTTCATGGCAGAGGGAAATATTGTCGAACAAGGATCGCCTGCGGAAATTTTCGACAATCCGCAAGATCCAAGATTGAAAAAATTCCTTAATCAAGTCGGTGTTGAATAAAGATCCAACAGAAGGATCGCTTGATCCTTGAGATTTTGCTCACACTACGTATAATCGCCCGACGCGGAATTTCACACACATGAGTCGTTGACACAATTTGTGAGTGTGATTACAATTCCGCCTCTTTGTTGAGAGGCGTCGGTTTGTCCTCTTTATATATAAAGAAGACTTTGTACCCACGCCGGGTTAACTAAGAACCTAAAACTACTGATCAGTAAGGTAATTATCATGAAACGCACTTTTCAACCTACAGTTCTAAAGCGCAAGCGTACTCACGGCTTCCGTGCTCGCATGGCAACTAAGAACGGTCGTAAAGTAATTAATGCACGTCGTGCTAAAGGCCGTGCGCGCCTGTCAAAATAATAATTAATTTATTTTGAATACGTACGCGTTCAATCGGGAGTTACGCTTGTTAACTCCCGAGCATTATCAAAATGTCTTCAAGCAAGCTCACCGAGCTGGCTCACCTCATTTCACCATCATTGCACGTAACAATAACCTATCTCATCCTCGACTAGGTTTAGCAGTTCCTAAAAAGCAAATCAAAACGGCTGTAGGTCGTAACCGATTCAAGCGTCTTGCTCGTGAAAGTTTTCGTAACAATCAACATAACCTTCCTAACAAAGATTTTGTTGTTATTGCGAAAAAAAGCGCACAAGATCTAAGCAATGATGAAATGTTCAAATTATTTGATAAGCTATGGCAACGACTGTCTCGCCCATCACGTGGCTAGCAATCGGTGTAGTCCGACTTTATCAAGGTCTAATTAGTCCGCTTATCGGACCCCGTTGTCGTTTTCAACCAACATGCTCAACTTATGCTGTAGAAGCGCTGAAAGCTCACGGTTTTGTAAAAGGGTGTTGGTTATCGGGCAAACGTCTATTAAAATGCCACCCTCTAAATGAAGGGGGCTTTGACCCCGTTCCACCAGTTCAAAAACACGACAGAGATAAATAACGATGGATTCTCAACGTAATATCCTGTTAATCGCCTTGGCTTTGGTCTCCTTCCTACTTTACCAGCAATGGAACGTAGCAAAGAATCCAGCTCCGCAAGCGATTGAACAGGCACAATCAAGCAGCTCCCTACCTGCACCATCTTTTGCCGATGAGCTAGACCCTGCGCCTGCTCAACAGGCAACAGCGAAAGCGATTACTGTAACAACGGATGTATTAACTCTGTCTATTGATACGGTTGGTGGTGACATTGTTCAAGCTGACCTAAACCAGTACACAGCAGAACTTGATTCTCCAGCTCTATTTGAGCTTCTCAAGAACGAGCCTGGTCATCAGTTTATTGCACAAAGTGGCTTAGTTGGCCCTCAAGGCATCGACTTGAGTAGCTCAAACCGTCCACACTACGCAGTAAGCGCTGACAGCTTTACTCTAGCAGATGGTCAAGATGAGCTACGTATTCCAATGACGTTTGCAGCAAACGGTATTGAGTACACAAAAACTTTCATCCTAAAACGTGGTAGCTACGCGGTTGATGTTGAATACGATGTTGTAAACAACTCTGGTAACAACGCGACCTTCGGTATGTACGCTCACCTACGTCAAAACGTAATGGATGACGGCGGTAGCATCACAATGCCAACTTACCGTGGCGGTGCTTACTCGACTGAAGATACCAAGTACAAAAAGTACAGCTTTGACGATATGCAAGATCGCAACCTGTCTATCAATCTGACTGATGGTCAAGGTTGGGCTGCGATGATTCAGCACTACTTCGCTAGCGCTTGGATTCCACGTGATGAACCAGGCACTAACCTTTACACGCGTGTTATTGGCAACCTTGCGGACATCGGTGTTCGTATGCCAAATAAAACCATCGCGAACGGTGAAACGGCTGAACTAAAAGCAACACTATGGGTAGGTCCTAAACTTCAAGACCAAATGGCTGAAGTTGCTCCACACCTAGACCTAGTAGTGGACTACGGTTGGTTGTGGTTTATTGCTAAACCTCTGCACTGGCTACTATCGACTATTCACGGCTTCGTGGGTAACTGGGGTGTGGCAATCATCCTACTGACTTTTGTTGTTCGTGGTGCGATGTACCCACTGACTAAAGCTCAGTACACCTCTATGGCGAAAATGCGTATGCTTCAGCCTAAGCTGCAAGCGATGCGTGAGCGTATCGGCGATGACCGTCAGCGTATGAGCCAAGAGATGATGGAACTGTACAAGAAAGAGAAAGTGAACCCATTGGGTGGCTGTCTACCTCTGATTCTACAGATGCCAATCTTCATCGCTCTATACTGGGCACTAATGGAATCGGTTGAACTACGTCACTCACCGTTCTTCGGTTGGATTCACGACCTTTCAGCGCAAGACCCGTACTACATCTTGCCGCTACTGATGGGTGCGTCAATGTTTATGATCCAGAAGATGAGCCCAACAACTGTTACTGACCCAATGCAGCAGAAGATCATGACCTTTATGCCGGTTATGTTTACGTTCTTCTTCCTGTTCTTCCCTTCAGGTCTAGTTCTATACTGGTTGGTATCGAACATTGTAACGCTTATCCAGCAGACACTTATCTACAAGTCTCTGGAGAAGAAAGGCTTACACACTAAGACGAAGTAAGTCTTAATCGAATACAAAGGCGACCAAAAGGTCGCCTTTTTTATTCGAGCTGATTACAATTCAGCTAATCGCATTATTTCTGCTCAATTGAAGAGCAACACAATCATAGGCACACTCGTTATGACAACAGATACCATTGTCGCCCAAGCCACTGCGCCCGGTCGTGGCGGTGTCGGTATTATCCGCGTTTCAGGTCCGTTAGCTGAAAAAGTGGCTCTTGAAGTCACAGGTAAAACTTTGCGTCCACGCTACGCCGAGTATTTGTCATTTAGTGATGAGGCGGGCAATCAACTTGACCAAGGTATTGCACTCTACTTCCCTAACCCACACTCGTTTACGGGTGAAGATGTACTTGAGCTACAGGGTCATGGTGGGCCCGTTGTCATGGATATGCTGATCAAGCGTATTCTTAAAATTGAGGGGATTCGCACCGCTCGTCCAGGTGAGTTCTCTGAACGCGCATTTTTAAACGACAAGCTCGATTTAGCGCAAGCAGAGGCCATTGCAGACTTGATTGATGCCAGCTCAGAAGAAGCGGCAAAATCAGCACTACAGTCGTTACAAGGCGCATTCTCGCAACGCATCAACACGCTGGTAGAGTCATTAATTCATCTGCGTATTTACGTTGAGGCCGCGATAGACTTCCCAGAAGAAGAAATCGATTTTCTTGCTGACGGTAAAGTGTCTGCCGACTTACAAGCGATCATCGATAACCTTCACGCAGTGCGTAAAGAAGCCAACCAAGGCGCAATAATGCGTGAAGGGATGAAAGTGGTTATTGCTGGTCGTCCAAATGCAGGGAAATCCAGCCTTCTTAATGCTCTGTCAGGCAAAGAGTCCGCTATCGTCACTGACATCGCGGGGACAACTCGTGACGTATTACGTGAACACATTCATATTGATGGCATGCCGCTGCATATTATTGACACCGCAGGTCTGCGTGATGCGTCAGATGAAGTTGAAAAAATAGGTATCGAGCGCGCTTGGGACGAAATCGCTCAAGCAGACCGCGTACTATTTATGGTGGATGGCACGACAACCGATGCCACCGATCCAAAAGATATTTGGCCAGACTTCGTCGATCGTTTACCCGATAGTATTGGCATGACTGTGATCCGTAATAAAGCCGATCAAACAGGCGAAGAGCTTGGGATCTGCCACGTTAACTCACCAACCTTAATTCGCCTTTCAGCCAAAACTGGCGCAGGTGTTGATGCGCTGCGCAGTCACCTAAAAGAGTGCATGGGCTTTGCGGGTGGTCACGAAGGGGGCTTTATGGCTCGTCGACGTCATCTAGAGGCTCTCGAGCGTGCAGCAGAGCACCTCGACATTGGCCAACAGCAACTTGAAGGCTACATGGCTGGAGAAATTCTCGCAGAGGAGCTGCGTATTGCTCAGCAACACCTCAATGAGATTACCGGCGAGTTCAGCTCTGATGACTTGCTCGGACGTATATTCTCCTCTTTCTGTATCGGTAAATAGCTCTAAACGCGTATCAGTGATACGCGTTTTTTTATATCTTTAATGATGCATTGTTTGATGCGTTTGAATCTATAAGGGATCAAAACAGTATGATTCATATTATTACAGGCAGCACCTTAGGCGGAGCTGAGTATGTCGGCGATCATTTAAGTGATCTGCTGGTGGATAAGGGATTTAAAACCACGATCCACAATCAACCTAACTTTGCTGAAATCGAACCTCAGGGAACATGGCTAATCGTCACATCCACTCATGGGGCTGGCGACTATCCAGACAACATCCAACCGTTTATTCAGGCACTTCAAGCAACACCACCAAAAATGAGCGAAGTAAAATACGCGGTGATTGCCATTGGTGATTCAAGCTACGATACCTTCTGCGCCGCTGGAAAACATGCGCATGAGCTATTAGAAGACATTGGTGGAACACCAATTAGTGACTGTTTGACCATCGATGTTTTGGCTCACCCAGTCCCTGAAGATGCAGCGGAACTCTGGTTACAGGATCATATCGAACGTTTTTAAACCAGATTTAGCAACGATATCGGTAAATAGAGACGAAGAAAATGTCACTAGGTCAGCAATGCTGGCCTATTTTTTTGTCTTGTGGATAGGATTGAGTCACAACAACAGGTTTAATTGGACAGTTTTTAATCAAACTAACTGTGTATAAGTCAGCGTTTATCCGGTGATTAACCTATAGTTATCCCAATAACAACTTTGATCCGAATTCACCCCTGTGTATAAGTACCGATTTTGATCCCAGCTAATCCTCGATCTGATCAAGGTAAGATCACATGATATGATCCTAATAAGATCCATGATCTTGTTGATCATTTTTAACTTATCCACAGAGATCGTCGATCCTAATAGTAGATCTAATAAAAGATCATATATATAGATCTTATATATATTTAGTTTGCCCCCTAAACTTAAAAAGCACAAAAGCGTTTTTCTCTCTACTAGAAAGCAGGTAGAATATCGCTCTTTTTATCTGTCCGACTTTTCTTGAATACCAGAGGTCAGTTC